>NZ_BMTL01000023.1 GCF_014649655.1 Streptomyces humidus | reverse complement strand
GGATCACCCGCTGCTGCGACGGACCGTTCGGCGCCGTCAGCCCGTTCGACGCCCCGTCGGAGTTCACCGCACTGCCCCGGATCACCGCCAGCACCGGGTGCCCGAGCCGCTGGGCGTCGGAGAGCCGCGCCAGCACGAGCATGCCCACGCCCTCGGACCAGCCGGTGCCGTCCGCCGCGGCGGCGAACGCCTTGCAGCGGCCGTCCGGAGCGAGTCCACGCTGCCGCGAGAACTCCACGAAGCCGTCCGGCACGGGGATCGCCATCGCGCCGCCGGCCAGGGCAAGCCCGCACTCGCCGCCCCGCAGCGCGGTCACCGCGTTGTGGATCGACACCAGCGAGGACGAGCAGGCCGTGTCGATGCTGACGGTGGGCCCCTCCAGCCCGAGGACGTAGGAGATCCGGCCGGAGGCGACACTGGTCAGCATCCCGGTCATGGCGTAGCCCTCGGTGCCCGTCGCCGTGGCGTCGACCATGGAGGCGTAGCCGGTGTAGGGCACGCCGACGAAGACCCCGGTGTCGCTGCCCTTCAGCGAGCGCGGGTCCATGCGGGCCCGTTCGACGGCCTCCCACGTGGTCTCCAGCAGCAGCCGCTGCTCCGGGGCCATCGCCAGCGCCTCGCGTGGCGAGATCCCGAAGAACGCCGGGTCGAAGCCCTTGACGTCGCTGAGGAACCCGCCTTCGCGGGCGGAGAACTTGCCCGCCGCGTCCGGGTCCGGGTCGTACATGCCCTCCACGTCCCAGCCGCGGTCGGTGGGGAAGGCGCCGATCGCGTCGACGCCGTCGGCCGCCAGCCGCCACAGGTCCTCGGGCGAGGAAACGTCGCCGGGGTAGCGGCAGCCCATGCCCAGGATCGCGATGGGCTCGGACCGGCTCGACTCCAGCTCGTCGACCCGGGCCCGCGCCTTCTGCAGGTCGGCCGTGACCCACTTGAGGTAGTCGAGGAGTTTCTCGTCCTTGTTCATTTGGCCACCGCTCACTTGGACACCGCCCGAATCGAGTTCTCCAGTCCTGCGGCGGGGTCCGGCTCGGCCAGCACCGCTGAGCCGAGCCGTCCCGCCAGGTACAGCGCGAGATGCAGGCGCAGGTGGTCCTCCCGCAGGGACCGCCCGAGCAGTTGCTCCGCCTTCTTCACCCGGTAGACCACGGTGTTCTTCGCGATGTGCAGGTGCTTGGCCGTCACGGCCACACCGCGCTCGTTGTCCAGCAGACACCGCACGGTCTCGCGCAGCGCGGCCATCGTCCGGGTGTCGGCGGCGAGCGGACCGAGCTCGCGGCGTACGAAGTCGGCGGTGGCCTCGGCGTCGTCGCCGAGCAGTATCACGAGCTCCAGGTCGCCGTAGTCGCACAGCCCGGACGGGCCGGACCGGGCGATGCGGCCGACGCGCTCCGCGGTGACCGCCTGCTCGTGGGAGCGTCGGAAGCCGTCCAGGCCGTCGCCCGGCAGCCCGGACGCCACGTGGATGTGCGCGGGCAGTTCCACGGGCTTGCCGGAGCGCCGCAGTTCCACCGGGCGGTCACTGGCGCGGCCGCCCCAGGCCCACAGCCGTCCCGGGCCCGCCGGGAGCAGGAGCATGGAGGAGCAGCCGGCCTGGTCCAGCAGGCGCAGCGCCGTGGTGTCCAGCTCGTGTCCGCCGTCCGGGGTGATCTCGTCCTGCCACAGGACCAGCGCGATGTGGTGCAGCGTCAGCTCGTAGCGCAGCTGGAGCATCGCCTTCCGCGGATCGACGGGCTTGCCCTTCAACATCGCCGACACCAGTTCGAAGCGTTCGCCCACCGGCCCGGCGAACCAGCGGTTGCGTTCCGCGGCGAACTTCTCGGTGACCGCGGCGGAGAGGGTCTCCATTCCTTCGAACAGGTCGGCCGAGATGGACCGCATCATGGCCGGCTGGTCCTCGGTCGGGACGGCCTCCTCGCAGAATTCGAATAACTCGCTGGTGAAACTCGCGTGGGTCGCCCGGACATACCGCAGAAGATGGTCCACGGTCGTGCTGTCCGCGATGCGCTCGCGAATGGCGTTGGTGAGCTCGGCGGAAAGGAGTCCGCTGATGGCCCGCACGCCGCTGAGCCGCAGGACGACCCACAGGGCTATCGACTCGACGAGCCGCGTCTCACTGCCGGATCTCGGGTCCAGGCGGGCGAAAGGCTCTCCCGCCAGTTCGGCGAGCAGCAGTCGGCTGTTCTCGATGGCCCAGCCCGTCGCGCCCGATCCGACCCTGCGGACGACCTCGTCGACCAACTGCGGATTCGTCGCCGGTAAATGCATTAACGAATCGTCGGCGGGGCGCAGTAGGTGCAGCAGAGAATAGGTGGAGGTGATGTGCGGTTGTGAGGGGACCATAGCCTGTGATATCGGGTAGCCTGACAACGAGAAGCCTCCCGGAAATCGAACGCGACCGGACGTCGGCAGCCTTACACGGAGCACCTCGCGGCGGGTAATCCTCCGGTAATTGAAACCTTGTTGCGTAATTACCGGGCAGTGGGCGGGGACTGTCGCGCGGCGCGCTACCTTGCGGTGCGCGGTCCACTGATCGACAGTGACTGAGGAGTTCTCGTGAGCAAGCCGGCCACACAAGACGTCCGGATCGACGCGGCAGCGGGCCCGGTGCCCTGGGTGCTGTCCGCGCGCAGCGCGGCAGGCCTGCGCGGCCAGGCGGCCCGGCTGCTGGGCAGGCTCGAGTCCGACCCGGCGTCCGACGCCGTCGGCCATGCCGTCGAGGTGGGCCGGTCGCTGGTGGCGGCCGGCGCCGCCTTCGAACACCGGGCCGTCGTGCTGGGACGCGACCGTGCGGAGCTGCTCGCGGGGGTGCGGGCGCTCGCCGAGGAGCGGAGCGCGCCGAACGTGGTCAGCGGGCGGGCCGCTCGACAGGCCGACGCCCGGCCGGTGTTCGTGTTCCCCGGCCAGGGCACCCAGTGGGCCGGCATGGCCGTGGAACTGCTGGACGCCTCGCCCGCCTTCGCCCGGGAGATCCGCGCCTGCGAGCAGGCGCTCTCGCCGTATCTGGAGTGGTCCCTCGAAGACGTGCTGCGTGCGGCGCCGGGAACCCCGCCGCTGGACCGGGTCGACGTCGTCCAGCCCGTGCTGTTCTCGATGATGCTGTCGCTGGCCCGCCTGTGGCGCGGCTTCGGCGTCGAACCCGGCGCGGCGGTCGGTCATTCGCAGGGCGAGATCGTGGCCGCGCACGTCGCCGGCGCGTTGTCCCTTGAGGACGCGGCACGGATCGTCGCGCTGCGCAGCCAGGCCCTGACGAAGATCCGCGGCCGGGGCGAGATGCTGACCGTGCTGGCCCCCAACGACCGGACGCGAGCGCTGCTCGCCGACTGGGAGGGCGTGCTGTCGGTGGCCGCGGTGAACGGTCCGGCCACCATGACGGTCTCGGGCGACGCCGGCGCGATGGCCGAGTTCGGCGCCGCGCTCTCCGCGGCCCGGATGATGCGCTGGCGGGTGCCGGGGGTGGACTTCGCCGCGCACTCGGCGCACGTCGAGGACCTGCGCCCGATCCTGCTCGACCTGGCGGCCGACGTCGTCCCCGTGCGCGGCGAGGTGCCGTTCTACTCGACGGTGACCGGCGGGCGCGTCGACACCGACGGGCTGGACGCCGAGTACTGGTACCGCAACCTGCGCCAGACGGTCAGGTTCGACGACGCCGTCCGCTCCCTGGTCGCCGACGGTCACACGCTCTTCGTCGAGTGCAGTGCCCAGCCGGTGCTCAGCGTCGGCATGCAGGACACCGTCGAGGAACTCGGCGGCTCCGCCGTGCTGCTGGCGACGCTGCGCAACGAGGACGGTGGCATGGGCCGCTTCCTGGCAGCGCTCGCGGAGGCGTACGTGCAGGGCGTCGCGGTGAACTGGACGGCCGCCTTCGCGTGAGGTCCCCTTCCCGCGGGCCGGCCGACGGGGGAGCGAAGTGACGGCAGTGGTCCTGCCACGCCGAAGCCGTCCGCGATCCGGTGCCCGGCCCCCGCGTGCCGCGCCCCCGGGCGCCGCGCCCGGGGTTTCGACGTCCCTTTGCCAGGCGCGAGTTCATCCGGCGCGGGGCGCGTGAGCCGGTCGCGGGTCGCGGGTCGCCGAGGGCCCTTGAGTCGGTCTTCGTCCGTCGGTCGCCGCGGGAGGCGTGAGCCGGCCGACGGTCGCGGGGCGCGTGGGTTCTCCGGTCACCTGCCGCTCGCCGCGCCCACGCCCGCCCCGGCGTACGCCGTCTGAATTCCTCCGGCCGGACAGGCGGTCGGCCCCGCCGTCGCCGTCCCCCGCCTGTACGCCGGTGCCTCCGGCGTGCCGGACCCCGCCGCCCGGTCCCCTGCTGTGCGGCAGGCGACCGGGCGGCGGGGCCGGGGTGATGTGCCCTACTCGGGCACCCGGCGTGGTCCGTCCGTGGTCAACGGCGCCGTGGCCGCGGTCGGCGGAGCGCTCGCCCGGCCCGCGTTCAGGCGATGCCGCCCGAAGCGGCGCACCAGGGGCCGCTCCACGCACAGGTACAGCACCGTGGAGCACGCCACGGCCGTCAGCAGCAGCAGGAGCGCCAACAGCGAGCCGGCCGTCAGGGAGAACGTGCGTGTGGGGCCGAGGAGTTCGGAGGCCGTCATGACGACGATCCAGTGGACCATGTAGAAGGCGAAGGAGATCTCGCCCAGGAACACCATCGTCGGCCTGCGGAACACCGAGGCGGCGCCCCGCAGGTCCGCGACGGCCGCGGCGGCGATGAGCGGCGCGGTCCAGACGGTCGCCACGCCCGCGGTGCCCGCCAGATACGGTTCGTACTGGGCGATCACGTATCCGGCGACGGCGAGGGCGAAAGCCGGTACGAGACCGATGCGCGGCCACCGTCCCGATGCCACGATCCTGGCCAGAAGAATGCCGAGGACGAATTCGAGGGCGCGGGCCGGCGGGAAGAAGTACACGAACCACACCTGGTCGAAGGAGACTTCACCCGACACCGAGAAGGCCATGAGCCGCGGCTGGTCGTTCACCACGTAGGTGGCGACGAGGAAGACCCCCACGATCAGCACGAGCACCGCGGCGAGCGCCGGCCACAGCCATTCCTCCCGAATGCGACGCAGAACGGGCAGCAGTGCCGGAAAAGCCAGATAGAAGAAGAATTCACAGGACAGCGACCAGGCCACCCCGTTGACGGCGGAACTGGTCCGGATGTCCGGGAACCAGGACTGCTGCATGGTGAGCGACGCGAGCCAGTCGACCGTGCGGGTGGGACGGTCCGTGCTGACCACGAGGACGGCGGCCAGGCCGAAGGTGACCAGATGCATGGGGCCGATCTTCACCAGGCGGCGGCGCCAGAATGACGTGGTCGTGTCGTCCGACCGTGCGGTCCAGGTCAGGACGAAGCCGCTCAGGATGAAGAAGAAGCCGACGCCGTAGGAGCCGGAGAGCGTGAACTTCTCTCTGAGGTCCGCGCCGGTGTCGCCCGTGAAGAGCTGTGGGGTGTACCAGAGCACGTGCGTGGCGAAGACCAGCAGGGCCGCCACGAACCGCAGTCCGGTCAGGGAGGGCAGCCGGGAGGCTCCGGCCTGCGCGGGCGCGAGCGTACGGGCCGTGCGGCTCGGGCCCGTTCCCCGGGTCACCATGTCATCGCCGAGGACCGGAGTCCACGGAGTGCGGACTCGCCGGCGGAATGCGACAGGGATGTACGGGGAGAACGGGGAGAGGTGATCTGCGTTCGGACGGAATGAGCGGACCGGGATATCGGGTAGCCTGACAACGAGTAGCCTCCGTACCGGAAAAGCGGACGCGACTGGGAGTCGGCAGGCTATATGCGCTGTCCTCCACGGTCGGTAATCAGCCGGTAATCGCCCCATTCTGTACGGGCCGGGACCGCCCACTTTCCGGTAATCGCGGATATCGGCGTGACAGACGCCCCCGCTCCCGCCCCGCCCCGCACCGTGGGGCCCCGGACGCTCACCGTGCCACGGCTCTACGGCTCTACGGTCCGCAGGGCCGGCCGCCCCCCCCGGTCGCCCGGCGCGCACCGGCCCTGCGCCCGCGGCCCTCCCTCCCGCGGACGCACGTCCCGATCCCGCGGCGCACACCCCGTTCCCGCGCTGTACCCCCCGCTCCCCGTTCCCCGCGCCGCACATCCCGCACAGAGCTTCGCTCCGGCAACTACCCACGCACGCGCCGCGGTTATATCCTGCGATCCCGTTCTGGGAGCGCTCCCACGCGATGCTGACCGGACCTCGCGCGGAGCGGCCCGCACCTCACCGAGGAGCCTGGACGTGAAACGACGCAGAACCGCCCTGCTCTCCCTCGCGACCCTGCTGGGCGCGGCGCTCACCACGCTGCCCGCGCAGAGCGCCGGCGCCGACGAGGTCGAACAGGTGAGGAACGGCGGCTTCGACACGACCGCCGACCCCTGGTGGACCAGCAACGTCACCGCCGGACTCACCGGGGGCCAGTTGTGCGCGGACGTGCCCGGGGGCACCGCGAACCGCTGGGACTCCTCCATCGGCCAGAACGACATCACCCTGGTGAAGGGCACGACGTACCGCTTCTCGTTCCGTGCGTCCGGGGTGCCCGAGGGGCACGCGGTGCGGGCGATCGTGGGGCTCGCCGTCTCCCCGTACGACACCTGGCAGGAAGCGACGCCGGTGCTGGACGCGGCGGGCGACTCGTACTCCTACACGTTCACCTCGCCGGTCGACAGCGCCCAGGCGCAGGTCGCCTTCCAGGTGGGCGGAAGCGCCGATCCGTGGCGGTTCTGCCTGGACGACGTCTCGCTGCTGGGCGGCGTGCCGCCGGTGGTGTACGAGCCCGACACCGGGCCACGGGTACGCGTCAACCAGGTCGCCTATCTGCCCGCCGGACCGAAGAACGCCACCCTCGTCACCGACGCCGCGGCGAAGCTGCCCTGGCAGCTGAAGAACAGCGCGGGGGACACGGTCGCGCACGGCTGGAGCGTGCCGCGCGGACTCGACGCCTCCTCCGGGCAGAACGTCCACACCATCGACTTCGGCGCCTACCGCAAGCGCGGCGCCGGATTCACGCTGGTCGCCGACGGCGAGACCAGCCGGCCCTTCGACATCGGTGCCGCCGCCTACGAGCAGTTGGGCCTGGACGCCGTGAAGTACTACTACACCCAGCGCAGCGGCATCGCGATCCGCGACGACCTGCGGCCCGGCTACGGCAGGGCGGCCGGCCATGCGGGCGTCGCCCCCAACCTGGGCGACACGAGCGTGCCCTGCCGGCCGGGCGAGTGCGACTACCGTCTCGACGTCTCCGGCGGCTGGTACGACGCCGGAGACCACGGCAAGTACGTCGTCAACGGCGGGATCGCCGCCTGGGAGGTCCTCAGCACCTACGAACGCTCCCTCGTCGCCCGCACCGGCCACCCGTCGCGACTGGGCGACGGCACGCTCGCCCTCCCCGAGAGCGGCAACCACGTGCCCGACGTCCTCGACGAGGCCCGCTGGGAGCTGGACTTCCTGCTGAAGATGCAGGTTCCGGACGGACAGCCGCTCGCCGGCATGGCCCACCACAAGATCCACGACGCGCAGTGGACCGGCTTGCCCCTGCTGCCCTCCGACGACCCGCAGCAGCGTGAACTGCATCTGCCGACCACCGCGGCCACCCTCAACCTGGCCGCGACGGCCGCGCAGGCGGCCCGTCTCTACCGGCCCTACGACAAGGCCTTCGCCGCGAAGGCGCTGTCGGCGGCGCGCAAGGCCTGGACGGCGGCTCTCGCTCATCCGGACGTGTACGCGGACGCGGCCGACGGCACCGGCGGCGGCGCCTACAACGACGACAACGTGACCGACGAGTTCTACTGGGCGGCGGCCGAGTTGTATCTCACCACGGGCGAGCAGCGGTTCGCCGACCACGTGCTCAACTCACCGTTGCACACCGCCGATGTATTCGGCTCCAACGGTTTCGACTGGTCCCGCACGGCCGCCGCCGGCCGCCTCGACCTCGCCCTCGTCCCGAGCAAGCTCCCCGGCCGGGACGACGTCCGCCGCTCGGTGGTGCGGGGCGCCGACAAGTACCTCGCCGCCCTGGCCTCGCAGCCGTACGGCATGCCCTACGCGCCGGAGGGCAACCGCTACGACTGGGGCTCCAGCCATCAGGTCCTCAACAACGCCGTCGTCCTGGCGACCGCCTACGACGTCACCGGCGCCTCGAAGTACCGCGACGCGGCCGTCCAGAGCATGGACTACATCCTCGGCCGCAACGCGCTGAACATCTCCTACGTCACCGGCTACGGTGAGGCCAACGCTCAGCACCAGCACAGCCGTTGGTACGCCCACCAGCTCGACCCGAAGCTGCCGTCCCCGCCGGCGGGAACACTGGCGGGCGGCGCGAACTCGAGCATCCAGGACCCCTATGCGCAGTCCAAACTCCAGGGCTGCGTCGGCCAGTTCTGCTACATCGACGACATCCAGTCCTGGTCGACCAACGAGACCGCGATCAACTGGAACGCGGCCCTGACCCGGATGGCGTCCTTCGTGGCGGATCAGGGATAGTCCCGTCCCGATCGGGAACGAGCCGGGACGGACAGCTTGCGGTACCGTGCGGTCATCATCGTGGCCCTAGGATGACCTGGGGATATTTACGAGTGAGTACCCGCGCGGTACCGTGAACGGCATGCCAGCCCTCAATGTGGAGTTCAGCGATCGCGAGCTGGAGGACCTGCGGCAGATCGCCAAGGAACGCGGCACGTCGATGAAGGCACTCGTGCGGGAGGCGGCCGCGGCCGACATCGCGCGGCATCGGGCGCTCAAGGAGGGCGCGGAGACCTTCCGCAGCTTCTTCGCCTCCCACGCCGAGGAATTCGCCGCCGCTTTCCCGGACGACGAACGCCCCGCCCGCGGTGAAGGGCGGGTCGCCTGACCGATGACGTCCGCAATCCACATCGACGTGCCCTGGCTGCTCCAGCGCCATGAAGAGGTGCTGCCCGGGCATCGCGCCGTCAGCGACTTCTCCGCGCTGGTCGCCGCCGTGGCCCGGCACCGCGTCGACCCGCCCGGGCCGGGCGCGGAATCCGACCCGGCCTGGCGGGCCGCCGCCCTGCTGCACACGCTCACCCTGCTCAGGCCGCTGCCCTCGGCCAACGCCCGCTTCGCCTGTGCGGCGGCGGTGGCGTACATGTGCACCAGCGGCGTCGGCATCGACCCGCCGTACGGCGCGCTCGTCGGCCTCGCCCGTGACCTGCTCGACGGCAAGACCGACGTCCAGGGAGCGGCCGACCGGTTGAGGTCCTGGCAGATAACGGAGCGGCCGACCGATTGAGGTCCTGGCAGATAACGGAGCGGCCGACCGATTGAGGTCCTGGCAGATATAGGGGAGCAAACGGTCTCCGGCCGCCGGAAGCGCGAAGTGCCTCGGGCCGCCGGCCGAGGGCGGGAGGAGCAAGGCCGGCGGCCGTTTCGCGCAGGAGAGCCGCCGTCCTGCGCGGGGCCTCCGAGGAAGTGGCCGGTTCCAGCCAACTACGCGGACCGGTGTGCCGGGAGCGTGCGCGATGCTTCGCTGGGTGTGCGCGTTTCACACGGGGCGCATGAGCGGAATTCGGCCGAGGCGGCAAGGCGCGCCCAAAGGCGCACGGCGCAGCGGGAGTAGGTTTCCGTTATCGACATTCCATCAATAAGCGCGGCTTCGGTCGCCGCCTTGTTGTGCCCGACTTAGTTGTGCAAAGGTGAACCACCCGTGCGGGGGGTCATGGCCGGGTCCCCTGCGTTCGTCGGCGGAGGCGAATTCCCGCTCCCTGCCGCACCGAACAGGTACGTACCAAAGGAATTCGCTCAGTGCCTTCCCCTCAGCCTCCTCTTCCGCCCTACCCCCCGCCCGGCGGGGGGCCCGGAGAATCCGACGAGTTGCTCGCCGCCGGGACCCGCGGCGGCGCGGACAGCGAGGTCGACCGGTCCACCGCCATGCTGATCGCCCGGCACTGGCGGCCGGTGCACGAGTACGCGGTCATCTGCCTCGCCTCCTCCGGAACCGCCGCGTCCATGCTGACCACGGCCGTCTTCCATCAGGTCTTCGACCGGCTCAAGCTGGGCGAACCGGGCACCGCGCTGCGCCCCCGGCTGCTGGTGACGGTGCGGGACACGGCCCGGCTGTGGTCGGCCGACGAGGGGCTGTCCGGGGTGCTGCCCGTGCTGCGCAAGCCGGCCGGCGCCCGGGGGATGCGCAGCGCCAAGTCCATGACCCCGGACAACCGGGTGCTCACGGAACGCTCGTTCCAGGGACTTCCCGCGGTGGCCCGCTGCGTCCTGTGGCATGTGGAGGTCGAGGCCGAACCGGTCACGGTCGCCGCCGGTCTGCTCGGCATGGACACCGAGACGGTGTCCGGCGTCCTCGAACAGGCGCGGGACAAGCTCCGCGAGGGCGTCGTGCGCGCCCATCGGGAACTCGCCCCGAGCAAGGGCTGCCGCTTCCACAACCGGCTCCTCGACGTCCCCATCCGCCGCGGCGGCGACCTGCTGCCGGACGTGCGGCAGCACCTGGACGAGTGCCGCTACTGCCGCTCCGCCGCCGAGCAGCTCGGCCACTTCGACAGCGGCCTGGGCGTGTTGCTCGCCGAGTCGGTGCTCGGCTGGGGCGCCCGCCGCTACCACGACACCCGTCCCGGCCGCGCCAAGCAGCAGACCGTCCGCCTCAAGGGTTCGGCGCGCCACCGCGGCGGCGGCACGCGCGGCCGGGGCGGCAACCTGCTCGCGCGTATTCCCTCGCCCCGCCGACGGGCGTCCGGGACGGCACGGTCGCCGCGTGCGCTGTTCACCGGCGTCGGCCTGGCCTCGGCCGGACTGCTGACGACCCTGCTCGCCACCGGCATGTGGTCGGACGACAGCGGCGCCGACCCGGCCGCCTCCACCAGCGGCAGCGCCCCCGGCGCCGACTCGCAGGCGGCCACTGCCTCGCCGACGGCCCCCGGCACCGCCCGACTGCCCAACCCGCCGGCGCGGACCAGGCTGCGCAACGCGGCCGCCGACCTGTGCCTGGACATCCGGGGCGAGGCGACGGCCGGTGCCGCCGTCCAGCTGGCGGCCTGCTCGTCCGAGGGGACGCAGGAGTGGTCGTACGGCGACGACGGGCAGCTGCGCAGCGCGGCCCGTCCCGACCTGTGCGTGGACTCGCACGCGGACGCCGGCGTGGTCATCCTCGGCGCGTGCGCCGACGCCGCCGACGCCCGCGGCGAGGACATCCGCTACGACCTCACCGTGCAGGGCGAGTTGCTGCCCCGCTGGGACGACGCGCTGGCGCTCGCGACGGCCGGCGAGGGCGTGGGCGCCGACGTCGTCGTCAAGGTTCGTGACCACTCCACCGGCCAGCGCTGGCTCACCGACGTCGCCTCGGCGACCCCCGGCTCCCTCGCGGTCACCGGCACGGACGCGCCGCCCCCGGCCCAGCCGGTCGGTCTCTCGGACGGCACGGCCTGACCCACGGCTCACGGCACGGCGGTGACGCCTCGTCGGCAGGGGTACGGCGTCGCACGGGGCGGGCCGACGTCGCACGGGGTGGGCCAGGGGTCAGGCGGGGTCCTCGACGAGGTCCGCGGGGCCGACCGTGGCCGGGCCGGCGTGGCCGGACAGGGCCAGGGTCAGGTCGAACTCGGCGAGCAGGCAGCGGATCACGTGCTCGACGCCTGCCTGTCCGTCCAGGCCGAGCCCGTAGGCGTACGGACGGCCCAGCAGCACCGCCCGCGCGCCGAGCGCGAGCGCCTTGAAAACGTCCGCGCCGGTGCGCACCCCGCTGTCGAACAGCACGGCCAGCCGGTCGCCGACCGCCCGCACGACCCCCGGCAGCGCGTCGGCGGCCGCGATCGAACCGGCCACCTGGCGGCCGCCGTGGTTGGAGACGACGACGCCGTCCATTCCGGCGTCGGCGGCCAGCCGGGCGTCGTCCGGATGCAGCACGCCCTTGAGGACGATCGGACCGTCCCAGTTCTCCCGCAGGAACGCCAGGTCCGGCCAGGTCTTGCCGGGGTCCGCGAACAACCCGACGAAGCGCATGACGGCCGCGTTCGGGTCCTCGTGCACGGGCTTGGCCAGGCCCGCCCGGAAGGCCGGGTCGGTGAAGTAGTTGGCCGTGCCCACGCCGTGCAGGAACGGCAGATACGCCTGGTCCAGGTCGCGCGGCCGCCAGGCCAGCAGCGGGGTGTCCAGGGTGACGACGAGCACGCTGAACCCGCCCGACTTCGCCCGGCCGAGGAAGCTCCGGGTCACCTCGAGGTCCTTGGACCAGTACAGCTGGAACCAGCGCTCGGCGTCACCCATGACCTCGGCCACCCGCTCGATCGGCGTGCTCGACGCCGACGACAGGATGAACGGCACCCCCTGAGCGGCGGCCGCGCGGGCCGCGGCGGACTCCGCCTCCGGATGCATGATCGACAGCACGCCGACCGGCGCGAGGGCCAGCGGCGCGGGCAGGGCACGGCCCAGCACCTCGACCGACAGGTCCCGCTCCTGGACGTCCCGGAGCATGCGCGGCACGATCCGGCGGCGCTCCAGGGCGGCGCGGTTCGCCCGCGCCGTGCTGCCGTCCCCGGCGCTGCCCGCCACATAACCGACCGGGCCCGGTCCGAGCCGCTGCTCGGTGAGCTCCTCCAACCGGGTCAGGTCGGTGGGCAGCCGGGGTACCGCGCCCGTCATCCCGTTCAGATAGATCTCGTACTGGAAGTCCGCCCAGTGCCTGGCCATCCGTCCGCCCCGCCTCTCGCCGTCCCGTGTCCGCCCTGCGTCGCACTCGCAGGGCGACGATACCGGCGGGTAGCCGTGCGACGGGCCGGGTCCCCGGCGGTCATGCCGGGTCAGAGGCGCCGCCGGACGGTTCCACGGCCTCCACGGGGCCCAAGGCCGCGTCCGGGCCCTGGGCCCGCACGCGCTGGACGTGCTCGAGCGACTCCCGCAGTTCGGTGAGCCAGCCGTCGGTGTGGCGCTGGACCAGTCGCACGCACCAGGCGAGCGCGTCACTGCGGCTGCGGGCCACGCCCGCGGCGATCAGGGTGTCGAGCACCTGGCGCTCGGGCTGCCGCAGCCGGGTCATGACCGGCGCGGCGACATGGGTGAACAAGGTCCGCTCCCCGTCGCACACCACACCCCAGGACACCTTGTGCCGGAACCGGTGCTCGGCGTCGCGGGCCACGGCCATCCGGGTCTCGCGGGTGCGTTCGCGGAACTCCTGGATCCGGGCCTCGACGGCCGCCTTCCGCTCGGCGGCCGGGGCGTCCTCGGCCAGCCGCGGAGCGGTGATGCGGCCGATCACGGTGATCTCCTCGCGATCGGCCGTGACGTCGGTCAGTTCCTCGAAGAGGCCGTCGGGCAGCCGGCCCGCGAACCAGCCTCTCAGCTTCTCGGTCTGTTCTGTCGTAATCATGTAATCACCATTACTCCGCTGGTCGGTGAACGCAAGGGGACGGGAAGGAGTCCGCCGGAAGCGGAAAGGGAGGGCGCGGCGCGGGCCGGAGAGCGACGAGCGGAATGTTTCAGGCCGATTAACGAAGCTATGAGAACCGGTCACGGAGAGGCCCGAAGGGATCATGAAGCGCTTGCTTCCGGCGTTGGAACGTTCGAATCCCGTGACTTCACGCCACTGATTCAATACGCAAGGTTACTGAAACCCATGGGGTCGATGTGAGATTCGGCGGCGGACTCGGCAGACTCGCGCTCGCCGCGTCCGGCACTGATCGGGCCGGGCCGGCACACCCCCGAATCGAGCGGAAGGATGCACACAATGCGGAACACCGCGCGCTGGGCAGCGACCCTCGGCCTGACGGCCGTCACCGTCTGCGGATCCCTCACCGGACCCGCGCTCGCCGCCCCGGCCGCAGCGCCCACCTCCCTCTACGCCCCGTCGGCATTCGTGCTGACCGTGGGCCACGGAGACAGCGCCGCCACCGTCGACGCGGCCCGGGCCGTGACCCTGAACTGCGCCCCCACCCCCTCCGGCACCCATCCCTCCCCGGCTCTGGCCTGCGCCGAGCTGCGTGCCGCCGGCGGCGACCTCGAGGCCTTGGCGGGCCCGAGCGGCGCGGTGTGCACCAGGCAGTACGACCCGGTGGTCGTCACCGTGGACGGCGTGTGGCGGGGCAAGCGCGTCGCCTTCGAGCGTGCCTTCGCCAACGAATGCGTGAGGAACGCTGCCGTGAGCAGCCTCTTCGCGTTCTGAGACCGGGATCACGCGGTCCCCGTGGATGCTGAGAGAGGCTCGTGAAGTGGGGAGTGCGAGCCCCTTGAGCGAGGGACCGTAGTGATCCCGCACCCGGAGGCCGGACGGGCGGAGTGGGGCCCCCGGCCGGCCTCCGGGAACAACGCTTCACCGGAAAGATCCTGAAGGCCGGACCCTGAAGACCGGATCCTGAGCGCGAGCCCCTGAAGGCGGGATCCTGACGAGGGGCTTCAGGACGGTTTGCGCTCCCGGTCGCGGTGGCTCGTGTCGCACCAGGGATAGCGGCGGCTGCGCCGGCAGGTGCACAGGGCCACCCGGAAGCGGTCGGAGGCGACCGTGGTGCCGTCCTCCAGTTCCACCTCGACCGGGCCCTCGACGAGCAGGGGGCCCCGGCGCTGGACGCGGATCCGGCAGGGCCTGTCGGCAGGGGAGTTCGGCACGGACGACCACTTCCTCGTTCTCGTCGGCTGTGGACAACAGGCCCGGCTGAGGCGGGCGGAGCGCTCGGCCCGCCGCAGTACGTCGGCCGGGGCGCCTCGCGAGCCGGGGCGGGCCGCCGGTCCGCCGGCGCCGGTCCCGGCGTCGAGGACGTCGGCGCTCGGCGTCAGCGGTACCCCGGCAGCACCCCTGAAGCAGGTCGGCTTCCTCGGCGGGGCGTGCACGCCAGGGAGCGCCGGGCGATCCGTGCCGCCGGCGTACCCGCGAGTTCACGAGGCATGTGCTTTCCCGCGCTCCTGACGCACGGCGGCCCCGCCGCCCTCGGACTCGTGCGGCGCGGGCCGCAGCGAGGACTCGCCCTTGCGCCAGGCGGCGAGCAGACGGCCGGCGAGGCGGTCCTCCAGGAACCCGGTGACGTCGAGACCGAAGACGACGTCGCCGGCCAGCTGCGGTTCGTCGGCGAGCAGGCCGCCGATCACCTCGTGGCGTACGACCTGCTCGTGCACCGCGTCGGCCTCCACGTGCTCGTCGTAGAAGTGCTCGGAGGCCGGACCCGCGTCCGTACGGCGCATCGCCTCGGCGAGCCGTCGGGAGCCGGGCGAGGAGGTGATCTCCACTGCCGCGAAGTGGCCCACGAGAGCGCCACGGAGGGAGCGGTGCAGCCCGAGGAGGGACATCAGGTTGACCGTGGCCAGCGTCTCGGCGCAGGCGGCGTCCACATAGCGGCCGTACGCGGTGTCCAGTCCCAGGTCCGTCATGAGGTTCGCGAACAGTTGAGCGTGGACGCGGTCGGGGCGGCCGCCGCCCCACTCGTCGAACTCCACCGCCGCCATCGCCGCCTTGGCCCGGCCCGACAGCCGCGGCAGCACCCAGGCGTGCGGGTCGGCCTCCTTGAGGTGGTACAGCGAGCGTTGCATCGCGTACTCGCGCACCTGCCACCGCTCGCCCTCGCCGGACAGGAAGTGGCTGACGCCCGTGCCGTCGACGGGCTCGACGAGCAGGTCCGCGAGGGCGTCGTCGACGCAGGCGTGCACGGGGGTGTCCTCGCGCAGGGCGGTCAGGAACAGATGCTCCAGCGCGGCGCGCACCCGCAGCAGGTCCGGATCCCACTCGCGGTCCGGGGACACGTCCGCGAAACCGCGGTAGTGGAGCTCGTAACAGAGGTACAGAGCCAGCTGGAGGTCGTCGCCGTACGGGGACGCGGCGGCGACGGTCCCGGCCGCCGGGAGCGGCCCCGTGCCCGGGAGATACGCGCGGACCGCTGCGGAGACCGGGCCGCGCGCGGCCGGCAGCCTCGGTCCTCGGGGGTCGTGTGCCATGCGGGCCGGGTACCCCGTGCCCGCACGGCCATCCCCGCGACGTGCGGCGCACCGCCGCCGCCGGCCGTACGGGGCGCCCCCGCCGGGCTCAGTCGCCCTCGGACTCCTCCTGGGCCTGGGCCCGCCGGTCGGTGGTGAGGGCGTCGGCCGCCTCGCCCCTGCGCCGGCGGCGCTCGCCCTCCGGGTCGTCGACGCGCCTCTCGGCGTCCTCTATCTCGCGCAGGACCTCCTCCAGTGAGGTTCGTCGACGGTCCTTGCCGGTGTCGGGCTGCTCTTCGTGGTCGGACACGGCGGGGGTTTCCTTTCGTCGGGGGTGTGGCCGGCCGCGCTGTGCGGCGGACGGACCGCGGGACGGTCAGGGGACGGATGTGCACGCGGGAGCGGCGGCCGGGGCGGCCGCCCCGCTCACCGGCCGCCGGCCGCCGTGCCGGGCGAGACGCAGGGGCACCGGCTCCGCGGGCGTGTCCGGCTCCTCGTCGGCGAGCCGGGCCACCTCGGTCCACCAGGCCGGCCCGTCCTCCATATGGCGCAGCATGACGCCCTCGCGGATCGCCCACGGGCAGACGGTGACCGATCTCAGCCCGGTCAGCTTCATCGCCGTGTGTCCGACCAACGCACCGGCCAGGCTCTGCGCCGCGCGGGGTGCGGAGATGCCGGGCAGCCGGGCGCGCTCGGCCGCGGGCAGGGCGGCCAGCGTGCCGATGGCCTCGCGCAGGTCGCGGCGGTGCAGGGTGCGGTCCACGAAGGGGCCGTGCCGGCCGGGCGCGGCCCCGCACAGCCGCCCGAGCTGCTGGAAGGTGCGTGAGGTGGCCACCGCCGTACGCGGCCCCTCCCAGCGGATCCGGGCGGCCACGTCTCTGAGCTGGTGGCGGATCCGGCGGCGGGCCGCACGCAGCAGTTCCGGGGTCGGCGGGTCGGTCCCGGCGAAGAAGTCGTGGGTGAGCCGGCCCGCCCCGAGCGGCAGCGATGCCACGAAGTCGGGCAGCCGACCCCGGCCGAACGCCACCTCGAACGAGCCGCCCCCGATGTCCAGCAGGGCGAGCGGACCGGAGCGCCAGCCCATCCACCGGCGGGCCCCGAGAAAGGTCAGTTCGGCCTCCACCTCGCCGGGCAGGGTGCACAGGGCGACTCCGGTCCGGGCGCGGACCGTGCGCAGCACCTCGCGCCGGTTGGGGGCCGCGCGCACCACGGCGGTCGCGAAGGCCGGCGGGCCGGTCGCGCCCCAGCGGTCCGCCGTGCGGGCGGCCGCGGCGACCGCGTCGACGAGCCGCTGCACGGCTTCGTCCGGAATCGGGTCACCCGGGGCGACCTGCTCGGACAGCCGCAGCCGCCATTTCGCCGTGTGCACCGGCAGCGGCACGCCGCCCGCCGCGTCCGCCACCACGAGCCGGACGGTGTTCGACCCGACATCCAGAACGCTGATTCTCATGGCCCGCGAGTACCCAGGCGTAAACCTCCGCACCCCGCGTGTGCGCCCTCGACGCGGACCAGCTCCGGCGGCCCCGTCCCTGCCGCCCTCTCAGCATCCGCCGGGAGACGACGCGGTGGGGCCGCCGTCGTGGACGGCGGCCCCTTTCCCGGTGCGGCTCCCGATCCGATGACCCGTCACATGTGGATCACCGGAGCCGCGTCGGCGTCCTGCTGGGGGACGCCGCGGCGGAAGAGCAGGAACGCGATGACCGCGCCCGCCGCGAAGAAGCCCGACGACCACAGGAAGGCGGTGGTGTAGCTCTCGATGGCGGCGTGCGCCTGGACCAGCTTGTTCGTCGGGTCCTTGCCGGCCAGGTAGTCGGTCGCGGCGCTCGCGGCGAGGGTGTTCAGCAGCGCCGTGCCGATCGAACCGCCCACCTGCTGCATGGCGTTGACGGCGGCGGACGCCACTCCCGCGTCCTCGGCGGCCACTCCGCCGGTCGCCATCTGCATGGCCGGCGGCATGATGAGGCCGAGGCCGAGGCCGGTGACGATCAGCTGCGGCAGCACCGCGCCCAGGTAGTGCGAGCCCACGCCGATCGCGGTCAGCCAGGCCATGCCGCCCCCGGCGATCGCGAAGCCCAGCGGGACGACTGTCCGCGGACCCAGGCGCGGCACCAGAACCGTCGTGCCGACCTGCGCCGCAACCATCAGCGCGCCGACCATCGGCAGAAACGCGACACCCGTCTTCGTCGGGCTGAAGCCGAGGTTGAGCTGCAGGTAGTAGGTGAGGAAGAGGAACACGCCGAACATGCCGGCGCCGGAGATCAGCACGGCCAGGAAGGAGGCGGCGCGGTTGCGGTCGGACAGGATGCGCAGCGGCAGCAGCGGGTGCGCCGCCCGCGTCTGCCACCAGGAGAAGGCCGCGAGCAGCAGTCCGCCGACGATCAGGAAGCCCCAGGTCTGCGGCGAACCCCAGTCGTGCGTCTCGGCGTTGGAGAAGCCGTAGACGAGGGCGAAGAGTCCGGAGGCGACCAGGACGGTGCCGGGCACGTCGAGCTTGGAGTTCGCGGCGTCACGGTGGTTGGAGAGCAGGATCCAGCCGCCCGCGAAGGCGACGACGGCGATGGCCACGTTCACGTAGAGCGTCCAGCGCCAGTCGAGCGCGTCGGTCAGGACGCCGCCGAGGAGCAGACCCACCGCGCCTCCGGCGCCGGCGATGGCGCCGTACACGCTGAACGCCCTGGCCCGCTCCCTGGCGTCGGTGAACGTGGTGTTGAGCAGGGAGAGGGCGGCCGGTGCGAGGAGCGCGCCGAAGGCGCCCTGGAGCGCGCGGGCGGTGACCAGCATCTCGAAGCCGTTGGCCGCGCCGCCGAGCGCGGAGACGGCCGCGAAGCCGACGACGCCGATCAGGAAGGCCGTCTTGCGGCCGAAGAGGTCGGCTATCCGGCCGCCGAGCAGCAGCAGGGAGGCGAACGCCAGCGCGTACGCGGTGACGATCCACTGCCGGTTGCCGTCGGAGAAGCCGAGGTCGGCCTGGGCGGAGGGCAGCGCGATGTTCACGATGGTGGCGTCCAGCACCACCATCAGCTGGGCGAGGGCGACGACCGCGAGGATCCACCACTTCCTGGCGGATGCCGCGGACGGCTCCTGTTCGGCGCCCGTGCGGGTGCCGTCCGTCAAGGTCTTCGAAGGCATGGGGAACCACTCCAGGAACGAAGGGCAAAGAACACGTAAACGAAACGGTTTCGTACACATAGAGGCTAGACCAGTTTCAGCGAAACGGCAAAGTTTCGTTAGCGCGCCCCGGCCGGACAGGTCCGGGACGGGGCGGCCGGCACGGCAGGGCACGGCACGGCAGGCGGAGGGGGCTGGCGGGCGGAGGGCACGGCGGGCGGAGGGGGCGGCCGGGGGCCGGAGCCGACTCGGGCGGCCCTCAGGCCAGCTGCCGCCGCACCAGCTCGTGCAGCCGCCCGCCGGTGTCGGCGAGGAGCTGGGCGGGCGGCCCCTGCTGGGCGACCTTGCCGTTCTCCATGACGATCACCCGGTCGGCGTCCAGCACCGTCGACAGCCGGTGCGCGATGACCACCCGCGTGGCGTTCAGCTTGCGGGTGCTCTCGATCACCGTGCGCTGCGTCTCGTTGTCCAGGGCGCTGGTCGCCTCGTCGAAGAACAGGATCCGCGGCCGGCGGATCAGCGCCTGGGCGATCATCAGGCGCTGGCGCTGACCGCCCGAGACCGACCCGCTGCCCGAGACGATCGTGTGCAGCCCCATCGGCATCCGCGCGATGTCCTCCGCGAGGCCCGCCATCTCGGCGGCCGCCATCGCCTCCTCGGGCGTATAGGCCTCCGTGCCGCAGATGACGTCCAGCAGGGAGCCCGTGAACGGCTGGGCGTGCTGGAGCACCACCCCGCACTGACGGCGCACCGCCGACCGGTCGAGCGCGGCCAGGTCCTGGCCGTCGAACAACACGCTGCCGGAGAGCGGCTCGTCGAAGCCGATGAGAAGCCGCAGCAGCGTCGACTTGCCGCAGCCGCTCGGGCCGACGACCGCCACGAACTCGCCCGGCCGCACCTCGAAGGAGACGTCGTCGAGGACCAGGGGACCGTCGTCGGAGTACCGGAACGACAGACGGCGTGCCTCGAGCGCACCGGTCAGCCGGCCCGGGCGGGTGTTCGCCGTGCGGACCTCGGGGGTCGCCTCCAGCACCGGCCGGATCTCCTCGAACAGCGGCAGCGCGGCCACCGCCGACACGAACGCCCCGGTCAGTGAGGTCACCGAGGTCAGCAGCATCGTCATCGACGTGTTGAAGGTGAGGAAGTCCGCCGCGGACAGCGCGCCGCGGGCCGGACCGGCCAGCAGCATGAACATCAGCAGCGAGCAGAGCGGCAGATAGACCGCGCCCAGCACCGTGTTGAGGTTCTTGATCCGGCCGAGCCGCTGCTGCAGCTCACGGCTGCGCGCGAACTGCGCCGCCCAGGCCGCGTAGGCGTAGTTCTCGGCCGCCGCCACCCGCAGCTTCGGCAGCCCGCGCAGCGTCTGGAACGCCTGGTTGTCGAGCTTGTTGGAGAGCACCACGAGCCGCCGCTGCCAGCGCACCTGCCACAGCCCGAGCCCCAGGAACACCGCGGCGACCACCGTGAGCATCCCGACCGCGGCCAGCGCCATCGGCACGCTGTACCAGAGCAGCAGCCCCAGGTTCATGGCGCCGACGGTGACGGACTGCGCCACCGACGGGCCGAGTCCCGCCAGCAGCCGCCGGATCGCGCTGATGCCCATGGCGGCGCTCGCCAGCTCGCCTGTGGAACGCTCGGTGAAGAACTTCGTCGGCAGCCTCAGCAGCCGGTCCCACACGGCGGGTTGGAGCGTCGCCTCGATCCGGCCCTCCATGCGCAGGATGGTCAGGTTCTGCAGCAGCATGAACGCCGCCGCCACCACGCTGCTGATCATCACCGCCAGGCACACCTGCACGATCGGCCCCTGCTGGGCCCTCGGCACGTACTGGCCCAGCACCTTGCCGGTGGCGATCGGCACCAGCGCCCCGATCGCCACCGTCACCAACCCGCTGAGCAGCAGGTTCGTCAGGTCCGGGCCGGTGCCCCGCATGCTGAACCGCAGCAGGCCGAGCGGGCCCGGGCTCCGCTCCGGCAGCGGCCGGTAGAACATGACGGCCCGCGGCTCGAACTCCTCCGCGTTGGCCTTCTCGACCGGAGTCTCCCGTCCGGTGGCGGGATGGACGGCGACATAGCCCCCGCGTCGCCACAGCAGCGCGACCGGAGCCCCGGACAGCGCCCGGCGCCCGACCAGCGGACCCACGTCGTCCCGCCACCAGCGGCCGTCGAGACGGACGGCCCGGGCGCGCACCCGGGACGCCAGGGCGACCCGCTCGACCGGGTCGAGCCGGTCGCTGTCGGCGGCGCCCGTCCGGGCCGGCTCGGTCAGGGTGATCCCGGCGGCCCGGGCGACCAGCCGGCAGGCGGCGAAGGTGGCGTCGGCGTCGGCGGACGTCGAGCGCCGGTCCGGCTTCCCGCCGATCGACGCCAGCAGCGTCCGGTCGGCCTGGGCGCGGACCGCCTCACCCGCCTTGATCCCGGCGGCCGTCCGCGTCTCGTGGCTGCGCTCCAGCTGCTCGATCCAGCGGTCCAGCGCCGTCAGCAGCCGGAACTGCTGGTCGACCACGGACTGCCACAGGGCAGGGTCCATCAGCAGGTCGGCGGCCGCCTCCGCCCCGTACAGCGAGCCGTACCGCACACTGCCCGGCGGCACCTGCATCCAGAACACGTCGTCGTCGTCCCCCGCGCCCGCCCGGCCGCGCACGGGGGAGCCCCCGTCCTCGGCGGCCCCCTCGGCGGCCATCGGCGCCTGGAACAGGATCGACAGGCCGCGGCCCACGCCGAGGGCGAGCGCGTACTCCAGAGGGCTCGAGGCCGGCGGCACGTACCGGGCGTTGCCGTACTCGTCGTAGGACCAGGTCCGGGTGTCCGCGGGCTGGTACAGCTCACGCAGCCCGACCCGGTTCACCACGCAGTCGCGCGACGGCCGGGCGACGAGCGTGTGCCGGGGCCCGGCCACCGGGCCCAGCAGCAGGGCCCCGGCCTCCAGACGGCCCAGATGATGCCAGTGGCCCTGCTGTCCGGCGTCCACCGCGAACAGGTCGAGCGCGCCCGACACGACCAGCCACAGCACCTGCGGACCCTCCAGGTCCAGGCGGCCGAGACCGGCGCAGTCGATCCGCGACCCCAGCTGTCCCAGCGCGGTGAGAACCACGTCGTCCCCGGCTACGGCCGTCATCTCATCGCTCCCTGACCAGGGCCGCGTACGCACCGCCGCGCGCCACCAGTTCCTCGTGCCGACCGCGTTCCACGACCGTGCCGTGCTGGAGCACGACGATCTCGTCGCTGTCGCGCACCGTGCTGAGCCGGTGGGCGATCACCACGCATGCACAGCCGCGTCGGCGCAGGTTGTCCATCACCGTCTGCTCGGTCTCCGCGTCCAGCGCGCTGGTCACCTCGTCCAGCACGAGGACGCTCGGGCGGCGCACCAGCGCCCGGGCGATCTCCAGACGCTGGCGCTGTCCGCCGGAGAAGTTGCGGCCGTCCTGCTCGACCCTGCTGTGGACGCCGCCGGGCCGGCGCAGGACGACGTCGAGGAGCGCGGCGTCCCGGAGCGCGTCGAGGACGGCGTCGTCGGGGATCGACGGGTCCCACAGCGCCACGTTGTCGCGGACCGAGCCCTCGAAGAGGAAGACCTCCTGGTCCACGAAGGAGACGGAGGAGGCCAGCGCCCCGCGCGCGATGTCCTCCAGGCGCCGCCCGTCGATGCGGATCACACCCTCCCAGGGCGTGTACAGGCCCGAGATCAGCCGGGACACCGTCGACTTGCCGCTGCCCGAGCCGCCGACCAGCGCCACCTGCTGCCCCGGCCCCACGGTCAGGTCGAAGCCGCTCAACAGGGGCTTGTCCAGCGGGCTGTAGCCGAAGGCGATGTTCTCCAGCTCGACGTGCCCCCGCAGCCGCCGGGTGGAGTCGGCGCCCGCGCGGCGGTCGTAGAGCGGATCGGAGCGGAAGTTCTCGACGTCCTTCAGCCGGGCCACGTCCGCCGCGAAGTCCTGGATCCGGCCCGCGACGCCGTTCAGCCGGGTCAGCGGGGCGGTGAAGCGGGTGACCAGGGCCTGGAAGGCGACCAGCAGGCCCACCGAGATGTGGCCCTCGATCGCCCGCATGCCGCCGATCCACAGGATCAGCGCGCTGTTCAGCGTGGCGAGGGTCGGCGCGACCACGCCCAGCCAGGCACTCGGCACCCCGAGGCGCTGCTGCTCCTCCAGCGTCGTGGCGTGCTGTCCGGCCCACTTGCGGAAGTAGCCGTCCTCGCCGCCGGTCGCCTTCATCGTCTCGATCAACTGCAGCCCGGTGTAAGCCGTGTTGGTCAGCCGTGCGTTGTCCGCGCGCAGCTTCGCCGTCCGTGTCGCCCGCATGCGGATGACGATCCGCATGGCGACGACGTTGAGCAGCGCCACCCCGATGCCCACGTACGTCAGCTGGGGGTCGTAGGTGTAGAGGAGGAGCGCGTAGAGGACGACCACCACCGCGTCCACCCCGGCCGAGGCGAGGTCGCGGGCCAGGGTCTCGGCGACCGCGTCGTTCGACTGCAGGCGCTGGACCAGGTCGGCCGGACTGCGCTGGGAGAAGAAGGTCACCGGCAGCCGCAGCAGATGGCGCAGGAAACGGGCGCTGGACAGGGTCGAGGAGATGATCCGGCCGTGGTGCAGATTGGCCTGCTGGAGCCAGGTGAGGGCGACCGTGAGCGCCACGCAGGCGCCCATCGACGCGAACAGCACCGTCAGCAGGGACGTTTGGCCGCCGATCAGGAACGTGTCGATGTAGGTCCGGCTGAGCGCCGGCACCGCCGCGCCCACCAGCACCAGCAGCAGGCTCGCCAGCACGGCCGCCGGCATCGTCCCCGCGGTCCCGCGCAGCCGGGCCGGCATCGCGCCCAGCACGCCGGGCCTGCGTCCGCCGCGCTCGAACCCCTCGCCCGGCTCCAGGACCAGCACGACCCCGGTGAAGCTGCCGTCGAAGTCCTCCATCGGCACGAACCGGCGTCCCTTGCCGGGGTCGTTGACGAACACGCCGCGGCGGCCGAAGCGCCGGCCGAGCCCCTCGTAGACGACGTAGTGGTTGAACTCCCAGAAGAGGATCGCAGGCGACTGCACCTGGGCGAGGGCAGCGAGGTCCATCTGCATGCCCTTGGCCGTCAGGCCGTAACCGCGGGCCGCCTTGAGCAGGTTGCTGGCGCGCGAGCCGTCGCGGGAGACGCCGCACGCGATCCGCAGCTCCTCCAGCGGGACGTGCCGGCCGTAGTGGCCGAGGACCATGGCGAGCGAGGCCGCCCCGCACTCCACGGCCTCCATCTGGAGCACGGTGGGCGTACGGACCGTCTTCGCCGAGGACTTGGGGACCGTGCGCCGGGGCGGGGCGGCCCGGCGCCGGCCGCGGGTCTGCTCGGCGGTGCTCACGGCAGCAGCCAGTCGACGGGGCGCTGGTCGGCCAGCCGGATCGAGCCCGTGGCCATGGTCATGGAGGTGAGGGCGTACGGCGGGCCCTGGGCCGAGGACCACTTGTAGCCGCTCTTCGTCGCGGCGGACCTGTCGAGGCGCACCAGCACCGCCACCGGGCGGCCGTCCTCGGTGAACTGCTCGCCCAGCTGGCTGTCGCCGAGGAACGCGGAGATCTGCCGCGCCGACCGGGCGGTGCGGTCCACCGACTTCACATGGCCGCGCAGCACGCCGTACTCCTGGGCGGGCACGGTCTGCACGGTGAGGTCGACGGGCGCGCCGACCGGGACGGAGGCCGCGTTCTGCGCGGGGACGTACACCGTCGCGTACAGCGGGTCGTCGGCCCCGGCCACCTTCTCCACGGCGGCGACGTTCGCGCCGGTGGAGATGATCTGCCCGACGGCGGCGGCGAGCGCGGTGACCCGTCCGGCGGCGACCGTCCGCACCACGGTGTCGCCGTCGGCCGTGCGTACCTTCAGCACGGGGGCGTCGGCGGGCAGTCGCCCGCCCTCCCGCGCGAGCACCGCGGTGACCTGTCCGGCCACCGGGCTCTGCAGGACGTAGCTGCCCTCGCCGTGGGTGAGGACGGCGGGCGCGCTCACCGTGGAGGCGACCGAGCCGGTCACGGCCCACACGGACGCGGCCACGACGACCACCACGGTCACGGTCAGCACCAGCCAGCCCTGAGGGCGCGCGAAACGCACCGGGAGGTCGAGATCCTCCGGTGACTGGAGCTTGGCGAGGGCCTGTTGGCGGAACTGCACGGGACTTCCCCCGGGAGGGTCGGGACGCCGACGAGCCCCGGAGCCGGGTGAGGGCTCCGGGACTCGCAGGGGTCACACGGGGTGCGATCAGAGACCGGCGACCAGGTTGGTGACCGGGGCCGTGCTGAGGCCGGTGACACCCTCGACGGTGCCGACGGCCGTGTTGACCAGGCCGGAGACCGGGGCGATGCCGTCCACCAGGCCGGTGACGGTGCCGACGGCGTTCAGGGACAGACCGCCGGAGACGTTGTCCAGCTCGGCGTCGGAGATCTCGACGGTCTCAACCTGGGGGGTGGAGTTCATGGGGGAACTTCCCTTCACATGGATATCTCATCAGGGGGGAGCGGCCCCCTCTGGGGACAGATGACGGCCGCGACCGCGGGGCCCGGGCTTCCCGTTTCCGGGAGGCCGCTGCGGCCCTGCGATGCGATGGATCAAAGCAGGTCCACGGCCGACGCATCCAATCAATCCCCTGTCCCACCTGGGCACTTGCGTCACAGGAGCGGGAAACCGTGCAGGTGCGCCCACGCCTTGTCGGTCACTTCTTCACACCTCGGGCCGAGATCGCTCGGATGAGCGCCGGGCGCTCTCGCGGCGAATCGGACACTCCTGCCCCTATGGCGCGGCGGCCGCGGCCGAGTTGTGCAGAACCCCCTCTCGCGGTGACCTGGTTGGGCATTCGCTGTGCAGATTCCCTGAAGCGGGGATTCCGGCCCCGATCGTCGACGCGCCGTGTCCGATCGAGTGCATAGGGTCAGTACGGGGAGTGGGTGCGGGGTGGGCGCGAGGGGTGGGGTGCGGGGGCGAGCGCGGGGAGCGGGTGCGGGCGAGGCTCCGGTTCGCGGCCGTCCCCGCCCGCGGAAGGGCGGCCACCGCTCGGATCAGGACATCGCCGTCGTCGTCGCGCGCCGCGGCGGGGCCGGCCGTTTCGTCGCCGTCGATCCGTCCGCACCCCTTTTCGGACCCTCCCGGCCCCGGACTCCCGGACGGCCCGGAGGGCGAGCGCGGCTCCGGCGCCCGCGGTCGCCGCCGTCCCCTCCCGTCGCCCTCGCCGGTCGTCGTCGCCGGTCGTCGTCGCCGGTCGTCGTCGGCCGGGAGGTGACCGCTCCCCGACGGCAGGTCGGCCGCATGCCGTGGCCGATTCAGCGTTGTGCAAAGGAAGTTGGCAAACGCGATTGAACGCCCCGCGCATCGGCTGCGTACTGATGGCCAACCAGGCGCCGCTGTACGGAGCTGCCGAACCCCCGGCAGCCAGACCCCGTCCCCCAGGAGGTCGAGTTTTTTGAGTCACAAGCGAGTTACGAAGCGCAAGGCCATCTTCGCCGCAGGCGGTGTGGCAGCGCTCGGAGCGGCGGCCATCCTGCTTCCCCAGGCCAACGCCTCTCAGGACGGCGGTTCCGGCGACACCGCCTCGGTGAAGACCCTGAAGGCGGGCAACGCCTCGGACCTCGCCTCGCAGTTGCAGAAGATGCTCGGTGACAGCTTCGCCGGCTCCTACTACGACACCGCCGGCAAGCAGCTGGTCGTCAACGTGGCGAACGTCTCCGGTGACCAGGGCAACGTCATCGCGCAGGCGGAGAGGGCGGGCGCCAAGGTCCGTGAAGTGGAGAACAGCGCGGCCGAACTCAAGGCGGCCGCACAGACGCTGAAGACCAGGGCGACCATCGCGGGCACCTCCTGGGCCGTCGACCCGAAGACCAACAAGATCCGCGTCACCGCCGACTCGACGGTCACCGGCGGCAAGTGGAACCGGATCGAGTCGACCGTGAAGAGCCTCGGCTCCGGCATGGCGACGATCCAGAAGTCGGCCGGCGTCCTCAAGCCCCTCGTCTCCGGCGGCGACGCGATATTCGGCGGCGGAGCGCGCTGCTCCCTCGGCTTCAACGTGACGGCGGGCGACGGCTCTCCGGCGTTCCTGACGGCCGGTCACTGCGGGGTCGCGGCCAAGCAGTGGTCCGACACCCAGAACGGCCAGCCCATCGCCACGGTCGACCAGGCGACCTTCCCCGGCGACGGCGACTTCGCGCTTGTGAAGTACGACGACGCGAACACCAAGGCGCCCAGCGACGTCAACACCGGCCAGCAGACCGTCGCGATCAGCCAGGCCGCCGACGCCACGGTCGGCACGCAGGTCTTCCGGATGGGCAGCACCACCGGTCTGCACGACGGCCAGGTCCTCGGCCTCGACGCCACGGTCAACTACCCCGAGGGCACCGTCACGGGCCTCATCCAGACGAACGTCTGCGCCGAGCCCGGTGACAGCGGCGGCTCGCTCTTCACCCAGGACGGCCAGGCCGTCGGCCTGACCTCGGGCGGCAGCGGCGACTGCACCGCGGGCGGCGAGACCTTCTTCCAGCCGGTGACCACCGCGCTGGCCGCGGTCGGCGCGACCCTCGGCGACGGCGGCGCCGGTAACGCCGGTGGTGCGGGCGCGGGTGCCGGTGCCGGTGGCGGTGCCGTGGACGCGAACGGTGACGGCATCGACGACCAGACGGGTGAGCCCGTCCAGGGCGCCGGCGGTGCGGGTGCCGGCGCGGGTGGCGGTGCTGTGGACGCGAACGGTGACGGCATCGACGACCAGACGGGTGAGCCCGTCCAGGGCGCCGGCGGGGCGGCGGGCAACGGCGCCGACGGCGGCCAGAACCAGTCGGGCAGTGGCAACAACCAGTCGGGCGACGGCAGCAACCAGTCCGGCGGCGGTCAGAACCAGTCCGGCAACGGTCAGGCGGACGGCTCGGGTGTGACGGAGTCGCGCTGACACGGAGTCATCCGAACGGTCCGGCCCTCCGACGGGGGCCGGACCGTTCGTGTGCGTGCCCGCCCGCGGCCCGTCATTCGTCCTCCCGCGGCCGCAGCAACAGCAGCGCCACGTCGTCGATCCGTTCCTCCGCCGTCGCGTAGTGCCCCACCAGCTCGTCGGCCAGCTCCTCCAGCGGCCGGTCCCCGGCCGCGCCGAGCCGCCCTCCCAGGTCCGCGACGGCGTCCTCGATGTCCACCCCCGGCCTCTCGATGAGCCCGTCCGTGTAGAGGGCGAGGACACAGCCGCCGCCCAGCTCGACCTCCGTCGTCGGATACGTCGCCGTCCCGTCGATGCCCAGCAGCGGGCCGCCCGCGAGGTCCAGCACGCGCACCCGGCCGTCCGGCCGGCGCAACAGCGGCGGGGGATGGCCGGCCCGGGCCATGACCGCCCGTCCGCGGGCCGGGTCCAGGCGCAGGTACAGACAGCTGGCGAGCAGCTCGGAACCGAGGTCGATCAGCAGCCGGTTGGTGCTGCGCATCACCTCTCCGGGTGCCTGCCCGACCGTCGTGTACGCGCGCACGGCGGTGCGGATCTGCCCCATCAGCCCGGCCGCGGTCACGTTGTGCCCCTGCACGTCCCCGATCACCGCCGCGGGAAGCGGCGCCGAGGGCACCAGGTCGTAGAAGTCGCCGCCTATCTCCATGCCCCGGGTGGCGGGCAGATAGCGGGCGGTCGCCTCCAGGCCGGCCAGGGACGGCAGCGAGGGCGGCAGCAGCGCCGCCTGCAGCCCGTGGGCGAGCTGGTGCTTGACGTCGTACAGCAGGGCCCGGTCCAGAGCCTGGGCGATCAGACCCGCCAGGCTGGCCAGCACCGCACGCTCGTGCGTGGAGAACCGGCGCGCTTCGGCGTAGGCCAGCACACAGGCGCCGACCGGGCGGCCGGAGGCGATCAACGGCAGATAGGCCCAGGCGGCGAAGCCGTCAGGGGAGACGTGCCGCGCCGGATACAGGCGTTCGAGCTGCTCCCGGGAGTCGAAGAACGCCGGGACCCCGTGGGCGACGGCATGCGTGCCCGGGGTCGGGGCGCTGAGCGGCAGTCCGTCGAACCGTTCCACGCTGTGCGGGTCGGGATACCCGTGGTGGCCGAGCACGCGCAGCCGTCCGGCCCGCGTGCCGAGCAGGGCCAGGGCCTGGCAGCCCACCGCGGGCGCGATCTCGTCCGCGATCAGCCCCAGCACGTCCCGCACGCTCACCGTCTCGGTGAGCGCCCCGGCCATGCTCAGCGCCTGCGACATCGACACGAGCCGGGTCGGAGCGTCCCCCGGCCGGGGAGCGGCGGGCCGCATCTCCGACACGGCCCGGGCCCGGCTGATGCGGACGCTGATCCCCGTGGTGCTGGGGTACAGCCGGAACGACAGCCACTCGGAGGGCGGTCGCAGTGCCACGAACGAGGTGGCGTCCTGACTGATCAGCGCGGCCCGGTAACGCTCCTCGTACATGGGGTCGTTGAGCCACGGCACGCTCGCCCACAGCTGCGAGCCGAGCAGTTCGCCCACCGGGACGCCCAGCAGCTCGGACGCGGCGGCGTTGGCGAAGCCCACCCGGCCGCTCAGATCCAGCGAGCACATCCCGTACGGCAGCCTGGCCACCATCCGGGCCGCCTCCAGCGAGCCCAGCGTGTCCGAGACGCCGCCCAGCGGCCCCGCCTCCAGCAGATCCGACTCGGCGAGCACCGCGTGGTTGCGCGCCGCCGCGCGCTCCAGCCGCAGGGCCAGCCGCTCGCAGGCCGACGTCAGCTCCCGGCGCTCGCGGTCGGACAGCTCCGAGGGGTGGGAGCCGGGCCAGGTGAGGAAGACGGCGCCGTACACCCGGGAGGCCGTCGCCACCGGCAGCGCGACCAGCGCGAACGGATACGGCAGCACGACGGCGATCCGCGGATAGCGCCGGGCCATGTCCTCCTGCCCGCCCACCCACACCAGGCGCCGCTCGCGCACCGCCTCGGCCACCGGGATCGGCGCGCTCAGTCCCACCCGCTCCCAGGGCGCGGCGAAGGACCGCGGCAGGCCCGCCATCACCGCCATCTCCAGCACCGGTGCGTCGCCCGGACGCAGGTACACCGCGCCGGAGTGCGCTCCGACGGCGTCCATCATCGACGTCAGCGCCAGTGACAGCAGCGGCCGGCCGACCGGGGCCCATGCGGCGGCCGGCGCCTGGCCGGACGTCTGCTCGGGCACGGCGACCACCTCCTCGCCCGGCGCCGTGCGGGGTCACGCTCAAATCTGCCCCCCGGCGACGCGACGCGCACGGCGAGCGCCGCGTCCGCCGGATGCCCTCTCGTACCCCGTCGGCCCGTTGTCATGCCCCCCGGGTCGAAGCGCGCGGCGATGTGCGCCCGCCCCGCGTGCGCCCCCGCGCACCCCGATGGCCGGATCTTCGCGCTCAGGAACGGTCCGGGAGGCCGAACAATGGGCACGCGCTGAACACCGAGAAACCGTGAGTACGGCTAGTCGAAGGGGCGGCAGTGATCCGGGTACTTCTGGTGCACGACGCATGTCTGGTCAGATCGGTCCTCGCACAGTGGCTCTCCAGGGAGCCGGACCTGCGGGTGGACGACGTCCCGTGGCGCAGCGCGGCCGGGCGTGTCAGGGCGGTGCGGCCGGACGTGTGCGCGGCGGACCTCGACTGCTCCGACACCTACGGCATCCCGCCCCTGGGCGATCTGCGTCCGCGGGGTGTCGGCCTGGCGCCTCCGCGGCTCCTCGTGCTTGCCGGCGCGAACAGGCCGGGCCTGCTGAAACGGGCGCTGGAGGCGGGGGCGCTCGGCTACGTCGACAAGGCCGGCACACCGGAACAACTGCTGCGAGGCATCCGGAGAGTCGCTCAGGGGGAACGTTTCGTCACCGACTCGCTGGGCTTCGGTTTCCTGAAGGCGGCGGAGATGCCGCTGACCCGCCGGGAACTGAGCGTGTTAACCCTCGCCGCCGAGGGCGCCTCCGTCGCGGAGATCGCGGGGAGCCTGCACCTGTCCCACGGGACCGTGCGCAACTACATGGCGGCGATCACCCGCAAGACCGGCGCCCGCAACCGTGTGGACGCCATCCGCATCTCCCAGGGGCAGGGCTGGCTGTGAGCCGGGCCCGGCCTCTCCGGGCTCCCCGGGCTCCCCGGCCTCCCTGGGCTCTCCGGCCTCTCCGGGCTCCCCGGGCTTTGCTGTCTTCCCGGGCTTCCCAGGCTTCCCGGACGTCCGGGACCCCTGAGACCCTCCCGGTTCCCCGGCCTCCCCGCTGCTCTCGGTGTTCCCGCTGCGCTCGGCGTTCTCAGGGGCGTCGGGGTCGTCGGTCTCCTCGGTCGTCCACGAGCCGACGAGGTCGCGGTAGAGGGCGGAGCGGCGCACCATCTCCTCGTGCGTCCCGCACATCGTGCGGGGCCCGTCCATGACCAGCACCCGCCCCGCGCGCCGGGCGGAGCTGACGCGGTGCGCCACGACGACCAGGGTGCCGCCCGGGCGGGCCGCGAACGCCCGCTCGGCGCGCGCCTCCGCCTCCGGGTCCAGGTGGCAGGTCGCCTCGTCCAGCAGGGCCAGCGGGGCGGACGACAGATACGCGCGCGTCAGGGCGATCAGCTGACGCTCGCCCGCCGACAGCGCCGCCGGGTCCACGGCCGCCTCCGGGCCGCCCAGCGCGTGGACCAGGGGAGCCGACCCGACGGCCTCGGCGGCGGCGAGCAGCTCCTTCTCGGGCACGGGGTCCGGCCGCAGGTGCGTGAGGTTCTCGCGGAGGGAACCGCTGAACACGTACGCCTCCTGCGGGATGAGCACGCGCCGGGCGGCGGCCTCGCCTCCCGGCACCGGCCGGCCGCAGATCCGGATCTCCCCGCGCACGGGCTCCAGCAGTCCGGCGACCAGCCCGGTCAGGGTGGACTTCCCGACCCCGCTCGGGCCCACCACGGCCAGGTGGCCCCCGGCGGGCAGCGTGAGCGTGAGGTCGTCGACGACGGGCGCGGACGCAGGGCCGTAGGCGAACGACAGCGCGGTCACGGAGAGGGCGGGGGGTTTGCGCGGCGTGGCCGGGCCCGGGGGGTGCGGGTCCCTGAGGCCCGCGCCGTCGCCCGGCCGGGACGCCGTCGTCCCGCGCGGTGCCAGCCGGCGCAGCACCACCGTCAGACGGGATCCGCTGGTGCCCAGGCCGTGGATGAGGCCGGTCAGGGCCGGGAGCAGGGCCTGGGTGACATAGGCGAGGGCGCCGACCAGCGCACCGGGGGTGACCCCGTGCGCCAGGAACCAGGGGGCGCCGGCCAGCAGCAGCACCAGCGGCAGGTGACCGCCCAGCGCGAGGCACGCCACCCGGGCCACGCCCCAGCGGGCCAGGGCACGCGCCGCCTGCAGCTCGGCGTCGACGAGGACCCCGGTGTCCGCGGCGATCCGGTCCTCCGCGCCGGCCGCCGTGACGTCCCGCAGTCCGGGGCAGACCGTGCCCAGGTCCTCCGCCAGCGCCTCGTCGGCGGCGAGGAACGCCTCCTGCCGCCCGGCCAGCGGACGCAGGGTCGCCGCGAACAGCGCCACCCCCGCGGCGAGCGGAGGCGCGACGGCGAGAAGCAGCGGCGGGGCGAGCGAGCACAGGCCTGCCAGCGCGCCGGCGGACGTGAACACGAACGAGCGCGAGACCATCACCAGCCCCGCGAAGGTGTCCCGGGCGATCTCCACCTGCTGGGTGAGCCCGGACAGCGACCCGCCGTCCGCCTCGCGCACCCCGCGCTCCACCACCCGCACGACCAGCCGGTCCCGCAGCGGTTCCACCAGCGCGGCCACCGCCCCGTAGACCCGCCCGGTCCCGTAGGCGCCCAGCAGCACCCCGAGCGCGGCCGGCACGAGCCATCCGAGTCCCGTCGCCGCCCGACCGGCCAGGAAGCCGTCGTCCAGGGCCCGCGCCAAGGCGTACCCGAGGAGAAAGGTCTGCCCGGACTCCAGCACCGACCAGCCCGCCAGCCGCGTCAGAGCCCGCCGGTGGGCCGTGAGGAACCTCAGCCCCCGCGTCCTGAGCCCCTCCGGACCGTCGCCGCGCCTCATCGCGGCCCCTCGCCCGCCGGGGCCGCGCCGAACACCGCCCGGTAGCCGGGCGTCCGCCACAGCTCCCGGTGCGTCCCCACCGCCCGCACGCGCCCTCCGTCCAGCCAGGCCACCGCGTCGGCGCGGGCGGCCGTGGCGGCGCGGTGGGCCACGACGAGGCGGGTGGCGGTCGTCGTGCTGCCGAACACCACGTCGGTGACCTGGCGCTCGGTGACCGTGTCGAGGCTGGAGAGGGCGTCGTCGAGGATGAGCAGCCGGCCGCCGTGGGCGAACGCGCGTGCCAGGCCCAGACGTTGGGCTTCGCCGCCGGAGTGGGGGGCGTGCGCGCACGGGGTGGCGTAGCCCTGCGGCAGACGGCGGACGAAGTCGTCGGCGCGTGCGGTGCGGGCGGCTTCCCGGACCCGCCTCGCGGACGGGGTTCGGCCCGGCGGTCCGAGGGCGATCGTGGCCTCGACGGTGCCGCCCAGCAGGGCGGGCCGGTCGAAGGCCTGGGCGACCGCCGCGCGCAGTTCGTCCCGGGGGAGCGCGGCCAGCGGCACGCCGTCCAGCAGCACCTCCCCGGCGTCCGGATCGGCGAGCCGGCCGGCCAGCGCGGCCAGCAGCGACTTCCCGGCGCCCGAGCGGCCCACCAGGGCCAGCGTCCGTCCGCCGGGCACGACCAGGTCGACGCCGTCCAGCACCGTGCGCCCGCCCCGCCGGGCGGTGACCCCGCGAAGCTCCAGCCGCCCCGTGCCGTCCGCCGGCAGCCGCCGTTCGCCGTGGGCGGGGACCGGCTGGTCCAGGACCTCGCCCAGGCGGGCGGCGGCGGTCCGGGAGCGGACCAGGCCCGAGAGCCGCCCGACCAGCACCCCGACGCCGGTCGCGAGCACCGCGTAACGCGACGCGGCGAGGACGTCGCCCGCCGACAGCCGGTGCCGGGTGAGCAGCACGCCCGCGACGGCGACGACCCCGAGGTGCAGCAGCGGCGCCACGGCGACCGCCTGCGCGGCGGCCCGGCCCTGGACCCGCCACATGCGCAGTCCCGCGCGGGACAGCTCGGGCAGCGGACGCAGGACGCGGGCGGTGTCCCGGTCGGCCGTGCCCGCGGCGCGGATCGTGCGGGCCCCGGCGACCGCCTCCGCGAGCGCGGCCGCGATCCGTCCCTGCGACCGCTGGTAGTCCGCCACGCAGGCCGAGGTGTCGCGGGCGAGGGTGCGCAGCAGGAGGGTGAGGACCGGCGCCCCGGCCAGGAAGACGGCCGCGAGCCACGGGTCCACGAGGGCCAGTGCCACCACGGCGCCGAGGGGCCCGGCGAGCGCGGCCAGCAGCGCGGCGCGGGCGCCGGGCGCCGTGCCGGCCTGGGCCGCGTTGCCGACGATGCGTGCCACCAGGTCCCCGGCGCCGAAGCGGTCGGCGGCGCGCGGGCCCACGGCCAGGACATGGCGGGTGACGCGGCGGCGCAGAAAGGCTGCGGTCCGGGCGTCCAGGGTGCCGGCGAGCACGGTCTCACAGGCGTCCAGCAGGGTGAGCAGCGCGACGAGGGCGGCGCAGTACAGCACCCAGCGGGCCGCCGGGGCGTGGGCGATCAGCAGGTCGAGGGTCCGGCCCAGGGCGGCGGGCAGCAGCAGGCCGGCGCCCGTCGCCGTCACGCTCACCAGACACAGGGCCACGCAGCGTCCGGCGCTGTGCCGGGTGGCCGCGCCCAGCAGTTCACCGGTCGTCCGGTCCATCGGCATCCTGCTCCCGCGCTTCCTTCGAGGTTCCGGGGGCGGCCGGACCCCGGGCGGCCCTCTCCCTGAGGAGCGGACCGCCCGGGGCCTTCAGCACGACGTGCGGGTCACAGGCAGAGAATGACGCTCGCCGCGCTGACACAGGACAGCAGGCTGACGGTGCTGTTGCCGCCGCCGCCGTTGTACTCGTCGGATTCCATCGTCTGCAGGTCGAGAAGGGCCATGGTGTGTCCTTTCGTCGGTTGGATGTCTCGTCCCGTGGGGACGGGTTGCGTCACGGCCGCGCCGGTGTGGCGCGACCGCGTATCAGGGCCGCCGGTGCGGCGGCGGAAGGAACGGCAGATGGGCGTCGGCGCCCGTGCCGTCGGGTGCGAGGGCGGCGGCCAGGGCGAGCAGACAGCCCGCGGTGCCGGTGCCGAGGTCCATGGACAGCCGCATCATCTGGTGTCCGGGGAAGGCGAGTTGGCCCTGGTAGGGCATCGAGAACCAGCCCAGCGCGTCGATCTGCTCGTCGAGCCGGGCGCGTGTCGCGCCTTCGGCGGTGGTCCGGGCCAGGTGCAGGATCATCCCGGCGCGGCCCTGGAAGAGGCCGGGCTGTGCGTAGAAACGGGACGTGGCGGCGGTCAGCACACCGGCCCTGGCCCGTTCGAACTGCCCGCCCGGGTCCGGGAGATGGACCAGCCCGTCGTCGAGCACCGCTCCGACGCCCACGCTGCCGTCCCCGAGGTAGGGCAGCGTGCGCCATCCCTCGTCGACCTCCAGCGAACCCCCCTCGCGCTGCACGCAGGCCGCCAGGTCCCGGCGCAGGGCGACGTCCGCCGCCGTCAGCAGCGCGCGGTCGCCGGTCGCCTCGTACTGGCGCAGCAGGAACAGCGCGGGCCCGCTGGCTCCCCGCAGCAGCCCCGCCCGCCGCCGGGGCGCGTCCGGCACGGGTTCGGCCAGTCGCCGTACGACGATGTCGGCGGCCTCGGCGGCCCGCGCGCGCAGCTCCGGCTCGCCCGTCCGGCGCGCCAGGTCGGCGAGGACGAGGCCCAGTCCGGCCAGCCCCCCGTGCAGGTCCGAGGACAGGTTCTGCCACCGCTCGCGCAGGATGCCGTCGACCAGGTCGAGCGCGCGCTGCCGGTGACCGAGCAGGTCCAGCACGTGGGCGACGCCGGCCAGGCCGTCGTAGAGCCCGAGCGGGGTGCCCGTCGGGGGCGGGGCGGTGCGGTCCAGAAGCCAGCGCTCGCCCTCGTCGTGGCGTTCGGCGCCGGTGGCCCTGAGCGCGTACAGCACCCCGGCCGCGCCGTGCGCCAGGCCCAGCCCGCCGCCGTCGGAGAACTGGGCGACGTCTCCGGGGTAGAGCCGGTCGTCGCGCTCCGGGGTGGCCGAGGCGAGGATCGCCTTGACCATCGAGTCACGGCTGTGCGGCCAGTCGGCGGGTTCCACCCGCAAGGCGGGCGCCGAGGCCACGCGCGCGGAGCGCGGCGACCTCACGGGCGCGCCCTCGTGCGGCTCCGGCGCCGCCTCGCCGACGTTTCGGGTGATCTCCGCGACCGCCTCGTCGAGGAACGCGCCCGGCACGTCGGGGAACTGCTCGGCGATCACCTCGGCCAGATGGGCCGCCTTGCCCCGGTCGACCACGAACAGCGTGGTGACGGGCAGGAACAGGGCGAGCCGTAAGCACGCCAGCGCGTACCGGTCGACGTCGGCGCCCCGGCGGTCGGGCGGGGCGAAGAAGCCCGGGTGCGCCACGACCTGGCGGCCGTTCTCCTCGGCCGGGGCGGCCGCCTCGAAGTCGATCAGATGCACCGACTCCTCGTCGGGCGCGACCATGATGTTGAAGACGTGCAGGTCGTTGAAGACGATCCCGCGCGCGTGCACCCGCTCCACCGCCTGCTCCACCGCCCGGTGGATGCGCACGGCCCACGCGGTGTACGCGGCGACGGCCGCCGGATCCGGGTCCGGGGACAGCAGCGGGTGCCGCTCGGCGAAGAACGAGTTCAGCGGTCGTCCCGGGACGAGGTCCATCACCAGGAAGCGGTGGTCGCCGAGCAGGAACCAGTCGCGCACCTCAGGCACCACCCCGGTGCCGGACACCGCCTCCAGCGCCCGCTTCTCGCGCTCCAGCCGGACGATCGCGTCCGCCCCGTCCGAGGCCAGCCCCGCGTGCGGTCTGCCCTCCTTCAGCACCACCTTGCGCCCGTCGCGGGTGTCGGTTCCCGCGTACACCCCGCCGCCGTTGGAGAAGTGCAGCGCCTTCTCGATGCGGTACGGCAGTTCGCCCACCGTGGTGGTGTTGCGGGCCGCCAGGTGCGGCTCCAGGAACGCCGGCAGCGTCACCCACGGCGGCACCTGGAAGGACGGCGCCCGCCGGTCCGGCACCAGGTTCCCGCCGCCGTCGCGGACCGCCGGCGCCAGCGAGCCCCGGTCGTCCACGACGAACATCCGCGCGAACGCGCCGTAGCGGACGTAGAGCGGGCCCTCGTGCCAGCGCAGGTCGGTGAGGATGTAAGGACCCTCGAAGCCCTCCAGCGAAGCGCCCAGTTCGCGCAGGACCGTGTGCAGCTGCTCCTCGTCCGCCGGGTAGACGGTGACGAACTTGCCGCTCGTGTCGCGGCCCGCGTACTTGGTGTTGCGCAGATGCAGCAGGTGCGGCCCCGGGACGAACTTGAAGGGGACACGGTGCGCGACGCAGTAGTCCCACACGATCGCGGCGATCCGCTCCGCGTTCGCCCGGGTGGCCGAGGCGTGGATCTTCCACCCCTGGGCCGGCCCCGGCGCCGGGGACCCGTCCGCGTCCAGCGGCGTCAGCGTCAGCCAGTCGCCGATCCGCGCCGACGTCCAGCCCTCGGGGACCGGCCGGCGCGCCGTGTCGTACAGCGGAGCGGGCCCGGCCCCGCCGGCGTTCAGCCGGTCGGGCGTCTCGTAGAAGTGCGTGTCCGCCAGCGCGTACACCTCGTACCGCTTGTCCATGCGTCCCCCTCCGTCGGCCCGCCAAGAGCCTCGCAAGCCGCGCGGGGACGCGGACAGTCACGCCTGTCACGAGCTCACCGTGCGAAACGCACGCGTCAACACCTGTTCGGGTTCGTTCGACGGAGGTCCCTGCGGAGCCCTCCCCGCGGGCCCCTCATCTCCCTCAACGACGCTTCCGCCGCGTTCGTCGGCCCGAAAACGGACGCAGGGGCTGCGCACGGACTCCGATGGCGCTGTAATGGCGATCGTGGTCAGTGAGGGTGCCGCGGAGCGCAGAACGGGACCTTCGCGCGCCGAAATCGCCCTCAAGACGATCACGGCCGATCTCACCGCACCGGAACGGGTCCGACGCATCCTCGAACAGGCGCTCGTCTTCGCGGGCGCGTCCGTCGCCGCCGTCTACACGTCCGGGGGCGGCGGCGACCTGCTCTGTCTGGCGGAGTCGGCAGGCGTCCCGCGGACCCTGTACGGGCTGCGCGAGAGCTATCCGCTGGACGGCCGCTCGCCGGCCGCGGACGCCCACCGCACCGGACGGCCGGTGTGGCTCGGCCCGGGGGAGCTCGCCGACTGCCCGGAGGCACGGCGGATGCCCGCCCGTGACGTCCATCTGGCCGCCCTGCCCCTGCGCGACGGCGCGGGCTGTCTTCTCGCCCTCAGCGAGCGTCCCGGCGGCTTCGACGCCGACGACCGGGTCTGCCTGGCGCTGGTCGCCGAGGTCGTCGCCTTCCCCGCCGCGGCCGTTCCCGTCGCGGGCGAGGAACTGCGTGCCGGCGACTTCAGCCTGGCCATGGACACCGGCCGGGTCGAGGTCGGCGACGAGATCCTGGAGCTGTTCCGGATGGACCGGGCCGCATTCGACGGCCGGGTGGAGACCCTCCTCGGGCGCGCGGTCCCGGAGGACCTGCCCTCGCTGATGTCCGTCGTCGAGGCCGACCACATGTCGATCGGCGACCGCGAACTGGAGTTCCGCGTGCTCCAGCCCCCCGGGCCGCCGAAGTGGCTGCGCCTGCGCGGCCGGCTGCTGCCCGGCGGCGACGGCCGGCCGGCGCGGCTGGTGGGCACCGTCGCCGACGCCTCGGCCCTGCGCGACGAGGTCACCGACGTGGCCCGGGTGCAGCGGCTGGCCGCCGCGCTCGCCACCGCCGGCACCGTCCGCGACGTGAGCCAGGCCGTGGTCGCCGCCCTGCGCAAACCGCTGCGCGCCGACCGGATCGCTCTCGCCGAGCTCGAGGGCGAGCGGCTCGTGGTCACCGTCCTGGACCCGCCCGAACCGCAGTCCTGGCCCGCGCTGTGGCGGCTGGAATGGCGCACCGAGTGGCCGGACGCGTCCCTGCGCGCCATGCCGACCCTCGCCGCCGCCCTGAAGGAGGGCCGCGCCCGGATCTGGCCCGCGGCCACCGACCTGGAACCGGCCCTGGCCGGGATCGGCCCCGGCGGTCTCGCCCTCCTGCCGCTGACCGCCGGCGGTCGCACGACCGGCGCCTGTCTCATCGGCTGGGACCGGCCGCACCACTTCGGGCCCGACGAACGCGCCCTGCTCACCGCCTCCGCCGGCCTCGCCGGGCAGGCCCTGATGCGGGCCCACGCCTTCGACGCCGAGCACGAACTCGTCGCCATGCTGCAGCGCCAGCTGCTGCCGCGCAGGCTGCCCGAGCTGCCCGGCGCCGTCGCCGTCGCCCGCTATCTCCCCGCCACCGCGGGCCTGGAGGTCGGCGGCGACTGGTACGACGTCATCCCGCTGCCCGACCACCATGTCGCCCTCGTCATCGGCGACGTCCAGGGCCACAGCGCGGCCGCCGCCACCCTCATGGGACAGATGCGCACGGCCCTGCGCGCCTACGCCGCCGAGGGCCATCCGCCGGACGTGGTCGTCTCCCACGCCAACCGGCTCCTGCTGGAACTGGAGACCGACCTCTTCGTCACCTGCTGCTACGTCGACGTCGGCATGGAGGACGGCACCGCCTGGTGCGTGCGGGCCGGGCATCCGCCGCCCGTCGTGCGCCACCCGGACGGCTCGACCGACATCGCCGAGACCGACGGCGGTCCGCCCCTGGGCGTCCTGCTGCGGGCCGAGTTCCCGATGACCCCGCTGCGGCTGTCGCCGGGCGCCGTCATCGCCCTGACCACGGACGGGCTCGTGGAGTCCGCCGAGCTGGACATCGACACCGGCCTGGCACGGCTCGCCCGCCGACTGTCCGCGTCCGACCCCGCTCACCTCGGGCTCGTCGCCGACGCCCTGCTCGGCGACGCCCACCGCGGCGACGACGTGGCCCTGCTCCTCATGCGCTACGACGGGATGGCCGTCAAACCCCTGCGCGAGGGCTGGACGGTGTGGCGGGTGCCCGAGGCGTCCCGGCACGCACGCCGGTTCACCCGGCGCACCCTGCGCGCCTGGGGCGTCACCGAGACCGCGATGGACGCAGCCCTGCTCGTCGTCTCCGAGCTGGTCACCAACGCCCTGGTGCACACCGGCGGCCCGGTCCGCCTGGACATCACCCTGATCGGCAGCCGGCTGCGCGTCGCCGTCACCGACGCCTCGGCCCGCACGCCCGTCAAACCGACCGACCCGGGCTGGGAGGCCACCGGCGGCCGCGGCATCCTTCTCGTCGAGGCGATGTCCGACGCCTGGGGGACCGTGCCGGTCAGCGGCGGCAAGCAGGTGTGGAGCGAGCTGGTGCTGCGCGACTGAGCCACCGGACAGCGCCGGACCGCGCGCCGGACCCTCAGGTGTCCGCGGGCCCGGGCCGGGTACCCGGCGGCCATGGACAACTTCGCCTCCGCCCTCCTCGCGGCATCCGGAAGGTCCGCCCTGGCCACCGTGGCCTTCATCGTCGTCGGGCTCGTGCTCGTGGGCGGACTGGTCTGGGCCTTCCGGCTCGGTCACAAGATCCGCCAGAGCGAGCCCGCACCGCCGGCGCCGCACGAACAGCCTCGGATGCCCGCGTCCGGCCGGACCCACGAGAGCCGTACCCGCGAGCCGAACGAGATGCCTCGGGCGACCGACGGGGGCGAACGTCTCACGCCCCACGAGCTGCGGACCACCGGCAGCAGGGAGAGCGCCGACCAGAGCCGCCCCCGCTGGCAGGAAGGCTCCGGCGGCTCGTTCCGCAGCGGCGGCCCGGGAGCGGGCTGAACCGCTGCACCGCTGCACCGGCCCTGTCGCCGACAGGGCCTCGAAGGAACAGAAGGGTGTTGACATGCCGTGACCGCTCAGACCGAGGAGAAACCCGCGACCCGCCGACCTGAGACGGGGTGGGCCACGGCCCGCCGGGTGCGCCGCGCACCCGCCGCGCCCCGCACCTGCCTGGCGGCGGTGGCGACGCCCGGCACGCCCGACGCGCAGCCCGGCCCGGAGGGCAACATCATCCGGGGCGAGGACTGAGGGACCGGCGACGCGCGTGTCGGTTTCGTATCCTGGCGCCGTGCACCTGCTGTTGACGTCCGACACCCACCTCCCCAAGCGCGCCCGCACGCTCCCCGCCGCGCTGCTGGAGGAGCTTGCGCGGGCGGACGCGGTGGTCCACGCCGGCGACTGGGTCGACACGGCCACCCTCGACCTGCTGGAGAGCCGCAGCCGCGCGGTGGTCGGCGTCTACGGCAACAACGACGGGCCGGACCTGCGCGCGCGGCTGCCCGAGGTGGCCCGTGCCGAACTGGGCGGGGTGCGCTTCGGGGTCGTCCACGACACGGGCCCGGCCCGGGGCCGCGAGGCCCGCTGCGCCGACCGCTTCCCGGACCTGGACGTCCTGGTCTTCGGTCACAGCCACATCCCCTGGGACACCACCGCCCCCGGCGGCCTGCGTCTGCTCAACCCGGGTTCGCCGACCGACCGGCGCCGTCAGCCGTACTGCACCTGGCTCACCGCGACCGCGGCGGACGGCCGCCTCACGGACGTCGTCCTGCACCGGCTGCCACCGCGCTGACACGTCCGTCCCTCGCCGACGGCCGGAAGGCGGGACGGGCCGCACTGTTCGGACGCGCCGGACGGTGCGTACGGGACCGCGGGATGTACGGGACGGACGGATCGGATTCACCGGACGGGTCGGATCGACCGGTCAGAGAGTCCGACCGGTCGGACCGGAGGTCGGGCCGCTCCCGGCCGGGAAGGTCGGGGGCGGCCCGGTACTTGCGGGTGTGCGTTCCTTCAACGGACCTCCTTCCTTCACCGGACGAGGGCAGAGCACGTGCATCCCTGTCCGTGCCGGTCGCGTACCCACCCGCGGCCGTTTCATAACGGACGAATCACCTTTTTCTCGCCGGACGTACGTGTGCACAAGCCCGAACGGACCGCCGCCGACCGCCGACCGCCGACCGCCGGGCGGACCGCGGCTCACGCCATGGCCGTCAGTGAGCCTCCGCCAACCTGAAAATAGCTGGTCAGTAGGGATGGTGTGACCGTGTTCCGGGGTGCCTGTGCTGGTCGTGGGAGGGAGTCTGCGCTGCAGATCGTCCGTCAGCGGGCGGCTTGCCGGTTCCTGCGCGCGGCGGGCGGACGGCCTTCTGTGATCCGGTGTATGGATCCCGAGCTGCTGGAACGGATCACCGCGCGGCGTGCGGAACTGGACGAACTCGAAGAACAGCTGGCCAAGCAGCTGGCGGAGGTCCGGGCCGAGCGCGACGAACTCGCCGTCGCCGAGAAGGTTCTTGAGAGGATGAGCGAGCAGCTTGCCGAGGAGCGGGCCTCGGCAGGGCCGGCGCCCGGGCAGGTGGGCGGCCGGGCGGTGATGACGATCCCGCACCGCGCGTCCGGCGTGGAGGAGACGATGCTCCCGCCGGACTACCAGCGCATCCCGGCCGTCGTGCGGGAGGCTGCCGGGCCGGTCATGGCTCGGCAGGTCGGCGAGGTGCTGGGGGTGGATGTCAGCGTGCGGGCCAGACTGGAGCCGTTGCGCGGGAAGCTGGTCAGGCTGGCCGACCGCAGCCGGCTTCGGAAACTGCCCGACGACCGGTTCACCACTCGCCTGTGACCAGGGACGGTGCCGCCCTGATAGCACTCATTGACTGATTCCCCACCCTTGTTCTGTTCCCAAGTCTGCTCATCCGGGACGTTTTCTCTGCCCGTGCAGCGATCCGTACGACCCCTCGACGGTGCGGGAGCGCGGGGCGAGCCCGCGGCAGCGGGGTTTGCATGTGCCGTAGCGGCACGTGGTCCAGTAGGCGGCAAGTACGACATCGAGAGGTTCCCTCGCATGCACCTTCCTGCGATTCCCCGCCAGGTCAAGATCGGCGATGCCGCCGCGTTCGCCGGGACCACACCCCGCGCCATCCGCCACTACCACGCCATCGGGCTCCTGGCCGAACCGGAACGCGGCAGTGACAACCGCCGCCGCTACGGATACGACGACATGGTCCGCCTGCTGTGGATCCGCAAGATGGCTGATGCGGGTATCTCCCTGGACGACATCCGGGCCGGCTTCGAGGGCACCACCGGCATCGAGCAGTCCCTGGCCCGACTGGAGGAATCCCTCGCCTCCAAGGCGGCCGCCATCGAAGCCCAGCAAGCCGCCGTGCACCGCCTCCGCGAGTCGGGCAGCCCCCTGGGCCTGCTCTCACCGCTGGTCAGTGGCCGCCTGCATGATCTGCCGCCCGGGTCCCTGCGCCCGGCCGATCTCGATACCCTCCTGGTCACGGAGCGTATCTTCGGCCCCCAGGGGGCCGCCGCCCAGGCCAGCCGGTTCACCGTCCTGGTGACCTACCCCGAGCTGCGGGCCGAGGAAGACCGCCTGGCCGAGGCCGAGGGGGCCCTGGACGACACCATGTCCCCCGACGACCCCAGCATCGAAGACCTGGCTGCCCAGCGGTGTGCTCATGAGACCGCTTTGGGAGCCACCATCGACAGATCCTGCCTGGACGAGGCCCTCGACGACCTCCTGGACCAGGACGACGAGCACGCTGGTGAGGAGGAAGGCGAGGCGAGGATGAGCGTGGTGGAGGCCATCGGCAAGATGCCGTACGACTTCTCCCCGGCCCGCGTCCGGTACGAGGAACGTGTCATCGAGCTGCTTTACTCGGCCGATCAGGACGGCGATACCCCACGGACCTGCTGACTGGCATCGGCGCTCGGGGCGAGCCCGACAAGAGCAGCCTGGAACGGTGCAGCACGAACGTAACCACGGTGCTCCTGGCGGCCGTTGGGCTCTGTGTGAAGAGAGCCGAAGAGCACGCCGAGGGCACCTGCCCGCTTGTCCACCAGTGCCGTCTGCCGCTGTCCACGCGCACCGTCAACCACCTCGCCGGTCTGCTGCGGCGACATCTGAAGGCTATCCGGTCCCGGTGGCGGATCCTGCCGCCCGGGAAGATCGCGGTGATCGTCCTGGCCGTACTGCGCCACGACCAGCGCCTGGCCGACATGGCCGGCGGCAACAACCTCTCCGAGTCCACCGTCCGACGCCGGCGCGACGAGGCGATCGGACTGCTCGCCGCACAGGCCCCGCGCCTGGACCGAGCGTGCAAGAAGATCGTCCGGCAGGGTGGGGAGGTGGTCCTGATTGACGGCACCCTCATCCCCACCCAGCGCCGCACTGGGAAGGCCGACCGCAAGAACTACTCCGGCAAACATCGCCACCACGGCCTGCACTTCCCCGCCCTCACCGACGAGAGGGGCCGCCTGATCTGGATATCCGCCGCCCGGCCCGGGCGCACGCACGACAACACCGCCGCCCGCCACGACCACATCCTGGCCCACCTGCGCGCCGTCGGCCTCGGGGCCCTCGCGGACCTCGGCTTCCGCGGCCTGGACACTCGAAGTCAACCGCTGACGGACGATCTTCTCCGCAGACTCCCGCCCACGACCAGCACGAGCACTCCGGAACACGGTCACACCAGCCCTGCTGACCAGCGATTTTCAGGTTGGCGGAGGCTCAGTGATGGATCGGCCCCCGTGCGAGCGTCAGCGGAGCGCCGCTGCCGCCCCAGCGCAGCGCGACGACCTCGGCGGCCACCGACACGGCCACCTCCTCGGGTGTCCGGGCCCCCAGGTCGAGCCCGATCGGTGAGCGCAGCCGGGACAGCTCGCGCTCGGTGAGCCCGGCCGCCACGAGACGGGCGCGGCGTTCCTCGTGCGTACGGCGACTGCCCATGGCCCCGATGTACGCGGCGGGCCGGCGCAGCGCCGTCTCGAGCAGCGGCACGTCGAACTTCGGGTCGTGGGTCAGGACGCAGATCACCGTGCGCGCGTCGGTGTCCGTGCCGCGCAGATACCGGTGCGGCCACTGCACGACCACCTCGACGCCCGGCGGGAGGCGCCGTGCGGTCGCGAAGGCCGCGCGGGCGTCGCACACCGTGACGCGGTAGCCGAGGAAGTCCCCGATGCGGGCCACGGCGGCTCCGTGGTCCACGGCGCCGAACACCAGCATGCGCGGCGGCGGAGCGAAGGAGTGCAGGAACACCGAGACGGCGTCCTCGCGCCGTCGGCCCCGCGGACCGTAGTGCCGCATCGTGGTGGCGCCCGGCGCGGACTCCCCGCGCGCGTCGGCCGTGACGGCCGCGTCCAGCCCGCCCGTGCCCAGGGAGCCGAGAACGCGGTCGGGCCAGACGGCGAGGACGGCCCCTCGGGGCGCGGGGCCGTCGACCACCGAGGCCACGGTCACCGGCTCGCCCCCGGCCACCGACTCCGCGACCCTGCCGAACGACGGGTCGAGGCGGGGCGAGACGGCCCGCACCAGTACCGAGATCTCTCCGCCGCAGGTCAGGCCGACGGCGAAGGCGTCCTCGTCGCTGTACCCGAAGACCTCCAGCCGGGCCGCCCCGTCGGCGACGACCTCCTTGGCCAGCTCGAACACCGCGCCCTCCACGCAGCCCCCGGACACGCTGCCCACGACCTCGTCGCCGGGCCCCACCGCCATCGCCGCGCCCGGTTCGCGCGGCGCGCTGCCGGCGACGGCGACCACCGTGGCGAGGCCGAACGGCGCACCGGCGGCGTACCACCCCTTCAGTACCGGAAGAATGTCGCGCATGTCCGCACGCTAGTCCGGCGCGGCCCCGCGCGCGATCGACCGGCGGTCAGTTGATCTGATGGGCCGTCAACTTACTTGAGGGTCAGAAGGTATTGACGGTGTCCTGAAACCACCGGACTGTAGTGGACATGCCGAAAATTCGGGCTCGTCTCCTCGCTGTTCTGGTGGTCCTCTGTGGACTCTGCGGTTTCCTGACGGCGGCGGGCTCCACGGCCGCCACCGCCGCTGCCGCGATCCCCGACTCCCTCCCCTTCGACGGCACGGCGCTCACCGTGTCGGGCGGCCGCTTCGTCGACGGCAACGGCCGCGAGGTCGTGCTGCGCGGCTACAACGTCTCCGGCGAGACCAAGCTCGCCGAGAACAAGGGCCTGCCCTTCGCCTCCGTCGCCGACGCCAGAAAGTCGGCGACGGCCCTGCGCGCCCTCGGCGGCGGCAACTCCGTGCGCTTCCTGCTCTCCTGGGCCTACGCCGAGCCGGTGCGCGGCCAGGTCGACGCCGGCTATCTGGCCGCCGCCACCGACCAGATGCGCGCCTTCCTCGACGCCGGCATCCGGGTCTACCCCGATTTCCACCAGGACCTCTACTCCCGCTGGCTGTTCAACCAGGGAAGCTGGTACACCGGCGACGGCGCGCCCGAATGGGCCGTGCAACTGGGCGGTTACCCGAGCGAGTCCTGCGGCATCTGCCTGCTCTGGGGGCAGAACATCACCCAGAACCGCGCGGTGAAGGCCGCGCAGCACGACTTCTGGCACAACGATCACGGCCTCCAGGACTCCTTTCTGGCCATGGCCGAGAAGACCATGGCGCACATCAGGACACACCTCACCGCCGAGCAGTTCGCCGGCGTCCTCGGCTTCGACCCGTACAACGAGCCCTACGCCGGCGCCTACGACTCCGGCCAGAACAGCCGCACCTGGGAACGCGACCTGCTGTGGCCCTTCTACGTGAAGTTCCGGGCCCGCATGGACGCGGCGGGCTGGACCGACAAGCCCGCCCTCGTCGAGCCGAACCTCTTCTGGAACGGCAACGTCAGCAAGGAGGAGGGCGGACTCCTGGACGCGGGCACGCTCGGCTCCCGCTACGTCTTCAACACCCATTTCTACGACCAGAAGGCCATCTCCGGCATCCTGATGTGGGGCAACGCGGCGGACGGCCAGTACGTGAGCGACCTGGGCACGGTCCGTGACCGCGCCCTCGCGGCCGGGACGACGGCGCTCGTCAGCGAGTTCGGCCACCCGCTGAACGGCAGCACCGCCGGCAAGGCGCCGACCGTCCTGAAAGCGATGTACCAGGGCCTCGACTCGCGGGTGAAGGGTGCCAACTGGTGGGCCAACCCGGCGACTTCGGGGCCGGTCCTGTCCGGCTCGCAGTGGCAGTGGGACATCTACCAGGGCCGGCACCACGAGCTGATGAACGACAACCCCGGCAAGGTGCTCACGACCGGCGACGCCTGGAACGACGAGGACCTCTCCGCCGTACGCCTCGACGACGCAGGGACGGTGACGCTGCGTCAGGACGCCCGGCTGCTGGACCGGATCTACCCGAGCGCCACCTCGGGCACGACCGTCGCCTTCACCTACGAGGACCGCTCCCGCGACGGCTCCACCACGCTGACCTGGAACCCGGTCCCCGCTTCCCTGCCCGCCACGAAGCAACTCGTCGGCTCCGGCCAGTACGGGCTGCTGGTATGGCGTTCGAACGGCGGTGCGGCGCCCACCGAACTGCATCTGCCGGCCTCCTTCCCGACTGCCACGACCACGGTCGTCTCCGATCTCGGCACGGTGTACGCCCCGCCCGCGTACACGGCGGACACGAAGATCGCCGTGGCCGCCGAACCGGGGGGCACGGGCAGTCGCCGCCTGCTGCTCGGCGCGCCGGACTCGGGCGTCCTGCACTACGCCCTGGTGACCAACGGGGCCGGCGCGCCGTCCGCGACGCAGCTGGCCGCCGCCCGTACGGAACTGTCCGCGTGGGCGGCCCAGAAGGCGGGGTGAGCGAGGCGGGCACGACGAAGGGGTGGGCGGCGGTCACCGTTGCCCACCCCTTCATCGTGCCGGAGGAGACCGTCAGCTGCCGGTTCCGGTCCAGTTCGCCGCCACATGGCCGAGCCGGACCCGCTGCGGGTGGTCGCCCACCGGCACCGAGACGACCTTCTGGCCGGTGGCGAAGTCGATCGCGGTGATCTGGTCGGCGCCGCTCTCGGAGATGACGCAGGCCTTGCCGTCGCCGCTGACCGTGGCCCAGTAGGGCTTGGAGGCGCTGACCAGCGGACCCTCCTGGAGAGTGGCGCGGTCGACGACCGTCGCGTAGTCGTCCATCGTGCCGGCCACGCACAGCTTGCCGCCGTCGGGACTCATCGAGAGGCCGTGATGGCGCGAGTCGTTGACGAACGTGGTGCGGTCGTCGCTGGTCGCCGGGTTCTTCGGCAGGGTCTTCGTCCGGGTGATCCGGTCCGAGGCGAGGTCGTACTCGAAGAAGCCGTTGAAGTACGAGACCTGGAAGTACAGCTTGGACTCGTCCGGCGAGAACACCGCCGGGCGCACGGCGTCGGAGTAGTCCTTGAGTCCGATCGCGTCCAGCCGCTGCCGCATGTCGATGACCTTGACCTGCTGGTACGTGGTCGCGTCGACGACGGTGATGCGGCGGTCACCCTTGGTGAAGTCCTGCCACGGCGCGTCGAGCGAGGTGTTCACGTCGCCGATCGACATGTTGTAGATGTACTTGCCGTCCTTGGTGAAGATGTTCTCGTGCGGCTTGTCGCCGGTCTTGAACGAACCGAGCTGCTTGCCGGTGACGATGTCCAGGACGTGCACGGTGTTCGAGATCGACGCGGACACCGCGACCCGCTTGCCGTCGGGTGAGACGGCCATGTGGTCCGAGCGGTAACCGGACACGGGGAAACGCCAGTTGATCTTCCCGGTGGCCAGGTCGATGGAGACGACGTCGGCGAAGCTCGGCCGGGAGGCGACCACGGACGCGCCGTCCGGGGTGGTGTACATGTCGTCGACGAACTGGTCGTGTCCCTCGCCGACGCCGTTGCGGATGGCCTGGAAGTAGATCCACTTGATCGGGTCGGCGTTGATCTCCGCCATCCGGGCGTCCTTGTCGGGGATCACGTTGATCCGGCCGATCCTGGCGAAGTCGCCGCTGGACTTGACGACGTCCGCGGTGCCCTCCCAGTTGTTGCCCACGAAGAGCACCTCGCGCAGGGCGGCGGCGGTCGAGGCGTCGGAAGCGGCGGTGGCGGTCGCGGTGGCGGCGGTCGCCGGGGCGGCGACGGTCAGGACGAGGGCGGCGGCTACGGAGCAAAGGTGCCTGGATCTGAAGGCAGGCATGCTGCTCTCTCCTCTGGGTGGCTGGCGGCGTGGGGGCAGGGCGGAAGGCCGCCCGAATCTGAACACAGATGCGTTCAGAGTTGACTTACTGGAAAGTAAGGAAGGGGGGGCCTTCGCCACAAGACTCCGTGCACGACAAAATTGGCGGCGGGGGAGCACGGAACGACGAGGGAGGGCCAGTGGCGGGCAGGCTCAGAGCGCCGACCGGCCGTTACGGCGGAAAATCCGCCGAGGAGCGGCAGGCCGAACGCCGGGGAAGATTTCTGGAGGCGGCACTGCGGCTGTTCGGCGGCAGCCCCGGCTACCGCGGCACCACGGTCGCGTCGCTCAGCGAGGCGGCCGGGCTGTCCACGCGCCAGTTCTACGAGGAGTTCCGCACCCTCGAGGACGTCCTGGCAGCGCTGCATCTGCAGGTCAACGACTGGGCCGAGGAAGCGGTCCTCGCCGCATTCGTCGACGCGCAGGGCCTGCCGCTCACCGAGCGCGTCACCGCGATCTTCCGAGCCTACGCGGCCGACGTCACCACGGACCCGCACCGGATCCGGATCACCTTCGTCGAGATCGTCGGCGTGAGCCCCCGCCTGGAGGAGCAGCGCCTGGCCCGGCGCGCCCGCTGGGTCGAGCTGATCTGCGCCGAGGCGACGGCAGCGGCCGAGCGCGGCGAAGCGGCCCCCCGCGACTACCGTCTCGCGGCCGCCGCCTTCATCGGCAGCGTCAACGGCCTCCTGCACGACTGGAGCGCGGGCTGGGTGGACGCGACGCTGGACGAGGTGGTCGACGAACTGGTGCGCCAACTGCTGGGAATACTGAGACCGCCGGGGTGGACCCCGACGCCCGCCTTGTAATCCAGCCGGCATTCGCTGTCTGACCTGGTCATTCGCCGGGTGGCGGGAGTGTGCCGGGGCTTCGGCCGCGCGGCGGCGGTCGCGACGAGGTTCTCTGGGGTGAACGTCAGGGGTTCTTCCGTGGGGGCGGGAAGAAGCCCGGCTGCCCTGTCAGAGCCGCGTGGTCCGACAGAGCCGGGGCATCATGAGCTTGGTCGATCATGGCTCTTCACCAGGCGGTCCAGCGATTCCGGGTCACGCAGCAGTCCGCCGAGGATGAACGCGGCTCCTGCCAAGGCCAGTTCGTCGGGGTCACCGCCGGTGTGCTCGGCGGCGTAGTCGATGTGGGAGAGGGTCACTCCGGCCACCATGGCCTGGCCGAGACCGGGGCTCATGGGGCGGAACTCCCCGCTGCGGACCCCCTGGTCGATCAGGCTGCGCAGGTTGGCGTAGAGCGCTTCGAGCTTGGTGCTCCAGGGGGCCAGGGCAGGATCCTGGAGCACGTCGTGGGCGTAGATCCCGGACAGCGCGAAGGGCAGCCGGTGCAGGGTGGCGAGGTCCCAGAGAACGTAGTCGTACAGCCGCCGCGCCACCGGGCCCGACGCGCTCGCCGCGCGCTGGGCCCGGGCGAGGGAGTCGTCGAGGCTGATCGCCAGCAACTCCTCCAGGATCGCCTGCTTGTTCGGGAAGTGGTGGAACAGGGAGGGCTGTTTGATGCCCACCGCCTCGGCGATCTGACGGGTGGAGGTACCACGGTAGCCGTGGCGGCGGAACAACAACGCGGCCTCCGCGAGGATGCGTTGGCGCGTGCTGTTGGTGATCTTGTCGGTACGGGACATTCGCTCAGCGTATCCGCGCGTCCTGGACCGACCACCGGAGCAGGTCGGGCCGGTCGTAGTGACCGGTGACATCGAGGTCGTGCTTGTAGGCGACGGTGTCCGTGAGGTCGATGTCCGCCACGACCATGGCCGGGCCGAGGACCGGCTCGGTACGCCATTCACCGTCGGGGCCCACCACGCCTGAACCGCCGGGGAAGAACGCCTCACTGTCGGCGTCCGCGCCGACCCCGAGGGCGTACGCTGCCCTGATCTCCTGCGGAACGTCGGTCACCGGCAGCCAGGTCGCTGCGCTGACCACGAAACAGCGGCCCTCGAAGGCGTACGAGCGGGATGCCAGCCGGTGGGCTTCGGGCATGTCGGGCCAGAGGGCCACATGGATCTGCTCGTCGCTGTGATGCAGCGCGTGCCGGGCAATGGGGTGCCAGTGCTCCCAGCAGACCAGACTGCCGACCCGGCCGGCCGAGGTGTCGTACGCGCGCAGGCCGTGGGCGTCGCCCGGGGTCCACACCAGGCGTTCGGTGTGGGTGGGGAGCAGCTTGCGGTGCACGCCCAGGAGTTCTCCGCCGGAGCTGATGGTGGCGGCGCTGTTGTACAGGGTGGCCGAGTGGGGTCCGCTGCGTTCGTTGAAGCCGATGACCACGTTGACGCCGTGGGTGGCTGCGGCCTGGCGCAGGGCCCGCATGTGGTCGCCGTCGGCGGTGGCACTGGCGGTGACCAGCCGCTGGAACCAGTGGCGGGCCTCGGCGTCGTTCCAGCCCGCGAGCCCGAACACCCAGGCCGGGTAGCCGCCGAGCCAGGTTTCCGGGAAGACGGCCAGGTCCGCGCCGAGCGCCGCCGCTTCGGCGATGTGCCCTACGGCTGCCTCGGTGCCGGCGTCGAGGTCGAGGAGGTGCGGGGGCTTCTGGACGACACAGATACGGGTCATGGGAAGTGGCTCCTTACCAGCCGGCGATGGCGCACACCGCTACCCAGGTCCAGGCGGCGGCGAAAGCGGTGAGGCAACTGACATCGAGGCGTGAGACCCAGCGGTTGCGCTGGGGGAAGTCCGGCCACCAGGCGAGTGCACCGGTGGAGATCGCCGTGTAGTAGCCGGACACCAGCAGCGCGGCGGAGGTGACGGGCCCGGCGGTGATCAGCGCGTCGGCGGATATGAGCACGGCGCCGATGATCAGAGCGTCGACATGGCCTTGCCGCAGCCGCTGCCACTCCTTGATACGGGCCCAGCCCTTCGGCTTGCCCAGCGAGACATAGAGGAGGAGCCCCGACCAGCCGCCGATGACGAGCAGGATCAGGCCGCCTGCCCCGAGGACGCCGATGTCCTTCACGATGCCCTTCCTGTCTCCGCGCCGAGGTGCGGGCGGACGACCGCCAGATAGAGGCCCGCGAGGCCGGCGAGAGCCGCGAAGACCCAGACGACCGCCCAGACCTGCCAGGCCGGTGCGCCGGGTGGGGCGAGGATCGTGCGAGGCCAGGCGATGTTGACGGTCTCGAACGCGAGCCAGCAGAACGCCAGCGCATTGACGACCACGCCTTTGCGGCCGAGTTGCAGGGTTCCCCCGGGGAGCCAGCGCCCGGTGAGCCGGGCGAACAGTGCCGCGGTGACGACGAGGAGGAAGGTGATGTACAGCCCGCCCGTACCGAAAGTGATCATGGTGCCGATCGCGCCGTCGTTCAGGCCGAGCAGCAGCCCGGCCGCGGCGGCGGCGCTGGTGGCCGCCATCGCTGCCAGCGGCACGCGGCCACGGCCGGTGACCGAGGCGAGCTTCTTCGACGCGGGCAGCATGCCGTCCCGGGCCAGGCCGAAGGAGACACGGCCCAGATAGGCCTGCATCGAGACCAGACACGCGAGGAACGTCACCACGATGACGGCGAGGAACGGCTTCTCCGACCAGGATCCGAACGAGCCGATGACCGTCGGTGTGACGGGGTCGGCCACCTCGCCGTGCACGACGGCCGCCAGATCCCGGGTGGCGAGCATGACCGCGACGGCGACCAGCACCACCGCGCCGCCCACGACCGCGGTGGCCCTGACGATCGCGCGCGGTACGTTTGCGTCGGCGCCCTTGGTCTCCTCGGCGACCGAGGCACTGGAGTCGAAGCCGACGAAGGCCCATCCGCAGACGGCGAGCGTGGCCAGGAGCGCCCCGCCGGTGGAGTTGCCCGAGGATGCCGGGGCCCCGAACGTCTCGAACAGCACGGAGAAGTCGTGCACCCGGAAGAAGAGCAGCAGGACCAGCCCGACGACGATGGAACCGACGATCTCCGCTCCGAGGCCCGCGATCACGACGACACGCATGATCTTCACGCCTGACCCGTTGAGGGCCAGAGCGAGGACCAGCAGGCCGGCCGAGATGAGGTAGCGGGTCATTCCGTGCGGCTCGCTGCCGGTGAACAGCAGACCCACCCAGGGCGCAGCGAGATATGCCACCGTGGTGAGCGCGGCGGTCACCGCCGAGATGTAGACGACGCCGGTGAACCAGGCCGCACGCGGCCCGATCAGTCGCCGCACCCACTGGTACGGCCCGCCGGCCACCGGAAACTCCGAAGCCAGTTCCGCGTACACGACGGCCACGAGCAACTGCGCGGCGAGGCTGGCGAGCAGCATCCACAGCCATGCGGGACCGCTCAGCAAAGAGCCGAGCGAAAAGATCGCGTAGAGCCCGACGACGGGCGCGACGGTCGTCACGCCGACGGAGAAGGTGGACCAGATGCCCAGTCCCCGGCGCAGCTGCTGGCGGTAACCGAGCTCCTCCAGCCGGGTGTCGTTCTGGCCCGCGTGTTCTGTCATTGACCCACTCCCTATCGATCGATAGGGAGACTATGAGGTGGACAGGCTTCCTTGTCAACGGTCCTGTGCGGGCGGTCCTCGAAGGAGTCGCCGGAGGTCCGGCCGAGGCCGGGAACCGGATCGTCACAGCGGTGGACGCGACCCGGGCCTGCGGCCGGATGGTCCGGCCGCAGACTCAAGCAGCCGGAACACACCGTCGCCGATCAGGCTGACGGTGGTCTCGTGGTGGCCTGTCCGGCCGACTGCACGACGGTCGCCCGGAACACGACTCGCGCGGGGACGGCGGTGTGGTCCGCCGGGCTGTCGCACGCGGCGGACCACACTCCGGGTCGGGGGCCGGCGTCAGGGGCGCAGGTCGCCGGCCAGGACAGACGAACCTGCCCCGCCCGGTCCACGGCGATGGTCCCGGGCACCAGAACGGGTCGGCCCGCCGCGCCCTTGAGCCGTTCGTCCAGGCAGGCCGGACAAGTCCTGGGCGGCACCCCGGTGCTTCCTTCGGTCAGGTCAGGTCAGGCCAGGTCAGGTCAGGCCGACCGGAGCGACGGAGCCCCGGGACCTCCGGCGGGATCCGGGAACGGGGTCCCGCGGGTCGTTCCGGCAGGTCTGTCGCAGCTGCTGACTTCACCCTCCGACGGCCCTGGCTTCGGCACGCACCGACCTGGCGCGGCGGCCCGTCTCCACCGGGGCAGGCCCGTCGCACCCGTCGCCGGCCCCGCCGTTCTCCGCCGCCCCGGCCCGGGCCGATACCGAGGTCCCCCGGGGGCCGGGGCGCCGCTCAACGGCGGCGGACGCGGCGCGATCGCACGGTGCCGGTGCTGCCGGTGCTGCCGGTGCTGCCGGTGCTGCCGGTGCTGCCGGTGCGGGCGCGTGAGGACGGGAGAGCGGGACGGGGGCGCGCCGCTCGCAGCGCGGTCCGCAGCAGGACCAGGCCGACGCGTCGGCCTGCCGACGAAGCCGGCGCGGGCAGCCGGGAGCGGGTCGCCGCGCGCGACCGTCCCAGCCGTGTCGTAGCCGAGAAGGTCCAGGTCAGCCGGGAGGTGACCTGGACCCTGGCGGTCCTCCTCCCTACTCGTCCCATGCCTGGATCATCGTCTGCTCGACGATCTTGCCGTCCCGCAGCGTGATCATCGACTCGGACAGCACGCGCACCCCGTCCGGGTACCGGCAGGACTCGCTGTAGGCGGCGCGGTCGCCCTGGATGACGCACTCCTCCAGCTTGTGGGTCATGTCCCTGCTGTAGACGTCGTCGAGCATCCGGGCGATCTCGTCCCGGCCGTGCAGCGTCCTGGGGTGGCTGGGTTGTGCCTGGTGGTCGACGACGCGCAGTTCCGCGTCGTCGGCGTAGAGCGACAGCAGTGCCGTCGGGGTCCGTCCTTCGATGCCCCTGCGCAGGGTCTCGGTGTCGAAGGCGGAGCCTGCCGCGGTGCCCATGGTGACCTCCTCCGAGGGCCGTGGCCCCGGGTGGAAGGGCGGGCCGCCGACCCCTCACCTTCGAGGCTCCTCCCGCCTGCCGGGCTCGGCAAGCCGGGCCGGGTCCCTCCACCCCTCGGCCGGGCGCGTGCTCCCGCGCGTCTCCTCGCGTTCCCGGGCGCACCCGCCCGGCAGGTTCAGTCGACCGTCGCGAGGAACTGGGTCGCCGCGAGTTCCGCGTAGAGCGGGTCGGCTGCCACGAGTTCGCGGTGCGTGCCCACCGCGCGGACCCGGCCCGCGTCCATGACGACGATCCGGTCGGCCATCGTGACGGTCGACAGGCGGTGGGCCACCACCAGAACGGTCGTCGTACGGGCGACGTCGGCGACCGTGTCGCGCAGCGCCGCCTCGTTCACCGCGTCCAGCTGGGAGGTCGCCTCGTCCAGCAACAGCAGCCGAGGGCGGCGCAGCAGAGCGCGGGCGATCGCCACCCGCTGCCGTTCACCGCCGGACAGCTTGGTCCCGCGGTGCCCCACCAGCGTCTCCAGCCCCTGGGGCAGCCCGGCGACGAGGTCGTCGAGCCGGGTCGTCTTCAGCACGCCCCGCACGGCGTCGTCGTCCGCCTCGGCGTTCCCCAGCAACAGGTTGTCGCGGAGCGAGCCCGACAGGACGGGCGCGTCCTGCTCCACATAGCCGATGGAGGAGCGCAGTTCCGACAGGTCCCAGTCGGCGAGTTCGCGGCCGTCCAGGGCGATGGTGCCGGACTCGGGATCGTAGAACCGCTCGATGAGCGAGAACACCGTGGTCTTGCCGGCGCCCGACGGCCCGACGAACGCGGTCATGCCCCGGGCCGGCACGGCGAACGTCACGCCGTGGTGGACGGGGGGCAGGTCGTCGGCGTACCGGAAACGGACGTCGGAGAAGGCCAGCGAGGCCGGTGCGGCGGCGGGCGCGGGGAGCGTCGCGGGCCGGGACACCGGCTCGGCGGGCAGCCCCAGCGCCTCCTGGATGCGGCTCAGGGCCGCGGAACCGGTCTGGTACTGGGTCACGGCCCCCACCACCTGCTGGATCGGCGACATCAGATAGAACACGTACAGCAGGAACGCCACCAGCGTGCCTATCTGGATCGCACCGGTCGCCACCCGCGCCCCGCCGACCGCGAGGACGGTGATGAACGCCGTCTGCATCGCCAGCCCCGCCGTGTTCCCGGCCGCGGCCGACCACTTGGCGGCCCGCACGCTCTGCCGCCAGGACTCCTCGGCGGCCGCGTGCAGCGTCGCCTCCTCACGCTCCTCGGCGCCCGACGCCTTCACCGTGCGCAACGCGCCCAGCACCCGCTCCAGCGAGGCCCCCATCACCCCCACGGCGTCCTGCGCACGCCGGCTCGCCCGGTTGATGCGCGGCACGATCACCCCGAGGACCGTTCCCGCGCACAGGATCACGGCCAGCGTGACCCCGAGCAGCACCGGATCGACCAGGCCCATCATCACGACCGTGGCGGCCAGCGTCAGCCCGCCGGTGCCGAGGCCCACCAGGGAGTCCGTGGTGACCTCGCGCAGCAGGGTAGTGTCGGAGGTGATGCGGGCCATCAGATCACCGGGCTCGCTGCGGTCGACCGCCGTGATCCGCAGCCGCAGCAGATACGACGACAGCGCCCGCCGCGCACCGAGCACCACCGACTCGGCCGTCCGCCGCAGCACGTACGAACCCAGGGCTCCCACCGCCGAGTTGGCGACGACCAGTGCCGTCAGGGCGAGCAACGCACCCGTGATCTCCCGGTCATGGCCCAGGTCGTCGATCAACTCCCTTGCCACGAGCGGCAGCAGCAGCCCGGTGGCGCCGGTCACGAGCGACAGGACGGCGCCGGTGAGCAGGGCCCCGCGGTGCGGTCGCACGTAGTCGAGCAGCAGCCGCCACGGGGGCCGGTCGCCGGCGGTCGGGGCGATGGTCACGAGGCTCCTCGGGGGTTCGGCGGAAGCACCAGGCTACGACGGCGGCCACCGCGCGTGGCCCCGGGTACGGGTTCGCGGCGCCGGTCGGCCCCGTCGCCCGTGCCCTTACCGATCAGTCACGCGTAGGGTCGGCCTCGGGACGGACGACCGACGAGGAAAGGGGCTGCAATGCCGCAGGAAGTGCGCGGAGTGATCGCGCCGGGCCGAGACGAGCCGGTGCGCGTGGAGACGATCGTGATCCCGGACCCCGGCCCGGGCGAAGCAGTGGTGAAGATCCAGGCCTGCGGGGTCTGCCACACCGACCTGCACTACAAGCAGGGCGGCATCAACGACGAGTTCCCGTTCCTGCTCGGCCACGAGGCGGCCGGCGTGGTGGAGTCGGTCGGGGAGGGCGTCGCGGACGTCGCGCCGGGTGACTTCGTCATCCTGAACTGGCGGGCCGTGTGCGGCCGGTGCCGTGCCTGTCTGCGCGGGCGCCCCTGGTATTGCTTCGACACCCACAACGCCGAGCAGCGGATGACCCTCACCGACGGCACCGAGCTCTCCCCGGCCCTGGGCATCGGCGCGTTCGCGGAGAAGACGCTGGTCGCGGCCGGACAGTGCACGAAGGTCGACGCGTCGGTGTCGCCGGCGGTGGCGGGTCTGCTGGGCTGCGGGGTCATGGCGGGCATCGGCGCCGCGATCAACACCGGCGCCGTCGGCCGCGGTGACTCGGTCGCGGTCATCGGCTGCGGCGGCGTCGGCGACGCGGCGATCGCGGGATCGAGGCTGGCCGGCGCGGCGAAGATCATCGCCGTCGACGTCGACGACCGCAAGCTGGACACGGCGCGCGGCATGGGCGCCACGCACACCGTGAACTCCAGGACGACGGACGCGGTCGAGGCGATCCGCGAACTCACCGGCGGGTTCGGCGCGGACGTGGTGATCGAGGCGGTCGGCCGGCCGGAGACGTACCGGCAGGCGTTCTACGCCCGCGACCTCGCCGGCACGGTCGTCCTCGTCGGCGTGCCCACGCCGGAGATGAAACTCGAACTCCCCCTGCTGGACGTGTTCGGACGCGGTGGCGCGCTGAAGTCCTCCTGGTACGGCGACTGTCTGCCCTCCCGCGACTTCCCGATGCTGATCGACCTGCATCTGCAAGGGCGGCTGGATCTCGGCGCGTTCGTGACCGAGACGATCCGGCTGGACGAGGTGGAGAAGGCGTTCGAGCGGATGCACCACGGGGACGTCCTGCGTTCGGTGGTGGTGCTGTGATGGCCGCGCGTATCGAACGACTCGTCACCTCGGGCCAGTTCAGCCTCGACGGCGGCACCTGGGACGTGGACAACAACGTGTGGATCGTCGGCGACGACCACGAGGCCGTCGTCATCGACGCCGCCCACGACGCCGCCGCCATCGCCGAGGCCGTCGGCGACCGGCGGCTGACCGCCATCGTCTGCACCCACGCCCACAACGACCACATCGGCGCCGCCCCCGCCCTCGCGGACCTCACGGGCGCGACCATCTGGCTGCACCCCGACGACCTCCCGCTGTGGAGGCTCACCCACCCCGACCGCGAACCGGACGCCCACCTCGTCGACGGCCAGGTCATCGAGGCCGCGGGCGCCGACCTGACCGTCCTGCACACTCCCGGGCACGCGCCCGGCGCGGTGTGCCTGTACGACGAGGGACTGGGAGTGCTGTTCACCGGCGACACCCTCTTCCAGGGCGGCCCCGGCGCGACCGGCCGCTCCTACTCCCACTTCCCGACGATCATCACCTCCATCAGGGACCGGCTGCTCGCCCTCCCGCCCGGGACGCGGGTGCTGACCGGACACGGGGACGAGACCACCATCGGGGACGAGGCGCCGCACCTGGAGGAGTGGATCGCCCGGGGGCACTGATCCATAGCGCAGGAGGCGGCTCGACACCCGGCCGGGTGAGAGCCGCCGAAAGGCGACAGAAGACGTCCGGTTTTCCCTGGACCATCGAGGCGAACACCACTGCCGCGAGGACACAGGAACAGGGAGGCCGGACATGTCTGGGCCGCTGGAAGGCAAGGTCGCACTGGTGGCGGGGGCCACCCGGGGTGCGGGACGGGGCATCGCCGTGGAGCTGGGGGCGGCCGGCGCCACCGTCTACGTGACCGGACGCAGCACCCGAGAGGGGCGCTCGGAGTACGACCGCCCCGAGACGATCGAGGACACCGCCGACCTGGTCACCGAGGCGGGGGGCCGCGGCATCGCCGTCCCCACCGACCACCTCGACCCCGCGCGGGTCCGCGCCCTCGTCGACCGCATCGCACGCGAACAGGACCGCCTCGACGTCCTCGTCAACGACGTCTGGGGCGGCGAGAAGCTCTTCGAGTGGGACACCCCGGTCTGGGAGCACGACCTCGACAACGGGCTGCGGCTGCTCCGGCTCGCCGTCGAGACCCACGCCGTCACCAGCCACCACGCCCTTCCGCTGCTGCTGCGCCGGCCGGGCGGCCTCGTCGTCGAGATGACCGACGGCACCGCCGAGTACAACCGCGACACCTACCGTGTGAACCTCTTCTACGACCTCGCCAAGACGTCCGTCCTGCGCATGGCGTTCGCCCTCGCCCACGAGATCGGGCCACGCGGGGCCACCGCCGTCGCGCTCACCCCGGGCTGGATGCGCTCGGAGCTGATGCTCGACCAGTTCGGCGTCCGCGAGGACAACTGGCGTGACGCCCTCGACCGCGTCCCGCACTTCGCGATCTCCGAGACGCCCCGCTTCGTCGGCCGGGCCGTCGCCGCCCTCGCCGCCGACCCCGGCGTCGCCCGGTTCAACGGGCAGTCCCTCTCCAGCGGCGGCCTCGCCCGGGAGTTCGGCTTCACCGACCTCGACGGGAGCCGGCCGGACGCCTGGCGCTATCTGGTCGAGGTCCAGGACGCGGGAAAGCCGGCGGACACCACCGGCTACCGCTGAGCCGCCGCCCTCCCGGCGTTCGCTCCCGCCCGGCGTCCGTCGGCCGTGGTCGGCCCGGCGGGCGCGGGCAGCGCCGGGCCGACCGGGCGGACGGCGAACTTCACTGTTTCGTCACAGCATGCGTCGTCGTACAACCGCCGCCCGCGCAGAGCGGTCTACCACTGCGAGAACGACACACCATGCCAGGGAGAGGGCAGCCATGGGGGACATACGCAGACGAGGGGTCGTCGCGCTGGGGGTCACGGGACTCGTGGCACCGCTGACGCTCGCGCTGGGCGCGGCGCCGGCGCAGGCCGCGAGCTGTACGACGCAGGCCGGGCCGTACCAGAAGCAGGTGGAGAAGTTCCTCGGCCGGCCTGTCGACGGAAAGCAGTCCGCCGCCGACTGCAGCGCCGTCCGCGCCTTCCAGAACAAGCACGGCATCACGCCCAGCATCGGCTACGCCGGGCCCGTCACCTGGGGCGTGATGGACCTGATGAACAAGCAGAAGGCGGTCGGCAACAAGCCCAACAAGGCCGGCAAGTGCCCGACCAACAAGGGCCGTATCGCCTGCGTGAACCTCACCCTGCAGATCAGCTGGATCCAGGACGGCAGCAGGCTCGTCTACGGGCCCGTCCCGGTCCGCACCGGGCGGGACGGGTACGAGACCCGCACCGGTCTGAAGAAGATCTACTGGCGTCACCTCAACCACGTCTCGACCATCTACAACGTGCCCATGCCGTACAGCCAGTTCTTCGACGGCGGGCAGGCCTTTCACTCGGTCGGCCTGAGCATGTGGAACCCGCCGGGCTCCCACGGCTGCGTCAACATGACGTCGACGACCGCCAAGAAGTACTGGTCCCTGCTGAAGACCGGCGACGACGTCTTCGTGTACGGCCGCAAGCCGGGCACCTGAGACCGCGCACGCTCCTGAGGCGGCCCGGGTCCCCGGCGACCCGGGCCGCCTCAGGAGCGTCCCCGAAGTCCGGTGTGTCCAGCCGTATGCCGCCTTGCCGCGCGGACTTCGCCCGAAGGCGCCCTCGGCGATCTGGTTGCGCGCGTGCACGGTCGCCGGGTTGTACCGGCTCGTCTCACCCGTCATGCACGTGAGCCCGGTCACCTCGACGGCGTCGATGTCGCCGCGATCTGCGCCGAAGGGGTTGACAGAGGACGTGATCAGCAACACGTCCGGTATGTCCGCTTTATTGGGTATGACTCACGCGGCCTTCACGCCGGACGCCCTAAGATTCACATCATGTCCACCACTGTTGAAACCCGCTCCGAGCGATCGGCGGCCGAGGTCAACGAGGAGATCCGGGCCCTGTGGTTCCGGTCCGGCGGGACACTGAGCGTCGAGCAGCGCGAGGAGTACCAGCGGCTCGTCCTGGAGTGGGCCGCCGCTCCACAGCCCGGCGAGGCGGCTTGAAGGTCGGCCCGGCGGGTCGGCCCGGCGTTCCACCGGCCCCGGGGCCGCGCCTCGGGGCCCTCGTCTGAAGAGCCCCCGGGCGCACGGGCTCCTCTTCCTCTCCCTTTGTACCGGCCTCGTCCGCCGCGCCTGCCCGCCGCCCGAGGCCCGTCCGCCCCCCGGTTCACCGCCCCGGGCGGCACTCGGGCGGGGTCACCCCCAGGTCGCCGAGTAGTAGCGCTGGTAGGCCTTACGGTCCTGTTCGGCGCGGAAGTACCGGGTCGCGACCAGGGCGACCATGCTGCCCGCGATGACCAGCAGCCCGGGGCCGATGTTCCTCGGGTCGGTGAGCCGCGCGGCCAGGGACACGTTGCCGCCGCCCGTCACCGGCGTCGTCGTGCCGGGGGAGGCGGAGCCCGGGGCGATCGCCGCCTGGGTGGGGGAGGAGGCCGGCGCGGGACCGGCCGAGGAGCCCTGCGTGGCGCCCTGGGCGCCGGCGGAGGGGGCGGCCACGATCAACTGGACGCCGCCGAGCTGGGCCAGTGCGTCGGTGACCGGCTGGAAGAACGTCGTGCCCCCGGTCTTGCAGTCGCCGCTGCCGCCGGAGGTGACGCCGAGGGCGATGCCGTCGGAGAACATCGGGCCGCCGCTGTCGCCCGGCTCGGCGCACACGTTCGTCTCGATGAGCCCGCTGACCGTGCCCTCGGGGTAGTTCACCGTCGCGTCCAGACCGGTGACCTGGCCGTCGTGCAGCCCGCTGGTGCTGCCGCTGCGGAACACCCGCTGGCCCACGGCCGCGTCACCGGCGCCCGTGATGCGCACCCCGTTGCCGTTGCCGATCGCCACCACGTCGGCGCCGTCGCCGGCCTTGCCGTTCGCGTACTGCACCAGCGAGAAGTCGCTGCCGGGGAAGTTGGAGTTCACCGTCTGGCCCACCTGCTGCTCGGCCTGGTTGTCGGAGAACCAGGCCGAACCGGTCGGGCCGCAGTGCCCGGCGGTGAGGATGAAGTCGCTCTTGCCGTTCGTCACGTTGAAGCCGGCCGAGCAGCGTCCGCCGGTCGACAGGATGGGCTGCGCGCCGTTGATCCGGGTGGTGAACGCGCCGGCGGTGCGCTCCATGCGCACGAAGCTGCCGATGCCGGCGGCCGTGTCCGTCAGCCGCGACCAGTCGGCGGCCGACACCGTCTTGTCGGCCTGCACGACGACCTGGTTGGTCCGGTAGTCCATCACCCAGGCCGTGCCGGGCACCTTGGGCGCCGACCGCAGGGTCGCCGTGGCCGACTTCAGCTCGTTCATGCTGTGCGAGACGACCTTCGCCTCGACGCCCGACGCCCGGACGGCGTCGGCCGTCTCCTCGTCGGTGACCGCGACCACCGGCCGTCCGTCGTCGTTGATCCAGGTGCCCGCGGTGCGCGCGGCGCCGAGCTTCTTGACGAGGGCCGCCCCCGGATTGCTGACGACGGGCGCGGCGGCGCTGCGCACCGTCGCCGTCGCGGCGGGCGGCTCGCTCGCCATCGCCGCCTGCGTGACCATGGCCCCTCCCAGGAGGAGTCCGCCGACCGCCGCCAGCCGGGTCATTCGCCGGACGGTCCGTCGTCGTACGTGCCTCATGCATGGCTCCCGAAACCCTGAACGCGCGGCCTGAACACCGCGGGGCTCTCCGGTCGTTGAGCGCCCTCACCCTGGATACGTGCATGGGTGCTCCGGCGTTCAGCCCGGAAGTGATCACCTCGCAGTCCGCGGCCCGCCCGGCCCCGGCCCCCTCCGCTGCCTACACTGCGGACATGGCAGAGAAGGCGATCGACCGGCTGGCCGCGGGCAAGTACCTGCTGATCACCAGCTACCGGAAGAACGGGACCGGGGTGGCCACCCCCGTGTGGGTGGTGCGCGACGGCGACGCGCTCGGGGCCTGGTCGGCCGCCGACGCCTGGAAGGTCAAGCGGATCCGGGCCCGCGGCGACGTCCTCGTCGGCCCGTGCGACGTCCGCGGGAAGCCCACCGGCGCACAGGTCCCGGCGACGGCGGAGATCTGCGACGCGCAGACCACCGCCCGCTATCGGACCCTGCTGGCCCGCAAGTACGGCCTCGTGGGGCGGCTCACGCTGCTCGGCAGCAGACTGCGCCGCGGCCCGGACGGGACCGTGGGGATCCGCATCACGCTGTGACGCACGCGGAGGGGGCACGGACCGCGCGGTCCGTGCCCCCTCCCCTCTCTCCGGCTCCCTCTGTCCCGGCGCGCCATGGCGCGCCCACGACCGGGGCGGCCGCCCTCGGGGCGTCCGGCAGCGGCAGGAAGGGCCGGCAGACCGGACCGGTGCCGTGGAACCTAGTGCCAGGCCCGGTACGGCTCGTCGAGGAGCCGGAAGACCGGCTCGCCCCGCACCGGGTCCTTGACGGTGGACAGGCGGACGCGGTCGCCGCTGTGGATGCCGATCAGCGGGCCCATGACCCGGCCGCGGACGACGAACCCCTCGGCCATCTCGACGAGCGACACGTTGCGCGCGGAAGGGGTGTTGCGGTGCACCACGGTGGCGTGGCGCACCGTCCCGGCGCCCTCGCTGCGCTCCGTGCGCAGGTCGCTGCCCTGGCAGACCGGACACAGCAGACGGTGGTACATGGCGGTGCCGCACCAGGTGCAGCGCTGGAAGAGGATCGCGTCGCCGTCGGCGCTCACGCGGTCGAGGAGGCCCGCCGCGGAGCCGGCGGCCTGCTGGACGACGTTTCCTGAGTGGTGGTACACGCGGGTCAACTCCCTGCACTCGGCCGGAATCCACGTGCGCGGTTCACCCGTGCACGGACGTGCCCGGTCGACCGTGCCGCCGTGCACGCCCACAGGGTATGGCACTCAGTGCCACTCGTAAAGGCACTGCGTACCCCTGAAATGGAGGGTTCTTCCGGTGGTCAGTCGCGCCCCAGGGCCGTCTCGATCTCCTGCACCACCCGCCACAGGGGGGTCCCGCGCCGGGAGACGATGACGACGACGTCCTCGGGACGTGCGACGGCGGCGCGCGGCGGTTCCCCGGCAGGCGTCGGCCGCTCGTCGGGGGACGGCTCCGGATGCGGGCCGAACGCGGACCGCACGTACTCCAGCGCGCGGTCCACGGTCGCGGTCGCCTCGCCCCGCCCGTCCGAACGCAGCCAGGAGCGCAGCGCGTTGTTGTGGGCGGCGACCACCGCGGCCGCGATCACGTCGGCCCGGAGGTGGCCGTCGCGCCGGCCGGTGAAGCGGCCCCGCAGATACTCGGCGAGGGCGCGCTCGTACCGCCACACCACCGACACCTCGTACGCGCGTAGTCCGGGCACCTGCTTGGTGAGCCGGTAGCGCTGTACGGAGAAGGAGGGGTTCTCCGCGTACATGAGCAGGACCAGCCGGGCGGCTTCGCAGACGCGGCGCACCGGCTCGTGCTCCGTCCCGCTCGCGGCGAGGAAGGCGGTCATGTCGGCCAGACACCGCTCGTGGTCGGGGAAGACCACGTCCTCCTTGGAGGGGAAGTAGCGGAAGAAGGACCGCCGGCCGACCCCCGCGAGCGTCACGATGTCGTCGACGGTGGTCTGTTCGTAGCCCCGCTCCAGGAACAGCCGGAAGGCCGCCGCGACCAGGGCGTCCCGCATGGGCGGCCTGGCCTCCGCCTTGTCAGTGGCGCTCATGCACGGAACGTAACACCTGTGCCGACGTGCGGCACTCGGTTCCCTCTCAAGGGGAACGGAGTGCCACACGTCGGCGTCCGGGGCGCCGTGCCCGGCCTCCTGCGTCCGGCGTCAGATCCGCTCCGCGGCCTCGACGATGTTGGTCAGCAGCATCGCCCGGGTCATCGGCCCGACGCCGCCGACCGGCGGCGCGAAGGACCCTGCGACGTCGCTCACGTCCGGGTGCACGTCGCCGAGGATGCCCTCGACGGTGCGGGTCAGGCCCACGGAGAGCACGGTCGCGCCCGGCTTGATCCAGTCGGGCCTGACCATGTGCGCGACCCCGGCGGCGGCGACCACCACGTCCGCCTCCCGGGCGTGCGCGGCCGTGTCCTGGGTGGCCTCGTGGCACAGCGTGACCGTGGCGTGCTCGGTGCTGCGGGTCAGCATCAGCCCCAGCGGCCGGCCCACGGTGACCCCGCAGCCGATGACGCAGAACTGCTGGCCCGTGATCGGCACGTGATTGCGGCGCAGCAGGTCGATGATGCCCCGCGGGGTGCAGGGCAGCGGGCCGGGGATGCCCAGCACCAGCCGGCCCAGGTTCGTCGGGTGGAGACCGTCGGCGTCCTTGACCGGGTCGATCAGCTCCAGCACGGCGTGCGTGTCGATCGGCGCGGGCAGCGGCAGTTGCACGATGAAGCCGGTGCACGCCGGGTCGGCGTTCAGCCGCAGCACGGCGGCTTCCACGTCGGCCTGGGAGGCGTCGGCGGGCAGCTCGATCCTGATCGAGGCGATGCCGACCTGCGCGCAGTCGCGGTGTTTGCCGCCGACGTAGGAACGGCTGCCCGCGTCGTCGCCGACGAGGATGGTGCCGAGCCCCGGGGTGACCCCGCGCTCCTTCAACGCCTGGACGCGCAGGGCGAGTTCGCTCTTGATGTCGGCCGCGGCGGCCTTGCCGTCGAGAAGTGTTGCGGTGGTCACGGGAGTCGGCGGGCCCTTCAGGAGAAGACGACGGTCCTTTCATCGTACGACCCGTTCGCCCACTGCCTGCCAGGAGTCCCGCCCGCCGCAGCCGTCCCGCCCGCCGCAGCCGTGCCGCCGTCCCGGCCGCCCCGCCCGGGTCGGCGTCGCCCTCTGACGTAACCTTTCCGCACCGTTTCGCAGCCCTCCGGGAGACCCGCATGCCCGCCGCTCGCCCCCGTCTCCTCTACGTCACCGACCTGGCCTATCCGGCGCGCGGTCGCCGCTACGGCGACGAGGACGTCTTCCTCGCCTCCCGCCTGCGTGCGGACTTCGACCTCGCCCTGTGCCATCCGCTGGACGCGGCCGCCCTGATGCACGCCTTCGACGGCGTGGTCGTCCGCAACAGCGGCCCGGTCCTCGGCTACCAGAAGGAGTACGAGGCGTTCCGGGAGCGCGCGCTGCGTGAGGGCGTACGCGTCTACAACCCGCTCACCGGCCGCGCCGACATGGTCGGCAAGCAGTACCTCGTCGACCTGAGCGCCGAGGGCTACCCCGTGATCCCGACCGTCGACCGCCCCGAGCACCTGCACCTGCTGCCCGCGGCCGACCGCTACGTCGTCAAGCCCAGGCTCGGCGCCGACTCCCTGGGCCTGCGGATCGTCGGCCCCGACGCCCTGCCCGAGTCGGCCGACGGCTCCACACTCGTCCAGCCGTGCGTCGACTTCCGCTACGAGGTCTCCTTCACCTACGTCGACCACGACTTCCAGTACGCCCTGTACGCCCCGCACCCGGACCGCCGCTGGCAGCTCGAACCGTACGAGCCGACCGTGCGCGACCTGGAGTTCGCCCGTCGCTTCGTCGACTGGAACGACCTCGCGCACGGCATCCAGCGCGTGGACGCCTGCCGCGCCCCGGACGGGGAACTGCTGCTGGTGGAACTGGAGGACCTCAACCCGTACCTGTCGCTGGACGCCCTCGACGACGCCGGGCGGGACGCCTTCGTCGCCGCGACGACCCGTTCGCTGCGCCGCTTCCTCGCGGGGTGAGGGCGCCGGGTCGGGGAGCGGGCCCGGACATGCACGGCGCCGGGTGAACCCCGCGGCCCGCACGCCCGTATCTCTCCCGGGGGACCCACGGGAGGGAGATGAGCGTGCCGACGCCGGAGGAACCCGGAAAGCCGCACGAGCGCCCGGTCCTGGAACCCATCCGGGTCCTGCGACCGCGCAACACCGACGCCCTCGCGGAGCTGATCCGCGAGATCCGCGAGATGACCGAGCCGACCCGGGACGCCGACGCCTATGAGGCGATCCAGCTGCCGCCGGAGCCGTCCCGCGGCGAGGCGGAGACGGAGGAGCTCCCGCCGGTGACCACGCGCACGGCGACCGCGACGGCGCCCCGCGGCGGCTCGGACTGGGCGAGTGAACGCGGCGGCTTCCGCCCGGCGCCCGGTCGCGACCGGACGGGGCCCGGCGTCCCGACCGGCCGCCCACCCGCGCCCGGCTCCCGGTCCGCGCCCGGCTCCCGGTCCGCGCCCGCGCCCGGCGGTCGGACCAGCGGCGCGACGGCGCGGGGGCGGGGCGGGCCGGGAGCCGCGCCTGCGGCGGGCGGCGGACGCGCGCGCTCCCGCGCCGACTCCGGAACGGGCCTGCGACGCGCCGCGATCACGGTGGGCGTGTGCGCGGCGGCCCTGATCGGTTTCGCGTGCGCGCTCCTGCTGCCGGGCCGGGGCGGCGAGGCCGCCGCGGAGACGCCCCCGCCGGTGGCGGCGGCCCTTCCGTCCACCGCCCCGTCCGCCGCCGCGACCGTGTCCGCCGACCCCGACGGCACCGGAACCCTGCGCGAGGGAGACAGCGGTCCGGAGGTGACCGACCTCCAACGGCGACTGCTGCGCATCCCGAACGTGTACGACCACGGCCCCACCGACGGGCGTTACGACAGCGTTCTCACCGACGCCGTGGCGCGTTTCCAGCTCTGGTACGGCATCCGCGGCGACGAGAGCGGCGTCTACGGGGACGACACGCGCCGCGATCTGGAGTCGCGCACCGCCTCGCACGCCGGATGACCGCCGACCGCCGCTGTCTGACGGGCTGACGGGCTGACGGCACGGCATACGCCGGACCGGGGCCGGGCGGACCAGGGGAAGCCCGACCGGGCCCGGCAGGGGAGGAGCGAGCGCCGGGGACCGGCCGGCTGGACCCCGGCGAGCCGGACCGGGCCCGGTGGGGGACGGGCGCCGGACCGGTCGGCGGTTCCTACCGCTCGCCGTCGAGGGGGACCTGGATGTCGCACACGCACACGTCGTCGCGGCTCTCCGGGTCCAGCAGCGCGCCCAGCAGCCGCTCCAGCGGGGCCGGGGCCCCCGCGCCGCTCGGTCCGGCAGCGTCGGCGAGCCGTTCAAGGCCCCGGTCGATGCTCTCCCCGGGCCGTTCGACCAGGCCGTCGGTGTAGAGCAGCAGCCGGTCGCCGGGCCGCAGGTCGACCGCGGCCTCCTCGTAGCGGGGCGCGTCCGTCGCGCCGAGCAGCATCCCGAAGGGCCGCTCGAGGTAACGTGCCTCGCCGTCGCGCACCAGCAGCGGTGGCGGGTGCCCGGCCTGCGCCCACACCAGCCGGTGCTCGCGCGGACTGTAGCGGGCCATGACCATGGTCGCCGAGCAGTGCGGGTCGCGGGAGTGCAGCAGCAGGGCGTTGAGCCGGGAGAGCGCCCCGGTCAGTGAGGACCCGGTGATGATCATGCCCTTGGCGGTGAAGCGCAGCAGGGCCATCGCGGCGACGGCGCCCATGCCGTGCCCGGCCACGTCGCCCACCACGAACAGGGCGTCGCCGTCGGGCAGTTCGATGGCGCTGAACCAGTCGCCGCCGACGTTGAGGCCCGCCTGCGCCGGCAGATAGGCGATGTCCACGCGCAGTCCGGCCAGCTCGACGGGCTGCTCCGGCAGGGGCAGCAGCGCGTCCTGCAGCCGGGCGGCCACGGTGCGTTCGGCCTGGAGCACCCCGTGCTGGGTGAGCATCGCCCGTTCGCTGGCCACCAGCGCGAGTTCGGCGTTGCGCTGCACGGTGAGGTCCTGTACGAACCCGTGCACCTCGACGGGCGCGCCCTGAGTGTCCGGCATCGCCTCGGCGACCATCCGCAGATGGCGGACGCCGTCCTGGGTGACGATGCGGAACGGCACGTCACAGGGCCGGCCCCGGCGCACCAGCTCGCCGACGGCGCGGGCCAGCACGGGCACGTCCTCGGCCAGGCCGAGGCCGGGGAGCGCGTGCAGCGGGACGACGCCCAGGGCGGGATCGCGATCGAAGATGGCGAAGACCTGGGAGGACCAGTTGCCCTCGCCGGTGACCAGGTTCCAGTTCGCCCAGCCCAGGTTGCCCAGCCGCTGCACGTCGGCCAGTCGTTGTTCCTGCCGGTCGGAGGGGTCGTGGCGCACCCAGCTGACGACCAGGCCGTCGCCCAGCCGCGCCGCCCGGGCCGTGTAGGTGGCCAGCTCGCTGGATCCGGCCACCAGCTGCTGCCGGGCGAACGGCTCGCTCTCGTAGGGCTCCTCGGTGCTCAGCGCCCGCAGGCAGCCCTCCCACAGCGGTTCGTCGGCGATCTCCGGCCAGCACTCGAGGAAGCGCAGGCCGACCAGGTCGCGCCCGCTGCGGCCCAGGGCGTCGAAGGCCCCGCCGGTCGCGGCGTCGACGCGGAAGTCCGCCACCCGCCCACCGTCGGAGGCCAGCGGGGCGAGCAGCACCGCGGCGACGGGGAGCCGGTCGAACACCGTCTGCACGGCGTCGGCGACGGCCCCCAGGTCCGGCGGCTTGCGGGCCACGAAGGTGCGCAGCGGGCCCGCGCAGAGCTGGGCGACGGCCAGCAGGTGTTCCCGCACCCGGGCGGTGAAGGGGCCCGGGGACCGGCGCAGGATGCCGAGCGCGACGTCGGCGGACCCGCCCGTCGTCACGGGCAGCCAGGCGCGCGACCGCCAGCGCCGCGGCTGGTCCCCGATCAGCAGGTACTGTTCGGCGTCCTTGGCCGGGTCCTCCAGCCAGCGCGGCTCGTCGGCGCGCAGGGCGTCCAGCGCGGCGATCCCGCTCACGGGCGGCACCCGGCTCCACTGGTCGGCAAGGGGGGCGTCGACGCCGGCGTGCGCGAGGAGCTCCAGCCCTCCGCCGGGCGTGCGGGCGTAGATCATCACGGCGTCTGCGCCCACGTCCGAGGCGAGGTGGTCCAGCAGGCGGTGGGCGAGATCCTGCGGGGTGCCGACCCGGACCAGGGCGCGGCTCAGAAGGCCCAGGGCGGTGGCGTCCACCTCGTCGGCGAAGGGCGGCGGCGCCGGGTCCGGCGTGACGGCCTGGACCGGATCGGGCGCAGGTTCGCCGCCGGGCGCAGGTTCGCCGCCGGGCGCAGGCTCGGACCCGGGCGCAGGTTCGGAGCCGGGCGTGCAGACGAGGGTTCCGAGGGTGATCCAGCACTCCTCCAGCAGCGACCGCAGGCCTGCCTTCGCCCGCCGCTGCAGTTCCGCCTGGGCGGCGTCCGGCGAGCAGCCGCGCTGCGCCATCAGCGCGCCCTTGGCCCGCTCCAGCACGGCCGAGGCGGCCGCCAGTTCCTGGAGGCGGTCCATCTCCGCGCGCTGGAGTGCCACCACCCGGGTCAGCGCGGCCATGTCGGGCACCCCGCCGGACTCCGCGGGCAGGGCGGGTTCGCTCGTCACGCCTCGAGCATGGCACACGGACGTGGATTCGATCGCGGTCTTGCGGCAACGCCCCCGCCAGGGGCGATACACCCCGGGCGGGGGAGCGGACCGTCCTGCTCAGCGGCCGTTCTGGTCCACCAGCGCCTGGGTGACGGCGCGGACGCTGCGGGCGATGTGCTGCAACTGCATCACCTCGGCGGCGTACATCTTGATGGTGTGCTCGATCACCGACTCGGGCATCCCCAGCCGGGGCAGGTCGGCGCGCGCCGTCTGGAGAGCGGTGCGGGCCACCCGGACCTCGTTCTGGACCTGGATCTGCGCATGGCGGGCGAGCAGCACCGGGTGGCGCAGCAGCGCGGGATAGCTCGCGTAGCGGGCGGGCACCAGCTCGCGCAGCCACTTGGCGGCCGACCGTTCCCAGTCGTAGCTGCCGGGGGTCTTCACCTGGCACGGCCAGTCCGAGCCGATGCGCGTCGTCGTCAGGGTCATGATCATCGCTTCCGGGTGTGTGGCGTCGTGACGGTGGTCCGACGGTTCGGGGCGGCCCCGGTCCAGGGGAAGACCGGGGCCGCCACGGGCGCTCGCGCAAGCGATGCCCCGAACACCCTGGGCGCCGACGCGGGTAGGGGACGGCGGCTTTCGGGTGCCCGTACAGGAGCCCTTGGCGGGCGGGTGCGGCCGTGAGCAGTATTTATATATGCCGTCTTCTTTGCAAGACGTATGAAAACATTCATGCGCGAAATGGCCGCAATGATCCCTTTGGTGCTTTTCGTCGGAGGGGGGTGGGTGGGGGAGGAGCAGGGGCGGTGCGGGGATGGAGCAGGGCGGTCCGGGACGACCGGTCATTCCCTCAGGAAGAACTGGTGCTGCTCGGCGATCTGCTCGTACTCCTCCAGCCGGGCCTGGGTGCGCTCGGGTCCCGCGTCCGTCATGGCCTGGAGCAGGGCCGCGGCCATCACGCCGGGCGCCGCGTAGGAGTCGAAGACCAGCCGGGACCCGGTCCCGGAGACGAACGTGGCGTCGGCCTCGTCGGCCAACGGCCCCAGCGCCAGGTCGGTGATCAGGGCGACCTTGAGACCGGCGCTGCGCGCGACCCGTACGGCGGTCAGCGTCTCCTGCGCGTGCCGGGGCATCGAGAACGCCAGCACCCAGGTCCCGCCCGCCTCCCGGGACTGCAGCAGCGCGTCGTAGGCGACGCTGCCCCCGCGGGTCACCAGCCGGACGTCCGGGTGGACCCGGCGGGCGGCGTAGGCGAAGTACTCGGCGAGCGAGGCCGAGATGCGCAGACCCAGGACCGTCAGCGGCGTCGACCGGGACAACTGCCGGCCCACGTCGATGACCCGGTCCGGGTCGGCGAAGTCGCGCCGCAGGTTCTCCAGGTTCTCGATCTCGGCTTCCACCGCCGCCTGGAGCTCGTTGCTGCGGTTCATCTCGGCCGCCGCCGGGCCGCCGGCCAGGGCGCCCAGCGCGATCGCCTGGAGCCGCTCCCGCAGCGCGGGGTATCCGCTGAAGCCGACCGCGGCGGCGAACCGGGTCACCGAGGGCTGGCTGACGCCGACCCGTTCCGCGAGGTCGGTGATCGACAGGAACGCCGCCTCGGTGATGTTCTCGATCAGGTACTGGGCGATCCGCCGTTGTCCCGGAGACAGCCGGGGACCGTCGAAGAGGGCCCTGAGCCGGGAGGTCGGGGACACCTCCGTCTCCGGACCGGTTCTGCCCGAGGTGATCGCTGATGCCTGTGCGCGTGCCTGCTGCGGCGATGGCACCGGTGCGCCTCCTTTGTCTTCCACGAGGCTCAACATAGCTCAGCGGCCGGTCCCGGAAGGGAGCACCGAGTCGGCCCTTCGCACCCCTGCTGATCGTGGTTTACCGCCGGTACGGCGGGCTCGGGCGGCCGACCTCGTCGAAGGACCGGCCGGAACGCGGCGGCTCCCCGGGCCGGTCCCCTCGCCGTGGTGCGGCGGCGGAGTCCGACCCGACCGGCGGCCCGTGCGCCCTCGCACACCGACGCACCGACGCACCGACGCATCGAGGAAGCGGGCAGCGGGAAGCGGGCACGTCCGGCGTCGACGGCGAGCCGCGGGCGACGACGCCGAGGGACAGGGTGTAGAGGGCGAGCGCCCTCAGGGCCGCGGCGGGGCCGACCGGGCCGCGGGCGAAGGCGGGCACCGCCACGCCGGACAGCGGGGTCGTCGCGAACACCGGCAGTCAGGCCCCCGGCGTCGGCCGCCGGGGATCGCCGCCGGACCCGCACGGAGGATGTCGGCCCGCGTCCTCCTGGGCGCCGGTGCGGGGGCTGCGCACGTGCGGGCGGGCGAAGGCGACGCCGGAGGCCACGACGCGCTTGCCGAGCGGGGCCGCTCCGGGGTGTGGCGCACCCGGTGCTCGTGCGGATGCTCGGCCGCGGCGGCGACGTGCGCGGGCTCGTCGCCGGCCGGCGCCTGCTCCGCCGAGACGGTGAACCTCGCGAAGGCCGTGCGGGCCGGCAGGACGACCGCCGGGAACGGCGACGAGCAGTTGCGGGCGGCCCCGGTGCGGGCGGTGCCGCCCCCGCGCCGGGGTGTTCGGTCCGCCCGCAACACGCGCCCGCCCTCGTCCGTCCCGCGGTCGCAGTGCGGGACGGACGAGGGACGGACGCGGGACGGACGAGGTGTGCGAGAGGGGAGCGAGACGCAGGGGCCGCAGGGGTCGCCCGGGCCCCCGCGTCGGCTCCCGACCCGCGGGGTGTTACCGCTTCAGAAGTCGTACCGACAGACCCGCTGCCGTGTACACGGGCACCGCACGCAGACGGTCGGAGTTCAGCTCGACCCGGTCGAACTGACCGCGCAACGCCGATGCGCCGATCACCGGGACGACCGTCCCCGCCGCGGGGGGCCGCTCCTCGTCCAGGCGCAGCGACAGCACCGAGCCCCGGTCGAGCCGCACCCGCCCGGACACCGTGAGGACGGGCCCGTGGTGTTCGCGCAGCGTCAGGTCCAGCACCGCGCCCGCCCCCTGGGCCCACGCGCCGCGCACCCGCACCGGCGCTCCCGCGCGCAGCGTGCCGCCGGTCAGCCGCACGTCGCCCTGGCCGAGCGCGTTCGGGTGTCCGGCGACGAGCACGCCCGCCTCCAGCACGGTGCCCCCGTGGTAGCGGTTGTGGCCGGTCAGGGTCAGCGTGCCGGAGCCGCGCTTGGTCAGACCGCCCTCGCCCTCGATGTCGTTGCGCCAGGCGTCGGCCGCGTGGAAGCCGCCCCTGGCCGCGTCCAGGGTGACCGTGACGTCGCAGTCGAAGGCTCCGTAGCCGTCTGCCGCCGCGAAGAGGTCGAGCCGGCCCCACTGCTCGAAGCCGTCCAGCAGGACGTAGCCGGAGGGCAGCGCCGTCGTGCGCAGCACGTCGCGGCGCTGGGCCGCGGTGAGGTAGGGCTGCCGCGTCTCCAGCAGCACCTCGGCGCCCTTGGGCACCGACAGGGGCTCCTTGCGGCCCTCCCGCGGCAGGACGTAGGTCAGCCGGGGCTCGACGGCGCGGGCGTTGGCCTCGCGGTCGGCGTACTCGTCCTCGGCGTCGGAGTGCGCGTAGCCGAACAGGGTGTCGGGGGTCGTGCCGGTCTTCCGGGTGAAGTAGTCCAGGGCCTGGGCGCGGGCGGCCGCCTTCAGTTCGGCGTTGGCCGGGTCGGCGAGCGTGGCGGCGGCCAGCGCGGTGGCCATGACACGGCCGCCGATGACGTCGACGGTGGAGTGCATGCCGGAGACGATCCGGGTGTGGCTGAGCTGCAGGGCGCGCGTCACCAGCTCCTGGAACCGCTCGGGGACGGCGTATGCGTACGCCAGCGCCGCCAGGTGGAAGGCGTTCGTGTGCCCGCTGGGGAAACCGCCGTCGTCGGTGGGGGAGCTGCTGCGCTGGCGCAGCAGCTGAGGGACCACGACCACCTGGGAGTCGTAGACCGGGAAGCCGAGCGCGTCGGTCTTTCCGGTGTCGACGACCTGGCTGTTCTCGTTCATCCGCCACGGCCGCGGGTACTGGTACGCGTACTTGCCCGGGTTGCCCGAGGCGTAGGGGCCGCGCACGGTGTCCACGAGCTTGGCGACGAGGCCGAGGTCGGAGGTGTACGAGCCCGCGCCGAGCGCGGAGCCGGCGGGCGCGTCGGCGGGCACGGCGTCGTCGATCTTCGTGGCGGGGGTGGTGTCCGGTGCGCGGGTGATCGAGGTGACTGCCTTGGCGCCGGTCCGGTACAGATCCGCCAGCGGGCCCAGGCCGCCGATCATCGCGTAGCTCTGGTGCTGACGGTCGTAGACGAAGGCCTCCTTGCCCTGCGCCTCGGTGCGCGCCCGGGTGACCGCGGCGCAGTAGCGCATGTTGGCGCGCAGGATCTCCGGGCGCAGCGGTGCGCCGGTGTTCCAGGCCGAGCCGGTCTTCCACACGCGGGCGAACCCGCCGAGGACGCGCACCACGGCGTTCGTCTCGGGCGTGAGGTTGGCCATGACGTTCGTCTTGTAGTCGTCGACGAACGGGAGCGCGGCGGTGGCGGCCTTGGCGTCGGCGGCCCCCAGCCATGAGACCAGCGTCGGGGCGGCGACGACGGCCGCCGACCCTCCGAGGGAGGTCTTCAGAAAGCGCCTGCGGTTCACAGCCGAGGGGGTGGGGAGCCCGGCGGATGACGGCATGGGTGTGCCTCTCTTGAGTTCTTCGGCCCGGGGGCCAGAGGGAAGAGGTGCGATCGTGTGCGGCTCGTGGGCTTTTTGACGGCTCCTGAGCCGGATGACGCGTCTGAGCGAAGATCTACGGCCGTGCTGTGTCCGGTCCGCGAGGGTCCGGCGACCGGCGCGTGTCGCGGAGGTGAACGTGAGCCCGGCGGCTCCGGCGGCTCACAGAAGCGAACGGGCCAGCGCCACCGCGCCCTCGACCGGCGCCGCGGTCAGCGGCCTGGGCCGCGCTCCCGGCAGGACGGCGGAGAGTGCGGCGGTGAACGCCTCGTACAGCGCGGGCCGGCCGAGGACGGTGCCGCCCGCCACGACCACGTCGTCGACGGGGACCCCGCGCGTGGCGAGCCGGACGACGAGCGCGGCGAGGGCCTGCGCGGCCTCGGCGATCACGGCGTCGGCGAGCGCCGAGCCCTCGGCGGCGGCCGTGAAGACGACGGGTGCGTGGCGGCCCCACTCGGCGGAGACGTCCGTGGCGCTCTCCAGCGCCGCGCCGAGCGCCGGGACCTCGGGCACGCCGAACGAGGCGAGCAGACCGCGCGCGAGGGCGTCGGGTTCCTCACCCCGGTCGTGCGCGGCCCACACGGCCCGGGCCGCCTCGCGGACCAGGCCGGCGCCGCCGCCCTCGTCGCCGAGGACCGCGCCCCAGCCGCCCACCTGGACGACGGCGCCGTCGGGCATCCTGCCCACCGCCACCGAGCCGGTGCCGGCCACCAGGCCGACGCCTTTGTCCAGGCCCGCGGCCGGAACGAGCAGCTCGGCGTCGCCCACGACGTGCGTGGGCACCCCGAGCAGTTCCTGCAGCGCGACCCTTATCCGCGCGCACTGCAGGGGCGTCTCACAGGCGTGCGCCCCCACGGCCAGGGCCGACGGGAGCGCGTCCGGGGGAAGGGTCTCGCGGACGAGACCGGCCAGCCGGCGTGCCGCGGCGGCCGGTTCGTGCGGCCGCCACCCGTGGGTGGCGCGTACGTGGTCGACCACGACGACATCGCCCGCGACAGCGCGCAGATGCGTCTTGGTGCCGCCCACGTCGACGCCGACCACGAGGGGGCCCGAAGGGGGAGAGTCCTGCACGGATCCTCTTTCGTCGATGCGCTGGAAAGCTGCGACGGCGGGCGAACCGTGACCACACGAGAGTGACTTGATGAACTAGGGAAGCCCCGGGACGGGCTTCTGGCGAAGCACGGCAGGCATATACCGTGAAGTTCGTTAGGAAGTTAACTAACGAAGTACAGTGCGTCAAGAGGAATCGCGCACTCGACCACCGGGCAGCCTTCTGCGGCCGCCGGAGCGGGAACGCGCGACGTCGGTCCATCCCATCGCCGGCACTCCGCCGAGACCGTCGGCCGGGTGCGCGGCCCTGTACCCGTGTGGGGGAATCTGTGGAACTCGACGTGGTGGAAGCCTCCCGCCTGACCGAGAGCGCGAGCGCCGTGTTCGCGGTACTGGCCCAGGCGGGCAGCGCCACCCGGCCGCAGCTCGCGAGTCTGGCGGGGCTGTCCAAGCCGACGGTGTCCTCCGCGGTGGCGGAGCTGGAGGGCGCCCGGCTGGCCGCGCACTCGGGCACCGCCTCCAGCGGCACCGGCCGCTCCGCAGCCGTCTACTGCCTGGGCCCGGCCGCCGGCGCCGTGCTCGCCGTCGATCTCGGCCCCGCCCTCACCCGGGTCAGGGGCTGCGCGCTGGACGGCGCCCTGCTCGCCGAGGCCGCGGCCTCCCGTGAGGACGCCGCCGACGCCGTGCGCGAGGCGCTCGCCGCGCTGCCCGCGGGCGTTCCGCTGCGCTCCATCGTCGTCGCCGTCGGCGACGTCCTCGCGCCCGACCGGCAGGGAAGCGGCATGCGCCCCGCCACCGCCAAGGCGGGGCCGGTCTTCGACGCCATGGCCGTCGCGCTGCCGCCCGGCGTCCCGGTCCATCTGGAGAACAACGTCAACTGCGCCGCGCTCGCGGAACTGCACGAGGGCGCCGCCCGGGGCCGCCACACCTTCGGCTACCTGCGGATCGGCGTCGGCATCGGTCTCGGCATCGTCGTCGGGGGACAGGTGCTGCGCGGCTCGAACGGAGCCGCCGGAGAGCTGGCGCGGCTGCCCTACCCCTGGGACGACGGCCGTGAGCCCCGCCAGGAGGCCCTGGAGGAGTACATCGGCGCGCGCTCCCTGCTGCGCCGGGCCGGCGCGGCCTGGCAGGCCTCCGACGGCCCGTGCCCGCGCACCACCGAACGGCTCTTCGCCCTCGCCGGGCAGGGCGCGGAGACGGCCCGTGCCGTGGTCGCCCGGCATGCCGTGGACGTCGGCCGCCTCGCCGCCGCCGTGACCGCCGTGCTGGACCCCGGACTGATCGTGCTGGGGGGCAGCACCGGCGCGGATCCCCAGCTCCTGCCCGGGGTGCGGGCCGAACTCGCGCGGCTGAGCTGGCCCACCGAGGTGGTCAGCAGCACGGTCGGGGACGCCGGCACCGTCGCCGGCGCGGCGCGGCTCGCGGTCGCCCGGGGAGTCCAAACCGTGACCCAGGCAGCGCGGGCTAAGGATTGACGGCCTCCGACTCGGTCTGCCAATGTCCGGACAAGCGCTTTCTAAGTCGGTCGGGACACCGGCTTGGGGTGAGCGTCCCGCCCGTACCCGACGAGGTACGGCAGCCGCACGAGGGCGTACTCGTACGGTGACGGCCCGCAGGCCGGGGAACGCACCCGCAGAGGCGACGCGGCCGGGCGAGGCCGCGCCCCCGAAAGCGAATCTCCTGCAAAATGCACCCGTGCCGCCTCGTTCGGCGCCGTGCTCCGTCCCCTAAGACGAAATGGGATCGAAGATGACCAGTGTGGGTGTGCGGCGCTCCCGCCGACTCGGCCGCGGCGTTATACGCCGGGTGGTTCCCCTTGCTGCCGTGGCCACGGCAGGTGCCCTTCTGCTCTCCGCCTGCGGGTCGGGTTCCGGCTCCTCCGGCGGTGACTCCAAGTCGCTGACGTTCTGGATCTCCACGGTTCCGGGCCAGGACGCGGGCTGGAAGAAGCTGGTGGCGCAGTACAAGAAGGATGCCGGCGTCGACGTCAAGCTCGTCAACATCCCCTACGACGGCTACACGACGAAGCTGAAGAACGCCGCGCAGGCGAACTCCCTGCCCGACGTGGCCGCCGTGCCGTCGCTGGACCCGATCTGGTCGGGCAAGCTGCTCGACCTCAAGTCCATCGCCGACAACAAGACCAACAAGATCAACGCGAACTTCCTCGCCAAGGACTCCTCCGGCAAGGTCCTGGCCATCCCCTCGGACGTCACCGCGTCCGGCCTGTTCGTCAACAAGACGCTGTTCAAGAAGGCCGGCGTCGCCCTCCCGGCCTCGCCCGACAAGACCTGGACCTGGACCGACTTCATCAAGGCGGCGAACACGGTCCGCGAGAAGACCGGCGTCAAGTACTCCCTCACCTTCGACCAGTCGCCGTCCCGGCTGCGCGCCATGGTGTACGAGATGGGCGGGAAGTACGTCCACGCGGACTCCTCCGGCAAGTTCTCGGTCGACGACGCGACCAAGAAGGCCGTGAACTACTTCGTCGGACTCAACGACGACAAGACCATGCCGAAGTCGGTGTGGACCAGCGGCGCCGACCCGTCGGCCATGTTCCAGAGCGGTGACGTGGTCGCCTACTGGTCCGGCGTGTGGCAGGTCGCCTCCTTCGCCGAGAGCATCAAGAAGTTCGAGTGGGCGAGCGTCCCGACTCCCGCCCAGCCGGTGCAGGCCTCCGACGTCAACGCCGGCGGCATGATGGTCGGCTTCAACAACAACGGCGAGGCGGCCACCGCCGCGACCAAGTTCATGTCCTGGCTGTACGAGCCGGACCACTACCGCGTGCTGTGCGAGACGTCCGGCTTCCTGCCGGTCGAGAGCGGCCTGAACCCGAAGTACCCCTTCACCTCCGAGGCGGCGCAGGCGGCGTTCAAGCTGTACAACGAGGAGATCCCGCTCTACGCCCCGATCTCCGGCTACTTCAACGGCGCTCAGACCGACTGGGTGCTGAAGGGCAAGAGCCTCACCGAGGACCCGACCAAGACGGAGCTCGGCAAGGCGATCAACGGCCAGCAGTCGGCCGACAAGGCCCTGGAGAACATCGTGGCCGGCTACAACCAGCAGGTCGGCGGCGGATCGTAGGCCACAGGGCCGGGCGGCGGCGAGACACCGCCGCCGCCCGGCCCTGGGCTCCCACGAGATGCCGGGCTCATGGCGTGAGCCCACACAGATCCCTCCCACCAGCACGGAGTCAGGAAGATGACCAAACGCGCCCCGGACGTGTCCGTGAGCCCGCCCAGGAGACGACGCAGCACCTACGTCTTCGCGCCGTTCGTCCTCATCGCGGCCAATGTCGTGCTCTTCTCGCTGTTCTTCGTCTGGCCGGCGGCGATCGGGCTCGTCTACTCCTTCACGAACTACACGGGCGTGGGAGTGTTCCAGTTCGTCGGGCTGGACAACTACCACCACCTGATCGGGGACTCCGCCTTCTACAGCGCGCTGACCCGGACGCTGCTGTACGCCGTGCTCTTCGTGCCGCTGAACTTCGCGGCCTCGCTGCTCATCGCCAACCTGCTGGTCAGCAAGCACGCCAAGGGCTCGTCGGTCGCCCGCGTCGTCTTCTTCGTCCCGTGGCTCCTGTCGCCCATCGTCGTCGGCGTCCTGTGGCGCTGGCTGTTCGGTGAGAACTTCGGACTGGTCAACTACGTCATCGAGAAGCTCGGCGGAAGTGCCGTTCCGTGGCAGTCGAACGCGGACCTGTCGTTGCTCGTGGTGGTGATGGCGGCGTCCTGGACCTGGACGGGCTTCTCGATGCTGCTGTTCATCGCGGCGATCAAGAACGTTCCGGTGTCGTACTACGAGGCGGCCTCGCTCGACGGCGCCGGTCCGTGGCGCCAGTTCTTCAGCATCACGCTGCCGAGCATCGCGCCCACCTCGTTCATCGTGATCCTGCTCAACACGATCAACGCGATGAAGGAGTATCCGGTGTTCGTCGCCCTCAACAACGGCGGACCCGGAACGTCGAACAACCTGCTCGTCCAGTACATCTACGAGACCGGCTTCAAACGGGGCCAGATCGGCTACGCGAGCGCCGCGTCGTTCGTGCTCATGCTCATCCTGATGGCCGTCGCGATCGTCCAGCTCTTCGTCAACCGGCGGGTGGAGAACCGATGACAACCACAGACATGCCCCGCCCGGTCGACGCCGGTCCCGGACGCGCCGCCTCCAAGAAGGGCACCCGCAAGGCGGGCTCCGGCGGGCTCCGGCGGGCGGTGCCCGCGACGACACTGCTGTGGATCCTGGCGTGCCTGTACGGGCTGCCGGTGCTGTGGTTCATCCTCAGCTCCCTCAAGCCGGCCAGCGAGCTGTTCTCCTATCCGCTGACCCTGGTCCCGCACAACCCCACCCTGTCGGGCTACGTCACGGCGTGGCGCAGCGCCAACTTCTCCCAGTACTTCCTCAACACGGCCCTCGTGTGCGTGATCACGACGGTCCTCACGGTGGGAGTCAGCTGCTGCACCGGGTACGCGCTGGCCAAGTACGACAACCGATGGCTCAAGGCGTTCTTCGTCTGCATCCTGGCCACCACGATGCTGCCGGGCGAGGTCATGCTCGCCCCGGAGTTCCTGGTGGTCCGCAACCTCGGCCTCTTCAACTCGTTCGCCGGCATCATCCTCCCGGCCGTGCTCACCGCGACCGGATGCTTCATGTTCCGCCAGTTCTTCCTGACGGTCCCCGACGAACTCGTCGAGGCCGCGCGCATCGACGGCGCCCGCGAACTGTCGATCTTCTTGCGGATCATGGTGCCGATCTCCCGGCCGATCATGCTGACCCTCGCCATCCTGTCCTTCCAGTGGCGGTGGAACGACTACATCTGGCCGCTTCTGATGCTCAACGACCCCGAGAAGTTCACCGTGCAGATCGGCATCCAGAGCATCGTCGGCGCGCAGAACATCAACTGGTCGGTACTGCTCGGCGCATCGGTCATCTCCATGATCCCCCTGATCGCCGTCTTCCTGGTCTTCCAGCGCTACGTCATGGGCGCCGACATCAACGCCGGCCTGAAGGACTGACCGTGTCCACCGCGCTCGACCACGCGGCCGGCGGCGCGGTGGCCCGCGCCGCCGGCCGGCCGTCCCGCCGCCGGCCGGCCCGGACGAGGAACCCGCCGGTGCGAACGGCCGCGCTCCGGCCCGCCGGGTGAGGACCCCGGTCGCGGCGTACCGTTCCCCGGACTCGGCCCCGCACGGCAGCAGTCGGGCCGTCGCCGCCACGACGGCCCACACCCGGCGCAGGACCACACCGCGGTGGGCGGTACCGACGCGAATACCGGGAAGGACCGCGTCCATCTCGGCGGACACGGCCCGCACACCCTGACCCCCGCACCGCGCGCCCGCCGGCCCGCACCCGCCGTGTGACCCCGACGACCACGCCAAGGCCATCTCACGCATGAAGGGCTGGATCTCCGTGCACCTCACGTCCCCTCCCGTGCACCTCACGCATCAGCGCGGCCCGCTGCACGACCTGCCCGACACCCCCGAGGCGTACGACGCCGTCCTCGCCGACGTCACCGAGCAGGCCCTGCGACGGCTGACGCCGGAGGGGAACCTCGAGCACCCCGACTGCGACGACGACATCGGCGACACCTCCCTCGGCGTCACCTCCCTGCTGGCCCTGGCGTGGCGGCGCACCGACGACCCGCGCCTGTCCGACGCGGTGCGCCGCAGCCTCGCCTTCCATCTGCGCGAACGGGTCTACCGGGAGGACAACCCCGGTTACCCCAACCTGAGGGTGCGCGGCTCGGGGCTCCCGTACGCCCGGTACGTCCTCGAGGCGGGCGCCCACCCCGTCGGTGACTGGCCGAGCACCGTGTGGGCGCTGCTGCATGCCGTCAACGTCCTGGACATGGCGGACGGCCTGGTCGACGACGCGCAGCGGGCCGAACTGCTGGAGACGGCCAGCGGCTACTGGCGCTGGCTGACCGAGGCGACCTTCTTCAACCCGCAGGAGGCCGGCAACCAGGCGATCGGCTGCGTGGTGGGCGGACTGATGCTGGCCCGTCATCTCCCGACGGAGGCGGCGGAGCCGGTCCGCGCGCGGGCCCTCGCGCTCTACGCCGACGAGATCCGCGCCCACCGGGTGCGCGACCGGGGCGCCCTGCTGCCGCCCGAGCACGGCGGCGCCTACGACAACAACTACGGCCCCATCTCCCTGTCCTTCCTCGCCCAGGCGCACCGGATCAGCGGCGAGGAGATGTTCGCCGAGGACGGCGACGCCCTCGCCCGCTACATCGACGCCCGCCTCACCGGCGGCGGCTTCGACAACGGCGGACCCCGCTACAGCGAGCAGCACTCGGCCTTCGAGTCGGTGCTGGGCCTGCGCTACTTCGGCGCCCGGATCGGCGCGGACCTGGGCCGCTACCGGGGCGACAGCCGCTGGGCCCGGCACGCCGTCCAGGCGGACGGCGGGGTCGACGGGCACTTCGCGTGGATGCTGGTGTGGCAGATCCAGGACACCGCGCGCTGGCACCGCGAGCCGTCCCCGCGCGCGGCACGCCACCAACTGCGCGCCGGCGCCGTCTCGGTGGCCTTCGACGACCGGATGACCCCGGCGGTCGTCGAGGCGGGCGGGACGTACTGCCTGGCCGCCGCCGTCAACCGGCAGCACGGCTTCGGCCCGGTCGCCGACGGCTTCCTGCTGTGCCGCCCGATGGGCGCGGTCCGCGTCCGCGACGTCCGCGCCGACGGCCTGACCGCCAAGCTCGTCACCAAGCCGGTCGTCGGCCGCGACCACGTCCTGCGGTCCGTGCGCTCCTTGTACGTCACCGACGGCACGACCCTGTGGACGACGGTCGCCGTGGAACGCCTCGAGGGCACTCCGTACCTGCTGGCCGGCCTGCCCTACGCCGAGGACGACGGCGACCGGGTCCGCCGCACGGCACGGGTCGCCGTCTCCTCGCCCGGCGCCCTGCGCCTGACGCACCCCGCGGCGACGGGCCCGGACCACTTCGACGCCCGCGCCGAACTCACCCAGGAGCAGGCCGCCTTCGCCCTCGCCGCCGACCCCCGTGGCTACGGCGACCCGGACGAGGGCTGGCGCCACCTGGTCAGCTCGACGGCGCTGGAGGCCGGCCCGATCGCGGACGCGCCGGACGACCTGCACGTGTTCGTGGTCGGCTACGGCGCCGAGGAGCCGTTCGCGGCGTCGGCGGAGTGGGGCGAGGAGGGGCTGACCGTGCGCACGGACGCCTTCACCGCCGTCCTCGGTCCGGCCGACGCGCACGGCGAGCCCGAGCTGACGCTGCGCGCCGTCAGCCGCTGAGCGCCATCCGCGGCGTGCCCCGCGCCGCGTACGCGGGCAGCCGGGCGTCCTGGAGGAAGGCGGGGGAGAGGGACGGACCGAACCGCCGCTCCAGCACGCCCAGGCCGCGTCGGTGGTCCGTCGGGCCGTGCTCGTCCTCCGGCGGCGGACACGCGCGGACGTCGCACAACAAGTTCCCCGCCGCGACCACGCCGGTCAGCGGCAGATCCGGCTCCTCGCCTCGGCGCGCGTCGTTGCCGGTCCCGAAGGCGGCACGCGGCACCGACGTCGGCGCGGCCGGGACTCACAGCGGCAGCGGCACCACCAGATCGGCCCGCTCCCGCGTCGCCGCCACCAGTTCGGCATTGCGCTGATCGCTCCTGCGCACCCAGGCCACCGCCTCCTCGTGCGCCTTGCCGAACTCCTCGTGCCGGGCGACCAGTCGGCGCACCCGCTCGTCCTCGTCGCCCTCGCAGAACCACACCTCGTCCAGCGCGGCCCGCACTCGGCGCCACGGGCCCGTGTCCAGCAGCAGATAGTTGCCCTCCGTGACGACCAGCCGGACTGCCGGCGGGACGGGCACGGCCCCCGCGAGCGGCTGCTCCAGCTCCCGCTCGAAGCCCGGCGCGTACACGATGTCGTCGCCGTCCGCCTCGTCCCGCAGCCGCCGCAGCAACGCCGCGTAGCCTGCCGCGTCGAACGTGTCCGGCGCGCCCTTGCGGTCCCGGCGGCCGAGCCGGTCGAGCTCGGCGTCGGCGAGGTGGAACCCGTCCATCGGCACCTGCGCGGCCCAGGGTTCGCCCGTGCCGTTCAGCTCCCGCACCAGACGCCGCGCCAGGGTCGTCTTGCCCGCGCCGGGACTGCCGGCGATCCCGAGCAGCGCGCGCCCGCCTCCCTGGGCGAGGGAACGGGCCCGGCACAGCAGATCATCGAAAGTCAGCACACAGCAGAGTGTCGCAGTCTCCCGGAAGGGAGACACGCGCGCAGAGGACGACGGCCGTTGCCCGACGACGAGACGCCGAGCGGCGCCCCGACCACCCGCCGCGCCGACGCCGTCCGCCGAAGGGCTCCCTCGACACCGTCCTCGTCGCCCGCGCCGACGACATCGTGCATGGGCACCACTCGTTCCCGCACGAGTGAACCCGCCAAGATGTGGCGCGCGCCACACCGTTGAGGGGGCCGATCGCGGGGAACCGTGCCTGTATGACGACGACGCTCGGCCTCCCCGAATCCATCCAGGCCTGCCTCTTCGACCTCGACGGGGTCGTCACCCGCACGGCCGTGGTCCACGCGGCCGCCTGGAAGGAGATGTTCGACGCCTTCCTGCGCGAACGCGACGGGGACGGATTCCGCCCGTTCGACGCGGGCGCCGACTACGACGAGTACGTCGACGGCCGTCCACGCGCGGACGGCGTCCGCGCCTTCCTCGTCTCCCGCGACGTCCGTCTGCCCGAGGGAGGCCCCGACGATCCGCCCGACGCGCAGACCGTCCACGGCCTCGGCAACCGCAAGAACGAACTGCTCCTGGAGAAGATCCGCACCCAGGGCGTCCAGGCCTACGACGGCACCCTGCGCTACCTGGAGGCGGCACGCGCGCGGGGGCTGCGCACGGCGATCGTCTCCTCCAGCGCCAACGCACGGGACGTGCTGCGGTCGATCGGCGCCGAGGACCTCTTCGACGTACGCGTCGACGGCGTCGTCGCGGCGGAGCGGGAACTGCCCGGCAAGCCGCACCCCGACACCTTCCTGGCCGCCGCCCGCGACCTGGGCGTCGAGCCGGCGGGCGCGGCCGTCTTCGAGGACGCGCTGGCGGGGATGGACGCGGGCCGCTCCGGGAACTTCGGGTATGTCGTCGGCGTCGACCGGGTCGGACAGAGCGACGCGTTGTACGCGCACGGCGCGGACGTCGTGGTGCGGGACCTCGAGGACCTCCTCGGGCAGGGAGGGCACGCGTGATCACCCAGCGGTCGTACGCGGTCGAGCCCTGGTGCATACGCGAAACCGAACTCAACCTCGACGTCCTCGCTCAGAGCGAGTCGGTCTTCGCGCTGTCCAACGGGCACGTGGGCTGGCGGGGCAACCTCGACGAGGGCGAGCCGCACGGTCTGCCCGGCGCCTATCTCAACGGCGTCCACGAACTGCACCCGCTGCCCTACGCCGAGGCGGGCTACGGCTATCCGGAGTCCGGGCAGACGGTCATCAACGTCACCAACGGCAAGATCCTGCGCCTGCTGGTCGACGACGAGCCGTTCGACCTGCGCTACGGGCGCCTCGTCACCCATGAGCGCGTGCTCGACCTGCGCCGGGGCGTCCTGGAACGCACCTGCGAGTGGACCTCCCCCGCCGGATCCACCGTGCGGGTGCGCTCGACCCGGCTGGTCTCGCTCGCCCAGCGCTCCGTCGCCGCCGTCGCCTACGAGGTGGAGGCCGTCGGCAGCCGCTCCCGGGTCGTGATCCAGTCCGAACTGGTCACCAACGAGAGCCTGCCCGACCCGAACGGCGACCCGCGCGCGGCGCGCGCCCTGAAGTCGCCGCTGGAGCCGGAGGAGGACGTGGCCGTCGGCCGCCGGCTGCGGCTCGTGCACCGCACGAAGCGCAGCGGACTGCGCGTGGCCGTGGCCGCCGACCACAACGTCACCGGCCCCGAACGGACCACGCTCAGCAGCGAGAGCAACGTCGACGTCGCCCGGCTCACCGTCACCTCCGTGCTGGAGCCCGGTGAAAGGCTGCGCGTGGAGAAGCTGGTCGCCCACGGCTGGTCCGGCGCCCGCTCGCGGCCCGCGATGAGCGACCAGGTGGAAGCGGCGCTCGCGGCGGCCGGACACAGCGGGTGGGACGGCCTGCTCGCCGAACAGCGGGCCTACCTCGACGACTTCTGGTCCCGCGCGGACGTCGAGGTCGACGGCGACGAGGAGATCCAGCAGGCCGTCCGCTTCGCCCTCTTCCACGTCCTGCAGGCCGGCGCCCGCGCCGAGCAACGGGCCATCCCCGCCAAGGGGCTGACCGGCTCCGGGTACGACGGCCACGCGTTCTGGGACACCGAGACCTTCGTCCTGCCCCTGCTCACCTACACCGCTCCCGACGCCGTCGCGGAGGCCCTGCGCTGGCGGCAGAACACCCTGCCCGCCGCCCGCGAACGGGCCGTCCAGCTCGGACTGCGGGGCGCCGCGTTCCCCTGGCGGACGATCGAGGGGTCGGAGGGCTCGGCGTACTGGCCGGCCGGGACCGCCGCCTTCCACGTCAACGCCGACATCGCCCACGCCGTCGTGTCCTACGTCGCGGCGACGGGGGACGCCGAGTTCGAGCGGGCGACGGGCGTCGAACTGCTGGTGGAGACCGCCCGGTTGTGGCGCTCGCTCGGCCACCACGACGCGCACGGCGCGTTCCACATCGACGGCGTCACCGGGCCCGACGAGTACAGCGCGGTCGCCGACGACAACACGTACACCAACCTCATGGCACGGGCGAACCTCCTCGCCGCCGCCGACGTCGTCGAACGCCACCCGCAGGAGGCGGCCCGGCTCGGAGTCGACGACGAGGAGAGCGCGGCCTGGCGGGACGCCGCGCGGGCGGTGTACGTGCCCTACAACCACGAGCTCGGCGTCCACGAACAGCACGCCGGATTCACCCGCTACCAGCAGTGGGACTTCTCCGCCACCCGCGCCGACCAGTACCCGCTGCTCCTGCACTTCCCCTACTTCGACCTGTACCGCAAACAGGTCGTCAAGCAGGCCGACCTGGTCCTGGCGATGTACACCTGCGCGAGTCACTTCGACGACGAGCAGGTCGCGCGCAACTTCGCCTACTACGAGCCGCTGACCGTCCGCGACTCCTCCCTCTCGGCGTGCTGCCAGGCCGTGATCGCCGCGCAGGCCGGCCATCTCGACCTGGCCTTCGACTACACGACCGAGGCCGCGCTGATGGACCTGGCCGACCTGGAGCACAACACCCGCGACGGGCTGCACATCGCCTCCCTGGCCGGCACCTGGACGGCCCTGGTCGCGGGTTTCGGCGGCCTGCGCCGCGACGCCGACGGCCTGCGTTTCGCGCCCCGGCTCCCGCAGCGGCTGAGCCGGCTGGCCTTCAGCGTCCAGATCCTCGGCCGGCGGCTGCGCGTGGAGATAGGCCCGGACAAGGCCGCCTACACCCTGCTGTCCGGCCCGCCGATGACGCTCCACCACCACGGCGAGCAGGTACGGGTGAACGGAGAGGGGCCGGTCGTGCGCGCCGTGCCGCCCGTGCCGGACCGTCCGGCGCCGCGACAGCCCCTGCACCGGGGACCGCACACCCGTTTCTAGCCCACGGCGGGAAGGGGCGGGGTGTGCCCGGCCGCCGGGCGCCGGCCACCGGGGCGTCTCGCCTCCCGGCCCGCGGGCGCGCTCAGTCGCGCACGCCCCACTCCTTGCGCCATCTGACGATCTGCTGCGCGGGATCGCCGGTGCACGACCAGGGAGTGCGGGTCGCCCGACGGCCGAGGGCCCTCAGGAGCGGCGCCGCCACGTCGGCGACGCCCGCCGCACACGCGGCGTGCGCAAGGTGGTTGACGTCGCGCAGCTCGCCCGGTGCGACGGCGTCGTCCTGGCGGCCCATGATCCAGCGGTCCCAGGTGCGGCGGACGTCGCTGACCGCGCCGTCGTTGTCCCAGTGCTGGCCGAGACCCACCGAGGCGGGGCGCCCCGGCGCGGAGTCCAGGGCGTGACGGAACTCCTCGACCCGCGCGTACTGCACCAGCACCGGCAGCGCGCAGCCCGGCGGAGCCACGCCGGCCGCGTCCCGGGCGAAGTCGTACATCAGCCCGTGCGAGCCGTGCCAGCGGGCGGAGTAGTAGTGCAGCACCTGGAGGTGGCCCTCCATGCTGTAGGGGTCCCGCCGGTGCAACTCGTCCCACCAGCGGGCCAGTTCCTGCCTGCGCACGCCCGACGGGTAGAGGCGGGCCACCGAGATCAGCGAGATCCACGGCGTCGGGTCGTCCGGGCAGGCCTCGGCCGCGGCCAGACAGGCCAGCACCGCACCGTCGACGCGGTGCTGGTCGATCGGCACGCCCCGGCCCGCGGCGATCGCCAGGGTGAACGCCCGGGCCGTCTCCGTGGCGGCCCGCTGCACCAGCGCGTCGCCGCTGTGCGGCTCGGCGGCCAGCCAGGTCTCCACGGTCGAACTGCCCGCGCAGGCCTGCGCCAGCATCCGCACCCGGTGGCCGCGGGCCAGCCGGTCGGGGCCGGTCGAGTGCAGCAGGTCCCGCAGTCCCTGCCAGCGGCCGATGACGATGTCGTGCCGGACGGAGGAGAGAGCGGTGTCTCCGCAGTCGGGGTCGAAGTCGGGGGCGAAACGGTCCCGCGCCATCACGGCCCCTCTCAGAAGTCGGTGGGCAGACCGTCGTGGGAGTACGCGGCGGGACCGCCGTCGGGCACGTAGTCGGTCCGGACGGTCCGTGAGGCGTCGAGCCGCGCGGGCCGGTAGTAGTCGCTGCCGCGCCGCCAGTACCAGAGCATCGGCACCAGGCCCACGGCGAGCCCGCCGATGCCGATGGCGACGGCCGCGGGCTCGAGTTCGCCCAGCGACTCGGCGAACACCCAGAACATGAACAGCGAACCGCCCAGCGGCCACAGTCCGCCGAGGACGAAGTCGGCCGGGGACGTCAGCAGCGTTCTGCGGTAGGCGACCACGGCCGCCAGGCCCGCCAGGCCGTAGTAGACCGCGATCTGCAGGCCGATCGCCGAGATCGCGTCGGCGAGGATGTCGCCCACCGAGCCCAGCAGGTTGGAGGCGACGAACAGCGCCAGCGCCACCCCGCCCACCACCGCGATCGCCACCCAGGGCGTGTTCCAGGTGCGATGCACCCGGCCCAGCGCGGAGGGCATCGTCCGGTCGCGGCCCATCGCGAACAGCGAGCGGGTGACCTGGATGAGCGTCGTCTCCAGGGTGGCGACGGTGGACAGCATCACGGCCACGATCAGCATCTTGCCGCCCCAGCCCGGCCACACCTCCTGGCCCAGCGCGGCCAGCACGTTCGAGCCGTTCTCCTCGATCTGCCGTGAGCTGAGGACGATGTTGACGGCGATGGTGAAGACCTCGAAGAGCAGGAAGACGACGCCGACGCCGATCAGTCCCGCCAGACCGGTCGTGCGGCGGCTGTCGCGCGTCTCCTCGCTGAGGTTGCTGGTCACGTCCCAGCCCCAGTAGTAGAACGCCGCGACCAGCGCGCCCGACGCGAAGCCGGACACCCCGTGGAAGTGGCTGAAGCCGAGCCAGGACCAGTCGAAGGCCAGCGAGTTGTCCGTGTGCAAGAGGGCGAGCACCGCGAACAGCGCCAGGATCACCAGTTCCACGCCGGACATGATCAGCTGGGCACGCACGGTGAGCCGGGCCCCGCCCAGCACCACCGCCAGCATGACCAGGAACCAGGCGGCGCCGACCACGGTGGACAGCGCGGTGTCGTCGGCGAGTCCCTCGTCGAAGAGGGCGAGCGTCATGGACCCGGCCGGCAACGACCCGGCCACCATGAAGATGGTCGCCGAGACGACCAGCGCCCAGCCGCTGATGAAGCCCAGGAAGGGATGGAGCGTGCGCCCCACCCACGAGTAGCTGGCCCCGGCGTTCACGTCGATCCGGCTGAGTCTGCTGAACGCCAGGGCGATGCCCAGCATCGGTATCGCGCAGTACAGCAGCGCCGCCGGTCCCGCCAGGCCCACGGCGCCCGCCAGGACCGCCGTGGTGGCCGCGATGGAGTACGCCGGGGCGCTGCCCGCGACCGCCATCACCACCGTGTCGAAGGTGCCCAGCACGTTCGCCTGGAGCCCTCTGCCGACGCTGTTGCTCATCGTTGCGCTGCTTTCCTTCGGGCACGTCGCTCGGACCGGGGCGGCCCGACGGCGTATGGGGGGGGGTGAGAGGTGGAGCGCCGTCGCGTCCCGGGAAGGGTGGCCCCGAAGGACGTCGGCGGAGAAAAGCGCTGAGGGCGCCGTCCGAGCACTGCGTCCACGGACGGTCACACCGAGTGTGCGAGTGACTATAGCCCCAAGGATTTGGCTTGCAAGATCGAACGGGTGGGGAATGTGCGACCGCGCGTGCGCAGGTGACATGTGTCGCGATTGGAGCGGGCCGGACGGGAAACGCGGACGGGGAAGACAGCGGCCCGACGGCGAGGAGGCACCATGGGCACGGAGTCCGAGGCGATGGGCGACGACGTCTACCAGCCCACCGGATCCAACGAGGAGCAGGAGGACGGCGCACCGCTCGACCTCCAGGACGCCCTCGACGAACGCACCTACGACGACACCCTGGACGAGGGCTACTCCCCGCCGGAGAAGCCGCTCGGCGTGACCAAGTACGGCACCACCGCGGCCGAGCAGCACGAGGGCGAGAGCCTGGACCAGCGGCTCGCCCAGGAGGTCCCGGACACGGCCGGGCCGGCCGGCGACGGCGTCGGGGACCTGCCCGGCGGCGAGGGCGAGCCCCTCGACCCCGAGGCGGGCGACCGGCGCGCGGGCCGGCTCGTCGCCCCCGACGAGGGCGCGCATCCCGACGCCGTCAAGGAGGAGATCGCCCGGGACGTGGGCGTGGACGGCGGGGCCGCGGGCGCCGAGGAGGCCGCCGTCCACATCGTCGAGGAGTGAGCGTCCCGCGTCGGGCCGCTCGCGTCGGTCAGTCCCCGATCCGGTCCAACTGCCGCAGCCGGTTGGTGGCGTCGAGGGCGGCGACCTTGTACGACTCGGCGAGCGTCGGGTAGTTGAAGACCGCGTCGACCAGGTAGTCCACGGTGCCGCCGCAGCCCATCACGGACTGCCCGATGTGGATCAGCTCGGTCGCCCCGCTGCCGAAGCAGTGCACGCCCAGCAGGGTGCGGTCCTCGGGGGAGACCAGCAGCTTGAGCACGCCGTGCGCGTCGCCGATGATCTGCCCGCGGGCCAGTTCGCGGTAGCGGGCCACCCCCACCTCGAACGGCACCCGTTCCTCGGTGAGCTGGTCCTCCGTGCGGCCCACGAAGCTGATCTCCGGGATGGTGTAGATCCCGATCGGCTGGAGGTGGTGCATCTGCCCGACGGGCTCACCGCAGGCATGGTAGGCGGCCGCGCGGCCCTGCTCCATCGCCGTCGCCGCGAGTGCCGGGAAACCGATGACGTCACCGACGGCGTAGATGTGCCCGACCGGCGTGCGGTAGTGGTCGTCGACCTCGATCCGCCCGCGCCGGTCGGCCGTCAGCCCCGCCTTCTCGAGGTCGAGTTCGTCGGTCAGGCCCTGGCGGCCCGCCGAGTACATGACCGCGTCCGCCGGGATCTTCTTGCCGCTCTCCAGCACGGTCAGCGTGCCGCGCGGATGCCGCTCCACGGCGGCCACGGTCTCCCCGAAGCGGAACGCCACCGCCAGGTCGCGCAGGTGGTACTTGAGGGACTCGACGACCTCGACGTCGCACATGTCGAGCATTCCGGCCCGCTTCTCCACCACCGTCACCCTGCTGCCGAGCGCGGCGAACATGCTGGCGTACTCCATCCCGATCACGCCGGCGCCCACGATCACCATCGACTGCGGCACCCGCTCGATGGTCAGGACGTTGTCGGAGTCGAGGATCGTCCGCTCGTCGAACTCCACGCTGTCCGGCCGGGCCGGCCGGGTCCCGGTGGCGATGACGATGTGCTCGGCGCTGATCAGCCGCTCCTGCCCGCTGGCCTCGCGCAGGGCGATCGTGTGGTCGTCGACGAACCGGCCGGTGCCGGCGAACAGCGCGACGTGGTTGCGGGTCAACTGGCTGCGGATGACGTCGATCTCGCGCCCGACCACGTGCTGGGTGCGGGCGGTCAGGTCGGCGACGGTGATGTTCTCCTTGAGGCGGTAACTCTGTCCGTACAGGTCGCGCTGGGTGAGGCCGGTGAGATAGAGCACCGCTTCGCGCAACGTCTTGGAGGGAATGGTTCCGGTGTGGAGGGAGACCCCGCCGACCATGTCGGGGCGGTCGACGACGGCCACCCGGCGGCCCAGTTTGGCCGCGGCTATGGCGGCCTTCTGGCCGCCGGGACCTGATCCGAGGACGAGCATGTCGAAGTCGGGCACCCTCCGCAGTCTGGCAGGACGAGGGCGGGTGCGGATAGGGCCCGCCCTCCACGAGGGCGTCGAGTACCTTCCCGCGCCGCTCGCCCAGCGATCAGGCGCGGATCCTCCCGACCTGCCCCTGCCGGACGAAACGGGCCCGTTGAAGTGCCGGGCTGTCCATCACCGTCGGCACGGTGAAGACCCGTTTCGGCCGCTCAGCGGCCGGGGACGACGAGGACCGCGCCTTCTGGCCGCCCGGACCTGGTCCGAGGACGAGCATGCCGAGGTCGGGCACCTTCCGCGGCCCGGCTGGGCGGGGGCGCCCGGGGAAGGACCGCGGCGACTACGGCAGCAGCTTCTCGATCGCGCCGGGCCCCTCCTCGGCGAGCTTGCGCCGCGCCCACGCGAGAGTGCGCGGAGTCACGTCGCGTCCCGTGGCGAGGACCATGTCCTCCGCGGACACCTCGGTGCCGGTACGGGTGTGGAGCAGGTCGTCCGGGGTGGCGCGGTCGTCCGGGGAGGGTCGGGCGGCGCCGGGCTGTGACGTCGGCATGATGTCGGCTCCTCGCGTCCGAAGGGTGTACTAACACCATTCATCCTGGAGCCGCGCCCCGCAATCGCGATCACCGCGGGCCGGGATGCCGCGGTGATCGGCCAGGGTTCTAATGGGCCGTGTCCGGGCGCCCCGACCACTGTGCGGCATCCCCGTACGGCAGGAAGGCCCAGCTCATGGAACCCACCGCTGCCGGGAGACCCCGACCGGGGACACTGCGCAGACTCGGCGCCTGGTGCGCCCGTCACTTCCTGTTCGTCATCATCGCCTGGCTGGTGGCGCTCGTCGCCCTCCAGGCGCTCAGCCGCACGTTCGGCGGCGGGTACGAGGACAACTTCCAGCTGCCCGGCGTGCAGTCCACCGACGGCCTGGACGTGCTGAAGCAGCACGACCCGCAGGCCGGCGGCTACAGCAGCCAGATCGTCCTGCACGACGACCAGGCCGTGAGCACGCTGAGCCCGCAGATGTCGACCGCGGTCGGCGACCTGCAGAAGCTGCCCCACGTCCTGTCGGTGCAGAACCCGCTGACCCAGACCCCGACGAAGGCCGGACCCGTCTCCGGCGACGGGAAGACCGCCTACGTCACCGTCCGGTTCGACGTGCAGCCCTCCACCCTCGGCGACGGCTACCTCAGCGGCGTCGACCAGGCCGTGCAGCCGCTGCGCGCGGCCGGCGCCGACGTCGAGTACGGCGGATCGCTCGGTGAACTCGCCCGCCCGGCGCCGAACGACCGGATCAGCGAGCTGATCGGCTTCGCGGTCGCGATCGTCGTCCTGCTCGTCGGCTTCGGCAGTGTCATCGCCGCCGGACTCCCCCTGATCACCGCGCTGATCAGCGTCGTCGGCGGGCTCGCCTGCCTCGGACTGCTGGCCGCCGCCTTCACCTTCGCGACCGTGTCGCCCACGCTGGCCACCATGATCGGACTGGGCGTCGGCATCGACTACGCCCTCTTCCTGATCACCCGGCACCGGCAGAACCTGATGTACGGCGCCGACCCGGCCGAGGCAGCCGGACATGCCACCGCCACCAGCGGCCGCGCCGTGCTCGTCTCCGGCACGACCGTGATCATCGCGCTCACCGGCCTGTACGCCTCCGGGGTGTCCTTCATCGGCAAACTCGGACTCGCCGCGGCCGTCACGGTCGTCTCCGCCGTCGCCGGCGCACTCACCCTCGTGCCCGCCCTCCTGGGGCTCATCGGGCGGCACATCGACCGCTACCACGTCCGCAGACCGGTCGCCGAGACCGACGCCGAGCCGGGCGCCGTCCCGCACGGCACCTGGCACCGCTACGCCAGGCGCGTCGAACGCAACCCCTGGCGGTTCCTCGGGGCCGGAGTCGCCGTCATCGCCGTCCTCGCCATCCCCGTCTTCTCCATCCAGCTCGGCCACATCGGCGACGGCGCCGACCCGACCTCCTTCACCGACCGGCGGGCCTACGACCTGATGACCGACGCCTTCGGCCCCGGCTCCAACGGGCCCCTCACCGTCGTCATCGACCAGACCTCCGTCCCGTCCGACAAACGCCCCGCCCTGTCCGCGCAGGCGACGAAGACCCTGGGCGCGGTGCCCGGCGCGGCCACGGTCACCCCGCTGACCGCCACCGGCGACGGCGACGTGCTGCTCGCCACCGTCTACTCCGAGCAGTCCCCGCAGAGCGCGACCACCACCGACCTGACGAACCGCCTCGTCGGCCACACCCTCCCCGACGCGGTCTCCGGATACGACGCCAAGGGCTACGTCACCGGCACCACGGCCGCCCAGGTCGACTTCCGCGACATCGTCGCCCGCCGGCTGCCCCTGATCATCGCGGTCGTCGTCGGCCTCGCCTTCCTGATCATCCTCGCCGTCTTCCGCGGACCTCTCGTCGCGGTCAAGGCGGCCGTCCTCAACGTCCTGTCCATCACCGCCTCCTACGGCGTGGTCGTCGCCGTCTTCCAGTGGGGCTGGGGCGGGCCCGCGCTGGGCGTCAACGGCAAGGTGCCCATCGAGAGCTATGTGCCGATGATGATGTTCGCGATCGTCTTCGGCCTCAGCATGGACTACGAGATCTTCCTGCTCTCCCGCGTCCACGAGGCCTGGCTGCGCCTGGGCGAGGCCAAGGACGCCGTCGCCCACGCCCTGGAGATCACCGCACGGGTCATCACCTGCGCGGCCCTGATCATGGTGAGCGTGTTCTCGGCGTTCCTCGTCAGCGACAACATCGTCGTCAAGATGCTGGGCCTGGGCCTCGCCGTCAGCGTGCTGATCGACGCCTCCGTGGTCCGGCTGCTGATGGTGCCCGCCGTCATGACCCTGCTGGGCCCGCGCGCCTGGTGGACGCCGCGGTGGCTGGACCGGATCCTGCCGCACATCGACGCCGAGGGCGACGCCGAGACGCTCACCGCACCGTCGCCGCACCGGCCGGACCCGCCGGACCCGCCGGTGCGAGGACGAGCATCGTGACGTCGTCGCGGACCGTGGGGGAGTGACGCAGGACGTCCGTCCACACCCGGTCGGCGGTGGTCGCCGGATCGGCGTCGGCGGCGAGCGCGGGCAGCCTCTCCAGCAGGGGGTAGAACACGCCGGCCGCGTCCCTGGCCTCGAAGACGCCGTCGGAGGCGAGGAAGAGACGGTCCCCCGGCCGCAGCGGCAGGACCGCCGCGACGAGCCGGGCGCCGGGCAGACCGAGCCCGAGCGGCGTCCACGGCGCCACGTCCACCTCGGTGGCGCCGCCGTCGCGCAGCAGCACGGGCGGCGGATGCCCGCAGGCGAGGACGCGCACGGCGTCGGCGTCCGGCGTGAACTCCACCAGGACGGCCGTCGCGAACAGCTCGGCGTGTACGACCCGCGCCGAGTCCACCATCAGCCTGCGATCCAGGCGGGCCGCCACCGACTCCAGGTCCGGCTGGTCGAGCACCGCCTCCCGGAATGCCCCGAGCAGGGAGGACACCGTCGCCACCGCCGCCAACCCGTGCCCCTGCACGTCCCCCAGCACCGCCCGCACCCCGTGGGCGCTCTCGCGCACGTCGAAGAAGTCGCCGCCCACCAGCGTCCCGAACTGCGCCGCCCGGTACAGACCCGCGCACCGCACCGGACCGACCCGCTCGGGCACCGGCGGCGCCACGGCGCGCTGCGCCGCCTCCGCGATGGTGCGCTCGGTGTCCAGCTGGACGTCCCGGCGGCGGCGCACGAACGCGACGAACACGCTCAGGACGGCGACGAAGCACACCGTCAGCACATCGGTCTGCCCCGGCCGGTCCAGCTGGAACGCGGGCACGCTGAGCATCACCACCACGGCCGCGCCGAGCGCCGCCGTCACCGCGGGACCGTACGACAGCACGGCCAGCGGCGGGATCGCGCCGAGCAGGAAGCCCAGGTCCAGCGGTTCGGGACTGGCCAGCGTGGTGACGCAGACGCCCGCCGTCAGCGCGAGCGGCAGCGCCCGCACCCAGCGCGGCGCAGGCGCACCCCGCAGCCAGCCCCGCCGGTCCCGGTCCTGTCGTCCCACACCCCCACGCTCCACCCCGGCGCGGGCGGGCGCACGCCGAACCGTCAGCGCGCGTATGCCGAGGTCGTGAGCGGGTCCCTGGCCGGACCTGTGTGCGCCGGGCGGGCCGAGGCGGTCAGCTGCGGCTCCCGGCAGGGTCTCGACGTCGGCCGGCATCTGCGTGACGCGGGCCGGAGGTGTCTCGCACACCGGCGACGGCCGGCCGGTACGTCCCTGCCGGCGCTCAGGCCGCCCGGCCCTCGTCCGCCTGTGTCGCCGCGTCCGTCACCGCACCCGACGCCCCGTCCGAGGCCGCGCCCGGCTTGGCGCCGGTGGCGCCGCCCGGTATCAGACGGAGGTGCCGTCGGCGGCCGGCATGGCGGCGCCTGGCCGAGACCGGGGCGAGCAGGCGTTCCTCCACCCGGTCCATGAAGGCCAGCAGAACGGACAGCAGCGGCAGCAGCAGTACGGCGACCCAGAGCACGGCGTTCTCTCCTCGTGAGGCGACGCCATGCCGAGTGCTCCGAATCGGGCCGCTGATGCATGCTCGGTCGAAGCAGCGGCCTCGTGGCGGCCCGCCCGACGTCCACCGTGCGCGGAGCGGGCCGCGTCACGGCGCCGAGGGGACGGGCGCGTCCTGGAGACCGGCACGCCGACGAACCCGCACAGGGTCCCACCCCGGCGCGTTCACGGATCCGCACGGGCGGGCGCTTCGCGTGCGCGGTCCTGGCCGGATCGAGACCCCCGCGAGTGACATGAGCGACCGACACGCATGAATCGCCCAGGTCCGGGCACACGCAGCGCAAACAGGAGAGAGGGGTGCTCGTGATCGTTCCGGACCCGAAGGTCGCCAGGACTTTGCTGACCCGCTACGCGACGCTGAGGATCGCTCAGGCGGAGAGGGAGACGCGGCAGGCGGCTCGTGAGCTTCAGGACGTGACGTACACCTTGTGCGTGCTGATGGGCACGCCCGACGTCCAAGAGGCGGTCGCCGCGGCGGACGCCCTGCTGGAGTCGGCGGCGACGCCCGCGACGCACGCGGGGGCCGCCGAGACCGAGAACGGACTGTCCCTGGCGGTGTGAGAGCGGTGTGAGGGCGGCGAGGCGCCGCTCCCCGGGCGCGGCGGTGCTCCTTCTCGAGCCACCGCCGCGCCCGGACGCGTCACGAGGCGGCCGAGCCGCACCGGTCCGCGTGCCGGATGCCGGGCTTCTCCAGGGGCGGCCCGGCCAGCCATTCCGCGATGGTGCGGGCGATGGGCTGGCCGGTGTCCACCTCCACGAAGCCGAACTGTCCCGACTGGTTGCACTCCAGGAACCACCATGTGCCGTCGGCGTCCTCCGCGAAGTCGAAGGCCCCGTAAGCCAGTTCCGCCTCGCGCAGATACCTGCGCACGGCCTCGGCGAGCCGCGGCGGAACCTCGACGGGACGCCAGGGCGTGGTCGACGCCGAGAAACGCACGTCCACCACGTCGGGGTCGTCGCCGGTGACCGCCTCCTTGCGAGCGGCCAGCAGACGGTCCCCGACCGCGGTCAGCCGGATGTCGGCCCGCTTGGCCACCCGGCGCTGAAGCAGCGTCGGGCCGTAGGCCACGGCGGCGAAGTCCGCACCCGGCGGCACCCGGGTGGTGGGCACCGCGCGGGGCGGATCCTGAGGGTGCGCCCCGGAGACCGGCTTGACCACCAGATCCGGATAGCGGTCCGCGAACTCGCGCGCCGCCTGCGGGAAGGTGGTGACGATCGTGGCCGGCACGGGCAGCCCGCTGCGCTGCGCGAGCCTGAGCTGCCAGGGCTTGTGCCGGGCGCGCTGGGACGCGTCCGGGTGGTTCATCCAGCGTGCTCCGGTACCGCGGAGCATGCCGTAGAGCGCCTGTGAGGACTCCTCCGTGAGCCATGCCGACGGCTCGGGCGCCCGAGCCGCGGGGGCGCCGGGACGGCGGACCCACACCGACCTGAGGCCCTCGAGGCTCAGCAGCCGGCCGGCGGACGACAGGTGGCCCCGGAAGGCCCCGTGCACGAACTCGCCGGACAGCGCGACGGAATGGGTCAGATCGGCGGGGTCGAACCGGACGACGGGGACGCCGGCGGCGTTCAGGTGCACGACCACCATGTCCGCCGTGACGTCCTCTTCACAGGTGAGAATGAGCACGGTCATGTCGCTTCGGCCCGTGTTCAGTCGTCGAAGTGGGTCTTGGAGCCCGCAGTCGAGGTCGTCGTCCCGAGCTCTCTCAGGAGGGCGTGGTCGCGCGCGGCGACCCGGCCGTCGAAGAGTACGTTCAACTGCAGTCCGTGATCGTAGGCGTACGGAGTGGCGAACTCCAACTCCGCCGCAGGGCGTGCGTAGTTGAGCGTGAACGGTTTCATCGTCTCTCCCTCGTCGGTACTGCTTCGATCAAGCGGTGCCGCTGTGCGACGTCACTCGGGCCCGCTGCGTGGTGCTGGATGGGTGCGACCTTCAGTCACTTATACGAGTCGAACGCATGGTTGGTTTCCTTACTCTCCGTGATCATCGGGGAGTTGGGCGCCGAGCAGGGCGCGGAGCAGGGGAGATCGGGTCGAGCCGGGGTGAAAACGTCTTCGCCGACGGTCAGTCGGGGAGCCGCTCGGGGTCGTTCTCGGGCGCGCGGCGCATGGTGCGCAGGGCGAGCAGGAGGACGCCGATGTCGTCGAGGTAGACGGGGTCCGGCAGGATGTCGGCCGGCAGGACGAAGTACAGGACCGCCCCCCAGAAGACCCAGCGCGGGCCGGTGGGCAGTCCTGCTCGCCTCAGGCCGCGGCGGGCGCGGACCAGGCGCACCAGCACCGTGGCGGCCACGCCGAACAGGGCGGCGGCGGCCACCGCCGCCACGACGACGAGCGTGGTTGGCGCATCCACGGGCCCTCCCGATGGTCCGTCGCGCGGCGCGTGATGTTTTTGTCCTGATCTGTCCGGACCTTGGTATGTGGTCCCTGACAGTCGATTTCCCCGTTCTCGCGTTCCGGATTCCCGCTTCCCGCCGGATTACCGCATCGGACGACAGGAAGGCGATGCCGGAGGCGACGGTGACGAAGGCGCCGGCGCCCCGTCGCACCAGGTGCGGGGTGATGACGTCGAGGACCCGGACGGCGCCCGCGACGGGCCGGCGGACATCCCGCACCCGAGGACGCCCGACCCGCACGCGCCGCTCCGCCGTCGCGGCCACCGCTCCGACTCCGTACGGGACGGCGCCCCGTGGAACGGCCGGTGCCGGGCGGCCTGTTGATCCGACCGGCGATTCGCCCGGGACGCCCGCGGCTTCTACCGGGTGCTCGTCTCCGGGCCGCCGTCCTCGCCGTCGGGGGCGGCGCCGCCCGGCTCGGCCGGCTTCACGGGAGCGGCTGCGGACGCCGTCGGCACCGGGCGCATGCCCTTGGTCGACTCCTTGAGGCGTTCCAGGGTGCGGCCCAGCTGCTGGAAGGGCGAGCCCGCGCGCCGGGCGGGCGCCGGACGAGGTTCCCCGGCCTCGGCGGCCATCTCGCGGTACGCGGCCAGCGCCTCGTGGGCGTGCTCGGCCGCCTCCCGGTACAGGTCCCGGGACTGCGTCATCGCCTCCAGCGCATCCTTGTACATCGCCACCAGCCCGCGTTCACGAGCGAGCTCCTCCTCCAGGGTCAGCAGCTGCCACTGCTCCCGCAGCGTCGTGAGCGCCGCGTCGGCGCCCTCCGGCAGCGGCCGGGGCAGCGCGGCGAAGCGCTGGACGGCGTCCAGCAGTTCGGTGGGGTGCGTGCCGTCCAGGAACACGGTGCGCACCGAGAAGTCGGCGGCGTCGTAGCCGGCCGGGGCCGGCGCGCCGGGCAGCACCAGAGCTCCGCCGCGCGGCACCTCCACCCCGGACTCCTTGAGGGCCCAGTTCAGGGTACGCAGTTGGTGCGGGGCCGCCCTGTGCTCCACGACCCGGTGCTGCAGACCGGGCGGGAGCAGGGGGACCAGCGAGCGCCGGCCCCGTTCGTCGGGTGTCATGGCCTCGTGGACGACGAGATGCACCGTCCAGGTGTCCCGCAGGGCGTTGCGCAGCGTGCGCCGCAGCTCCTTGTCGTCCGCGGGCAGCGGGTTGACGTCGAGGAAGCGCTCGCCGGTGACGGTCTCGTGCCCCCACAGGACGTCCGCCTCCCACGGCCAGAACATGGCGGCGGGCGACGGCCAGCGCAGGTCCCACGGGCGCTCCGCCTCCGCCGTCAGCGTCCACTCCTGGCCACGGCCCGACCACTCGGCGAGGGCGAGGCGCGCGCGGACGGTCACGTCCTCGTCCACCAGCCACCGGGCTTCGAAGGCCAGCTCACCCTCGGGGGTGCCGACGTCGGTCAACTCCCCGAAGTCCTGAAGGACCCCGGCGTCCTTGCGTGCCCGGAGGTTCTTGCGCAGGACGTCGGGCGCGGTCGGGCCGGTGTGGCGGCCACGGGACTGCCACACCGTGGACGGAGCGGTGGGCGGAACGGTCGCGGAGATGTGCGTGACTCCATTCATGAGGGCGATCGACGACATGGCGGCGAGGTGCGAAGGCCAGTATCGCTCGCCGCGGGGGGTGCGCGATCAAGCGGTCGGGGGCCGGCGGCGCGGGCGTCCGCGCCGCCCCGGTCGGGGGAGCGCCTTCCCCTGCGCGAGACGCGTCACGCATGCGGATCCCGGCGACCGCGTGCCGGGTGCGGGGCGCTCGCACGGGGTGTGCGCCGCGCACCACGGCCGACGGCCCCGCACCCATGGGCCCGTCGGCTCCCGGGACCGCAGAATCGGGTCCCGTGGACAGGGCCCGCCCACCATCCGCGTAGGGGCGAGCCCTGTCCGCGCGCCCGTCGGAGCAGGTCGCGCGCGGGCGCGCACGACGGCAGGCGCGGGCGCGCGCGAGCCTGAAGCGCTCGCCGCCCGGGCGGCGCATCCGCCACCGGCCCGGAACGAAGCCCGTAGGCCCGGGAACAGCCCTGTCGGGCAGCCGACGGCCGGGTGGCGCCCCGCCGCCTCACACCCCGCCGCCCTCCGTCTCCCTGCGCCCGCGCCGGCCGCCCGGCCCACCCCTCCGGCCGCCGGCCCGTTCCGGTCCCGTGCCCGACGAGGGCGCACTGAACCCGCCGGGCACCATACGCGGCGAACCCACGGTCGGGGCCGACGGTCCGGACGACGCCGGACCGTCGTCGGCGGCCTCCCGGTTCGCACCCGTCCCGTCGTACGGGCCCGCGGCCTGGCCAGGACCCCTGACCGGACGGGCCTCCGGCTCCCTCCCGGAGACGCGCGGCGGCGGCGGGGCCGCCCGGCTGAGCACCCGCGCGTGCGGCAGCAACGAGGCGCACGCGGAGCAGACCTCCGTGAGGGTCCACACCTGGCCGACCGCCGGATCGTGCCGCAGGACGAGGACGACCGTGCCCGCGCAGGCGACCCGGGTGCCCTCGTGCAGCGCGCACTGCTGACGGCGGCACCAGCAGGCGGCGTCGTGGTGCACCGCCGCCGCTCTGGCGTGCGCGGCCGCGTGGGCCTCCGCGAAGCGGCGCAGGGCCGCGAGATCCCGGGAACGCGGCGGCATCGCGCACGGCGAGGAGCAGGTGACCGATGCCGTACGGTCCCGGTGCCCGACCACGCGGATCGTCCAGCAGCGGCCCGGGCGGCGGGACGACGGGGCGTCAGGGTGCAGGAGAGTCAAAGCACATGTCCTTCGTGGGGAGGGCGAGGAGCGAGGAGCGAGGGTGAAGGGAATGCGGGCCCGGGACGGTTCCGGTGCGGTTCGGAACGACTCGCCGGAAGTGACCTCGTTCACAGCATGCCCGTCGCCCCGCGGACCATTCGCGCGTCGCCCCCACGGGCGGGCGCACCGACTGTCGGCCGTTGCCCCTAAGCTCCCCCCATGAGCACAGGGGAACCCCACAGACGCGTCGTCGACGGACGCTTCGAGCTGGTCGAGCGGCTCGGGGGCGGCGGCATGGGCGTGGTGTGGCGCGCGCACGATCTGGCCCTGCACCGGGACGTGGCCGTGAAGGAGGTCCGACCGTCCGATCCGGACCTGGCCGAGTACGACCCCGAGGGCGCGCGCACGCTGCGCGAGCGCGTCCTGCGCGAGGCCCGCGCGCTGGCGCGCGTCCACCACCCCAATGTGGTCACCATCCACCACATCGTCGACGGCGGTGAGCACGCCTACCCGTGGATCGTGATGGAGCTGGTCGAGGGGGGCTCCCTCCAGGACCGGCTCCGGCAGGGACCGATGCCCCCGGCCGAGGCCGCCCGCCTGGGGCGCGAGGTGCTGGCCGCGCTGCGCGCCGCGCACGCCGTCGGCATCGAGCACCGGGACGTGAAGCCCGCCAACGTCCTGCTGCGGCCCGACGGGCGGCCCGTGCTCACCGACTTCGGCATCGCCGCCGTCCGGGAGTCCGCGGGCCTCACCGCGACCGGCGCGGTCATCGGCTCTCCCGACTTCATGGCGCCGGAACGGGTCGGCGGCAAGGCGGGCGGGCCGGCCGCCGACCTCTGGTCGCTGGCCATGATGCTCTACGTCGCCGTGGAGGGCGACCATCCGCTGCGCAGAGGCAGCACCCTGGCCACCCTGGCGGCCGTGCTCGGCGAGGACGTGCCCGCGCCCCGCAGGGCCGGGCCGCTGACCCCCGTCCTCGGCGCGCTGCTCGTCCGGGATCCGCAGGCCCGCCCCGACGCGGCGGAGGTCGACCGGATGCTCGCGATCGCGGCCGGACAGACGCCCTCGCCGTCGTCGCCGCTGCGGCCCGCCGCCCCGACGTCCTACCCCCTCGGCCCGCCGGCCGCCCCGACGTCGTACCCGCTCGCCCCGCCCGTCGGGGGCGCCACGCCCGCGGTGGCGCACACCGCTCCCACGCGGCGGGCGCACCGGGCGCGCGTCTCGGTTCTCGCCGGGGCCTTCGGCGCCGCCGCCCTGGCGGGTGTCCTGGGGTGGACGCTGCTCCCGCACCTCCTCAGGGACACGGGCGACGGCGGCGGCGCCTCGTCCGCGCCGGGCGTCGCCGTGTCCTCGAGCGCCTCCACCGCGCCCGATGCCCGGCAGACGGGCCGTCCCTCCACCGGCGGGGCCACCGCCCGGAAGGCCGACCTGCTCGACGGGGACGGCGTCGCACGCACCGTCGCGAAACTGACCGCGGCCATGGGCGGGTCGAAGGTCACCAGCCTCGCGGTGTACGAGGAGTACGCCATCGCCGAAGCCCCGGTCCACGGCCGTCCCAAGCTCTACGACCGTTACATGTACCGGGGCGGCGACGTGGCCGCGAAGGACGGGCCGGGCGGCGTCGTCATGACCGGCACGGTCCCCGTCGACCTGCGCCTCTACGACTGGGACGCCGTGCCCGCGCTGCTCGCCCGGGCCGGCCGCACCCTCGGCGTGCCGAAGCCGACGAGCCGCTATCTGCTGGTCAACCCGGCCTCCGAGGTCTTCGGGACCGACCCGTCGATGAGCGTCTACCTGTCGGACGACTACGGCAGCGCGTACCTGCGGGCCGACGTCCACGGCCGGGTGATCGAGACCCACCCGCGCGACGACGGCTGAGGACGGCCGGGGGCAGGCTCGGCGAACGTCCGCTCCGAGCCCCCCGGGCGACGCTTACGCGCCGCTCTCCCGCAGCATGTCCTCACGCTCGACGATCTTCACGCGCTCACGGCCCTGCGGCTCGCCCAGCGCCTTCTCGGCGGCGTCCAGCCGGTACCAGCCCTCCCAGGTGGTGAAGCGGACCTCGCGCTCGGCGAGGAACGCGTCCACGGCCTCGGGCTCGGGCGAGACGGGCGTGTGCAGACGGCCGCCCGCGTGGTCGGCCAGCAGGTTCGACACCGTCTCGTTGGCGTCGCCCTTGGTGTGGCCGATCAGACCGATCGGACCGCGCCGGATCCAGCCCGTGACGTACGTGGACTGCAGGTGCGCGCCGGACTCCTCGATGACGCGGCCGCCCTCGTCCGGGACGGTGCCCGAGTCGAGGTCCCAGGGCAGCTTCGGGAGCCTGTCGGAGAGGTAGCCGACCGCCCGGTAGACCGCGGTGACGTTCCACTCCTTGAACTCGCCGGTGCCCTTGACGTTGCCGGTGCCGTCGAGGGCGGTGCGCTCGGTGCGCAGTCCGACGACCTTGCCGTCCGCGCCGAGGATCTCGGCCGGCGACTCGAAGAAGTGCAGGAACAGCTTGTGCGGGCGCTCGCCCACGTCGCGGATCGCCCAGTTCTCCAGCGTCTTGGCGACCATGTCGGCCTGCTTGTTGCCGCGCCGGGTCGCGATCGAGCCCTCGTCGTAGTCGATGTCCTCGGGGTCGACGATGACCTCGATGGTGGGGGAGTGGTCCAGCTCCCGCAGCTCCATCGGGGAGAACTTCGCCTGCGCGGGGCCGCGCCGGCCGAAGACGTGGATCTCCCGCGCCCTGTTGGCCTTCAGGCCCTCGTGGACGTTCCCCGGGATCTCCGTCGGCAGCAGCTCGTCCGCCGTCTTGGCCAGGATCCGGGCGACGTCGAGGGCGACGTTGCCGACGCCCAGGACCGCCACCTTCTCGGCCTCCAGCGGCCAGGTGCGCGGCACGTCGGGGTGACCGTCGTACCAGGAGACGAAGTCCGCGGCGCCGTAGGAGCCGTCGAGGTCGATGCCGGGGACCGACATCTCGCGGTCGGCGGTCGCGCCGGTCGAGAAGATCACCGCGTCGTAGAAGGCGCGCAGGTCGTCCAGGCTGATGTCGGTCGGGTACTCGACGTTGCCGAAGAGGCGGATCTGCGGCTTGTCGAGGACCTGGTGCAGGGCCGTGATGATGCCCTTGATGCGCGGGTGGTCCGGGGCGACGCCGTAGCGGATCAGGCCGAACGGGGCCGGCATGCGCTCGAAGAGGTCGACGGAGACACCCGGGTCGGCGGCCACATCGGACTTGAGCAGCGCGTCGGCGGCGTAGATCCCGGCGGGGCCGGCTCCGACAATGGCTACCCGCAGGGGGCGGGGCATGATCAGGTTCCCTTCGAGTGACGATGGATCGACTCGGGGGAAGCCTAAATTAAGGCATGCCTAACTCGGTACGCGGGTCCGGTCTATGGACTCATAACCATCATTTATGAGCGGCGGCGCCGGCCGGCGGCCCTCACGGCAGGGGCTGTTCGGCCCAGATCACCTTGCCCATGGGCGTGTAGCGGGTGCCCCAGCGGTCGGTGAGCTGCGCCACGAGGAACAGCCCGCGCCCGCCCTCGTCGGTCATCGCCGCGTACCGCAGGTGCGGCGAGGTGCTGCTGCCGTCGGAGACCTCGCAGATCAGGGTGCGGTCGCGCAGCAGCCGCACGCCCACCGGCGCGCTGCCGTACCGGATCGCGTTGGTCACCAGCTCGCTCAGGATCAGCTCCGTCGTGAACGACAGTTCCTCCAGGTCCCAGCGCGCCAGCTGCCGGACCACCGCGGCCCGCACCTCCCCGACGGCCGCCGGGTCCATCGGCACCTCCCACTCGGCGACCTGGCCCGCGCCCAGCGCCCGGGTGTGCGCGACGATCAGCGCGATGTCGTCGTTCGGGCGGGGCGGCAGCAGGCCGTCCAGGACGCCCTGGCAGATCTGTTCCGGCGAACCTCCGGCGCCCCGCTCCAGGGCGGTGCGCAACAGCTCCAGACCGGTGTCGATGTCCCGTTCCCGGTCCTCGACCAGCCCGTCGGTGTACAGCACCAGCCGGCTGCCCTCGGCCAGTTCCAGCTCCACCGTCTCGAACGGCAGCCCGCCCAGCCCCAGCGGGAGCCCGGCGGGCACCTCGAGGTACTCGACCCGCCCGTCGGGACGGACCAGCGCCGGCGGCGGATGGCCGGCCCGGGCGATCGCGCAGCGCCGGGACACCGGGTCGTAGACGGCGTACAGACAGGTCGCCCCGGACACCGGCGCGCCGGCGCTGTCGTCCGTCTCGTCCTGGTCGATGCGCGCCACCAACTCGTCCAGCAGTCCGAGGAGTTCCTCCGGTGGCAGATCCAGGGCGGAGAAGTTGTGGACCGCGGTGCGCAGCCGGCCCATGGTCGCCGCCGCGTGCAGCCCGTGGCCCACGACGTCGCCCACCACCAGCGCGACCCGGGCCCCCGACAGGGGCAGCACGTCGAACCAGTCGCCGCCCACGCCCGCCTGCGCAGGCAGGTACCGGTAGGCGATGTCCAGGGCGTTCTGCTCCGGCAGGGTGCGCGGCAGCAGACTGCGTTGCAGGGTGACGGCCATGCCGTGCTCACGGGTGAAGCGGCGCGCGTTGTCGATGGAGATCGCGGCCCGCGCCACCAGCTCCTCCGCGAGGACCACCTCGTCCGGGTCGAACGGGTCGGGCCGCTCCGAGCGCCAGAAACAGACCACGCCCAGGATCAGGGACCCGGTCCGCACGGGCACGGTGATCAGCGAGTGGATGCCGAACTCCACGACCTGCTCGGTGCGTTCGAGGTCCTGCGCCCGCCAGCCCGGCGACCCGGCGAGACGGGCCTCCAGGACGGCCCGCGCCTCGCGCAGACAGCGGGCCTGCGGCGAGCTCTCCACGAACCGGATCCGCTCGCCCACCGCGTACAACGGCGCGCCCTTGCGGATCGCGCTGACCGCCGTGCGCCGCAGCGCGCCCCGCGCCTCCGGCTCCTCGCCGTCCAGCACGGCGTCGAAGAGGTCGACGGTCGCGAAGTCCGCGAACCTCGGGACGGCCAGCTCCGTCAGCTCCTCGGCGGTACGGGTCACGTCCAGGCTCGTCCCGATGCCCACCCCGGCCGCGTACAGCATGTCGAGGCGCTCGCGAGCAGCCTCCGCCCTGCCCGACAGGGTGCGCAGCTCGGTGGAGTCACGCAGGGTGGCGACGCTGCCCGCCGGCCCGCCCGCCAGATCGGTGGGCCGCTGGTTGATCGCCAGCAGCCGGTCACCGACCAGGTGCACCTCGTCGGTGACCATCCGCCCCGAGGCCAGCAGCTCCGCGGTGCCCCGGTCCAGCCCCAGATCGAGGACCTGCCGGCGTTCGGCGTCCGGGGGCAGGTCGAGCAGACGCTGTGCCTCGTCGTTGGCGAGCAGCAGGTCGCCCTCGCCGCCGACGATGATCACGCCCTCGCGCACGGCGTGCAGCACCGCGTCGTGGTGTTCGTACATCCGGGTCATCTCGCGCGGCCCGAGGCCGTGGGTCTGGCGCAGCAGCCGGCGGCTGACCAGGGCGGTGCTCGCCGTGGCCAGGGCGAGGGCGGCGGCTCCGCTGACCAGCAGGAGGGGCAGCTGACGGTCCGCGGTGCCGCCCACGTGCGCCGTGGTGATGCCGGACGAGACCAGTCCGACCACCTTCCCGCCGGCCCCCCGCACGGGCACCACGGCCTGGACCAGCCGGCCGATCGTCCCGTCGACCTCCTCGACCACGACTCCGCCGTCCAGCGCCGGCTGGATGGTCCCGACGAACTTCTTCCCGATGCGGTCCGGCCTGGGATGCGTGTAGCGGATGCCGTCGGTGTTCATGACGACGATGAAGTCCATGTCCGAGGCCTTGCGGGCCGCCTCGGCCCGGGGCTGCAGGATCGCCGTCGGATCAGGGCTGTTCAACGCTGCCACCATGCCCGGCGAGTTGGCGAACGTCTGCGCGACGGCGAGGGACCGGTTGCGGGCCTCCTGGCCGGTGTCGTGCCGCACCTGGAGCAGCAGCGCCACCACGGCGGCCACCACCAGCAACAGCACGACGACAACCTGCAGGACGAACACCTGCGCGGCGAGACTGCGCCCGCCGAGCGTGGACTCCGGCGTGCGCCGGGACCCCGGTTCCCGGGGACGACGGGCCGGCCGCGCATCCGAGCGCCCCAGGAGTCGGACCATGTGCCATGTCTACACTGCCCGGCCGGATGAGGCGAGAGGCGTCACACAGGGTCACAGGACGCGTCCCTCACGCTCGCCATGGGTGATCTTTACGGCCGTCGCGCCGGGTGGCCAGGAGCAGGGCGATGTCGTCCGGCCGGTCGGCGGTCTGCCGGGCCAGCGCGGTGAGCCGGTCGGCGACGGCCCCGAGCGCCCGGCCGGGCGTGCCGTCGCCCCCGGCGGCGGCAGCGCCCGCGCCGGCGGCCGGGGCCTGCGCGGGGCCGTCGGCCCGCGTCCGGGCACGCTCCGCCTGTCCGCCCGCCTCGGCGAACGCCCTGCGCAGCGCCGTGATGCCCTCGTCGATGTCGTGGCCGGGCCGCTCGACCAGCCCGTCCGTGTACAGGGCGAGGATCGCGCCCGGCTCCAACCGCAGCTCCGTGACCGGGTAATGGGCCCGCGGATCCACTCCGAGGACCACTCCGCCGGGCAGCTCCACGACGTCGGTCCGGCCGTCGGGGTGGCGCAGCAGCGGCGGCAGGTGCCCGGCGCGGGCTGCTCGGGCCAGACCCGTGGCCGGGTCCAGGCGGACGTAGCAGCAGCTGGCGAACTGGCCCGGGTCGAGGTCGATGAGCAGACGGTTCGTGCCGCCCAGGACCTCCTCCGGGGGGCGGTCGGAGAGCGCGAATGCCCGCACCGCGCTGCGCAACTGCCCCATGGTGGCCGCCGCCTGCACCCCGTGCCCCTGCACGTCGCCGATGACCAGAGCGAGGCCGTCCCCGGCCTCCACGACGTCGTACCAGTCCCCGCCCACGTCCATGCCCTCGGTGCCCGGCAGATAGCGGCCGGCCGTCTCCACCCCCGTGTGCTGCGACAGCCGGCGGGGGAGCAGCGCCTGCTGGAGGCCGCGGGCGAGGGCGGCCTCGGTGTCGTAGCGCTGGGCCTTCTCCATCGCGTGGGCGATCAGCCCGGCGAGCGCGGTGAGCACCGTGCGCTCCTCGGAGCCGAAGCTGCGCGAGCGGTCGAACCCGAGGATGCACGAGCCGACCGGCCGGCCCGAGGCGATCAGCGGCAGGAAGGCCCGGGCGCCCTCGTCCGCGTCGAGTTCCATGCCCGGATAGGCGGCCCCCAGCTGCTGCATCGAGTCGAAGAAGAGCGGCCGGCCCGTGGTGAGCGTCTCCACCCCGGGCAGCCGGGCGTCCAGGCCCACCCCTTCGAACGGCGCGAGGAAGCCCTCGGGGAAGCCGGACTCCCACGCCAGGTACAGATGCCGCTCCTGGAGCAGGTAGATGGCCAGTCGGCGGCCGCCGAACGCGGGCAGCAGCTCCTGCATCACGACCGCCGACACCTGCCGGGCGGTGACCGCTTCCGTCAGCGCGATGGCGAGCACGATGGGCCGGTAGGAGGGGCCGGTCGACGCGGCCACGACGGGCACGGGAGCGCCGGTGTCCGCGGGCTCGGGAGCCGTGTCGTCGGGTACCCGGTGGGCCGGGACCGCACTGCAGGTGACGAGGTCGGCGCCGGGGTACAGCGAGACGCGCAGCCAGTCGCCCTCGTACGGACGCGCCTGCGCGGGCCGGTCGGCGGTGGCGGGGCGCCGCACGTCGAAGTACGCCGGCGCGGGCGCCAGCATGACTCCCCGCAGATGCTCCTCGCAGGTGGGCTGGCTCAGCCACGGCACGGAGTCCCAGAGCGACCGGCCGACCAGCAGGTCGCGCGGCACGCCCAGGAGCTGCCCGGCCCGGGGGTTCGCGTAGACCACGAAGCCCATCCGGTCGAGGCAGAACACGCCCTCCGGAAGCAGGTCGGCGGCCCCGTCGGCGAGGGCGCCCGGACCGGGGTCGAGGAGGACGCCGGCGACGGGGCGCGGCGCGTCGTGGGCGTCGGCCGGGCGCTCCGCGCCCGTCGCGTCCCAGAGCTCCAGCAGCCGCAGACCGCCCTCGACGGTGCGCAACCGGACCGGCAGCGGTGGCGGGCGCCCCCGGGCCGTCTGGTGGAACAGGCCGGGCAGCCGCAGGGCGTCCGTCGCGTCGACGGCCCGGACCAGCGCGTCCAGCGTGCCGGGGAACTCGCCCCCGGGCAGACCGAGCAGGACGTGCGCGTGCTCGTCCACGCTGACGGCGTCGGTCTCCGGGTCCCAGGAGAACCGCCCCACGCGGCCGGGGGGCGGTCCCGCGGCAGGCGGTCGCACGCACAGCGGCTCGTCGTCCCAGGTGACCGCCCCGCCGTCCGCTCCCAGCCGCAACAGGGCCGCGCCCAGGGCGTCGGCCACGGCTGCCAGCCTCTCCTGGCCGGCCAGCACCTCCGCCGCGTCGGCGACGGCCGGGCGCAGGACGGTCAGCACTCCGAAGGAGCGGCCGCCCGCCGTGACGGGCACGTACAGGGAGCCGAACTGGAAAGGCAGGCCGGCGGCGAACTGCGGATAGCGCCGCATCACCTCCGTGGCGTTCGCCAGCACCACCGGGGCGCACGTCCGGTGCGCCTCGGCCACCGGGTAGGGCCTGTCGACGTGCACCCGCCACCAGGGACGGAACAGGGGACCCGGCAGCCCCGACAGGACGGCCAGCCGCAGCAGCCCGGGCGTGCCGGAGCACAGGTACACGCCCCCGGCGCTGCCGTCCGCTGCCCGCAGCGCCTCCGCCACGGTTCCGGTCAGCAGCGCGGGCGGCGGTCCGGACGGCTTCCGCTCGTCCCCGGCGCTCCCAGTCATCGGCCCTACCTCGTCCGTGCCGCGCGTGGGCGACACAGCAAGAATGCGCCACATCCGACCACATGTGCATCCTCGCGCCGTCCGGGAGAACCGCTCCGGGCGGGGTATCCGCCCCGCCATGGGTGAGATTCTGGTGGGAGCGTGTTCGTGGACGGACCGTGCGCTGGTCTCCAGCGGCTGGTACCCCCCGGGCCGGCGTGACGCGGAGGGCCGGCTGCGCCACTATGCCGAACGCTTCCCGGTCGTCGAGGTCGACGCGACCTACTACGCGCTGCCCACGGAGCGCACGACCAGGCTGTGGGCACAGCGGACCCCGGACGGCTTCGTGTTCGACGTGAAGGCCTTCTCCCTGCTGACCGGGCACCCCACCCGGTCCGCGGTGCTGCCGCCCGGGCTGCCCGACGACGTGCGCGGCCCGAAGGCACTGGACGAGGTGTGGCGCAGGTTCGCGGACGGCATCGAGCCGTTGCGGGAGACGGGCCGGCTGGGCGCCGTCCTCTTCCAGTTCCCGCCCTGGTTCCGCCCCGGCGTGCGCGCCCGCGCGTTCCTCGAGCAGTGCGCCGGACGCACCGTCGGCCGGCCGGTCTGCGTGGAGTTCCGGCATCCGCAGTGGTGGCGGGGCGCCGAGCAGCGCAGGACCACCGTCGACCTGCTGCGGTCGTGCGGGTTCGCCGCCGTCGCCGTCGACATGGAGCAGTCCCTGGCGTCGGCGATACCGCCCGTCACACCGGTCACCACCGGGCGGCATGCCGTCGTCCGGCTGCACGGACGCAGCCTGGCCTGGGGCGTCGGCGGCAAGGAGGACCGTTTCCGGCACGAGTACGCCGACGCCGAGCTGGAGGAGTGGACGCCGCGGGTGCGTGAGCTCGCACGGCAGGCCGAGCAGGTGCATGTGCTGTTCAACAACTGCTGCGGCGACGCCGCCGTACGCGCCGCCGCGAGGATGCGCGCCCTGCTGGACGGCTGACCGGGCCGGGCCCGGCCGGGAGCCCGAAGGGGCCGGGCGGAGCCCGCGCCCGTCAGGAGCCGGTGACGCGCAAGGTGCTCTTGGCGAGCTCGTAGGCCGGGAGCATCGCCTCGTGCTCCTCGGTGTCCAGTCCGCCGAGGTGCAGCACCACGGGACCGCCGGGTGTGGTGACGGCGAGCGCGTGCTCCGTCTTGCTCTCCTCCAGGAGTTCGCTCGTGGTGACGTACGCGACCTCGGCGCCCGTGACGCCGCCCGAGGTGAACGTGCGGTACACGGCTTTGCTCGCCCCCTTCTCGGCGGCCACGAAGCCCTTCAGGACCGTGCGCGCGTCGGCGTCGCCCGGCTCACCGGTCCACACGCGCAGGAAACCGATCTTCCCCGCGGGCTTGGCGTCGATCTCGCACGCCATCGTGACGGGGCCCTGGCGCAGCAGCGCGTCGGCGAGCTCGGCCAGGTCGCCGGCGGCCGCGGAGGCCTCGTCCGCGCGGACCGCCTTGGCTTTCCAGGACTCCGCGACGTCGAACGCGACCGGGAGCTCGCAGGCGGACCCGGAGGCCCCGACGGACCCTCCGCGCGCGGCCGCCTTCGCGGTCGCCCCGGCCGAGGCCCCTGTCGTGCCCGCCGCCGTGTCCGCGCCGCCCTCCGCGGCCGTGCAGCCCGTCAGCAGTCCCGTCAGCAGTCCCGTCAACAAGACCGCGGACGTCAGCCCTTGCCGCACGTTACGCACGTGCCCCACCCCGAAGCGCACCGCTGAGTCTCCTCTCGACGCCGGCGAGATACCGGCGGAGCACTTTAACGGAGGGGGCGGTGGCCTCCGCCACCGGGATTTCCCGCTCCGACCGCGGGCGCGCAGGCCGGGGAATGCGACGGGCACCCCCCGTGTTGAACCGCGTGACTGGCATGCACCGCTCAAATGGTGCGCCGGTGAGAGGAGGCCCCCATGGCCCGCAGCACAGCGCGCCCCGTCGTCACCCTCAGGTCCACCGCGGGAACCGGTGTCGCCTACGTGACGCGGAAGAACCGGCGCAACGACGCCGATCGACTGGTCCTGCGCAAGTACGACCCCGTCGTCGGCCGGCACGTCTCCTTCCGTGAGGAGAGGTGAGGCCCTGACGGCCCGACCAGGGCATGCGGCCGGGATCCGGAACGGGACCCCGGCCGCTCGCTGCAGCGGACGAGTGACGTGCCGTCATATTCACGTCCGTCCGGGAACCCATAGCGGCATGAGCAAGACCGCGCTGATCGTCATCGACATGATCAACACCTACGACCATCCCGACGCCGACCTGCTCCTGCCGTCGGCCCGCAGAGTGGTCCCGGTGGCCGCCGGTCTCCTCGACCGGGCCCGCCGCGCCGACGTCCCCGTCGTCTACGTCAACGACAACTTCGGCCAGTGGCGCTCGCACCACGGCGAACTCCTCGACACGGCCCTGGCCGGACCGCACGCCGACCTCGTCGACCCGCTGCGCCCCGACGAGGCGTCGCTGTTCGTCGTCAAGGCACGGCACTCGGTCTTCTTCGAGACCCCGCTGTCCTACCTGCTCTACCAGGAGGGCGTCGACCACCTCGTCCTGTGCGGGCAGGTCACCGAACAGTGCGTCCTGTACTCGGCCCTCGACGCCCACATCCGGCACTTCGGGGTGACCGTTCCCCGCGACGCCGTCGCCCATATCCACGACGATCTCGCGGACGCCGCGCTGGAGATGATGGAACGCAACATGGGCGCCCGGGTGTGCGACAGTGCGGAGCTGTGGACATGAACGCACCTGCGCCGCAACGACCTTGACGCAGGTGCGCCGCACCCGCTCCGACGGGCGGTCGCCGCCCCGCGCCGGCGCGTGCTGCGCCCGCGCGCGAACTCCGTGTCCCGGCCAGGCCGCAGAAGTGCGCGCCGGCGCCCGCCCTGTGCGGGCACGGGCCGGGCCTCCCACCGCTTCCTCCGCACAGCAAAGGGCACGACACATGGCCGAGTTGACCCGCCGCAGACTCCTGGGCTCGGCCGCGGGCGCGTTGGGCGCCGCGGCTCTCTCCCTTCTCCCGCCCAGCGTCCAGAAGGCCGTCGCGGCCGGACAGCCCGGCCGCGGGTCGCTCGCCGACGTCGAACACGTCGTCCTGCTGATGCAGGAGAACCGCTCGTTCGACCACTACTTCGGCACGCTGTCCGGGGTGCGCGGCTTCGCCGATCCCGAAGCGCTCACCCTCGACACCGGGCGCTCCGTCTTCCACCAGCCCGACCCCGGCAACCCGAGGGGCTACCTCCTCCCCTTCCACCTGGACACCCGCACCTCCAGCGCCCAGGCCATCCCGTCCACCAGCCACGCCTGGTCGGTGCAGCACGAGGCGTGGAACGGCGGCCGGATGGACCGCTGGCTGCCGGCCCACCGCAAGGCCGACGGCGCCGACGGCCCGTACGTCATGGGGTACTACACGCGCGAGGACATCCCGTTCCAGTTCGCCCTCGCCGAGACCTTCACCCTCTGCGACCACTACTTCTGCTCGGTCCTCGGCCCGACCTGGCCCAACCGTCTGATGTGGATGACCGGCAGCATCGACCCTGACGGAACCGACGGCGGCCCGGTCCTGCGCAACTCCGCTTCCACGCCGCTCGGCTGGACGACGTACGCGGAACGGCTCCAGGCCGCCGGGGTGAGCTGGAAGGTGTACCAGCAGGAGGACGACTACGGCTGCAACCTGCTGGAGCAGTTCGCCGCGTTCCGGGACGCCCTGCCGGGTTCCGAGCTGTACGAGCGGGGCGTACGGCCGCAGCCGGAGGGCGCCTTCGAGGACGACGCGCGCAACGACCGGCTGCCGACGGTGTCCTGGATCATCCCGCCCGGTCACCAGTCGGAGCACCCCGACTTCCTGCCGGCGGCCGGCGCGGCCTTCGTCGCCTCCAAGATCGAGGCCATCGCGGCCGACCCGGCCGTCTGGGCCAAGACCGCCCTCATCCTGAACTACGACGAGAACGACGGGCTGTTCGACCACGTGCCGCCGCCGACCCCGCCGGCCGGGACCCCCGGCGAGTTCGTCGAAGGGCTGCCGGTCGGGGGAGGTTTCCGGGTACCGGCGATCATCGTCTCGCCCTGGACCGTGGGCGGCTGGGTCGCCTCCGAGGCATTCGACCACACCTCCACCCTGCGGTTCCTCGAAAGACTCACCGGGGTCGAGGAGCCCAACATCAGCGCCTGGCGGCGAGGCGCCTTCGGCGACCTCACCTCGGCCTTCCGCTTCGCGTCGTCCCGGCCGCTCGCGCCGGTGCTGCCGAACGACACGGCCGAGCAGCTGCTCAAGGCGCAGCAGGAGGTCGCGACCCTGCCCAGGCCGACGCTGCCGGGCGCCGAGCAGAGGTTCCCCACCCAGGAGCCGGGCCGACGGCCGCAGACCTGACCCGGCCGGCCCCGCCCGGCCGCGACGACGACCGCGGGCGCCCGCACCGGCCGCGACGACGACCTCCCTGCGCCGGCGGCTGCCCCGCACGGCGACCCCGAGGTCGGTCGCGACAGCGATCACCGCGGGTCGGCCGAGGGCGACTGCGGAGGGAAGGGCGGGACGCGCACGCGCAGCGGCTCCGGCCCGCCCCCGCGAAGTGCCCGCGCGTCCTCTGGCCGGGGTCATGTTCCGCAGGTCAGCGCGCTCTACGGCAGCGACGCCGACCCACCTGAGTTTCGGCGGCGTGACCGGGTACCGGGAGCTCACCGGTCGTGCTCGCGTCGCTCCGATCCGAAATGTGAGAGAGACGGCCCGCGCGGGAGTAAGCCTCCCGGGGCGTCTTTGCGTCCTCCAGAGCGTGACTCGCACGAAACATCGCGCGACGAGTGTGTGGGGGAGACCTTGAGCATCCTGCGTCCCGAAGTGGAACGGCCTCGCGACCGCGCCGGAGACGACCGCGCCGGAGACGACCGCGCTGCGGACGCCGCCGGGGACCGGCCCCGCGGCGGTGCGCTGTCCCGCACCCTGCGGGTCCTCGGCCGGACCGCCCGGTTCGCCGGCCGGACCCTGCGGGGCGAGTGGTACGGCATCGTGGTCGACCCGCTGCGCGAACTGCGCCGACGCGGTCCGGCCGCGCTGCTGCTGGCACTGGTGGCGTGCCTCGGCGTGATCTTCTTCCACGCCCTGGCCCAGCACCCCGCGGGCGCGACGGCCGTGCGCGCCCTGGGCGGGGTCCACGGCGACCTGCCCCTGTGGCTGGCGTTGCTGCGCACCCCGGTCTCCCTCTACGTTCCGGCGCTCGATCTGCCGGTGTGGGCCGGCATCACCCAGCTCTTCCTCGCCTTCGCCCTGGCCGAGCTCGCGCTCGGCCGCCGACGGACCCTGCTCGTCGCCTACGGGTCCACCCTGGCGGGCACCCTCTCGGTGCGGGTCATGCTGGCGATGGGGCCGGACCGGTGGGGCCTCGGCCTGCCGCCCGAGGTCGGCCAGGTGCTCGACACCGGTCCGTCCGCGGCCGTCGTCGGACTGTTCACCTATCTCTCGGTCGTCCGCCGCGCGCCCATCGTGTTCACGCTGACCGGCGGCTCGATGGTGCTCGAGTCGATCGCCAGACCGAACCTCGCCGGCCGCGAGCATCTGATCGCGGTGGCCGCGGCCGTCGTCATGGGTCTGCTGCACGAGCGCGCGCGCCTGAGGAGGCGGGTGCTGTCCCTGTCCTTCGGCCCGCCGACGGGCTGACCCGGAGTCAACTGTGAAGGGGCGGAGTGCCGGGCCTGCCTGAGAGGTTGCTATGAATTCGTGGTGCGGTTGAACACTTCCGGGTCCGGCCGCGTATGGGGTCGGGGGATTTCCTGTCCATGGCCGCCCACGACGCGTAGGAGCACTCCTTGGTACAGAACAGGCGCAGACGCCCGACGGGCGGGCGACGCGCGACCTTCCTGGCTGCGGCGCTGATGCTCGGTGGCGGCGGCCTGATGGCGGCGAACGTGTACGCCTCGGCCACCGAGGACGGCTCCGGCGGCGACTCGACCCGGCGGGCGGGCAACAGCGCCGTCACCGTCGACTGCCCGGACGTCGGCAGCAAGCTGACCACCGTGCCGGACGCGGCGTCCGCCGAGGTCGACCGCGAACTGGCCCAGCTGGACGAGCAGATCGCCGCGGCCTACCGCCAACTCCAGGACTCGGCCGACGCCGTGCGCCAGGACGCCGGGTTCGCGGACAACGCGGTCATGAACCCCCTGAAGGAGAAGCGCGGGGCGACCATCGAGCGCATCGCGGTCGCCATCGACCGGGTCGGCGACCGTCCGGAGGGCCTCGAGTCGCTCGCCGCCTGTGCTCTGCGCGCCTCCGACGACCAGGCCGGCGGAGGCGCCGACGGCAACGGCGACCAGAACCAGAACGGCGACCAGAACCAGAACGGCGGCGGTCAGCAAGACGGCGGCGGTCAGCAGGGCAACGGCGGTCAGCAGGGCAACGGTGGGCAGGCCGGCAACGGCCCGGTCGCCGCGGACTACGCGGACATCAACTCCGTACAGCCCTCGGCGCAGTCCGCGGCCCCCGCGTCCGGCCCCTCCCGCGGCACCTTCACCAGCAGCTGCGGAGTCAACGCCAACGGGCTGTTCAACTCGGACAACGTGATCGTCGCGCCGGGCGTCTCCAACGGAGCACACCACTTCCACGACTACATCGGCAACCAGTCCAACAACGCCTTCGTCTCCGACGGCGATCTGGCGAAGGCCGAGACGAGCTGCGTGGACCAGGGCGACAGGTCCACTTACTACTGGCCCGTCCTGCGCCTGCAGAACGGCGCTCAGGAACGGGACGCGGGCAGCCCGGGCGGCGGCGTCGAGGGCAACGCCGGCAAGATCGTCACCGCCAAGGACGTCACCCTGACCTTCGTCGGCAACCCGCGCTCCCAGGTCACCGCCATGCCCCGGTTGCTGCGCATCATCACCGGCGACGCCAAGGCCTTCGTCAACGGCACGGCCAACGCCAACGCGTCGTGGAGCTGCACCGGCTTCGAGGACCGTCAGCTCAAGGACAAGTACCCGCTCTGTCCGGCCGGGAGCGACGTGGTGCGCACGTTCCGCTTCCAGAGCTGCTGGGACGGCGCCAACATCGACAGCGCCAACCACCGCACCCACGTGGCCTTCGCCGCCGCCGACGGCAGTTGCCCGAACGGCTTCAAGGCCGTGCCACAGCTGGTGCAGCGGATCGTGTACGACGTGGACGCGCCGAGCCTCCAGGACGGCGGCAAGACGACTCCGCTGTTCGCGGTGGACTCCTTCCCCGAGCAGTTGCACAAGCCGGTGACGGACCACGGCGACTTCATCAACGTCTTCGACGAGAACCTGATGCGGGAGATGGTCGACTGCATCAACGAGGGCCGCACCTGCGGCGCGGGCACGAAGCCGGGCGGCGACGGCGCCGGCAACAGCGGTGGCAACGGTTCCGGAAACACCGGTAACGGCAACGGCGACGGCAACACCGGAAACAACGGCGACGGCAACGGGTCTGGAAACACCGGTAACGGCAACGGCGACGGCAACGCTTCCGGAAACACCGGTAACGGCAACGGCGACGGCAACGCTTCCGGAAACACCGGTAACGGCAGTGGCAGCGGTAACGAGGAGAACGGTTCTCAAGGGGGCACACAGCAGTCCCAGGCTCCCGAGCCCTCCCCGGCGCCCTCGGCCGCTACCACCGAACCGCGCGTCTACTCGAAGCCCTCGCCGAAGGCGGCCGCCTCGGCCCCCGTCTCGGCCCCCGCGGCCGTCTCGGGCGGCGAGATAGGCGCCCCCGCGACCGCTCCTGAGTCCGCCGCCGCGCCCTCTCCGTCTTCCGGACCGTCGGAGCCCCCGGCCGACACCGGCTCCGGCGCGGCACTCGGCGGGACCGAGCCCCAGGCGGTCCAGGGCGGCCTCGCCGAGACCGGCGCCAACCTGTGGCCCGGTGCGCTGGGAGCCCTGCTGGTGATCGGCGGCTTCGTCGTCCTGGGCCGCAGCACCCGGCGCACCTGACCTCCGGTCGCACGACCACGGGGGCCCGTCGGAGACTGCCGACGGGCCCCCGTCCGTGTGCTCCCTGCGGGGACGTCCCCTACACGGCCACCCGGCCACCCGGCCACACGGCCACCCGGCCTCGGGGCTACGCGGCGGCCTCGACAGCGGGACCGCGGTCACATCAGGGTGCCGTCCCGTGGACAATTGACCGAGATCGTCAGCGCTGTCGACGCACAACAGGGAGCCACGGAGCATGGCGGGCGCACGGTGAACGAGAGACGCAGAACGAAATGGCCGCTGCCGCACGTCGGCCCGGCGCAGCTGGACGCCGTCGCCCGCGCGCGAGGCTGGGCCCGGCTCGCCCTGGTGCTGGTCGCCGGCTGCGCGGCGGTGGTAGTGGTGGGCGCGGGGGGAGGCGGCTGGCTGATCCTGCTCGCAGGGTTCGCGCTCCTCGCACTCGCCGGGGCGGGCGTGTGGTGGATGCTGGCGCACCGGGGCGGGGCCCGCTTGGTGGGCGGTCTGCTGGCCGTGACCGCGCCTGTGGGCGTCATGGTGCTGTACGCGCTGTCCGGTCTGTGGCCGGTGGCGGTGGGCGCCCTCGCGCTGTGGGCGGGGGGCCTCGCCTCGGCCCGCGCCTCGCTGCGCAGCGTGCGCCGTCCCAAGGGCACGCACGGTCGTCGGACCCCGCCGCCGCGCCGTCCGGTGCTGATCATGAACGTGCGCTCGGGCGGAGGCAAGGTCGTCAAACACCGTCTCGTCGAGCGCGCGGAGGCGCTCGGCGCCCGGGTGATCGTGCTCGGGGCCGACGACGTCTACACCGACCCGGCGGAGGAGGCCCGCCGGGCCGTCGCCGGGGGCGCGGACCTGCTCGGCGTCGCGGGCGGCGACGGCACCCAGGCGCTGGTCGCCGCCGTTGCCGCCGAACACGACGTGCCGTTCCTGGTCGTCGCCGCCGGTACCCGCAACCACTTCGCGATGGACCTGGGCCTCGACCGTGCCGATCCCGTCCGTAGCCTGGACGCCCTCACCAACGGCGTCGAACTGCGCGTGGACCTCGGCGACGTCAGCGGACGCGCCTTCGTCAACACCGTCTCCTTCGGGGCGTACGCGGAGATAGTGCAGAGCCCCGACTACCGCGACGCCAAGGCCGCGACCGCCCTCGACCATCTGCCCGACCTGCTCCAGGGCGACTCCGCCCCGGTGCTGCACGTCCGCACGGACGACACCGAGATGCACGCCCCGCAGGCCCTCCTGGTGAGCAACAACGCCTACGCCCGCGCCGATCCGCTGGGCGGCGGCCGTCGCCCGCGGCTGGACGCCGGCCTGCTCGGAGTGATCGGCGTCCGGGTCGAGGGCGCTGCCCAGGCGGCCGAGATCGCGCTGCTCGGCGAGCGCGCGGGCGGCATCACCTCCGTGACCTCACGGCGCGTCGTCGTCGAGGCCGACCGGGAGCGCATCGCGGTGGCGGTCGACGGCGAGGCTCTCGAACTGGCCACCCCCGTCGTCTGCACGGTACGGCCCGCCGCGCTGCGGGTCAGAGTGCCCCGGCACCGTCCCGGCGCCGCCTACGCTCCCCCCACGGTCGACTGGCGGCGGATCCTCCGCCTCGCGCTCGGCCGTCCCGACCCCCGCACCGTCAAGGAGGCCTATGATGTCTGACCGCCGCCCGAAGCTTTCCGCCCGGAGTCTGGTCGGTGACCTCGTCACGCTGGACCAGGCCCTGTACGAGGCGGTCACCGTCACCAGGACGCCCACTCTGGACACCGCGCTGCGCCGGCTGTCGGCCGCCGCCGACCACTCCAAACTGTCCTTCGCGGTCGCCGCCGCGCTGGTCCTGCGCGGGGGCCGCCCGCGCAGGGCCGCCGTGCTCGGCGTCGCCGCCATAGGCGTCGCTTCGGCGTCCGCCAACCTGCTCGGAAAGAAGCTGGTGCGCCGCCCGCGTCCGCATCGTGCCGAGGACTCGCCGTTCCCGGGGCGGCATGTGCCGATGCCGCAATCCGCGTCGTTCCCGTCCGGACACACCGCTTCGGCCGTGGCGTTCGCGGCCGCCGTGGGCCCGGCGCTGCCGGTCGCGGCTCTCCCCCTGGGGCTGCTTGCGTGCGCGGTGGGCTACTCGCGGATCCACACCGGCGTGCACTACCCGGGTGACGTGGTGGCTGGAGCCCTGCTGGGCACGGGCTCGGCCGCGCTGGTCGCGGGGCTCGCCGCCCGCGTCGTGCGGTACTGAGCGACTCTGCCGTCCGGACCTGCCGCCTGCCGCGCCGCTTGCCGCCTTCCTCCACTGCGGCTCGTCGTCTACCGCCTGCCGCAGTGGAGGAAGAGGTGCGGCTCCGGCACGGCCTCGGGATGGCTGGGGGTGAACAGCACGTTCTCCTCGGCCAGCACGGTCAGACCCGCCCGGGTGACCAGGTCGACGAGTGCCTCGCCGGCGAAGCTGGTCACCCGCACGGGCTGCCCCATGAAGAGGGCGTCGACGCCCTCGACGTCGAGCGGCACCGTCGCCAGCACCAGGCTGCCCCCGGGCCGCAGAGCGCGCGCGAGCCGGCCGACTAGGCCGGCCTGTTGTGCGCGGTCCAGCTGCAGCAGCGAGAAGTACACGCAGACGGCGTCGAACGAGCCTTCCGCCAAAGGAAGTTCGCGGACGTCGACGCAGCGGAACTGCGCCTCGGGCACCTGCCGGGCGGCCAGCTCCACCATCACGGGGGAGACGTCGACGCCCAGCACCTCGTGGCCCGCCCGGGCGAGGGTCTCGGCGGTCGGCCGTCCCGTACCGCTTCCCACGTCCAGTACGCGGCTGCCCGGCGCGAGTCGTCCGAGCAGCCACTCCAGCGACCTGCGGTGCGCCTCGGAGTGCGCGAAGGCCGTCTCGTACGCGGGACCCAGCGCGTCGAACACCCGTGCCGCGCGCCCGCCGGCGTCGTCCGTCAAGTCGGTCCCCCTGTCGTGACGTGCGGTTCCGCTCATGCGTTTTTCACTACCGTGAGTAACATGATCCAATCCTCTCGACGTGGAACCTACTGGTGAGTAGCCACGCCTCGGCAGCCGTCGTTCCCGTCAACCGCCGTTCTGTCAAACGTCGTTCCGTTCGGAGGACCCCCATGCCCACTCCCGAGGACGCTCTGCAGGAGTCCCGCGCCGCCTACGAGGAGCATGCGCGCACCTGCCGTCAGTGTCACTTCGACATGTCGCCCTGCGCCGTCTCCAAACTCCTCCTGCGCGCCTACAACAACGCCGGACGAGCTCAGGCGCGGGCCCGCTCCGCGGCGCGCTGAGGCACGTCGGCGAGCCGGCCCTCTCAGGCGGGCCGGACGGCGCCGCGCAGCGCGCCCTCCCCGAACGGGAGGATCGCCTCCTCGCGGATGGGCGCGCCCGGCCCCGGCGCGTGGATCATCATGCCGTCGCCCGTGCACAGCCCCGTGTGGCTCAGGTCGTCGAAGAAGAAGACGAGGTCGCCCGGGCGCAGCTCCGCCAGGCTGATCCGGGTGAACGCCTTCGCCTGGTCGAGAGCGGAGCGCGGCAGGGTCACGCCGGCGGCCCGCCAAGCGGCCTGGGTGAGGCTGGAGCAGTCGTAGGACTCGGGCCCCGTGGCTCCCCACACGCACGGTCTGCCCACCTGTGCCCGGGCGAAGGCGAGCGCCTTGTCCGCCTTCGTCAGGTACGCCGTGCCGGTGGTGCGGGTCGTCACGTCGCGCGGGGCCGCGACCGGCGGGACGGCTGCCGGGAGCGGGGCTGCGGGGGCCGCCAGACCGACGGGGGCCGGGTATCCGGACCCGACCGTCACCACGTCCCATGCCGGAACCGTGGCGCCGAGTTCTGCGGCCGGGTGGCTCGGGGGGGACGCCCCGGCGGGCACGGAGAAGCCGGACTCCGGTGCCGGGAAGGGGAGTTCGGGCCCCGCGTAGCCGAGCGGCGGTGCGGCGACGACCGGACCGGAGGCCGGGTGACCGGGGGTGGCCGTGAACGCGCCGACACCGGGCGCCTGGATGCCCGAGTCCGCCGCGGGGAGGCCGAACTCGGGCATCGGGTAGCCGGACGCGGCGGCGGACAGGGCCGGTTCGGAAGCCGGGTAGCCGGTCGTCACCGTGAGGCCGCCGGTCCCGGCGTCGGGCGTCAGGATGCCGGACTCCCGCGCGCGCAGGCCGGGTTCCGGCATGGGGTAGCCGGCCTGCGGTGTCGTGACGCCCGGATCCGGCATGAACTGATCGGGAGCCGCGGCGGGGGCGGGCACGACGAGAGCGGCCTCGGCCGGCGCGAAGCCCGGCGCCGGTGCGGCGAAGCCCGGCGCCGGTGCGCCGAGGTCGGCCGCCGGTGCGGCGAAGCCCGACGTCGGTGTGACGATGCCGAGTTGGCCCGTCGAGGTGAGGAGCGCGTCCGCTCCGCCGGCTGCGGCTGGGCCGGTGGCTGCGGCTGGGCCGGTGGCGGCGGCGGGCCGTCCTGCCCACGCGGCCGTGATCTCCGCCCGGAACGCCTGCTGTTCCGCGGTGTCCCAGGGCTGCTGCACCGGCTGAGCCTCGGCCGGCCGCGCCTCGACCACCGGCAGGACGGCCGTGGCGACGGCTGCCGGAGCGGGAGCGGGAGCAGGCGCGGGCAGGGCCGGCGCGGCGCGGGCGACGGCGCGGGCCAGGATGTCCCGGGCCGCGGTGAGCTTCCGCCCGTTGCGCTCCTTGGTGCTCTTGAGCGAGGCCTGCCGGTCCGGGGGCGCGGCGGCGGCCTGGGCGGAGACGGCCGGGGTGGAAGGGGCCGGGGCGGCCGGAAGAGCAGGAAGGGCGGCCGGGGCGGGCGCCAGCGCCTTGGGCTCGCCCTGACGGGGCCCGGGCACCGCGGGCAGCGCGGCGACCGCGCGTCCGGTGGACTCCGTACCCCGCCGGACGGCTGCCTCCAGCTCGCGTATCACGGCGCTGTCGCCGGAGCGCTCCGAGGATCCGGCCGACCGGGGCGCCGGAGCCGGCATCCGATCGGCCGGCAGCACGGCGGGGACGGTGGGTCCGACCCGGTCGCGAGCCCTGTCGAACCACTGGCGGGCCACCGCGTCGAGCGAGGCGTCGGACGTGCGGCGTCCGCCGTCGGCGACGGAGCCGGACGTCCTGCGCGAGCGGCCCGACATGGCGCGTGTCGCGTTGTAGTTGCCCGTGTCGCTCTCGGCCCGGTCGTAGAGCGAGCTGACCCGCTGCTGGATCTCCGCCCGACTCGGCTCGTCGCTGTTGCCTGGGGAGCGCGGGCTGCGATCCGTCGCCATGGAAGACGTACTCCTTCCGTGCTCCGCCGCGCGTGGTCGGCGGAATCCGGGCGACCCCTGTTGCGGGCGCCTCAAGCCCTCTGCCCTGAAGGGCAGTCGAACGGCCTGGCGTCAACTTAGCCAACTTGTGTGCCTGGCGTGAAGATTGAGGTCTTAAATGTCCGATACGTAGTCGTGACCTTCGTCTCTCGCCCGCCGTCGCGCCGCTGGTCGGAGCGTGGACGGCGAGGCGATTCAGGTTCGTCGGCGGTCCCTCCCGGTTGTGGGGCGTCGGCTGCGGGCCGCCTCGTCCTGGGCGAGCAGTGAGAGCAGCGCCGCGACGCTCAGTCCTGCCTCGGCGGGATGACGCAGCACCCTCTCGGGCTCGATGCGGTAGGTGTTGCCGCGTCCCTCCCGCGTGTGGGAGAGATAGCCGTCCTGCTCCAGGTCGGCGATGATCTTCTGCACCGCTCGCTCGGTGAGCCGGCAGTGCGCGGCGATGTCCCGGATGCGGACGCTGTTGTCGTCCGCGATGGCGGCGAGCACGCGCGCGTGGTTGGTGAGGAACGTCCATCCGTTGTGTGACTCGGGCACCCCGTCCATGAGGCAATCGTATGGCCGAGGTTTCACGTATACAAAAACCGGAACTTCATTTCGTGTTTTGGTTGACGTGTGATCGGCGCAGGGCGACTCTGGTGGTGACATGTGGAGTGACCGGGAGGCGGTCATGCCGGAACCTGTCCATGACGCGAACGCCGGAGGCGTGGATGGCGGCTCGGGAGCGGAGACGATCGGCGCCGCCCGTCAGCCTCGGCCCGCCACCGGTGTCGTGATCCGCGTACGTCCCGAGGGCGACCGCGTCGTCGTCGCGCTACGGGGAGAACTCGACCTGGAGTCGACCGGACAGCTGGAGCGGGCTCTGTACGGAGCTCTGGGCGCCGCGGTGGGCGGGGTCGACCTCGAACTCGACGGAGTCGCCTTCTGCGACTGCGCCGCCCTGAACGTGCTGCTCGGCGCACGTGAGCGCGGCCTGCGGGAGGGCAAGACGGTCGCCGTGCACACGGTGAGCCCGGCGGTGCGGCGCCTGCTGGACCTGACCGGCACCGGGACCCTGTTCGGCGCTCCCGCCTCGGCCTCCACGGCTTCCGCCCCCACGCCTTCCACCCCCGCGGCAGACGCCCGCGTGCCCACCGCCGATACCTCCGCCCCCACCGCCGAGGCATGCTCCGCCCCCGCCCCCGCCGCCGACGCTCTCGACGAAGACGTCGTGCGCGATCTGCGCGTCGAGGTCGTGCGTCTGCGGCGCGCGATGCAGACCCGCCCGGTGATCGACCTCGCCCGCGGCATCCTCATGGCGTCCTTCGGCCTGGGCGTCGACGAGGCCTGGCGGGTGCTGTCCCTGGCCTCGTCGAACGCCGGGGCCCGGCTGCACCGCCTCGCGGGGGACCTGGTCCTTGCCGTGCAGGACGGTCGGCCGGTGGGCACGGTGCACGACGAGGTGGCCGCGGCGGTCGCCAGAGTCAGATCGGAGACGGCCGCGGCCTCCCGGGGCGGCGGGACAGCCCGGGCCGACCGCTGACGCCGTCGTCGCCCGGGGGCCGACACGGGCGCCGCGTCGCGGGCACGATCGCCGTGCGCCCGCCCCGGAACGTGCGCCCGCCCCGGAACGAGTGCGCGCCCGGGAACGGGGGTGCGCCCCGGCCCGTGCGGCGGGGCACGCAGCCCGTCACGGCGTGCGGCACGCCGGGGCACGCGCTCCCCTCGCCGCCTTCGGGCAGGCCGATCTCGCCGACGTCGCCGACGTCGAACCGCAGGCGGCGGCCCCGGCGGGGGAACCGGCTCCAGCTCCGGGAACCTCGCGCCGCCGCCGGGCCGGGGGCCGCGGTGTCAGCCCTGCGGAATCCCCTTGCGGGACAGGTACCTGGCGCGTCCGCGTCGTCCGACCGCCTCCGCCGGGCCGAGGATCCGCGGCACGAGCCACGGGACCGACTCGAGGATCCGGCACGTGACCGAGTCGCCGTACGGCAGGTAGTGCTCGAGCCGGCGCTTGCGCAGTGCGCGTTCGAAGACGTCCGCGACGTCGTCGGCCGTGCTCACCTTCCCGAGGAAGTTGAGCAGGCTGCCGTCGTGCGTCGCCTCGTGGAGCAGCATCGGGGTGTCGACGGCGCTCGGGTAGACGCCGCTGACCGCGACGCCGGTGCCGCGCAACTCGGCGTTCAGCGCGGCGAGATAGGCGCGCAGCCCCGCCTTGGCCGCCGAGTAGGCCGCCGACCCGGGAAGGGCGAGGATGCCGCCCATGGACACCGTGGCGACGATGTGTCCCCGGCCGCGCGCCTTCATGGCGCGGGCCGCGGCCGCCGCGAGTTCCATGACGGATCCGAGCATGACGTCGAGCTGCAGCCGGAGGGCGGCCGCCGAGGAGTCGACGACGTCTCCGGGGACGATCACGCCGGCGTTGAGGAAGACCAGGTCCAGCCGGTCGGCCCACTCGTCCTCGATCCGCGCGCAGAGCGCGGCGACGGCGTCCCGGTCGGACAGGTCGCAGGCGACGGGGACGGCGTCCGCTCCGGCGGCGAGTGCCGCCTTCCGGGCGAGTGTCCCGTCGCGCTCGACGCACAGGGGGACGCGGCCCCGCGCGGCGAGCCGGCCGCAGACGGCTTCGCCGATCCCGCCGGCGGCGCCGGTGACGAGGGCGAGGGCGGGACGGTCAGACATGGCTGGGCTCCTTCGGCGGTTCGGACGTGGAGGTCGACGCGGAGGCGGAGGGCGCGCCGGTGCGCAGGGCGTCGAAGGTGTGGTCGTCGACGTCGTGCCAGCCGAACCGGTCGCGGAGCTGCGCGAGATAGGCCATGTACGTCGAGCGCTCCACGTAGTTCGTGTGGCGCGGGCTGTCGAGGTACGTCACGCCGCCGCGCAGGTCCGGGGTGTCGGAGCGCTTGAGCCGGGTCAGCTCGTCCTTGCGGACGCCTGTCTCGCGGGCGTTGATGTCGATCATGATGAGCTGGGCCATCTCCTCGAACCGCTTGTAGGCGGCGTCCGCGAACTCGACGAACCCGAGCACGTACAGGGAGTCCAGCTCGCGCGAGAAGACGTTGAGGTACAGCTGCGGATGGCCGTGCTTCCACTCGAGCAGCCCGGGGTCGAGGAAGGGCATCCGGTACTCGTAGCCGGTCGCGAGAACGATCTCGTCGACCTCCGCCTCGCTGCCGTCGGCGAACACCACCCCGGTCTCGGTGAGCCGGGCGACGTCGGGTCTGGCCACCAGGTCGCCGTGCGCCAGGTAGTGCAGCACCTGGGTGTTCATGATCGGGTGGCTGCTCAGCGCGTCGTGGTCCGGCGCCGGCAGCCCGAGACGGGTCAGGTCGCCGACGAGCGTGTCGAGCAGGGTGTTGACGTCGCTGGAGAGCACGAGGCCCTTCGGCGGATCGAGCTTCCCGGCGAGCAGCGCGTCGGTCGGCAGCCCCGCGACGTGCTTGGGCACGAACCGGTAACCGCGCCGGACCGACAGGTACGCCGTGTCCGCGTGCCGGGCGGCGTCGCAGGCGATGTCGACCCCGGAGTTGCCGGCGCCGACGACGAGCACCCGCTTGCCGCGGAACTCCAGACCGTCGCGGAAGGTGACCGAGTGCCGCACCGTGCCGCGGAAGACGTCCCGGCCGGGCAGCGCGACCTCGTTGGGGTGCCAGGTGACGCCGGGACAGACGACGAGTCCGTCGTACTCGTGGACCGTGCCGTCGGACAGCGTGACCCGCCACCGGTCACCGGCGATGGACTCGGCGGACGTCACCTCCGTGCCGAAGCGGACGTGCCGGTAGAGGTCGTACTGCCGGCCGAAGTCCCTGATGTAGTCGCGGATCTCCCGCCAGCCCGGGTAGTCGGGAAAGTGCGCCGGCATGGGGGCGCCGTAGAAGCCGCTGGTGTACTTGGAGCTGATGAAGTGGCAGCTGTCGTACATCGGGCTGCCCGTGTGCTCGGGGTCCCAGATTCCGCCGAAGTCCGGGTTGCGCTCGTACCAGTCGAACGGGACGCCCTCGCGCAACAGGTTGCGGGCCATGATCATCCCTGACGGCCCGGCGCCGACGACGCAGTAGCGCCGCGTGTACGTCGGCCGTTCGTGCGGTGCGCGCGCGTCGGGGCGGTGCCGGTTCCGGGCGTCGGCCAGCTGGGTGTAGGCGAGCGGACGGCGGGTCCGCAGCCGCAGCGCGGCGAGGACGCCGGCGACCGCCGTGGCGACGATGAGTACCGGCACGAGGTGGATGAGCACGTCGTCCGAGCCGGTCAGGGTCGCGTAGTTGGTGGAGGCCAGGACGAAGGCCGTCCCCAGCCCGAGCGTCCCGACGACGGGGGCGACGACGCCGGAGAACAGCCGCCGGTCGCCGCGGCCGCGGAAGAACACCGTGACCGCCAGCGCCGTGAACGCCTGCACGAGGACGATCGACAGCGTGCCCATGCCGACGACGGCGGCGGCGATCGTCTCGTAGGGGTCCGCGCCCGCCAGGCCCAGTGTGCCGACGACGGCGACCGTGACCGCGGTGACGACCGCGCTGCCGATGTGCGGACTGCGGTGCACCGGGTGGTAGCGGCCGAGCGCACGGGGCGCGACCTGCTCCCAGCCGAGGGCGAACAGATAGCGGCTCGCCGCGTTGTGCAGCGCGATCCAGGACGCGAGGACGCTCGTGCACAGCAGCACGGCCGCGGCGTCCAGCAGCGCCGTCCCGCCGTACTGCTCGGCGAGGGTGAAGACCAGGTTGCCCAGGTCCTTGCGGGCCCGCTCGGGCGCCGCGGCGCCGCCGGCGCCGCCGATCACGACCCAGGCGGTGAGCACATAGAAGACGGCGATCGAGATCACCGATATGTACAGCGCGCGCGGGATGCTGCGGGCCGGATCCCTGGTCTCCTCGCCGTACAGCGCCGCCGACTCGAAGCCCACGAAACTCGTGAAGGCGAACATCAGCGCGATGCCGATCGAGCCGCCGAAGAGCTGGCCGGCCGAGAACGACTCGGCCGGGAACGCGGCGCCGCCCTTGTGCCCGACGACGAGGACGTCGAGGACGAGGAGGACCGCGAACTCCAGGACCATGAGGAAGCCGAGGAACCGCGCCGAGACGTCCGCGCTGCGGTGCCCGAACGCCGTCACGACGACCACCCCGAGCGCGGTGAACACGCCCCACGGGACGTCCAGGCCGGACTGGGCGAAGACCAGCGAGGTGAAGTACCCGAACACCGCGGCCATCCCGACCGAGAGCGACAGGTAGCCCAGCGCCGCGATGTACGCGGTCGCGGTACCGGCCGGCTTGCCCAGCCCACGGGCGACGAAGACGTAGAACGCGCCGTCGTTGACCACGCGCTTGCTCATCGCCGAGTAGCCGACGGCGAAGCACAACAGGACCACGGCCGCCAGGACGTACGCGGCGGGCAGCGAGATTCCGTTGCCGCGCACGAGCGCGAGGGGCGCGTTGCCCGCGATCGCCGCCATGGGGGCCGCGGCGGCGATGACAAGGAAGACCACCCGACGGGTGGACAGCACGCGACGCGTTCGGCCCGAGCCCGCTCGGGCCTCGTCCGCGACCTGCTCAGAACGTTCGCCTGGTCTATCGGTGCCCACGGTTCCTCCTCTTCCTGCTCTCGGTGGGTTGGTGAGCTGCGAGCGTACGCCGCTTTTGGTCGCGTGACCAGATATCTTGGTCGTGTGACCAAAGCGAGACGCTGTGCGAAACTGAGGCCCATGAGCGCCGAACCCGCCGGACCCGCCGGACCTCTCGAATCCCGGGAATCGCCGAGCAGGCGTCGTCGCGCGCAACGCGCCACGAGCGAGGAACTCGTCGAGGCGGCCGTCAGGGTCATCGGCCGGGAGGGGGTCGCGGCGGCGACCACCCGCAAGATCGCCGAGGAGGCCGGCGTCCCACAGGGCACCGTCCACTACTGGTTCGCCGACAAGAACGAACTTCTCCAGGACGTGGTCCGTTCGATGGTCGAGCGGCTGGACAGGTCCGTCGCCATGGGCGACCGGCCGGACGGCGGCGCGACGATCGAGGACCTGCGGGCGGGCCTGCGGGCCGCTTGGGCCGAGGTGTCCGGCGACGACCCGGGCACCCAACTCGGGTACTACGAACTCACCGCGCTCGCGTTGCGCAACCCGTCGATGCGCGAGCTGGCCCGGCAGCAGTACGGCAGCTACCGCGATCTGGCGGCACACGCCCTCGCCCCGGTCCTCGCGGACGTCGAGCCCGGGCGGGCCGCCGCGGTCGCGCAGTTCGTGGCCGTCACGTTCGACGGCCTGGCGCTCGCCTGGCTCGCCGATCCCGAGGGCACACAGCCCGAGCAGGTCATCCAACTGCTCGCCGAGGCGGTTTTCCAGGCGAAGAACGGAAGCCCCGTCGCCGCGCAACCGCCGAAGGCCGTGACCTGACGCGGGATCACCGGATCACCGGATCACGGGCCTTGGTGTGGCGGACGCCCCTGACACCCTCGGGAACTCCGGCCGGGAGGGCGCAAAGACATGGGCCCCTGCGTAGGCAGGGGCCCATGACCTCGACTGCCCGGCACGACCACGTGCCAGGCTTCTTCTCTAGCGGTGGCGCAGTCCGACCGTGATCACGCCGGCGATCCTGGTGATGACGCCGGTGTCGTGGACGACCTTCCCGCCGGACGTCTTCCAGATCGTGATGTGGAAGGTGTCCGGGCCGTCCGTGGCGGTGACGCGGAAGCTGTAGCCGCTCTTGCCGTTGACGGTGCCGGAGCCCTGGAGGACGGCCCGGTTGCCGGACACCACGAGCCAGTCGAGATGGCCGGACCGGAACTTCAGCGACGCCGGCTTCAGGGTGAACGTGACCGCGCCGGCCGGGGCGTTGGCCCCCGGCAGATACCCGGCCGAGACGGAGAAGAACGGCTTGCCGCGGGACGCGGAGAGGCCCGCGCCCACCAGCGGCCCGGCCGCCCGGTCGTACACGATCACCTCGGGCAGCGTCGTGGTGCCCGTGCCGCCGTCGTCGTCCTTGACGGTGATCACGGGACGGAAGACGCCCGCCGCCCTGTAGACGTGTTCGGCGCGGCAGCCGGTCGCGGTGACCGTGCCGGCGGCCGGCCTGCCGCCGTCCTTCCAGTCGACGGTGCAGGTGTGGGTGTCTCGGGCGCCCGGGTCGGCGAACCGGGCGGTGACGACCGCCCGCCGGCCGACCGCCAGCGGGGAGGGCGGACCGGCGGCGGAGGTGATCGAGGGCGCCGCGTTGGCCACGGTGACGACGGCCGTGTCGGTGCTGCGGCCGCCGGTCAGGGTGAGGGTGAATGTTCCGTCGTCGGTGCAGGTGACCGACGTGCGGGCGGCGGTCGGGGCCGCGACCGTGCAGGGCGCGCCCTTCTGGACCGTCCACTGCGCGCCGCCCGCCCCCGAGAGCGTGCCGTTCAGGGCGATCGCGGAGCCCTCCACGCCCCGGGCGTCCGGTCCGGCGTGGACGATCGTGACCGGGTCGACGCCGGTGAGGGTGGGCGCCACCTTCCTGATCAGACCGTCGGCGTCGAACTCCAGCTTGTCGACGGTGGTCTCGCGGTGGGTGCCGTCACCGCCGGGGATCGCGAAGCGGTGGTAGGCGATGTACCAGTCGTCCGTGCCCGGCACCTGGACCACCGAGTGGTGCCCGGTGCCCTTGATGCCGAGGGAGAGGTCCTTCTCCAGGATCACGCCCCGCTCGGTCCACGGGCCGCTGGGGGAGGGGCCGGTGGCGTAGGCGACGCGGTAGTTCTCGTCCCGGGTGTCGTTCTCCGACCACATGAAGTAGTAGACGCCCTTGCGCTTGACGACGAAGGCGCCCTCGTTGTAGCCGCTCGGGGTGATGTCCTTGACCTTCGCGGTGTCGATCGAGGTCATGTCGGCGTTCAGCGGGACGACGTACCCGTGGCCGTTGCCGAAGTACAGGTACGACCGGCCGTCGTCGTCGGTGAAGGCCGCCGGGTCGATCATCTGGCCGGGGAACTGGCCCGCCTTCAGCAGGGGCTTGCCGAGGGCGTCCTTGAAGGGGCCGGTGGGGGAGTCGGAGACGGCGACGCCGATGTTGGCGTCGGCGCAGAAGTAGAAGTAGTACTTGCCGTTCTTCTCGGCGATCGTGGGCGCCCAGGCCCTGCTGTCCGCCCAGCTCACGTCCGGCCCCAGGTCGAGGATGACGCCGTGGTCGGTCCAGTGCACCAGGTCGGTCGAGGACCAGGCCTTGAACTGCGTGCCGCTCCAGCCGTCGAAGCCGTCGGTGGTCGGGTACATGTAGAAGGTGTCGCCGAAGCGGACGATGTTCGGGTCGGCGTTGAGCCCCGGCAGGACCGGGCTCTTCATGATCAGCGCCGACACGGTCCAGGTGCGCTTCTTGCCGTCGGAGCCGGTCACCTCGTAGGTCTGCGGCTTGCTGAAGTCGCGCAGGGCGCCGGAGGCCGGGCTGATGCCCGCGCCGTGGGCCAGGGTGAACTGCGGCGCCAGGGCGGTGACGTCACTGCCCTCGGTCAGCGGCAGGACGACCGTGCTGTCCTTGTCGTCGATCAGCGCGTCCACCTTGAGCGCCGGGTGGGTCGCCGCGGCGATGCCGGTGGTGTTGCCGGCGAGTTCGAGCACCTCGGCGGGGGTCAGGGCGCGGTTGTAGATCCGGAAGTCGTCGACCTCGCCGGCGAAGTACGGGTCCGGTGCGTACAGGGACTTGCCGATGTAGCCCGACGCGTCCTTGGCCGCGTCGTACAGCTCGGACGGCTTGACGGTGACGCCGTTCACACGGGCGGCTTCGGCGCCGTCCACGTACAGGACCGCCGTCTGAGTCGCTCCGTCCAGGGTGACGGTGAGGTGCTTCCACACGCCCGGGGTGAGCTGCGAGCCGCCGATCATCTGCTTCTCGCCGGACCAGGTGGCCTTGGTGATCGCGGAGAACAGCTTGCCGCTGCCGTTGGAGGGGGTGGCGAACAGGTACCTGTCGCTGTCGGGGCCGAGCCCGAACAGCCACTGGAAGTTGTCGCCGCCCTTCCACTTGACGTACGTGGAGACGGTGACGCTGTTCACGTCCTTGAGCACCCCGCCCGGGATCTTCACGTACGGCGAGTCGGAGGTGCTGGAGCCGCCGGACATCTTGAACGAGCCGCCGTGGACGCCGGTCCCGAAGGCGGGCGTACGGACGTAGGCGCCGTGGTAGCCGTGGCCGCTGGAGTCACGGACGATGTTGCCGCCGTTCTCGTCGAAGCCGTAGTGCAGGAGCAGGTCGGCGGGGACGTCCGGGCCCTCGGTGGAGACGGTGACCTCGGCGTGGACCTGGATCGCCGCGTCGCCGGGCAGATCGCCCTTCACGGTGAAGGAGCCGGCCTGCGCGTACTGCGACGCCGCCACGTTCTCCCAGGTGACGCCGACGGGCCGCTTCGCGCCGTCGGCGTACGTGGCGATCACGGTGGCGGGCAGCACCGGGGCCTCGCCGATCCGCGTCTTCACCGGCACGTCCTCGACGCCCGTGACGATCTGGTCCGGCTGGTAGGCGCGCAGCAGCCGGTCGTACTCGGCCTGTGTGACCGGCAGGACGGTTCCGTGGCGCGGTTTCGACGGCAGGTCGTAGCCGGTGGACGGGGTCCAGACCCCGGAGGCGAGGTCCTTCGTCTCGAACGGGATGTAGCCGCGGCCGCCGAACTCGTCCAGGAAGGCGTACCACTTGTCCTCGGTGTTGGACTTGAAGACCAGCGGTCCCTCGGCCGCGTTCATCGCGCCCTTGCCGATGCCCTCGGCGACCGCGGTCCAGGAGAGGTTCAGCAGAGAGTCGCTCTTCTCCTCGAAGACGAACTTGCTGTTGGGCGTGGAGGAGCTGTTGTTGCGCTCGTCCTTCGACAGGCGGAAGTACGTTCCGTCGTGCTGGATGACCGTGGAGTCGATGACCGAGTAGCCGCGGTCGACCCAGACCTTGGGCTCGCTGAAGGTGTAGAAGTCACGGGTGGTGGCGTACATCATCCGGTTGTAGGTGTCGCCGGAGTGCGCGGGGTTGTCGTACAGCTTCGACGCCCAGAACACCACGTACTGGCCCAGCTTCGAGTCGTAGTACGCCTCCGGCGCCCAGGTGTTGCCGGCGCTGTCCGGGGAGACCTTCACGAGGCGCTGGTCCGTCCAGTGGACGAGGTCGGTGGACTCCCACACCATGATGGACTTGCTGCCGCTGCGCTGCGAGCGGTCCCAGTCGCCGTTTCCGTAGATCCTCAGGTCGGTGGCGATCTGGTAGAACTTGTCGCCCTCGGGGGAGCGGATGATGAACGGGTCGCGCAGGCCCTTCTCGCCGAGCGTGGAGGTCAGGACGGGCTTGCCGTCGTTGAGCTCCCGCCACTTCAGCGGGTCGTCGCCCTTGCTGAGCGCGGCGTAGAGCTGTTCGCCGTCCGCGGTGCCCTCGCCGGTGAAGTAGCTGAACATGTAGCCCTTGAGGGCTTCCTTCACGGGGAGTTCGGGCACCTTCGCGGTGAACGTGCGGGTCGTCCTCGCGTCGCCCTTGGCCACGGTCGCGGTCAGGCCGGCCGTGGTGGCGCCGGCGCCGTGCGCGGGGCGGTGGACCACGCCGTCGGAGGAGACGACGTCCTCGTTCGCGGAGGACCAGGTCACGGTGGTGCCGTACGCGCCCGTCGCGGGAAGGGTGAGGTTGCCGCGCGCGTCGTCCAGGTTGTGGACGACGAGGGTCTTGGCGGCCTGCTCGGTGGCGGCCTTGTCGTCGAGGGCCGGCAGGACCGTGACGTCGAAGGTCCGGGTGGCGGAGACGGAGCCCTTCTTCAGGGTCGCGGTGAGCGTGGCGTGACCGTCGGGCTCGCCCGCGGCGGGCCGGGTCACCTTGCCCGTGTCGGACACCACGTCGGTGTCGTCGCTGGACCAGGTGATCAGGGAGCCGCCGGCCGGGCCGGTCGTCGGCAGGGTCAGGTCGGCGGTGACGGCGCTCGTGTCACCGAGGTCCAGGGCCGCCTTGTCGTCCGCGACGCCCTGGGTGGCGACGGGCAGGGAGAGCTGCTCGACCTCCCCGGCGTCCAGCGCCCGGTCGTACACACGGAAGTCGCGCATGCTGCCCTTGAAGAGCCGGTCGCCCGAGTAGACGGACTTGCCGATGGCGTTGGCCGTGGTCGTGCCCGCGCCGATCGCGCCGGGGGTGATCGTCACCGACGTGTTGCGGGCGACCTCCACGCCGTCCTCGTACAGCACGCCCGTGGTGCCGGTCTGGGTGTACGCGAGGTGCTTCCACACGGCGCGGGTCAGGTTGTGGGAGTCGGCGGGCTTGGTGTTCTGCTCGGTCGACCAGTTGCCGGTGGCGATCGAGGTGCGCAGGGAGTTGCCCGTGGCGAACAGGTAACCGTTGCCGCTGCCCCCGCTGGTGTTGCCGAAGCCGTAGAGGAAGTAGGGCGTGGCCTGGGCCGCGTCCATCTTCACGTCCATCGAGACGCTGATCGACGTCATGCCCTTCATCACGTCGTTCGGCACCTTGACGTAGGTGTCCGAGCCGTTGAAGGAGAGACCCTGGCCCGACGAGGAGAAGTCGGCGGCGCCGTTGACCGTTCCGTTCAGCCCGTGGCCGGAGGCGTCGGGGACCGTCGTGCCGGAGGCCCCGTCGAACTTGTACCAGAGGGCCAGACCGGCGGTGACGTCGGCGGCCTCCGTGGCCCGCGCGGGAACCGCCGTCCCGGCCAGGCCCACGAGCAGGGACACGGCGGTCAGTGCGGCCAGTTGTCCTGCCCCGTGTCGCGTGCGGTCGCGGAGTCTGTGTCTGTGCGCCATGGGGGACCGCCGTTTCAACCGTGTGACGTGATGTTGCAGGAGTGTCAAACGGTGTGCATGGCCGCGTCAAGACTTCTCGAACAATGTCCGACAGGTCGAACCATCAGTTGCGGGAGACGGCGTCACGGCGGGTGAGCAGTGTGGTCACGGTCCGGTCGAGCCGGGGTCCTTCGTCCGGGACATCGGGCCGTACGGGCGAGTTGACGCCGTGGCGAACGCGCACTCCCCCCCCCCGCGCACTCGTCATCGGACTCAGGACGCTCGCGCGGGGCGCAGCGCACCGTGCCGGCCGACGCGCCGTCAGCTTCGACGTCGGTGGCGACGTCGACGGCGGTGTAGGTGCCGGTGTCGGAGTCACTGTCGACGTCAGCGTGACTGTCGACGTCGGCGGCGGTGTCAACGCCGGTTTCCGTGTCGGTTTCGGTCGGAACGTACTCCTGGGGCCGGCCGCGTGAGGTCACCGCGGGCGGTCCGATCGAGCGAGACTTGCGGTGAGTGGCCCGACTCACATGGCCAACGCGGTCACCCGCCGCCACGATGGGTCCGTCACCGGCAGGCTGAAGGGGTCCACGATGTTCCGCAAGGTGCTGGTCGCCAACCGTGGTGAGATCGCGATCCGTGCGTTTCGCGCCGGCTATGAGCTGGGCGCGCGCACGGTCGCCGTCTTTCCGCACGAGGACCGCAATTCGCTGCACCGGCTCAAAGCCGACGAGGCGTACGAGATCGGGGAGCCGGGCCACCCCGTGCGCGCCTACCTCTCCGTCGAGGAGATCGTCGGCGCCGCGCGACGGGCGGGCGCGGACGCCGTCTACCCGGGCTACGGGTTCCTCTCCGAGAACCCCGAACTCGCCCGCGCCTGCGAGGAGGCGGGCATCACCTTCGTGGGTCCCGACGCCCGCACCCTGGAACTGACGGGAAACAAGGCCAGCGCGGTGGCCGCGGCCCGCGCGGCCGGCGTGCCCGTCCTCGGCTCGTCCGCGCCCTCCAACGACGTCGACGAACTGGTCCGGGCCGCCGAGGAGATCGGCTTCCCGGTGTTCGTGAAGGCGGTCGCGGGCGGCGGCGGACGCGGCATGCGCCGGGTGGAGAACCCGGCCGTGCTGCGCGAGTCCATCGAGGCGGCCTCGCGGGAGGCCGCCTCCGCGTTCGGCGACCCCACCGTCTTCCTGGAGAAGGCCGTCGTCGACCCCCGCCACATCGAGGTGCAGATCCTCGCCGACGGCGAGGGCAACGTGATCCACCTCTTCGAGCGGGACTGCTCGCTGCAGCGCCGCCACCAGAAGGTCATCGAGATGGCCCCCGCGCCCGACCTCGACCCGGAGCTGCGCGAGCGGATCTGCGCCGACGCGGTCCGCTTCGCCCGGCAGATCGGCTACCGCAACGCCGGCACCGTCGAGTTCCTCCTCGACCCCGTCGGCAACCACGTCTTCATCGAGATGAACCCGCGCATCCAGGTCGAGCACACGGTGACCGAGGAGGTCACCGACGTCGACCTGGTCCAGGCCCAGTTGCGCATCGCCTCCGGCGAGACCCTCGCCGACCTCGGCCTGTCGCAGGAGACGGTCGCCCTGCACGGCGCGGCCCTGCAGTGCCGCATCACCACCGAGGACCCCGCCAACGGGTTCCGCCCCGACACCGGACGGATCAGCGCCTACCGCTCCCCGGGCGGCTCCGGCATCCGCCTCGACGGCGGCACCACCCACGCGGGCACGGAGATCAGCGCCCACTTCGACTCGATGCTGGTCAAACTCACCTGCCGGGGCCGCGACTTCCCGACCGCGATCGGCCGGGCCCGGCGCGCCGTCGCCGAGTTCCGCATCCGCGGCGTGGCCACCAACATCCCGTTCCTGCAGGCCGTCCTCGACGACGCCGACTTCCAGGCCGGCCGCGTCACCACGTCGTTCATCGAGCAGCGGCCCCACCTGCTCACCGCCCGCTCGTCGGCCGACCGCGGCACCAAACTGCTCACCTACCTCGCCGACGTCACGGTGAACAAGCCGCACGGCGAGCGGCCCCAGCTGATCGACCCGACCGCCAAGCTGCCCGAGACGCCGACGGGCGAGCCGCCCGCGGGCTCCCGCCAGCGTCTGGTCCACCTCGGCCCCGAGGGCTTCGCCCGCTGGCTGCGCGAGTCGCCGACCATCGGCGTCACCGACACCACCTTCCGCGACGCCCACCAGTCCCTGCTCGCCACCCGCGTGCGGACCAAGGACCTGCTCGCCTCGGCGCCGCTGGTCGCCCGCACCCTGCCCCAGCTGCTGTCCCTGGAGTGCTGGGGCGGCGCCACCTACGACGTCGCCCTGCGCTTCCTCGCCGAGGACCCGTGGGAGCGGCTCGCCGCCCTGCGCGAGGCCGTCCCCAACATCTGCCTTCAGATGCTGCTGCGCGGCCGCAACACCGTCGGCTACACCCCGTACCCCACCGAGGTCACCGACGCCTTCGTCCAGGAGGCCGCCGCCACCGGCATCGACGTCTTCCGCATCTTCGACGCGCTCAACGACGTCGGCCAGATGCGGCCCGCCATCGACGCCGTGCGCGAGACGGGCACCGCGGTCGCCGAGGTCGCCCTCTGCTACACCTCCGACCTGTCCGACCCGAACGAGCGCCTCTACACCCTCGACTACTACCTGCGGCTCGCCGAGCAGATCGTCGAGGCCGGCGCCCACGTCCTGGCCGTCAAGGACATGGCGGGCCTGCTGCGCGCCCCGGCCGCCGCCAAGCTCGTCTCGGCGCTGCGCCGCGAGTTCGACCTGCCGGTGCATCTGCACACCCACGACACGGCGGGCGGCCAGCTCGCCACCTACCTCGCCGCGATCCAGGCCGGCGCGGACGCCGTCGACGGCGCCGTGGCCTCCATGGCGGGGACGACCTCGCAGCCCTCCCTGTCGGCGATCGTCGCCGCGACCGACCACTCCGAGCGGCCCACCGGCCTCGACCTCCAGGCCGTCGGAGACCTGGAGCCCTACTGGGAGGGCGTCCGCCGGATCTACGCCCCCTTCGAGGCGGGCCTGGCCTCACCGACCGGACGCGTCTACCACCACGAGATCCCCGGCGGACAGCTCTCCAACCTGCGCACCCAGGCCGTCGCGCTCGGCCTCGGCGACCGGTTCGAGGACATCGAGGCGATGTACGCCGCCGCCGACCGCATCCTCGGCCATCTGGTCAAGGTCACCCCGTCCTCCAAGGTGGTCGGCGATCTCGCCCTGCACCTGGTCGGAGCCGGAGTGGACCCGCGGGACTTCGAGACGTCGCCCGACCGCTACGACATCCCCGACTCCGTCATCGGCTTCCTGCGCGGGGAACTCGGAACCCCGCCCGGCGGCTGGCCCGAGCCGTTCCGCAGCAAGGCGCTCCAGGGCCGAGCGGACGCCAAGCCGGTCCAGGAGCTGACCACCGAGGACCGCGAAGGCCTGGAGAAGACCCGCCGCGCCACCCTCAACCGGCTGCTCTTCCCCGGCCCGACGCGCGACTTCGACAACCACCGCCAGGCCTACGGCGACACCAGCGTGCTCGACAGCAAGGACTTCTTCTACGGTCTGCGCCCGGGCACGGAGTACAGCGTCGACCTCGAGCCGGGCGTCCGGCTCCTGATCGAGCTCCAGGCCGTCGGCGAGGCCGACGAACGGGGCATGCGCACCGTGATGTCGTCCCTCAACGGCCAGCTGCGGCCCATCCAGGTCCGCGACAAGGCGGCGGCCTCCGACGTCCCGGTCACCGAGAAGGCCGACCGGGGCAACGCCGGGCACGTCGCCGCCCCGTTCGCCGGGGTGGTGACCCTCGCGGTCGCCGAGGGCGACGAGGTGGAGGTCGGCGCGACGATCGCCACCATCGAGGCGATGAAGATGGAGGCCACGATCACCGCGCCGAAGGCCGGCCGGGTCGGCAGGCTCGCCATCAACCGCATCCAGCAGGTGGAGGGCGGCGACCTGCTCGTCGTCGTCGACTGAGCCGCACGGCCGCCGGCGGTCACTCGCCGGCGGCCGCTCAGCGGCGGCCGCACACGGGCAGGCCGTGCGGTTCCCGGATGTGGCCCGGCGTCACGACACGCGTGGTCGCCTCCGCGTGCGGACGGGGCCGCAGCCGCGCGCTCCGGCCGTGCGCCGCACTCTCCGGCGACCCCGAACAGGCTTCCCCGCAAAGGTTGTTGCCCGCACGGGCAGCAGGTCTGCCCTTCCGTCCGGTGACGTGCCGCGGGCCGGGGAATACCCTCCGCTCGTGAACAACCGCACTTTCCCGCAGCGTCCCGTGACCTGCCGTCAGGACCGCGCCGCATGAGTGAGGAGCAGGCCGTCGAGGCGCCTCGGCAGCAGACCGCGGAAGAGCCTGCGCGGCAGACAGCGGAAGAGCCTCCGCAGCAGACCGAGAGCGCTCCGCGAACGGTCGCGGAACAACCCCGCCGGCGTGGTCCGGGCCTGTTCACCGTCGTGGTGCTGCCCGCACTGCTCACCCTCTCCGCCGTGGCCGGCTTCCTCGCGCTGACCGGCGGGCTCCCCGGCGACGAGGACGCGGCGGCCGACCCCCAGGACGACGCCGTGGGCGGCGTCAACGCGACCTACGGCCCCTGGCTGCGCAGGTCCGCCGACGCCTGTCCGGTTGTCACCCCGTCCGTCCTCGCGGCCCAGATCGACCAGCTCACCGGCTTCAGCGACGAGAGCACCGCCTCCGGCCAGCAGGGCATCGCCGCGTTCACCGCCGCCGGCTGGCACGCCTGGGGCAAGGACGACGACGGCAACGGGCACTCCTCGCCGCACGACCCCGCCGACGCGATCATGGCGCTCGGCCGCCAGGACTGCTCGCTGGCCCGGAAGGTCACCGAGCTCAGGACCGACGGCGCCGTCAACGGCGACCTCGTGGACCTCACCCTCGCCGCCTACGCGGTCGGCACGGACGCCGTGGCCGCGGCCGGCAAGGTCCCGGCCGCGGCCGAGACGTACCTCGGCGAGGTGAAGTCCCGGTTCGCGGCCTACGCGGACTTCGACCGGGAGGACCCGAGCGGCGGCGCCGCCCCGGCGAACGCGATCCTCGCGCCGCCCACCACCACCCTCACCGTCACCTCGCCCTACGGCTCCCGCAAGCACCCGCTCACCGGCGTCACCAAACTCCACACCGGGGTGGACTTCGGCGCGCCCGAGGCCGCCCAGGTGTCCGCCGCCCGCGACGGCCGGGTGGTGTTCGCGGCCCTGACCAAGGCGTACGGCAACCGTGTCGTCGTCGACCACGGCCTCGTCGACGGCAAACGCCTGGAGACGACGTACAGCCACCTCTCCCTGCTGCAGGTCACGGCCGGACAGGCGGTGCGGACCGGCGCCCCGATCGGCCGGGTCGGTTCCACCGGCCTGTCCACCGGCCCGCATCTGCACTTCGAGGTGATCTACGACGGCTACTACACCGACCCGCTGCCCTGGCTGTCACAGAACGGCTGACGACCGGGGAGGCGAGAGCCGAAAACGGGGCAGAGGCGCCCGGAACACCGGGGGCCGTCACCGCACAGGGCGGCCCGAGGAGGCCGCGGCCCACGGAGGCCCAGGGCGGCCCACGGCGTCTGGGGCACAGGTCGCAACAGCGCACCGGAGGAGCCTCCCGCGCCGCGCCGGCCCGTGACGCGCGGTGCGGCCATGTGCCCTGTACGCGCCCCCGCGCGCCGGGGCAGAATCCGTTCTGCCACTGATCACCCGGAGCGGCCACGGACGCGGCCCTCCCCCGAACTCCCAGGGAAGGCAGGTCGGTTGTCGTGCAGTTGCGTCTTCCCTCCTCGGTATCCGAAGCGCAGCGATGTCTGGCCGACGGAGCGGTGCCGGTCGGCGGCGCCACGCTGGTGTGGGCCGGCTGGCAGCGGGACGGCTTCCCCGAGCAGGCCGTGTCGCTGCGCGACCTGCCCGAGGCCAACACGGTCGGCCCCGAGGAACTGGGCGGGGCAGTGCCGCTGCACCGGGTCGACGCGACCGTGCCCGAGGTGCTGCACCGGGCGGCCTCGGGCGTGGGCACGGGCGCGGTGCGCCGGGCGGCCACGGTGGGCGGCAACATCGTCGGCAGCACCCTGCGCTGTCTGCTCCCGGCAGCCCTCGTGCTCGACGCCCGCGCCACCGTCCTGACGGCCGACGGCGTGTACGAGACAGACCTGGCAGAGCTGCTGGCGAAACGCCATGTGCTGCTCGCCCTGCGCTGGCGCACGCCCCTGGCCAGCGGGTACCGCAAACTCGAGAGCGAGGCGGGCGGGCCGCCGCCGCTCGTCGTCGCCGCGGCGGTGCACGCGGACGGCGACGCCCCCGGCACGCTGCGCGTGGCCGTACGCGACGGCTACGAGGTCTACAGCCAGAGCACGCCGTACCGGCCCGACGCCGAACAGGTCCTCCGGGCGCTGGCGGCCGCAGAGCCGGCCGCCCTGCCCGCCCCGGCGTGGGACGCCCTCCGCCGCGAGGTCACCGACGTGCTGGCCCGCGCCGCCGCCTGAGGCACGTCCACGGGACGCTCCGGGCCGTCGCTCTGCACCGCTTGTGCGGACGCCTCCGCGGCCGGCCCGGACGTCCGGACGACTCCCCGTCCGCGCCGTGCGGGCCGACGGCGGCATCCGCGGCCCGTGGTTCGCCGCGTCCCGTCCGGCTCCGGCGTCGAGTCGAGGACGTCCACCGTGACGACGGCCTCGTCGCCGTCGCAACGCCGCCGCGCCACCGCGTGCCCGGTGACCTCGCCCAGGGCCCGCCGCTCCCTCTGCGCCGGGGCGACATGCGACGGCCCCGCCTCCTCGGCGACGGGCGCGGTCGGCACGTCTCCCTGCCGGTGACCGGACCTCCCCTTCCCGTCGGACGCACCGCGCACCGGCCCCATGACCACGACCCCGAGGGCCGGCACCGACAGCGCCCCCGAACCGAGCCCCGCCGACGGGCGCTGTCAGTGCCTGTTGGTAGAACTGCGGACACATCACGGACCGCACACTTCTTCTCCTCGGGAGCAGCCGTATGACCATCGGCCACCACCTCGACGCGCTGCACGGGCTCCCCGCCCACGCGTTCTCCGGCGCCGAGCACCAGCCGCGGCCGGTCGAACCGGACGCCGTGGCATGGCGTGTCACCGGTGACGTCTACGACGCGGAGGAGAACTGGACGGACGCGTTCGCCCGCTTCTGCGTCGCCGTCGACACCACCCGCGTACGGGCGCTGATCGTCGGCGCCTGGGAGGAGGCCTACGACACGGACCCGTCCTCCGTCATCGAGGCGCTGACGGCGGCCCGGGACCGCTTCCCCGCACTGCGGGCGCTGTTCCTCGGCGACATGGTGGTGGAGGAGTGCGAGATCTCCTGGATCAACCAGACCGACGTCACCCCCCTCCTCACGGCGTTCCCGCGGTTGGAGGAACTGGGCGTGCGCGGCGGTTCGGGGCTGCGGTTCCCGGCCGTGAGCCACGGCTCGCTGCGCAGGCTCGTGATCGAGACCGGAGGACTGCCCGCCGAGGTCGTGCGCGGGGTCGGCGGCAGCGACCTGCCCGCGCTGGTCCACCTCGACCTGTGGCTCGGCACCCCGGAGTACGGCGGCGACAGCGAGATCGCGGACCTCGAGCCGATCCTGTCCGGCGCCCGGCTGCCGAACCTGCGCCATCTGGCCCTGCGCAACAGCGAGATGCAGGACGCCGTGGCCGCGGCCGTGGCGTCCGCGCCCGTGGTGCCCCGGCTGGAGGTGCTCGACCTCTCCATGGGCGTCCTGACCGACGAGGGCGCGGCCGCCCTGCTCGACGGGCAGCCGCTCACCCACCTCAAGAAGCTCGATCTGCACCACCACTACCTGAGCGAGCCCTTCGTGGAGCGTGTCCGCCAGACCCTGGAACGCGGCGGCGTCGAGGTCGACCTCGACCGGGGCGACGCCGAGGAGGACGAGGACGACGAGGGCGGAATGCTGGGCTATGTCGCCGTCGGGGAGTGAGCGGGGTCCACGTCTCGCGGTGGTCGGCAACCCCGAGAACCGCCGGGTCGCCCTCTTCGCGGACGCGGTGCGCGCCGCCGGTCTCCCCGCCCCGCGCGTCGTGGCCTGGACAGACGTGCTCCGGGCCGGGGGAGGCGACTTCGACGACGACGAGATCGTCCGGATCGACTCGCCCGGCGAGAACCCCGAGGCCGACCGGATACTGCGCGGCGCCCAGGACCCCACCAGGGTCGAGGGCTCGGCCCGTTGGTACGCCCGCTTCATGGCGGCGGTGAGCGGTCTGCGCGGCGGCGTCCGCCTCGACGACCCCGGCGATCTGGCCGTGCTGTTCGACAAACGGCTCTGCCACGCCGTCCTCGACGCGGCGGGCGTCCCGGTCCCCGCCTCCCCCACCTCGGGCCCGCGGGGCATCGCCGTGCGCGGCTGGGACGACGTGCGCGCGGCGATGCGGGGGCACCGGATGTCCCGGCTGTTCGTGAAGCCCGCGCACGGGTCCTCCGCGTCGGGTGTCCTGGCCGTCGAGTCGGGCGGCGGCGGCCGGATCAGGGCCACCACCTCCGTGGCACGCGCCGCGGACGGCAGCCTGTACAACTCCCTCAGAGTGCGCCGCTACGAACGCGAACAGGACATCGCGGCCGTCGTCGACGCACTCGCCCCGGACGGACTGCACCTCGAACGCTGGCTGCCGAAGGCGTCCCAGGACGGCCGGGCGGCAGACCTCAGGGTCGTGGTGGTGGCGGGCCGTGCCACCCACGCGGTGGTCCGCACCAGCCGCTCGCCGCTGACCAACCTCCACCTGGGCGGCCGGCGGGGTGACGTGCAGGCCGCACGGCAGGCCTTCGAGGCGGCCGGCGCACGCTGGGCCGACGTGCTGGGAGTGTGCGAGCGGGCCGCGGCCTGCTTCCCGCGCACCCTGTGCGTCGGCGTCGACCTGCTGCCGGCCGTCGGCTGGCGCAGGGCCGCGGTCGGCGAGGTCAACGCCTTCGGCGATCTGCTGCCCGGGCTCACGGGTCTGCCCGGCAGCGGATCCGAAGGACTCGACACGTACGCGACGCAAGTGGCAGCCGTCCTGCGCGACTTCGCACCACAGAGAACAGGAACAGCGCATGCCTGAGCCGGACACGAGCGGGCCGGATACGAGCGGGCCGGACATGAACGAGGTCGTGGGCAGTCACGACCTGCTCCTCGTCACGCTCGACACCCTGCGCCACGACGTCGCCGTGGAGCTGGCGGCGGCCGGACGCATCCCGAACCTGGCCCGTCGTCTGCCCGGCGGCCGCTGGGAGGAGCGGCACGCCCCGGGCAGCTTCACCTACGCCTCCCATCAGGCGATCTTCGCCGGCTTCCTGCCCACCCCGGCCGCCCCCGGACCGCATCCGCGACTGTTCGCGGCGAGCTTCGCGGGCAGCGAGACCACCGCGCGCGGCACCTATGTCTACGACACCCCCGACGTCGTCTCGGGCCTGGCCCGGGACGGCTATCACACCGCGTGCATCGGGGGAGTGGGGTTCTTCAACCGGCAGGGCCCCCTGGGCTCCGTTCTGCCCGGTCTCTTCCACGAGTCGCACTGGGAACCGGAGTTCGGCGTCACCTCGCCCCGCTCCTTCGAGAACCAGGTCGCGTGCGCGGAACGCGTGATAAGCGAACTCCCGTCCGCGAAGAAGCTGTTCCTCTTCGTGAACGTCTCCGCCCTGCACCAGCCGAACTGGTTCCACCTGCCCGGCGCCACCCGCGAGGCGGGCGACAGCCGCGCCACGCACGCCGCCGCGCTGGAGTACGTGGACCGGCACATCGGACGGCTCTTCGCCGCCGCGAGCAGCAGGCGCCGCTGCTTCGCGATCGTCTGCTCCGACCACGGCACCGCCTACGGCGACGACGGCTACACCGGTCACCGGCTCGGCCACGAGTCCGTGTGGACCGTCCCGTACGCCCACTTCTTCCTCGACCCCGCCCCCGGCGACCCCGCACCCCGCGGCCGAGCCCCCCGTCCGAGGGAGGCCACCCGATGACCACCGTCGAGCCGACCGTTCCCGAGCCGACCGTTCCCGGGCCGACCACCGTCGAGCCGGTCGCCTCCGAGCAGGCCACCGGCGTCAGCCCGTACCAGCACTACGTCTACGCCTATCCGCACAAGACCGCCTACCGCCCGCTCCCCGAACGTCCGCCCCTGCGCGAACTGTGGGCGGCCGAGCCCAAGGACGCGCTCTCCCTCTATCTGCACATACCGTTCTGCGAGGTCCGCTGCGGCTTCTGCAACCTCTTCACCCGCATCGGCGCCCCCGACGGCCTGACCGGCGCCTATCTGGACGCCCTGGAACGGCAGGCGACAGCCGTGCGGGAAGCGCTGGGGGAGACGGACCGTGTCCGGTTCGCCACCGCGGCCTTCGGCGGCGGCACGCCCACGTTCCTCACCGCCGGGGAGCTGGAGCGCCTCTGCGACATCGCAGAGCACCGCATGGGCGCCGACCTGCGCGGGGTCCCGCTCTCCGTCGAGGCCTCGCCCGCGACGGCCACCGCCGACCGCCTCGCCGTCCTGGCCGAGCGCGGCGCCACCCGGCTCAGCCTGGGCGTCCAGAGCTTCGTCGAGACCGAGGCCAGGGCCGCCGTGCGCCCGCAGCGCCGCGCCGCCGTCGAGAGCGCCCTCGGCCGCATCCGCGACGCGCGCATCCCGGTCCTCAACATCGACCTCATCTACGGCATCGACGGCCAGACCGAGCAGAGCTGGCTGCACTCCCTGGACGCGGCCCTGGCCTGGCGACCCGAGGAGCTCTATCTCTACCCGCTCTACGTCCGCCCCCTCACCGGTCTCGGCCGGCGGGCCACGGCGGGCCCGGACCCGGCCTGGGACGAACAGCGCCTGACGCTGTACCGGACCGGTCGCGACCACCTCCTCGCGCACGGCTACACCCAGCGGTCCATGCGGATGTTCCGCCGGGCCGACGCGCCGCCCCAGGGCGCCGACGACCACGCCTGCCAGACCGACGGCATGATCGGCCTCGGCTGCGGAGCCCGCTCCTACACGGCCGGACTGCACTACTCCTTCGACTACGCGGTCGGCATGCACGAGATCCGCGGCATCATCGACGACTACGTGAGCACGACCGACTTCGCACACGCCCAGGTCGGCCACCCGATGGCCCACGACGAGTCCCGCCGCAGGCACCTCCTGCAGTCACTGCTCCAGGCCGGGGGACTGAGCGTCGACGACTACCGCGCCCGCTTCGGCAGCACCCCCGCCGAGGACTTCGGCCCCGAACTCGCCGCGTTCGCGGACCGGGGGTGGCTGACCGACGACCCCACACTGGTGCGGCTGACCCCCGAAGGGCTCGCCCACTCCGACGCCGTCGGCCCCGACCTGTTCTCCCCGGCCGTGCGAACCGCCATGGCCGCCTACGAACGCAAGTGAGGCCGCCGTGGAACTGACCCTGCTCTACCGCGGTCCGCTAGCCTCCTGCGACTACGACTGCCCCTACTGCCCGTTCGCCAAGCGACGCGACTCGACCGCGCAGCTGCGCGCCGACCGGGCCGCGCTCGAACGGTTCGCCGCCTGGGCCGCGGCCCGGACCGGCGACCGGCTCTCCCTCCTCTTCACCCCCTGGGGCGAGGGCCTGGTCCGCTCCTGGTACCGGCGTACCCTGGCCGACCTCTCCCGCCTCCCGCACATCCGCCGCGTCGCGATCCAGACCAACCTCAGCTGCCGCACCGACTGGCTCGCCGAGGCCGACCCGGCCACGCTGGCCCTGTGGTGCACGTACCACCCGGGCCAGACGCCGTACGACCGCTTCCTCGCCAAGTGCCGGGACCTGACGGACCGGGGCGTCCGCTTCAGCGTCGGCGTCGTCGGTCTGCCCGGGCATCTCGAGGCGGCTCGCCGCCTGCGCGCCGACCTGCCCGCCCACGTCTATCTGTGGATCAACGCCGCCGAGGGGCATGTCTACGACGACGCCGAGGCCGACCGGTGGACCGCCCTCGACCCGCTCTTCCCGTACAGCCGCCACCCGCACGCGAGCGCCGGTCTGCCCTGCCGTACCGGCGAGTCCGTGATCTCGGTCGACGGGGACGGCACGGTCCGCCGCTGCCACTTCGTCCGCGCCGAACTCGGCAACCTCTACGACGGCTCGTACCGCGCCGCCCTGCGTCCCCGGGCCTGCCCGCTCGCCGTCTGCGACTGCCACATCGGCTATGTGCACCTGGAGACGCTCCCGCTGTACGACGTCTTCGCGGGCGGCGTCCTGGAACGCATCCCGGCCGCGCCGCCGCCCGCCGTCGGGGAGGGCTCCGCCGCCCACGCCCCCGCACAGCACTCCGCCCGCGTCACGACGATCGCGACACGGGCGGAGACAGCGGGCCTGCAGGACGCTACGGGGTCACGTCCGTGACCCTCCAGCGCTGGTTGGAGCCGGAGTTGGCCTGCCAGGTGGTCACCGCGGCGCCCTCGTTCGTCGCCTGGCCGCCGACTTCGAGGAGCCGTCCGGTCGCCGCGTTCACCAGGGTCCACGTGCCGTCACCGGTGGTCGACATGATCCACTCGGTGGCGGGGTCGCGCTTGCCGGTGTCGGGCTCGACCACCGGCACGTTGTCGCGCACGGCGAGGCGCTTGCCCTCGGCCGGGTTGGCGAAGACGTAGCGCTGGCGGGCGCCCTTGTCGCCGTGCCGGGCGTCGAGCTGCCACTGCTGCGCCGTGCTGCCGTTCGCCGACCCGATCACCAGGCTCGTGCCGTCGGCCGCGACGGTGACCGCCTTGCCGCTCTGCACGCCGGTCAGCGTGTAGGAGTGGCCCTTGCTGAACAGGCCGGCGTTCTTCGCGACTCCCGAGACGCCCCTGACGGCGAAGGAGGTCACGGACTGCGCGGGGACCGTGTACGTGGCCTTGCCGTCCACGACCTCGACCGGCGCCTGCTGCTTGAGCTTGCCGTCGGCGCTGGTCACGGTCGGGGTGACGGTCGCGTTGCCCTTGATGCTGCGGAACTTGGACAGGTCGATGGTGACCGTGCGGGCCGCGGTGGTGGAGTTGACGTGGACGAGCGAGACGCCCTTGCCGCCCTTGGTCACCGCGGCGGCGCTGGAGGTGTCGTCCACCTTGATCAGCCTGTCGCCGGGCTTGATGAAGTGGGTGAAGTTGCGGGCCGTGTCGAACTTGGTGTTCGTGAAGATGGGGCACGACTTGAGGGTGTCCGTCTTCGTGCAGCTGAACGGCAGCTGGATCTCGCCCCAGTTGCCGCCCTTGGCGGACTCGCCGCCCGGCTTCATGTTGTCGTAGTCCTCGACCGGCTGCCAGAACACCCAGGCCTTGGGCTCCAGTTCACGCAGGTCGTTCACCATCTGCTGGGCCAGCCCGAGGCCCGGACGCATGTCGGTGAAGCTCTGCCCGTCGCCCCAGTCGCCTTCGACCTCGCTCATCCACAGAGGCTTGTCGGCGGCCTTGGCGAGGTCGCGCACGGTGGTGCGCTGTCCGGTGCCGTAGGTGTGGACGTTCATCTGGTCCACGAGGTCCTTGGAGCTCTGCGAGTAGGAGTTCCAGTTCGTGGCGAAGATCGACGGGTTGGTCTCGTCCATCGCCGATATCCCGGCCTTGACCTTCGCCTTCTTCAGCGCGGGCGCCAGCGCGGCGAGCACCTTCTGCTGGAGCTCGGGGCCGATGTGGGCGCCCTCCTGGCGGCCGCCGACGGGCAGGCCGTCCGCACCGAGCCGGGTGCCCCAGTAGCCGGTGTTGGGCTCGTTGAAGGGGTCGACGGTGTCGACCTTGATGCCCTCGCCCTTCTCCAGCCGCTTCGTCGCACCCGCCAGATAGGCGGCGAAGTCGTCGACGGAGTCGGCCTTCAGCTGGTCGGCGTTGGCGTCGAACCCGCCGGAGACGTAACCGCTCCGCGTCATGAACCACGGCGGGGAGTTGCTGAACGCCTCCCAGTGGGTGATGTCCTTCTTGATGCGGTTCACCCACCAGCGCTGGGTGGCGTCGGCCTTGGGGTTCCAGTCGGCGGGGTCGTCCGCGCTCCACCAGTCGGTGTCCTCGCGGGTGGTGCCCGCGGGCGCCTTCCACCAGCCCTGCACGGCGCCGCCGGCCCGCAGATAGTCCTTGACGTCCGGAGCGTTGCCGCCGCCGATGTTGTAGCGGGCGATGTTCAGCGCCAGGCCGTCGTCACCGAAGAGCAGCTCGGCGAGCTTCTCCCGGACCGCCGGGGGATAGTCGCCGGTGGCGTTGGCGAACCAGACCAGGCTGGTGCCCCAGCCCTCGAACTTCTCCTGCTGGTACGAGGGGTCCGGCGTCACCGTGACGGCGGCCTCGGCGTGCGCCTGCACGGGGACGCTCAAGAGCGCGGCCCCGGTGGCCAGTGCGGTGAGTGCGGCGGCCCCGAGGGTCCGTCTGCTGCGGGTACGGCGTGCCATGTGTGCTCCCAACTGCGGTGCGTTCGCTGTAGTGGGCCCCCTCCTGCCGTGCGGGCGGGAGGGGATGGCCCCCGGGCACGGGTCAGGCCGTGCCCGGGGAGTCGTGGGGGGTGCGGGTGGGGACGTCAGGCGGCCGGCCGGCGCAGCACGGCGACCTCCCGGGGACCGAGGACGAGGGAGCCCTCCGCGTCGCGGGCGCCGAGCAGCACCTCGCCGTCGAAGCCGGGTACCGGCACCGTCTCGTCGGTCCGGTTGACCAGGAACAGGAACCGTCCCCCGGGGCCGCGCCGCACGGTCAGTTCGACCGGTCCGCGGGCCTGCGGGGGAAGTTCGCTGCTCACCCCGGCCGGGTCCAGCAGACGCGGCAGCAGCGAGCGCAGCCCGTCGACGCCGAGCCGGGTCGAGACGTACGACGCCGAGCCGTCGCCCGTGGAGCGGCGGGTGACCGCGGGCCGTCCGGCGTGCACCCCGCTGCGGTAGTGCGCCAGGACCTCGGTGTCGCCGTCGGCGAGGGTGATCTGGTCGGTCCACAGACTGCCGCGGGTGGAGTCGTCCAGCTCCACGCTCTCCCCGGCGAGCAGCGGGCCGAACTCCTCGACGCGGATGCCGAGCAGTTCGCGCAGCGCGCCGGGGTAACCGCCCAGCCACACGTGGTCGTTCTCGTCGACGACCCCGGAGAAGTACGTGGTGACGAGGTGGCCGCCCTGCTCGACGTAGCGCGTGAGGTCCTTGGCCAGCTCGGCGGGCACCACGTGCAGCACGGGCGCGATGAGGACCTGGTGGCGCGAGAGGTCGGCGCGGGTGGTCACGAGGTCGGCGCGGACGCCCAGGGCGAGGAGCGCCGAGTACCAGTCGAGTGCCTCGCGCCGGTAGTCCAGCAGCGAGGTGGGGTGGGAGTCCTGCTCGGCCGCCCACCACGACTCCCAGTCGTAGAGGATGCCGACGGCCGCCGCCTCGCGCTCCGAACCCGCCACCGGGGCGAGCGTCTTGAGCGTGGCGCCGAGGTCGACGACCGCGCGGAAGAGGTCGCTGTCCGCCCCGGCGTGCGGGACCATCGCCGAGTGGTACTTCTCGGCGCCGGCCACGGACTGCCGCCACTGGAAGAAGCAGACCGCGTCCGCGCCGTGCGCCACGTGCAGCAGCGAGTCGCGAGCCAGGTCGCCCGGTCGCTTGGCCACGTTGACGGGCTGCCAGTTGACCGCGCTGGTGGAGTGCTCCATCAGGAACCAGGGCCGGCCGCCCGCGATGCCGCTGACCAGGTTGGCGGAGAACGACAGCTCGTCGCGGTCCTGGGGGCCGGGGTGCACGTAGTGGTCGTTGGAGACGAAGTCGGTCTCGTCCGCCCAGTCCGGGTAGTTCATGCCCTTCGTGCCGCCCATCACCATGAAGTTGGTGGTGACGGGGACGCCGGGCGTGATCTCCCGGAGGATCTCGCGCTCCGCGACGAGATGGTCCTTCAGCGCGTCCGAGGAGAACCGCTTGAAGTCCAGCTGCTGGGTGGGGTTGGGGTGGGAGGCGGCCAGCCGAGGCGGCAGGATCTGCTCCCAGTCGCTGTAGCGCTGCGACCAGAAAGCGGTTCCCCAGGCGTGGTTGAGGGCCTCGAGCGTGCCGTAGCGGGCGCGCAGCCAGAGGCGGAAGGCGCGGGCCGCGTCGTCGGAGAAGTCGTAGATGTTGTGGCAGCCCAGCTCGTTGGAGACGTGCCAGGCGACCAGCGCCGGGTGGTCCTTGTAACGGCCGGCGATCTCGCGGACCAGGCGCAGGGCGTGCTCGCGGAAGACGGGCGAGGTGGGCCGCCAGTGCTGCCGGGCGCCCGGCCAGAGCGTCTCGCCGTTCGCCGTGACCGGGAGGATCTCCGGGTGGGCGGTGGTGAGCCACGGCGGCGGGGAGGCGGTGGCGGTCGCCAGGTCGACGCCGATCCCGCCCGCGTGCAGCAGGTCCATGACCTCGTCGAGCCAGCCGAAGTCCCAGATGTCCGGGCCCGGCTGGATGCGGGCCCAGGAGAAGATCCCCACGGAGACGACGGTGACGCCGGCCTCCCGCATCAGCCGGACGTCCTCCTCCCACACGTCCCGGGGCCACTGCTCGGGGTTGTAGTCGGCGCCGTAGGCCAGACGCGGGGCGGGGTCACCGTCCGCCCCGCGCAGCATGCGGGACTGGAGGGTGGAGATCATGGCGGTCCTTCCGAAGGTGGTACACGGGGGCGGCGCGGCCCGGGAGCCGCGCCGCCCGGCGTTTCACTGCGTGGCGATCACGGGGTACTGGTCACTGCGTACCGACTGCTTGCGACTACTTCTCGATCGTGAAGCCCTGCTCCTGGCCGTACTTGACCGAGGCGTCCTGCCAGCTCTTCAGACCGTCCGCCAGCTTGGTGCTGGAGACGTAGGCCTTGCCGACCGTGTCGTTGAAGATCGAGTTCGCGTACGGCTGGAACGGCAGGTACGACCAGTCGCTCGCCACGTTGGCGGCGGACTCGGCGAAGATCTTGTTGGCTTCCTGGCCGTCGAAGTAGTCGAACTTCTTGCTCTGGAACGCGGCCGACTCCAGCTCCGCCTTGGTGGCGGGGAAGGCGCCCTCGCCGATCCGGGTGGCGACACCGGCGCCGGCGTTGGCGTACTCGGTGAAGGCGTAGGCGAGTTCCTTGTTCTTGGCCAGCGCCGGGACGGCCAGCGAGCTGCCGCCGTTCTCCGCGCTCGCCTTGTCGCCCTTGGTCCAGGCCGGCATCGCCGCCGCGCGCCACTGGCCCTTGGCATTCGGGACGCCGCTGACAAAGTTGGCGGGCATCCAGGCGCCGGTGGCCAGGGTGGCTATGGTGCCGTCGCCCAGGCCCTTGTACCAGTCGTCGGTCCAGCCGTTGACCGGGGCGAGCAGCTTCTCGCTGATGAGCTGCTGCCAGACCGTCTCGAACTTCTTGGCGCCCGCGTCGTCGAAGTTGACGCCGAGCTTGGTGCCGTCGACCTTGTAGGGGCGTGAACCGGCCTGCCACAGCAGGGAGGTGGTGAGGCCGGCGTCACCGAGGTCGCTGGTGATGTAGGCCTTCGGGTCGGCCTTGTGGAGCTTGCGGGCCGCGTTCAGGTACTCGTCCCAGGTGGTGGGGACGGCGATCTTGTACTTGTCGAAGACCGTCTTGTTGTAGAACAGCGCCATCGGGCCCGAGTCCATCGGCAGGCCGTAGACCTTGTCGCCGTCGTTGACCGCGTTCCACGGACCCGGCGTGTACTTGGACGCGAGCTTGGAGGCGCCGTACGGGGCCAGGTCGGCCAGGCCCTTGGTCAGGGAGTACTGGCCGAGCGCGAAGTACTCGACCTGGGCGACGTCCGGGACGCCCTTGCCGGCCGAGATCGCGTTGGACAGCGCGGTGTAGTGCTTGTCGCCGGAGCGCTCGCTGACCAGGTTGACCTTGACCTTCGGGTACTTCTTCTGGAAGTCGGCGGCCACCGTCTTCAGGGTGGGCTCCCAGGCCCAGACCGTGATGTCGCCGCCCTTGTCCAGGGCTGCCTGGATGTCGCCGGCGGAGACGGCCTTCGTGTCGGAGCCGTCGTCCGAGCCGCCGCAGGCGGTGACGCCCAGGGTCAGGGTGGAGACGAGGGCGATGCCGCGCAGGATGCGGCTCGTTGTGCTGCGCATGGGGCTTCCACTTCTACGTGGGTGGGACAGGTGAGGGTGGGGGTGGTGCCGGTGGTGCTGTGGGGCTTGGGGGCGCTGCCCGTGTCACTCCTTGACGCTTCCGGCGGAGAGGCCGGACTGCCAGTACTTCTGGAGGAACAGGAAGGCGGCGATCAGGGGAAGGATCGTGAGCAGGGACCCTGTGATCACCAGGTTGAAGATCACGTCACCGCCGATGGTCTGCGCCTGGGAGCTCCAGGCGCTCAGACCCAGCGTGAGCGGGTACCAGTCCGGGTCCTTCAGCATGATCAGCGGGAGGAAGTAGTTGTTCCAGGTGGCGACCGTGGTGAACAGCAGCACGGTCACGATCCCGGGGGCCAGCAGCGGCAGCGCGACCTGGAAGAAGGTCCGCACCTCGCTCGCCCCGTCCATCCGGGCCGCCTCCAGCAGCTCGGTCGGGATCGCCTCCGCGGCGAACACCCACATCAGATAGAGGCCGAACGGCGACACCAGCGACGGGATGATGACCGCCCAGGGGGTGTCGGTCAGCCCCATCTTGCTGAACATCAGGAAGGTCGGGACGGCCAGCGCCGTGGCCGGCACGGCGACCGCGCCGATCACCACGGCGAAGATCGCACGCTTGCCGGGGAACTGGAACTTCGCCAGCGCGTATCCGCCGAGCACGGCCAGCAGCGTCGCGCCGCCCGCACCGAGCACCACGTACAGCAGGGTGTTCAGCAGCCAGCGGCCGAAGATGCCGTCGTGGTAGGTGAAGGTGTCCCGGATGTTGTCCCACAGGGCGAAGTCGTGTGCGAACCACAGGCCGTTGGAGTCGGCGAGGCCCGACTGGGTCTTCGTGGAGTTGATGACCAGCCAGATCAGCGGGACCACGGTGTAGAGGACCATCAGGGCCATCAGGACCGTCAGCAGCACATTGCGCTTCGGCTTGCCCGGGGTGTGCTTCTTGCGAGGGGTCCGCAGCCTGGGCGCTGCGCTCTTCGCGGGGGAGGCGGTGACAGAGGTGCTCATCGGGTCACGCTCCCTTGCGCATGCCGCGCAGCTGGACGGCGTAGGCGACGATCATCGTGATGACGCCCATGATGAGGGCCACCGTCGCGGAGTAGTTGTGCTGCTGGCCGTTGAAGGACAGCGAGTATGTGTAGAAGTTCGGCGTGTAGTCCGTGGTGATCGAGTTCAGGGCCAGCGGACGCAGGATGCTCGGCTCGTTGAAGAGCTGGAAGCTGCCGATGATCGAGAAGATCGTCGCGATGACCAGGGCGCCGCGGATCGCGGGCAGCTTGATCGAGCTGATGATCCGCCACTGGCCGGCGCCGTCGATCTCCGCCGCCTCGTACAGCGAGGTCGGGACGACGCGCAGCGCCGAGTAGAAGATCAGCATGTTGTACCCGACGAACTCCCAGGTCACGATGTTGCCGATGGAGGCGAGCACCCAGCCGGGGGAGAGCAGGTCGGGCAGCGAGACACCGAACGCGGAGTTGATGTCGCCGACCAGGCCGTACTTGGTGCCGTACATGAAGCCCCACATCAGGGTGGCGACCACGGCGGGCACGGCGTACGGCAGGAAGATCGTGATCCGGAAGAAGCCCTTGCCGTAGAGCCGGCCGCTGTCCAGCGCCAGCGCCACCAGCAGGGCGATGCCCAGCATGATCGGCACCTGGACCGCCAGGAAGACCGCCACCCGTCCGAGGGCCGACCAGAACGCGTCGTCCTGAAGGGCCCGCGTGTAGTTGTCCAGGCCGACGAACTGGTTGCCGCCGATGAGCTGGTCGCGGAAGAGGCTCAGATAGACCGAGTACGCGATCGGCGCCAGGAAGACCAGCGCGAAGACCAGCACGAAGGGACCGATGAAACCCCATCCTGTCCAGGAGCGGCGGTCCCGTCTCGCCGGGGGAGGTGCCGGCCGCGGTTCGGCGGCCACCGGCGGTTGCAGCGTCGTCATGTCGTTCCTCGCTCGTCCAGAACTGGAGCCGGCGGTGGTGCGCGGAGATTTCCGTACGCCCCCACCGCCACCATGATGTTTACGTAAACATCAGCCACGCAAGAGGCTGGGCAAGCTGTTATGTTTACGTAAACATCTGATGGCGGCATGTCTACACTGCCCCGATAACGATGGTCAAGGGTCGTCTGGGGAGACCGTGGCACCTACGCCGACAGAGAGGTGGGGACACCGAGTGGACATGGCTCGAAGAACACCGGCCGACGTGCAGAGACGTGCCCGGACCACCGCCTCCATGGCCGACGTCGCCAGGCTCGCCGGAGTGTCGTCTCAGACCGTCTCCCGCGTCTCGAACGGTTACGCGGGGGTTAACGAGGAGACCCGGCGGCAGGTCCTCGCGGCCATGGCCGAACTCGGCTACCGGCCCAACAGCGCTGCCCGTGCCCTCAAGCGCGGCGAGTTCCGCACGATCGGCGTCATCACGTTCACGCTGTCCACCACCGGCAACGTGCGCACCCTGGAGGCGATCGCCACCTCGGCCGCCGAGGAGGGCTACGCGGTCACCCTGCTCCCGGTGGCCGTGCCCACCACGGACGAGGTGCGCGGCGCGTTCTCCCGGCTGGAGGAACTGGCCGTCGACGCGGTCATCGTGATCATGGAAGTGCATCTGTGGGACGCGACGACGGTCAAACTGCCGCCGCACGTCCAGGTGGTGGTGGTCGACTCCGACGCCGGCGACCACTACACCGTCGTCGACACCGACCAGGCGGGCGGCACCCGGACCGCCGTCCAGTATCTGCTCGACCTCGGTCACCGGACCGTGTGGCACCTGGGCGGGCCCGAGAGCTCGTTCGCCGCCCAGCGCCGGGCGGACGCCTGGCGGGCCGCTCTCATCGAGGCGGGCCGCACGCCCCCGCCCCTCGTCCGGGGCGACTGGTCCGCGGAGTCCGGCTACCGGGCAGGCCTCGAACTCGCGGCGCGCGAGGAGTGCACCGCCGTCTTCGCGGCCAACGACCAGATGGCCCTCGGCCTGCTGCGCGCCCTGCACGAACGCGGGCGCCGGGTGCCCGAGGACGTCAGTGTCATCGGCTTCGACGACATCCCCGAGGCGGGCTCCTTCCTGCCTCCGCTCACCACCCTGCACCAGGATTTCGCCGAGGTCGGCCGCCTCTGCGTCCAGGCCGTGCTGCGCAAGATGCGCCCGGACGGATCCGAGCACGGCACGACACTCGTGCCCACGCGGCTGGTCCTGCGCGACAGCGTGGCCCCGCCGCCCGCCGAGGGGTAGTCGCCGCCCGCCGCGGCGGGGGCGGAAGTCCGCCCGCTGGCCGGGCCCCCGCGGGCCGGCTGCTCCCCGGCCGGAACGTTCGCGGGCGGCGGCAGGGTGCGCGGCGGCAGGCCCGCGCGGGGCCGGTCGTCGGCGCCGCGAGTGGGTGCGGCCGCGGGCGCCCCGACTCGTCGGGCCGACGGGGAGTCGGGGTGTCGGGGCGTCGGGTGCGGGGCCGTGGGGTTGCGCGGTGGCCGGGTGCGCGTCGTGGAGCCGGTCGTCACCTCGGGTGTTCGCCCACGGCGCGGACCGCGGTCCGCCAGGCCGTGGTGACGGCGAGCCTGGCCGCCGTCGTCCCGCTCTCCGTCTCCGTGGGCAGGCGCAGCGGCGCGCCCAGATGGACGTGGCAGTGCGGACGTCGTACGGGGGCGGTGAGCGTGCCCGCCAGTTGTTTGGCCGCCGACCCCGAGGCGATCCTGCGGGCCCCCGCGTGCCCCACCGGTACGACCAGCGAGCCGGTCGCCCGCGCCAGTCGGGCGAGCCCGGTGCGGAATGGTTCGGGCGCAGAGACCCCCGCGTCCTTGCGGCGCGGCAGTCCGCCCTCGCCGTAGAGCAGCACGTGCCGGCCCCCGGCCAGCGCCTCGGCGGCGGCGTCGAGGGCCAGCGCCGCGCGGGCCGAACGGCGGTGGACCGGGATGTGCCCCTCGCGCGTCAGCGCCTTGCCGAGCAGCGGGACGCGCCAGAGCCCGGCGGTCGCCATGACCACCGGCTCCAGCTCGAACCGTCGCAGGGCGGTCATGACGACGGCGGGGTCGGCCATCGAGTCGTGGTTGGCCACGAATATGGTCCCCGCGGGAAGACGCAGCTTGATCTCGCTGGTGACGGTGAGCCGTCCGAAGAGCGGCGTCAGGGCGTAGACGGCACGGCTGAACACGAGGGGCCTCCGGGCTGGGCGGTCGGAGCCCCAGTCTCACGGCGGTGGGGAGCACCGCGCCTGAGTACGGCTACTCAGATGCCGGCCGCGCGCCGAACACAGCTGAATCGGCCCGGTGTTCGGCGCGCGGTCGGGGGCATTCGGAGAACAGCCACATCGAAGTGGCGGCGACACCGAAGCGACACCGGACCCTGACGACCCTCACCGAACCACTGCACACGCGAGGCGATGCGCACGACAGCAACGCCCGCGGCGAAACACCGACTCGACTCACCGGAACGACCGACCGAAACGACCGACCGGAACGACCGACCGGAACGACCGGCCGGAACAACTCACCGGAATGACCCGCCGGAACGACCGGCCGGATCGACGCGCCGGAACGCCTCACCGGAACCAGGCGCCCGGCGAAGCCCCTTCCCTGCCCCGAAAGGACGGATCCCCGTGCTCGCCATCATCTCGGCAGTGCTGTTTTTCATCGCCTTCCTGATCAACGCGGCGGACATCGCCACCAACGACACCTTCACCTCGACCAACTTCATGCTGATCGGTCTGACCCTGCTCGCCCTCCACGTCGCGGGCATCGGCAGCGGCTGGGCGGTACGCGGCCGCCGTCGCTGACGGCGCCCTGGCCACACCGCCTCACCTGCCGCACCCGTAGAACCGCACGCCCGTCGTACACGGCGGGCAGCGGGCAGCGGGCAGTGTGCACGGGCCGGACGCGACGGACCGGACGTCCTCCGGAGACCGCCGGCCGGCCCGTGGTCGCGGGCGGGCGCTCCCACAAGGAAAGATGGGACCGCAAGGCAATGGCCAACCGATGTGGAGGAGCGGGCACATGCAGCACGAGCGAGCGGGCCGGACGGCCGGCCCCGAGGATCTCGTCGACGTCGCCCGGCTGGTCACCGCGTACTACGCGCTGCACCCGGACCCGGCGGACCCGGCCCAGCGGGTGGCGTTCGGCACCTCGGGGCACCGCGGATCGTCGCTGAACACGGCGTTCAACGAGGATCACATCGCCGCGACCAGCCAGGCGATCTGCGAGTACCGCGCGGCCCAGGGCACCGACGGCCCCCTTTTCCTCGGCGCCGACAGCCATGCCCTGTCCGAGCCCGCGCGGGTCACGGCGCTGGAGGTGTTCGCGGCGAACGGTGTGAGCGTGCTCATCGACGACGCCGACGGCTACACCCCCACGCCCGCCGTCTCCCACGCCATCCTCACCCACAACCGGGGCCGCACGACCGGTCTCGCCGACGGCGTCGTGGTCACGCCCTCGCACAACCCGCCCGCCGACGGCGGATTCAAGTACAACCCGCCGAGCGGCGGCCCGGCCGGGTCGGACGCCACCTCCTGGATCCAGGACCGCGCCAACGACGTCATCGCGGCCGGCCTCAAGGACGTCCGGCGCGTCCCGTACCGGAAGGCCCTCGCCGCCTCCACCACCGGCCGCCACGACTTCCTCGGCGCCTACGTCGCGGACCTGCCGAACGTCGTCGACCTGGACGCGATCCGCGCCGCCGGCGTCCGCATCGGCGCCGACCCGCTGGGCGGGGCCTCGGTCGCCTACTGGGGCAGGATCGCCGAGCAGCACCGGATCGACCTGACCGTCGTCAACCCCCTCACCGACCCGACCTGGCGTTTCATGACGCTCGACTGGGACGGCAAGATCCGCATGGACTGCTCGTCGCCGTACGCGATGGCCTCGCTCATCGACCAGCGCGACCGGTTCCAGATCGCGACGGGCAACGACGCCGACGCCGACCGGCATGGCATCGTCACGCCGGACGCGGGCCTGATGAACCCCAACCACTACCTGGCCGCCGCGATCGGCTACCTCTACGCTCACCGCGAGCAGTGGCCCGCCGGCGCGGGCATCGGCAAGACGCTGGTGTCGTCCTCGATGATCGACCGGGTCGCCGCCGACCTCGGGCGCCGGCTGGTCGAGGTGCCCGTCGGCTTCAAGTGGTTCGTGGACGGCCTGGTCGACGGCTCGCTGGGCTTCGGCGGGGAGGAGTCGGCCGGCGCGTCCTTCCTGCGTCGCGACGGTTCCGTCTGGACCACGGACAAGGACGGCATCATCCTGGCGCTGCTGGCGTCCGAGATCACGGCGGTCACCGGGCGGACCCCGTCCGAGCACTACGCCGCGCTGACGGAACGCTTCGGCGCCCCCGCCTACGCCCGTATCGACGCGCCGGCCACCAGGGAGGAGAAGGCGCTGCTGGCCAAGCTCTCGCCCGCCCAGGTCACCGCCGACACCCTGGCCGGCGAGGCCGTCACCGGCGTGCTCACCGAGGCCCCGGGCAACGGCGCGGCCATCGGCGGCATCAAGGTGACCACCGCCAGCGCCTGGTTCGCCGCCCGGCCGTCGGGCACGGAGGACGTCTACAAGATCTACGGCGAGTCCTTCCTCGGCCCGGACCACCTGCGCCGGGTGCAGGAGGAGGCCAAAGAGGTCGTCGACGCGGCACTGGCCGGCTGAGTCCCGGCGGGGCGACGCTGCGACGCGGGGCAGGCGCATCGGCCAGGCGACGACCGGCGCGCGTGCCCCTGCGCCCCCAGGCCCGCCCCGCGCGCCGCGGTCGGCCCCGCCTCGCTCCGGCAGAGGGAACGTCGCCGACCGCAGGGCCCTCGCCGGATCGGCGGGACGTGACGCACCCGGTGACGGCGCGACGCCCCGGCCGCCGCATACCTGCTACGGACGGACGGGCGGCCGGCTGGCCGTCCGGGTCCGTCGGCTTGCCCGTCGGGTCTCATCGGAGGGCCGCTATCATCCTATGAGAGTAAAATTTGAGTTTTGCCAGGTAAGGGTGTCGATGGGGCGGTCTTCCCCGTCCTTCCGATGAGCTGCCGTTCCGCCGGAGTGATCGATGTCCCGCATGCGCCGCACGGACGACGGCGACGAGCTGCTGGCCAGGCTCGGTTCGCTGACCGCCCAGGCGCGCGAGCGCGCGGAGGTGCAGCGCTCCCGCGTCGAGCTGGCCCTGGCGCTGCAGCGCGGCATGCTGCCCAGGGACCTGCCGGCGGCCCCCGGGTTCCGGCTCGCGGTGCAGTACGCTCCCGCCTGCCACGGCCTCAACGTCGGCGGCGACTGGTACGACGCCTTCGCCATGCCGGACGGGCGCATCGGCCTGTCCATCGGCGACGTCCAGGGGCACAACATAGAGGCGACCGCGTTCATGGGACAGGTCCGCGTCGGACTGCGGGCCCTGGCCTCCGTCACCGGCGAGCCCGGCGAGCTCCTCGCCCGGACCAACGAACTGCTCGTCTCCCTCGGCAGCGACCTCTTCGCCACCTGCATCTTCATGCGCCTCGACCCCGCCACCGGCGTCCTGGAGAGTGCGCGCGCCGGCCACATCCCGTGTGTGTGGGCCACCGCCGACGGTAAGTCCGGCGTCGCCGAGGACGAGGGCGGACCGCCGCTCGGCGTGCAGGAGGGCATGGACTACCCGGTGACCCGCTACCGACTCACCAAGGGCGGAGTCTTCGTGCTGCTCACCGACGGAGTGGTGGAGGGGCCCACGCTCAGCGTCGAGGAGGGTCTCGAGCAGGTGGTACGGCTCGCGGGGACAGCCGCCGTCGCGGGCATGGAGGCGGACTCCCTCGCCGCCGCGGTGATCAAGCGCGCCGAGCGCGTCGGGCACGAGGACGACGCGGCCGTCCTCGTCGTGAGCCACGACCGACTGGCCGGACCGGAACGTCCCCGGGTTCGGCCATAGGGGCGGTCGCCACGCCCCCCGCCTCGCCGACAGCGCTCCGCCGGTGTCTGATGACTGCTGTGGTGGGTACCCCGGATCTGCGCCGAACAGCCGTCTTCGCCATCGAGACGCTGGCGGTCGCCCTCTGCTACTACGCGGCCGGGCGGCTCGGCCTCATGCGGGAGCTCGTCGTCGGGGGCGCGGTCTTCACCCCCATCTGGCCGCCCACGGGCGTGGCGCTGGCCTGTCTGCTGATCCTCGGGATCCGCGCCTGGGCGGGCATCGCGCTGGGATCCCTCCTCGTCATCATGTCCCTGACGTCGCTGCGGCCCGCGGCGATCGGCAACCTGGCCGGCAACACCGCGGCCCCCGTCTGCGCCTACCTCATGCTCCGCAGGGTGGGCTTCCGCACCGACCTGGCCCGGTTACGGGACGGCCTCGCGCTGGTCTTCCTGGGGGCCCTCACCGCCATGCTGATCAGCTCGACCGTCGGCGTCGGGCTCCTGCTCCTCACCGACAAGATCGACGCGCACAGCTTCTGGGCCGTCTGGCTGGCCTGGTGGGTGGGCGACGCGATGGGCGTGCTGATCGTCACGCCGGTCCTGCTGGTGCTGCACACGCTGCGACGACCCCTGCACCTGTCCCGCTGGAAGGAGGCCACGGGCCTGGCGCTCATCACCTGCGCCGTCGTGCCACTGGCCATCCACAGCCATGTCAGCCTGCTCTTTCTGATCTATCCCCTGCTGATCTGGGCGGCGCTGCGGTTCCAGCTGGGCGGGAGCATGCTGTGCGCCCTCTTCGCCTCCGTCCTGGCCACCATCGCCGCCACCGACCGGACGGGGCCCTTCGTGCACCTGACCCGCGTCGAGGTGATGATCAAGCTGCAGGCCTTCAACGGAACGATGGCCCTCACCGCGCTGCTGCTCTCCGCGGTGATCGCGGAGCAGCGCAACACCAGGCGCTCCGTGGAGCAGGCGTGCCAGGAACTGGCCGAGGTCCTGGAACACCTCACCGCCGGCGACACCCCACCCGGCCGGCCCACCAAGGACGACGATCCCTGAGGGGCCTGAGGGGCCTGAGGGGCCTGAGAGGCCGTCCCGCCGGCGGGACGGACCGGCGTCACACGCGCGCGACAGCCGGGGGCCATGCTCGGGGTGGGCGGGACGCACAGGCGGCGGCCGGAGCGCGGCGGTCTCCTCGTGCTCCCACCGCTGCTCCTCGCCGCATCCGCGCAGTCACGCGGAGCGCCGCCCCCGCGGCCGAGCGAGCCGTCCGCCGTCCTTCTGCCCACGCTGCCCGTCCGCAGGCCCGGCCGGACCTACGCACGCCGCCTGACGCGCGCCGGGACCCCGGGCCGACGCGATTGTCAGTGCCTGCGCCTACGGTTCGATCAGTGGGATCCGCCGGAACGGCCGCGGGTCCACCCTGGGGAGGGGTGTGTCATGTCTACGGGGCTCAGCAACGTGTCGACGACGTATCTGGAACTGTCGCAGGACGACGGCGGCGCGCACAAGTTCTACGAAGTGGCGGTCGCCGGCACGGTGGTGACGGTCCGCTACGGGCGGATCGGCGCCTCAGGCCAGGTGCAGACGACCACCTTCCCCACCGCCGACAAGGCACGGGCCGCCGCCGCGAAGAAGGTGGGGGAGAAGGTCCGCAAGGGATACGCCCCGGCCGTCGCGGGACAGCGCGCCCCACGTGCGGTGACCCGCCGTCAGGTGACCTCGGCGCCGTCCACCGCGCGCGCCGTCGCGCCGGTGCTGTGGCGGTTCCGCACCGGCTCCTCGGCGTTCGGCATCCACGTCGACGACGACCGCTGCTGGGTCGGCAACCAGGCCGGCGACGTCTACACGCTGGACCACGACGGCGGCGTCCTCGCCCGCTTCAGTCTGCCGGACGGCGTGAAGTGCCTGGTCGCCGACGACTTCTGGATCTACGCCGGCTGCGACGACGGCAAGGTCTACGACCTGTCCTCGAAGCTGCCCTACGCCGCGTACGACATCACGGCCGACGTGGACATCTTCTGGCTGGACATCCACGAGGGCATCCTCAACGTCTCGGACCGGGGCGGCCGGCTCACCGTCATCGACCACGAGGACGAGCACCAGTGGGCGCGCCGCAGCCAGGGCGAGCACGCCTGGATGGTGCGCGCCGACGACCGGGCCGTCTACCACGGACACCACCGGGGGGTCACCGCCTACGCGCCCGACGGCGGCGGCGAACTCTGGCACACGCCCACCCGGGGCGGCGTCCTGTTCGGCTGGCAGGAGGAGGACGCCGTGTACGCGGGGACCGCGCACCGGGTGGTCCAGCGGCTGTCGAAGGCCACCGGGGCGGTCGAGGCCACGTACGGCTGCGACAGCGCGGTGTACTCGTGCGCCACCTCGCCGAGCGGACGGTTCGTGTTCGCGGGCGACGCGTCGTCGTCCGTCTACTGCTTCGACCGGGACGGCACCCGGCTGTGGAAGCTCGGCACCGGCGGCGGATCCGCGCTGTCGATGCAGTACCGCGACGAACGGCTGTACCTGGTGACCACGGACGGCTCGCTGGTGTGCGTGGACGCGAGCGAGGCGGCCGTCGACGCCGCCCAGCAGGGCACGGTGCCGGTGGCGCGGGACGTCAAGCTCGCCGCCGCTCTGCCGACCTACGCGCCCGCCACGGCGGTGAGCGCGGTGGCCACCGTGGCGCAGGCTCCGGTGGGCTCGATCGTCGTCGAGTGCGTCCAGCGGGCCGGACGTGTGCGGGTGCACGTGGTGTCCGACGGCTACGACGCGACCTGGAACGTCCAGTTTCCGCGTGAGATACGGGAACCCGGCGCGCGCTACGTCGTCGACGCCCTGCACCCGGCCGCCGGCGGCTTCTACCGGGTCCGCGGCGACATCCGGCGACTGCTGTGATGTCAGGCCTGACCGGCCTCGCGATCGAGCCCGCCGGCCGCACCGCTCCCCGCACCGCCCGCCGTCGTGCCGGTCCTCGCGGGGCGGCACGGCGGCGGGCGGGTCAGGGGTGGGCGGGTCAGGGCCCGTCCGGGCGGCCCGCGGTCACGGCTTGCGGCCGAGGCCGCCGTGTTCGCCGATGGGGTCCAGCGCCGTGGAACCGGCCTCGGGCCGCCACAGAGGCACCGAGACGACGCCAGGGTCCAGCAGCTCCAGGCCGTCGAAGTACGCCGTGATCTCGTCGACCGAGCGCAGGTTGTACGGGACGGCGCCGCTCTCGTTGTAGTCGTCCTGGGCCTGCTCGAAGACCGGGTCGACGCCCCGCGAGCCGTCGTTGACGGCCAGGTAGCTGCCGGACGGCAGCGCGGCCATCAGGTCGGTGACGATGCCACGGGCCCGCGCGTGATCGGAGACATGGCCGAGGATGTTGCTGAGGATGAGCGCGGTGGGCCGGCCGAAGTCCAGCGTCTCGGCGGCGGCCGCCAGGATGCGCTTCGGGTCCAAGACGTCGGCGTCGACGTAGGCGGTCGCGCCCTCGGGGGTCGAGCTGAGCAGGGCGCGGGCGTGGGTGAGGACCAGGGGGTCGTTGTCGACGTAGACGATCCGCGACTCGGGGGCGAGCCGCTGGGCGACCTCGTGGGTGTTGTCGGCGGTCGGCAGGCCCGTGCCGACGTCGAGGAACTGCCGGACGCCCGCCTCCGACACCAGATACGTGATGGTCCGCCGCAGGAAGGCGCGACTGCTGCGGGCGATGGTGACGATGCCGGGGAAGACGGCCGTGTAGGCGTCGCCGGCCTGCTCGTCGACGGGGTAGTTGTCCTTGCCTCCCAGCCAGTAGTTCCAGATGCGCGCCGAGTGGGGCACCGACGTGTCGATGGGCTGGTGGGCCGCTGACGTGGTCTCAGGGTCGGTCATGGTCGTCGTCCGTCTTTCACCGAGGCGTGAGCAGTTCTGGCCACAACTTACGTTCCAACGGCCCGCTTGCGTACATCAGTTCACCCATCCGTCCACGCGACGTCCCGTCATGTCCGGTCTGCCTCGCGTGGACGGCCGCGATCAGTGGCCGCCGGACGGGGGCTCGCAGTCGGTGCCGTCGGGGTAGCCGCCGAAGGCGTCCGCCCGGGTCTTCTCGCGGTCGATGCCGCCCTCCAGGCACAGAGGGCGGGCGACGACGAGGAAGCTCACCCCGGTGGGGCCGTTCTGGGACGCCCGCACGTCCCCGGCGGCGTACCCCAGACCGGTCAGCGCGGCGCGAGTGCTCTGCGGACTGAAGTCGCCCCGCTCGCGCAGCGGTTCCAGCACCCGCTCGATCCGCCGGACGGCCGCCAGCCCGTCGCAGCGGCTCCGGCCGTGCAGGGGGAGGGGGACCATGAACCCGTGGTTCTCGGCGTAGTGGTCGGGGGGCGCGGTGGCGGGCCCCGAGGAGGCCGCACTCGGGGTGGGCGTCGGCGCGGCGCTCTCGCCGGGGCACGGGAAGTCCGCCGGCGCGCCCGGCGTCGTCACCGCGGCCCGTGACGGGCTGCCGTCCCCGGCGTCCTGTCCCGCACGCTGGGTCCCGCACCCCGCCGCGAGCAGGGTCAGCGCGGCCAACAGCGTTGCTGTGAAGGCGGTTTCGGGGCGTCCGGTCTTCGTCATCGGATCTCTCCCTCGTGGATGCCCCGGCCTTCGGGCGGGGCGGAAAACGGAGTTGCGGAGTAGGGCGGGCGAAGCCGGTTCGCCGCCGGGGCGGCTCGGAGGCCTCTGTCCGCATCATCCGTGAGAGCGGCCTCGGCCGCCTCCCACCCCGGTAGCACGGACGACCGCATCCGCCGCCAGGAGCGGCGCGGCCGTCACTTCACGGACTCCAGGACCTGCGCCAGGCGCGAGACGGCGCTCAGCTCCGGCAGGCGGCCCAGACAGGCCACCACCTGACCGCTCGCGAACTCGCGCTGTGCCTCCGTCGCGGTCGGATCGATCGCACACTCGGCCTGGACGCGGACGTAGTTCAGGGCCGTCGCGAACAGTGCCGAGAACGACTCCAGCCCCCGGACGACCGGACCGCCTCCGGCGTCCCGGTACGCCCGCACCATCCGCAGGGCGGATCCGGCGTCGAAGTCGTTGCCGCCGGACCACACGTAGACGGCCCGGGCGAGTTCCCGTCCCGCCGAGATCGGCCCGGCGTTGTCCCAGTCCAGGAGCACCGGACCGGTGGCGCCGAGCAGCACGTTCTGCGGCTGCACGTCGAGATGCGACATGACGACGTCACCGGCCCCGGACGGGGTGACATGCCTCGCGAGTTCCCTGGCCGACGTCGCGACGAACCGGCCCAGCGCGTCCGACCACGGCATCCCGCACCGGCGCACCTCCCCGTACAGCCGATCCCAGTCGGCTTCCCCGGGGCACTGCTCGTACCAGGGACCGGGCGTCCCGGCCGTGACCGCCCCGGCCGTGTGCAGGACGGCCAGCGTGCGGCCGCACCAGCTCAGGATCTCCGGATCGGACGTGTCCGGCCGAGCGCCGTCGATCCACTCGTACACCTTGACCGAGGACCCCTCGGGGACCGAGGACCCCTCGGGCCCGGGGGCGAGTTGCGAGACGCAGGCGCCGTGACGGTTCGGGAACAGCCGTGGCGAGGCGACCCCCAGCTTCTCCGCGGCCGTCCGCAGCCGGGACTCCTCGAGCACCTGCCTCACGTCGCATCCGAAGAGCATCTCCTTGACCGCCCAGGAGGAACCCCGCCCGGACAGCTTCCAGATCCGGCCCAGCGCACCCCGGGCGACCGGCTGTATCGTCCACGGTCCCTCGCCGAGGTCGTACAGGTCGGCGACGCGAGCGGCCGTGATCTCCATGCGAGTGCCTTCCGGGGTGCGGTGGGGGAGTCGTCGGGGGGTGACGGCTACGGCTTGATGCCCACCCCGGTCCAGAGGCTGACCTCGGCGTCCGTCGCCTCGACCGGACCGTCCGGACGCCAGCGGTGGCCGACCGTGACGCCGGGCTCGAGCAGCTCCAGCCCGTCGAAGAAGCGGATGACGTCGTCCCGTGAGCGGAACTGCACCGGCGTGCCCGCGCCGGTGTAGATGTCGGTCACCTGCTGCCAGGTCGACGGGTCGAAGTCGGGCGTGCAGTGACTCAGGGCCAGCGCGCTGCCCGAGGGGACCACGTCCAGCAGACGCGTCACGATGCCGTACGGGTCCTGCGCGTCGGTGACGAAGTGCATCAGGGCGTTGAGGGACAGGGCGACGGGCTGCTCCAGGTCCAGCACCTCGGCCAGCGCGGGCGCGTCGAGCAGCGAGGCGGGGTCGTTGACGTCCCCGTGGACGTAGGCCGTGCGCCCCTGCGGCGTGCTGCGCATCAGGCGCTCGGCGTACTTCAGGACCAGCGGGTCGTTGTCGGCGTAGACCACCCGCGCCTCGGCGACGACGGACTGGGCGACCTGGTGCAGGTTCGGCTCGGTCGGGATGCCGGTGCCGATGTCCAGCCACTGCCGTATGCCGTGTTCCCGGGCGAGGACCCGGGTGGCCCGGTGCATGAAGGCGCGGTTCTCGCGGGCGCACACGAAAATGCCCGGGTAGACGCCCGCGACGGACTCCGCGGCCTGCTCGTCGACCTCGAAGTGGTCCTTGCCGCCGAGGTAGTAGTCGTACATCCGGGCGGAATGCGGCCTGCTGGTGTCGATGTCCCGCGGGAGGTTCGAGGTGGTCATCCTGTGCCTTTCGGTGGTGTGCGTGGGGGATGCCGGGCAGGCCGGGGACGTCAGGGACGGCACCGGGTCCTGCCCGTCGTGCTCGGGTTCAGCCGGCCGCCAGATGGTCGGCGAGCCCCCGTTTGACACCCGTGACGAACGCGGCGATCTCCTCGGGGGTGTAGATCAGCGCGGGCCCGGCCGGGTCGGTCGACTGCCGCAGGGCCACGCGGCCGTCGGCGAGCTGCTTGGTCTGCACGCACTGGCCCCCGTTCGGCCCGCTCCACGGGGACTCCCAGCCGTGGTCGCCCAGGTCGGAGGCGGGCATCCCGTTGTAGACGTCGTGGGCGTGGCGGTCACCGCCGTCGATGCCGGTCATGAGTACTCCTTGCGCATGCGGTTCAGGAGTGCCCTGCTGTCCGTGTCCGAGGTCAGCAGGGACATGCGGTTGTGGGCCTCCAGATGCGCCACGACGTCCGAGCGCTGGTCCAGGTACACGGCGCCCGAGAGGATCTCGGTGTAGACGATGTCGGGCAGCTCCGGCTCCTCGAAACGGAAGTAGGTGAACGGTGCGCACGCCCCGACGTGCGCACCGGCCGTGAACGGCACGATGTCGACGCTCACATGCTCCAGCTCCGACACCTCCAGCAGCCGGTCGATCTGCTCCCGCATCACCTCGGGGCCGCCCACCATCCGGTGCAGCACGGCCTCCTCCAGCACCGTCCACAGCGTGGGGGCGCCGGCTCTCTCCAGCAGGCTCTGACGGCGCAGCCGCAGGTCCACGCGCCGCTGCAGATCCTCGTCCCGGTCGCTCGGGAAGCCGCCGCCGAGGACCGCGCGCGCGTACCGGGGGGTCTGCAGCAGCCCCGTGACGTAGTGCGGCTCATAGGTGCGCAGGGTGCACGCCCCGGTTTCCAGGCTGACGTAACCGCTGAACCAGCTCGGCAGCACATCGCGGTACGGGTGCCACCAGCCGGGCTCGTTGGCCCGCTCGGCGAGGGCGACGAACTCCTCGATCTCCTGCCGGTCGGCCCCGTAGGTGTCGAGCAGGATCTCCACGTAGAGCGGCTTGAGGCCGACCTCCGCCTTCTCCAGACGGCGGATGGTCAGCGGCTTGACGCGCAGCGCTCTGGCCGCGTCCTCCAGTGACGCACCCGCGTTCTGGCGCCGCTCCTGCAGCCGCCGGCCGAGGATCATGCGCAACACGGTGGGCGCACTGCTGCTGCCCGTGCCCGAACGGCCTTCGCTCACGCCGTGCCTCCTGAGGGACCGTCACCCTGATAAGTCCGACAGCGCCCTGATGGCGCGACCGGACGGATACCGGCTTGCTGAAATTATCAGGCAGTCGGTTGCAGCCTGAACTCAGGTGCGAGCATAGTTACTCACGTGAACCGCGCCGTCGAACATCAACGTTCCCCCGTCAAGCTCCTTCACCCACAACGGAGTTGGGCTGCCGGAGCGATCGCGGCGCAGGGGCCCTGCACAACACCCCCGTCTTCCGCGGCCCCTTGCTCACCTTCCCCGGCCTCCGGCCGCTGCTCCTGCCCCCCACGGAAGGCGTCCACCGTGTCCCCCCACACGACTTCTCCCCGGCCGTTGGACACCTGGAGTCCTGATCGCACGCACTGGCTCGAACTCCCCGCCCAGCGCTCCAGCGTCTCGGTGGCCCGCCGTTCGATGGACGCGCGGCTGACGGCGTGGCGGCTGCCCGGCGAGCTGTGCGCGGACGCCGTTCTGCTGGTGTCCGAGCTGGCCACCAACGCCGTGCGACACGCGCTCGGCACCCGGTTCCTGTGCGGGGTCGGGCTGGTCGGCGCGGGGTGCCTGCGGCTCGAGGTGCACGACCAGGACCGCTCGTGCCGCGTCCTGCCCCGCCGCGAGCCCGGCCCGGACGACGAGGGCGGCCGCGGACTGCTCCTCGTGGAGCAGCTCGCCCAGACCTGGGGCGTCGACCGGTCGCGACTCACCGGCGGCAACGCGATATGGGCGAACCTGACGGCATGACGGGTCTGACGCCTGACGGGTCTGACGCCTGACGGCTCGACGCCTCTGCGGGCCTGACGGGGCCCGGTCCGGACCGGAGGCGAGATCTCGCGCGGTCGGGCGGCGCGCGGCAGGCGGCGCGCACCCGCCACCCGCCACCCGCCACCCGGAGTCCGCCGTCGACGCCCGCGGCGCCGCGCCCGTCGTCCTCGGTGCGGCGCCGGGCCCGCCGTCCTCACCGGGTGGCGGGCCCGGCGCCGCACACGCGGCCGCCGGCCGCCGGCCGCGAAAAGACGGCCGGCATTCCCGCGAGGGCCGCCCCCTCGGCCCGCCCGCGATCAGACCGCCTGCGCCACGGGCCCCGCGGCGCAGGCAGGCAGCTAGTGCCGCAGCAGGCAATGTTCGCCCCGTCACGACGCCTGGCACGCACTCTCGCCGCACCGGGCGAAAGCCCGAGTACATCCAGTACGAGTGCTTCCGCCCGGCACGCCGACAGCACGCACCAGACGCCGCTCCTTCTCGGGCGAACATTGCCTGCCGCGGCACTAGTAGAGCTTGGTCAGCTTCACTCGTGGGTGGCGTGTCTGTTGGTGTGCGGGTGTCGTTGGGATGGTGTGACACCTGAGGAGATGGCCGGGGTCCGGGA
>NZ_BMTL01000022.1 GCF_014649655.1 Streptomyces humidus | reverse complement strand
GATCTTCGTGAAGGGCGAGGTCATCAAGACCGTCCCCGAGTCGAAGATCGTCGAGACCCTCATCGAGGAGGCCATGAAGCTGGCCGAGCAGATGGAGCGGGAGGGCGTCGCGTCCGGTGCCCCCGCCGGCACGGGGAAACCGGACGTGACGGTGAGTTGAGGCAAGGCACGGACCGAGAGGGGGCCCGACGTGACGATCCTGGAGAACATCCGGCAACCACGCGACCTGAAGGCGCTGTCCGAGGCGGAACTCGGTGAACTGTCCGAAGAGATCAGGGAGTTCCTGGTGCACGCGGTCGCCAGGACCGGCGGACACCTCGGGCCCAACCTGGGCGTGGTGGAGCTGACCGTCGCCCTGCACCGGGTCTTCGAGTCGCCGGTCGACCGCATCCTGTGGGACACCGGCCACCAGAGCTATGTGCACAAGCTCCTGACGGGGCGTCAGGATTTCTCCAAGCTGCGCGGCAAGGGCGGTCTGTCCGGCTACCCCTCCCGCGATGAGTCCGAGCACGACGTCATCGAGAACAGTCATGCCTCCACCGCGCTCGGCTGGGCCGACGGCCTCGCCAAGGCCCGCCAGGTGCAGGGCGGGAAGGGGCACGTGGTCGCGGTCATCGGCGACGGCGCGCTCACCGGCGGCATGGCCTGGGAGGCTCTCAACAACATCGCGGCGGCCAAGGACAGGCCGCTGATCATCGTCGTCAACGACAACGAGCGCTCGTACGCGCCGACCATCGGAGGGCTGGCCGACCACCTGGCGACCCTGCGCACGACCGACGGCTACGAGAAGGTGCTGGCCTGGGGCAAGAACGTGCTGCTGCGCACTCCGGTCGTCGGGAACACGGTCTACGAGTCGCTGCACGGCGCGAAGAAGGGGTTCAAGGACGCGTTCGCTCCGCAGGGCATGTTCGAGGACCTCGGGCTGAAGTACGTGGGCCCGATCGACGGGCACGACGTGAAGGCCGTCGAGTCCGCGCTGCGGCGGGCCAAGCGCTTCCACGGTCCGGTGCTGGTGCACTGCCTGACCGAGAAGGGGCGCGGTTATGAGCCGGCCCTCGCGCACGAGGAGGACCGCTTCCACACCGTCGGCGCGATGGATCCCCTCACCTGCGCACCGCTCGCGCCGGCCGGCGGGCCGTCGTGGACGTCCGTCTTCGGCGACGAGATCGTGGCGATCGGCGAGGAGCGCGACGACGTCGTGGCGATCACGGCGGCGATGCTGCACCCGGTGGGCCTCGGCAGGTTCGCCGAACGCTTCCCCGACCGCGTGTGGGACGTCGGCATAGCCGAGCAGCACGCGGCCGTCAGCGCGGCGGGCCTGGCGACCGGGGGTCTGCACCCGGTCGTCGCCGTCTACGCCACGTTCCTCAACCGCGCCTTCGACCAGCTGCTGATGGACGTGGCCCTGCACCGCTGCGGGGTCACGTTCGTGCTGGACCGGGCCGGGGTCACCGGAGTCGACGGGGCCTCCCACAACGGCATGTGGGACATGTCCGTGCTCCAGGTCGTGCCGGGACTGCGCATCGCGGCTCCTCGCGACGCAGGTCAACTGCGCGCACAGCTGCGGGAGGCGGTCGCGGTGGACGACGCGCCGACGCTGGTCCGTTTCCCGAAGGAGGCGGTCGGACCGGACGTGCCGGCCGTCGACCGGGTGGGCGGCATGGACGTGCTGCGCCGGGGCGAGCGGCCCGACGTGCTGCTGGTGGCCGTGGGCGTGATGGCCCCCGTGTGTCTGCACGCCGCCGAACTCCTCGCGGCGCGGGGCGTCGACTGCACGGTGGTGGACCCGCGTTGGGTCAAGCCCGTCGACCCGGCGCTGCCCGGCCTCGCCGCCGGACACCGGCTGGTGGCCGTCGTCGAGGACAACAGCCGTGCCGCCGGCGTCGGATCGGCGGTGCAGCTGGCCCTGGGCGACGCCGAAGTCGACGTGCCCGTCCGCAGGTTCGGGATCCCGGAGCAGTTCCTCGCGCACGCCAAGCGTGGCGAGGTGCTCGCCGACATCGGGCTCACGCCCGTCGAGATCGCCGGCCGGATCGGCGCGAGCCTGGCGGCCAGGGACGCCGGTCCGGCCGCCGGCGCGGCGGCCGGCCCGGTCGAGGAGCCAGTCAAGGAGAAGGCCGAATGACCACGGAGTTCGACCTCGGTGCCCTGCTGGCCGAGCGCGGAGCCGAGCGCTACGAGCTGCACGGCAAGTACCTCAACCACCAACTGCCGCGCATGCTGCACACCATCGGCTTCGACAAGGTGTACGAACGCGGCGAGGGCGCGTACTTCTGGGACGCGGACGGGAACGACTACCTGGACATGCTCGCCGGGTTCGGGGTGATGGGCCTGGGCCGCCACCACCCCGTCGTCCGCAAGGCGCTGCACGACGTCCTGGACGCCGGGCTCGCCGACCTCACCCGCTTCGACTGTCAGCCGCTGCCCGGCCTGCTGGCCGAGAAGCTGCTCGCGCACAGCCCGCACCTGGACCGGGTGTTCTTCGGCAACAGCGGCACCGAGGCGGTGGAGACCGCGCTGAAGTTCGCCCGCTACGCGACGGGCCGGCCGAGGGTCCTGTACTGCGACCACGCCTTCCACGGGCTGACCACGGGCTCGCTGTCGGTGAACGGCGAGGCGGGCTTCCGCGACGGGTTCGCGCCCCTGCTGCCCGACACGCCCGTCCCGCTCGGCGACCTCGACGCGCTGGCCGCCGAGTTGAAGAAGGGCGACGTCGCCGCTCTGATCGTCGAGCCGATCCAGGGCAAGGGGGTGCACGAGGCGCCGCCCGGCTATCTGCGCGCCGCCCAGGAGCTGCTGCACCGGCACAAGGCGCTGCTCGTCGTGGACGAGGTGCAGACCGGCCTCGGCCGGACCGGCGACTTCTACGCCTACCAGCACGAGGACGGCGTCGAGCCGGACCTGGTGTGCGTGGCCAAGGCCCTGTCGGGCGGATACGTCCCGGTGGGCGCGACGCTCGGCAAGGACTGGATCTTCAAGAAGGTCTACTCGTCGATGGACCGGGTGCTGGTGCACTCGGCGAGCTTCGGCTCCAACGCCCAGGCCATGGCGGCGGGGCTCGCCGTGCTGGCCGTCATGGAGAACGAGCAGACCGTCGCGAACGCCCGGCTGACGGGTGATCTCCTGAAGTCCCGGCTCGCGGCGCTCACCGAGAAGTACGAGCTGCTGGCCGACGTCCGCGGCCGGGGGCTGATGATCGGCATCGAGTTCGGCAGGCCCAGGTCGCTGAAGCTGCGCAGCCGCTGGACCATGCTGCAGGCGGCGCGCAAGGGACTGTTCGCGCAGATGGTGGTCGTACCGCTGCTGCAACGGCACCGCATTCTCACCCAGGTCTCCGGCGACCGTCTGGAGGTGATCAAGTTGATCCCGCCGCTGATCATCGGCGAGGCGGAGGTGGACCGGTTCGTCGAGGCGTTCACCGCCGTGATGGACGACGCGCACAGCGGCGGCGGGCTGATGTGGGAGTTCGGCAGCACGCTGGTGAAGCAGGCGGTGGCCAACCGCTGACCGCCGGGACGGTGGTGACCGCTGAGGCCGAACGCTTTTGCCTCTGAGGCAAGGAATTTGCCGCAGAGGCAAAAGCGGCGTGCAATAGGGACATGAGTCCGCCCGAGTCCGAGCCCTCGCCACCGCAGGCCGAGGCGCTTCCCGCCGTCGCCCCGCAGCTGCGCTCCCTGCGCCGCCGGGCCGCCCTCACCCTGGAGACCGCGGCCCGCGCCGCCGGACTGTCGCCCGCCCACCTCTCCCGGCTGGAGACCGGGCAGCGCCAGCCTTCGCTGCCGATGCTGCTCACGCTCGCGCGGGTCTATGGTACGACCGTCTCGGATCTGCTGGGGGAGACGGTCGCGGACCGCGACGCCGTGGTCCGCGCCGCCGACATGGAGCCGACCCGAGCGGGCGGCTGGACGTACTGGCAGGCCGGCGCGTCCGGGCGCGGCATGCAGGCCCTGCGCGTGCACGTCCCCCACGGCTCCCAGGGGGACATCGTGCGCGTGCACCCCGGGGAGGAGTGGCTGCACGTCCTGCGGGGCCGCCTGCGGCTGCGCCTTGGGGACGCCACGGACCTGCTGGGCCCGGGGGACAGCGCGCACTTCGACTCGCTGACCCCGCACCGTATCGCCGCTCAGGACGTCGAGGGCGTCGAACTCCTCTTCGTCCACACCTTGTTGCAGAGCCCCACGGCCACGCTGTGCCTGGGGCCGAACCCGTCAGAGAGCGAAGTGACGCCATGAGCGACTTCGAGGAGAAGTTCCCCCGCACCCTGTGGATCCGGCTGATCATCTACATCGCCGTCGGGCACCTCTTCGCCGCGTTCCTGTGGCTGCTGTTCGAGGTGGGGACCAGCCAGTAGGCCTGCGCTGCCCCCCTCGCCGGGCGGTGTCCCCGCCCGGCGGGCGCACCAGGGCCCGCCGGGCGCCTGTCGGCCTGGCGGCGCTTCCGGTCGGCCGGCGTCAGTCGAGCAGGCGCTCCCGCAGCCGCTCTCGGGTCGCCGGGGAGAGCCCGAGGCCCCGCTCCAGATAGGCGTCGACCCCGCCCCAGACCTCCTCCACGGTCTCGAACGCCGCCGCCAGGTACTCCGCACGGGCGTCGAAGAGGGGGCTCAGCAACTCCATGATCTCGGGGGAGTGGGCCTCGCCCGAGGAGGAGCTGCGGCGCACCTTGTAGCGGCGGTGCAGGGCGTTGGACTCCAGGTAGTCGCCGAGGATCGCGTCCCGCTCCACGCCCACGGCCAGCAGCGTCACCGCGACGGACAGACCCGCGCGGTCCTTGCCCGCCGCGCAGTGCATCAGCGCCGGGAGGCTGTCCTCGGCGAGCGAGTGCAGCACCCGCGCGTGCTCGGCCGTCCGCTCCTTGACGATCGTGCGGTACGAGGCGATCATCCTGCCCGCCGCCCTGCCGTCGCCGAGGATCCCCCGCAGCTGGTCGACCTGGCCGTCGCGGACCATCTTCCAGAACTCGGCGCCGTCCGCCGGGTCCGACAGGGGCAGGTTGACGTTGCGCACGCCCCGCAGTTCGACGTCCGGACCCTCCAGCTTCTGGTCCGCCGCGTTGCGGAAGTCGAAGATCGTGTGCAGGCCGAGGCCGGACAGGAACGCGGCGTCCTCGTCGGTGGCGTGCGCGAGGTGACCGCTGCGGAACAGCACGCCGTGGCGCACGCGTCGGCCGTCCACGGTCGGCAGACCGCCCACGTCCCGGAAATTGCGCACGCCGGTCAGCTCGGGCTCGGTCGACGGGATCTGCTGCGTCACTGGGGCTCCCTCCCTGTCGGTCTCCGTCGGCGCGGCTCGTGGTGGCCGACGGGACACCTCCTCGACCATACGACACGGGTTCCCGGGGCAACGGGTTGTCCACAGGACGTCCGCCCAGGTGAGAGACATGCCGGCAAGGAGTTGCCCGGCAGGCCGAACACACTCGATGATGTCGGTGTTTGATCGCACCTGTTCGAATCAGTGGGGGTTTGATGCCCGAGATCGCCGACAACGGCCGTACGTGGCTCCTTTCGGGGCCGACGAGCAGCTATGCCCTCCATCTCACCGAGGCCGCCGAGCTGGTCCATCTGCACTGGGGCCCGCGCATCGCGCTCGCGGACGCCGAGGCCCTCGCCGCGCTGGCGCCGCCGGAGCGCGGAGCGTCCTTCGAGGCCCCGCTCGACGGGCGCGAGGAGTACCCGGTCGAGGGCGGCCCCCGCTTCGTGCGGCCGGCCCTGTCCGTGCGCACCGACGAGCGCCGCGGCACCGAGTGGACCTTCGAGGCGTACGAGAGCGACGGCGACGAGCTCCGGCTGCGCTTCCGGGACGCCGGGCTCGCCCTCACCCTGCACTACCGGATGCGCGGCGACGTCGTCGAGCGCTGGACCACCCTGCGCAACGAGGGCGAGCAGCCCCTGGAGCTGCTCCGCGCCGACTCGGCCACCTGGACCCTGCCCCTGCGCGACGAGTGGCGGCTGTCGCAGCTGCACGGCCGCTGGGCCGCCGAGTCGCGGCTGACGCGGTCCCCGCTCACCTACGGAGAGAAGGTCATCGGCAGTCGCCGGGGCCACACGGGACACCAGCATCTGCCCTGGGTCGCCCTCGACACCGACGCGACCGAGGAGCGCGGCGAGGTCTACGGCTGCGCCCTCGGCTGGTCCGGCTCCTGGCGGATCGCCGTCGCCCAACTCCCCGACGCGCGCGTGCAGATCACCGGCGGCGCGGGATACGACGACTCGGGCCTGCTGCGCCTCACGACGGGCGAGAGCTTCGTCACGCCCGTCTTCGCCGGCCTGTGGAGCGACGCCGGCTTCGGCGGCGCGAGCCGGACCTGGCACGCCTACCAGCGCGCCCACGTCGTCCCGGACGCCGAGCAGGACCGGCCGGTGCTGTTCAACTCCTGGGAGGCCACCTACTTCGACATCTCCGAGGAGCAGCAGGCGACCCTCGCCCGGAGGGCCGCGTCGATCGGCGTCGAACTCTTCGTCGTCGACGACGGCTGGTTCGGTGCGCGCACCGGCGATCACGCCGGACTCGGCGACTGGCGGGCCAACCCGGACCGCTTCCCCAACGGCCTGAAGCCCCTCGCGGACCACGTGCACGCCCTCGGCATGCAGTTCGGCATCTGGGTCGAGCCCGAAATGGTCAACCCGGACAGCGACCTGTACCGGGCACATCCGGACTGGGTGCAGTTCCAGCCGGGACGCAAGCGGACGGAGTTCCGCAATCAGCTCATGCTGAACCTCGCGCGCGAGGACGTCCAGGAGTACCTCTGGGGCCAGCTCGACGGGCTGCTGTCCAGCGCGCCGATCGACTACGTGAAGTGGGACTTCAACCGCTGCTTCACCGACGCGGGCTGGCCGGACGACGCCTACCCGCAGCGCCTGTGGGTCGACCACGTACGGGCCCTGTACGGCCTGCTGGACAGGCTGCGGGCGGCCCACCCGGGCGTCGCCTTCGAGTCCTGCTCGGGCGGCGGCGGACGCATCGACCTCGGCATCATGAGCCGCACCGACCAGGTGTGGACCTCCGACAACACCGACCCCCTCGACCGGCTCGACATCCAGCACGGCTTCAGCCAGATCCATCCCGCGCGGGTCATGGCCGCGTGGGTCACCGACAGCCCCAACGCGCAGCTCAACGGCCGGGTGAGCTCGCTGCGCTTCCGGTTCGTCAGCGCCATGGCGGGGGTGCTCGGCGTCGGTGGCGACCTCTCCGAGTGGAGCGAGGAGGAGCTCGCCGAGGCGCGTCGATGGGTGGACCTCTACAAGGACATCCGGCCGGTCGTGCAGCAGGGCGACCTCTACCGGCTGCGCCTCCCGGCGGGCGGGCTGAGCGCCGTGCAGTACGTGCGCGGCGACGAGACGGTCGTCCTCGCCTGGCTGCAGGCCCAGCGGTTCGGCGAGCCCGTCCCCGCGCTCAGGCTGCGCGGACTCGACCCCACGGCGACGTACGAATGCCGCGAAACGGGTGAAGTGCACCGGGGTGCGGTACTGCTGCACCATGGATTGCGTGTCGGGCTGCGAGGCGACCTCGATGCGACGGTTATCCGCCTGCGTCGTATCTGAGGTATCTGTCCGAATTGAATCCTTAGTCATAACTCGCCGCGAAATAAAGGAACCTGGAAAGCCGTCACGTGAGCAGGGTCATATCCGTGACGGTACGTCGCACGTCATGTTCACGTAATTCGCATGCATTTCCAGGGCGCTTGGCGATGGGTGAGTCCCTCGTTTCACACTGTGTGACGGGGGATTCCCATCGGAAATCAAGAGAAACGCGGGAACAGCGCAACCACTGCTTGTCTCTGTGCGTCCGGGTCGCTTACGTTCCATCCCAATCCGGACGGACGCCGAATCCTGCCACCGCCCGGATCCCGCACACTCACCCGTGCATGGCAGGAGCGGGGGACCCACAGGCACAACCGCCTGTTCCGGTCTCCGGAACAGGCTCGGGGTAAAGCCGCGCCTCGGCGCGGCCGGGCATCTCCAGCCCGCACCCGACAGCTCACCTCGCAGGCGCCGGAGAGGAATTCGTCATGCCCGCGAAGGGTAAGCACCGCCGTCCGAAGACTCAGCGTTTCACCCGCTCCATAGCCGTCGCCGGAACCGGCGGCGCCGCGCTCGCCCTTCCGCTGATGGGCGTTTCCGGCGCTCATGCGGCCACCCCGGCGTCCGTTTCACAGACTTCCGCCCGGTCGGTTGCTCTGTCGGCCGCTCAGACGGTTTCGGAATCGACCGTGAAGACCGTCCGGGCAGCCGAAGAGACCCGCAAGAGCGCCACCGGAAAGACGTACACCGTGCGGTCCGGCGACTACCTCTCGAAGATCGCGGACGAGCAGAACGTCAGCGGCGGCTGGCAGCGGCTCTACCGGGACAACCGCGCGGCCGTCGGCGACGACCCGTCGCTGATCCATCCCGGTCTCAAGCTGTCGATCGGCGCGAAGGCGGCGTCCGGCGCACACAGGCCGTCCGGCTCGGCAGCGTCCTCCGGGCCTTCGTCCGCCACGGGTTCGTCGAAGGCCGCGGAGTCCTCCGCGTCGAAGACGTCCGCCTCGTCGTCCGCGTCGGCCCCGTCGTCCGGGTCGTCCTCCGCGAAGACGACCCAGGCGGCCGTGAGCAACTCCAGCGGTTTCGTCCTGCCAGTGGCCGGCGCGGTCATCGGCACCCCGTACCACCAGTCGGGCAGCATGTGGTCCAGCGGCTACCACACCGGTGTGGACTTCGTCGTCCCGACCGGCACCTCCCTCAAGGCCGTCGGCGCGGGCACCGTCGTCTCCGCGGGCTGGGGCGGCGCGTACGGCAACCAGGTCGTCATCAGGCTCGCCGACGGCTACTACGCCCAGTACGCCCACCTCTCCCAGCTCTCCGTCTCGGCCGGTCAGACCGTGACCGCGGGACAGCAGATCGGCCTCTCGGGCGCGACCGGCAACGTGACCGGCCCGCACCTGCACTTCGAGATCCGCACCACGCCGGACTACGGCTCGGACGTGGACCCGATCGCCTACCTGCGCTCGCACGGCGTCACCGTCGGCTGACTCCCGCCCCGCCCCGCTCAGCCCCACCCCGCTCAGCCCCGTTCCGCCCGACACGCCGTCGGAGGCCGGACCCCCGATCCGCGATCGGGGGTCCGGCCTCCGACGCGTCAGGGGGCAGAAATCGATCAGGAATCGAGAAGTGCCGGACGGGGGGCGGCTCTTATCCTGCTCGTCATGGACCTCACCATTCACACGAGCTCGCTGCCGCATGACGACCCGGACGCGTCGCTCGCCTTCTACCGCGACGTCCTCGGCTTCGAGGTCCGCAGTGACGTCGGGCAGGGCAGGATGCGCTGGATCACGGTCGGCCCGGCCGGTCAGCCGGACACGTCCCTCCTCCTGGCGCCGCCGGCCGCCGATCCAGGAATCACCGAGGACGAGCGCCGCACCGTCACCGAGATGATGGCCAAGGGCACCTACGGCTGGATCCTGCTGGCCACCCGCGACCTCGACGCCACGTTCGAGAAGGTGCAGGCCGGTGACACCGAGGTGGTCCAGGAGCCGACCGAGCAGCCGTACGGCATCCGTGACTGTGCCTTCCGCGACCCCGCGGGCAACCTGGTCCGCATCCAGGAGCTTCGCTGAGCCGCAGAGCAGCGGTGCGGCCGGGCCAGCCCTGTCGGCCGGGCCTCGGCTTCGAGCGCCTGGGCGCCTGCCTCGGCAGGCGCCCAGGCGCTCATGCATCGTCGGAAGAAGAGAACGAATCAAGAGAACGAACAAGAGAACAAGGGGAGTCCGCCCATGTGTCAGCCGGAGTGGCGGCGTGCGCGCATCGAGGCGCAGCGCCTGTCCGATCTCGCGCGGCTGCGCCGTGTCCGCGATCGGATCGACAGGGAGTACGCGCAGCCACTGGACGTGGAGGCACTCGCCCGCGGTGTGAACATGTCCGCCGGGCACCTCAGCCGGCAGTTCCGGGCCGCCTACGGTGAGTCGCCGTACGCGTACCTGATGACGCGTCGTATCGAGCGCGCGCAGGCGCTGCTGCGGCGTGGCGACCTGAGCGTCACCGACGTCTGCTTCGCGGTCGGCTGCGCGTCGTTGGGCACCTTCACCACCCGCTTCACCGAGCTGGTCGGCATGCCGCCCGGGGCCTTCCGTCGCTCTGCGGCGGAAGCGGCGGCCGGCCGCGCCGAGGCCGCGAGCACGGCCGGTGACACGGCGCCCGCGGCCACGGTGGAGGGGATGCCCGCGTGTGTGGCGAAGCAGGTGACAAGACCGGTCAGGAATCGAGAAGCGCCGGCCGCCGGGCGGCCCCTAGCGTGATGGCCATGGCAACCAACGCATCCACCGCATCCACCACGTCCCTCGCCTCCGTCACCCTCGAGGTGACCGCCCCCGAGGACGCCCGCCGCTTCTACACCGCCTTCGGAGTGGACACGCACATTCGCCTGCGGGCGTCAGAGGCGCGCTCCACCGGCTTCCGTGGCTTCACCCTGGCGCTCACGGTGTCTCGGCCGGCCACCGTCGACAGCTTCCTCGGCGCCGCCGTGGACGCCGGCGCCACGCTGCTCAAGCCCGCGGCGAGGTCGTTGTGGGGCTACGGCGGCGTCGTCCAGGCGCCGGACGGGACGATCTGGAAGGTCGCCACCTCGGCGAAAAAGGACACCGGCCCGGCCACCGGCGAGATCGACGAGATCGTGCTCCTGCTCGGTGTCGAGGACGTGAAGGCCAGCAAGCAGTTCTACGTCGGTCAGGGCCTGACCGTGGCCAGGAGCTTCGGCGGAAAGTACGCCGAGTTCGCCTCCGACGAGTCCAGCCCCGTCAAGCTGGCGCTGTACAAGCGCCGCGGCCTGGCCAAGGACCTCGGTGTCCCCGCCGACGGCGCCGGCTCGCACCGCATCGTCCTCGGCGGCGCCACCGGCCCCTTCACCGACCCGGACGGATTCGCCTGGGAGGCGGCCGCACCGTCCGCCTCCGCGCCGTCCGCCTCCGCGCCGTCCACCACGGCCGCACAGTCCTGATCCCGGCCCTGGACCCGCGCCTCGTCCTGGTCCACGGCCGCCGATCACGCGAGGTCGGCCGATCACCCGAGGTCGTCGGTTCCGCACCCGTTCGAAGGGCCGTGCGTCCTCGGACAGGTCGCCCCAGGTCGCCCCAGGTCGCCCCGCCCGTCGGCGCCGACGGGCGGGAACTTCGTGTTCCGCACCACGTAGAGCCATTTCCGGATCCACCTTCCGGGCGCGAGTGCTTATTCCGTGTTTGACCAATTCTTCAGGAGTGGCTTATCTCACCGTCCGTCAACCTCTGCCTACGGTCGCGTAGGTCACATTCGAAGGTGAATCATGAACTGTTGTGGCAGACGATTCGAAGAATGACAACAGATCAGTGATCGGGTCGTACGTGGCGGTGGGGGACAGCTTCACCGAGGGCGTCGGCGACCCCGGCCCGGACGGAGCCTTCGTCGGCTGGGCGGACCGGTTCGCGGTACTCCTCGCGGACCGGCGGCCCGAAGGCGACTTCGACTACACCAACCTCGCGGTCCGCGGGAAGCTGCTCGACCAGATCATGGAGGACCAGCTGCCCAGGGCCGTGGAACTCGCCCCGGACCTGGTCTCCTTCTGCGCGGGCGGCAACGACATCCTCCGTCCCGGCACCGACCCGGACGAGGTCGCCGAGCGCTTCGAGCGCGCGATCTCGGCCCTGACCGCCGTAGCCGGCACCGTCATGGTGACCACCGGCTTCGACACCCGTGGCGTTCCCGTGCTCAAGCATCTGCGCGGCAAGATCGCCACCTACAACGGACATGTGCGCGCCGTCGCCGACCGGTACGGCTGTCCGGTGCTCGACCTGTGGTCCCTGAAGTCCGTGCAGGACCGCAGAGCCTGGGACGGCGACCGGCTGCACCTCTCCCCGGAGGGTCACACGCGTGTGGCGCTGCGCGCCGGTCAGGTCCTCGGCGTGGAGGTGCCGGCCGACCCGGAGCAGCCCTGGCCGCTGCTCCCGCCCCGCGGCACCCTCGAGGTGCGGCGCGACGACGTCCACTGGGCGCGCGAGTACCTGGTGCCGTGGATCGGCCGCCGGCTGCGCGGGGAGTCCTCCGGCGACCACGTGGTCGCCAAGGGCACGCTGTCGCCGGACGACATCAGGATGCGGATCTCCTCCGTCGCCTGAGCGGGCGTGGACCGGAGAGCGGGCGCGGACTGTGCGGGCGCGGACTGTGCGGACGCGGTCGGCCGTCGACTTCGTTCGGCCGGCCGCGGCACCAGTGAGGTGACCGGAGGGGTGTGGCGCCCCCGCGCGCGGGGATCGGCTGCCCGGCGGCTCGGCTGCTGGACGCGCGGCGGCTCAGCCGCTGGGCGGCGCGCCGGCTGCCCGCCTCCGGCCTGCTGCCCGCCCCGGCCGCTCCACGCTTCCGGCTGCTCAACGCGCGGAGGAGCCCGGCGTTGCCGGGGCCAGGCCCAGTTCCCGCTCGAGCGCCTCGTCGACCCACTCGTGCGCCCGGGCCCGCGGCACCGCGCCCTCGTAGGACGTCAGTTGGACGGCGAGCCCGTCCAGCAGGGCCGTCAGGCGCAGGGCCGTGCCGGCCGGGTCCGGGCACGGGAACTCGTCCGCCGCCACGCCCTCCGCGATCAACTCGACGAGCGTGGACTTCCACTCCTGGTCGAGGCACCGGGCCACCTCGCGCAGCGCGGGTTCGCGCAGCGACACGGCCCAGCCCTCGATCCACAGCCGCCAGCCCTTGGCCTGCCCCGTGGGCGCGTACCAGCGCACGGCCGCGCGCAGCCGGCGCAGTGCCGTCGTCCGGCGGCCGACCAGCTTGCGCAGGTGCGCCAGGTCGTCCTGGGCCGCGTGGGCGAACGCCTCGGCGACCAGTCGCTCCTTCGTCGAGAAGTGGTAGAGCACCAGCGCGTTGCTCACCCCGAGGGCCGCGGCGACGTCGGCGATCCTGACCGCCGCCACGCCCCGCGCCTCGATCTGCTCGATGGCCGCCCGCAGCAGCTCCTCGCGCCGCGCGGCCACACCCAACCGGACCCTCGCCACCCGATCACCCTAATCCGTGTCCCTCGACGGCGGGGAGGCGATCCCTGACGGACGGCGTGCCGTTCGCCGGGGGACGGGCCGCAGCGCGCGGGGCACGGGAGCGCCCCGCGCGCGTGGGCGGGCCGGCTCGGGCCCGTCTCAGGGGCGGCGGTGGGCGCCGAACCCGTGCGTGATCACCGGCAGGCGGTGTTCGGCGATCGTGTGGCCCACGGCCCGTGGCGTCGTCGCGTCCTCCTTCTCGTGCCGCGGGCGAGCCCGGTCACCTCGTCCAGGGTGCGCCCCGCCCGTATGCGTGGCCCGCCGCCGCGGACGCCGCGCACGAGCCGGTCGACGGCCGGGAAGCCTGACGGCCGGTGAGACGGTCGGTCCAGGTGAGCGACAGGCAGGGGGCGGTCACACGGGCCCCTGGACCGGGAACGGCTGCTGAACAGTCGGTCACTGTCGGGAGAGGGGGCGAGATCTGTCGACGCGTTGTCGGAGGAGGCGACCATAATGGAGTGCCTCAGCGACTCCACCTGGAGGTACCGTGTCCGGTTTCCGTTCCTTGAGCTCCGGGCTCCGCGCTCTGCAGCCCGAGGCCTTCGGTGCGGATCCTCGCGGTGAGCGCCTCGCGCGCATCCGCAGATCGCCCCACTACAAGGACGGGGCCTTCGTGAACCCCGGCGGTCCGGCACGGACCCGCCCCTCGGGCTCGGCGCTCGACTTCGCCAAGGTCTTCTTCGACAAGGAGCAGCGCCCCCGCCGCTCCCCCGTGGGCACCGTGCCGGTGCACGCCACCACCCTCGCCGACCTGGCCACGCCCCCGGCCGGCGGGCTCAGGGCGACGTGGATGGGGCACTCCAGCGTGCTCGCGGAGATCGACGGGCAGCGCGTCCTGTTCGACCCCGTCTGGGGCGAGCGCTGCTCTCCGCTCCCCTTCGCCGGACCCAGGCGGCTGCATCCGGTGCCGCTGCCGCTGGCCGCGCTGGGCCCGGTCGACGTCGTCGTCATCTCGCACGACCACTACGACCATCTCGACCTGCCCACGATCAAGGCGCTGGCCGGCACGGACACCGTGTTCGCCGTGCCGCTCGGCGTCGGCGCCCACCTGGAGTACTGGGGCGTCTCCGCCGACCGGCTGCGCGAGCTGGACTGGCACGAGGAGACGAAGGTCGGCGGCCTCACCCTGACCGCCACCCCGGCCCGCCACTTCTGCGGCCGCGGCCTGCGCAACACCCAGCACACCCTGTGGGCGTCGTGGGTCGTCGCGGGCGAGGAGTACCGGATCTACCACAGCGGGGACACCGGCTATTTCGACGGCTTCCAGGACATCGGCGCGGCCCACGGCCCGTTCGACCTGACGATGATCCAGATCGGGGCGTACTCCGAATTCTGGACCGACATCCACATGACGCCCGAAGAGGGCATGCGGGCGCATCTCGACCTGCAGGGCGGTCCCGGCGGGGTGATGCTGCCCATCCACTGGGGCACGTTCAACCTGGCACTGCACGCTTGGGCGGAGCCGGGGGAGTGGACGAAGGACGCGGCAGGGGAGGCCGGCCAGGCGGTGGCCCTTCCTCGGCCGGGTGAGCCGTTCGAGCCGACGGGAAAGCTTCCCGTGGAAGCGTGGTGGCGGTCGGTGTCGCAGCCGATCCCGCGACCCTGGCGGCGTCCCCGGACCACTGAGGGTGCGGCCGGGACGAGCAAGAGGGATCTCGACCTCGCCGGCGAGCGGTGACGTCGGTCTGCCGATCCCCTGGGAAACGGGCACCGCTCTCGGCGCCCGAGGGATGAGCGGAGAGGGTCTGTTCGTCGTGCTCGTGCAGCAGGCCCGTTCCGTCCCGGCGTCCCCGAGGCGGGGCACGTCCACGGGCGGACGTGACCGAGCTCGGGACCGCCGGGCGGCAGGGGCGGCGTCGGCGCACTCCGTGGACGACCGGCAGCGGCGACGAGCCGGCGGGGCGGCGCCCGTCGCGGAAGCCGCCGCCGTGCGACCCGGCCGGCAAGCCGTTCGGCGACCAGGTCACCGCGCTGCTGCGCGCTCGGTCCGTGGCGGGACGGGAGCGAGGGCTTCCGCCCCGCCACGGACTCGTCGCTCAGGACCGCTCGCGCCGCCGCCCGTGACCGCCCGCGGCCGTGTCGGCTGCCGGCCCGTGGGACCGAGGGAGACGGGCAGGATCTCGAGGTGGTCGCACCGGGTCCGTCGCGGCCCCTGTCAGATCAGGCCCATGAACTGCAGGGCCAGTGGCTGCATGCCGCTCTGCGGCAGGTTGTGGCCGACTCCCTGGACGCTGATCGCCTCTACGGGGGCGGTGGTGCCGGTGCCGCCGTACCGGGTGCGGGTCCAGGCCGACTTGGGGTGGTCGGTGAGGGCCGGCGTCTGGCTCACCCCGAGAACGTCGGTCCACTGCTTGATCTCCTCACCGAATTCGACGTAGCTCAGTGTGGTGTCCTGCGTGCCGTGCCACACCTGCATGCGCGGGCGGGGCCCGGTGTAACCCGGGTAGGCGGCGCGCACGAGATTGCCCCACTGCTGGGGCGTCTTGGTGATCCTGCCGCCCGAGCAGTCGCTGTTCCACTCCGAGCCGTTCGTGGTGGCGAAGCAGCCGAACGGCACGCCCGAGAACGCCGCGCCGGCCTTGAACACGTCGGGGTAGTCCCCGAGCAGCACGTTCGTCTCCATCGCTCCGGAGGAGAAGCCGGTGGCGTAGACCCGGTTCGGGTCGGCGCCCCGGTGCTGCTGCTCCCACCGCACCATCGACACGATGCCCGCCGGGTCACTGCTGCCGTTGTGGGTCAGGGCGCGCGGTGACGACACGTCGAAGCACTTGCTGCTGCGGGTGACCGACGGGTACACGACGATGAACCCGTGCTGGTCGGCCAGCGAGGCGAACTCGCTGCCCGAGTACATGGCCGGTCCGGAGCCTCCGCAGTAGTGGTTGGCGACCAGGATCGCCGGGTGCGCACCGGCGTTCCGCGGGACGTACTCGTACATCTTCAGGTTGGACGGGTTGTAGCCGAAGCCGGTGACTTCGGTCAGTGCCGCCGCGGCCGGCGTCGCCGCCGAGGCCGGCACGGGCACCGCCGCCGCCGTGGCCGCCGTCAGAAACGCGGCGGCGATTCCGGTCAGCGCCGAACGTAACCTCTTCATGGGTGTCTTGCCTCCCTTTCCTTTTCGACAGGTCCGTGCGCCGGGCCTTGGGCCCGGCCTCTCGGGGTCTACCGGGCCGGGCCGGTCGCCCGGCCGCAGGAACTCCTGGGAACGGTGGCCGCGTTCCCGGTCACCGCGGCCGGTCCGGCGCCGGTGAGCACGCCGACGCCGAGCGGGCCGGCCGCGCCTCTTGCCGGCAGCGCGCGCTGAACGGGGCCCGGGGGGCGCAGCCGTGGCCGGAGGGACATGAGCGAGCTCCTGGCCGACGGGGTCGGTCTCACCCGGCACGGTGGGACGGGATGCCTCAGAACTGTGTGAAGAACTTCCAGACTTCGGCCGGCGCCCAGGTCCTGGAGCCGCTGTCACCGCCGGCGCCGTCCTGTGGCGCGGCGATGTGGCCCTCGTCGAACGCTGCCCACTCCACGGGGTGTCCCGCGGAGCATCCGGAGTAGGTGGTGATGCGGTGGGTCCGGCTGCCCTGTGCGGGCTCGGGCGGGTTCTGGGCGGCGCAGCCGTTGTTGCGGACGAACCGGTCGCGCAGGCCGCGTCCGCCGGAAATGCCCAGGACGTTGTCGCGGATACCGTGGATGCCGAGGTACGCGATGGGCTGGGAGCCGCCGCTGCAGCCGCTGAGCTGCCCACCGGACTGGACCGCGACCGCGCGGAACACCGTCGCCCGGGTGCACGCGAGCGCGTAGGACATGGCGGCGCCGTAACTGAAGCCGACGGAGAACAGCCGGGTGGTGTCGACGCACAGCGCGCCCTCGACCTGGCTGATCATGGCGTCGGTGAACGCCACGTCCTCACCGCCGGAGTTGGCCCAGCCGTTGTTGAGGCCCTGGGGCGCGACGAAGACGGTGCTGTTGTTCGCCAGCCGCTGGAGCCCGTAGTAGGCCCAGGCGCCGTTCTCCACCGTGCGGCCCGTGGCCACGTCGGTGGAGGTGCCGCCCAGCCAGTGGAAACCGAAGACCAACCGGTAGGCGTGGTTCCTGTCGTAGTTGTCCGGCACCTTCAGGATGTAGCTGCGGCTCTTGCCGTTGACCTGGAGGGTGTGGGTGCCGCTCGCCAGCCCGGGGGCCTTGCCGCACCCGGCGGTCGCCGTGGCGGAGTGGGCGGCCGTCAGGGACGTGTGCTGCTCGCCTGCGCCCCCGCGCAGCGCCGCGCCGCCGGTCGCCATGACCAGGGCGAGAAGGGCCGCGACCAGGGCGGGCCATAACTTGGGTTTGGGCATCTTGCACTCCTTCGTCTGTCCGACTTGGTGTGACACAAGGGGTGTTCGCCGGCCCGTGCTCAGCGGTGACGGGCCGCGGCGATCCCGGCCCGTACGGTGTCCTCCGTGGCGTCGCAGGGGTGACCGGCGACGACGGCTCCCTCGTGGAACGTGCCGACGCCGAGGCCGGCGTCGCCGTTGCGACGGTCCCCGCCGCTGCCGAGGATGATCGCTCCCTGCTTCTTCACCGGGTCGTAGCCGCGGGGGAGCGGGCGTCGGCGTGGGGATGCTGCAGGCATACCGAACTCCAAGACTGGTCAGCGGCCTTGCCCGCACGTCAGGAGACACCGGTCGTGCTCGCCGGCGGGAAGCAAGGGCCGTACCGGTACGGACCGTACGGGTGCGGTGGGGGAGCCTTCGCTTGAGTTGCCGCGCGAGAGCCGGAGCGGTCGGCGCCCCGGACCCTTGTGTAATTCGTTCGATATTCCGAACTGTGGTCGTCCATTCGACTCTCTGGATGATAGGCATCCCGTCGCGATCGTCAATGCCTGTCACACGGACGTCGGTAGCCGCAGCGACGCGCGGTCGGTCGTCCGGATGCCGTCGATCGGCCATCAGGCCGGCCGGGCGCAAAGCGAACGCCTGACACGTGGGCGGGCGTGCGCCGGGAGAGGGCGCGCAGCGGCGGCCAGGCGGCGAACCGCTGCTGGAGTGCCGACCGGACGACGCCACCCGTGGCTCGGGCCGTGCTCGCTCGAGCCGCTGGACGGCACGACAACCAAGGCCAACGCCGATACGGATCGTGACATTTAGCGGCAGCGTCGAGGGGAGGGCGAGGCGTCGGAGGCGGTCCCGGCGGGCCGACGGGGACGACCGGACGCTCGGCCGTGCGGATCGTGCGGTCCGGAGAGCGAGGAGCGCTCCGGACCGCACGGTCGTTTTCCGATCGCTCCTGACCAGGCATGATCGTTCCTTTTCCTCGCCACGTCCAGGATCGCGCGGGCTTATCGGTCTGTCGTACGAAGCCTCATACCAGAGCGGGACGCTGAGTGCGGGACTTTGTCAACTGCCCACCGCACATGATGGAGTGCCGACTACTGTGAGTGGTCGTCGGGCGGCATCGGGCCGAATTCCCCGGTTCCCGCGACCGACGGCACTTCCGACCGACGACCCGGCTCGACGGACCAGTACGAGGACACCGATGTCTCACCTCCGCGCATCCGCCGCACGCGCAGACCGCCGTGAGGGCGGGCGGCACGGGCGGCCCGCCCCCCGCACCGCACCGGCGCCGGCCGAGACACCCATACGGCCCCAGCTGCTGCGGCTCGCCGTGCTGCCCCCGACCGCGGTCGCCCTCAGCGCCTGCGCGGTCGTCCTGTTCACCGTGCGCTCCTCCGGCGTCCGGCTGGGACCGGTCCTGTGGGCGGTCCTCGCCGGCGGAGCCGCGGTGACCGGCGCCGCCCTGGTGATCGCCGCCGTGGCCGCGGACCGCGCCGCCCGCTCCGTCGGCGACCGCGTGGCCGCCCTGCGCCGAAGCAGCGCACGCGGCGAGGCCGAGCTGCTCGGCGTCATCGAAGCGCTGCGCCGCGGCGACGCCCCGCCGCCGCGCAGGGCGCGGGGCGGCCCGCCCGCCGACGCCGACGACTTCGAGCTGCTCGCCGCCGACCTGGCCCGCGCCCACGACGGGGCCGTCACCGCCGTCGTGCAGGCAGCACAGCTGTCCAGCCAGACCGGCAGCGAACAGAAACTGGAGGTGTTCGTCAACCTCGCGCGGCGCCTGCAGTCCCTGGTGCACCGTGAGATCTCGATCCTCGACGAGCTGGAGAACGAGATCGAGGACCCCGACCTGCTCAAGGGGCTCTTCCACGTCGACCATCTCGCCACCCGCATCCGCCGCCACGCGGAGAACCTCGCCGTCCTCGGCGGGGCCGTCTCCCGGCGGCAGTGGAGCAACCCGGTCTCCATGACCGAGGTGCTGCGTTCGGCGATCGCCGAGGTGGAGCAGTACTCGCGGGTCAAGCTCGTGCCCCCCGTCGACGGTGAACTGCGCGGCCATGCCGTCGCCGACGTCATCCACCTGCTCGCCGAACTGGTCGAGAACGCCACGGTGTTCTCCGCCCCGCACACCCAGGTGCTGCTGCGGACCAACCTCGTCACCTCGGGGCTGGCCGTCGAGGTCGAGGACCGCGGCCTCGGCCTGCTCGCCGAGGAGGCGAGCCGGATGAACGCGCTGCTCGCCGACCCTGACCAGGTCAACGTCGGCCGTCTGCTCGCCGACGGCCGGATCGGTCTGTTCGTCGTCTCCCAGCTGGCCCGGCGGCACGGCATCCGGGTCCGGCTGCAGAGCAACATCTACGGCGGTGTCCAGGCGGTCCTCGTCGTCCCGCAGGCGCTGCTGGGCTCCGCGCCAGGTCTCCCCGGGGCCGTGTCCCGGGGGACGGACACCGACGGCGGCGGCCTGCCTCTCGTGCCCGTCCCGAGTCCCGTCGCCGCCGGACCGGTCCGGCCCAAGCTGCCCCCGGCCCCCCGGCCCCAGACGGCCGGCACCGCGCCGCACGCCATGACCGGGACGATCGGGGGCGGCCACGCCCCGGCCGCCACACGCGCGCACCTCCCGCAGCACACCGGCGCGGGCCGCCACCCCGCCCCGGCGTACCGGCCCCCGGGGGATCTGTCCGCACCGGTCGGCCGGCAGGGGAGCGGGGACACCGACGGCGCGGGCCGGCCCTCGGCCGCGGCGACCGAAGACGCGCCACCGCCACCGGCACCGGGACCGGCGCAGGTGCAGGTGCGGGACGGCAGCGACGGCGCCGGTCGCCCGTTCGGCGCCGCGCACGTGCCGCACACCAGGCCGCCCGCCCCCTCCGGCGGACCGCCGCCCGCCCATGACACCGCCGACGCCGCCCCCTCGTCCGCCCCCTCGTCCGGCTCCGCGCGAGCCTCCGTGCCGCACGGTGGTCCCGCCACGGGGGCGCCGCTGCCCTCGCGGACGCAGGGCGCTCCGGACCCCGCCGACCCCGGTCCGCGGCCGCCGGACGGGGCGCGCGCGAACGACCGTCGGCCGGCGCCGCTGCCCGTCCGCGAGGCGCACGAGCCGCGGCTCAACCCGGCCGAGGCCGCCCCCGGCATCCGGCAGGGCGACCGGCCCGTCGTCGAGGAACACGCGGGCCTGCCGCCCATCCCGCGCGTCGGCCCGGTGCGCGGCACGATGGGCAGGCCCCGACTGCCCCGCCGCCGGGCTCAGGAGCACCTCGTGCCCCAGCTGCGCGGCGGTCCGGCCCCGCGTCAGGACACCGAGCAGCCCGCCGGACACGACCCCGGCCTGATGGCGGCCTTCCAACGGGGCATCGGCCGGGCCGAGGCCCAGCAGAGCCGGGAACCGGACGCCATGGAGGCGGCCCCGCACCCGTGGCCCGACGACCCGTCGGACACCACGCGACCGGCGTCCCCCTCGTTCCCGTCCCCGGCTCCGTTCCCGTCCCCGGCTCCGGTCCCGAACTCGCCCTCGCCGTCCGCCTCGTCGTCGTGGTCCCCGGGCCCGGAGGCGGTCGCCCGGGGGTACGGCTCCGCCGGTGGCGACGACGACCCGGCCGACGTCTCGGAAGGCGTCCGGCTCCTGTCGCCCCTGCCGTCTTCCGACGTCCCCGGGCCGCCGCACCGGACCGGGATATCCGCCCCGCCTCCCCCGCACGCGGCCGCGCCGCCCGAGGCGTACGGCGCCCGCGACGGCCTGGACCGGCCCGGCCCCGACCGGACCACCGCCCGGCACGACGGGAGCGCACCGGCCGGATGACCACCGCGAGGATCCCCACCCCCACCTCCACCCCCAGCGCTCCCGCAGACCTTCGTACCCCAAGGAGTCGATCCACCATGGCGAGCGATGCGCCGACAGGCCATGCATCCGATCTCGACTGGCTGATGAGCGGCCTCGTGCAGCGCGTACCGCACACCACGAGCGCGGTCCTGCTCTCCTGCGACGGACTCGTGAAGTCGGTCCACGGCCTGGACCCCGACAGCGCCGACCACATGGCCGCGCTGGCCTCCGGCCTGTACTCCCTCGGCCGCAGCGCCGGCGTCCGGTTCGGCGACGGCGGGGACGTACGGCAGGTCGTCGTCGAGCTCGACTCGACGCTGCTCTTCGTCACCACCGCCGGGTCCGGCACGTGTCTCGCGGTGCTCGCCGGGCGCGAGGCCGACGCGGCCGTGCTCGGGTACGAGATGTCGATGCTGGTCAAGAGCGTCCGGCCGTATCTGATGACCGCGCCCCGGCAGCATGCCGAACCGTCGGTGACGGGACTTTGAGCGTGGCGGCGGCCGGCGACGGGCCCTGGCTCGACGACGCGGCCGGACGGCTGGTGCGCCCGTTCACGGTCAGCAACGGCCGGACCAGGCCCAGCGTCGCCCTGGATCTCATGTCACAGGTGAGGGCCACCGGAGCGACCCCCCTCGGCTATCTCGGCCCCGAGCACGCGCAGGCGCTCGACCTGAGCGGCGCGCCTGTGTCGGTCGCCGAGATCGCGGCCTGCCTGAAGCTGCCGGCGGCGGTCACCAAGGTGCTGCTCTCCGACCTCCTCGACTGCGGGGCGCTGACCACCAAGCCCCCCGAGTTCCACCACACCCCCACCGACCGGGCCCTACTGGAGGCAGTGCTCGATGGACTACGACGACAGCTCTGACCGCGACACATATGACGGGCACGGCGACAGCCGTGCCCGTGGAGGACCCGACGACGCCGGCCCCGACCCCTTTCCCACAGCCCTGAAGATCCTGGTCGCGGGCGGGTTCGGGGTGGGCAAGACGACCTTCGTCGGGGCCGTGAGCGAGATCGCGCCCCTCAGCACGGAGGAGCTGCTCACCACCGTCAGCGCCGCCACCGACAACCTCGACGGCATCGAGAACAAGGTCGAGACGACCGTCGCCATGGACTTCGGCCGCATCACCCTCGACCCCCGTCATGTGCTCTACCTGTTCGGCACCCCCGGCCAGGAGCGCTTCTGGTTCATGTGGGACGAGCTGTCCGAGGGCGCCCTCGGCGCGGTCATCCTCGCGGACACCCGCCGGCTGGAGGAGTGCTTCGCCGCCGTCGACTTCTTCGAGGAGCGCGGGCTCGCCTTCATCGTCGCCGTCAACGAGTTCGACGGATCCCACCGCTACGACCCCGAGGAGGTGCGCGCCGCCATCGACCTGGACCCCTCCGTCCCCGTCGTGCGCTGCGACGCGCGGATCTCCGCCTCCGGCGTCCAGACCCTGCTCACCCTCGTCAAACACCTCATCGCCCATGCGCCGGCCGCACCCCAGCCGAGCCGCGGCGCCCACATGTGACGCCCGCACCCGACGCCCCCCGGAGCCGCAGAATGACGCACGCCCACAGCGACGGAGCCCGGCCATGAGCTACGACCCGCCCCGTCCGGCCGGTCGTCTGCTGCTCACGCCGGAGGACAAGGAGGCTCCCGCCCGTGCGCGCCGGCTGCGCGGACTCGGCCTCGGGGAATGGCCGGAGGCCGCCCTGGACGCCTTCGCGGACCGTCTCGCCGAGGTGACCGGAGCGCCGTACGCCATGGTCAACTTCCTGGACGAGGAACGGCAGTTCTTCGCCGGACTGCACACCCCGCAGGGCGGTCGGGCCGCCCGGGGAGGCAAGCCCGAGATGGGGCGTCGGCTGCCCCGCGAGTACGGCTACTGCCCGCACGTCGTGGTGCGGCGCAGAGCGCTGGTCCTGGAGGACGTCGCCGACTACCCGCGCTTCGCGGGCAACCCGGTCGTCGACGAGTACGGCATCCGCAGCTACCTCGGCGCCCCGCTCGTCGACTCGACCGGTATGGCGCTGGGCACCGTGTGCGTCGCCGATCTCGCGCCCCGGCGCTGGGGCAGGGCGGGCCTGGAGACCATCAAGGCGACGGCCGCCGACCTCTCGGGACAGCTGCACCGCCGGGAGCGCGAACAGGCGCTGTGAGCGCGGGAGGCCGCGCCCGGACCGCGGGCGGACCCGGCCGCGTCAGAGGGCCTGCCACATGTTGTCGAAGCCCGCGTCCTCGATGGACCGTCGTTGCCGCACGGCCTCCAGTTCCGCCAGCGCGTCGCCGGCCGACGCCAGCACCGTCACGACCGCGTCGTCCAGCGGCCCCGGAAACCCCTCGGCCGGCTCCTCGCGCAGACCGACGGCCGTGGCCAGCGTGGCGAGGACCGGCTCGTCCGACGCCCAGCGCGCGGTCGCGCGGCGACGCGCGGGCGAGTCCACGGGCACGGCCGGCGCGGACCGGGCGAGCAGCCGGCCGCGCGGCCGGACGACCAGCCCGTCCGCCGCCAGCCGCGCGGCGTAGGCGGCCGCCAGATCGCGGCCCCGCCGCCACAGCCAGTCCTCGACCGACTCGTACGGCTCCGTCCGCACGAACGAGGCCTCGGCCTCGGCCAGAAGGCGGTCCTGCGGCGCCGTCGGCGGGCCGGGCACGATGAGGTCGCCGTCCAGGACGAACGCCCCCGCCCTGACCAGATCGACCGCCTCCGCGCCCGCGAGCGCGAGCGACAGGTCCCCCTGCCCGACATCGCGCACGGGCGGCACGTCCAACGCGACGATCATCAGATCCCGTGCTGTCGTCATCGGGGGCTCCCCATCGGTCGGTGCGAGGCCGCTGCCGCGGACAGGCCGTCAGCCGGCCGGCCCGGTGCGGGTTGCGGTCAAGGGTGACACGGCCCACCGTGGTGTGCGAGAAGCCCGCCCCGGCAGCGAAGCCACCCGTGTGAAGCAGAGCTGTGGCGGCGCTTAAGAAAAGCTCGATGGACCCGGCCGGGTCGAGTGCGGCAGATTGCTCGACGAAACCACACCTCTTCCCGGATGCGGGGGCCCTTCGGCCTGCTCGCGCCCGGGCCCTCACCTCAGGAGCCGTTGCGTTGAAGGCGCTCGTCAAGGAGAAGGCGGAACCCGGGCTGTGGCTCGCGGACGTCCCGGAGCCCGCCGTCGGCCCCGGCGACGTGCTGATCAAGGTGCTGCGCACCGGCATCTGCGGCACCGACCTGCACATCCGGTCCTGGGACGGCTGGGCGCAGCAGACGATCAGCACGCCGCTGGTGCTCGGGCACGAGTTCGTCGGCGAGGTCGTCGACACCGGCCGGGACGTCTCGGACATCGCCGTGGGGGACCGGGTCAGCGGCGAGGGGCACCTCGTGTGCGGCAAGTGCCGCAACTGTCTCGCCGGGCGCCGCCACCTGTGCCGGGCCACCGTCGGTCTCGGCGTCGGGCGCGACGGCGCCTTCGCGGAGTACGTCGCCCTGCCCGCGTCCAACGTGTGGGTGCACCGGGTCCCGGTGGACCTCGACGTGGCGGCGATCTTCGACCCGTTCGGCAACGCCGTGCACACCGCGCTGTCCTTCCCGCTCGTCGGCGAGGACGTCCTGATCACCGGCGCCGGGCCGATCGGGCTGATGGCCGCCGCCGTGGCCCGGCACGCCGGGGCCCGCAACGTCATGGTCACCGACGTCAGCGAGGAGCGGCTGGAGCTGGCCCGCAAGATCGGCGCGAGTCTCGCGCTGAACGTCTCGCAGGCGTCCATCGGCGACGGGCAGCGGGAGCTGGGGCTGCGCGAGGGCTTCGACATCGGCCTGGAGATGTCCGGCAGGCCGGAGGCGATGCGCGACATGATCGCCAACATGACGCACGGCGGCCGGATCGCGATGCTGGGGCTGCCCGCCGAGGAGTTCCCGGTCGACTGGTCCCGGATCGTCACCTCGATGATCACGATCAAGGGCATCTACGGCCGGGAGATGTTCGAGACCTGGTACGCGATGTCGGTGCTGCTGGAGGGCGGCCTCGACCTCGCCCCCGTGATCACCGGCCGGTACGGCCACCGCGACTTCGAGGCGGCCTTCGCCGACGCGGCGAGCGGCCGCGGCGGCAAGGTCATCCTCGACTGGACCGCGTAAGCGACCCGCGTCTTCCGCGCTCACCGCGTCTCCCGCGTTTCCCGCACCTCCTGCGTTTCCTGCATGTCTTAGGAGCTCCTGATGTTCGACTCCGTGCGCGACGATCTGCGCGCCACCCTCGACGAGATCCGCGCCGCCGGGCTGCACAAGCCCGAGCGCGTCATCGGCAGCCCGCAGTCGGCCACCGTCGCCGTCACCGCCGGCGGGCGGCCGGGCGAGGTCCTCAACTTCTGCGCCAACAACTACCTCGGCCTCGCCGACCATCCCGAGGTGATCGCCGCCGCGCACGAGGCCCTCGACCGCTGGGGCTACGGCATGGCGTCCGTGCGCTTCATCTGCGGGACGCAGGAGGTGCACAAGGAGCTGGAGGCGCGGCTCGCGGCCTTCCTCGGCCAGGAGGACACGATCCTGTACTCCTCCTGCTTCGACGCCAACGGAGGCGTCTTCGAGACGCTCCTCGGCCCCGAGGACGCGGTCATCTCCGACGCCCTCAACCACGCCTCCATCATCGACGGCATCCGGCTGTCCAAAGCCCGCCGCTTCCGCTACGCCAACCGCGACCTGGCCGACCTGGAACGGCAGTTGAAGGACGCGTCCGACGCACGTCGCCGGCTGGTCGTCACCGACGGCGTGTTCTCCATGGACGGCTACGTGGCGCCCCTCGCCGAGATCTGCGACCTCGCCGAGCGCTACGACGCGATGGTCATGGTCGACGACTCGCACGCGGTCGGCTTCGTCGGCCCCGGCGGCCGGGGCACGCCCGAGCTGCACGGCGTGATGGACCGCGTCGACATCATCACCGGCACCCTGGGCAAGGCGCTCGGCGGCGCGTCCGGCGGTTATGTCGCCGCCCGCGCGGAGATCGTCGCCCTGCTGCGCCAGCGCTCGCGGCCCTACCTGTTCTCCAACACCCTCGCCCCGGTCATCGCGGCGGCCTCGCTCAAGGTCCTCGACCTGCTGGAGTCGGCCGACGACCTGCGCGTGCGCCTGCGGGAGAACACGGCCCTGTTCCGCCGCCGGATGACGGACGAGGGCTTCGACGTCCTGCCCGGCGACCACGCCATCGCCCCCGTGATGATCGGCGACGCGGCGAAGGCGGGCCGGATGGCCGAGCTGTTGCTGGAGCGCGGGGTGTACGTGATCGGGTTCTCGTACCCGGTGGTCCCGCAGGGGCAGGCGCGCATCCGCGTCCAGCTGTCCGCCGCGCACTCCACGGACGACGTGAACCGGGCCGTGGACGCCTTCGTCGCGGCGCGGGCGGAGCTGGGGGAGACGGAGCCGGCGGCGGTCTGAACCGGCGGCCGTCCGAGCGGCCCGGACATATTGCGATAATCGGTCCCATGATCGAAGCACGGCGGCTCCACATCCTGCGTGCGGTGGCCGACCACCGCACCGTGACGGCGGCTGCCGCCGCGCTGTACCTCACCCCGTCCGCGGTCTCCCAGCAGCTGACGGCCCTGGAGCAGGAGACCGGCCACCGGCTCGTCGAGCGCGGCGCCAAGGGCGTACGGCTCACCCCGGCCGGGGAGATCCTGCTCGCGCACGCCCACGCCGTCCTGGCCCAGCTGGAGCGGGCCGAGGCCGAGCTGGCCGCCTACAGCTCCGGTGCGGCCGGCACGGTCACGGTGGCCGCCTTCGCGACCGGCATCGCGCTGGTCGTGGCGCCCGCGGTGGCCCGGCTCGCCGGGACCGCCCCGGGGATCAGGATCCGCGTCCAGGACGCCGAGGGCGACGCGAGCCTGCCGATGGTGCTCGACCGGCAGGTCGACGTCGCCGTGGCGGTCGAGTACCGCGGCGCCCCGGCCGCCGACGACCCGCGCCTCGCGCACGTCCCGCTCTACGCCGAGCCCTTCGACGCGGTGGTGCCCGTCACGCACCGGCTCGCCGACGCTCCCGAGGTCCCCCTCGCCGAGCTGGCCAAGGACTGCTGGATCGGCCCCTACCCCGGCAACCCCTGCCATGACGTGGTCGTCCTGGCCTGCGAGAGCGCCGGCTTCCAGCCCCGGCTGGAGCACTCCTCGGACGACTTCCGCGCGGTCGTCGCCCTGGCCTCGGCGGACGCGGGCGTGGCGCTCGTGCCGCGTTCGGCGCTGCGCGGCATGGACCTCACCGGCGTGGTGGTGCGCCCCGTCGACGGCGTGGCGCCGACCCGGCGCGTCTTCGCCGCCGTACGCCGGGGCGCCGAGGGGCACCCGCTGATCCGGCCGGTGCTCGAGGCGCTGCGCGAGGCGGCCCGGGTGTGAGACCTGCGCGCCGCTGCCGTCTCATTTGCGGAGGCGGCCGCGGGGCGGCTCGCCGTCCGGCGGCCCGGGACGGCGACGGGCAGGGGCAGGCGTCGGGGGCCTGTCCTTCCCGGACAAGCCCGGCAGCCGCCGTCGCGCCGAACGCGTCGAGTCGAGGGTCCAGCGGGACGCCCGCGTGCGTGTTCGCGGCCGCGCCAGGCCTCCGCCCTGCCCGCGACGGCGGGCAGCCCCGCCGAACGCCTCCACCGCACCGCCGGCCGGACCCGGACGGGCATGATCCCCGGCTGCGCGGCCGACGGGCTGCGCGGCCGGGTGGGTGTCAGTGGCAGCCGCTACCGTGCGGAGCATGCCGGACGCCGAAGACGTACGCCGTATCGCCCTGTCCCTGCCGGACACCACGGAGAAGACCGCCTGGAGCATGCCCACCTTCCGGGTAGCGGGGAAGATGTTCGCCACCCTGCCGGAGGAGGAGACCTCCCTGGCCGTGCGCTGCCCCAAGGAGGAACGCGACGAACTGGCCCTCGCCGAGCCCGGCAAGTTCTGGATCGCCGGCCACGAGGCCCAGTTCGCCTGGGTGAGGGCCCGGCTGTCCGCCCTGGAGGACGAGGACGAACTGCGGGACATCCTCGCCGACTCCTGGCGGCAGGCGGCCCCGCCGCACCTGCTGGAGGCGTACCCGGAACTGGGGCGTCCCCCCGGCGAATGACGGTGTCCCGGCGGCCGGGTGAGGGGAGAAACGGGTGCGCGACCACCGACCCGAGTGCGGTATGGTTTCCCTGCACGTTCGGCCAGGGGAAACCCCAGGTCAGGCGGGCACCGGGACGTGGCGCAGCTTGGTAGCGCACTTGACTGGGGGTCAAGGGGTCGCAGGTTCAAATCCTGTCGTCCCGACTGGAGACAGTCGCACATCAGGGCCGGTTTCGGAGGAATCCGAAACCGGCCCTTGATCATTCTTGGGGACCAGTCGGGGACCGGTGCCCCTGACCGGGGTCAGCGGGTCACGACGATCGGGCTCGGCAGCGAGCGAGGTGCGCGGAGCACGCTGAGGTGTGCGGAGAGCGCCGCCCCGGTGGCCGTGATCTTGTGTACGTCGGGGTGCAGGTAGCGCTGTCCGGCAAGCGGCGACGTGCCTTCACCATCGCTGTCTCTCGCGGTCAAAGTGGGCCCGGAGGCGCACTCCCGCTCCGCTCACCGCCATCTCAGTGAATCTCGGGGCGGCCATCGGCACCGTGGACTGCCGAGAAACCATGATCAGCGAGTATGCGTTCATCGGCCCCTCAGACATCGGGCCTCAATCATTGTGGAGTGGTGATGAGGCGTTTCCGCCTGGCCGTCGTGGGCACGGCCGCGTTTGTGGCGATTGCTGCCGTGAGTGGGTGTTCCAATGGCGGCGGAGGTTCCTCGAACTCGACGACAGTGACGCCGTCAAAGGTCACCCCGACCAGCACGCCGACCGGTGCTCAGGCCATGGTGAAGACTGCCTCGTCCGGCAAGCTCGGCACCATTCTGGTCAGCGGGACGGGCCGCACCCTGTACCTGTTCGAGGCCGACAAGTCGACGACTTCGACCTGTAACGGGGCGTGCGCCGCGGCCTGGCCGCCGCTGCTGACGTCAGGGTCACCGTCGACCGGCGGCTCGGCGCAGTCCAAACTGCTGGGCACGTCGAAGCGGTCCGACGGCAAGACGCAGGTCACCTACAACGGGCACCCGCTCTACCTTTACGCGGGAGACTCCAAGGCGGGCGACACGAACGGCCAGGCTCTCAACCAGTTCGGCGCCGAGTGGTACGTACTCGACGCCGGCGGCAACAAGGTCGACCGGAGCTGACCGGTGACGACCGAATGAACAGGCTGTCGACGTGATGTCGAGGAACGGTCGGCGAGCCCACCGTCGGCCCACTCCATCGCGGGCCGTCGCTGTCGCGCTCGTCGTCGCCCTGCCGGTGGCTACGGCGGTGGCGATCTGGGTGACCGGCCGGCATCACAGCCCTCAGTACACAACGAGTCTCTTCGGCGCTCAGGGCGCCGACGCGGTCACTCTCAAGGCCCGCCTGGGCTCAGCTCTGTTCGGCCTTGCGATCGTCCAACTTCTGCTGGCCCTCTGGATGTACGGGCGGCTCCCCGCCCTCACTGCCGCGCCCCGCCGCGTCCGCACCGTGCACCGCGTGGTGGGATGGGCGGCCTTCCTGCTGTCTGTGCCCATCGCCCTCCACTGCGTCCGCACCTACGGCGTGGAGACCACGAGCACCCGGGTCTTCATGCACTCGGTCGCCGGCTGCGTGTTGTACGGGGCCATCGTCGCCAAGGTGCTGGTGGTACGAAGCCGCCGACTGCAGGGCTGGATGCTCCCAGCCGCCGGAGGCATCCTGTTCGGCGCCATCGGGGTGCTGTGGTACTCGGCCGCGCTGTGGGCCCTCAACGGGTTCGCCGCTCCTGGTCTGTAGCCGACGCCCGGCACCAGCGCACCGCGCCGCATCGCCCAACTCCCCACCCGCTACCCCCACCTCGCCATCCAGCCGGTACGCGGCAACCTGATCCCCGGACTCAGACTCACCCGCCTCGATGCCGGCGAAGGCGACAAGCCGCTCGACGCCCTCGTGGTCTCCTGTGCCGGACTGTGCCGGGTGTCTCAGGCGGACCGTGCCACCCGGCTCATCCCGACCTCCGGCGGCCCAGGATCCGGCGCGGGACAGCGAGGGCGCTCGGCCCGTTGCCCGTCGCCGCGCCGACCGGCGGGCACGGCCCGGTCGATCAGCGCAGCCTGCGCAGCTCGCGCAGCTCTTCCACCTTGGTCAGCCGTGCCACGGCGACGTAGACCAGGCAGAGGGCGAGGACGCCGGCGACGAGGGCGGCGGCGTTCGGAAGGGTTCCGTCGCCGAGCCGGGCCGCGCAGGCCCGGTCGGCCGCCCACCCCGCGGCGGCGGCCAGGCCCGCCGCCGCCAGCAGCTTGGTGTAGGTGCGGCGCAGCGCGCCGTCGTCCAGCCGGCCCCCGGTCCTTCCGCGCAGCACCCGGGCGGTGAGGGCGAGGCCCGCCAGACAGGACACGGTGTAGGCCCCGGCCATGCCGGTCACCGACCAGCGGTCGGGCAGCAGCAGGTGGCAGGCGGTGGCCAGGGTGATGTTCACCGTCGCGATCCAGACCGCCAGGAAGAACGGGGTGCGGGTGTCCTCGAACGCGTAGAAGCCGCGCAGCAGGAGGTACTGCGCGGAGAACGGGATCAGTCCGAGTCCGAAGACCTGGAGCATGTGCCCGAGCGGCTGTGCCGACGCCGCGTCGGCCGCACCGTGCGCGAAGAGCAGGGCGGAGATGCGAGGGCCGAGTGCCAGGAAGAGGAACGCGGCCGGGACGATGACGACGCCGCTCACCCGCAGCCCGCGCGACAGGTCCGCCCGCACGTCCGCGATCCGTCCCTGCGCCACGGCACGGCTCATCCGCGGCAGCAGCGCCGTCACCAGGGAGACGGTGACCACCGACTGCGGCAGCATCCAGATGGTCTGCGCGTACGTGTACGCCGTGTAGCCCGCTCCGGCGTCCGGCAGCTTCTGGTCGACCGCGTTGGCGTAGTTGGTGACCACCGTCAGCGATACGAGGTTCGTCAGCACCAGCAGCAGGGTCCACTTGGCGGCGTGGACGCCCGAACCCAGGCCGGAGCCGCGCCAGTCGAACCGCGGCCGGAGCCGGAAACCGGCGGCCCGCGCGAACGGGACCAGCGCGAGGGCCTGCACCGCGATCCCGGCCGTCGTGCCGACGCCCAGCAGCCTGACCTGGGCGGCGGTGATGTCCTCCACCCGCTCCGGCACGGTCATCAGAGCGAGATAGGCGCCGAACATGCCCAGCAGGACGACGTTGTTGAGGACGGGGGTCCACATCATCGCGCCGAACCGCTCACGGGCGTTGAGGACCTGGCCGTAGATGTTGAACAGGCCGTAGAAGAAGATCTGCGGGAGGAGGAAGCGGGCGAAGACCACGGTGAGCCGGTACGCCTCGTGGGTCTGCGGGGTGTCGCGGATGTACAGCGAGATGATCAGCGGGGCCGCCCACACGGCCAGCGCGGTCCCCACGGCGAGGACGGACACGACGAGGGTGACGAGCCGCTGCTCGTACGCCCGGCCGCCGTCGGGGTGCGTGGCCCTGGCCCGCACCAACTGCGGTACCAGCACGGCGTTGAGGGCCCCGCCGATCAGCAGGATGTAGATGCTGGTCGGCACCGTGTTGGCCGTGTTGTACGTGGTGGCCAGCAGGCCGGTGCCCAGGGCGGCGGCCTGGAGTACCTGACGGATCAGCCCGGTCGCCCGCGAGGCGACCGTGCCCAGCGCCATCAGCGCGGAGGAACGGGCCGCCCCGCCCTTGCGCGCCGTGCGTTCCTCGATCTGCGGTTGTGTCGTCGCCCCCATCCGGTCAACCTACGCCATCGTGATCGGAATCTCCGAACTCCCTTGCTCGGTAAGCCGGTTGGGCGGGGCAGGGAGGGACCGGGCAGGCGCGGGCCGTCACCGGCGGCGGACGCGGCCTCCTCGTGGCGGGCTGATGAACTGCAGTTCCAACGTGGCCGGCGGGGCCGCGAGGCCCGGACCGCCGGCGGCCGCCCAGGCCAGGATCTCCTGGGTGCAGTCGTCGTCCATGGCGAAGCCCACCCAGGTGGCCCGGCCGCCGGCCCGGCGTCCGTCGGCGGAGGGCTGCACGACCACCACGTTCGCCCGGTCGCAGGGTCCGAGACAGTCCGTCGTACGGACCTCGAAGCCGCCGTCCGACGCCGCCGCGCGCAGCCGCTCCAGCTGCCAGGCGTGGTCGAAGCCGGGGTGCTTGCGGGCGACGCCGCAGCAGCAGCCCCGGCACACGACCACGGTGCAGGGCCGGCGGGCGGCCGCGCCGATCGCCGTCCGCCCGCCGGCCGCGCGCTGCGACGGAACCGCGACGCGTTCGGCCCCCCGGCCGGTCGGCCGGTCAGCCATGCCGGTCGGCCACGTCGTCCGCCTGCCGTTCAGCCACGAGGTCCAGCCATGCCGTTCAGGAGGCCGAGAGGCCCACATGGGCCAGGGCCTGGCGCAGCAGGAACCCGTGGCCGCCGGGCATCTCGCTCTGCACCGTCAGTGACGCCGCCTCCTGCGGGCTGAACCACACCAGGTCCAGCGCGTCCTGCCGGGGCCGGCAGTCGCCGGTCACCGGCACGATGTAGGCCAGCGACACCGCGTGCTGCCGGGGGTCGTGGTACGGCGTGACGCCCTGCGTGGGGAAGTACTCGGCCACCGTGAACGGCTGGAGCGAGGTCGGCACGCGGGGCAGGGCCACCGGGCCGAGGTCCTTCTCCAGGTGACGCAACAGGGCGTCCCGGACCCGCTCGTGGTGCAGGACCCGGCCGGAGACCAGGGTCCGGCTGACGTTGCCGTCCGGCCCCATCCGCAACAGCAGGCCGACGCTGGTGACTTCGCCGCTGTCGTCGACGCGCACGGGCACGGCCTCGACGTACAGGATCGGCATACGGGCGCGCGCCATCTCGAGCTCGTCGGCGCTCAGCCAACCCGGAGTGGTTTCGGTCAAGTCAGACATTGCTTGATCATACTTTCAGTGTCCGTCGGGAAGCCGGTAGACCCGGCGGGCGTTGTCGGCTGCGGCCCAGCGGGCCAGGCGCAGCGCGTCGGGCAGGCTCAGCTCGTCGGCGTCCACCCGGTCCTGGAGCAGCTCGCCCAGTCCCCTGCGGAACGCCAGCGCGCCGAGGCCGTAGAACTCGGCCAGACCGTAGGCGTCGGAGCTGTACAGCAGTTTGCGGAACGGTGTGATCTCCAGCGCCTCCTCCAGGACCGCCCGCGCTCGCACGGGACCCACGTGGTGCAGGGTGAGCCCCACGTCCAGATACACCTGCTCGAACACCGCGGCCAGGAAACCCGCCTGCCGCTGGTAGGGCCAGCAGTGCAGGAACAGCACCGGGATCGTGCCCGCGGTGAGGTGCAGCCAGTCCGTGAGATGCGTGGGGTCCACCCGGTGCAGGCGGATGTCGTGGTCGCCGAAGCCGGTGTGCAGCTGGAGCGGCAGGCCCAGGTCGACGGCCGTCCACAGCAGGTGCCGCACCAGCACCGGCTCGTCCAGCCGTCCGCCGCGGGCCAGCCAGCGCCGCGCGGCCCGGGTGACCTCCGCCTCCGCGGGCCTGGCCGGGTCGAGCTCGAAGCCCGTGCGGTACGCGGCCACCGACTTCACCGCGACCACCCCCGGCCGCCGTACCGCGTCCAGCGCCGCCGCCCGGAACGCGTCGGCGTAGCCGTCCGCGTCGACGCCCCGGGCGGCGACGGCCTCGGCGACCGCCTCCAGCCGGACGATCTCGTGGCCGACCGCCGCGCCCCCGCCCGCGGCCAGCTCCGCCACGGTGGTGACGCGGTGCTGCGCGAACCCGGTGTCGACGCAGAACACGCCGGTGCGGGCGGCCGTGAGGAAGCGCCGGTTCACCTCGCGGGGCCCCAGCTCGGCGCGTCGTGCGAGATAGACGTCGGCGGGGGCGTGCCGCTCCAGGTCGAGCAGCGGCGCGCAGTGCCGGCGCACGGCCACGCCCACCGGGGTGTCGAAGGTCGACATGCCGGGCCAGCGGTCGCCCTCGGTGAGCAGGGCCTCGAACCCGGGCCGGTCCAGGGGGTCGACGACGACGCCGTGGCAGTGGTGGTCCACGAGCTCCAGCCCGGCCAGCGCCTCGTGGACCGCTCCGCGGGGCATGTCAGTACTTCCAGCGGTAGGCCGCCGCCACCCGCTCGTCGTCGAGGCCGTCGACGGCGTCGATCTCGCCCTGGCGCACGGCGGTCACCGCGTCGGCGAGGACCGGGCCGAGCGCGGCCCGCAGCACCTCGTCCCCGCGGAAGGCGGCGACGGCCTCGGCGAGCGAAGCCGGCAGCCGCCGCACGCCCCGGGCGGCGGCCTCCTCGGCGTCCAGCCGCACCGGATCCCCTCGCGTCTCCTCGGGCAGGACGGCGCCCGAGGTCAGCCCGGCCAGGCCCGCGGCGATCAGGCTGCCGAGCGCGAGGTAGGGGTTGGCGGCCAGATCGACCGGCTTGACCTCGAGGTTCGCCTGCTTCGCGCGCCGTCCGGCGGTGCCCCGCACCAGGCGCAGCGCGCACTCACGGGTCTCCAGGCCCCAGGCGGTGAACACCCCCGCCCACTGGGAGGGCTTGAGGCGCAGATAGCTGGCCGGGCTGGGCGCGGTCACCGCGGTGAGCGCCGGCAGCCGGGCCAGGACGCCCGCCGCGAAGGCCTCCGCTTCGGCGGTCATCCCGTGCCGCCGTTCGCCGCCCGTGTGCAGGTTCACGCCCTCGCGCCAGGCGGACAGATGGACGTGTCCGCCGTTGCCGACACCCTGCGCGAGGACCGCGGGGGAGAAGGAGACCCGCAGGCCGTGCCGCCGGGCCACCGCGCGGATCGTCTGGCGGACGAGCACACTGCGGTCGGCCGCCGCCACCGGGTCGAGGGCCCCTACCGAGATCTCGAACTGGCCGGGCGCGTACTCGGGATGGATCTGGTCGACGTCTACGCCCTGCGCCGCGCACGCGGCCAGCACTTCGGCGGTGTACTCACTCAGCTCGACCTGCCGGATCGCGCCGTACGCCGGGCCCGTGGCCGCCGGGACGAACTCCCCGTCGGGCGCGGAGTCCAGGCCGACCGCCCACTCGATCTCGAAAGCCGCCTTGAAGCGCAGACCGTGCTCGCGGGCCGCGTCCGCGACGACGTGCCGCAGGAAGGTGCGGGAGCACCCGGGGTGGCGTCCGCCCTCCTGCGTGACGCGGTCGACCGGCGCCCAGGCCCAGCCCGGCTGCCCGGCCAGCACCACCAGCCGTTCCAGGTCGGGGTAGAGGCGCAGGTCGCCGTCCGGGGAGCCCAGCACGTCCGTGGCGACGGCGGCGTCGTTCGCGAGGAACGTGTCGAACACCGGCGACATGCCGACGCCCCAGGCCGTCGCCGAGGCCAGGGCGGTCGTGGGGACCGTCTTCACTCTGCCGATGCCCGCGGTGTCGACGTAGGCCAGGACGACTCCGTGCACGCCTCTCCCGGTCAGCTCCCCGGACAGCGCGTCCGCCCGCTCGACGTCTCCGGGACGTCCGCCCGGGACGGGATCGGCAAGAGTGGTCATACGTCCTCCACAGCGGTGCGACGAGGTGCCCCGCGCACCCGGCGGGCCGGGCGGGCGGGAGCGCGTACCGGACGTACGTCAGGGTTTCACGGCCACCGCTCCGTACTGCGGCACCACCGCGAGCAAGTCGGCCTCCCCGCGCCAGCGCGAGCACGACACCAGGCCCGGTTCCAGCAGCTCCAGGCCGTCGAAGAACGCGGCGATCTCCGCGCCGCTGCGGGCGGTGATCGGGGGCTTGGCGTTCTCGTTCCAGAACTTCATCGCCGGGATCTGGCCCTCGCCGCCCACCTCGCTGTCGTGGGTGGGGTGCGTGAGGACCAGGAAGCTCCCGGAGGGGACGTCGGCCATGACCCGGCGGACGATGTCCCGCGCCGCCTCCACGTCCAGGACGAAGTTCAGGATGCCCAGCATCATCACCGCGACCGGGCGGGTGAAGTCCAGGGTGCCCGAAGCCCGTTCGAGGATCGCGGCCGGATCGTGCACATCGGCGTCGATGTAGTCGGTGACGCCCTCGGCGGTGCCGGTCAGCAGGGTGCGTGCGTGCGCCAGGACGATGGGGTCGTTGTCGACGTAGACGACCCGGGCGTCGGGTGCGACACGCTGCGCGATCTCGTGGGTGTTGTCGGCCGTCGGCAGCCCGGTGCCGATGTCGAGGAACTGCCGCACCCCGCGCTCCCCGGCGAGGTGGCGGACCGCCTGCCCCAGGAACCAGCGGTCCGCGCGGGCGACCTCCCGGATGAGCGGGAACATCCCGGCGACGTGCTCGCCGACACCGCGGTCGACCTCGTAGTTGTCCTTGCCGCCGATCCAGTAGTTCCACACCCGCGCGTTGTGCGCCACGCTGGTGTCCAGCCGTGCCGGCCCGCTCACGTGACCGCCCCTTCCCACGTCCCGGCCCGTGTCGCGGGCCCCTGGCCGTCATTGTGCCGCCGGATGATCACCGCTGTCCCCGGTAGGGTGAAAAACCGCTGATCCCGTACAGGAAGCACGACATGCCCTACACCCACGTCCCCGGTCCGACCGCCCCCGAGCCGTCGGCCGACGCCGTCGACATACGCCTGGTCGTCACCGACATGGACGGCACCCTGCTCGACGACGACAAGCGCGTCCCGGCTGGGCTGTGGGAGGTGCTGGAGCGGCTGCGCGAGCGCGGGGTGCTGTTCAGCCCGGCGAGCGGACGCCAGTACGCGTCCCTCGCCCGGGAGTTCGCCGACGTCGCCGACGGCATGGTGTTCATCGCCGAGAACGGCGCCTACGTGGTGCGCGACGGCGAGGAGCTGAGCTCCGACCCGCTGGACCCGGACGTGGTCGCGCGGGTGGTGGCGACGGCGCGGCGGCTCACGGCCGACGGCGTCGACATGGGCGTCGTCGTCTGCGGCAAGCGGTCGGCGTACGTCGAACGGTCCGACGAGCCCTTCCTGGCCGAGGTCGCCAGGTACTACGTCCGTCACCGGGTCGTCGAGGACGCCGCAGCCGTCGACGACGAGATCGTCAAGGTCGCCCTGTTCGACTTCGGCTCCGCCGAGGAGGGCACCGCCCCGGCGCTCGCGCCCTTCGCGGACACCCACCAGGTCGTGGTCTCCGGCGAGCACTGGGTCGACGTCATGAACCGCACCGCCCACAAGGGCGCGGCCCTGCGCCGGCTCCAGCGGGAGCTGGGCATCACCCCCGCGCAGACCATGGTCTTCGGCGACTACCTCAACGACCTGGAGATGCTGGACGCCGCCGAGTGGTCCTTCGCGATGACGGGCGCCCACCCGGAGGTCGTCCGCCGGGCCCGTCACCTGGCCCCGTCCAACAACGACAACGGCGTGCTGCGCACCGTCGTGCGCCTGCTGGGCCTGCCGGTGGCCGGGATCTGACCCTGCTCGCACCCCCTGTCCCGGCCGAACGGCCGAGAGACCCCGCCCCGCTCCCGGCCGTCGGGCCTAGGCTTCGGGCAGTGGAGGACCGGGGAAGCGGAACGCGGCCCCGGCCGGTGCGGGAGAGGGAGCGCCATGCGCGAAGCGGCCGTCGTCGCCCGGCTGACCCGGGAGATCACCTCGGGGCTCGATGCCGGTGGACCGCCCGGTCGCCTGGCGGACTTCTACCAGGATCTGCACCGCTGGCCGGAGCTCTCCTTCCGGGAGCACCGCACCGCCGCGAAGCTCGCCGGGCGGCTGCGTGCGGCCGGGTACGAGGTGACCGACGGCGTGGCGCGGACCGGCGTGGTCGGGGTCCTGGTGAACGGCGAGGGGCCGGTGGTGTGGCTGCGCGGCGACATGGACGCGCTGCCGGTGCCCGAGGCGACCGGACTGCCCTACGCCTCGGAGGTCGACGGGGTGATGCACGCCTGCGGCCACGATCTGCACGTGACCTGGCTGGCGGCCGCCGCCGAGGCGCTCGCCGCCGCCCGCGAGACGTGGTCCGGGACGCTCGTCGTGGTCGGCCAGCCCGCGGAGGAGGCGGGGGGCGGCGCGGCGGCCATGGTCGCGGACGGAATCCACGAGCGGTTTCCCCGTCCCGACGTCCTGTTCGGCCAGCACGTGGCGCCGGGCCTCGCCGGTTTCTATCCCCACACCCCCGGCCTGACCCTGACCGCCTCGGACGACGTCGACGTGGTCGTGCACGGCGTGGGCGGGCACGGCTCGCGGCCCGAGTCGACCGTCGACCCGGTCGTGACGGCCGCGTACGTCGTGACCCGGCTGCAGACCGTCGTCTCGCGCGAGGTCGCGGCGAACGAGGCCGTGGTGCTCACGGTGGGCCGGTTCCACGCCGGCACCACGTCCAACATCATCCCCGCCGAGGCGCGGCTCGGGCTGAACGTGCGCACCCAGGACGTCCGGGTGCGCGAGCGCGTCCTCGCCGCGATCCGGCGGGTGGTGGAGGCGGAGTGCGCCGCCGCCGGCTGCCCGCTCCCCCCGGACGTGACCGTGGTGGCCGGCTGCCCGAACACCGTCAACGACCCTTCCCTGGACGGTGAGATCGCCGCCGTGCACCGTGAACTCTTCGGGCCGGGAACGGTGTTCGACTTCGGGCAGGCGGTGGGCAGCGAGGACTTCTCCCTCCTCGCCCCGCAGGGCGTGCCGTACGACTACTGGTACGTCACCTCGACCCCGGAGACGGTCTGGGAGACGGCGCGGGGAGAGGAACTGAAGGAGAAGGTGGCCGCGGTGCCGGGCAACCACAGCCCGTTGTTCGCGCCGGACCTCTCGGTGCTGGCGCCGGGCGTGCGCACACTCGTGTCGGCGGCGCTGTCCCGGCTCGCCGACTGAGGCAGGCGCCCGTCGCCCGGTTCCGGGCCCGGGGCGGCCGGCTACGGCCTGAGCGGGTCGTGGCCGATCGTCATCAGACGGTGACGCCGGCGCGTCTCCTCCGCCTCGGGCGCCTCGGGCTCGTTCTCCGCGTCCGCCTGCCCGGCGACGGTGTCCACGACCCGGTACATGACCTGGACGTCGTCCTCGGTCAGGTCGGTGCGCCGTTTCTGCAGGATCGCGAGGACGTGCTGTCCGGTCGCGACGCCCGCCCGATCGGGCAGCGGGTCCGCGTTCTCGTCGGCGTCGCGGACCCGCAGCCAGGCGGCCAGCTCCTGCGAGGTCATGTTCACGGCGCGGTGGAAGTCCTCCCACAGCGCGTCCAGTTCCAGGGCGTCGGTCATGGCAGGCCTCTCTCCCGCTGGGTCCGGCGGGTCACTTCTCGTGCGGCCAGTTCTCCGCCTCGAACATCCAGCGCTGCTTCTCCAGCTCGGCGGTGACGGCGATCAGCAGGTCCTGGGTGACCGGGTCGGCCTCGTCGGTCGCCGTGATGCGCTCGCGCAGCCGGGCGATGGCCGCCCCCAGCGTCTGCGCGATCACCGTGACGACGTCCTCGTCGCGCAGCCAGCCGTCCTTGGGGGAGGGCAGGGTGAAGGCCGAGGCGATCGTCTCCGGGCGGCCGTCCGGCGGCAGTCCCAGCGCCGCGGCGCGCTCGGCGACCGTGTCGGCGAAGGTACGGGCCGTGGTGACGACCTCGTCCAGCTGGAGGTGGATCGAGCGGAAGCGCGGGCCCACGATGTTCCAGTGCGCCTGCTTCCCGATCAGGGAGAGGCCCAGAAGGTCCACGAGGGTGTTCTGCAACGCGTCGAAGGTGACCTGGCGGGCGGGTTCGGGCAGCGGGCTCTTCACGACGGTCATACGGGACTCCTCCTCTTCGCGTCCTGTCCGGCGACACGGAGCAGTTCCGCGCGTTCGTCCTCGCCGGTGCCGCCCCACACCCCCGAGATCTGTGGGGTGCCCAGGGCGTAGGACAGACATGCGGTGCTGACCGGACACCGGGCGCACACGCGTTTGGCCTCGGCGGCCTCCCGCAGCGCTGGCCCGGCCGTGCCCACGGGGAAGAACAGCTCGGGGTCCTCGCCCACACAGGCGGCAGCGCGCAACCACTCCATGAGGGCGCGGGTGCCCCGGGTGAACCGCTGCAAACAGGGGGTTCGCCCGTTCCGCCTCAGGACGGGACGACACGGTCCAGGAACCGCGTCACGTCCGCGAACACCTCGGCCCTGTTCGTCTCGTGGAAGACCTCGTGCCGGGCGCCCGGGTAGATCCGCTCGGTGTGCGTGCCCGCGGTCAGCCGCTCCACGCCGACACGGCTGCCGGCCGGCGGGACCAGCCGGTCGTCGTCGCCGTGCAGCCACAGCACGGGCAGCCGGCCGACGTCCCCCTCCTCGGCCACCCTCGTCAGGGTCCGCTCGAAGGCCTCCAGCGTCGGCCGCTTCATCGGCCCGTGCCAGACCAGCGGATCCGCCGCGTAGGCCGCGCCGACCGCCGGGTCGCGGGAGAGGGCGGCAGGGCTGACGGGGACGTCCGGGATCTCCTCGTGGGCGAGCAGCCGGCCGGGCAGCGCCCAGTCCCCGATCACCGGGCCGGAGAGCACGAGTGCGGCGAGCCGGCCGCCGTGGCGCTGGGCGTACCGGGCCGCGATCAGACCGCCCATCGAGTGCCCGATCACGACCAGGGGGAGACCGGGACGGCCCGGGAGCCCGGGATGGACGGAGCGCGCCAGACCGGCCGCGCTGTGCACGTCGTCGACGACGTCCTCGAAGTCCTCGATGACCACGCGCTCGCCCTCCGACCTGCCGTGCCCCACGTGGTCGGGCGCGAACACGGCCGCGCCGTGCCCCTCGAGGACGCCGGCGAGTTCGGCGTAGCGGCCGCCGTGCTCGCCGTAGCCGTGCACCAGCAGGGCCAGGTACCGGGGGCGCGGGCCGGACCGCTCCAGCACGGCGATCGCGCCGCGGGTCCCGGTGAGGACGTGTCGGGGCATCCGCTCCTCCAGCTGAGTCGGCGAAGTCTTCGAGGATCTTCCCAGGGGGTCGGACCGTGGTCCACAGTCGAAGACCAGCAGCGCTGACCAGGGAGTCCGCGCGGGCGGTCGAGAAATGGACCGGACGCACGAGCCGGGTGGGCCCGGGGCGCTCACCAGGCGAGACGGCCTGGGGGCGGCGGCCGGACGTGCGTAGCATCGACCTCTGCATGAACATGATGACGTTGTGGCACATCACCGGCTGGGGGTTCGCCGCGCTCGCCCTCGCGGCCCTGCTGGTCGGCTTCTCCAAGACGGCCGTCAGCGGCGCCAACACGGTCAGTCTGGCGATCTTCGCGGCGGTCCTGCCCGCCAAGGCCTCCACGGGCGTTCTGCTGCCGATCCTGATCGCGGGCGACGTCCTGGCCGTCCTCACCTACCGGCGGCACGCCCACTGGCCCACGCTGTGGCGGCTGTTCCCGGCGGTCGCGGCCGGCGTGGTCCTCGGCACGCTGTTCCTGGTGTGGGCCGACGACGGGGTGGTGCGCACGTCCATCGGCGCGATCCTGCTGCTGATGGCGGGCGTCACGGTGTGGCGGCGCCGCACGGGCGACGCGACGGACGAACCCGGCGCCGTGGCCACCCGGTCCGGCCGGATCAAGGCCCGCTCCTACGGAGTCCTCGGCGGCTTCACCACGATGGTCGCCAACGCCGGCGGTCCCGTGATGTCGCTGTACCTGCTCTCGGCCGGCTTCCGCAAACTCGGCTTCCTCGGCACCTCCGCCTTCTTCTTCCTGATCGTCAACGTCGCCAAGGTCCCGTTCAGCGCGGGCCTCGGCCTGATCGACGGCCGCTCGCTGCTCCTGGACCTGGCACTCGTCGCGTTCGTCGTCCCCGGCGCCCTGCTGGGCAAGTGGGCGGTGCACCGCATCGACCAGCGGCTGTTCGAGCAGCTGGTGATCGCGGCGACGGTGGTGGGCGCCCTGCAACTGCTTCTGCGCTGAGGAGCGCGACGACGCGGCTGCGCCACCCCGGAGGACGCGGCCCCGCTACTCCCGGTCCGGGTTGCGGCGCAGCAGATAGGTGTCCATGATCCAGCCCTTGCGCTCACGGGCCTCGGCGCGCAGCCGCTCGATGCGGGGCCCCGCCTCGGCGACCGGCCCCGAGACGAGGATCTCGTCCGGGGTGCCTATGTACGCACCCCAGTAGATGTCGATGTCGTCCTCGGCGTACTGCCGGAAGGTCTGGTGGGCGTCGAGCATCACCACGACGTCGTCGACCCCCTCGGGAAAGCCTTCGGCGAGCCGCCGGCCGGTCGTGATCTGCACGGGCCGCGCGACCCGGTTCAGGTTCGTGCGATGCCGGGCGACGAGCGCCGAGACACTGCTGATCCCGGGGACGACGTCGTACTCGAAGGCCACCGAGCCGCGGGCGAGGACCTCCTGGAGGATGCCCAGCGTGCTGTCGTAGAGCGCGGGGTCGCCCCACACGAGGAACGCGCCGCGCTCGTCCTCGCCGAGCTCCTCGGCGATCAGCCGCTCGTAGATGTCGGCGCGCGCGCCGCGCCAGTCGCCGACGGCGGGGGAGTAGGCCGCGCCCCCGGCCCGGCGGTCGCGCTCCGGGTCCCGCGCTTCGACCACCCGCCAGCCGCCCTCGGGCAGGTGCGTGTCCAGCATGTCGTGGCGCAGCCGCGTCAGATCGCTCTTGACCTCGCCCTTGTCCAGGACGAAGAACACGTCCGTGTCGCGCAGCGCGCGCACCGCCTGGAGGGTCAGCTGGTCGGGATCGCCGGCGCCGATACCGATGACATGAATGCTTCGCACGCGACGAGTCTGCCGTACCCCACCGACAGCGACGGCGCCGGGTCAGCGCAGTCGCGGCGCCACGGCCCTCGCGTCCACGGCCGCGCCGGTGCGCTCCACCGACTCCGCCAGCTCCCGCGCCCAGCGCGCCAGCCCGGCGAGATCCATCCCGTACGGACGGTCCTCGCCCGCGCCCGCGGCCCACTCCGCGACGGCCGCCGCGCCGCGCCGCAGCAGTCGCGCCCCGCCCGCGAGGTTGCCCCGGGCCGTGTGCGTGAGGCCCACCGCGAGCTGGGCGAGTCCGCGCCACAGGGCGCGCTCGCCGTCGGGGCGCGACTTCCAGGCGTCCTCGAAGACCTCGTGCGCGTGGAACGGCTTTCCGGCGTCCAGCAGTGCCTGCGCCTCGGCGACCGTGTCCTGCGGGGTGCGCACGACGCCCTCGGGCTGCCGCTCCACCCCGTCCACGCCGTACGGCAGGGGCCGTCCGAGCCCGTCCCGCGGCCGGGCGTTGCGCGCCCGCCCCTCGGCGTCCCGGTCCCGTGCGGCGGCGCTCCGGCCGCCGCCCGTGTCTCCTGTGCTGCCCCGACGGTCCATACGACGATTGTCCCGTGCCCGGGCCGCTTTCGGCGCAGCGCCCGGCGTGGGGTAAAGTGCTGTTCGCGCGATCACACGGCGAACACCGTGGAAAGCGCACCGGGACGTGGCGCAGCTTGGTAGCGCACTTGACTGGGGGTCAAGGGGTCGCAGGTTCAAATCCTGTCGTCCCGACTTTTCGAAGTCGCAGGTGAAGGGCCGTTTCAGAGGAGATCTGAAACGGCCCTTCGCCATGTTCGGGCACCGGCCGGGGCCGACGCACCCAGAGGTGCGGCGACATGTTCGGGAGCCTGCTCACCAGCACATCTTCCGCCCGGGCCGGCCTCCCCTGGCCCGACGTCCGCGGAGGGCCGGCGCTCCCTCCTTCCTTGCGCAGTACGGGTTTCTTACGCAGTACGGGTGAATGAACCGGTGATTCCGTTCGGTTCGGTGTCAGGTCTTTTACGGTTCTGCGTGGATCCGGGGGCCGCGGATGAGGCCTTGCGGGCCGGGGACCGGTCGGAAGGCGTACCAGATGTCAGGGCTGGGGGAGTCGTCGCCGGACGCGCTCATGGTCCGGACGGGACGCTGCCACCGGACCTGGGCGCGGATCCGGGCACGGACGTGGGCGCGGACCTGGGGAGCGGCGGGCGTGGCATGTCTCGTGGGAGCAGCGCTGACGTTCGGCGGGCCGTGGGCCGCCGGAGGCGACGCGGTGCGGATGGCGGCTTTCGGGCCGTCCGCCGGTTGCTGGGGGCTGGCGGCCTCCCTGATGCTCCGCGCGAGGGGAACGACGGGACGGGTGCGGACACGTCTGCTGTTGTTGGGGGGTTCCGCGGTCGTCGGAGGCGTGTACCGGGCAGCGGTCACCGTGCTGCCGGCTCAGCCGCCGGTTTCGGGACGGGACACACGGTCGTTGCTGGGCTCGGTGGTGGTCACCGGAGTCACGCTGACGGTCGGCCTGGGGCTCGCCGGGCTGGTGGTCGCCGCCGATGCCGGCACGGGCCGCCATGTGCTGCTGCGGCGGGTGCTCGACGGGATCGTCACCGCCGGTGCCGTGTTCATGGCGGGATGGGTACTGCTGCGGGGGGCCGGGGACGGCTGGCGGCTGGGGCCGGGACTGGTGGGCGTCCTGTGGGCCGCGGAAGTCGTGTTCCTCAGTTTCCTGTTCTCCCTGCGCCGTCTTGTACGGAGCGACCAGAGAGCCACCCTGTGGGTCGGGATCGCCGGACTGTCCCTCATGCTGGTCGGCGACACCCTGCGCCTGTGGGCGGTCGGCCCGCACGGTCCCCAGGTGATGTTCTGCCGGCTGGTCGACACCTGCGCCACCGCGGGACTGCTGGTCGTCGCCGTCGGCCCCTGGGTGCCCGGCGGGGCCAGTGCCCTGGGCGCCGTTCAGCCGTCGAGGCGATCGGGGATGGAGGGAGCGGCGGCGTTCGTTCCCCTGACGGTCTGCACGGCCACGACGCTGGAATACGTGCTGGCTCCGCCTGCCCGGGACCCGGTGCCGCTGCTGGTCGGCGGAGCGGCGCTGCTGAGCCTCTGGGCTCGCCAGAGGTTGCTGCCGAGAGAGAACACCGGACGCGACGACTGAATCGGCGGACGCCCTCTCTCCGCCCCCCCCCGCCGAGCGCCTGCCCGTCGCGGCCCGTCGCGGGGGGCCGCGCTCGGAACCACCCGTGCCGACCGTCGGCGGCGCGACCGGAGAGGAGCCGGCCGGGGCCGCCCCGAGCCGACCGGGAAACAGCGCTCCCGGCGGACGCCGCGCACCGGGGTCCGGGGGTGACCGGGCGGTAACCGGGGAGGCTAGGCTGAGATCATGCCGTCCCCCCGTCGCACCGCGCGACAGTCCGAGCTGCTGGAACGACTTGTCGCGCTGCTCACGGAGGAGGGGTTCTCGGACTTCACCCTGGACGACCTCGCCGAGCGGCTGCGCTGCTCCAAGACGACCCTCTACCAGCTGGCCCGCAGCAAGCAGGGGCTGGTGGTGGAGGCCGTCAAGCACTACTTCCGCGGAGCGACCGAGGCGGTCGAGAAGCGGGTGGGGCAGACCGTGGACCCCTCGGACCGGGTCCGCGTGTACCTGAGCGCCGTCGCCGAACAGCTGCGCCCGCTCTCGCGCCGGTTCCTCCAGGACGTAGCGGACTTCCCGCCCGCCCGCGAGGTGTACGAGGCCAACACGCGGATGGCCGCGGAGCGGGTGCGCCGGCTGATCGCCGAGGGCGTCTCCGACGGCGCCTTCCGCGAGGTGCACGCCGCGTTCGTCGGAGAGGTCGCCGCCGCGACCATGCGCCAGATCCAGCAGGGCGAGCTCAAGGCGCGCACCGGGCTCACCGACGCGGAGGCGTACGAGCAGCTCGCCTCGCTGATCGTGCACGCCGTCTCCTCCTGACTCCCGCGCGTCCGACCGGCGCATTCCCTCCTGCGCGGGGTGCCGCGGAGCACCCTCGTGGCGTACTGTTGATGATACGTTCGTACACACGCCAGTATCATTCACGGTACTGTCAGCACTTCTACGTGGAGGTCACCATGCCTGCCACTCGCGCCCTGCCGACCGAGGAAGCCGTCGAGCTCATCCAGCTCACGCGCACGCTCGCCGCCAAGGAACTCGCGCCCCGGGTCGCCGACGCGGAGGCGGACGGGGCCTTTCCCCGGGACGTCTTCCGCACCCTCGGGCGCAGCGGCCTGCTCGGGCTGCCCTTCGCCGAGGAGTTCGGCGGCGCGGACCAGCCCTACGAGGTGTACCTCCAGGTGCTGGAGGAGGTCGCCGCCGTCTGGTCGAGCGTCGCCGTGGGCATCTCCGTGCACGCGCTGTCCTGCTTCCCGCTGGCCCGCTTCGGCACCGACGAGCAGCGGCGCAGGTGGCTGCCGGAGATGCTCGGCGGTGACCTCCTGGGCGCGTACTGCCTGTCCGAGCCGCACGCCGGCTCCGACCCTGCGGCGATGCTCACCCGCGCGGTGCGCGACGGCGACTCCTATGTCCTGAACGGCTCCAAGGCCTGGACCACCCACGGCGGTTACGCCGACTTCTACACGGTGATGGCGCGTACGTCCGAGGACCGCACCCACGGCATCTCCTGTTTCCTGGTCCCGGCGGACGCCCCCGGGCTGAGCGCCGACCCGCCGGAGCGGAAGATGGGCCTGACGGGCTCGGCGACCGCGACCATGCGTCTCGACGACGTCCGGGTGCCCGTGGAGCGCCGGATCGGCGAGGAGGGGCAGGGACTGAAGATCGCGCTCGCCTCCCTCGACTGCGGCCGGCTCGGCATCTCGGCCGTCGCCACCGGGCTCGCCCAGGGGGCCCTGGACCACGCGGTGCGCTACGCCCGCGAGCGGGAGACCTTCGGCAAGCCGATCATCGAGCACCAGGGCCTGGCGTTCGTGCTCGCCGACATGAGCGCCGCGATCGAGACGGCGCGGGCCGCCGCGCTGTCCGCCGCCCGCCTGAAGGACATCGGCGTGCCCTTCACACGGGAGGCGTCCATCGCCAAACTCGTGGCCACGGACAACGCCATGAAGGTGACCACGGACGCCGTGCAGGTCCTCGGGGGGTACGGGTACACCCGTGACTTCCCGGTGGAGCGTTACATGCGCGAGGCCAAGGTCATGCAGATCTTCGAAGGAACCAACCAGATCCAGCGCATGATCATCTCCCGTGCGCTGGACCGCGACGAGGGCGGTGTGCTCACCGTCCTCGGCAAGGAGTGATGATGCAGCTCGAGAACACCGCGGCCCTTGTCACCGGCGGTGCGTCCGGCCTCGGCGCGGCCACCGCGAAGGCCCTCGCCGGGCGCGGCGCCCGGGTCTTCGCCCTCGACCTCAAGGACGGCGTCGACAAGGCGCCCGAGGTCGACGGCGTCACCTACGTCCCCGCCGACGTCACCGACCCCGAGCAGGTGGGCGCCGCCGTCGCGACGGCGGCCGGCTCCGGCGTCCCGCTGCGGACGGTCGTCAACTGCGCGGGCATCGGCCCGTCGGCGCGGATCCTGGGCAAGAAGGGCGTCCACGACCTGGGTCTGTACGCCAAGGTGATCCAGATCAACCTGATCGGCACCTTCAACGTGCTCGCCCTCGCCTCCGAGGCCATCGCCGGGACCGAGGCGGACGGGGACGGCCAGCGCGGCGTCATCGTCAACACCGCCTCCATCGCCGCGTACGACGGCCAGGTCGGCCAGGCGGCCTACGCGTCCTCCAAGGGCGGGGTCGTCGGGCTGACGCTGCCCGCCGCGCGCGACCTCGCGCAGTACGGCATCAGGGTGTGCACCATCGCCCCCGGCATCGTGGAGACGCCGATGCTGGCCACGGTGTCGGAGGAGTTCCGGGCCTCGCTCGCGGCCGGCGTGCCCTTCCCGCGCCGGCTGGCCCGCCCCGAGGAGTACGCGCAGCTCGTGCTGTCGATCATCGGCCACGACTACCTCAACGGCGAGACCATCAGGATGGACGGCGCGCTGCGGATGGCCCCCAGGTAGCCCCGGCCCCCGTGCCGGACCGTCGCCCGCGGGCGCCTGCCTAGGATCTGACCAGCAGCTGGAAGTCGAAGGCGTACCGGGACGCGCGGTAGATGTGCGTCCCGTACTCCACCGGCCGGCCGGTGTCGTCGTACGCCGTGCGCTGCATGGTGAGCAGGGCCGCCCCCTCCTTCTCCGTGAGCAGGGCGGCCTCCTCGGCGGTGGCCGAGCGGGCTCCCACGGTCTGGCGGGCGCTGTGCAGGGTGATGCCCGCCGAGCGCAGCAGCCGGTACAGGCCGGTCGTCCCCAGGCGATCGGTGTCGAGGTCCAGCAGGGCAGGCGGCAGGTAGTTGCACAGGAACGCCACGGGCTGTCCGTGCGTGGCGCGCAGCCGCTCCAGCAGGGTGACCTCGCTGCCCTCCGCGATGCCCAGCGCGGCCGCGACGTCCGCGGTCGCCGGCACGCGCTCGTTGCGCAACACGTCCGTGGTGGGCCCCTGACCGGCCGCCTCCAGATCGTCGTACAGGCTGCTCAGCTCCAGCGGCCGCTTCACCTGGCTGTGCACCACCTGCGTGCCCACTCCGCGGCGGCGCACCAGCAGGCCCTTGTCGACGAGCGACTGGATCGCCTGGCGGACCGTCGGACGGGACAGGCCGAGGCGGGTCGACAGGTCGATCTCGTTGCCCAGGAGGTTGCCGGGGGCGAGGGCGCCGTGCTCGATGGCCGCCTCCAGCTGCTGGGCGAGCTGGTAGTAGAGCGGTACCGGGCTGCTGCGGTCCAGCGCGAAGTGCACTGCGTCGAGCGCGGAGCCGGGCACCGCACGGGCGCGCTCGCCGGTCTTCGCCATCGGGGCGCCTCCTCGGTTCGGTGGGGTGGGACGGGGTGCGGGCGGTGAGCGTCAGGCGGGCGCGGCGCCCGGGCCGGCGGCGGACCCGCCGGAGAACTTTCCTCAGGTCCGCGCCCGCGCGAGGGGTACGCCCCTTCGCGGGGGGTAGGGATCGATCTTGATGCGCCCCCTCGTGATCGAATGCAGCGGCCGGACCGGCCCGGCCCTGAGCGACGTCTCGCACGGGGGCTGGGGGATCTGGCGTCTCCCAGGTGTAGGTCCGCGGGACCTTCGGTGTCAATACTTTGTTCTGACATTCGGACCTGACGGTGAACTGATGTCTTAACAAAGTATTGACAGGGGGCCCGTCAAGGGATTGGATCCCGTCCCAGCAGCCCACGGCCCGGGTCCGGGACACCTGAACAGTCGCGGACCCGGCCCATGGCCCCGATCCGAGGAGATCCGAGGAGAAACGGCCCCCCGGATCCACGCGACCACTCCCTCCCTTCCCCGTCGGTTTCCCCGTAGCACAGTGAGGTGCAGGAAAGATGGACAGCTCTTCTCCCTTCCGCTCGCGCAGAATCGCCCCGGTCGTGGCCATGGCCGCGGCGGCGGCCCTGACCCTGGCGGGCTGCTCCAGCAGCTCCGGCGGAAAGAAGTCCGAGGAGAGCGCGGACGGCGCTTCCGCGGGCAGGGCGAGCACCCCGCGGATGACGATCGCCCTGGTGACCCATCAGTCGCCCGGCGACACCTTCTGGGACATCGTCCGCAAGGGCGCCCAGGCCGCCGCGGACAAGGACAACGTCAAGCTGGTGTACTCCGCCGACCCGAGCGCGGGCGGCCAGGCCAACCTGATCCAGAACGCGATCGACCAGAAGGTCGACGGCATCGCGGTCACCCTCGCCAAGCCCGACGCCCTCAAGGCCGTCATCGCCAAGGCGACGGCCGCGAAGATCCCCGTGGTGGGCCTCAACTCCGGTGTGAGCGAGTGGAAGAAGCTCGGCCTGCTGGAGTTCTTCGGCCAGGACGAGACGGTGGCCGGCGAGGCCCTCGGCAACAAGCTGAACTCGCTGGGCTCCAAGAAGGCCGTCTGCGTCATCCAGGAGCAGGGCAACATCGGCCTCACCCAGCGCTGCGACGGCGTGAAGAAGACGTTCTCCGGATCCGTCGAGAACCTCTACGTCAACGGCACCGACATGCCGTCCGTGAAGTCCACGATCACCGCCAAGCTCAGCCAGGACAAGGCCGTCGACCACGTCGTCACCCTCGGCGCCCCCATCGCTCTGACGGCCGCGCAGTCCGTCGCCGACGCGGGCAGCAAGGCCAAGATCGCCACCTTCGACCTCAACAAGGACCTGACCGGCGCCATCAGCAAGGGCACCGTCGAGCTGGCGGTCGACCAGCAGCCCTACCTCCAGGGCTACCTGGCGATCGACTCGCTGTGGCTCTACAAGAACAACGGCAACTACATGGGCGGCGGGGAGCAGCCGGTGCTGACCGGTCCCGCCTTCGTGGAGAAGTCCAACGTCGACGCGGTGGCCGCCTACGCCGCGAAGGGCACCCGGTGATGAGCACGACCCGGCACGCCGAGCCGGCGGTGGGAACACCGCCGGCCCCCGGCCGCAAGGAAAGTGACGGCCGGACCACGCGACGCCCCCTGGCGCTGCGCCTGCTGGCCCGCCCCGAGGTGGGCGTCTTCCTCGGCGCGGTCGCGGTGTACGTCTTCTTCCTGGTCTCGGCGCCGCCGGTGCGCGAGGGCAGCGCGATGGCGAACATCCTCTACCAGTCGTCGACGATCGGGATCATGGCGCTGCCGGTGGCACTGCTGATGATCGGCGGCGAGTTCGACCTGTCGGCCGGCGTCGCGGTGATCGCCTCGGCCCTCACCGCGAGCATGCTCAGCTACCAGCTCACCATGAACGTCTGGGTGGGCGTGGTCGTCGCGCTCCTGGTCTCCCTGGGGATCGGGTTCTTCAACGGCTGGATGGTTGTCAGGACCGGGCTGCCCAGCTTCCTGATCACGTTGGGCACGTTCCTGATCCTCCAGGGCGTGAACCTGGCCGTCACCAAGCTGGTCACCGACAACGTGGCCACCGACGACATCAGCGACATGGACGGCTTCGGCCAGGCGAAGAAGGTCTTCGCCTCGTCCTTCGACGTCGGCGGCGTCCAGGTGAAGATCACGATCGTGTACTGGCTGGTGTTCGCGGCCCTGGCCACCTGGGTGCTGCTGCGCACCAGATACGGCAACTGGGTCTTCGCGGTCGGCGGCAGCAAGGAGTCCGCGCGGGCGGTCGGCGTGCCGGTGACGTTCACGAAGATCTCGCTGTTCATGCTGGTCGGCTTCGGCGCCTGGTTCGTCGGCATGCACCAGCTGTTCACCTTCAACACCGTGCAGTCCGGCGAGGGCGTCGGCCAGGAGCTGATCTACATCTCCGCGGCCGTGATCGGCGGCTGTCTGCTGACCGGCGGCGCCGGTTCGGCGATCGGCCCGGTCTTCGGCGCGTTCATGTTCGGCATGGTGCAGCAGGGCATCGTCTACGCCGGCTGGAACCCCGACTGGTTCAAGGCCTTCCTCGGCGTGATGCTCCTCGGCGCCGTCCTGATCAATCTGTGGGTCAGCCGCACGGCGACCCGGAGGTGACCCCCATGACATCCAGCAACCACAGCGGCGCCCACGGGGCCGTCATCGCGGACACCGCCGCCGGGGGCGAGGCCGGGGCGCTCGTCGAACTGCGGAACGCGGGCAAGTCCTACGGCAACATCCGCGCCCTGCACGGCGTCAGCCTGACCGTCCACCCCGGCCGGGTGACCTGCGTCCTGGGCGACAACGGCGCCGGCAAGTCCACCCTCATCAAGATCGTCTCAGGGCTGCACCAGCACACCGAGGGAGAGTTCTTCGTCGACGGCCTGCCGGTGCGCTTCTCCACCCCGCGCGAGGCCCTCGACAAGGGGATCGCCACTGTCTACCAGGACCTCGCCACCGTCCCGCTGATGCCGGTGTGGAGGAACTTCTTCCTCGGCTCGGAGATGACCAAGGGCGCGTGGCCGCTGCGCCGCCTCGACATCGAGAGGATGAAGAGGACCGCCGACGAGGAACTGCGCAACATGGGCATCGTCCTGGACGACCTGGAACAGCCCATCGGCACCCTCTCCGGCGGCCAGCGCCAGTGCGTCGCGATCGCCCGCGCCGTCTACTTCGGGGCCCGGGTCCTCATCCTCGACGAGCCCACCGCAGCCCTCGGCGTCAAGCAGTCCGGCGTCGTGCTGAAGTACATCGCCGCCGCCCGCGAACGCGGCCTCGGCGTCATCTTCATCACCCACAACCCCCACCACGCCTACATGGTCGGCGATCACTTCAGCGTGCTGCGCCTGGGCACCATGGAGCTCACCGCCTCCCGCGACCGGGTCAGCCTCGAAGAACTCACCAACCACATGGCCGGCGGCACCGAACTCGCCGCCCTCAAGCACGAGTTGTCCCAGGTCCGCGGAGTGGACGTGGACCGGCTCCCGGAGGAGAAGGACCTCACCGCTCCGGTGGCGGCCCCCGGGGAAGGGACGTCCTGAGATGTCCGGCCCGCTGGACCGCATCATGGTGGGGTCCGCCCCCGACTCCTGGGGCGTGTGGTTCCCCGAGGACCCCCGGCAGGTGCCCTGGGAACGCTTCCTCGACGAGGTCGCCGAGGCCGGCTACTCCTGGATCGAACTCGGTCCCTACGGCTACCTGCCGACCGATCCGGCCCGTCTCGCCGACGAGGTGGACCGGCGGGGCCTGAGGGTGTCGGCGGGCACCGTCTTCGCCGGACTGCACCGCGGGCCGTCCGTCTGGGAGGCGACCTGGGCGCAGGTGAGCCAAGTGGCCGCGCTCACCCGGGAGATGGGCGCGAGGCACCTCGTCGTCATCCCGTCCTTCTGGCGGGACGACAGGACGGCCGAGCCCCTGGAGCCGCCGGAGCTGACCGGCGAGCAGTGGGCCCACCTCACCAAGGGCATGGAGCGCCTGGGGCACGAGGTGAAGGAGGCCTACGGCCTGGACCTGGTCGTCCATCCGCATGCCGACACCCACATCGACACCGAGGACCACGTCGAACGCTTCCTGGACTCCACCGACGGCGAACTGGTCAACCTCTGCCTGGACACCGGTCACTACGCCTACTGCGGCGGCGACAGCGTCGAGTTGATCGAGAACTACGGCGAGCGCATCGGCTACCTGCACCTCAAGCAGGTCGACCCGGAGGTCCTCGCCGGCGTGGTGCGCGACCGGCTGCCGTTCGGCCCCGCCGTCCGGCGCAAGGTGATGTGCGAACCGCCCTCCGGGGTACCGGAGCTGGAGCCGGTTCTGGTCGCCGCACAGCGGCTCGGCGTCGAACTGTTCGCGATCGTCGAGCAGGACATGTACCCGTGCGAGCCGGACGAGCCGCTGCCCATCGCCGTGCGTACCCGCAAGTTCCTGCGCTCCTGCGGGGCGTGAGCGGTCGCCGCCCGCGGCGCGTCCCGCCGACGGGCGGCGGCGCGCCCTCGCTCGTATGGTGGGGGTGATGGGCCGCATGCGGCCCGTGCCCCCCGGTGCGGCTGTGGCCTGCGGCGCGAGAACCTCCTCACGCGGGAGCAAGCCCATGACACACCCGTACACGCGACTGCGCGGCGGTGTCCTCGTCGCCGTCGCGGTGGGGGCGCTGATGGCGCCCGCCGCGGCAGGCGCCACGCCGCTGCCGTCCTCGGCCGCCACCGTCGCGGCCGCCGCCGAACCGCCCTCGCCCACCCCGTCCGGGGACGGCGTCGTCACCCTCACCCCGGCCGTGCGACAGCAGGTCGACGACGCCGTCCGGCGGATCATGAAGCAGGCGAACGTGCCCGGCGTGAGCGTCGGCATCTGGACGCCCGACAAGGGGCAGTACGTGAAGTCCTTCGGCGTCCGCGACAAGAGCACCGGTCAGGCCATGGACCCCGGCCTGTTCATGCGGATCGGCAGCGAGACCAAGACGTTCACCGTCACCGCGCTCCTGCAACTGGTGGACCAGGGCAGGGTCGGCCTCGACGACACCATCGGCAAGTACGTCGACGGCGTCCCGAACGGCGACCGGATCACCCTGCGGCAGCTGGCCGGTATGCGCAGCGGACTGTTCAACTACTCCGCCGACGAGGACTTCTTCAAGGCGTTTACCTCCGACCCGAGGCGGCCCTTCACCCCGCAGGAACTGCTCGGCTACTCCTTCAAGCACCCTGTGCTCTTCCCACCGGGCCAGCAGTTCTCCTACTGCAACACCAACCTCATCCTGCTCGGCCTGGTCGTCGAGAAGATGACCGGTCAGCACCTGAACGACTACATCCACGAGCACGTCCTGAACCCCGCCGGTCTCAGCGACACCCTCTTCCCGACCGGCAGCGAGTTCCCCACGCCGCACTCCCAGGGCTACACGGACCAGACCGCGACCGGAAAGGTCGAGGACTCGGCCGACTGGAACCCCTCCTGGGGCTGGGCCGCCGGCGCGATGATCTCCACCCTGGACGACCTGCGGATCTGGGCGCGCACCGTGGCCACGGGCGTGCTGCCCGACGGCGACCGGATGATCAGCCCCGCCACCCAGAGGCAGCGGCTGACGACACCGCCCACGCCCATCCCGGGCGCCGGTTACGGCCTCGGCATCTTCGACGTGCAGGGCTGGATCGGTCACAACGGCTCGCTGCCGGGTTACGAGTCGCTGACCATCTATCTGCCGTCCGCGCAGGCCACCCTGGTCGTCGTGCTGAACACCGACATCAACTACAAGAACAACGAGCCCAGCACCCTGTTCGGCGACGCGATCACGACGATCATCTCCCCGGCCCACGTCTTCGACCTGCCGGCGGAACCCACGGCGAGGTGAGGACGTTCAGACAGGTGCAGGGTGAGTGATGTCGTGCACGGGGAGGGTGAGATGGCGATGAAGGAGCAGGCCGACAGCGCGGAGGAGCGGCGTCGGGACCGGTTCGGGGCGCTGCCCGAGCGGGTGCGCCCGCAGGACATGGTGGAGGAGCGGCCGGCCACGCCGAGAGACCCGGCGCGGGACGCCTACAACCCGGAGGAGTTCATGGTCCGCTACCGAACTCTTGCCCAGTGCTCCACCCTTCAGGGCGGAGGTGTAGGGCATCCTGCCCCTGGCGGCCCGGAGGGCCGCAGATTCATGGCAAGATCGCCTTGTCCGACGACGTAGTTGTCGGATCTACCGCCGGACGGGCGGGATGTCAGGCCTGCGGAGGCCGTGTAAGACCGATCCTCACCGGTCGGCAGTGGCCCGTGAAACAGGAACCCGAGGTGGTACCGCGTAGCGGTACGGACCGGAATCTCCTGCCCTCGGGCAGGGGAGGGCGTCAATGCCTGTGAGGCGACGCGGGCGTCCTGTGCGCCGGTGAAGGCGGCCGGGGAGCTCGTTCCCCGACCGCCCTCGCACCGGGCCCGTCGGCTCAGGAGGCCCGCACCTCCGCGATGGTCACCGGCCGGTGCTCGTGCAGGGACAGCGTGCAGGCCTCCGCGATCCAGCCCGCCTCCAGGGCGTCCTCGATCGTGCAGGGCGAGGGGCGGGAGCCCGCCACGACCTCGGTGAAGGCGGTGAGTTCCGCGCGGTAGGCGGCGGTGAAGCGGTCCATGAAGAAGTCGTGCGGGACGCCGGCCGGAAACGTGACTCCGGGCTCCACCGAACGCAGCGGCAGCTTGTCCTCCAGGCCTACGGCGATCGAGTCCGCGAAACCGTGGAGCTCCATGCGGACGTCGTAACCGCGGGCGTTGTGGCGGGAGTTGGAGACCACCGCGATCGTGCCGTCGTCGAGGGTGAGGACCGCCCCGGTGGTGTCCGCGTCCCCGGCCTCCCTGATGTAGTCGGCGCCCCGGTTGCCGCCGACCGCGTAGACCTCGGTCACCTCGCGGCCCGTCACCCAGCGGATGATGTCGAAGTCGTGGACGGAACAGTCCCGGAAGATGCCGCCGGACGCGGCGACGTAGGCGGCCGGCGGCGGCGCCGGGTCCAGCGTGGTGGAGCGGACGGTGTGCAGTTCGCCCAGCTCGCCCGCCCGCACAGCCGCCCGTGCGGCGACGAAGCCCGCGTCGAAGCGGCGGTTGTAGCCGATCTGGATGGGCACGGTGCTGCCCTGGACGGCCTGGAGCACCGCGACGCCCTCGGTCATCGCCCTGGCGACGGGCTTCTCGCAGAAGACGGGGACGCCGGCCTCCACGGCGGCCAGGATCAGGCCCGGGTGGGCGTCGGTCGCCGCCGCGATCACGATGCCGTCCACCCCGGCCGCCAGCACGGCCTCGGGGGAGTCCGCGACCTCGGCGCCGAACCGCTCGGCAGCGGTCTTGGCGGCTTCCGCGAACGGGTCGGCCACGACGAGCGACTCGACGGCGTCGAGTCCGAAGAGGGTCTCGGCGTGGAAGGCGCCGATGCGGCCGAGGCCGAGGATTCCGATGCGCATGGGACGTGCAGCTCCTTGGAGGTCTTACGGGAAGCGGACGGGCGGGGGAAAGGGCCGGGGAAAGGGCGGGGCGGGGGAAGCGGACGACCTGGGGAAAGAGGACGACCTGGGGGTGGGTGGGGCCGGTGGGCCCGGCTCTGCCCGCGGTCGCGCTGCGCGAACGAGGGCAGTCCGGCCGTGGGCGTGGAGGGCGACGACGTCGACGATCCTGCCGGTCACCTCGCGAGCCGGCACGTCGACGACCGCCCCCGCAGGACGCCTGCCGCCCGCGGCCGCTCGCTGTCGTGGACGCGGACGCCCTCCTCGAGAGACGTGGAGCGCGGGCGGCCGGCGAGGCCGGCGCCGGGGTCGACGAGGGCGCGCACGTCGTCGACGTCGCGGTTCAGCCCCGTCGGCCGGGTCCGGTCTCGGGTGGAGGTGAAGGACGTGGAGGTGAAGGACATCGTCGTCCCTTCGATGACAGCGGTGACAGCGGTGGCGCGGTGCTGTCATTGTTGTCATTACAAATCCGTCGAACAACCAGCAGGCGGCCGTCAAAAACCCCTCAAGCCGACCTTCCAGGAGCCGTCCGTGGGCCACCCCTTCCCTCTCCGTGAGATCGCACGTCAGGCCGGTCTCAGCGAGGCCACCGTGGACCGGGTGCTCAACGGCAGGGGCGGGGTGCGGGACTCCACCGCGCAGGAGGTGCGGCGGGCCATCGCCGATCTGGACCGGCAGCGCACCCAGGTCAGGCTCGTCGGCCGCACCTTCATGATCGACATCGTGATGCAGGCGCCGGAACGGTTCACCACGGCCGTCCGGTCCGCGCTGGAGTCGGAGCTGCCGTCCCTGCACCCGGCCGTGCTGCGTTCCCGCTTCCACTTCCGCGAGACCGGGCCCGTCCGGGAGCTGGTCGCGACCCTGGACCGGATCGTCCGGCGCGGCTCGCAGGGCGTGATCCTCAAGGCGCCGGACGTTCCCGAGGTCACCGCGGCGGTGGGCCGGCTGGTGGCCGCCGGCATCCCGGTCGTCACCCTGGTCACGGACCTGCCCGCGAGTGCGCGTCTCGCCTACGTCGGCATCGACGACCGGGCCGCCGGGGCCACCGCCGCCTACCTCATGGGCCAGTGGCTCGGCGACCGCCCCGGGAACGTGCTCACCAGCCTGAGCAGCGGCTTCTTCCGCAACGAGGAGGAGCGCGAGATGGGCTTCCGCAGCCTGATGCGGGCCCGTCATCCGGAGCGCGCGCTCGTCGAGATCGCCGAGGGACAGGGCCTGGACGCCACCCAGTACGACCTCGTGCGGGCCGCGCTGGAACGTGACCCGGCGATCCGCGCCGTGTACTCCATCGGCGGCGGCAACATCGCCACCCTGCGCGCCTTCGCCGATCTCGGCCGCGACTGCGACGTGTTCGTGGCGCACGACCTCGACCAGGACAACACCGGGCTGCTGCGCGAGCACCGGCTGTCCGCCGTCCTCCATCACGACCTGCGGCACGACGTGCGCGAGGCCTGCCACACCGTGATGCGGGCGCACGGCGCGCTGCCCCCGGCCGGGCCCCGGCTGCCGTCGGCCATCCAGGTGGTCACCCCGTACAACATGCCGCCCCCGGGGGCGGCCGGCTGAAGCGGCCGCCCCCGGGGGCGTGTGGTGAGTGCTCTCGGTCGTCGTGGGTCTCCGTCGGTCCCCGTCGGTCTCCGGTGGTCTCCGCCGGTCTCCCTCGGTCTGCATCCCGCCTCATCCGGCTCCGGCGGTTCTCGCGCCGCGTGGACCGCCCCAGCTGGTGCGGCGCACGACCGCCGGGCGGCTCAGCGGTGCAGCAGTGCATCGGTGCAGCAGTGCAGCAGTGCAGCAGTGCAGCGGTTCAGCGGTGCAGCACGGGTGACGCGCCTGCCGGGACCGCCCGGGCCGCACTGCGGTACACCGTGACGCCCAGGGCCAGCAGCCAGTAGCTGAGGACGGCCCCCATCAGCGCCGTCGTGCCCCAGCCGTTCGCCGCGTAGAAGAATGCGGGGTCGTTGCCGAAGAACAGCGACGGCACGAAGAGGAGGTTGACGCCCGCCAGGACGTATGCGGAACGGCCGGTCCAGCGGGGCAGCACGCCGCTGCGGGTGACCGCGTGGCCTAACGCCGCGAGGAACAGCCCCAGCATGAGGCGGGAGACCGACCCGTACAGGATGTAGGTGCCGCTGACGTCGATCGTCGGGTCGATCGGGTGGTCCACGGCGATGACCGCGCCGGCCTCCAGGCCCATCGAGACCAGGGCGACGGTGGCGTGGACGAGCCCGGTGGAGAGGGATCGAGCCGAGCCATCCGTGTGCGGGGGCGACCCGGGCGACGAGTTCGCGGAAGGCGGTGAAGAACACCACCAGGCAGGCCAGTGCGACGATCCCGAGCAGCAGCCGGGACAGGACGTTCGCGTCCGGCGGCGGGCCGGAGTAGACGAAGTACAGCGGCACCTCGACGATGAGGGCGATCGCGGCGACGAGGGCCGCGAGGCCGGTCGTACGGCGGGCGACGGCTTCGGACATGGGATTCCCCCGATTTCGGTGCGGCGGTTGCGGTGCCGGCGGCCGTGTGCTCGCCGGCCTCTGAAGCGTGCCGCCCGGCAGGGCCCGCCGTCCCTGGGCCTGAGGCCCGAGTCAGGGGTGGCGCCACCGCCACCCCTAAGGGTGCACATCCGCCCAGACGCCGCTGCGCGCGGACCGTGTCATCGCGTCCAGCACGCTCGCGCTGCGGACCGCGTCGGCGAGCGTCGCCCCGTGCGGGGCGCCCTCGGCGACCGAGCGCAGGAAGCGGTACGCCTCGACGACCTTGAGGTCGTCGTAGCCCATGGCGTTCGCCGCGCCCGGCTGGAAGGCGCCGAACTCGCCGTCGCCCGGACCGACGTACACCGTGCTGACGGGCTGGTCCTGGTAGGCCGTGCCGCGGCTGACGCCCAACTCGTTCATCCGCCTGAAGTCCCAGAACACCGAGCCCTTCGTGCCGTGCACCTCGAAGCCGTAGTTGTTCTGCTCGCCGACGGAGACCCGGCAGGCCTCCAGCACCCCCCGTGCGCCGGACGCGAAGCGCAGCAGACAGCTGACGTAGTCCTCGTTCTCGACCGGGCCGAGCACACCGCCGACGGCGCGGGCGTGGCCCGCGGTCGCCCCCGTCGGGCGGGCCCGCTCGGGCACGAAGAGCGCCGTGTCGGCCGTCAGCGCGGTGATGTCGCCGAGCAGGAAGAGGGCCAGGTCGGCGCCGTGCGACGCGAGGTCGCCCAGCACGCCGCTGCCGCCGCGCTCCCGCTCGTACCGCCAGGTCAGGGCGCCGTCCGGATGGGCCGCGTAGTCGCTGAAGAGCCGGATGCGGACATGGGTGATCGCACCGAGTTCGCCGGACGCGATCAGATCGCGGGCCGTCTCGACGGCGGGCGCGTTGCGGTAGTTGAAGCCGACCGCGCCCTGCACGCCCGCCGCGGTCACCGCGTCCGCCACCGCGCGGGCGTCCCCGACCGTGAGACCCACCGGCTTCTCGATCCAGATGTGCTTGCCGGCCTCGGCCATCGCGACGCCGATCTCACGGTGCAGGAAGTTCGGCGCGGTGATGCTGACGGCGCCGACGCGGGGGTCGGCGGCCACCTCCCGCCAGTCCCGGGTGGCCGCGGTGAAGCCGAACCGGTCGGCGGCCTCCTCGGCCCGGCCGGGGACCTCCTCGGCGACGACCACCAGCTCCGGACGCAGGGCGAGCCGCGGGTAGTGGTGGCGGACGCGGGCGTACGCCTGGGTGTGCACCCGGCCCATCCAGCCGAACCCGACGACGGCGACACCGAGCGCGTCCACCATGACGGCTCCTCTCAGCCCTGCGCGGACTTCTTAGACCGGTCCATGTCCTGTCCAGGCCACCCTGCGGGCGCTCCGAACAGGGTGTCAAGGTCTCTGCGGCCGTTTGACAACCGGTCGACGACCTGGAACGGTCCAAGTCATGAGACCACCGACCATCCGTGACGTCGCCGACCGCGCGGGCGTGTCCAAATCGCTGGTCTCCCTCGTGCTGCGCGGCTCCGGGCAGGTGCGCGCGGAGAAGCGGGAGGCCGTGCTGCGCGCCGTGCGCGAACTCGGCTACCGGCCCAACGCGGCGGCGCGCAGCCTCAGCGAGGCGCGCGCCCTCCCGGAGGCGCGCGCCCTCCCGTCCGCCCGGCCGCGCCCCGGCGGCGGGGGGAACCCGCTGGTCGGCGTCCTGCTGCACGACCTGCGCAACCCCTGGTACGTCGACCTCGTGGACGGCCTCAACTCCCTGCTGCACGCGGACGGCCTGCACATGCTGCTCGCCGACGCCCGCCTGAACCGCCGCGTCGGCCAGGACCCGGCCGGCTCCTTCCTCGATCTGGGGGCGGCCGGGCTGGTGGTCGTCGGCACCCTGCCCGACCCGGCGGCGCTGGACGCGGTCGCCGAGCGGATTCCGGTCGTCGTGGCGGGCGCCCGGGAACCCGTCCCGCCGGATGTCGACGTGGTCGCCGGCGACGACGAACAGGGCGCGCGCCTGGCCACCGAGCACCTTCTCGCGCTCGGCCACCGCCGGATCGCGCACATCGCGGGCTACGGCGCGGTCGGCGAGCTGCGTCGGCGCAGCTTCGAGGCGGTGATGCGGGCGCACGGGGCGTGGGGGGCCGTGGTCGAGCCCAGTGACATGACCGAGGAGGGCGGACACCGCGCCGCCGTACGGCTGCTGGCCCGCCCGGACCGGCCCACCGCGGTGTTCGCCGTCAACGACATGGCCTGTGTGGGCGCGCTGTCGGCGGCCGAGGAGCTGGGCCTGCGCGTCCCCGGCGACCTCTCCGTGGTCGGCTACGACAACACCGGCACCTCGCGGCTGCGCCACCTGTGGCTGACCACCGTGGACAACGCCGGCCACGAGGTCGGACGCCGTGCCGCCCGCTGCCTCCTCGACCGGCTCGAGGGACGCGGGGGAGCCGGGCGGGTGCAGCTGGCCGCGCCGCTGCTGGAGATCCGGGGAACGACGGCCCCGGCGGCCGTGCCGCTCACCGACTGATCGCGCAGGCCTTCCGCAGCGTCTCGTGGAGCGGTCACGTCGCGCGGTTGCCCCCGTGCGGTCGCCCTCGCGCGGTCCGGGGGCGTGCCCGCGGACCTGCACGGAGACCCCTCGTGTGTGCCTGCACGGCGACGGCCGCATGCGCCCCCGCCCGTCAGTCGCGTGCCCGTCACTCGCGTGCCCGTCAGTCGCGGCGGGCCACGATCCGGTAGGCGTTCGACACCCGCAGCCGTCGGGACAACGGCCGCACCGCGAACCGGTCGAGCAGGGTGCCCGCCAGCAGCGCCGGGATCCCGGCGACCAGCACAACCGCGCGCAGCGCGCGACGCGCTCCGCTCGGCGGCCTGGGCAGCCAGGGCGCGTCGTCGCGCGGGGCCGCGTGGTCCAGCGCCAGCCAGACGGCGGCCAGCAGGTCCACCGGGTCGTGCGGCTCCGCGTGCTGCTCGGCCACCACCGTGAAGCCCAGGTCCCGCAGCCGTGCGCGCAGATTGGCCACCGGCACGAAGTGCAGATGCTGCGGCTGCAGCCAGGGCAGCCACCAGCGGCCCAGCAGTCGCGCGTAGCGGCTCTCGGGGTCCGGCACCTCGATGAGGAGATGCCCGCCGGGGCGTACCGTCTCGCGTGCGGCGCGCAGTTCGCGGTCGGGGTCGGTGCTGTGCTCCAGGTAGTGGAACATGCTCACCACGTCGTAGCGGCCGGCCAGTTCCGGGGCGAGGCCGGGGAAGTCGCCCCGGTACCCGCGCTTCACCCGGCCCTCCCGCTCGGCGAGTTCGACGCCGTCGGTGAAGTCGAGCCCGTCGAACGCGGTGTGGGGCAGCACCTCGCGCGCGGCCGCGCAGAAGTGGCCGTGTCCGGTGCCGACGTCCAGCCATGTCTTCGGCGCGGGGTCGTGCGGCAGCATCGACTCCGCCCGCCCCCGGTACATCTTCGTCCGGCTCCCGAAGGTGTCGCCGAGCTTCTTCTCGCCCAGCCCGTCGTAGAAGTCCCGGTAGTAGAACTCCAGGCCCCGCTCGCTCAGTCGCGGGTTCTGGAAGGTGTGCCCGCAGCCCTCGCAGCGGTCGAGGACGAACCGGCCGGGCTTGTGCTGGAGCAGGTCGGTGGTGCGCAGCCGGGTGGTCAGCTCCGGCGAGCCGCACCAGGGGCAACTGGTGCGCCGGGGTTCGAAGAGGCGGTCCGGGCCGGCGGCGATGTCCGCCTGGTAGGCGGGCCGCAGCTCGGCGATCCGCGCGGCGCGCTCGGTCTTCTCGCTCATCGGGGCTCCCTGGCCAGTTCGTCGAGTCGGGCCGCGGCGGCCGCGGCGCCGCCCGCGGCGCGGAACGCCGTGCCGATCCGGTCGGCCGCGGCGCGGTGTCCGGGATCGTCGAGGACGGTGTCGACCGCCGCGCCGACCTGACGGGCGGTGACCCGGCCGAAGCGCACCCGCACCCCGGCCCCCGCGTCCACGACCTGGCCGGCCACGACCGGCTGGTCGTCCCGGATGGGGGCCACCACCAGCGGCGTCCGGTGCCACAGCGCCTCGCACACGCTGTTGTGCCCGGCGTGGCAGACGACCGCGTCGACTCCCCTTTCCAGCAGCGCGAGTTGCGGCACGGACGGCACGACCAGCACGTCTTTGTCGTGGCCGTCGTGGCCGTGCGCCGCCAGTGTGCCGCCGGGGTCGACGATCACCGCCTGCACCCGGTCGGCCCGCTCCCGCAACGCGTCCCGGCACACGTCGAGGAACCGGCCGCCGACGTCGGCGTTCGCGGTGCCCAGGGTGACCAGGACGGTGCCGCGGTCCGGGTCGAGCCACTCCCAGGGGAAGCCTGCGGCGGACGGCCGGGAGGTGACCGACGGTCCGACCCAGCAGACCCCGTCGCGGGTGCCGCCCGCCAACTCCGGTGTGCTGAAGGCGAGAACGAGATGCGGGGAGAAGCGGGGGTCGGCGGTCCCGGCCGGATCCCCGATCGCCTCGCGCAGGTCGGTCAGCCGCCTCCGCAGCCACTCGGCGACCTTGGGCAGTCCGGCGAGCGGGTCGGTGAACTCCGCCGACGTGGTCGCCGAGGTCGCCCACGGCAGGCCCAGCCGCTCCGCGACCAGAGCGCCCGCGAAGGCCTGCTGGTCGGCGACGACGACGTCCGGACGGAACGTCTCGACCGCGGCCCGGACACCCGGGGCCATCGCCTCGGCCAGCGGCAGCAGATACCACTCCCACAGGAACTTCAGCGCCTCCGGCCCGCGCAGCTCGGCCGGCCGTTCGCCCCGCGGCGCCCCGGCACAGGCCAGGACCGGCCCGGCCGCGGGGCCTGCCAGCCGGGCGACCAGCTCCGGATCGGGACACGCCCACGCCACCTGGTGGCCGCGCGCGCGGAGTTCGGCGGCGACGCCGACGGCCGGGTTGATGTGACCGGTCAACGGCGGCACCACGAACAGGAATCGGCTCACCCGGCTGCCTCCGCCGCCACCCGTACGGCCGGCCGCCCGGCCTCCTCGACGAGCTGGAGGATGTGCCCGCCGACCGTCCCGGACGCCTCCACCAGGACCGAGTGCTCATGCCCCGGGATCACCACGGTCCGGCAGTCCGGCAGCGCCGACTCCAGCCGGGGCGCGAGCTCGGCGAGGTCGGAGTCGCCGCCGTACACACCGAGCACCGGACAGCGCACCAGGGCTATCTGAGAATCCGTCAGTACACGGCTGGCGGGGATGTCCCGGCCGAGGGTGGTGTCACGGGCCAGCCGGGCCGCTCCCTTGGCCAGACGCGCGGTGTTGTGCCCGCGGTGGGCGGAGATCCAGCGGATCGCGTCGGGCTCGTTGTGGGCGAGCTGGGTGACGACGCGGTCCAGGATGCCGCCGAGCTTCACCGCCCAGGCCGCGGTGGCCGGTTCCGACTCGATGAGGCTGACGCTAGCCGCCCGCTCGGGGCGGCGGGCCGCGAAGCCGAACGCGATCGTGCCGCCGTAGGAGTTGCCGACCAGGTGCACCGGTCCGGTCACCGCCAGCCGGTCGAGCAGTGCCTCCAGGTCGTCGATGTTGTCGTCCAGCGTGTACCCCTCGGCGGGACGCTCGCTGCGGCCGTGCCCGCGCAGGTCGTACATGACGACGTCGAGCCCGGCGGCCGCGAATGCGGGCGCGACGGTGAAGTAGTAGCTCGCCAGGCTGTCGGTGAGCAGACCGTGCACCAGCACCACGGTGGCGGTGGCGGGCCGGCCCACCCGGGGGCCGATCCGCTGGACGTGCAGCCGGACGGCGCCGGTGTCGACCATCGCCATGACTCAGCTCGCCTCCGTGGCCTTCAGGCTGGTCACGACGTACTCGACCAGCCGTCCGACGGTCAGCTCGATGATCTCGTCGAACTCCATGTCCGCCAGGAACTCGGCGAAGTTGACCCGGTCGCCGTAGCGCTCCTGGAGCAGCCCGGCCAGGGTGACCAGATCGATGCTCTCCAGTTCCAGGTCGCGGTTGAAGGTCGTTCCCATGCCGATCTCGACGTCGTCGAGGCCGTACTCGTCCTCCAGGAGCCGCGCCAGCATGGCGGTGAGGTCGGCGAGGACCGACGCCTCGTCGGCGGGGGCGGACGCGGCGGGGGCGAGGGTGGGGATGGCGGGGGTGCGGGGGGTGGGGGATGTCATCGGGCGTCGTACTCCTCAGCGGTCGGGTGTCCTGTCGTCCACGCCACGGCGTAGGCGCGCTCCGGGAGCCGGGGCGGGTTGGCGGCCGGTGCGCAGTGCACGGCGTAGGCGCGTTCCAGGCGGCCCGCGACGGTCAGCCGGTCGCCGGCCGGTGCCGCGTCGAGCACGGCGAAGTCCCGTGGCCGGCCGCCGAATCCGGTGCCCTCCGCCTTGGCGACGGCCTCCTTCGCCGCCCAGAAGCGGGTGAACCACAGAGCCTCGCCTTCGCCGGTGGCCGCCGACAGGCTTTGCAGCAGCCGCAGTTCGTCCGTGCCGAGGGCGGCGGCCATGGCCTGCGGGGTGCGGTCGACGACCTCCTCGACGTCGATCCCCGGTCCGGGGCCCGGCCGGTGCGGCCGCACGATCGCCACGGCCGCCTCCGCGCAGTGGGCCAGCGAGACGTCCAGCGCGGGCAGCTCCCGGCCGTGCACCCCGGTGACGTACGGGCGGCCGGCGTCGTCGTTGCGCACCCGCAGCTCCGCCGGGAAGACCGGGCCCTCGCCCTGGTCCCACAGCCACCGCCGTACCGCGTCCTTGACGGCGATCCTGCCCAGCAGCCACTGCCGGCGCCCGCGCGGCGCGTGCCCCGCGTACTCCGCACGCTCCGCGCCGCCCAGGGAGTTGCGCATGATCAGCTCCCGGGACGCCAGGTCGGGCCACCGCTCGTGCAGCAGCAGCCAGCCGCCGGGCCGCGTCTCGGACAGGGTGTGGCGCTCGGGGAAGCGCTCGACCGGCCGGGTCTGCGGGTCGTTGTCGAAGCGGCGGTCCTGCCAGCCGTACAGCTCCGCCCACACCGTCCCCGCGACCGTCAGCTGGACGTCGGCCTCCAGGACGGCGTCGGTGAGCGAGGTGACCCGCACCAGACAGCCCACCTCCGTGCCCGGCGCGGGATGCGGCCCGTAGAACCGCATCTCCCGCATCCCCACCGGGAACACCACGGTCCGCTCGGCACGGGTCGCCATGATCCAGTAGCCGAGAACCTGGCCGACGTTGTCCAGCAGCGCGCCGGGCGCGGCAGGAGTGGTGAGACGTCCGCGCACATGGCGTTCGCCGATCGCGGTGAGCTCGGTGACCCCCTGGAACGCCGGGCCGTGGAACATCCAGCGCTCGGCGTAGAGCTGGGCGGCGGTGTGGTCCGGGGCGCGTTCGGCGCCGGGGTCGACGGTCCAGGGCGCGGGCGGCGGCGCGGGATGAGCCGCGGCCAGGTGCACCGTGGCACGGGCGCGGGGGCCGAAGGAGACGGCGAGGCGGCCTGGTTCCTTCTGTGTCACGGTCACGGGCACGTCGACGGCCGGGGTGGCGGTCAGCCACTCCTCGAAGCGCGCGCCGTGCACGGCGACCGGCACCGTGCCGGGAGCCGCCTCCAGCGCCGCGTCCACGATGTGCTGCACGATCGTCGTCGCCGGCACGACCGGCCAGCGGTCGGCCACCTCGGGCCAGCCGGGCCGCTGCGGGAAGAAGCAGTGGTCCAGCAGATAGGGCATCGTGTCGGGGGAGACGCGGACGGTCGTGTGCCATGGCCCGGCCGACGGGACCGGGCCCGCGACCGGGCCCGACGACGGGGACGAAGCCTGGGCCGTGGCATGCGCGGGCGTCGGCTTCGTCGTCGTCGGCGGCGGTGTCCGCGTGGACATGAGGAGGGCGGCCGTGTCCGCGGTCTCGCGCAGCAGGGCGCTCAGTTCGGCGGCCATCGGGGAGCTCTCGACGAGCGCGTCCAGCGGCGACGGGGCCCTATCCGCCGCACTGGCAGGCGCGCTCGACTCCGCACGCGGCCCGGTCCCAAGACCGGCCCTCAGCTCGGTGAGCCGTCCGGGGGCCAGGGACACCAGGGCGCCGCCCAGGTCCAGCCGCACCGGCGCGGGGCGTCGGTCCCCGGCCGCCGCCTCGACGGGGCGCAGGGAGGGCGCCACCGCCGAACCCGCCGTCCACAGCGCGGTGGCCACCCGGCGCAACTGGGCCAGGCCGCCGCGGTGGGGCGAGTTGGCGGCGACCACCAGGTGGTCGTGAGCGCCCAGCGTGTCGCCCACGAGGGAGCCGAGCTGACCGGGCCCCACCTGGACGAAGACCCGGTGACCCGCCGTGTGCAGGGCCTCGGTCAGCTGCCGGAATCGCACGGGCTCCAGCAGGTGCCGGACGAAGAGGGCCCGGATCCCCGCCTCGTCGTCGGGGAAGGGCGCGGCGGTCGTGCCCGACCAGAGAGGGGTGTGCGGCGGATGCAGCCGGAACCGGCGGGAGGCCTCCTCGATCGGGGTGAGATGAGGGCGCAGCATCGGCGTGTGGAAGCCCGACCGGAACGGCAGGACCTGGCTGAGGACGCCTTGGGCGCGCCGCGCCCGCACGAACTCCTCCACCGCCGCCTGCGGACCGCACACCATCGACTGACCGGGTGCGTTGTCGTGGGACAGGACCAGGCCAGCCCGGTCCCGGCCCTCCTCGCGCAGAGCGGCCAGGACGCTCTCGGCCGATGCGCCGATCGCGCCGAAGGCCAGACCGGGGACCGTCACCGAGTCCGGGTCGAAGGCGGTCATGAACGCGTCGACCTCGTCCCCGGCGTACAGCCCGGCCGCGGCCATCGCCGTCCACTCGCCCACGCTGTGTCCGGCGACCGCGTCCGGCACGATCCCGCTGCGGCGCAGCGCCGTGTCGAGGAGGCGGCCGACGGCGACCACGCCGAAGCCGTGCCGGCCCACGTCGCCGGTCCGGCTCCCGTCGACGGTGACGGCGCGCAGGCCGAAGTGCTCGGCCACGTCGTCGACCTGCGGAGTGAAGTCCCCCTCCAGGCCGGGGAAGAGGAACGCGAGCCTGCCGTGTCCCGTGCCCAGCAGGGGGTGGGGCCGGAACCAGACGTCGCTGCGGCCGTGCCAGGGCCGTTCCCGGAGGACCGCACGGCGGGCCAGGGCGAGCCGCTTCGCGGTCGGGCCGACGACGCCGAGGCGGGCCGGCCCCGCCTCCGGGTGCGGACGGCCCGGGTCCAGGCCTGCGGCCCGTACGGTGGCGTCGTCGGCGTCGAGGAGCGCCGCCAGACGCGCCGGGGAACCGGCGGCGAGCAGCAGCACCTGCTCGGGCTCGGCGACCCGCAGGGCCGGACGGGCCGGCGTGCCCGCGCGGCTCCCCCGCGAGCCGGGCGCCTCCTCCAGCACCACGTGCGCGTTGATCCCGCCGAACCCGAACGCGTTGACGGCGGCGCGGCGCACGGGCCGGCGCGCGGTGGGCTCCCAGTCGGCCGCCTTCTCCAGGGTGCGGAACCGGGTGCGGGCCAGGGCGGGGTGCGGGTCGTCGCAGTGCAGGGTCGGAAGGAGCGTGCCGTGGTGGACGGCGAGCGCGGCCTTGACCAGACCGGCGACCCCGGCGGCCGGCATGGCGTGCCCGATCATCGACTTGACCGACCCCAGCACCGCGTCGCCGTCGCCGGGCCCGAACACCTCTGCCAGCGTGGTCAGTTCGGCGTTGTCGCCCGCCGGGGTCGCGGTGCCGTGCGCCTCCAGCAGACCGATCGAGTCGCGCTCGGCGGGGTCGAGCCCGGCCGCCCGCCACGCCTGCCGCACGGCCTGTGCCTGGCCGCCCGGATCCGGGTTCACGAGCCCGGCGGCCCGGCCGTCGCTGGCCACGCCGGTGCCCCGGATCACGGCGTAGATCCGGTCGCCCGCGCGCTCGGCGTCGGCCAGCCGCTTGAGGACGACGACGCCCGTCCCCTCGCCGATCAGGATGCCGTCGGCGTCCCGGTGGAAGGGCCGGATGCGCTGGCTGGGCGAGAGCGCGCGCAGCTGGGAGAAGACGCTCCACAGCGTGATGTCGTGGCAGTGGTGGACGCCTCCGGCGAGCATCATGTCGCAGCGCCCGGAGGAGAGTTCGCCCACCGCCTGGTCCACGGCGACCAGCGACGAGGCGCAGGCGGCGTCCACCGTGTACGCGGGCCCGCGCAGGTCGAGCCGGTTGGCGACCCGGGAGGCGGCGAGGTTGGGCACCAGGCCGATCGCCGACTCGGGGCTGTCCGGACCGAGCCGTTCGGTGAACGCCGTGCGTACCCGGTCGAGTTGGTCGCCCGTCAGGTCGGGCAGCAACTCGCCTAATGTGCGCACCAGTTGACCGGCGGTCCGGACCCGCTGGTCGAGCCGGACCAGGCCGGGCGTGAGATAGCCGCCCCGGCCCAGGACCACGCCGACCCGCCCCCGGTCGGGGAGGCGGTCCGCGCCGCCCGCGTCGTCCAGGGCCGCCGAGGCCACGTGCAGGGCGATCAGCTGGTCGGGCTCGGTCCCGGCCACCGAGTTCGGCATGATCCCGAACCGGGTGACCTCCACCTGCGCCAGCCCGTCCACGAACCCGCCCCGGCGGGCGTAGACCCGGTCCGCGACCGCCGGGCCGGACGCGGCGCCCGGCCGGTAGAAGTCGGCGTCCCAGCGACCCTCCGGCACCTCGCCGATCGCGTCCACACCGTCGCGCAGGTTGCGCCAGTAGGCGTCCAGGTCCGGGGCGCCCGGCAGCAGCACCGCCATCCCGACGATGGCCACCGGCACCTGACGTGCCGTCATGACACCTGTGGCGTCGTCGTGTCGAGGTGCGCCCACCGCGACCGTCACCAGCCCGAGGCGGTGTAGACGACGGCGGTGGCGGACTCCTCGCCCCAGGCGAGCTCCCGCAGCAGCGCGGCCGTCCCCTCCTCGGGGTCGATCAGCCGGATGCCGCGCCGGGCGTACTCGCGGGCGAGCTCCGCCCCGACCATGCCCGCGTGTTCGGCCGAGGGCGCCCACGGGCCCCAGTGCACGGTCACCGCACGGCGGCCCGTACGGGCGGCGAAGGCCGCGCCGAGGGACTCCAGCGCGTCGTTGGCGGCTGCGTAGTCCACCTGGCCGCGGTTGCCCGCCACGGCCGAGACCGAACCGAACAGCACGGTGAACGCGGGTGCGGTCGGCAGCTCCTCCAACGCGGTGAGCAGGGCGTGGGCGCCGGTCGCCTTCGTGGCGTACACCCGCCGGAAGGACTCGGCGCTCTTCTCGGCGATGAGCCGGTCCTCGATCACGCCGGCCGCGTGCACCACGCCGTCGAGCCGGCCGTGCTCGGCATGGATCTCCTTGACCGCCTGCAGCACCGCCTCCGGCTCGCGGAAATCGACCGAACGGTAGCGGGCCCGGCTGCCCAGCGCGGTCAGCTCGGCGATCGTGGCCGCGATCTCCCGCTGGGCCAGCAGCAGTTCGGCGGCGCGGTTGATCTCGGCAGGCCGCAGACCGCCGCGGGCGGCGAGCGCGGCCCGCAGCGCGGCCGGGGTGCGGGCGGACGCGGTGTCCGCGGCCTCCGGACCGTCCGGGGCGGGGGTGCGGCCGAGCAGTTCCAGACGGCAGCGGGAGGCGCGGGCGAGTGCGGCGGCGAACTGCGCGGTGATGCCGCGCGCCCCGCCCGCGAGCAGGACCACCGAGTCCCGGTCCAGGCCGAGCGCGGCCGCTTCCGCGGCGCCTTCCCCGGCCGGTCCCGCCCCCGTGTCGCCGAGCGCGCCGAGCGGCGCCGCCACCAGGTCGAACCCGTGCCGCCCGGCCGCCGTCCGCAGCACGACCGGCGTCCGGTCCGGCGCCATGGCCTCGGCGACCACGGCGTCCGCGACGGCGGACGGCGAGACGTCGGCGAGTTCGACGACCCGGGCCACGGTCTGCGGATACTCGAGCGCCACGGTCCGGAACAGTCCGCGCAGGCCCGCCGTGCGGGGGTCGGGCGCCTCGCCGTCGGCGGAGCGGACGGCCAGCAGCCGGCGCGGGCCGTGCGCCAGGGCGGCCTTCAGCACGGGGAACATGTCGGGCAGCACGGGGGAGTCGTCGCCGTTCGCGAGGGCCCCGAGCCACAGCACGCCGTCCACCGGCCCGTCCGCCTCCGTCAGGACGTGATCACGGGCGCGCACGTCGACGTCGGCGCCGTGGGAGGCCAGGCGGGCGGCCGTCTCGGGGGCGTCGCCGAGGACGATCCAGCGGGCGCCGGCGAACACGGCCGACGGGTCGGCGGGGGCGCCGGGCCGCTCGTCGAGGAGGACCGGGCGCAGCAGGCGCCGGCCGGGGGCCTCGCCGGTGACGGCGTCCGGCCCGGGGTCCGGGTCCGGGGCCGCCGCCGGTTGCGTCGGTGCGGCGGCCTGCTCGGCGGGTCCGTCCAGCCGGGCGGTCAGCCAGTCGGTCACCGCGGCGGCCGTCCGCGCCTTCGCCAGCTCCTCCAGCGCGTCGTCGTCCAGGCCGGCGAGGCCGGCGTCCGCTCCCGCGCCCAGGCGGCGGGCCAGTTCGCCCGCGATCTCGGCCCGCTTGATCGAGTCGATGCTGAGATCCGCCTCCAGATCGAGGTCGGGCTCGATCATGTCGACGGGGTAGCCGGTGCGCTCGCTGATGATCTCCAGGACGACCTGCTGGACGTCGACCACTCCCGAGGGCACCGCGGCGGGCTCCATGGCGTCGGGCCCCCCGACGGCGGCCGCGGCGTCCGCGGTCCGGGTCGGGCCGGCCGACTCCGTTGCCCCGGAAGGGAGTTGCGGGACGGCTTGCAGAACCTGAGGTGCGGGCGGCGGGGGGGAGGCGAGCCGCGCGCCCGGGTCGGCGCCGAAGTAGGTGAGCAGGACGTCCCGTTGGGCGGCGATCATCTCCCGGCTGGTGCGCAGGAATTCGGAGATGAGCGCGTCCCGGTCGGACGGGACGCCCTGCGGGGGGTTCGTCGTCACAGTCGTCGCTGTCCTCTCGGTGGGGTCCACGACACGTCGGGCCGGTGCGAGCGCACCGGGAAGGAAGGCGCCGTCGGCGGTGCGCACCAGCTGGCCGTCCACGGTCCAGCCGGGCCGCTTCGGCTCGGGTGCGCGGAGCGCGTCCACCGCGTCGCGGCCGCGCAGCAGCCACCCGGCGCGCACCGGCAGCCCCGCGACGGCGAGTTCCGCCAGCGCCTCGAGCCAGCCGCGCAGGCCGCTGCCGGGCCGGGGCTCGCAGGCCACCGTGCGGTGCGGGCGGTCGCCGAGGATCTGGCCCGTCAGCCGGGTCAGCACGGAGCCCGGACCGGCCTCGACGAAGACGCGCGCCCCGGCCGCGTACATGGCCTCGATCTGCTCCACGAAGGCGACCGGGGCGCCGATCTGCGCGGCGAGCCCGGCCCGCACCGCGTCGCCGTCCGGGGGGTAGGGGTCGGCCGTGCGGTTGGACCACACCGGGAACTCGGGCGCGTGCACCGGGCGGGCGGCGAGCGCCTCGGCGAACCGGTCGGCGGCGCCGGCGACCAGCGGGCTGTGGAAGGCGCAGGCGACCGGGACGCGCTGGGCCCGCAGACCCGCCGCGCGCAGCAGCCGGACGGCCTCGGCGACGGCGTCCGTGGGACCGGAGATCACCGTCTGTTCGGGGGAGTTGCGGTTGGCGATGACGACGCTGTCCGGCGCGCCCGCGTCCCGGAGCGCCCGCGTCACCTCTTCGGCGCCGGCCGAGACCGCCGCCATGGTCCCGAGGTCCGCGCCGTCGCCCTCGTCACCACGGGCGGCCCCGGCGGCCTCCGCCGCCCGCAGGATCGCCGCCGCCCGTTCCGCGCTGAGTTCCAGCAGCGTCTCGGGGGTGAGCGCGCCCGCCGCGCACAGGGCCACCAGCTCGCCGTAGCTGTGTCCGGCGGCCATGTCCGGCTGCACGCCGGCCGCGGTGAGCACGGCGTGCGCGGCGAGTCCCGCGACGCCGAGGGCGGGCTGCGCCACGCGGGTGTCGGTCAGCGCGGCCCGCTGCCTCTCGCGCACGGCGTCGTCAAAGGCGGCCGGCGGATACAGGGCGTCGGCATGCGAGCGGCCGAGCTCCAGGTAGGGGCGCAGCTCCGGGAAGGCGACGAACAGGTCCGCGAGCATGCCGGTGCGCTGGCTGCCCTGACCGGGGAACAGGAAGGCGACCTTGGCGTCGCGTGCGTCGCCCGCGTCACCGGTGCCGCCCGCAGGACCGGTGCCGCTCGTGCTCCCTGCGTCAGCCGTACTCCCTGCACTCTCTGCGTCAGCCGTGTCGTCCGCACGGCTCGTGTCGTCCGCACGGCTCGTGCCGGCCGTGCGGACCACGCCTTCCGTGCCGCCGGGGCCGGGCCGGTGGAGCCCGCGCAGCGGAGCGGCTCCGGCGGCGTCGGCGGGATCGGCCGTGGCCCGCAGCAGTTTCTCCACCAGGTCGTCCACGTCCGTCGCCACGATGGCGCCCCGGGCCGGGTCGGTGCTCGCGTCCGACCGCCGGGCCGCGCTCAGGGCGAGGTCGCGGAGCCGCCATGGACGGCCGGGCGCCCGGGCGGCCTTGAGCAGTTCCTCCATCGCCCGGCGGGCCGTCGCCTCGTCCCGTCCGCGGAAGACGAACAGCTCGGCCGGCCAGACGTCGAGTCCCCGCACCGGCGGCACACCGTCCGCGTAAGCGGCCAGCACCACATGGAAGTTGGTGCCGCCGAAGCCGAACGCGCTGACCCCGGCGATCCGTTCCCGCGCGGGCACCGCCCAGGGGCGGGCCTCGGCGTGGAAGGCGAAGGGGCTGGTGTCCGCGTCCCAGGCCGGGTTGGGCGTCTCGACGTGCAGGGTGGGCGGCCGGACGCCCGTGTGCAGGGCCAGCAGCGTCTTGATCATCCCGGCGAGGCCTGCGGCGCACTTGGTGTGCCCGATCTGCGACTTCACCGAACCGAGCGCACAGCCGCCCGGCCTGGCCCCCGCCTCGGCGAACACCTCGCTGAGAATGCTCAGTTCGGTGCGGTCGCCGACCACCGTCCCGGTGCCGTGCGCCTCGACCAGCCCGACGTCGGCCGGGGAGACGCCCGCGTTGCGGTAGGCGCGCTCCAGCGCCGAACGCTGCCCCTCGGGCCTGGGCGCGGTCAGCCCGAGGGAGCGGCCGTCGCTGGAGGCGCCCAGGCCCTTGATGACGCCGTAGACGCGGTCGCCGTCGCGCTCGGCGTCCGCGAGCCGCTTCAGCACGACGCAGGCGACGCCCTCGCCGAGCGCGATGCCGTCCGCCGAGCCGTCGAAGGCGCGGGAGCGGCCGGTCGGGGACAGGGCGTGCACCGAGGAGAACAGGACGTAGTCGTTGATGCCGTTGTGCAGGTCGGCGCCGCCGCACAGGACCACGTCGGAGGTGCCGCCGACCAGTTCCTTGCAAGCGACGTCCACCGCGGCCAGCGACGAGGCGCAGGCGGCGTCGACGGTGTAGTTGGCGCCGCCGAGGTCCAGCCGGTTGGCGATCCGGCCCGAGATGACGTTCGCGAGCATGCCGGGGAAGGAGTCCTCGGTGAGCCGCGGGAGCTGGCCGTCCAGACCCTCCGGGACACGGCCGTAGTAGGAGGGCAGCACCGCACGCAGCGTGGCCGCGTTCGACAGGTCGCTGCCCGCCTCCGCGCCGAACACCACCGAGGTGCGGGAGCGGTCGAACTCCCGTCCTCCGTCGCCGTATCCGGCGTCCTCCAGGGCGCGCCGCGCGGCCTCCAGGGACAGCAGCTGCACCGGTTCGACCTGGCCGAGGGAGGCCGGCGGGATGCCGTAGCGCAGCGGGTCGAAGGGGATGCGGGGGAGGAACCCGCCCCACTTGGACGGAGTGGACTCGCCGTGGTGCACGGCCGGGTCCCAGCGCTCGGCCGGGACCTCGTCCACCGCGTCCACGCCGCCGACGACGTTCGCCCAGAAGGCGGGCAGGTCGGGAGCCTGCGGGAACATGCACGCCATGCCGACGACGGCGACGTCGAGCGGAGCGGGCGCGACCGGCTCCGCGGCCTGCCCGGCCGGGGCCGTCTCCGCCGCCCGCCGGGCGAGATGCTCGACGGCGCCCGTGGTCACGGACGCGTGCAGGGCCGCGAGGGTGGTGGTGGCCGAGCGCAGCACGGCCACCTCGCCCGCCATGAACATCCCCTCGGCGAGCTGCCGGCGCTCGTCGACGGGGACGAGCGCGCCCTCGGTGTCCCGGGTCACGCCCTTGCTGGCCAGGCGCAGCCGGCCGACGTTGAGCCGCTCCAGCTCCTCCCAGATCCGCCGGTCGGGCACGCCCTCGGCGCGCAGCCGGGCCTCCTGGTCGCGGAATCCCGCGGCGAACGGGCTGGGCACGCACCGCGTCGCGTGCCCCGGCGCCGACTCCAGCAGCGTGGTGGCCTCGGCGTCCATGACCTGCCGCCGGAACAGCGGCCGGATCGCCCCGCAGGACACGGCCTCGTCGGTGAACAGGTACGCGGTGCCCATCAGCAGACCGACGGCCGCTCCGCGCGCGGTGAGCGGCGCGGCGAGCGCGGCGACCATCGCCGCCGACCGTTCGTCGTGCACTCCGCCGGCGAAGAACACCTCGACGTCGTCGGCCGCGCGGCCCTCGAAGTAGTCTTCCAACACGCCGAGTTGGGCTTCCCAGAGCGCGAAGCTGCCGCGCGGTCCGACATGTCCGCCGCACTCCGAGCCCTCGAACACGAACCGGCGTGCCCCGGCGTCCAGGAACTGTCGCAGCAACCCCGGGGAGGGCACGTGCAGAAAGGTGCGGATGCCGTCCTGCTCCAGCGCCCGCGCCTGGGACGGCCGGCCGCCGGCGATGATCGCGTGCGTCGGCCGCATCTGCCGTACGGCCTCCAGCTGGGCCGCGCGCACGTCCTCCGGCGCGAAGCCGAGGACGCCCACACCCCAGGGCCGGCCGGCCGCCGCGTCCCGCGTCTCGGCCAGCATCGTCCGGGTCCGCGCGCCGTCCGCCAGGGCCAGGGCGAGGAAGGGCAGCGCCCCGTCCGCCGCCACCGCCGCGGCGAACGCGGCGTCGTCGCTCACCCTGGTCATCGGCCCCTGAGCGACGGGGAGCCGGGTGCCGAGCGCCCGGCTCATCGGCGAACCGGGCCGCAGCGCACGGGGGGCCGAGTCGTCGTGGACGGCGTCCCGCATCGCGTCCCGCATCGCGCGCACGGTGCGCCGTACGTCGCCCCAGCGCTCGGCGAACCGGGCGGCGAGGAAGCCGTCCTGGCCCACCGGGAGCAACTGGGTGCGCGGGTCCCGTGCGCCGAGCATCGCCGCGACCTCCTGTGGCCCGGCGTCCCCGGCGAGCTGCGGCGCGTCCGGGCCCCGCCGCAGGAGGACACGGTGACCGGCCAGGACGACGGTCTCCGAACCGTCGAGGGTGCGCAGCGCCGCGGCGGCCGGTTCGGGCAGCGCCGACTCGACGAGCAGCGCGAGCTGGCCGTCCAGGACGACCCCCGCCGCGCCGCCCGCCACCGCGGCGGCGGCCGTCCGGGGGCCGATGCCGCCGCACGCCCACACCGGCGTCGTCACGTCGGGCGCGGCCAGGAGCTGCTGGAGCAGGACGAAGGAGTTCAGCGCGCCGACGCGGCCGCCGCATTCGGCGCCGCGAGCGATCAGGCCGTGCGCGCCGGCGAGGGACGCCTCCCGCGCGCCCGCCAGATCGGTCACCTCGACCAGCACCCGGAAGCGCCCCGCGAGTTCGGCGATCGGCCAGGCTGTGCCCGCTGTGCCCGCTGTTCCGGTCGCCGCGTCGACGGCGAGGACCACGGTGTGGGGACCGTCCGGATCCAGATCGGCGGGGGTGAGCCGGCAGTGCGCGTCGACCCGGACGCCGAACCCGCCCGGAGAGGCGCGCCGCAGCCGGGAGAGGGCCTCGCGCGATCTTCGGTCGCCGGGCCCGAGGTCCAGCACGCCGAGACCGCCGGCCCGGCCGACCGCCAGGGCGAGCCCGGCGTCCGGCTCGCCGAACGGAGTGATGCCGATGATCATGTCCTCGGAACGCACAGCGGACGTCATGATGCTCCGAATCAAGGGTGAGACTGCTCGGTGGGGGGTTCGGGACAGCAAAGGCGGCTCACCGGATTCCGGCGGGGAGAGGCCCACCGCGGAACGCCGTTCTGTAGCGCGTGCTCGAAACGCGTTGAAAGCTAGTGGCCTTGTTACTCACTGGTCAACGTTCGAACGATCGGCCGGTTACCGGCCGCATCGATTCGGTCAGACGCGCGTGAAGGTCCAGGGGGGAGGAAAACGGATCAATTCCGGTTCCCCACAGCGGTGTTCACCTCGGACTCACCTTCCGGAAACATGATGGGCCGACAGAAATGCGCTCCTTTGGACCGCATGTCCCCGGACGGGCGCCTGTTCCCTGCGTCGATCCGGTGGCCGGGAAAATTCTGTGTGTCGCCCCCGGAGTGACCGGAAGAGCCCCTGCTCGGCCGGGTGCCCGCCGCTCACCCACCGGAACGGGTCTTGACTGGGGCCGGACGGCCGCCAAGACTGCGTTGACTGCGCGGTCGGGCCCGTCCTCGGGAGGTCGTCGACCGGCTTGACCGTGCGGTCGCTGCGCGGGGGGCTGCACTCCTCCGTACGGGTTCTGTCCGGCCCCGGGGCGCCGGTGTCCGAGTGTCACGCCGGGACCGTTGTGACGTTCAACCCATAGTGCGCGTATGACGCGTACCCGTACGGCGCTGCTCTGCGCCGCCGCTCTTCTCGCCTCGACCCTCCAGACGACGGTCGCGGCCGCAGGTCCCGGCCACCACGACCGGGCCTGCGCAGCCACCCGCAGCCCCGACGGCCGGGCGCGCAAGGTCCTCGGCATCGTCCGCCGCGCAGAGAAGGAGCTCGGTCTCGAGGCCGCCCTCGTCAAGGTCACGGTCGACGGGCGCGAGCTCGTCACGGGAGCCGTCGGCGAATCCATGACGGGCGTGCCCGCGACCCCCGCCATGCACTTCCGGACCGGCTCGGTCGGCATCGCCTTCATGGGCACCGTGCTGCTCCAGCTCGTCGAGGAGCACAAGGCGGACCTCGACGCCCCGGTCTCGCGCTGGCTGCCCGACCTGCCGCACGGCGACGAGATCACCCTGCGCATGCTCGGCGACTCCACCTCGGGCCTGCACGACTACGTCACGGACCCGGTGTTCCTGAAGAAGCTGTACGCGGACCCGTGGCAGCACTGGACCCCGCGGGAACTCGTCGGGATCTCCCTCAGCCACCCGCTCTGGTACGAGCCGGGCACCAACTGGAGCTACTCGCACGCCAACTTCGTGCTGCTCGGCCGCGTCCTGGAGAAGATCTCCCGGACCCCGCTCGCGCACCTCCTGCGGCAGCGCGTCCTGCGCCCGCTGGGCCTGCGCAACACCCACAGCAACGACACCGCGGAGATCCCGCAGCCGGTGCTCCACGCCTACGACGACGAGCGCGGCACCTACGAGGAGTCCACCTACTTCAACCCCTCCTGGACCACCGCACCGGGGGCGGTCATCACCCAGGACATCTGCGACCTGGCCCGTTCCGGCCAGGGCATCGGCTCGGGCGAACTGCTCTCGAAGCGCTCCTTCCGCACGCAGCTCGATCCGGGGACGGTCGGTCTCGGCCACCCCACCGCGAACTGCCCCGCGTCGGTGTGCCTGCCCATGACGAAGGACTTCCACTTCGGCGTGGGCGTCGTCGTCAAGAACGGCTGGGTGCTGCAGAACCCGTCCTTCTTCGGCTACGCGGCCGTGATGGCGTACGAGCCGCACAAGCGGCTGTCCATCGCGGTGTCCACGACGGTCGGCCCGGACGCGCCTGGCGGCAACAACGCGCAGACGATCACCGAGCGGATCGCGAAGCTGCTGGACCCGGAGCACCCGCTCGCGGGCTGACCGCGGCCGCCCGGCGCCCGGCGCGCACCCCGTCCAGGGCGACGGCCGGGACCCGGTCGCGCCGGGCGTCGGCCGTGACGGCGCTCACCGTGCCGCCGGCGACCGGGCGCGGCAGACCGCCGGAGTCCGGGCGAGTCCATGTCCGCGCGCGGCCCCGGCCTGCCTGCCCGCTCGGACAGCGGGGCCGCAGGCCGTACGCCGGCTCGCGGCGGGCCTGGAGGATCTCCGGCCCGCAGCGAGCGTCCCGGCGAGGTCACCGGAACTCGTGGACGACCTCGATCCCGCCCACGATGTGCGCGTTGAACTCCGCCAACTCCTCTGCGGGCACCCACAGTTCGAGGATCGTCCGGCCACCCGCCCGCTGGACCGGGTATCTGCGCAAAAACACGGAGTCGACTTCGAACCGGGTCACGTAGCCCGCGCCGTCGTGTTTGACGTTCCAGTCCCGGGCGATCTTGACGGCGTAGTCCTCGTCGAGCACCGGGTAGAAGATCGGCTGCTCGGGGAGGCGGGGCGGCCAGGCGCGCCAGGCGAGGTCGCGCACCAGCGCCAGCTCCACCGGGCCGGTGGGGCGCCACAGGGTGGTCGTGGGGCGGGGCTGCGTGGTCACGGGGACGGCCTTTCGGGTGCGGCGGCCGTGAATGCCGTCCGCCCGGGAGCCCGACCGTATCCACCGGGCCTGCGGGGCGGCCAGCGACTTTCGCTCCCCCGGCCGTCCCCGCCTACCCCTGCTCGTAGCGGGCGACGACCTCGGCGAAGTACCCGCGCAGCATCGCCTTGGCCTCGTCGAGGAGGTCCGTGTCGCCCTCCGGGGTGCGGCGGAAGGCCTCCTGGGCGAGTGCGTCGGCGGCGAGGATCGCGGCATGGCAGGCCCTCGCCAGCCTCTCGTCGTCGCGGGCCACGCCCAGGGCGAGCAGGATCCGTCGGACGCCGTCGGCCATCCGGCGCTTGTGCTCGCGGTCCGCCGCCCGGGTCCGCTCGGTCAGCCCGCTGCCGAACCACAGGGCGCGGAAGCCGTGTTCCGCGCGGTAGACGCCGGCACAGGTGTCGACGAGGACGCCCACCGGATCGTCCCACCGCTCGTCGGCCGCGGACCGGGTCAGGTCGTCCAGGACGCCTTCGAGACGGGCGAAGTACCCCGAGGCCAGGGCGTCGATGATCGCGCCCCGGTCGGGGAGGTACTGGTAGAGGGAGCCGACCGACACCTTCGCCTCGGCCGCGACCCGTGTCGTGGTGAGCGCCTCCACGCCCTCCTCGACCAGGATGCGCTCGGCGGCCCGCAGCAGCAGGGCCAGACGCGCCTTGCTGCGGGCCTGCCGGGGGGTGCGGCGCAGGGGGGCGCCGCCGTCGGGGCCCGCGGTCCGCTGGACCAAGGAACTGCCTCCAAACCTGAACGTGACTTTGTTTCACGTTTACGCTACCTTCGCGCCCATGACCGCCTCAAGCTCGACGCTGAGTCACGAGCGGACCGCCGTGGCGGCCGCCTGCCGGCGTCTGGGGGCCGAAGGCCTCCTCATCGGCACGGCCGGCAACGTGAGCGTACGCGTCGACGACCGGGTCGCGATCACCGCGACCGGAGCGGTCCTCGCACGGCTCACCCCGGACCAGGTGACCGTGGTCGACCTCGAAGGGAACGTCGTCGCCGGTGGTCTGCGGCCGACCTCGGAACTGGATCTGCACCTCGGCGTCCACCGCCGCCGCGGCGTCGGCGCGGTCGTCCACACGCACGCCCCGATGGCCACGGCCGTCTCCTGTGTGCTCGACGAACTCCCTTGTATCCACTATCAGTTGCTCGCTCTGGGCGGCACGGTGCGCGTCGCCCCGTACGCCACGTTCGGCACCCCCGAGCTGGCCGAGTCGGTGCTCGCCGCGCTCGACGGCCGCAGCGCCGCCCTGATGGCCAACCACGGCGCCGTCACCCACGGGGCGACCCTCGACGAAGCCGTCGAGAACGCGCTGCTCCTCGAATGGGCCTGCGGTGTCTACCGGAACGCGGCCGCCATGGGCCGTCCCCGCGTCCTCGACGAACAGCAGCGAAGCGCCGTGATCGAGGCCGCCGTGGCGCGCGGTTACGGCGCCACCCACCCCGTACCGCCCGTACCGCCCGCGCAGGAGCAAGAGCCGACGAAGGGGGAGAGCCGTTGAAGGTCTTCACGATGGGCGTGCACGTACTCGACGTACTGGTGCACCCGGTGCAGGAGATACCCGAGGGCCAGGGCGCGGCGCTGGTCGAGGACATCCGGATGACCGCCGCCGGGACGGCCGGCGGCACCGCCCTCACCCTCGCCAAGCTGGGCGCCCAGGTGTACAGCGCAGGAGCCGTCGGCTCGGACCCCACCGGGGACATGCTGACGCGGCTGCTCGAACAGGCGGGCGTGGACACCGGGTTCCTCGTCCGGCGCACCGACACCGCCACCTCCGCGAGCGTCCTGCCGATCCGGCCCAACGGCGACCGGCCCTCGCTGCACCTGCTCGGCGCCAACATCACCTACGGCCTCGACGACGTCCCGTGGGAGGCTCTCGCCGAAGCGACCCATCTGCATCTCGGCGGGCCGGAGTTGATCGGCGTCGACGTCGCCGCCCGCATCCTGTCGTACGCCAAGGAGCACGGTGTCGTCACCTCCGTGGACCTGCTCGCCCCCGGCGTCCTCGGCAGCTTCGAGCAGATCGAGGCGGCGCTTCCCCACATCGACCATCTGCTGCCCAACGAGGACCAGGTCCTCGGCTTCACCGGCGAGAGCGACCTGCTGACGGGGGCGCGCAGGCTCCTGCGCGCGGGCGCGGGCGTCGTCGCCGTCACCCGCGGCGGGGACGGAGCGCTCGTGGTCACCGCGGACGGCGCGGAACCGGTGCCCGCGTTCGCCGTCGACGTCGTCGACACCACCGGCTGCGGCGACGCCTTCTCGGCGGGCTATCTGCGGGGCGTGAGCCTCGGCCGCACGCCCGGCGACGCCGCGGTCCTCGGCAGCGCCGCCGCCGCGCTCGTGGCGCAGGGGCTCGGCAGCGACCACGGCGAGTTCGATCTCGCGGCCGCCGACGAGTTCGCCGCGACCCGCGAGGTCCGTCAGTGAGCCGACGTACGCCGTCCTGAGCGGGGCCGTCGTCCTGAGCCGACGTGCGTCGTCCTGAGCCGGGCTGACGCCCTGATCGCGCACCCCGCCGGCACGGCGGGTTCCGCCCGGCCGCCGCGGACCTGTCCGGCCGGGGCGGACCGTGTGGCCGGGGCCGTCGCCCTCCCTCGAAGGCGACGGCCCCGGCGCTTCCCCCGGCGCGGGACCATGGTCTGCGGGCGGCCGTGCCGCTCACCAGCACATGACCGCGGTCTCGCCCGAACCCCAGCCGCAGTACTGGCGTACGCGGACGAAGTAGCGGCGGCCGCGGACGAGCCGGGCCCTGACCGTGGCGTTGTACGGGGCGCCCCCGTCGTCCTGCCCCGCGAGGAAACGGGGTTCGCCGTCCCGCTCCTCGAACACCACGAGCACCGAGTCGCTCGCGCCGAAGGCGCCGAACGTGTACTCCCGCGTCTCGCGCGGCTCGACGGTGAAGTCGGCCTGTCCGCCCGGCCCGAGCGACAGCGGCGCCGAACGGAACGGTGCGAGCGCGGGCGGCCGAGGCGCCCCCCGCGGTGGGTACCAGCCGAGCGCGAACTCCTTGTCGGACGGCGACAGGGTCCCGGGCGGATGCACACCCGCGCGGAACTGCTCCGGTTCGAGGATCAGCCCCGCCGCGAAGGGATACTCCATCACCGACTGCGCGTCCCACACCGGGCCGTTGGCCTCGGCCGGATCCAGCTTGCGCAGGACGTTGAAGTGGATCCGGTCGCGGCTCCAGTGGTGGGGCGGGCCCGACAGCTCGGCGTACACCGCCTCGTCGTCGAAGTGGAGGCCCGCGAACGGACTCTGGTGCTCGTGCTGCATGCCGAGCGCGTGTCCGATCTCGTGCAGGGCGATCGCCCGTTCCCCGGGCGGGGTCAGATCCCAGCCCAGGTTCATGGTGCGCTCGTTGAGTCCGGCCGACAGCGCGTCACGGCCCACCGCCGACCAGGAGCCGTCGCCCGCCTGGAAACCGATGCGCAGCTCTGCCTCCGAACGGTCGTCGACCTCGGCGAACGTCACCCCGATGCCCAGCTCCCGCCACGCGCGGAAGCAGTCCCGCACGACCTCCCGCTGCTCCTCGCCGCCGACCCACGACACCCACCGGACCGCCCCGGACCCCGGCAGGGCGATGACCGACCCGTCGTCCTCGCGGTCGAAGAAGCAGTAGTGCAGCACGGTGCCGTTGACCCACATCCGCCGCCCGCCCCTCAGCGCGCCCAGCCGCTCGGGGGCCAGCCCCGCGGCGAACGCGGGGGCCGACTGCCGGGCGAGCGAGCAGTAGCGGGCGGTCATGGACTCCAGGTTGCCGTGCGAAGCCACCCGGCGGCCTGAGTCGGGGGCTACTCAAGTCGCCCTGTATCAGGCGTGGGTACCCCGGCTCCCATAGACGTGACGAGCATCGAGAGCCGGGCCGCGACCCCGCGCCCGCCGTGGCCGTTCACCGGCCGCGAGGAGGAACGGGAACTCGTCCGCCACTGCCTGACGGCGGGCCGGCCCGGCATCGTGGTCACCGGCCCGGCGGGCTGCGGCCGCACCCGCCTCGCCCTGGAGGCGGTGCGCGGCGCCGACTTCGCCCGGGTGACCGGCGCCCCCGGCCCCGCCGGGGTGCGCGACCTGCCCTTCGCCGCCTTCGCCCACCTGCTCCCCGAGGGCGCGACCCTGCACCGCGCCGTCCGACTCCTGTGCGGCGTACGGCTGTTGGTGGTCGACGACGCACACCTGCTGGACGACGCCTCCGCCGCCCTCGTCCACCAACTGGCCGTGCAGGGCCGCACCCGGCTGCTGGTCCTCGTCGCGGACGGGCCGGCGCCCGCGGCCGTGTCCCGGCTGTGGAGCGGCGAACTGCTGCCCCGCCTCGCCCTGCGGCCGCTGCCCCGGGAGGAGACGGCCCAGCTCCTCGTGCACGGCGCCGGCGGCCCGGTGGAGCCCCTCACCGCCAACCGGCTCCACCGTCTGTGCCGGGGCGACCTGCGCCTGCTGCGAGATCTGCTGGACGCGCTGCGCGAGCGGCCCCGGCCGGGCCGGGACACGGACGGCGACGCGGACGGCGACGCTCTGACGTGGCGCGGCCGGGTCCCGCTGACCCCCGGCCTGCGGGAACGCGCCGCGGCCGTCCTCGCGCGCCCCTGCCCCGACGAACGGGACGCCCTCGACCGCCTCGCCTTCGCCGAACCCCTGCCGCTGCCGGTGGAGGTCTTCGCCCCACGGGTCCTCGAACGCCTGGAGGCCGACGGCCTCCTCGACGTCGTCGACGACACCGGCGTCCGGCTGGCCCACCCCCTGCACGGTCCCGTTCTGCGGGCCGCGGCCGGCCCGCTGCGCGCGAGGCGGCTCTCCGGCGGCCGGCCGCCCACCGCCCCCGCGCTCGCCGCCGAGGCGGCCCGGCTGGCCCGCGGCATCGACCGGATCGACGTGCGCGCGACGCCCACACCCGTCGGGGAGTGGCTCCTCGCGGAGGGGGAACCGGTTCCGCCGTGGTACGCCGCCGTCCGCGCGCGGTTCTCACGGCTGCGGGGAGAACTGCGCGAGGCGGCGGCCTGGGCACGGGAGGGCATGGCCGACGACCCGCACGACCACGCCTGCCGCATCGAACTGGCCCTCGCGCTGGCCCAGTCGGGCGAGACGGGCGAACTGATCGATCCGCTCGCCGCCCACCCCGGCACGGCCCCCTGGCCGCTCGCGGCCCGCGGGGACCTCGACACCGCCCGGAAAACCCTCCCGCCGCCCGACGCCGACGCACTCGACGGCGCCGTGCCCGTGCCCCGGCAGACGCGTCCGGACAGCGCCCGGAAGGCGTTCGCGCCGACCGACGCCCGGGCCGCCGCCGCTGTCGTGCCCGCGCAGGCGAGTCCGGCCGGCGTCTCGCGGGCGCTCGCATCGGCCGGTGCCCATGCCGCCGCCGCTTCCGGGCTCTCGCACGCCGGCCCGGACAGCGCGGCCCTCGCGTCCGGCGACGCTCAGGCCGTGGCCGACTCGCGGCCGGGGCAGGCGCGCCTCGGCGGCGCCCGGAAGGCGCTCGCGCCGACCGACGCCAGGGCCGTCGCCTCCGACGCCCGGGCCGTCGCCTCCGACGCCCGGGCCGCCGCCGCTACCGACGCCCGGGCCGCCGCCGCTACCGACGCCCGGGCCGCCGCCGCTACCGACGCCCGGGCCGTCGCCGCTTCCGGGTTCTCGCACCCGGGGTGCGACAGCGCGCCGCCTCGCACCGCCGGGCCCGACGCCGACCGGCGTGGCCGGCACCCCGCTCACACGTGTGCCGTGCACGACCCCTACACCGTGTACGACGCCGTCCGGCTCGGTGCGCCCGAGGGGGCCGCCCGGGCACTCCCGGCCGACGGGGTGCTCGCCCGGCACGCCCGAGCGCTCGTGCGGGCCGACGGGCCCGCTCTGGACGTGGTCGCCGCCGAGCTGGCGGAGCGCGGGCTGCTCCTCTTCGCGGCCGAGGCGTACGCCCAGTCCGCCCGGGTCCACCGGGACGCGGGCGCGGCGCGCACCGCCCGTACGCGTGCCGCCGCTCTCGCCCGACGCTGCCAGGGGGCCAGGACCCCGGCGCTGGCGGGGCTGGCCCTGGGCGAACTCACCGCCCGCCAGCGGCAGATCGTCACCCTCGCCGCGGCAGGCCTCAGCAACCGGCAGATCGCCGAACGCCTCACCCTCTCCGTGCGCACGGTCGGCAACCACCTCTACGCCGCCTATACCCGCCTCGGCGCCGCAGACCGCGGATCACTCCCGTGGCTGGTCGAGCTGCGGATCGGTCAACCGGCTTGAGCGGGGAGCCTGTTCAGGCCGCGCCGAACGCCGTGAACGCCCAGCCCGTCGCCTGGTGCACGGAGTCCCCCGGGAGGGCCGCCCGTGCGTCGCGCAGCGCCTCCGCCAGGGACAGGCCGGCGCTGACCCCCTTGTGCAGGGCCAGCATCAGCGGGACCACCGCGGCGTCGTTGACGGGCGCACTGCTGGCCACCACGCCCGCCGTGCCCAGCGGCAGCAACGCCGTGACCAGGCCGAGGAGTTCGTCCGCGCCGACCGAGGCGAGCCGGGCCGTGTCGCAACTGGAGAGAATGATCCGGTACGGGCTGCGGGCCAGCCGCTCGAAGTCGTGCACGATCAGCGGACCGTCCGCCATACGCAGCGACGAGAACATCGGGCTGTCCGCCCGGAACGCGCCGTGCGCGGCGATGTGCGCCAGCGCGGCCCCGTCCAACTCCCGCAGCACACGCGGGACACGGGCCTCCTCCTGCTCCAGCACGACAGGCCTGCCGTAGCGGCCGGCCACCTCCGGCACCTCCGCGCCCCCGGTGGCAAGCCCCGGCCCGCGCACCAGGACCTGGCGGCCGCCCGGCGGCGCCTCCGTGTCCCGCGCACGCAGCCAGCCGCTCGCCGACGGCGACACGCTGAGCACCCGCTCGCGCAGCGACGGCAGCAGCGCCCACGGCACCCGGTGCAGCCTGGCGGGCGGCACCACCACGACCGGGCCGGAGCCCAGATGTGCCGCAGCCTCGCCCAGCAGGAGCTCCTCCAGCCGCCGTCCCGCCGCCTCCACCACCGGCAGCCGGCCCTCCGCGCCGGGATGGGCCAGCCGGCGGAGCCCTGCCTGGATGTGCTCGGCCTCCCGCTCCGCGTCGGCGAGCAGTCCGCCCGCGAACCGGCGCACCCGCCCGTCCCCGCACACCAGCACCTGGACCCGCCCGGCCGGCACAGCCAGTTCCACGAGGCGCTCCCCGCCGAGCCGCTCCAGCAGCCGGCCCGCGTCGAACCGGTCGCCGCCGAACCGTTCGCCGCCCCAGGCCGCACCCCCACGGCTGTGGAGGGTCCGGGAACGGATCTCCCTCTCCAGCCGCCGCTGTTCGCGCTCCAGGGCCGGTACCGGCCGCCCCTCCATGCGGGCGGCCTCCGCGCGGGCGGCGATCACCCGGAAGGCCGTCAGCCCGCTCAGCAGCGCGGGATCGGTCGGCGGCCGGGTCGGCGGCGTGGACAGCGCCGTGGCCCGCCAGCGTTCGCTCCACACCAGCAGCCGTCGCGGCCCGCCCCGCTCAAGGCTCACCTCCTGGGCCAGCGCGGCGAGTTCGGCCCCCTGCGCGGTGGCCCGGGCGCGCAGTTCGGAGGCGCCCAGCGTCATCCGGTGTGCGTCGAGGACGTCGAGTCCGCGCCGGCAGGCCTCCAGCACCCCGCGGTCCGAGCCCGTCGCCCGCGCCCACAACGCCTGCGCCGCCCAGCCCGTGAGCCGGGCCAGCGGCGGGCCGCTGCGCCGGCTGCGCGCCGCGATCTGCAGACAGCGTTCGGCGTCCGTGCTCCAGTTCAGGTCCAGCGCTATCCGGCCCGCCAGCAGCCAGGCCTCGGGCGCGGCCGGGGCCTGGAAGGCGGCCAGCCGCTCGGCGAGCCGCGCGGCGTCCGCCACCAGCCGGCCGGAGCCGCGGCCGGTGGCGACCCGCGCCTCGATCAGCACGAGCCGCGCGTGCGCCTCCCACCAGGTGCGCCGCTGCCCCGCGAAGAGCCGCTCGGCCACGGCAGCGCGCGCGATCGCCGTCCCGGGGTCGCCCGCCAGCCGTGCCGCCTTCGCGGCGGCCAGCATCAACTCCGCCTTCCGGGTGGACTGCCCGCCGATGCCGTCGAGGACGGCGATGGCCGCGTCCGCCTCGGCCAGCGCCTCGGGAGCCAGACCGGCCGCCATCAGGACCTCGCAGCGCCGGATGTCGAGCATGAAGGTGGGAGTGCCGAGCTTCGCGTACCGCTCCTCCGCCTCGTCGAGGAGCCGCAGCGCGGCCGGGACGTCCCCGGAACGGAACGCGGCCAGGCCCCGGCTCTCCACCGCGTCGGCCTTGTCGTGTTCCTGGCCGGTGGTGTCCCACAGCGCCTCGGCCGCCGTGAAGTCGGCCTCCGCGCGGTCCACCGCCCCGAGGGCCAGATGCACGGTGGCACGCAGGGTGAGGGCGCGCGCCGTCCAGATGACGTCGTCCACCTGACGCAGCACGGGGATCGCCCGCCGCACGTCCTCCAGCGCCTCGCGGTGGTGGCCGAGCACCCACTGGGAGTAGGCCCGCCGGTACAGCACCCGCGCGCGGGTGTGGCCCGAGCCGCGCTCGACGCCCCGCTCGAAGGCCGCCAGCCCCTGCCGGGTGCGGCCCGCGTGCACCAGCGCCACCCCGAGCGTGCCGAGGACGTCCGCCTCCCGCTCGGCCGAGTCCGCGCGCGCCGCCAGATCCCGGGCTCGGCGCAGATGGTCCAGGGCGAGACGCATGTCGCCCCAGTCCCGCTGCCAGATGCCGATCACCTGGTGGGCGACCGAGGCGTGCAACGGCGTCGGATCGGTGTCGAGCACTCCTTCCGCCCGCGACAACGCGTCGTTCGGGGCGGCGAACACCATCGGCAGCAGTTCGAGAACCGAGTCGTTTCCCGCGGTCACTCCACGGATGGTAGTGCTCCGGCCGGTGGGCCACACCGGTTCGGCACCGTATCCACCAGTAACAATTGGACGTCGTGTCAACGGTTTCGGCGATGCGAGGGAGCGTGGAGGGGCGCGAAGGCGCGGAAGAGGGCGGGAAGGGGCGTGCGACGCAACCGCACCGCCCCCGTCCGCCGTCGCACCACCTGTATCAGACGGCCGGCCGGCGGGTCCTGCTGACGACCACCGGCCGCAGGGGGAGGACACGCCATGGCGCCACAGCGATTCCACGAGCAGTTCGACCAGATCCAACGTTCGCTGCCCGACGTCCCGTTGGCGATGGGGCCGGACGACTCCGCCGAGTTCATCTACGAGAAGGGCGTCGTCCTCGCCCGCGACGGCGAGGAGGCGCAGGTCGTCGAGGACGCCGTCCGCTCGCACTTCACCGCGACCGAGGGTCTGGTGCCCGACCATGTGCGCCGCGCCGGACCGCACACCAACCGCTCGGGCATCACCCGCATCCGCGTCGGCGACCCGGGGGAGGGCGGCCGGAGCGCCGACCACGCCGTGGCGGGGGCCCTGCGCGCGCTGCGCGAGACGGAGGGGCGCGCGGGCCGCCGACTGGTCAGCCGCAACCACGTGGTGTCCATCGCCGTCAACGCCTGCCCCGGCGACGAGCCGGTGCCCGTCGCACGCACCGAACAGCCCAACCCCGCCCCGGCGCAGCCCGCCGGCGGCCCCGACGGTCCCGACGGCCGTGTCGGCGTGCTCGTCATCGACACCGGACTGACCCACGACTACCGCTCCTACCCGCTGCTGGCCCGCACCCGGGGCGACGTCCAGGTCAGGGAGACCGACGACGAGGGCGTCCTCCAGCAGTACGTCGGCCACGGCACGTTCATCGCGGGGCTCGTCGCGGCCGTCGCGCCGCACACCGACGTCACCGTGCGCGGCACCCTCAACGACGCCGGCGCGATCCTGGAGTCCGAGTTCGGCGAGCGGCTCTTCGACGCCGTCGAGGACGGCTGGCCCGACATCATCAGCCTCTCCGCCGGCACCTCCAACGGCCGGCTGGACGGTCTGCTCGGTGTGGCCGCGTTCATGGAGGAACTCCGCGTCCATGACACCCTGCTGGTCGCGGCGGCCGGCAACAACGCCAGCGCCGCGCCCTTCTGGCCCGCCGCCTACGCGTCGTCCCCGGAGCACGCGGACGCCGTGCTGTCGGTGGGCGCGCTGCGTGGCGACGGCGAGTTCGGCGCCTGTTTCAGCAACCACGGCCCCTGGGTGAAGGTGTACGCCCCCGGTGAGCGGCTGATCAGCGCACTCACCGGCTTCGACGCCCCCGTCCCGTACGTCTATCAGCACTCCACCTTCGAGACCTGCCGCTATGGCTTCGCCTACTCCTGCACCTGCCGGTCGCCGCGCCACACCGGGGTGTTGAGCGAGGCGCAGCAGAACCCGCCGGGCAAGCCGGACCAGGTGATGTTCGAGGGGCTGGCGTCCTGGAGCGGGACCTCCTTCGCGACTCCGGTGGCGGCCGGGCTCGTCGCCGCTCACATGACGGATCGTCAGGTCAGTGATTCCCGAGCCGCCGCCCGCGAACTGCTCGCCGTCCACGCGGACTTCGCCGAGGTGCGGGGAGCGCATGTGCCGGCGCTGCTCCCGCCCACCTGGCGACCGGTCCCGGTCGGTCCGTCGTGAGGCGCGCATGAGGTCCGGGACGAGCCCAGCCACGGCGTACGATGACAGGCCGTACACGAGGGGTGGGACCGTGGACCGTACTGATGTCGGCGCGCTCGTCCGGTCCGCCGTCGACGGTGACACGGCGGCCTGGAAAGCTCTGGTGGACGGGTTGAGTCCGCTGGTGTGGTCGGTGGTGCGCGCGCACCGGCTCTCGGACGCCGACGGCCACGAGGTGTACCAGACCGTCTGGTTCCGGTTCGCCCAGCATCTGGGGCGGATCCGTGAGCCGCACAAGGCGGGCTCGTGGCTCGCGAGCACCGCGCGCAACGAGTGCCTGAAAGTGATCAAGGGATTGAAGCGGCTGACGCCGACCGACGATCCCCAGCTGCTCGACCGGGCCAGCGAGGACCGCACGCCGGAGCAGTCGGTGCTGGACTCGGAGGAGGCGGCCGCGCAGAGTGAGCGCGTCCGCTTCCTGTGGCAGGAGTTCGAGGAACTCGGCGAGCGCTGCCGCCAACTGCTGCGGGTGCTGATCGCCTCGCCGCCGCCCAGCTATCAGGAGGTGTCGGCCGCCCTGGGCATCGCCGTCGGCAGCATCGGACCGATGCGCCAGCGATGCCTGCGCCGGCTGCGCGCCCGACTCGACGCACGGGGAGCACTGTGAGCGACATGGACGAGACCGGCCGGACGAACGGCGCGAACGGCGACGGGCAGGACGACGTCTTCGGCGAAGCGCCTTTCCTGGACGAGGAGTTGGACCACGACCGGCTGGAGGAGGAACTCCGGGAGGCCACCGCGGTCCTGGACCCGGTCCCGGCCGAGCTGCGGCGCCTCGCCATCGAGGCCTACGCGCTGCACGACCTGGACGCGCGCATCGCCGAGCTGACGTTCGACTCGCTCGTCGACGCCATCCCGGTGCGCGGCGCGGTGGACGTGCCGCGGATGCTGACCTTCCACTCCGGGGAGCTGACGGTCGACGTCGAGGTGACGGGGGAGGGTCTGCTGGGGCAGCTGCTGCCGCCCCGGCCGGCGGCGATCGAGGTGCTGCACGGCCCCCGGGCGACCGCCGTGCTCACCGCCGACGACATGGGCCGTTTCTCCTGCGACGCACCGCCCACCGGCCCGTTCGCCCTGCGGCTGCGCACGGGCGGCGAGGTGGTCGTGACGGAGTGGCTGCGGGCCTGAGCGCAGGGACCGGCCCGGCGGGGCGAGGGCCGGCCCGGTCCCGGTCGGGGGCCGCCGTCCCTTGGGCCGGGACGTGCGCACGGGCGCCGCGGGGGCGTCCGTGCGGGGGCGGGCGGGGCGCCGGTCAGACGGAGGCCGCCGTCACCAGGGCCGCCAGCGCCGCGGCGAGCCGGGGGAGGCCCGGTCCGGCCGGGCCGCCGGGCTCGGTCATGTACGTGTCCCGGCGGATCTCCACCATCAGCGCGCTCACCCTGGGATCCTGGCCGTAGTACTCCAGGGGGACGTAGGCCCCGGCGAACGGGCTGTCGAGCCCGGTCTCCCCCAGCTCCGCGAACGCCTCACGCGCGGCGTCGAGCAGCTCCGGCGGGGTGTGGAAGGCGTCGGTGCCCAGGCACACCGGCGGTCGCGGCCCCTCGCCGTGCAGCTCGTAGGGCAGCGGCTCGGCCGGGTAGGAGTGCACGTCGATGACGACGGCCCGGCCGACAGCGGCCAGCCGGTCGGCGACGGCGTCGGTCATGGCCCGCGCGTACGGCCGGAAGTAGCGGGCGACCAGCGGCTCGGGGTCGGTGTCGTCCGGCCGCAGCGGCTCGCGGTGCGTGGTCCGCGTGTAGACGGCGCCCATCCCGACCGCCCGCATCTCCTCCCGTTCGTCCGGGAACCGCTCCGGGTCGACGACCAGCCGTGACAGCCGGTTCACGAACCGCCAGGGCGTCAGCGGCGCCGTCAGGGCGGCCTCCTGCGCGATCCGCGCCGTGTGCGAGTCGGTGATGTGATCGAGCTCCCGCTCCAGCGCCTCGTCGTCCAAGACGATGCCCGCCCGCACCTCGGCCGGTATCTCCCGCGCCGAGTGCGGCACATGGAGGATCACGGGTGAGCCGGCGGCGCCCGGCAGGAACGCGAAGGACGGTGCGGCAGGGTTCATCGGGCGGCTCCCGGGGCGTTGTCAGTGGTGTGGTGCATGATCGGAGACGCCATCACAGCACGACGGGGAACAGGGCGGGGAAGCGGCATGGCGGTGACGAACGAGCAGGTGACAGGACACGCGTTCCTGAAGACGCTGTACGTGGACGGCTATTACCCGGATCACCTGGTGGACCGGGGCAGGGAGATCCTGCTGCGCCTGTGCGAGCGGGTGGAGGCCGAGCGGCCCGGGGACCTCGACGCGCTGTACGTCCTCACCCAGGCCGCCACCGAGGAGTTCAACGCCTTGCAGGACGCCTTCTGGGAGGCCGGCAGCGACATCGAGACCGTGGCCCGCGAGGAGATAGCCGGGGATGTCCACTTCGTCGCCCGGGCCTACGGCTTCGACGGCGTCGACGTGGAGGAGCTGATCGCCACCCGGGACTGGTGAGCCTCCGGCCGGGCCGGCGGGGCGTCCGTCGGGCGGCGCGAGCCGGCACGGGCCGCGCCCCGGCCGGGCGATGCCGGGCGGGGCGCGGTCGGGACGGGGAGCGGCCCGCGGGCCGGTCGCGTCAGCTCAGCGAGGCGAGGGCCTCGTTCCAGGTGGCCGAGGGGCGCATGACCGCCGCCGCCTTGGCCGGGTCGGGCTGGTAGTAGCCGCCGATGTCGGCCGGCTTGCCCTGGGCGGCGATCAGCTCGTCGACGATGGTCTGCTCGTTCGCGGCGAGCGTCTCGGCGAGCTGGGCGAAGGCCTTCGCCAGCTCGGCGTCGTCGGTCTGCCGGGCCAGCTCCTGCGCCCAGTACAGGGACAGGTAGAAGTGGCTGCCACGGTTGTCGATGCCGCCGACGCGACGGGTCGGGGACTTGTCCTGGTCGAGGAAGGTCGCCGTGGCGCGGTCGAGGGTGTCGGCGAGGACCTTGGCGCGGGTGTTGCCCGTGGTCTCGGCGTAGTGCTCGAAGGACGGCACCAGGGCGAAGAACTCGCCCAGGGAGTCCCAGCGCAGGTAGTTCTCCTTGACCAGCTGCTGGACGTGCTTCGGGGCGGAGCCGCCGGCGCCGGTCTCGAACAGGCCGCCGCCCGCCATCAGCGGGACGACCGACAGCATCTTGGCGCTGGTGCCCAGCTCCAGGATGGGGAACAGGTCCGTGAGGTAGTCGCGCAGGACGTTGCCGGTCACCGAGATGGTGTTCTCGCCGCGGCGGATGCGCTCCACCGACAGCTTGGTGGCCTCGACCGGGGCGAGGATGCGGATGTCCAGGCCCTCGGTGTCGTGCTCCGGCAGGTAGGCGTTGACCTTGGCGATCAGCTGAGCGTCGTGCGCGCGCGTCTCGTCCAGCCAGAAGACGGCCGGGTCGCCGGTGGCGCGGGCACGCGTGACGGCCAGCTTGACCCAGTCGCGGATCGGCGCGTCCTTGGTCTGGCAGGCGCGGAAGATGTCGCCCTCGGCGACCTCCTGCTCGATGACCACGTTGCCGGCCTGGTCGACCAGGCGGACGGTGCCGGCGGCCTTGATCTCGAAGGTCTTGTCGTGGGAACCGTACTCCTCGGCCTTCTGCGCCATCAGACCGACGTTCGGGACGGAGCCCATCGTCGACGGGTCGTAGGCGCCGTGGGCGCGGCAGTCGTCGACCACGGCCTGGTAGACGCCGGAGTAGGACGAGTCCGGCAGGACCGCGAGGGTGTCGGCCTCCTGGCCGTCCGGGCCCCACATGTGACCGGAGGTGCGGATCATGGCCGGCATCGAGGCGTCGACGATGACGTCGGACGGCACGTGCAGGTTGGTGATGCCCTTGTCGGAGTCGACCATCGCCAGGGCCGGGCCCTCGGCGAGCTCCGCGTCGAAGGAGGCCTTGATCGCGTCGCCCTCGGGGAGGGCCTCCAGGCCCTTGAGGATGCCGCCGAGACCGTCGTTGGGGGACAGGCCCGCCGCGGCCAGGACCGCGCCGTACTGCTCGAAGGTCTTCGGGAAGAACGCGCGGACCACGTGACCGAAGATGATCGGGTCGGAGACCTTCATCATCGTGGCCTTGAGGTGCACCGAGAACAGCACGCCCTCGGCCTTGGCGCGGGCGATCTGCGCGGTGAGGAACTGCCGCAGCGCCGCGACGCGCAGCACGGAGGCGTCGACGACCTCGTCCTTCAGGACGGGCACGGCCTCGCGCAGGACGGTCGTGGCGCCGTCCGCGGCGACCAGCTCGATGCGCAGCGTGCCCGCCTCGGAGATCACGGCGGACTTCTCGGTGGAGCGGAAGTCGTTCTCGCCCATGGTGGCGACGTCGGTCTTGGACTCCGAAGACCAGGCGCCCATGCGGTGCGGGTGATTCCTGGCGTAGTTCTTGACCGACGCGGGCGCGCGGCGGTCGGAGTTGCCCTCGCGCAGGACCGGGTTGACGGCGGAGCCCTTGATCTTGTCGTAGCGGGCCTGGATCTCCCGCTCCTCGTCGGTCTTGGGGTCGTCCGGGTACGCCGGCAGCGCGTAGCCCTGCGCCTGCAGCTCGGCGACCGCGGCCTTGAGCTGCGGGATCGACGCCGAGACGTTCGGCAGCTTGATGATGTTGGCCGCGGGCGTCCTGGCCAGCTCGCCGAGCTCGGTCAGCGCGTCCGGGATCCGCTGGTCCTCGGTCAGGTACTCCGGGAACACGGCGATGATGCGTCCGGCCAGGGAGATGTCCCGCGTCTCCACGGCGACACCCGCCTGCGAGGCGTACGCCTGGACCACCGGCAGGAAGGAATACGTTGCCAGGGCCGGGGCCTCGTCAGTGTGCGTATAGATGATGGTCGAGTCAGTCACCGGGTGCTCCGCTCCACGTCTGCAACATTGCTCGACATCAAGATATCTCGTGCCCGGGATCCGCTCGACAGGGGTCTCCGCACGGCCGTGACGGGCGAAGGGTCCGCCGCATGCAACCGAAGCGGCCGTTTTCGTGGTCAACCAGGCAGAGCCTCGACCTGATCCGGCCGGACCGACCACCCGGCCGCCCGAGCGGAAGCGGACCATGAGATATCGCAGCAGAGTGACGGCCCCGGCGGCCGTCCTGATCGGCACGGCGGCAGTACTGGCGGGGGGAAACACGGCCCGCGCGGCCGGGAGGACCGACGACACCCCGGCGCCCGGCAGGACCGACGACACCCCGGCGCCCGGGACGCTCGGGGACCCGGTCTTCCCGAACCTGGGCAACGCGGGCTACCGCGTCGCCGCTTATCACCTCGACCTCTCGTACGACGCGACGACCGCCCTCGTCGACGCCACGGCGACGCTGGAACTGCACACCACGCAGGCCCTTGCCCGCCTCTCCCTCGACTGTCTCGGCCTCGACGTCCGCACGGTCCGCGTCGACGGGCGCACCGCCGCCTTCGAGCAGGCGGACGAGAAGCTGTGGATCACGCCCGCCTGTGCGCTGCGCGCACGGGACCGTGCCACGGTGTGCGTGACGTACACGGCCGACCCGCGGCGGACCCTCGCGCACACCGCGTGGGTGCCCACCCCGGACGGGTTCGCGATATGCCCCCAGCCGGACTCGGCGCACACCGTGTTCCCCTGCAACGACCACCCCTCGGACAAGGCGCGCTTCACGTTCCGCGTCACCGTCCCCGCAGCCCTGCGCGCGGTCGCGAACGGCTCACTGGTGTGCACCGAGAACCTGGCCGGCGACCGCACCGCGTACACCTACCGCTCCCGCTCGCCGATCGCCACCGAGCTGGTGCAGATCACGGTCGGCGACTACGTCGTGAAGGAGCGCCGGGGGCCGCACGGGCTGCCCCTGCGCGACGTCGTCCCCACGGCCCGGGCCGAGGCCCTGGAGCCCGCCCTCGCCCTCACCCCGGGCCTGGTCGAGTGGCTCGAGGCCCGGCTGGGCGCCTACCCCTTCGAGACGTACGGACTGCTGCCCTGCAACTCCGACGACCCGAAGGCCTTCGACTTCACCGGCCTGGAGACGCAGACCCTCACCCTGTACAAGCCGAACTTCCTGCTCCAGGCGGAGCCGAAGATCGGCTCGCACATGATGCACGAGCTGGTCCACTCCTACTTCGGCAACAGTGTCAGCCCCGCCACCTGGGCCGACCTGTGGCTCAACGAGGGCCACGCCGATTTCTACGGACTGCTCTACCGCTACGAGCGCGGCTGGGCGGACTCCCTGGGCCTGACCACCTTCGAGGCGCGGATGAAGGACACCTACGCGCGCGGCGACCAGTGGCGCAGGACCTCCGGCCCGGTCGCCGCGCCGACCGCGGCCGACCTCTTCGACAGCCAGCGCTATCTGGGCGGCGTCCTCGTCCTGTACGCCCTGCGGCAGCTCATCGGGGAGGACGCCTTCCACGCGGTCGAGCGGGCCTTCCTGGCCCGGTACCGCGACTCCTCGGCCTCCACCGAGGACTACATCGCCGTCGCCTCGCGGGTCGGCGGGCAGGACGTCTCCGGGTTCCTGCGCGACTGGCTGTACGGCACGACGACGCCGAGGATGCCCGGACATCCGGACTGGACGGTCACCCCGGCGCCCCCGTCCCTCACCGCGCCGCGCCGCCGCACGGACGTGCGGTGGCACGAGAACTCGGCCACGCTCTGACCCCGGGCGCCGCCGTCAGCCGTGCAGGGCGGACGTCCCGTCCTGCACGGCCCCGTCGCCGGTGCGCTGCTGCGGGATGACCACCGCGCCCTGCTGCAACGCCACGGTGCGGGCCGGCGCGGGGATCCGGATGCCCTCCTCGCGGTACCGGCGGTGCAGGCGCTTGATGAACTCGTGCTTGATGCGGTACTGGTCGCTGAACTCGCCGACGCCCAGGATGACGGTGAAGCCGATCCGCGAGTCGCCGAACGTGTGGAAACGGATGGCGGGTTCGTGGTCCGGCAGGGCGCCGTCCACCCCCGTCATGACCTCCGCGACGACCTCCGACGTCACCCGCTCCACCTGCTCCAGGTCGCTGTCGTAGGCCACGCCCGCCTGCACCAGGATCGTCAACCGCTGCTCGGGACGCATGTAGTTGGTCATGTTCGTCTTCGCGAGCTGGCCGTTGGGGATGACGACCAGGTTGTTGGACAGCGCGCGCACGGTCGTCTGACGCCAGTTGATGTCCTCGACGTAGCCCTCCTCGCCGCTGCTCAGCTTGATGTAGTCGCCGGGCTGGACGGTCTTGGAGGCGAGGATGTGGATGCCCGCGAAGAGGTTCGCGAGGGTGTCCTGCAGCGCGAGCGCCACGGCCAGACCGCCGACGCCCAGGGCGGTGAGCAGCGGGGCTATGGAGATCCCCAGCGTCTGCAGGACCACCAGGAAGCCGATGGCCAGGACCAGGATCCGGGTGATGTTCACGAAGATCGTGGCCGATCCGGCGACACCGGAGCGCGAGGAGGTCACCGACTGCACGAGCCCGGCGACGACCCGCGCCGCCGACACGGTCACCACGAAGATCAGCAGCACGGTCAGGCACTGGTTGACGGTGTGCTGGAGGGGCTTCGCCAGCGGCAGCACCGCGGCCGCGGCCGCCGCGCCGCCGGCGATCGCCGCCCACGGCACCACGGTGCGCAGCGCGTCCACCATGACGTCGTCGCCGCTCCACCTGGTGCGCTTGGCGTGCTTCGCCAGCCAGCGCAGCAGGGTGCGCGAGAGGAAGGCGGCCAACAGCCCGGCGGCCAGGGCGATTCCGGCGACGACACTGTCGTCCAGGGTCAGGGCGCGGTTCACCGGTCGCCTCCGGGAGGTCGATGCGCGGCCGCGGGGGCCGTCGACGGCCGGAGGGGGATTCTCGTCACGATGTCACCTGCTCGGTTCCGGGATGTGCGGTCGCCCCTCCCGCTCGCTCGCGGAGAGGCGCGACCTCTCATCCTGCCGTATCCGGCAGGGGAGTTCGTACCGGAGGATCCGGCCGCGACGGCGCAATCACGCAGTCCCGCCGCGTCCTTCGCCCCGGCCTCCCCGCCCGGCTCTCGGTCTCGCCTCCCCGCCCGGCTCTCGGTCTCGCCTCCCCGCCCCGGCCCTCGGCCGGATCGGGGTCGCCACCGCCCCGGCGGAAGCGGCCCCGATCGGGGGGACGCCGTGGGGAAAGCGGCGGGAGCGGGCCGGCGCCGAGCGGGTTCAGATGACCTTCATCCGCACCAGCGCTCCCAGCGTCAACGCGCCCGGCACCAGCGGCAGCCACACGGTGATGATGCGGTAGCCGAGCACGACGGCCGTGGCGACGGCCACCGGGCCGCCGGCCGCCACCAGCGCCACCACCAGCGCGGCCTCCACCGAACCGATCCCGCCGGGCGTCGGCACCAGCGCGACCGCCGCCGTGGCCGCGAGATACGCGACCGCCATGTGCGCCGCCGGCACCGGCAGCCCCAGGGCCCGCCCCACCGCCGCCAGACCGGCCGCCTGCAGTACCGGGAACGCCAGGGAGCCGCCCCACAGCGCGAGCACCCGGGCCGGACGGCAGTGCACCGAGCGGGCCTCGCCCAGCGCGGTGCGCAGGAAGGAGACGACCGCCGTCCGCAGCCGCCGTACCAGGAGCAGAGCGCCCGCCGCCGCCAGCGCGACCGCACCGAGCGCGGCCAGCAGCGGGCCCAGCGTTCCGCCGGGCAGCAGCGAGCCGAGCCGCAGCGCGTCGGGGAAGACCAGCAGCAGCACCGCCAGCAGGCCCACCCTGGCCACGCCCTCCGCGAGCAGATACAGCGCGAGCGCCGCCGAGGAGCGGGCCAGCGGCACCCCGCACACCGTCATGAACCGCAGGTTGACCGCGCTGGCGCCCAGCCCCGTGGGCAGCAGGTGGTTGGCCGCGCCCGCCGCGAACTGCGCCGCCAGCAGCCGCCGCCCCGGCAGCCGCTCCACGACCGCGCCCTGCCGGGTCACGGCTGCCGCCACCCAGGTGAGACAGGTCGCGCCGACGGCGGCCAGCAGCCAGGGCCACTCGGCCCGCCGCAACTGCGCGACCCCCTCGACGAGTACGGAGCGGTGCCGCACCGCCACCACGGTGACGAGCAACAGGGGCAGCAGGCACAGGACCTGGCGCACCGGAAGTCGCCTGGCCGGCCTGAGCGGGGGGAGCGGAACCGTCGTCACACTCGGAGAGGTTCTCGCCGCCGCGCCAACCACGGGTTGCGGAAGCGGGGACGGAACATTACGTACTGTCATCGGGTCCTTCGTGTTCGAGACCTTCGGTTGCGTGACCTTCGGTTGCGGAGCCTTCGGTTGCGGGACCATCGTGCGCGAGTTCTCCCGGGACGAGGTCGTCATGTCCGGATTCGTCGTTTTCGGGGCCCTCGTGGGGAGCGGTGTGGGAAGAGGCGTGGGGAAAACATTGACCTCAAGGAAGGTCGAGGTTCTACGGTCGCTTCCATGAGCATGGACGCCACGGCCATGACGCAGTTGTACAGCGTCATGCACGCCCAGCAGGAACGCCGCCCCTTCGACCGGGCGACACTTCGCCGCATCGGCGCCTTCGCGCGCCCGCACCGCCGCCGTATCGCGCTGTTCGTCGTGCTGGGGATGCTGACCGCGCTGCTCGCCGTCGCCACCCCCGTCCTCGCGGGACGGGTCGTCGACGCGATCGTGTCGCACGGCGACGCGGACACCGTCGTCCGGCTGGCGCTGCTCATCGCGGGCATCGCGCTGCTGGAGGCGGCGCTCGGCATCCTGGGCAGGAGGCTCTCGTCGACGCTCGGGGAGGGGCTCATCCTCGATCTGCGCACGGCCGTGTTCGATCATGTGCAGCGGATGCCGGTCGCGTTCTTCACACGTACCCGTACGGGAGCGCTGGTCTCCCGACTCAACAACGACGTGATCGGTGCCCAGCGCGCCTTCAGCAACACGCTCTCCGGAGTGGTCTCCAACCTGGTCACCCTGGTCCTCACCCTCGCCGTCATGCTCACCCTGTCCTGGCAGGTCACGCTGCTCGCGCTCGTCCTGCTGCCGGTGTTCGTGATCCCGGCGCGGCGCATGGGCAGCCGGATGGCCGGCATGCAGCGGGAGGCGGCCGCGCTCAACGCGGCGATGGGCACCCGCATGACCGAGCGGTTCTCCGCGCCCGGCGCCACCCTGGTCAAGCTGTTCGGCCGCCCCGAGGAGGAGTCGGCCGAGTTCGCGGCCCGGGCGGCCCGCGTCCGCGACATCGGCGTCCGCACGGCCACCGCGCAGTCGGTCTTCATCACGGCTCTGACCCTGGTCTCCGCCCTGGCCCTCGCCCTCGTCTACGGACTGGGCGGCCGGCTCGCCCTGAGCGGCGCCCTCGAACCGGGCGCCGTCGTCTCCCTCGCGCTGCTTCTGACCCGCCTGTACGCCCCGCTCACCGCCCTCGCCGGGGCCCGGGTGGAGGTGATGAGCGCCCTGGTCAGCTTCGAGCGGGTCTTCGAGGTGCTCGATCTGAAGCCGCTCATCGAGGAGCGGCCGGACGCCCGCGAGGTGCCCGAGGGCCCGGTCTCCGTCGAGTTCGACGACGTCCGCTTCGGCTACCCGTCCGCCGACAAGGTCTCGCTCGCCTCCCTGGAGGAGGTCGCGGCGCTCGACGCCCGCGGCGGCGACGAGGTCCTGCACGGCGTCTCCTTCCGCGCGGATCCCGGGCAGACCGTCGCCCTCGTCGGCTCCTCCGGCGCCGGCAAGTCGACCATCGCCCAACTTCTGCCCCGGCTCTACGACGTCGACGAGGGCGCCGTCCGCATCGGCGGCGTGGACGTCCGGGAGCTGAGCGCGGCCTCCCTGCGGGCCACGCTCGGGATGGTGACCCAGGACGGCCACCTCTTCCACGACACCGTCCGCGCCAACCTCCTGCTCGCCCGGCCCGCGGCCGACGACGACGCGCTGTGGGACGCCCTGCGCCGCTCCCGCCTCGACGACCTCGTCCGCTCCCTGCCCGACGGCCTCGACACCGTGGTCGGCGAGCGCGGCTACCGGCTCTCCGGCGGCGAGCGCCAGCGGATGACCATCGCCCGGCTGCTGCTGGCGGGCCAGCGCGTCGTCATCCTCGACGAGGCCACCGCGCACCTCGACAACACCTCCGAGGCCGCCGTCCAGGAAGCCCTCGCCGAGGCCCTCGCGGACCGTACCGCGCTCGTCATCGCCCACCGGCTGTCCACCGTGCGCGCCGCCGACCTCATCCTCGTCGTCGAGTCCGGGCGGATCGTGGAACGCGGCACGCACGAGGAACTCCTGGCGGACGGCGGACGGTACGCGGAGCTGTACCGCACGCAGTTCGAGCAGCCGGGGATGACCGACGTGCCCGAGGCGGCCGCTCTCTGAGGCGGCCGTTCCGGTCTCGTGGAACGTCCCCGTGCGGCCGGCCGGCGCGACCGGTCACGGCGATCGTCCGCTACCCGCTCGGCGGGCCCGCCTGCGCAGGGTGCCCGGCCGGGCGGGCCAGCGCGTCGACGCCCGCGCGGAACAGCCACGGCAGCCGCCGTGCCAGGGGCACCAGCGCCGCGCGGGCCGGGGGCGTCCGCGTCGCGCCCAGCAGCGCGTGGGTCAGCCAGCGGCAGCGCCGGGTGAGCTGGCGCCAGTCCCGCTCGTAGCCCGCCAGGTCGCCGCCGACGACGGCCCGCACGGCCGCCGACGCCTGGGCGAGGGCCAGCGCGATGCCCTCGCCGGTCAGCGCGTCGACGTAGCCCGCGGCGTCGCCGACGAGCAGCACGCGACCGGCGGTGCGCGCGCCGGCGTCCTGCCGGAGCGGCCCCGCCCCGCGCACCGGCCCGGCGGGGCGCGCCCCGGCCAGCCGCTCCCGCAGCTCGGGGAAGGCGGCCAGCTGGTCGTCGTACGGTCCGCGGGCGGCGGTGAGCAGCGCGACGCCCACGAGGTCGTCGGCCACCGGGGTCACATAGGCCTCCGCGCAGCGGGCCCAGTGCACCTCGACGTGGTCGCTCCAGGGGACCGTCAGGAAGTGGCGCCGCAGCCCGTGACGCGGGCGGCCCCGGTGCGGCCGGTCCAGTCCCAGGGCCCGGCGGATCGGCGAGTGCAGCCCGTCGGCGGCGACGAGGTGACCGGCACGGGTCCCGTCGACCCGCACGCCGCTCTCGTCCTGCTCGACCCGGCGCGCGGTGCGCCGCTCCACCCGTACCCCCGCGGCCAGCACCGCCTCGCGCAGCGCGGCGTGCAGCGTCGTACGCCGGACCCCGCGGCCCGGGCCCGCCCGGAAGCAGGCGTCGACGTGGCGCGGTCCGGCGACGTAACGGATGCCGCGCAGGTCGCGCCCCGGCGGGCGCACGCCGAGCGCCTCCAGCGCGGCCACCGCGCCCGGCATCAGCCCCTCGCCGCACGCTTTGTCGACGGTGCCCGCCCGCTGCTCCCACACGGCGACGTCGAGCCCGGCGCGGGCCGCGTGCAGGGCCGTCGCCAGGCCCGCCGGTCCTCCGCCGACGACGAGCAGATCCATGTGCGCCTCCCTCAGGCCAGCCGCGTCAGGGCCGCGTCCTCGGTGCGGACTCGGGTGACCAGCAGGAAGCCGTTCAGTGTGGTGAAGACGACGGCCGTGACCCAGGCCGAGTGCACCAGCGGGAGCGCGAGCCCCTCCACGACGACGGCGACGTAGTTGGGATGCGGAAGCAGCCGGTAGGGGCCGCCCGTCACGCGCGCGGCGCCCGGCACGACGATCACCCGGGTGTTCCACTGCCGTCCCAGCGTGGCGATGCACCACCAGCGCAGCGCCTGCGCGGCCACGACGAGCGCGAACATGGCCCAGGCGAGGAGGGCGGCCGTGTCGGGCCGGCGGGTCCACGCCTCCACCAGCGCGCCGGCGAGCAGTCCGGTGTGCAGGGCCACCATGAAGGGGTAGTGCCCCCGCCCGCACTCCGTGCCGCCCCGTGCCATGCTGAAGGCGGCGTTGCGGCGGGACACGGCCAGTTCGGCGACCCGCTCCAGACCGACGGCCAGGACCAGGACGGTGAACGCGGCCACACTGTTCACCGCCCACCGCCCGGAGCGCGCAGCAGGACCAGTTCGGAACAGAACCCCGGCCCTATGGCGAGCATGAGGCCGTGGGAGCCGGGCGGCGGCGGGCGGTCGGCGAGCGTGTCCGCCATGACGTGCAGCACCGAGGCGGAGGAGAGGTTGCCGATCCGGCGCAGCGAGTCCCAGGTCAGGCCGAGGGCGTCCCGCTCGACCTCCAGGGCGTCCTGCAGGGCTTCGAGGACCTTGGGGCCGCCGGGGTGCGCCACGTACCAGCCGACGTCGTCACGGGTGAGACGGTGGTCGGCGAGGAAGCCGCGGACGTCGTCGCCGATGTGACGGCGCACCAGGTCGGGGACCGAGGCGTCGAGCACGATCCGCAGCCCGCCGGACCCGACGTCCCAGCCCATCATGCGCTCCGAGTCGGGGTAGAGACGGCTGCGCGAGGCGAGCACCTCGGGCCGGGCCGGGTCGTCGGTCCGCGCGAGCGGGTGCTCGGAGCCGACGGCGACCACCGCGGCGGCGCCGTCCCCGAACAGCCCGCCGGCCACGAGGTTGGCGACCGAGGCGTCGTCGCGCTGCAGGGTGAGCGAGCACAGCTCGACCGACATCAGGACCGCGACCCCGTCCGGACGGCCGCGCAGCAGGTCGTGCAGCCGGGCGACACCGGCCACGCCCGCCACGCACCCGAGGCCGACGAGGGGCAGGCGCACCACGTCGGGCCGCAGCCCGATCTCCGCCGCCACACGGGCCTCCAGCGAGGGCACGGCCAGGCCGGTCACCGTGCAGGACACGATGTAGTCGACGTCGGCGGGGGTGAGACCGACGTCCTTGAGCGCGTCGACGACCGCGCGGGCGCCGAGTTCGACGCCCGCCCGGATGAAGACGTCGTTCGACCGGCCGAAGTCGCCGAGACGGGCGTACTCGGGCAGCGGGAGCACGGTGTGCCGGGTCTCGACGCACACGTTGCGGTGCAGGCGCTCCACGACCGCGCGGTCGGCCCCGCCCCCGGCCAGCGTGGCGCTCAAGGACTCGGTGATCTCCTCCTGGCGGTGTCGGTGCTCGGGCAGGACGCCGCGGACGCTGAGGACGCGCATGGCCATGCAGGCTCCTGGTGGTCGTGGTCGTGGTCGTGGTCGTGGTCGTGGTCGGCCGATCGGGCGGACGGCTGCCCAGCGGGCATCGGGGCAGCCGGGGAGCGGGGGAGCGGCAGGGCGCCGGGACAGGGGACGGGGACGGGCGGCCGGGGCCCCGAGGCCGGGGATCCCGCGTTCGTGGACGCGCGGGCCGGCCCGGGCCAGGCCGGCCCGGCGGGCCGACGGCGTCATCGGCCGGCCGCCACGAGCAGCGCGACGTCGACCAGGGCGATGGTCACCGCGGCCCGGAAGGGAGTACGACCGTGGGCCGACAGCGTGAGCACGGCGAGGACGATCACCAGGGCGAGGGCCGCCCACGCCCAGGCGGGGGGATTGCCCGCCGGGCCGAGCACGGTGAGCAGCGAGGCGGCGGGCAGCAGCGCGGCGGCCAGGACGCGCGAGCGACGCTCGCCGATCCGGTGGGGGAGCCCGCGGACGCCGGTGCGTTCGTCGTCGGCGAGGTCGGGCAGCGTGTTGAGCAGATGAGCCCCCACCCCGAGCGCGGCGCCGGCGCCGGTCATCCACGGCGGCGCCCAGCCCTGGCCGGGGCCGGCGAGTGTGACGACCGAGGGCAGCGTCCCGAAGGCGCAGGCGTACGGCGCCCAGGACCATGCGGTCGCCTTGAGCCCGAGGTTGTAGGCGTGGCCCGCGCCGGTGGCCAGGGTGCAGTTGAGCAGCGCGGTGCGCCAGCCGGCGAGCACGGACAGCACGAGGCAGGCGAGTGCGGCCACGGCCAGGGCTCCCGCCGCCCGGCCGGCCGGGAGGCTGCCGACGGCCAACGGCTTGTCGGAGCGGCCGACGGCGCGGTCGCGACGCAGGTCCAGCAGGTCGTTGCCCCAGCCGACGGTGAGCTGGCCGGTGAACACCGCGGCGGTGACGAGGACGGCGTCGAGCGGAGGCAAGCCGCCGCGGAGCGCGAGCAGCCCCGCGACGACGGTGACCGCGAGGGCCGGCCCGCCGTGAGCGGCGGCGAGCAGCGCGGGCAGGGGACGCGGTCCGGGCAGGGCCGGGACCGCACGGGTCGTCACGGGCACCGGCGCCCCGTCCCGCCCGGCGCGTGCCGGGCCGTGCGACGGACCGCGAGCGCGGGGCCGAGCGCGCCGCACACCGTGCGCGAGCGCGCCCCGGCCGGGGGGACGGCGGGTGCGCCGGGCGGGCGTCGTCCGACGCGGCCGGTGCTTCCCGTCGCACGGGTGACCATGAGGGGCATGCAGCATCGCTGCCACGCAGCCCGCCCGCTCACACGGGGCACTCCGGCATCCGGCGGACGCGAGGGGCGTCGCCCGCGCCCGACGGCGGTGGGCCGGCCGGGACGCCCGCCGGCCCACGCGGCCGCACGGGCGGAACCGAAGGGGCGGACCGGCCTCCCGCGGCCCGTCCGCCCCTCCGGCACGCGGTCAGAACAGCGCCAGCGCCGAGGAAGACGCCTTGAGGTCGCCCAGCTTGCCGTGCCACAGATGAGTGGGATCGGCCTCGACGGCCTCGACCAGCTCCTTCATGGCGATCAGCGCGTGCGGCACGTCCCCGTCGTAGACGTCGCCCTGCAGCATCCGGATCATGTCGATGCGGTAGCGCGGGTCGTCGATGAAGGCCGTGAACAGGACGTTCAGCCGGTAGTACATCGAGATGAAGTCGTACCAGATGTTCACCCCCCGACGCAGGGTGCTCACATAGGTGGCGAAACGTCCGGCGCCGAAGTCGCCCGCCGACGCCGCGGCGACGATGTCCTTCGCGGCGAGTCGGGCGCTGTTCATGGCGACGCTCACACCGCTGGAGAAGATCGGGTCGACGAAACGGGCCGCGTCCCCGATCAGGACCAGACCGTCGTCGGCGATCTTCCGCATGCCGTAGCTGTAGTCGCCCTCGGACTTGAACGGGCGCAGTCGCGTCGCGTTCTTCAGCGCTCCGAGCAGTTCCGGCCGGGTCGCCACCGAGTCCCAGAAGTACGACTCCAGGTCGTCCTTGGCCGCCTTGAACCGTGCCTTCTGCGTGACGACTCCGACCGAGGTGATCGTGTCCGTGATCGGGATCTGCCACACCCAGGTGTTCTCCTGCGGGAGGAAGTGCACATGGATGTAGTCGGCGTCCTCCGGCCTGCGGGCCACCGAAGCCCGGTCGAGGCCCTCGAACCAGGTGTGCACCGCGTACTGGTCGAACACCGGGTCGGGGACCTTCACCTTGAGCTGACTGCCGACCAGCGTCCCGCGCCCGCTGGCGTCCACCACCATGCGCACGGGCACGGCGACCTGCTGCCCGCCGATCCTCGCCAGCAGCCGCGGACGCCGCGCGTCCGAGAAGTCGACGCCGTTGACGCGCACGCCCTGGAACACCTTCGCGCCCAGCTCCTCCGCGTGCTTGAGCAGGATCTGGTCGAACTTCCCGCGGTCCACGTGGAAGGTGTACTCGCGGTCGACACCGCGCTGTTCGCGTTCCTGGTACGCGATCTCGGCGACACCCCAGCCGTGCGAGTTCGCCTGGAAACCGGCGGGCGCCGCGGCCCGGTCGTCCGCCGCCGTCCAGGCGGCGCCGTACTTGCGCGGGAAGCCCGCGGCGTCGATCTTGTCCAGCGCGCCGATCTCCCTCAGTACCGGCATCACCGCCGGGACGAGCGACTCGCCCACGTGCTCCCGAGGGAAGACCTGGCCCTCGAACACCGCGACCCGCAGGCCCGCCGTCGCCAGATAGGACGCTACGGTCGAACCGGCCGGGCCTCCGCCGATGACGCCCACGTCGTAGTCGTAGGTCTCAGACACACCCAACTCCCATCAGGTCAGGGACTGTGCTCGACCGAGCGCGGACCGGGGGCGGCGGCACGCAGTGAGACGACCAGGTCCGCCACCCGCCCGAGGTTCTCGAAGTTGCGACGGGCCAGCCCGGCGGGAGGCACCCGCACTCCGAACTCCCGGTGCAGGAAGGCGAGCAGGCGAGCCGTCTCGAGCGACTTGAGGATCCCCGACTCCACGAGCGACGTGTCCGGACCGAACCCGTCAGCCTCCGGTTCGGGCAGCAACTCGCCGCGGACAAAGGCGATGAGCTTGTGCAGCACCGCATCACGGTCGTCGTCGTCCACTGTCATGTGCCGTCCCGTCTGCGTGGTCGTCTCGGTCACGGGGGCCGAGCATGGCGGGCGGGTCTGGAGGACCGCTCGAGATGCGGCCGCGGCGGGCCGCCGACGCCCGTTCGAGTCACGCCCGACCGGCCTTCGGGACGCTCGCCCCATGATTACCAGCCATCAAGTGGTGTTCCTGCTGCTGGACTTCGCGGTCGTCATCGTGCTGGCCAAGAGCCTGGGGGCACTCGCCCGCCGACTGGACCAGCCCGCTGTCATCGGCGAGATCCTCGCCGGTGTCCTCCTCGGGCCGACGCTCCTCGGTGACCCGGTCGCCGGAGCCCTCGTCCCCACGGACGTCCGGCCGCTGCTCACCGTCCTCGCCGACCTCGGCGTGATCCTCTTCATGTACCAGGTCGGCGTGGAGTTCGACCGGCGCGCCCTGCGCGGCCGGGGAGGCACGGTCTCGGCGGTGGCGCTGGCCTCCATCGTCGTGCCGTTCGGCACCGGAGCCCTCCTCGCCCTGCGCCTGACGGACCATCAACCACACGGCGAGAAAATGACGTTCGTCCTCTTCATGGGGACGGCCATGTCGATCACCGCCTTTCCGGTCCTGGCCCGCATCCTCACCGACCGGGCCATGCTGCACTCCGACGTCGGCCGGCTGGCCCTGGCCGCCGCCGCCGTCGGGGACGCGGTGGCCTGGGCGCTGCTCGCCGTGGTCGTCGCCATGGCCGGCGCCGGGGGCGGCCAGTGGAAGGTGCTCCTGCTGATCCCGTACGCGGCCGCGCTGCTGTACATCGGACGCCCCCTGCTGCGCAGGCTCCTGACCGCCGGCGGCGACCGCGCGGCGCACCGCCGCCCGGCGATCACCATGGCCGGTCTGCTGCTGTCCAGCGCCCTCACCGAGTGGATGGGCCTGCACTTCCTGTTCGGCGCCTTCCTGTTCGGCGTCGCCATGCCCGAGGCGCAGGACCGCAGGCTGCGCGAGGACACGGCGAACGGCCTCGCCGGTGTGGCGGGGCTGCTGCTGCCGGTCTACTTCGTGATCGCGGGAATCCGCGTCGACCTGTCGGGCGTCGGTTCCGCCGACCTGGGCGAGCTGGGCCTGATCCTGGCCGTCGCCATGGGCGGAAAGTTCCTCGGCGTGTTCACGGCGGCCCGGCTCGGAGGTGTGGACGCCCGCGAGTCGGCGACCCTCGCCCTGCTGATGAACACCCGCGGCCTGACGGAGCTGATCGTGCTCACGGTCGGACTCGGTCTCGGCCTGCTCGACACCGGGCTGTACTCCCTGATGGTGGTGATGGCCGTCGTGACCACCGCGCTGGCCGGTCCGCTGCTGAGGATCCTTCACCCGCGGCCGCGCCGCCGGGAGGACCCCGGCCGGCAAGCCCTCGAGACGGGTGCGAACGGCGTGCCCGGCCCCCCTCCCGCACGGCCCTGACGGACCAAGGCGGCGGCCGGGTCAGCCGACCCGCACCACCCCGCGCTCCGTCGACTCCCACAGGGACCGCAGCGACTCCGTCAGGCGGCGCCCGGGCGTCCAGTCCAGAAGCCGTCCCGCGGCGGTGATGTCCAGCAACTGCCAGTCGCCGCTGGCCCGCACGATCTGCCCGCCCGGGCAGGCGTCCACCACCACCCGGGCGGGCGCGCCGCTGATCCGGGCGAGCTGTTCCATCAGGCTGCGCACCGCGACGGCCGTGCCGCCGCCCAGGTTGACGACTCCGCCGACGCCGCACGCCGCGGCCGCGGCCACGCCGTCGGCCACGTCACGCACGTCCACGAAGTCCCGGTACACCTGCGCCGGGCCGGTGCGCAGCACCGCCGTGCGCCCTGTCTCGGCGGCGGTCCGCAGCCGGGCGACGGTCGCCCCCGGCAGACTGGTCGCCGGCGCGTCCGGGCCGAGCACGTTGGAGATCCGCAGCACGATGCCGTCGACGACGCCCGCACGCGTCGCGTCCAGCACGCAGGTCGTTCCGCGCAGTTTCGTCCGGCCGTAGTCCGTCCGCGGATCGGGCGGGGTCTCCTCGTCGACGAGCGAGCCGTACGGCACCGGCCCGTACTCGTGGGCGGAGCCGAGCTGTATGAGCCGGGGCCGCGGTTCCCAGCCCCCGAGTGCGGCGACGAGACGCTCGACGACGGTGACGTTCGACCGGACCATCTGCTCCGCGTCCACGTTCCACACTCCGCCCGCCGCGTTCACCACGACCGTCGGCCGATGGGCCCGCAGCAGGGCAACCAGGGCGTCGGGAGTCGCCGCCGCCAGATCCAGTGCCGCGAACCGCCCCGCCCGCCCGGTCCGCGGCGGACGCGTGCGGCCCACGGCGAGCACGTCATGGCCGAGCGCGGCGAGCCGAGCGCACACCTGACGGCCGACGAACCCGGTCCCGCCGAGGACCAGCGCCCGGCCCGCGTCGCCGCCGGCCGGCGCCGGCTCACCGACCGGTCGCATCGGACACCGTCCCCGTGCCGGCCTCGACGCGGCCGTCCGCCAGCAGCTGCCGGGCCTCGGCGAAGACGTCGAACTGCCGCCGCCAGTCCGTCCCGAACGGGGCCAGCACCACGTGGTGGACCCCGGCCGCGCGGTACGCGTCGAGCCGCTCCGCGATCGCCGCAGGACCGCCCGCCACCGCCGCCCGGGCGGCGCGGCCGGGGTCCATGCCCAGCCGGGCGGACAGGAACCCGGCCAGCTGCCCGGCGGCGCGCTCCCCGTGCTCCCGCACCCCGGCGGCGATGACCAGCGCCGCAACCTGTGGCGCCGGCCGACCGTACTGTGCGGCGAGCTCCCCCAACCGCCCTCCCGCGTCGGCGAGTTCGCCCGGAGGCGTGGCGGCGGCCAGCCAGGCGTCGCCGTACTCCGCGACCCGGCGCAGCGCCCGCCCGGAGCCCCCGCCGATCCACAGCGGCGGCCGGGGCACCGCGGGCGCCAGCGTGACCTCCTCCGGGGCGTCCGCAGTCCCGGGGGACCCGGACCCGGCGGGTGTGCCGCCGGGGCGGGGCACCAGCCCGGCGAGCGGGGTCCGCTGCCCGGTCAGCAGCCCGGGCAGCGCGGCCAGCACCCGGTCGGTGCGCCGTCCGCGCCCGTCCAGCGCGATGCCCGCCGCCCGCCACTCCGCGGGCACGCTGCCACCCGTGCCCACCCCGAGGACCAGCCGGCCCCCGGAGAGGCACTGCAGCGTGGCGATCTGCTTCGCGGCCCACACCGGCTGGCGCAGGGCCAGTTGCAGCACCCCGAGACCGACGCGCACCCGGGTGGTCACCGCGGCGGCCGCGGCGAGCGCGAGCGTGCTCTCCAGCAGGGGCCGTCCGTCTGCCAGATGGTCACCGACCCACACGGAGTCGAAGCCGGCCGACTCCGCGTACCTGGCCGTGGCCGTGACGTCGGGGATGTCGTCACCGGAGATCGGCAGAGAGACACCTGTGTGCAGTCCCATGGGCTGCTCCTTCCGCTTCGGTGTGCGCCCGCGCCGACCCTGACAGCCGCCGGTTGAGCACCGATCGAGCGCCCGGACACGCCCGGGCGTCCGCCGCCGCTCGACGCGCCCTCCAACGGCCGTTGACGTCGCGCCGCCACGCTGACGGCGTCCGAGCGGCCGGCGGCCCGCAGCCGTCACGGGAAGGAGATCCATGGGTACGGACGTGGTGGTGGTGGGCGCGGGGCCCGTGGGTCTGATGACCGCGTGCGAGCTGGCGCTGACCGGGGCGCGGGTCACCGTCCTCGAACGGGGGACGGCGCCCGCCGACGACTCGCGGGCCCAGGTGCTGCACGGCAGGACGATCCCCACGCTCGACCGCCGCGGTCTGCTCGACCGGTTCCTGGCCGCCGAACGCGAACTGAACGGCGGAGCGGGCCTCAGCCACGACAAACGGGCCCTGCCCAGAGGGCACTTCGCGGGCATCACCGGCCTGGACTTCCCGGCGCCGGGCGACGGGCTGCCGGGAGCCCTCTTCGTGCCGCAGGCCGTGACCGCCCGCATCCTCGGCGAGCGGGCGGCCGAACTCGGGGTGCGGGTCCGCCGCGGCGCCGAGGTCGCGGGGGTCGACCAGGACGCCGAGGGCGTCACCGTGCGGATGTCCGACGGCTCCCGCGCGCGCGGCGCCTTCGTCGTCGGCTGCGACGGCGCCCGCAGCGTCGTCCGGCGCACCGCGGGCATCGGCTTCCGCGGAACGGACGCCATCGCCTCGACGACGGCGGGCGAGGTGTTCCTGGGCGACCCCGCGAACGCTCCGGCCGGCTGGCACCGCACCCGGCGGGGCTGCACCGTGATCTCCGTCCACCCGGGAGAAGGACGCAGCCGGGTGGTCGCCATCGAGTTCACCGGACCGCCCGGGGACCGGGACACCCCGGTCACCCTGGAGGAACTGACCGCGACCGTGGCGCGCATCCACGGCCGGGACGTTCCCATGTCGGGACTGGCGGCGGGCGCCCGTTACGGTGACGCGGCCCTGCTGGCCGACGTCTACCGCCGGGGACGGGTCCTGCTCGCCGGTGACGCGGCGCACATCCACTACCCGGTCGGCGGCCAGGGACTGAACATCGGACTTCAGGACGCGGTCAACCTGGGCTGGAAGCTCGCCGCACGCGTCACGGGCCGGGCCTGCGACGCGCTGCTCGACACCTACGAGAGCGAGCGCCGGCCGGTCGCCGACGCCGTGCTGACGCACGCTCGGGCCCAACTCGCGCTTCTGGCGCCGGAACCGCGCGTCGACGCGCTGCGCGCGATGTTCCACGACCTGATCGGCTTCGGTGAGGTGAACCGTTACCTCGCCGAGAAGATCTCCGCCGCGGACGTCCGCTACGCCACGGGCGCCGCCGACCCCCACCCGTCGGCGGGCGGCTGGGCGCCGGAGGCGGTGCTCACCGTCGGCGACAAGAAGCGCAGGCTGGCCGAACTCCTTCACCCGGGCCGGCCCGTCCTGCTGTGCCTGGACGGCGGCGCCACGGGCGGGGCGCTCCCGGGCGGCCGGTGCGATGTGGTGACGGCGACCTGTCCCGAACTGGCCGGACTCACGCACCTGTTGATCCGCCCTGACGGCTATGTGGCCTGGGCGGCCGCCGTCGGCCACTCCGCCGAACGGACCCGGTCCGAACGGGACGCGGCGCTGGCGCGCCTGGCGGGCGCATGACCGCACGACCTCGTTCCGAGGCTTTGTGAACCCAGATCCGGAGGGAAAGAAACGATGACCGACGCCCCTTGGGCATCCCGGCTGCAGGACATGGCCGACCTGACGACGCCGATGACGATCAGGGTGGCGGCCACCCTGCGCGTCGCCGACCACATCGCCGACGGCACCGGCGATCTCGCCGCCCTCGCCGAGCGCACGGGCGTCGCCGCCCCCGCGCTGCGGCGTGTCATGCGCCACCTCGTCGCCGTCGGAGTCTTCTGCGAGCCCTCACCCGACTCCTACGCGCTCGCCGAGGTCGGCAAGGAGCTGTGCACCCAGGGTCCGGGCGACGCCCGCAGCTGGCTCGACCTCGAGAGCGCCATCGGCCGGGTGGACCTGGCACTGACGGACCTTCTGGAGTCGGTGCGCACCGGACGGCCCCCGGCCGGCCGGACCGGCGACACCTGGGAGGCCCTCGACCAGGACCCCGACCTGTCGCGGACCTTCGACGAACAGATGGCCGCGGGCGCCGCGGCCAAGGCCCCGGGCCTGGCCGAGGCCTTCGACTGGTCCTCCGCGGCGCACGTGGTGGACGTCGGCGGCGGCAACGGCACACTCCTCGCCGCGCTCCTCGCCGCCCACCCGCATCTGCGCGGCACGGTCGTGGACCGGCCCGGGCCCACCCTGGCCGCGGACGAACGGTTCGCCGAGGCCGGGCTCGCCGGGCGCGCCAGCACCGTCGCCCGGAGTTTCTTCGATCCGCTGCCCACCGGGGGCGACGTCTACCTGCTGTCCGGCGTCCTGCACGACTGGGACGACGACCGGGCGGCCCGGATCCTGGGCCGGTGCGCCGAGGCCGCGGGCGCCACGGGCCGGGTGCTGGTCCTCGAGTCGCTGGTCGACCCGGCGTCCGCCCGCAGCTCGACGACCGACATGGACCTGCTGATGCTGGTCACCACCGGCGGCCGGGCCCGTACCGCCGCGGACCTGGAGGCCATGGGAACCGGCGTGGGGCTGGCCGTGCGCTCGCTGACCGCGGTTCACGACCCGCACACCCTGGTGGAGTTCGCCGCTGCGACCTGAGCGGACGCGGACGGGTGAGGGGCGGGCGCCCGATGCTCCGGGCGCCCGCCCCTCACCGGCGTCCGAAGCCGCCGCCGGCCGCTCAGCCGGGCAGGCCGGCGAAGGGATCGAGCCCCGCGCCGGCCCGGATCCCGGCGACCCGCTCGGCGACCGCCGCGGCCGGCAGGCCGGCGAGCGCCACCGGGTCGAGACCGTCGGTCCGGCGCACGCTCACCGTGCAGCCGCCGGCGGCGGGCCGTGCGCGGATCTCACCGCGGACCGAACGGCAGAACGGGGGAAGGCCCTCGGTCTGCTTCCACACGATCACGGTGGCCGCCGGGCGCACATAGCAGCGCCGCAGCACGGGCCCGCCCGCCGTCGTCCCGAGGTCGACGGACAGACACCGCTCGGCCTCGGCCGTCACGGTCGCCGTCCGGCAGCCGGGCAGCACCTCGGGCCAGCGGGCGGGGTCCCAGAGCCCCTCGACGGCCTCGACCGGCGGCTGAGGCAGGAACACCTCGGTCTCGTCCGTGTACTCGTGCCGGGTGAGGGCGTCCAGGTGCTCGGCGAAGCGCTTCAGTCCCCGCAACTGCTCGGTGATGCCGCCGTCCATGCGCTCCGCCATCCGTCGCGCGGCCTCTTCGCCGCCGCCGGTCAGCGTCCAGGCATGGCTCAGTTCCACGTCCGTGCCCCCCTCGGCGCGGGCCCGGATGCACCACTCGCCGTGCATGGCGGCCACCGGGGGAGCCGCGTTCAGCTGGTCGAAGGAGATCCGGCCGCGGGCCGCGTCGAGGGTGCGGGCCACCTGCCAGGTCCGGGGCGCGCCGCCGTCGACGACCCACCGCTGGATCACGTCGCCACGGGCGTCGCCCCGCACGCGCTCGATGTGCACGACGGTGGGGGAGAGCCGCGGAGTGTGCGTGTTGTCGGCCACGAGGTCGTACACCGCCTCCGGGGGCGCGGCGACGGCGATGCGGTGGGTCAGCCGGCCCTGCGGTCGGGTGGCGGGGCCGGGCGCGGGTGTGGACATGGGCGGGACGCCTTTCCGGTCTGCGGGGAGAGGAACGGCCTGGAGGCCGGTTGTGCGGCGGGGGCGGTGCGGCCGGGTGGCCGGTGTGCGGCGGGTGTGGTGCGGCCGGTGCGCGGCTCAGGGACGTTCTCCCTCGACCACGCGCACCGGGAGACGGTCGTGCAGGTGTGCTCGTACGGAGGTCAGGCCCGCCTCGGCGAGCATCGAGGCGTAGGCGTCGGCGGAGTGCGCCTCGCCCCCCGCGGTGGTCGCCAGCATGAGGAGGCCCAGCATGTGCGCGTGGTACTCCTCGCGCGGAGCGGCGTCGCCGGTGGTGAAGCCCGCGATGACGACGCGGCCCCCGGGCGCCAGCGCCGGGGTGAGGCGGCGCAGCAGGTCGACGCAGCGGCGGTGCGAGAACATCAGCAGGAAGTTGGCCAGGACGATCACGTCGTAGGGCCCTCCGACCGGCACCTCGAAGGCGTCGCCCGGCAGATAGGAGGTCCGGTCCTGGAGGCCGAGCCGCCGGGCGTGACGTTCGGCCGCCTCGAGCACTTCGGGCCAGTCCTGGCAGCGGACGTGCCCGGCCGGACGTCGGCCCGCGAGGGTGAGTCCGAACAGAGCGTGGCCGCAGCCGACGTCCAGCACCCTCAGCCCCTTCCGTTCGGCTGCCCACGGCTCGAGGAGGTCGGCGACATGCCCGGCGCCCGCCCGGGTGAGGCCGGTGAGGTGGGTGGCGAAGTCGGTCCAGAACGCAAACCCGGGCCGCTCCGCCTCGGCGTCGGCCAGGGGCCCGCCCTTGCGGACGACGTCGGGGAGCGCGCGCATCGTGTCCCACTCCCACAGGCTCGCGGCGACGTGGACGTTGCCGCCGAAGTACTCCTTCGCGGAGCCGACCAGCAGCCGTTCGGCCCCCGGCGCCGGCCGGAACGCCTCCCCGGCCGGCTCCAGCAGCCCGGCCCCGGCCAGCGCGCCCAGCAGCAGCCGCACGGCGCGCGGATCGGCGGAGACGGCGCGGGCGACCTCGGCCGCGCCGACGGGGCCGTGCGTGAAACAGTCGAAGATCCCCAGTTCGAGGGCGGTGCGCAGCAGGTAGGTCGACTTGAAGCCGGTCATCATGTCCAGCAGACGTTCACGGGTGATCTCGGTGCTCGTGTCAGACATGCGCGGATGCTGGCACGGGGCGTTCGAGGAGGGATCGAGGTGGCCGGACGTGCCCAGCCGGGCTCGAGCGGGGCGCGACAGCGCGCTGAGAAGGTCTGGCGGCCGCAGTCGACCCGTCGTCGCCATCTGGGAGTTGCCGTGCGCGTACTCGCGATCTCGAGCCCGTCCGCCACCCACTTCATGCCCGCGGTGCCCCTGATGTGGGCACTGCGCTCCGCCGGGCACGACGTCATGTTCCTGGGGCAGCCGGACGTGGTGGGCATGGCCCGGGGCGCGGGGCTGCCCACCGTGTGCGAGGGGGCGCTCTTCGACGTCGACGAACTGTTCCTGGGACTCCCCGAGGGCAAGCGTCCGATCGACATCGGACTGGCTCAGCTGCCCCGGGGCGGCTGGACGGCCGCCGCGCTCGCCTGGGTGTTCCACGCGAAGTACCTGCTGGACCCGTATCTGGACTTCGCGCGCCGCTGGAAACCGGATCTGATCGTCACCGATCCGCTGGAGTACGCGGGTCTGATCGTCGGCGGGGTGCTGGGCGTGCCCACGGTGCACCACCGGTGGGGGCCGGAGCCCGTCTCGTCCGCGGGGCTGGCGCTGGCCCGCACGCTGCTGCACGGGCGCGCGGTCCGGCACGGTCTGGCGGGGCTGCCCGATCCGGCCCTGCTGCTGGATCCGTTCCCGGCCGAGCTGGGTCTGCCGGACGAGCCGGCCGGCCGGCCGATCCGGCCCGTGGCCTACAACGGAGGGGGAAGCGTGCCCTCCTGGCTGTGGCAGGCGGAGGGCGACCGGCGCCGGGTGTGCGTGTCGTTCGGCCGGTCCATCCTGCCGCTCAACGGACTGTCGCTGATCCGGCACGTGGTCGACGCCTTCGACGGCCTGGACGGCGTCGAGGCGCTGGTCACGCTGGAGCGCGAACACCGGCCGGCGCTGGGGCCGGTGCCGGATCAGGTGCGGCTGGTGGATCCGCTGCCCATCCGAGAGGTGCTGGAGATCTCGGACGCCGTCGTGCACCACGGCGGTGGCGGCACGACCCTCACGGCGGTGCTGGCGGCGCGGCCGCACCTGCTGCTGCCCCAGATCATGGATCAGCACGTGCGGTGCGAACGGCTGGAGGAGGCCGGCGTGGCGGTGCGGCTGGGGGACGCCGGCAGTCAGAACGACCCCGGTGTCATCCGCGACGCGTTGACCACCCTGCTCGACAAGCCGGGGTACCGGCAGGCCGCCGTCGCCCTGCGCGAGCGGGCGCTGGAGCTGCCCTCGCCCGCCGAGGTGGCGCGGGACCTCGAGGAGCTCGCCGCACGGTGAACGCGCCGATGCCCGGACTCGCCCGGAATCCCGGGGGAGTCCGGGCATCGTGCTGCGGTCAGCCGGCCGTGGCGGCCAGCTCCCGCTGGGACTTCTCCCGGATGAACAGGGACAGCACGGACGGGACGAGGACCAGGAACGCGGAGATGAAGAACACCAGGTTGGTCGCCTGGACGAACGTGTGCACAGCGGAGTCGTGCTGCTCGGGCGTCAGCTGGGCGAGGACTCCGGTGTCCAGCTCGCCGTTGACGTTCGCGGCGCCCGCCCGGCCCGTGAGATGGCCGGCGAGGAAGCGTGTCACGACGGTGCTGAACAGCGCGAAGCCGAAAGCGGTGCCCAGCTGCTGGCTGAAGCGCAGCGAGGTGGTGGCGATGCCGATGTCGTCGAGCTCGACGTTGTTCTGCGTGAAGAGCAGGGCGAGGCCGAGGGACTGGCCGAGCGCGACGCCGATCACCGCCATGCCGATCCCGATGAGCACGAAATCGGTGTGGTCGCCCAGTCCGCTGAAGCAGAAGAGCACGGCGGCCTGGATGATGCCCGACGCCGTGAGCAGGTACTTGAACTTCCCGAACAGGCGGATGATCCAGCGTCCGACGAGCGCGGAGAGGATCAGGCCGCAGGCCATGCACAGGGTGAGCAGCCCGGCCCGGCTGGGGCTGAGGCCGCGTCCGATCTGCAGGTAGCCGCCGACGTAGAACAGCCCGCCGGCCAGGGCCAGTCCGCCGATCAGGGAGATCGGCATCATGATGCGGAACATGGGGTTGCGCAGCAGCGCCAGCGAGATGAGGGGTTCGTCGGCGGTGCTGATGCGCCAGACGAAACCGCCCAGCATGAGCGCGCCGGCGGCGGACAGCGAGAGCACGGTCGCCGAGTCCCACGCGTACCGCTTGCCGCCCCAGTCGGCGACCAGCAGAGCGGCGGCCGCGGTGCCGGCGATCAGCGCGGCGCCGACGAAGTCGACCCGGCGCCGCTGGGTGCGGCGGGGCAGCCGCAGCATCGTGGCGACGACCGCGAACGCGGCGACGCCGAACGGCAGGTTGATGTAGAAGACCCAGCGCCAGTTCAGGGAGTCCGCGACGAAACCGCCGAGCGTCGGTCCGAGGGCCAGGCCCACGCCGAACATGACCGCGCCGAAGGCCGTCTTCGACGAGGTCGCTCCGTCGAGGTCGTCGGCGTCGGAGCGGAAGAGCACGCCCATGATGATCAGGGCGACGGCGGTGAGCCCGCCGGCGCCGATTCCCTGGACGGTACGGAAGACGATCAGCTGGGTCATGCTCTGGGCGACCCCGCACAGGCACGAGCCGACCAGGAACGTGCCGAGGGAGAACAGGAAGACGGGCTTGGGCCCGTGGGCGTCGGAGAGCTTCCCGTACAGCGGGACCACGATGCAGTCGGCGAGGGCGTAACAGGTGGTCAGCCAGGGCAGCCGGGAGATCCCGTGCACGGGGTCGAGGTCGGCGACCATCTTCCAGGACACCGCCGAGACGATGTTGACGTCGAGCAGCGCCAGCAGCAGCGAAGTCAGGCAGGACAGGGACACCAGGATCACCTGGTTCTTGCCCATGAGCCGGCGCGAGCCGTCGTAGACCGGCTGCGGACCGGGCTGCGGCCCCTGCTGCGTGTCCGCCGAGGGCGGTTGATCACCGATTCCGAGCTGTGTCATGCCGTCAGCATAGAGCATTTGCTTTAGTCACTCAATGAATATATTGAGCACAAGTTTATTCTCGCTCAGATCACCCTCGGTAGGGTGGGGGCATGAGCGAGCGACTGGGTCTTCGGGAACGGAAGAAACTGCGGACGCGCGAGGCGATCTCGGACGCGGCCGTGCGGCTCTTCCTCGAGCGGGGCTTCGACAGCGTCACCGTGGCGGAGATCGCGGAGGCCGCCGAGGTGTCCTCCATGACGGTCTTCAACCACTTCCCGGCCAAGGAGGACCTCGTCCTGTGCCGGATCGACGACCACTTCGGCGAGGCCGCCGCGATCGTGCGGGCCTGCGGACCCGAGGACTCCCCGCTGGAGGCGCTGCTGCGCCACTTCGTGTCAGGCCTGGACGAACGCAACCCCTCGACGGGGCTGTGCGACGAGCCGGGATTCCTCGCCTTCCAGCGCATGATCATGCATACGCCCAGCCTGAAGCTGCGTCTGGTGGACCAGTGGCTGGGCAGCCGGAGCGAACTCGCCGCCGCGCTCGCCGGGCGGCTCGGCGAGGAACCCGAAGGGATTGCGCCGACGATCGCCGCCCTGCAGATCACCGCCGCCCAGCAGGCCCTCGTCTCGCGCAACCTCGAGCGCGTGCTGGCCGGGCGGGATCTGGAGACGGCCCACGCGGAGGCCGTGGCCGACGCGGAACGCGCCTTCTTCCTGCTCGAGCACGGACTGGCCCGGTTCAATCGCCCCAGTCCCACGGCTTGAACGTCGTACCAGGAGTACTCGACCGCATCCTGGTTGCCTGAGCGTCCCCTCAGCACCCAGTGCGTCGGAGGCTCCCATGAAGTACGAGAAGGACATCCGCGTCGCGGCCACCGGCGTGTGGCTGCCGCCGCGGACCCCCCTGGAACAGGCCGTCGAGGCCGGCCTGGTCGGCGACCACCACCGCTCCCTCGGCTACGAGTCGATCGCCGTGGCCGACGACGAGGCGGGGGCCGACATGGCGGTGCGCGCCGCCCGGACCGCGGTGCGGCGCGCCGGCCTCGATCCGGCCGCCTACGACCTCGTCCTGCACGCCTGCTCCTGGTTCCAGGGGCTCGACTGGTGGCCCGCCGCGAGCTATGTCGCCGGACAGAGCGTGAGCCACCGGGCGGTCGCGTTCGACGTGCAGCAGCGCTCCAACGGCGGCCTCGGCGCCCTCCACCTGGCGGCCGGGCAGCTCCAGTCGGGCGCGGCCGGCACCGCGCTGCTGACCACCGGAGACCACTTCGCCCCACCCATGGTCGACCGCTGGGCGACGCAGTTCTACACGATCTTCGGGGACGGCGGCACCGCCCTCGTCCTGTCCACCGCCGGCGGATTCGCCCGCCTGCTGTCCACCGCCGTCCACGCCGACACCTCACTGGAGCCGTGGAGCCGGGCGGACAGCCCGCTGACGCTCGCGCCGGGACGGCAGTCGCCCGTGCCCGTCCTGCGGCGCTTCAGCACCCACAGCCGCAATCCCGCGTCGCGGGGATCCTGGGAACGGCTGGAGAACGCCATGCTGCGGGCCCGCGACGAGGCGCTGGCCGACGCCGGCCTGGCGCTCGCCGACATCGACCGGGTCGTCGTCCCCCATGTCCACCGGGGCGACGGGCGCAGCGAGAACTACGACGCGCTGGGTTTCACCGAGGAGCAGAGCGTCTGGGAGTTCGGCCGGCGCGTCGGGCACCTGGGCGCGGGCGACCAGTTCGCCGCTCTCGACCATCTCGCGCGGGAGAACCGGCTGGACCCGGGAGACAGAGTCCTTCTCGCGGGGGTCGGCGTCGGCTACAGCGTCGGCGCGGCCGTCGTGGAGATCGTGCACACACCGCCGCTGTGACCTCGCCCGGCCTGCCGAGCCGGTGTGCGGCGCCGACGTGGCTTCGACGGGCTCTCGAGACGGCGTGCCCAGACTCGTGGCGCAGCCGAAGCCGATCGATCCCCGGGGGCGACCATGGAAATCCGAGACGACGTCTACGTCCGCTCTGTGGGCAGCAGCCTGCCCGAGACCGTCAGCGTGGACCGGGCCGTGGAGCAGGGTCTGTACGATCCCGCCGCCGTGGACATGTGCCGGCTCACGGCGACGTCCGTGACCGACGACGTCTCCCCTGCGGAGATGAACGTCTCGGCGGCGCGCACGGCACTGGAGCGTGCCGGGCTGGAGTCCAAGGAACTGGACGCGCTCATCCACGCCAGTGTGTTCCCGCCGGGGCCGGCCGGCTGGTCGATCGCCGGCTACACCCTGCGCGAACTCGGCGGTGGCGCCGCCCCGGTGACCGAACTGCGCACCGGCTGCTCGGCGATGCTCAGCGCGATGGAACTCGCCGTCGGCCAGCTGACCGGCGCCCTGCGGCACCGCACGGTGCTGTTGACGGGCGCCGACGTCTTCGGCCCGTGGATCGACCGCTGGGGCTCGTACTCCTTCATCGGCGGCGACGGCGCCAGCGCCGCGGTGCTCGGCACCGACGGCGGCTTCGCGAGAATCCGCTCCGTCAACTCCCGTACGATTCCCGAACTCGAGATGATGCAACGGGGCGACGAGCCGCTGTTCCCCTCGTCCGCCGGGGGCCGGATCGACGAGCAGGGACGCCTCGACCACTTCGTCGACAACGTGATGTCGACGGTGGAGGCGGCCTCCCTGATGGCCGCCAACCATGCCGACCTGGCCCGGACGTCGGCGGCCGAGGCGGGCATCGCGGTCGCCGGCCTCACGAAGGTGATCTTCCACAACATGTCCCGGTTCGTGGTCGACCAGTTCGTGATGGCGCCCCTCGGACTGCCCATGGAGCGCTCCTGTTTCGACATCGGCGCGGTCACCGGCCACCTGGGCGTCAGCGACCAGCTGGTGTCCCTCGAACGCCTGCTGCTCGACGGGCTGCTGGCCCCCGGCGACCACGTGCTGCTGCTGGGCGGGTCGGCCGGCTTCGCCACGGTCGCCGTCGTGCTGGAGATCCTCGAGCGGCCCGTGTGGGCGTCCGGGCCCGGGACGGCCCGAGGCGCCGGCGCGAAGACGCCGTAGGACGAAAGGCGCGTCCGGCCGGGAGGGACCCCGGCCGGACGCGCCGGCACCTCATGCCGGGACGGACCGGCCGTACAGCTCGAGGCACTCCTCGTACGTCGGGAGCAGGTCCTTGGCGACGGCCTCCTCCACGGACGGCGCGGCCAGGTCGCTCTCGGACATCACCGGAGGCTCGGTCAGTCCCCAGGGAAGTGCCAGGGCCGGGTCGAGAGCGCTCACGGTGTACACCGCGTCGGCCACATAGGGCTGCGAACAGTGGTAGTTCATGACCGTGTCGTCGTCCAGCGCCAGGAACGAATGCCCGAGCCCCTCGGCGATGAACAGACTCGTCAGGGACCGGTGATCGAGCCAGACCACCTCGTGCCGGCCGAACGTCGGTGAGCCGACCCGCAGATCGACCACGATGTCGACGACCGCGCCGCGCAGACAGGTCACCAGCTTCGCCTGGCTGAACTCGCCCCGCACACCGTGGATCCCGCGCAGCACCCTGCGGTGCGAGACGGAGAGATTGCTCTGCGCGATGGTGAAGTTCCGGCCGAGCGCCTCGGACAGCAGGTCCTGGCGGAACGACTCGTAGAAGGTGCCTCGGCGATCCGGGAATCCCCTCGGTGTGACGAGGAAGACGTCCGGCAGCGCCAGGTTGCGGATTTCCATGCTGCGAGACTCCATGCGCCGACCGTAGGACCGCCGCCTCAAGGCGCGTTGGAGCCGAACGGTCCGACGGCCGCCCGGCGCTGCCGGCTTCGAGCCCCTCTCGACCCGCAGGCCATCCGTCGCCCGCAAGGTCCTGTGCATGAGAATCCTGGTCACCGGAGGAGCCGGATTCATCGGCTCGAACTACGCGCGCACCCTGCTCGGGGGTGGGTATCCCGGCTACGAAGAGGCCGAGGTGACCGTCCTCGACGCACTCACCTACGCCGGCAACACCGACAACCTGCCGCTGGACCACCCGCGCCTGACGTTCGTGCGCGGGGACGTCACCGACGGGGAGCTGCTGCGCTCCCTCGTCCCCGGGCACGACTGCGTCGTGCACTTCGCCGCGGAATCGCACGTGGACCGGTCGGTGCTCGGCGCCGCCGAGTTCGTGCGCACGAACGTCGTCGGCACCCAGAGCCTGCTGGACGCCTGCCTGGCAGCCGGCGTGGCACGGTTCGTGCACGTCTCCACGGACGAGGTGTACGGCTCGATCGACGGCGGCTCGTGGACCGAGGACAGCCCGCTGCTGCCCAACTCCCCCTACGCGGCCTCGAAGGCTGCCGCGGATCTGATGGCCCGCGCCTACTGGCGCACCCACGGGCTGGATGTGCGGATCACCCGGTGCTCCAACAACTACGGTCCCTACCAGCACATCGAGAAACTGGTCCCGCTGTTCATCACCCGGCTGACGGCGGGCGGGACGGTGCCGCTGTACGGAGACGGGCACAACGTCCGCGAGTGGATCCACGTCGACGACCACTGCCGGGCCGTCCAGCTGGTCCTGACCCGGGGCAGGGCGGGGGAGGTCTACAACGTCGGCGGCGGCACCGCGCTGACCAACAGGCGGATGACCGAGCTGCTGCTGGAGCTGTGCGGAGCCGACTGGAGCCGGGTGCGGCACGTCGAGGACCGCAAGGGTCACGACCTGCGCTACGCCGTCGACGACGGCAAGATCCGGGCGGAGCTCGGCTATCGGCCGCAGGTCCCCTTCGAGGAGGGCCTGGCCCGGGTCGTGCACTGGTACCGGGCCAACCCCGCGTGGTGGAAGGCGATGGAGGCCGTGCGATGAGTGACGTCGACAGGTTCGAGAGGTCGGCGCTCACGCGGGACAGCGTCGTGACGCCCAACGCCGAGTTCGACGCGTGGTTCGCGGAGCAGCGTCGCACCAACCGCTACGCCGTCGACCGCATCCCGTTCGCGGAACTGGTGGGCTGGGGGTTCCGTGACGACACCGGCGACCTGGTCCACGACAGCGGGAGGTTCTTCTCGGTGGAGGGCCTGCGGGTGGACACGGCCTGGGACGGGGAGGAGGCCTCCTGGTCCCAGCCCATCATCAACCAGCCCGAGGTCGGTGTTCTCGGCATCCTCGTCAAGGAGTTCGGCGGTGTGCTGCACTGCCTGATGCAGGCCAAGATGGAGCCGGGCAACCTGGACACCGTGCAGCTGTCGCCCACGGTGCAGGCGACCCGCAGCAACTACACGGGGGTGCACCGAGGCGCTCCGGTCACCTACATCGACCAGTTCGCCCCACCCCGGCGGGGACGCGTGCTGTACGACTCCCTCCAGTCCGAACAGGGCTCATGGTTCCTGCGCAAGCGCAACCGCAACATGGTGGTCGAGGCCCTCGGCGAAGTTCCGCCCCACGACGACTTCCGCTGGCTCACCATCGGGCAGATCCACCGGCTGCTCGAGCGGGACAACGTGGTCAACATGGACGCACGGACCGTCCTGTCGACCGTCCCGCTCTTCGCGCGCGACGCGGACTCGCGCCACGACGACGCAGAGCTGCTGAGCCGGCTGACCGAGATCAAGTCGCTGCGCGAGCTGCGGCAGCGGAGCATCGCGCTGGCCGACGTCGAGCGCTGGTACCGCAAGGAGGACGAGATCGGCCACGAGGACGGCCGTCACTTCACGATCGTCGCCGCCGCCGTGCACGCCGCGAACCGGGAGGTCACCCAGTGGACGCAGCCGCTGCTGGCGCCCGTCGAGCAGGGCCTGGCGGCGTTCGTCGCACGGGACATCGGCGGTGTGCGCCATCTGCTGGCCCAGGTCAAGACGGAGGCCGGCGTCCTGGACGTCGCCGAACTGGCCCCCACCGTGCAGTGCCTTCCCGGGCACGCCGGCGCGCTGCCCGAGCGGCGGCGGCCGCGCTATCTCGACCTGGTCCTGGATCCGGACGCCGGCCGGGTCCTGTACGACTCCGTCCAGTCGGAGGAGGGCGGCCGCTTCCACCACGCGGACAACCGCTACCGCGTCGTCGACGTGGGCGAGGACTTCCCGGTCGAGGAGGAGCCGGGCTTCCTTTGGGTGACGGTCCGTCAGCTCAGCGCTCTGCTGAGGCACGCCAACTACGTGAACATCCAGGCCCGGACCCTGCTGGCCGGGCTGCGCAGCTCGGAGGGGGCTGAGCCTCATGGGGCGTGAGACCGCGGTCGTGCTCGGCGGCACCGGATGGGTGGGACGCCATGTCAGCGCCTCGTTCGCGGCCGAGGGGTACGACGTCGTCACCGTGGCGCGCGACCGCGCCGAACGCCTGCCGTACGCCCGGTTCGTCCGGCTGGACCTGACGGCCGAGCCGGTGGAGAAGATCGTCCGCACGCTGGAGGCCGAACGCCCCGCCGTCGTGGTCAACGCGGCCGGGCAGCCGTGGGGGAGCAGCGAGGAGGTGATGCGCACCTCGCTCCTGGAACTCACCGAGCGCGTGCTGGCCGCCCTCGGCGCCCTCCCCTTCCGGCCTCGGTTCGTCCAGGTCGGCACCGTCATGGAGTACGGGCCGACGCCCCGTGGCGTGCCGATCGGCGAGAACACCGCACCGCGGCCCGCGGGTGCGTACGGACGGATCAAACTGGCGGCTTCCACCGCCGTGCTCGAGGCAGCCCGCGCGGGCCGCGTCGACGCGGTCGTCGTGCGGCTCGTGAACGTCGCGGGTCCCGGCACGGCTCCGGCCAGCCTGCTGGGCCGGGTCCTCGAGGAGCTGCTCACCGCGCGCGAGGAGGGGCGCGACGCCGAACTGGTGCTCGCCCCGCTGCGCGCCCAACGCGACTACATCGACATCCGGGACGCGGGCGACGCCGTGCTGGCCGCCGCCCGCGGGGGCCTCGTCGGGCAGGCCGTCAACATCGGCAGCGGCACCACGGTGCCGGTGCGCCGGCTGGTGCGGCAGCTCATCGCCGCCAGCGGGGTGCCGACCCGGCTGGAGGAACGGGCTCCCGGCGCGGGCGGCCCGGTCTCTCCGGGCGCCGGCGGTGACTGGCTCGCCGTCGACCCGGATCCCGCGCGGCTGCTGCTGGGCTGGAAGGCCCAGCGCCCCGTGGAGGGCGCGCTGAGCGACGACTGGCACGACCGCGCCGCCCGCCGCACCGGTTCCTGACGCCGAAGTCCGGCCGGCCGCTTCCGTCCATCGCGACCCGAGAGAATCCGAGAAGGGACGTTCCATGCGGGTGCTCTTCCACACCGCTCCGATCCGTGCCCACACACTCCCGTTGATCCCCCTGGCCTGGGCGCTGCGGGCGGCGGGCCACGACGTGCTGTTCGCGACGGCCGGTGAGGGATCGGTGGTGACCGCGGCCGGGCTGTCCATGGTGGACGTCGCGCCGGACCTCGAGATCGGCCCGATGTTCATGCCGCTGTTCGAACGCCACCAGGGCCTCTACGAGTCCCGGGCCACCAGCCCGGCCGAGGCCGCCACCATCGCCGAGATCTTCGGCGCGGTGAACGACCGCACGGCGCCCGGTCTGGTGGAGGCCGCCGGGCGTTGGCGGCCCGATCTGATCGTGCACGACTCCAGTGCCGCGGCGGGCGCCCTGTGCGCGGCTCTCCTGGGGATCCCGGCCGTCCAGCACGACGTGTACCTGGAGAGCTCGCGCGGACTGTGCGAGCGCATCGCCTCCCACATGACCGGCTCCTTCGAACGGTTCGGCGTCGACGGGCTGCCCGCCGACCCGGTCGCCGTCCACATCACGCCGCCCAGTGTCGAGCCCGAAGGCCAGTACGGCTGGGCCATGCGCAACGTGCCCTACAGCGGCGGCGCCGAGCTGCCCGACTGGCTCACGGCGCCGACGCCGCGGCCGACCGTCGCGGTGACCATGGGGCTCACCTGGGGCGAGATCGGCCCGGTCGAGCAGATCATCGCGGCGGCGGGGGAGGTGGACGCCGACTTCGTCCTGGCGATCAGCGGGTACGACCTGTCCAAGTACGGGACGCTGCCGTCCAACGTCCGTGCGGCGGGCTGGATTCCGCTGTCGGACCTGTTGCCGAGGTGCACGGCCGTCATCCACCACGGCGGCGGCGGCACCTCCCTGACCGCGCTGGCCCTGGGGCTGCCCCAGCTCGTCTTCGCGGGCGGCATCGGTCACTACGCGGCCGCCGCGGCGATCGGCCGGCGCGGCGTCGGCGTCTTCGCCCACGCCGACGCCATCGGGCCTGAACTCTTCCGCCGCTGGCTCGAGGACGACGCGGTCCGGCGGGCGGCCGCCGAAGTACGGGCGGAGGTGGAGGCGCTGCCCGCACCGCTGGAGATCGCCGCGCGCCTCGGCGCCCTCGCCGCCCGAGGAAGGGAGCGGGCCCGTGTCTGACCCACGGTCCGGCGGGCGCGGGCCCGTGCCCGACCCACAGGCCGGCGGGCGTCGGCTGCGCGTCGGGGTGCTGGGCTGCGCCGGCATCGCGGAGCGCCGCATGCTGCCCTCGATGGCGTATCAGCCGCTCGTCGAGATCGCGGCCGTCGCCAGCCGGGACGGCGCGCGGGCTGAGGCCTTCGCCGCCCGGTTCGGCGGCGAGCCGGTGACCGGCTACGACCGGCTGCTGGAGCGCGAGGACGTCGACGCGGTCTATCTGCCGCTGCCGCCCGAGCTGCACGTCGAATGGACGATCCGGGCGCTCGAGGCGGGCAAGCACGTGCTGTGCGAGAAGCCCTTCGCCACAGGTCGCGCGGAGGCCGCCGAGGCGGTCGCCGCGGCACGTGAGCGCCGGCTGCTGCTGATGGAGAGCTTCATGTTCCTCCACCATCCCCAGCACGCCGAGGTGGCCCGGCTCCTCGCGGACGGCGTGATCGGTGAACTCCGCCTGTTCCACGGGTACTTCGGCATACCCAGGGCCGGCACGGAAGCGGACGCGGCGCCCCGGTACGCCAGCACCCTGCCGGAGGTGGCGGCCTACCCGCTGCGGGCGGCGCGGCTGTTCCTCGGAGACGGTCTGCGGGTCTGCGGCGCCGAGCTGCGCCGGACGGAGCGGGACGCCCGGCCCATCGCGGGGTCGGCCCTGCTGGTCTCGTCCCGGGGAGTCCCGGCGCACCTGGTGTTCGGCGTCGACCACTCCTACCGCAGCGGGTACGCGATGTGGGGGAGCGAGGGCCACCTGCGGCTGGACAGGGCGTACAGCACGCCGGACGAGCACGCTCCGGTGGTCAGGATCGAGCGGCAGGACGGTGTCGAGGAGGTACCGCTGCCGTGCGAGCGGCAGTTCACCCGGATCGCCGGGGAGTTCGCCCGCACGATCCTCGACGGCGGGGACTTCGAGCGGCACGGCGAGGACATCCTGCGTCAGGCCGAGCTGGTGGACGCGGTGGACCGGGCCGCGGCGGCGGCCCGGTCCTGATCCCCGCGCGGCGGCCTCAGGGCCGGCGCCCCGTCGCCGGCCGGGGCGGGGCCACCGGTCCCCGGCGAGGCCCGGCGGCCGTCCTCGGGTCGGTGCGCGGCCGGGTGAGCAGGGCCACGTCGGCTTCCGGCGACCGGGCCGACCACGGATCGTCCGAGGGGTCGTCGGTGAGGAGGTCACGCTGCAGCCGCTGGAGGGTGCCGGAGGGCTGGATGCCCAGCTCCCGGTCCAGCACCTTCCACAGCGACTGGTACGCCTGGAGTGCCTCACCGCGCCGTCCGACGTGCTGGAGCGCCATGATGAGCTGGGCGTGGAACCACTCGTTGAGCGGGTAGTCCGCCACCAGCGAGCGGAGTTCGGGAATCAGTTCACGGTGTGCGCCGAGTTCCAGGTCCGCCTGGCAGCGCAGTTCCAGGGTGGTGATGCGCAGTTCCTCCAGATGCACGGTGTGCCCCTCGAGGAGACGGCCGGCGCACACGTCGGCGAGGGCCCGTCCGCGCCACAGGGACAGCGCCCGGCGCAACGTGCGGGACGCCTTCTCCAGATGGCCTGCGGCGAGCAGCGCCCTCCCGTCCGCGACCAGGCGCTCGAAGACCTGGAAATCCAGCTGATCCTGTTCCACGCGCAGGCAGTAGCCGGGCGGCTGGCTCACCAGGAGCCGCTCGGAGGCGTTTTCTCCGAGCACACGGGTGAACAGCTTTCGCAGCTGGTAAATGTACGTCTGCATTGTTGTCATCGAACTGCGCGGAGGATTCTCGCTCCAGAGTTCGTCGATGACCGCGGTGGTGTCCACCACTTGGTTTGCACGGAACAGCAGAAGGGCCAGTGTGCGCCGGGTCTTGGGTGCCGTGGGTGTACACACGAGATCATTGTGTGCGATTTCCATCGGTCCCAGTACCTTGAATTCCATTGAGTCCCCCGATTCTCCATGGTTCCGGCGAGATATCTCGCCGGTGATGACTCTTGTATGCCACCCATGGTCAGGACAAGGGGTGTGTGTCGAAGGATGTAGCGCCCCGGTCTCCGTGTTAATGATCGGTCGGCGCGCCGCTGATCATGGGTGTTCTCTGTTGCCCCGGGGATTCGAGGTACGGCATACTTCGGCGGGAGGAACGATTTTCTTCAAGAGCAAGCAAAGCTCTGGTAAATGAAACCCACTTTGCCTGGCATTTGGGTTGGATTTTAGAGTCGGACGCTTGACGGGGGCAGATGCGTGTCACATACGGGGAAGGGTGTCGGATCCGACGGGACAGCACCGATTCGGTTGCTTGTGCTCGAGAGGGACACTATTTATCGGGCCGGATTGACGTCCATGCTGGGCTGCGAGGCGGGCATGGAGATCGTGGCGCAATGTGAGGAGCTCAAGGAGGCCCTGAAAATCCTGCCGGACGTTCGGCCGGACGTGGTCTTAGCGGGCGTCGAGAATGTCTCGCGCAGGACGGAGCGGTTTCTTTCGGTGCTGCTCGAGGGCATGTCGTGCGGCCAGCTGGTGGTGCTGGGGCACGACAGGGAGGGGACGGCCGGGCGCAGACTGACGCGCCTCGGGGTCCGGGCCTACCTCTCCAAGGGGGTCCCGTTGCGGTACCTCGTCTCGGTCGTCTGCATGGTCCATTTCTACGGCCGGCGCGCGGCCGGGGGACGCGACCCGGACGAAGCGGCCGGGAACGGCCGGCCGGTGGTCCTGTCGGCCCGTGAGCGGGAGATCGTGGAGCTGGTCGCCAAGGCCATGACGAACGCTCAGATAGGGCGCGAACTCCACATCACCGAGGGCACCGTGAAGCGTCACCTCAGCAACGTGTTCACCAAGCTCCAGGCGGTCTCGCGCATCGACGCCGTCAACAAGGCGGCCGCGGCGTGTCTGATCGACTGAGGCGGTGCTCCCGCGGCTGAGGCGGGGCTCCCACGCGCCCACGGTTCCGCGGAGCCGTGGGCGGGGCCGTACGCGCCTCACGGGCGCGTTCGAACGGGAACGGCCGGGCTTCGCCCGGCCGTTACTCGTCCTCGTCCTCGCGTCCGGTCGGACGACTCCGGTCAGCCCGGCCAGCCGCTGGCCACCTCCTGCACGTACTTGCCGTACTCGGAGCCCGCGAGCCGCGCGCCGAGCCGGTGACAGGCGTCGGCGTCGATGTACCCCATGTGCAGGGCGATCTCCTCGATACAGGCGATCCGCACGTGCTGACGGCTCTCCAGGACCTGCACGTACTGACTGGCCGTCAGCAGTGACTCCGGCGTGCCGGTGTCCAGCCAGGTGAAGCCGCGCCCCAGGTCCACCAGCCGTGCGCGGTCCTCCGCCAGATACGTGAGATTGACGTCCGTGATCTCCAGTTCGCCCCGCGCGGACGGGCGGATGTTCTTGGCGATGTCCACCACGTCGTTGTCGTAGAAGTACAGCCCGGTGATGGCCCGGTTGGACTTCGGGACGTTCGGCTTCTCCTCGATCGACACGAGCCGGCCCTCGGGGTTCACCTCGCCCACTCCGTAGCGCTGCGGATCGGTGACGATGTAGCCGAACAGCACACAGCCGTCGACGTCGCGCGCCGTCTCCTGGAGCAGGGCCGAGAAACCCGGGCCGTGGAAGATGTTGTCGCCCAGCACGAGGGCCACCGAGTCGGAGCCGATGTGCTCGGAGCCGATGAGGAACGCTTCGGCAAGGCCGTTGGGCCGGTCCTGCTGCGCGTAGTCGAGGTTCAGGCCCAGCGAGCTGCCGTCGCCCAGCAGGCGGCGGAACTGCGGCAGGTCCGCCGGCGACGAGATGACGAGGATGTCCCTGATCCCGGCGAGCATCAGGGTCGACAGCGGATAGTAGATCGTGGGCTTGTCGTAGACGGGGATCAGCTGCTTGGAGACCGCCAGCGAAGTCGGGTAAAGTCGCGTTCCGCTTCCGCCCGCCAGCACGATTCCTTTCATGTCGGTTGCCCCTGACCGTGGTTGAGGGATTCGGTGACGGCAGCCATCACACGTGCCGGGTCTCGTGACCACCTCGTGCCGTGTTGGAGCCGGGCCGCGGCCCTTCCATCGAACGTAGACGCGCTCTTGAGCACCCCTCGCCACGCTGTCTCCGAGCAGGCCGGCTCCCGGTCACCCGTCGACCGTCCGGCCCAGCACCCACGGGAGGTAGAGATGTCGAGCGACACCAGGGCGCTCATACTGGAGTCGGTGCGCAAGTTTCACCAAGAAGCCTCGCAGCGAACGGAGTTCGTTCCCGGAGTGACCCCGGTGTGGCCGTCCGGCGCCTCGCTCGTGGAGGAGGACCGGGTGGCGCTCGTGGAGGCCGCGCTGGACATGCGCATCGCGGCCGGCGTGACGTCCCGCAAGTTCGAGCGGAAGTTCGCCCGGGCGCTGGGGCTGCGCAAGGCGCACATGACGAACTCGGGCTCCTCCGCCAATCTCCTCGCGCTGTCGTCCCTGACCTCGCCGCAGCTCGGCGACCGCAGGCTGCGACCGGGGGACGAGGTCATCACCGTCGCCGCCGGATTCCCGACCACCGTCAACCCGATCCTGCAGACGGGGATGGTGCCCGTCTTCGTCGACGTGGAACTCGGCACCTACAACACCACGCCCGACCGGATCAGGGACGCCATCGGCCCGAAGACCCGCGCGATCATGATCGCGCACGCGCTGGGCAACCCGTACGAGGTCGAGGAGGTCGCCGCGATCGCGGAGGAGCACGGGCTCTTCCTGATCGAGGACAACTGCGACGCCGTCGGCTCGACCTACCGCGGCCGGTTCACCGGCACGTTCGGCGACTTCGCCACGGTCAGCTTCTATCCGGCCCACCACATCACCACCGGCGAGGGCGGCTGCGTCCTCACCGACAACCTGGTGCTCGCGCGCATCGTCGAGTCCATGCGCGACTGGGGCCGGGACTGCTGGTGCGAACCGGGCGAGGACGACACCTGCCGCAAGCGGTACGCCTACCAGCTGGGCGACCTGCCTCCGCGCTACGACCACAAGTACACGTTCTCGCACGTCGGTTACAACCTGAAGGCGACGGACCTGCAGGCGGCCCTCGGCCTCAGCCAGCTCAGCCGGCTGGAGGAGTTCGGCGCCCTCCGGCGCCGCAACTGGCAGCGGCTGCACGACGGCCTGGCCGCCACCCCGGGGCTCCTGCTGCCCCGGGCCACGCCGGGGAGCGACCCGAGCTGGTTCGGCTTCGCCATCACCGTCCTGCCCGAGGCGCCGTTCGACCGGTACGAACTGCTGCGCTTCCTGGAGTCGAGGAAGATCGGGACGCGGCTGCTGTTCGCGGGGAACATCACCCGCCACCCCGGCTACCTCGACCAGCCGTTCCGGGTCGCGGGCGAACTGGCCAACAGCGACGTCGTCACCGAGCGGACGTTCTGGATCGGCGTCTACCCGGGTCTGACGACCGAGATGGTGGACTACGTCGCCCGGTCCGTCAGGGAGTTCGTCGCCCAGCGGGGCTAGCGGGCTCCCCACCACGGCAGCCCCCACCACGGCGGGCCCCACCACGCAGAGGCGCCACCCCGGATCCGGGGTGGCGCCTCTGCGTTCCTCTCGCGCCAGCGCGCGCGGCTCACAGGACCAGATCGACCCCGTACGCGTCGAGCCAGGAGTTGAGCCACAGCGCCATCTCCAGCCCGCCACGGTCGTAGGGGCGGCTGACGTCCCCCGGGGACCGTCGCAGACAGCGTCGGACCCGGTCCATGTCCAGCAGGGCCAGGACGGGCGAGGACGGCTCCGCGACGACCTCCGCCAGTTCCGCCTTGAGAGCCCGCTCGTAGGCCGGGTCCTGGGTCGCGGGATAGGGCGTCTTGACGCGGCCGGCCACCGACGGCGGCAGCAGGTCGGCCGTGGCGGCCCGCAGCAGACTCTTCTCCCGGCCGTCGAAGCTCTTCATCTCCCACGGCACGTTGAAGACGTACTCCACGAGCCGGTGGTCGCAGAAGGGCACCCGCACCTCGAGACCGACCGCCATGCTCATCCGGTCCTTGCGGTCCAGGAGCGTCTGGACGAACCGCGTCAGGTTGAGATGACCGACCTCCCGCATCCGCCGCGCCCGCCCGGTCTCACCGGGCAGCCTGGGCACCTCGGCGAGGGCCTGGTCGTAGCGGGCGGCCCGGCGGCCCGGGACGTCGATCTTCTCGACGAGACCGGTGTCGAGCAGGCCGAGTCCGCCGAAGTAGCGGGCGGACCCCGCGGTCAGCCAGGGGAACGTCTCCGCGTCCAGCGCACGCGGGTTGCGGAACCACTGGTAGCCGCCGAAGAGTTCGTCCGCCGACTCGCCGGACAGGGCCACCGTCGACTGTTCGCGCACCGCCTTGAAGAGCAGATACAGGGACGGCCACATGTCGCCCCAGTACGCCGGCGGCAGGTCGGTCGCGGCGAGCACGGCCCGCCTGACCGCGGGAGAGGTCAGCTCGTCGCTGCCGATGACCACCTCGGTGTGCTCGGCGCCGACGTGCCGGGCCATCTCCCGGGCGAACGGGGTGTCCGGCGACGTGCGCACCGCGTCCTCGGCGAAGCGGTCCCGCGCCCCGGCGAAGTCGACCGCGAACGAGCGCACGGGACCACGCCCCTCGGCCTCCAGGGCACGTGCGGTGAGCGCGGTGACCGCCGAGGAGTCCAGACCGCCCGAGAGCAGGGTGCACAAAGGCACGTCGGCGACGATCTGCTGCGCCACCGTGTCCTCGAGCAGCCGGCGTACCGTGGCGATCGTGGTCTCCCGGTCGTCCGGGTGCTCCCGCGATTCCAGCGTCCAGTACCGGCGCCGGACCAGGCCGCTCGCCCGGACGCGCACCAGCTCGCCGGGCCGTACCTCGTGCAGGCCGGCGTACACCGCCTGGCCGGGGGTCCGGACCATGTCGAGCACCTCGTACAGCCCGTCGGCGTCCACCCTGCGGGAGACCGTGGGATGGGCGAGGACCGCCTTCGGCTCCGAGCCGAAGAGCACACCGTCCGCTGTCGGCCAGTAGTACAGCGGTTTGACGCCCATCCGGTCGCGCACGAGCAGGAGTTCCGCCCGCTCGGGATCCCAGACGGCGAACGCGAACATGCCGGTGAGGCGCTCGGGCAGCCGCTCGCCCCACTGCAGGTAGCCGCGCAGCACGACCTCGGTGTCGCTCGCCGTGCGGAACACGTGCCCGTGCGACTCCAGCTCGCTTCGCAGCTCCGGGAAGTTGTAGACCTCCCCGCAGAAGCTCAGACAGGCCAGAGCGCGCCCGGAGGCGTCCGCCACCATGGGCTGGACGCCTCCCTCGAGATCGATGACGGACAGCCGGCGATGCCCCAGCACCGCGTGGCGGTCCCACCACAGGCCCTCGGCGTCCGGACCGCGGCACGCGAGCGTGCCGGTCATCGCGCGGACGGTGTCGAGGTGCCGAGGGAGCTCGAGCCGGTAGTCCACCCAGCCGCTGATCCCGCACACGGGATCAGGCCTTTCCGGCGGCGGGCCGGGCGATGTGGCCGTTGACCAGGTCCAGCAGCAGCCGAGGGGTCAGCTCCTGCGAGACGATGTCGTCGGGCAGCGTGACGCCCACGGCCTGCTGGATGCCGATGACGGTGTTCAGCAGGGCGAGCGAGTCGTAGCCGAGGTCGTCGAACGGGACGTCCAGGATGTCGCCCTCCAGGTCGACCCCCTCCTCCTCCCCGGCGCTCTCGCGCAGAACACGGACGAGTTCGTCGAGTGTGAACGTGGACATGTGTCTCCTTCGGATCGCCGCTTCCGGCGGTGCGGAACGCGGGGGAGTGCGTGGCGTGCTGTCCCGCGGGCCGTGCGGACGGCCCGCGGGAGCCTGAACGGACCTGGGGCGGCCGGATCAGCCGGCCCGGCGCACCACCAGCGCGGAGTTGTGACCGCCGTACCCCCGGGCCAGCACCAGGGCGCACCGGAGGGCCGTCTCACGCGGAGCCCCGGTGACCAGGTCGAGCGCGTCGGCATGGGCCGGGCGGTCGATGTGCACGGTGGGCGGGATCACCCCGTCCCGGAGGCTGAGCAGCGCGGTCGCCACGTCCAGCGCGCCGCCCCCGGCCAGCAGGCGGCCGGTCATGGTCTTGGGGGCGGTCACCGGCACGGCCCGTGGCCCGAACACCGCGGCCAGGGTGTCCGCCTCGATGCGGTCCGGTTCCGGGAGTCCGGCCGCGTCGGCGAACACGACGTCGATGTCCGCGGCCGTCAACCCGGCCTCGTCGAGGGCGAGTTCGACGGCGCGACGCAGCCCCGGCGGCCGGCCCGAACCGGGCCGGGGGTCGAAGGTCGCGGCGTACCCGACGATCGCGCCGTACGGTACGGCGCCGCGCGTCCGTGCCAGGTCGGGGTCCTCCAGGGTGAGGAGAGCCCCGCCCTCGCCGGGCACAAGGCCGCTCGCGTCGTGGTCGAAGGGCACATAGGCGCGACGCGGATCCCGCACGGTGGTGAGCCGTCCGGACCGGGTCATGCACAGCCAGCCCCACGGACACATGGCGCTGTCGACACCGCCCGTCACCATGAACGGCGTGCCGTCCCGGACGTGCCGGCACGCCTTGGCCACCGCGTCCAGCCCGCCGGCCTGCTCGGCGACAAGAGCCGCCCCGGCGCCGCGCATGTCGTGCCGGATGGAGATCTGACCCGTGTTGACGGGATAGAACCAGGCGAACGACTGGTAGGCGCTGACATGACCGCCGCCCCGGCTCCACAGCGCCTCCAGCTCGCGCTGTCCGAACTCGAAACCTCCCCCCGACGCGGCGGTGACCACACCGCAGGCATAGCGCCCGAGGCCCGGCACGTCGACGGCGCTGTCCGCGATCGCCGCGTCCGCCGCCACCAGCGCCAGCCGTGTCATGCGGTCCGTCTGGGGCAGCAGCCGCCCCGGGAGAGACTTCCGCGCGTCGAACCCCTTGACCTCGCCCGCGAGACGGGCGGGATAGTCGTCGGGATCGAACAGGGTGATCCGGGCGATGCCGCTGTCACCGCGCAGCACGGCGGCCCAGTACTCCTCGGTGGACGACCCGTTGGCCGCCAGCACACCGATGCCCGTGACCACCGGCGGCCGGGCGTACGGCGAGGGCGGGCCCGGCCGCCCCGTCCCGGCGCCGGCCACCGTCCGCGCCGTCATGCCGCGCGCCGTTCGGGCTTGGTGAGCACGATCGCGCTCTGGAAGCCGCCGAAGCCGCTGGCGACGCTGAGCACGACATCGGTGTTCTGCTCCCGCGCGACCAACGGCACGTAGTCGAGATCGCAGTCCGGATCCGGTTCGTGCAGATTGGCGGTCGGCGGGATGACGGAGTGCTCGATGGCCAGAGCGCTCGCGGCGACCTCCAGGGAGCAGATGGCGCCCAGCGAGTGCCCGATCATCGACTTGATGGAGCTGATCGGCGTGCGGTAGGCGTGCTCCCCCAGGCCGAGCTTGAACGCGGCCGTCTCGTGCAGGTCGTTCTGCCTGGTGGCCGAGCCGTGGGCGTTGACGTAGTCGACGTCGGACGCGTCGATCCGGGCCCGCGCCATCGCCTGCCGGATCGCCTCCGCCAGCTCGGCGCCGTCCGAGCGCAGCCCGGTCATGCTGTACGCGTTGGACCGTGTGGCGTGCCCCGAGACCTCGGCGTACAGGTGCGCCCCGCGCCGCAGGGCGTGACCCAGTTCCTCCATGACGAAGATGGCCGCCCCCTCGCCGAGCACGAAACCGTTGCGTGTGCGGTCGAACGGCCTGGACGCGGTCTCCGGGCTGTCGTTGCGGGGGCTGGTCGCCTTGATGGCGTCGAAGCAGGCCACCGTGATGGGGGAGATCGCGGCGTCCGACGCGCCGCTGATCATGACGTCCGCCGCGCCGTCCCTGATGATGTCGGCCGCGTGTCCGACGACGTCGATCCCGGACGTGCAGCCCGTGGACAGCACGCCCACCGGTCCCTGGGCGTCGGCCAGCCACGCCAGTTCGGCCGCCATGGAGGACGGCAGGAAATAGTCGTAGAGGTAGGGGACGCCGTGCTCGGCGTCCACCTGCCAGGTACGACCCTCGTCGCTGACCACCGCGTACTCGCGGTCCAGACTGGTGGTCATACCGCACGCGGTACCGACCATCACCCCAGTGCGGTGCGCGTCGAACTCGCCCAGAGCGCCGCTGTCGGCCAGCGCCTCCCGGGCGGCGACCACGGCGAACTGCGTGGTCCGGTCCCATCTGCGGATCTCACGCCTGCTCAGCCCCGACCGGACGGGGTCGAAGTCGACCTCGGCGGCGACGCGCGAACGGAAGTCGGCCGCGTTGAACAGGGAGATGGTGCGGGTGGCCGTGCGCCCGGCCGTGAGCAGCTCCCAGTACTGCTTGGCGCCGATGCCGCCGGGAGCGACCACGCCGATGCCGGTGATCACCACTCGTCGGTCATCGCGTCTCGCTGACACAGATTCCCCCTTGGTCGCCGTGGGTTACCGGCACCCGCCGGGTGAGCGGACAGAGCCGGAGGACCTCAGCATCCGGACGACCACTCGAGCCGACCTGGAAGAACGATGGATCCACCCGTCCTCGAACGGCCTCGGTCACCGTGGTCCGGCCCCTCGTCCCGGAAGGCGTCACGGCACCGAGTCATCGAGGCTCCGCGGGCTCCGAGGGCTCCGAAGAGCAGGGAACCAGGGAACGAGGGAAGGGAGGCGGCGGTGCGCGAGGAGAAGCAGCTGACGGTCTGGCGGGTGCTGTCCGTGGGACTGATGGGCATAGGGCTGTCCCACTGGGCGGACGGCGCGTTGTGGGCGGCCCTGTTCGACGAAGGGGAAGGCGCTGCCCGTGCCGCCGTGGCGGAGCCGGACCGGGAGCCGGCGGGCCGCGTGACGGCGTCCCCCGGCCCGCGGCGGAGCGCCCCGCCGTGGCGCCGCACGACATGACGGTGCGGGCCCGGACCCCGGCAGGGTCCGGGCCCACGCGTGCGGCACGCCGGACTCGGGCAGGGCGGCCGGCGGGACGGTCAGCCGGTCGTCCGGCGCAGCAGTTCCTCGCGCAGGTCCCTGCGCTGCACCTTGCCGGTGCCCGAGCGGGGGATGCTCTCGACGAGGTGCACCTGCCGGATGTGCTCGTAGTACGGCAGCTTCGCGTTGACGAACCCGGCCAGCTCGGCGGGCTCGGCGCCGCCCGCCGCCGGGACGACGAGGGCATGCGCCACCGCCCCGCTCACCGGGTCGGGGACGTCGACCACGACGCAGTCCGAGACGGCGGAGTGCCGGAACAGCACCCGTTCGATCTCCGAGGGGGACACCAGCCAGTTGTCGCACTTGAAGGTGTCCTTGATGCGTTCGACCACGAAGAGGTAGCCCTCCTCGTCGACGCGCCCGACGTCACCGGTGGAGAACCAGCCCTCGGCGTCGACGTCGCGTGACAGGTCGCGGCCCAGATAGCCCCGCATCAGCTGCGGCCCCCGGACCTGGATCTCCCCCTTGCCGCCGACGGGCAGGACCTCGCGCGTGTACACGTCGACGATCCGCACCTCGGTGCCCGGCACGGGGACGCCGGACGAGCCCGCCTTGGGCCGGTCGAAATCGTCGAAGTGCGTGGACGGGGACGTCTCGGTCAGCCCGTAGCCCTGCAGCACGGGAACGCCGAAGTGCTGGCCGAGCACGGAGGCCGCGGCCGGCGGCAGCGCCGAGCCGCCGGACAGGATCGCGCGCAGCCGGGGAGCCTCGAGTTCGCTCAGCGCCGGCTCGGCGGCGAGCCGGGTGAGCCGCATCGGAAGGCTGTAGAGGTGGGTCGCCCCGTAGCGTGCGGCGGCCTCGACCGCCCCGGTGAGGTCGTCGTCCGGCCAGAGCACGTGCGTCGCGCCGGCGCAGACGCCGATCGTCAGGTGCATGAGATGGAACGTCGGCAGATGGTTGAAGAGAACCGACGACTCCGTGACCCGGTGTCCGTATGCGCTCTGGGCCGCGTTCACGGTGAGGTTGAAGTGGCTGAGCCGGACGGCCTTGGCGGCGCCCGTGGTGCCACTGGTGAAGTGCAGTCCGGCGATCCGCTCCGCTTCCCGGTCGTCCGTGCCCTGCTCCGGGTCCGGGGTGAACTCCGGTGCGCCGTCGATGAGTTCGTCCAGCGTGGGAAGGGCGTCGGCGGCGTCGCCGAGGCCCGGGGCGCGTTGCGTCAGCACGACGTGCCGCAGTTCCGGCAGCCGGTCGCGGACGGCCGCCAGCGCCGGGTAGAGCCCGGGGGAGACGATCAGGGCCCGGCACGCCGACGTGCCGAGGACGTGGAGCAGCCGTTCCTCGGTGAGCAGGGGACTGACGACCGCGGCGACGTTGCGGGACCGCGTGATGCCGAAGTAGCCGACGGCGAACACGGGATCGAGCACCGCGGCGATCCCGATCACCTCGTCGGGGCCGCCCGCCAGATCGCGCAGGGCCGCGGCACAGGCGCTCACCCGCGCGTCCAGCTCGGCATAACGGATGTCGCCCGCCGCGGTGCGCAGCGCGGGCCGCTCCGGGAACCGGGCCGCCGCCCGGCTGAGCAGACTGTCGACGCGCGGGCCGCCGAGCAGTCCGGAGAGCACGGTCAGGGGCGCCGCACTGGTGATGCTGTCGGCCTCGGTCACCGGTTCGGTCATAGCCATCGCGGATGCTCCTCCTCGGAACTGCAGCGGTGTGGTGTGCGCGACTGTGGTCGGCGCGCTTCGGCTGCGGCTCGAGTGGCGGGCGAGCGGCGCGCTCCAGCGGTATTCCGGCCCGCGTCGAGCCGCGCCGCCGAGCCTGGCGGACACCACCGTGCGGCCCGGACGCCGACAGGCCCGCGTTCCGCACGCGACCCGACCCCAGGAGGAGGCCCGGATGGGCTCGTGGAAGACACCGGACACCGAGGTGCTCGTCACGGGCGCGGGCCCGGTCGGCCTCACCGCCGCTCACGAACTGGCCCGGCGCGGAGTGCGGGTGCGCCTCGTGGACCGCGCCGACGGGCCGGCCGTCACCAGCAGGGCGACGGCCACCCACGCGCGTGCCCTCGAGGTCTACCACCAGATGGGAGTTCTGGAGGACGTGCTGCGGCTCGGCCGCCGGGTCGACAAGTTCACGATGCATCAGCGCGGGCGGGCCCGCGCCCGGCTGGACGCCGACTTCTCGCGGCTGCCGACGCGGTTCCCGTTCACCCTCCAGATCGACCAGGTGCTCACCGAGCAGGTGCTGCGTGAGCGCGTGCGCGACCTCGGGGTGAAGATCGAATGGGGGGTGGGCCTCGAGGAGGCCGGCTCCCACGACGACCACGTGAGCGTGACCCTGCGGCACGCCGACGGGACTGCCGAGAAACTGAGCGTGCCCTGGCTCGTCGGCGCGGACGGCGCGCACAGTACCGTCCGTCGCGCACTCGGCATCGAGCTCGTCGGCGAGAACAACGAGACCTGGCTGACGGCGGACGCCGCGCTGGACACCGACCTGCCGCCGGACAGCCTGCACTGGATGCACACCGGAAAGGGGACCATCCTCATGGTTCCCTTCCCCGAGCCCGGCAAATGGCGCCTCCTCGACACCGTGGACGTCGACCACGCCGACCGGCCTGACGTGATCGCCGAGCGGTTCGCCCGGAAGATCACGCGGGGGACCGGCCGTACCACCACCGTGCGCGAGCTGACCTGGGTGTCGGTCTTCACCATCCGGCAGCGCATGATCCGCACGATGCGCTCGGGGCGCTGCTTCCTGGCGGGCGACGCCGCGCACGTGCACAGTCCCGCGTCCGGGCAGGGCATGAACACCGGCGTCCAGGACGCGCACAACCTCGCCTGGAAGCTCGCCGCCGTGGTGCACGGCCGCGCCGACGACGCGCTGCTCGACAGCTACAGCGCCGAGCGTGTGCCGGTGGGCGAGAAGCTGCTGATGTCCACGAAGACCGCCACCGGCCTCGTGGCCCTGCAGAACGCCGCCGCCCCGGTGCTCCTCCCCGTCGGCCTCGGCTTCCTCGACGCCGTCCGGCCGGTCAGACGGCAGGTGGAACGCAAGGTGCAGCGCGTGATGTCCGGGCTCGCGCTCGACTACCCGGACAGTCCGCTGACGGTCGCGGCCGAGCGGTCCGACGGCATCGCCCCCGGCGCCCGGGTGGGCTGCACCGCCGAGACCGCGCGGGCCTCGGCCGGCTGGCGTGCCCTGTGCGAGGAGTTCACCGACCCCCGCTGGACGCTGCTGGTCCGGCCCACCGCGAGCGCCGGTCACGGGGACCTCGAGCGGATCGGCCGGCGCTTCGGCGCGGAGGTCTCCCTGCGAACCGTCGGCGGGGGCGACCCGGCGCCGGGACCTCATCCGCTGGCGGACCCGGACGGCGCACTGTGGCGGGCGCTGGGAGCGCCGGATCCCGGTTACGCGCTCGTCCGGCCGGACGGCTATCTCGCGGCGAAGGGAGAACTCGCCGCGGCGGACGAGCTGGAGCGCCTCCTGCGCCGCGTCCACCTGGTGCCCGGGGACGGCGGCCGGGGAGACGCGTAGGCCTCCCACCGGAACCGGACCACGGCGAACCGGACCACGGCCGACCGAACCACCGCGAACCGATCCCAACCGAACCGAACCACGGCCGACCGGGCCGTGTCACGAGAGCGGAGCCCCGTTGCGCATCATCGACCTGTCCACGCCCGTCGACGCCGGGGTCTGGGAACCCGACCCCGTCGTCCACGAGGTCCTTTCCCCCGCGGAGGGCGCCCGGCACATGGCCGACGGCATGCGCGAGAACTGGGGAGTCGACTTCGACCCGGCTCAGCTGCCGGACGGGGAACTGCTGTCGCTGGACACCCTCACCCTGACCACGCACACCGGCACCCATGTGGACGCTCCCTCGCACTACGGCACGCGCGCGGACTACCGCCCCGGCGCGCCCCGGCACATCGACGCCATGCCGCTGGACTGGTTCGTGCGCCCGGGAATGGTCCTCGACCTCACGGACGCCCCCGTCGGCGCCGTGGACGCCGGCCGGCTGCGGTCCGCCTTCGACCGGGCGGGCCGGGAGCCGGACCCGCTGGACATCGTGATGCTCCGCACCGGGGCCGACCGGCTCGCCGGCACCCCCGCGTACTTCACCGACTTCACGGGCCTCGACGGCTCCGCGACCCGTCTGCTGCTCGACCTCGGCGTACGGGTGATCGGCACCGACGCGTTCAGCCTCGACGCGCCCTTCGGCCACATGATCGAGAAGTTCCACGAGAGCGGGGACCGGAGTGTCCTGTGGCCCGCCCACTTCGCGGGGCGTGAACGGGAGTACTGCCAGATCGAGCGGCTGGCCAACCTGGACGCGCTGCCGGCCCCGACCGGGTTCACCGTCTCCTGCCTGCCGGTGCGCATCGTCGGCGCCGGGGCCGGCTGGGCGCGGGCCGTGGCCCTGGTCGACGAGTGACGAGCCGTCCCGCCGTGCCTTCCCGGCCGGTGGCCCTCCTGCTGCCGGGACAGGGGTCGCAGTACGCGCGGATGGCCGCCGGACTGCTCCCGTGCGAACCGGTCTTCGCCGAGGCCATGGACGAGGTGTTCACCGCGTGGGGTGACGCCGGCCGCGGGCTGCGCGCGCAGTGGCTCGCCGAACGGCCCGAACCCCCCTGCGATCACGCGGCGTTCGCCCAGCCTCTGCTCTTCGCCGTGGACTACGCCCTGGGACGCCTGGTGCGCAGCTGGGGCATCGAACCGGTCGCCCTGCTCGGGCACAGTGTCGGCGAGGTGGCCGCGGCCGTGCTGGCCGGCGTGTTCCGCCTCGACGACGCGGCGCGCCTGGTGGCCGACCGGGTGGCCCGCTCGGCACGAGCCGAGGAGGGCGGCATGCTCGCCGTCGCGGCGACCGTGGAGCAGCTCGGGCCCTACCTCGGTGAGGGGGTGGTGATCGGCGCGGTCAACGCACCGCTCGCTGCCGTGCTCGCCGGGCCCGAGGCGCCGCTCGCCAAGGTCGCCTGGCGGCTGGCCTCGGAGGGGTTCGCCTGCCGCCGGGTGCCCTCGTTCACGGCCTTCCACAGCCCGCTGATGGAACCGGTGCTGGAGGGCGCCGAGCGGATGATCGCCGCAGCCCCGCGCCGGGCGCCGGGGGTGCGGCTCTACTCCGGCTACACGGCCGCTCCCCTGAGCGCCGCGCAAGCGGTCAGCCCGGCCTACTGGGCGTACCAGCCCGCCCGTCCGGTGCTGTTCTGGCCCGCGCTGGAGGCCCTGCTCGCCGACGGCGACAAGCTGTTGCTGGAGGTGGGTCCCGGCCAGGGCCTGGCCTCCCTGGCCCGGCGTCACAAGGCGGTCCGGGCCGGCCACAGCGCGGTCGCCGCGCTCTCACCGGCCCGCCCGGGCACGCAGGAAGGGGACCGGCAGGCCCTGGTGAAGGCCCGGGACGTGCTCCGCGCCGAGGGCTACGCCCTCGGCCGCTGACCCGCGCACGCCCGACGGGGGCGTCCCGAACCGCGGACCGCGGTTCGGCACGCCCCCGTCCGAGGGACGGGACTCAGGCCCGGCCCGACTCGACCGACTCCTTGAGCAGGGTCAGCGTCGCCATGCTGTTGCCGCCCGCCGCGGCCCGGATGAAGTTCCGGGCCGTGTCGAGCGTGGCGTCGGGCCCCAGCACCTTCACGACCGCCTCTTCCTTGACGACGACCGTGTGCCGGGAGGTGACGCGCACCCCCCGGCCGGACTCCCGCATGCTCCACTCACCCGTGTGGGCGGCCATCAGGGACGGCGGGACGAGCTGCTTGTAGACGATGCGACGCTCCTCGGGGAAGCACACCCGCACCGACTCGGTGCGGTGCGTGGACCCGTCCGCGGCCAGGGTGTCCATCGACATCAGCTGGACGTCCGGAACGTCCTCGGTGAGGTCGAGCCGGGTGACGTGCGGCAGCCGGTCGGGCCACTTCTTCGCCTGGTGGAGGAAGTCGTACGCCGCTTCGGCGGGCCCCTCGACGACGACCGAGTCCTCGAAGGAGAAGAGCAGTTCACCGAGCCGCTCCCAGCGCTCCGCCAGGTCCTTGATGTTGCCGAGCTCGGTCCGGCTGTTGCGGTCGGTCGCCCTCTCGACCCACGCCACGTTCTCCGCGGTGTCGCCCACCGCGTCGAAGTCATGGGTCAGCACCAGCCGCGAGCCGCCCCCCGGCCGCTCGTCGACCGTCCATGTGCCGCCCATGCCGGCGACCGGGGGCGTGGAGACCTCCTGCCGGAAGGTGACGCGCCGCGCCGCCTCGTCGAACTCGCGTCGCGAGGTCCACGACCTCACCGCCCCGTTGGCGGTCGCCCAGATGTGCAGGCGTTCCGCGCCCTCCTGAAGCGCCTCGCGCGCCACGTGCACGGTGGGCCCGAAGAAGTCGGGCCAGCGGGCGGCGTCGGCGATGATGCGGTAGACCCTCCCGGGGGGAGCGTCGATGTCGATCTCGTGCGAGGTGTGGTGCCTTCCCTGTGAAGCCATCATGGCGTCCTCTCCCCGGCTCCGGGCCGTCGGCATCAGTAGATCCCCAGGCCGCCGCAGACGTTGAGCGCCTGGGCGGTGATCGACGCGGCGTCCTCGGTGGTCAGGTAGTCGACGAGACCGGCGACCTCCTGGGGTGTCGAGTAGCGGCCGAGCGGGATCTTCGTGCGGAACTGCTCGAGGACCTGGTCCTCGGTGGTGCTCCAGGTGTCGGCGTAGGCCTGCCGCACCCGCACGGCCATGGGGGTCTCCACGTACCCCGGGCACACCGCGTTGACGGTCGTGCCGCTCGCCGCCAGCTCCTTGGCCAGCGCCTTGGTGAAGCCGATGACTCCGGCCTTGGCGGCGGAGTACGGCGCTCCCAGCGGCACCCCCTGCTTGCCGCCCGTGGAGGCGATGTTGATGATGCGTCCGGGGCGCCGGGCGCCGATGCCGCCATGGGCGAGAGCGGCGCGGGTCACCCGGAACACGCTGTTGAGGTTGGTGTCGATCACGTCGTCCCACAGCTCGTCGGTGATGCGGGCGGTCACCCCGCCGCCGTTGCGGCCCGCGTTGTTGACGAGCACGGTGAGCGGGCCGAACCGGTCGACGGCTGCCCGCACCAGCTCCGCCGAGGCCTCGGGGTCGCGGACGTCGGCGGTGACGCCGTCCACGTCGAGACCCCGGCCGCGCAGGGTCTCGACGGTTTCCTTGACGTTCGCCTCGGTGCGCGCGCACAGGAACACACGGGTGCCCCGTGCGGCCAGCTTCTGGGTGACGGCCAGACCGATCCCGCTGGTGCCGCCCGTCACCAGGGCGATGTCTGGGGTGGAGCCTGTGCTCATGGATTCCCTCCGGACCGGTGTCGGTGCACGTCAGCGTGGTGCGGACCGGTCGAGCCGGGACGGAAGGCCGATGGAGGACCGGGCCGGGACTTCCCCCACGCCCGCTCCAGTACCTCTCGAGTCGGCGCTGCCACGGTGACCGCAGATCACCGGCATCGGCACCGAGACGGAGGGCCCGCACATGCCGCTCGCGGAGCACCGCACCGACACGCACGACGACACCCTGCTCTATCTGGAGATCCAGCACTTCTACGGGCGACAGATGCGCCACCTCGACAGCGGCGCCGTCGAGGAATGGGCGCGGACCTTCACCGAGGACGGGGTGTTCACCGCCAACGCGCACCCCGAGCCCCAGCGGGGCCGTGCGGCGATCGAGGCCGGCGCCCGCAAGGCGGCCGCGCAGCTCGCCGCCGACGGAGTGCAGCGCCGCCACTGGCTCGGAATGCTCCAGGTCGACCCCGGGCCCGACGGATCCGTCGTCGCCCGCACCTACGCCCTGATCACCAGCACCGCGCAGGGCGGACAGGCCGGGATACAGCTCAGCTGCACCTGCGACGACGTGCTGGTCCGCGAGGACGGGCAGCTGAAGGTCCGTCACCGCCGAGTGTTCCGCGACGACCTGGCCACCGGGAGGGGCGAGTGACCGCCATGACCGGCAGCACCGCCGTGCCCGAAGCCGTCCTGCGGATGCGTGAACTCGCGCACAGCGCGGCCTGCGCCGCCGCGATCCGCGCCGCCGCCCGGCTCGGCGTCGCCGACGCCGTCGGGGACGCCCCCGTCGCCGTCGCCGACCTGGCACGCGACGTCGGCGCGGACGCCGACGCGCTGGAGCGACTCGTACGCGCCCTGCAGTGCTACGGCGTCTTCACCCTGACGCCCGACGGACTCGTCGCCCACACCCCGTTCTCACGCCTGCTGCGCGAGGACGCGCCCCGTGGGCTGAAGTACAACGCGCTGTGGGCGACGGAGCCGTGGTCCTGGGAGGTCCTCGGGCGGCTCGACGAAGCCGTGCGCACGGGCAAGAGCGTCTTCCCCGGCCTGCACGGCAAGGAGTTCTTCAGCTATCTGCACGAGGACGCGCCCGCATCCTCCGAGGTGTTCGACAAGGCCATGACCCAGTCGAGCCGGCTCTCCGCCCAGGCCATCGCGGACGCGCTCGACCTCGCGGGGGCCGGCCGGGTGGCCGACATCGCCGGCGGTCAGGGGCACGTGCTGAGCACGCTCATGGAACGCCACCCGGCGCTGCACGGCATCCTGCTCGACCTGCCGGACGTCGTGGCCGGCGCCGACCCGCGGCTGCGCGAGGGAGGCGGCCTGGCCGGGCGGGCGACCCTGGTCCCCGGAGACTGCCGCCGGGAGGTCCCCGTCGACGCCGACGTCTACCTCCTCAAGAACATCCTCGAGTGGGACGACGAGAGCACCCTGCGCACCCTGCGCAACGTGGCCCGCGCGGCCCGTCCCGGCGCCCGGGTCGTCGTGATGGAGAACCTCGTCGACGGCAGCCCGGAGATGAAGTTCACCACCGCCATGGACCTGCTGCTGCTCCTCAACGTGGGCGGCAAGAAGCACACGCGCGCCGGCCTGCTGGGGCTGATCGAGCGGGCGGGGCTGCGCGTGGACGACATCCGACCCGTCAACTCGTACCTGCACCTGGTGGAGAGCACGGTATGCGCGTCCTGATCACCGCCTACATCCCCAGTCACTTCCTGCAGATCGTGCCCCTGGGCTGGGCGCTGAGGGCGGCCGGACACCAGGTCGTCGTCGCCGGACTGGCCGACGTCGCGGGGGCCGCGGTCACGGCGGGCCTGCCGGCCGTGCGGATCGGCACGGACGGCGGGTTCAGCGCCCATGTCCGGCCGGGCCACATGAGCAAGGACGCCGCCCCGGCCGAGATCCTGACGGCGCGCGAACTCGCCGACCGCAGGCCCTGGGCGGACATGAGCCACTGGTGGCGGCTTCTCGTACAGGACACCAACCATCTGTACACGGACTTCGCGCGCCGCTGGAAGCCGGACCTGGTCGTCTCCGAGATGGACTACAACGGCCTCATCACCGCGGGCCTGGTCGGCGTCCCGGCGGTGTTCCACCGCTGGGGCCCCGACCTGCTCGCGCCGATGATCCACCGGCACGCCACCGACGCGCTGAGGGAGTTCTGTGTCAAGGCCGGGCTGCCGGACGGCTTCCCCGGCCCCGACCTCACGCTCGACCCGTGCCCGCCGGACCTCCAGTTCGACGGCCTGCCCGCCGCCACACCCGTCCGGTACGCCCCGTACAACGGGGTCGGCGAGATGCCCGAGTGGGCGCGGGCCCCCCGGCGGCGCCCGCGCGTCGTGGTGTCCCTCGGCATGCTGGGAGCGCAGACCATGCGCGACGAGTGGAGCGAGAGCCTGGTCGCCTGCATCGCGCGGGCCGTGTCCGGGCTCGACGGCGCCGAGGTGATCCTGCCGCTGGGCACCGCGAACGCGGACCGCCTCGGCACGTTGCCGCCCTCGTTCCGGCTCGTCGACCCGGCGCCGCTCAACCTGTTCGTCGACGACTGCGACCTGGTGATCCACCACGGCGGGGCGGGCACCTGTCTGACCGCGGCCCACTTCGCCGTGCCCCAGCTCGTCCTCGCCCAGCAGCACCCCGCCTACGTGGGCTGCGGCGAACGGGTCGCGGCGACGGGCAGCGGGCTCGCCCTCGACCACCACACCGTCACGGACGACCCTGCCGCGGTCGGCGCGGCGATCGACGCCCTGCTCGGGGACGCGCGGTACCGGCGGGGCGCCGCACAGGTGGCCCGGGACATGGCCCGACTGCCGCCCGTCAACGACATGGTGGGCCGGCTGGAAGAACTCGCGGGCCGCTGAGCGGTCCGCCGCGTCGACGAAGCAACCGTCGACGAAGCAACCAGTGCGCGAGGAGCGGATCCCCTTGTCAGTCGTCAGTGACGGTCGTCCCCCTGAGCAGTCGCCCGCCGCGGAACCCGTGGCCATCGTCGGCATGGCGTGCCGGCTGCCCGGCGGCATCAACACCCCGGACGAGTTCTGGGAGTTCCTCATCGCCGGCAAGGACGCCGTCGGCGAGATCCCGCCGGCCAGATGGGCGGCGTACGCACAGCGCGGGCCCGACCACGCGCGGGCCGTCCGCCGCACCACCGCACGGGGCGGGTTCCTCACCCGCCCGCAGGGCTTCGACGCCGAGTTCTTCGGCATCACCCCGCGCGAAGCGGAGCTGATGGACCCCCAGCAGCGCATCGTCCTGGAACTCGCCTGGGAGGCGCTGGAGCACGCGGGCATCCCGCCGCACACGCTCGCGGGCCGGGACGCCGCCGTCTACATGGGAGTCGGCTCCGACGACTACGGGCGCCGGCTGCTGGAGGACCTGCCCCGGATCGAGGGCTGGACCGGCATCGGAGCCTCCCCGTGCGCGGTCGCCAACCGTGTCTCCTACGCCCTCGACCTGCGCGGCCCCAGCCTGTCGGTGGACACGGCGTGCTCCTCGTCGCTGGCCGCGGTCCACCTGGGCTGCGCCGCCCTGCGCGCCGGCGAGAGCGGGCTGGCTCTCGTCGGCGGCGTCAACGTGATCGCGTCGCCGGGGCTGTCCATGGTGCTCGACGCGGCGGGCGCGACCTCGCCGGGCGGCCGGTCCCGGCCCTTCGACGCCGACGCCGACGGATACGGCCGCGGCGAGGGCGCGGGGGTCGTCGTGCTGAAGCGTCTTCAGGACGCGCGCCGGGACGGCGACCGGGTGCTGGCCGTGATCCGGGGGAGCGCCGTCAGCCAGGACGGACGGACCGACGGGATCATGGCGCCCAACGGCGAGGCCCAGGAGGAGGTGGCCCGGCTCGCCCTGCGACGCGCCGGCGTCGCCCCCGGGACCGTGGCCTACGTCGAGGCGCACGGCACCGGCACCCGGGCGGGCGATCCCATCGAAGCCGCCGCGCTCGGCGCCGTGTTCGGGTCCGGACGCCCCCAGGACCGGCCGTGTCTGATCGGCTCCGTCAAGAGCAACATCGGCCACCTGGAGGCCGGCGCGGGCATCGCCGGCGTCATCAAGACCGTCCTCGCCCTGACTCACCGTCACATACCGCCGCAGGCGGGCTTCGTGTCCCCCAATCCGGCCGTCCCCTGGGCGGACGCGGGCCTGCGCGTCGTCGACCGGCGCACCCCGTGGCCCGACGGCGGCCATCCGCGACGGGCCGGCGTCTCGGCCTTCGGATACGGCGGCACCGTCGCACACGTCCTCCTCGAGGAGGCCCCCACAGAGGCCCCCGCGCAGGCCCGCACGGATGCCGCCGCCCACGCGGCGGCCCCGCACGGCACGCGGCTGCCGGCGCCCGAGCTGTACCCGCTCTCCGGCGCGTCCCCGGAAGCCCTGCGCGCCTACGCCGGCCGTCTCGCCGACGCGGTGGACCGCGGCGACGGCCCCGCGGAACTCGCCGATCTGCGGCACACCCTGTGGCACGGACGGACCCACCTCGCCCACCGGGCGGCCGTCGTCGCCAAGGACGCCGCGTCGCTGCGCTACGAGCTGCGCAAGCTGGCCGCGGACCAGCCCGCGGCCGCGACCGCCACCGGCAGCGCACCGCCCGCGGAACCCGCCGACGCCGTCTGGGTGTTCTCCGGACACGGAGCCCAGTGGAACGGCATGGGCCGCACCCTGCTCACCGCAGAACCGGCGTTCGCCGACGTCGTCGACGAGATCGAACCGATCTTCCAGGACGAACTCGGCTTCTCACCGCGCGAGGCCCTGCTGGACGGCGACCACGGCGGCGTCGACCGTGTCCAGGCACTGCTGTTCGCCGTGCAGTCGGGCCTCGCCGCCGTCTGGCGCGCCCAGGGACTCAGGCCCGCCGCCGTCATCGGGCACTCCGTCGGCGAGGTGGCCGCGGCCGTGGAAGCGGGCGTGTTCACCCTCGCCGACGGCGCCCGTCTCATCTGCCGGCGCTCCGCGCAGGTCGGGCGGGCCGCGGGCGGCGGAGCCATGGCCATGGTCCCGTTGCCCTTCGACGCCGTCCGCGCGCTGCTTCCGGACGACGGCGACGTCGTCGCGGCCATCCAGTCGTCGCCCGGGTCCACCGTGGTGGCCGGCACGCCCGACGCCGTCTGCGCCTTCTCCGAACGCTGCGCGCACCAGGGCACGCCGGTCCGGCCGGTCGCCTCCGACGTCGCCTTCCACAGCCCGCAGATGGACCCGCTGCTGGACGGCCTGCAACGCGCGCTCGCCGGCCTCGCACCGTCCGCGCCCGCCCTCACCGTGTACTCCACGGCGCTGGACGACCCGCGCTCCGACGCGCCCCGCGACGGCGCGTACTGGGCGGCCAACCTCCGCAACCCGGTGCGGCTCGCGGCCGCCGTCACCGCCGCCGCCGAGGACGGCCACCGCCTCTTCCTGGAGGTGTCCGCCCATCCCGTGGTCGCCCACTCGCTCACCGAGACGCTGGAGAGCCTCGGCGTCGAGGACGCGTTCGTGGCGAGCTCCCTGCGCCGCGACCGGCCCGAACGGGCCACGCTGCTGGGCTCCCTCGGCGCGCTGCACTGCAACGGCTGCCGCATCGACCTCGGCGCGCAGGGCGCCGGGGGATCGCGCACCGCGCTGCCCGGCGTCGTCTGGCAGCACCGCGACCACTGGCGCGACCTCCCCGTCGACGACGCCTGGCGCGCCCAGGGCCACGACGCCGGCTCGCACACGCTCCTCGGGTCGCCGGTCGACGTCGCGGGGACCGCACCGCTGCGGGTCTGGCGCACCGTGCTGGACCTCGACAACCGGCCCTACCCGGGACGGCACCCGGTGCGCGGCGTCGAGATCGTGCCCGCCGCGGTGCTGCTGCGCACCCTGCTCACCGCCTGCGGCGAAGGCTCCCTCAGCGACATCGCCCTTCTGACGCCGGTGACCCCCGAGACCCCGCGCGAGGTGCAGGTCCTCGTCCGAGGCGGTGCGCTCTCCCTCGTCTCCCGGCCGTACGAAGGCGAACACGCCGCCGGAGCCGCGGACTGGCAGACGCACACCACCGCACTGGCCGCGGATCCCCCCGCCGAGCGACCGGACGTCGACCTGACCGCCGTACGCGGGCGCTGCGACCGCATGCTGCCCCCCGAGGCCGCCGTCGACCTCCTGCGTCTGACCGGCATCGCGGACACGGGCTTCGGCTGGGACACGCCCCAGCTGTCGGCCGGCCCCGGTGAACTCCTCGCGCGGGTAAGGGTCGTGGACGACGACTCCGGCGCGCGGGGACCGGCGCGGGACTGGCCCGCCGTACTCGACGCGGCCCTGTCGGTGGCGCCCCTGGTCTTCGACGGCGAACCCCGCCTGCGGATCGTCTCCGGCCTGGCCCGGCTCGCGCTGGACGCACGGCCGCCCGAGCACCCGCTCGTCCACGTGGTCACCGTGGCCGGGGCGCGGACCTGCGTCGACATCGTCGTCACCGACGGCGGCGGCCGGGTCGCGGGACGCCTCGAGGGGGTGCGGTACACCGAGTTCGGAGCCGGTTCCTCGGGCGCCGCCCCCGGCCGCGGCACGCTGGTGCACCGGATGGACTGGCGGCCGGTCGCCCGCACCGCACGCTCCCGGCCGCTGCGCACCGTGGTGATCGTCGGAGACGGATCCGGCGCCGCCGCCGAACTGGCGCGACGGGCCGGTACGGCGCACGTGCGCTGCGTTTCCCTCCCCGGTGTGGAGGAACTCGTCGGCGTCCTCGACGATCTGGACAACCGCGACGTCGTACTCGTGCTGACGGGCGGGGAAGCGGCCGGCCCCCCGTCCCCGGCCGAGCAGGCGGAGGAGCTGGCGTGGACGCTCGCGCGCGCCGCACAGATCATCGCGGGCGCGGGCCGGCCGCGGCTGCCCGAGCTGTGGCTGGCCACGGCGGGCCTGAGGGAGGGCGCGGGGGACCGGGCGCTGACACAGTCTCCGCTGTGGGGCCTCGGGCAGATCCTCGGCGGTGAACACCCCGAGTTCTGGGGCGGCATCGTCGACCTCGATCCCGCCGCGCCCGAGACCGGCGCGGCCGCGCTCCTGGACGTGCTGTCCGGCGCGGGGCCCGCCGAGGTCTTCGCACCGCGGGCCGGAGAACTCCTCGCGGCCCGGCTGGCGCCCGTCGACGGCGCGCCCGAACGGGCGCCCCTCGGGTGCAGGCCCGACGCCACCTACCTGATCACCGGAGGCCTGGGAGTGCTGGGCCGCCACGTGGCCGACTGGCTGGTGTCCCGCGGCGCCCGCCGTCTGGTGCTGGCCGGCCGGACGGCCCTGCCGCCCCGGAGCACCTGGGACACGGTCACCGACCCGGCGCAGTGCGAGCGGATCGCGGCGGTCCGGACTCTGGAGGCACGCGGCGCGACCGTGCGCACCGTGGCGGTGGACGTCGCGGACGCCGGGAAGCTCGCGGCCGCGCTCGACACCGACGCGCTCGGGCTGCCTCCCGTCAGGGGGGTCGTCCACGCGGCGGGCGTCCTGGACAACCGGCTCGTCGGCGGCCTCACCCGCGACTCGCTGCACGCCGTCATGCGGCCCAAGGCCTTCGGCGCGCTCGTGCTGGACCAGCTCTTCCCGCCCGGCAGCGTCGACTTCATCGTGCTGTTCTCCTCCGTGGGACAGCTCCTCGGCCTGGCCGGGCAGGCGAGCTACGCGGCGGCCAACGGATTCCTGGACGGCCTCGCACGCCGCCGGTCCGCCGCGGGTCACGACGACATGCTCAGCCTCTGCTGGACGTCCTGGCACGGCGCCGGCATGGCCGTCAACGAGGTCGTCGACGAGGAACTGCGCAACGTCGGCGTCAGCGACATCTCGGTCGAGGAGGCGTTCCTGGCCTGGGACCGCGCCTCGCGCCACCGGCACCCTCAGGTGGCCGTCTTCCGGCCGCTGCCGGATGCCGAGGGGACGGCACGGCTCCCCGTTCTGAGCGAACTCGACTTCGGGGCGGCGCCGGCCGGTTCCGCTGCAGCGCCGGACGACATCGCCACGACGCTCGCGGCCGCCACCGCGCAGGAACGGCGCGCCTGGATGCTGGGCGAGGTCGCCGGGCAGGTCGCGGCCGAGACCCGGACCGAGGCAGAACACCTCGACGTACGGCGTCCGCTGACCGCGCTCGGCGTCGACTCGGTGATCACGCTGGCCATCCGCAACCGCCTGGAGAAGCGGCTGGGGCTGAGCCTGCCCGCCACCCTTCTGTGGCAGCTGCCCACCGTGAGCGCGATCTCCGACCACCTCCTCGACCTCCTGGTGCCTCCGCAGGACGCGGAATCGCCCCGGGAGGCCGGGGCCCCGACGGCCGACAGCGGAAGATGAGGCGGCACGGACATGCGCTACGAGGATCTCTTCATCGCCGGGGTCGGCTCCTTCCTGCCGAAGGCGGTCGACGTCGAGGAGGCCGTCGCCGCCGGCGACTACGACGTCGAGGAACAGCGCGACAGCGGCCAGCGGTCCGTGACCGTCGCGGGCCCCGACGACTCCCAGCCGGACATGGCGGTACGGGCCGGCCGGGAGGCCCTGCGACGAGCCGGCCACGACCCTGCCGACGTCGCTCTGCTGCTGCACGCGGTGACCTGCCACAACGGCCTGGACGGCTGGAACGCGGCCGCTTATCTGCAACGGCGGCTTCTGGACGGCGGCGGCGTGTCCTTCGAGATCCGTCAGCTGTCGAACGGGGCCCTGGGCAGCGTCGAACTGGCCGCCGCCTATCTGTCCGGGGCGCCCGGCCGGAACGCCGCGGTCATCACCGCGGCCGACCGGTTCGCCCCGCCGGCCTGGGACCGCTGGCGGTCCCAGTGGGGGCTGGTCTTCGGGGACGGGGCGAGCGCGGCCGTGCTCTCACGCTCCGGCGGGTTCGCGCGCGTGCGCTCCGCCGTCACCGTCTGCGACACGGAGCTCGAAGTGCTCCACCGGGGCACGCTGCCCTTCACCGCCGCCGCGACCCAGGACCCCGTCGACTTCCGCGCCCGCACGCTCGACTCGTCGCTGCTCATGGACTTCGGGGAGACGGAGCGCAGGATCACCGCCGGGCTGCGGACGGCGGCCGGGCGGGCCCTGGCGGAGGCCGGAGCGGAGCCGGCCGCGGTGAAGCACTGCGTGGTGCCCCACTTCGGCCGGGAACTGCTGCGCAGGCAGTGCCTGGAACCGCTCGGGATCGAGCCGGAGAGAACCACCTGGGAGTTCGGCGCCCAGGTGGGGCACCTGGGCGCCGCCGACCAGTTCGCGGGCCTGGCCTATCTCGCCGAGTCCGGGCAGCTGGCGGCGGGCGATCAGTTGCTCCTGGTGAGCATGGGCGGCGGCTTCACCTGGACCTGCGTCGTCGCCGACGTCGTGACGGAGCCTTCCTGGGCGCTGTGACACCGCGGGGCGCCGTCGCACCACGGCGCGCACGAAGAAGGGGCGCAACGGCCGGGAACCGTTGCGCCCCTCTCCCTGTTCCCCGCTCAGCCGGCCGCGACCAGACGTTCGATCGTGCGCACCGCCTCGGCCGGACTGGGCAGTTCCGCGATCTCCGCCCGCAACTGCTCGGCCCGCTCGGCGTACGAGGGGTCCTTGAGCACGGTCGCGGCGGCCTGGACCACCGAGTCGGCGCTCGCCTCGGCGAAGGGCACCTGGCGGGCGGCCCCGGCAGCCGCGAGCAGCCGAGCCGACTCCCAGACCTCGGCGATCACCGGGACCGCCACCTGCGGCACGCCCGCGGTGAGCGCCGAGAGGGTGGTGCCGACGCCGCCGTGGTGCACGATCAGATCGCATGAGGGGAGGATCTGCCCCATCGGCAGATGGCCCGCGGCCCGCACCCCCGCGGGCAGCGCGCCCAGATCGCGCACGACCGCGTCCGAGGCCCCCACCACGACCTCCGCGCCGATCTCCGGGAGGCGGCGCATCAGCTCCTCCAGCAGGGAGAAACCGCCCCGGATCGGCGACCGGTTGAGCGGCACCCGGGTCCCGAACGTCAGGCACACCCGTGGCCGTTCCCGCTTCTCCAGCACCCAGTCGGGGAGGTTCTCCATGCGTCCGTTGTAGGGCACGAACCGCATGCGCAGGGAACCGGGCCGGTCCTGCGGCCGCAGTCCGGCCGGGCACAGGTCCAGGGCCAGCATCGCGGGCGGCAGGTCCGTGCGGCCCGACGCCCGCAGTTCCGGACGCAGTTCCTCGACGCCCGCACGGGTGATGGACGGCGGCGAACTGAGCCGCATGCCCTGCTCGATCCAGGGGACCGACAGGCCCGCCGCGACCAGCGGTCCCACGAAGCCGTAGGTCTCGGTGACGATGAGGTCGGGGCGCCACCGCTCGGCGAGCGTCCGGACGCCGTCGAGGAGTCGCACGGCCAGCCGGGCGTAGCCCCGGCCGATGTGCGGCAGGAGGTTCTCCTCGCCGCGCGGCATGGGCACCGGGTGGCCCGCGCGGTCGTACGAGAGAACTTCGGGCATCTCCACCGGGGGATGGCACTCCGCGAACGCGAGTCCCGCGTCGGTGATGACGCCGGCCATGTTCGCCGGCGCGGTCACGAGCACCTCGTGGCCCGCCGACCTGAGCGCCCACGAGATCGGGACGAGCGGCAGCACGAGCCCTTCCGAACAGGAGGCCGTCACTAGGATTCTCATGCCGCGATTGAAGCCACGGTCCCTGGAGTCTCGCTCAAAGCCCGGCCCAGGACCCGTCCCGGCCCGACTGCCGCCGCGCGTCCCGTGGCCCGGTGTCCACCGGTGCTCGATCCGACGTCGAGCACCGCCGCACACGCTCGGCCGGACCGATCGGACCGCGGCGTAAGGCGAGGCGGATGCGCGTTCTCATCACCACGTTCCCATGGACGTCCCACTATCTGGCCATCGTGCCGTTCGGCTGGGCCTGCCGGCTGGCCGGGCACGAAGTGCGGGTGGCCGCCATGCCGACCATGACACCGGCCGTCCTCGAATCGGGTCTGACGGCGGTGCCGGTCGGACCTGCCGGAGGCCCGGCGGAGGCGTTCGAGCGCGCGGGCATCGACCCCCGGCACAAGCCCCCGCAGCCCCGGCGCGGCGCGCACCGGGGCAGCGAGCGCGAGAAGGCCGCCCAGGACACGCTGAGCCCCTGGCCGCAGGACTGGCCCGCCCACCCGGAGCGCCTCAGCGACGCCCAGCGCGAGGCGGTCGGCCGCATCGGGCTGTTCGCGTCGGTGATCGGCGACTCCCAGATCGAGGACCTCGCCGCCGTCGTCCGGGGCTGGCGGCCCGACGTCCTCGTCCACGACGGCACCCAGTTCGCCGCGCCGGTCGCCGCCGCGCTGACCGGCGTGCCGACCGCCCGCTATCTGCTGGGCACGCCGGGCATGCTCCGGGTGGACACGGCGTACGGCGCCGCCCCCGTCCCCGCGTACGAGCGGCTGTTCACGAAGCGTGGCCTCACCCCGCGCATCGAGCCGGACGTCTGGATCGACCCCTGCCCGCCGAGCGTCCAGTACGCCTACCCGCCGGGGGCCGACGTCCTCGCCATGCGCTTCGTCCCGTACAACGGCGCGGGGGTGGCGCCCGACTGGCTCCGGGAGACCCCGGCGCGCCCGCGCGTCTGCGTCAGCTGGGGATTCACCGAGGCGGAGCTGTCCGGCACCCGGATGCTCACGCTCTTCCGGCAGACCCTCGACGCGCTGCTCGGCCTGGACGTGGAACCCGTGCTCGTGATCGATCCGAAACTCGGAGAGCTGCTCGGCGAACTCCCCGACGGCGTGCGCACCGTGCTGTCCACGCCGCTCGCGCTCGTCCTGCCCTCCTGCGCGGCCATCGTCCACCACGGCGGCGCCGGAACCACCATGACCGCGTCCGCGCTGGGCGTCCCCCAACTGGCCGTCACCACGCCGCCGCACTACGCCCTTCCCGGGTTCCGGGTCGCGGGCACCGGCGCCGGACGCCATCTGCGGGTCGACGAGATATCCGGGGGAGCCGCGGGCACGGCGGAGATCAGGGGGCACGTCTCGGCACTGCTCACCGAGCCCGCCCACCGCGCCGCCGCGACACGGCTGCGTGACGAGATCGCCGGGCTGCCGTCGCCCGCGGCGGTGGCCGAGGCCCTGGCCCGCCGGGTCCGGCCCGAGGAGCACCGCAGCGAAGGGGTTCTGCCATGCGCGTCCTGATCACACCGTTTCCCTGGGTGCCGCACTACTACCCGATCGTCCCGTTCGCCTGGGCCTGTGTGCTCGCGGGACACGAGGTGCGGGTGGCCGCCATGCCGTCCCTGACGGACGTGGTCACCCGCACGGGACTGCCGGCTGCGCCCGTCGGGCCCGACCCCGCCGAGGCCTTCCGCCGCGCGGGCGTCGACTTCACCCCGCCCAGGGGATCGCGCCGCGCGGAACGCCCCCGGCAGGCCTGGCCCCGGGACTGGCCCGCACACCCCGAACGCCTCAGCGAGCAGCAGCGCGACTACTTCCGCAAGATCGGCCTGTTCGCCTCGCTGATGGCCGACGCCCAGCTGGACGACCTCGTGTCCCTCGCACGGGACTGGCGGGCCGACGTCGTCGTCCACGACGGCACCCAGTTCGCAGGCCCGGTGGCGGCCGAGGCGCTCGGACTGCCCAACGTGCGCTATCTGCTCGGCTATCCGGGGCAGTTGAGGGTGGACACGAGCTATGGCAAGGACCTCGTCCCCGAGTTCCCGCCGCTCTTCGAACGGTTCGGTGTCGCGCCGCGCACCGAACCGACCGCCTGGCTCGACCCGAGTCCGCCCGGGGTCCAGTACCCCTGGGCGCCGGACGCGCGCGTGCTTGCCATGCGGTACGTGCCCTACAACGGCCCCGGTGAACTCCCCGGCTGGCTGGGCGAACCGCCCGCGAAGCGCCGCGTCTGCATGACCTGGGGGCACACCACCGCCGAATGGGAGGGCCCCGCACTGGTCGGCTTCATCCGGCGCACCATCGACGCCGTCCTCGGTCTGGACGTCGAGCTGGTCCTCGTCCTGAGCGAGACGCTGCGCGACCTGCTGGGCGAACAGCCCGCCGGGGTCCGGGTCGCGGTCGGAGTCCCGATGAACGCCGTGCTGCCGTCCTGCGCGGCCGTCGTGCACCACGCCGGCCCGGGCACGACCATGGCCGCCGCCGCGCTGGGCGTCCCGCAGTTGATGATCACCAACCATCCGCACAACGCGGCGATGGCCGCCCGGATCGCGGCCACCGGCGCCGGACGGCACCTGCTGCTCGAGGAGGCCCCGGAGGGAACGCGCGAGATCGGTGCGGAGGTCGCCGCGCTGCTGGAGAAACCGTCCTTCCGCGAGGACGCCGCCCGGCTGCGGTCCGGGATCGCCTCGCAGCCGTCGCCCGCGGACGTGGTGACGCGCGTCGAGGAGCTCGTGCGATGAGATACCGCACGCTCGGCGAGCGCGGTCCGCGGGTCTCGGCCGTCGGACTCGGCTGCCTCGCACTGACCGGCGGGTACGGCCCGGTGGACCGCGCCGAGTGCGAGAACACCGTCCGCGGCGCACTCGATCTCGGCGTCACCCTGTTCGACACGGCCGACTTCTACGCCGGCGGCACGAACGAGGAGCTCGTGGGCCGGGCCCTGGCCGGACGGCGCGACGAGGCCGTCATCGCCACCCGTACCGGACTGCGCCCGCGGGCCCCGGGCGGGCCGCCCACCGTCGTCGACGGACGCCCTCACCAGCTGAAGCGGGCCTGCGAGGCCTCGCTGCGACGGCTGGACACCGATCACATCGACGTCTACTACCTGGGCCGCGTCGACCCGCGGGTACCGGTGGAGGAGAGCGTCGGCGCCCTCGGAGAACTCGTGGCCGAGGGGAAGATCCGCCACGTGGGCCTGTCCGAAGCCCCGGCCGACGACCTGCGCCGGGCCCACGCCGCCCATCCGGTCACGGTGCTGGAGAGCGAGTACTCGGTGTGGGAACGGCACGTCGAACAGGACGCGCTCCCGGCCGCCACGGCAGCGGGCATCGGCTTCGCCGCGCACACCCCGCTCGGCAAGGGGTTCCTGACGGGACGGCTCGTCGACCCCGGGGATCTCGGCCCGGACGACCACCGCCGCAACCATCCGCGCTTCCAGGGCGAGAACTTCCGCGCCAACCGGCGCCTCGTCGCCCGGGCCGAGGAGGAGCTGGCCGGCCTGGGAATGCCCCTCGCCCAAGGCGCACTGGCCTGGCTGCTGTCACGAGGCCCCTGGATCGTCCCCATCCCCGGCACCCGCAGTCTGCGTCATCTCGCGGACAACGCGGCGGCCGCCGACGTCCGTCTCACGGACGGGCAAACCGACCGGCTCACGGCACTGTTGTCACCCACACTGATATCGGGAAGCCGGCATCCGGTGCGCCGGTAGGCACGCGACAGAAGTGGACCAGGCATATATGGACGGCTCGCAGACAGCACCGGCGCGACGCGTCGAACTCCGGTCCGCCGACGGCACACGCCTCGTGGCGACGGACCGCGGGAAGGGGACGGCGATCCTGATCGTCCACGGCGGTGCGAGCACCGCGGCCACGTGGGAGTTCGTGGCGGACCGCCTCGCCGAGCGGCACCGGGTGCTGTGCCTGGAGCGGCGCGGTTACGGGGTGAGCGACGAGGGCGTGTCCCCGCACTCGATCGCGGCGGAGACCGAGGACGTCCGGGCCCTCGCCGCGACGGCCGGCGAACCGGTGCTCCTCGTGGGCCACTCGTCCGGCGCCGTGGTCGCGCTGGAAACCGCGCTGGCGGCACCGCGGACCTGCGCCGGGCTGCTGCTGTACGAGCCGCCGGTGGCGGTCGACCGTCCGCTCGGCGGTGAGGCGCTGCGCCTGGCAAGGGCCCAACTCGACCAGGGCAGACCGGAGCAGGCGATGGCCACGCATCTGCGGCGGATCGTCGGGATGTCCCGGCGCTCGGTCCTGCTCATGCGGGCGCTCCCGCCCATGCGGGTGATGCTCGGCAACCAGGCGGAGGCGCAGATCCGCGACGACGAGGCCATCGAGGCGCTGGGCGTGGGCCTCGACCGCTACGCCTCGCTCGACGTCCCGGTGCTGCTGCTCGGCGGTGAGCGCAGCCCCGCCCATCTGCGTGCCCGGCTCGACGCGCTGGCGAGGGTTCTGCCACGCGTCCACCGCATGACGATCATGCCCGGACAGGGGCACATGGCGAACTTCCGGGCACCCGGGGACGTCGCGCGCGTCGTGGCGGACTTCGCCGAGGACGTCCTGGGCTGAGACCGGGGAACCTCTCTCGCCGCACGTCTTCAACTCACCTCTACAACCCACCTCTTCGCCGCACGTCTGCAACTCACCTCTCAACTCACCTCTCAACTCAGCTCTTCGACGAAGGAGGAGAACGTGACACGGCCTGTTGTCGAGGACGTCCGGTCGGGTCTGCCCACCGACGCACGCGGCCGGGTGGCCGAACTGCACGGCATGCGGGCGCAGGCCGTGGCCGGGCCGAGCGGGAGGGCCACCCGGGCGCAGCACGCCAAGGGCAAGCTGACGGTCCGGGAGCGCCTCGAACTGCTGCTGGACGAGGGGAGTTTCCAGGAGATCGGCCAGCTGCGGCGGCACCGCGCGGTCGGCTTCGGTCTGGAGACGCGCAGACCCCACACGGACGGGGTGATCACCGGTTGGGGCACGGTGTTCGGCCGGACCGTCTTCGTCTACGCGCACGACTTCCGCATCTTCGGCGGTGCGCTGGGCGAGGCCCACGCGTCGAAGATCCACAAGATCATGGACATGGCCGTCGCGGCCGGCGCACCGCTGGTGTCGCTCAACGACGGTGCCGGCGCCCGCATCCAGGAGGGCGTCAGCGCGCTGGCGGGATACGGCGGCATCTTCCGGCGCAACACGAAGGCGTCGGGGGTGATACCGCAGATCTCGGTGATGCTGGGCCCGTGCGCCGGCGGCGCGGCGTACTCGCCGGCCCTGACGGACTTCGTGTTCATGGTGCGGGAGACCTCCCAGATGTTCATCACCGGCCCGGACGTGGTGAAGGCGGTGACCGGCGAGGAGATCACCCAGAACGGGCTGGGCGGCGCCGACGTGCACGCCGAGACGTCCGGGGTGTGTCACTTCGCGTACGAGGACGAGGAGACCTGCCTCGCCGAGGTGCGCTATCTGCTGTCGATGCTCCCGCAGAACAACCGCGAGAACCCGCCGGCCGTGGCTCCGCGCGATCCCGTGGACCGCCGCTGCGAGACGCTCCTGGACCTGGTGCCGTCCGACGGCAACCGCCCCTACGACATGGCCGGTGTCATCGAGGAGGTCGTGGACGACGGCGAGTACCTGGAGGTGCACGAGCGCTGGGCCCGCAACATCATCTGCGCGCTGGCCCGGCTGGGCGGTCGTGCGGTCGGCGTCGTGGCCAACCAACCGCGTTCCCTGGCCGGGGTGCTGGACATCGAGGCCGCGGAGAAGGCCGCCCGGTTCGTCCAGTTCTGCGATGCCTTCAACATCCCGGTCGTGACCCTGCTGGACGTGCCGGGCTTCCTCCCGGGAGTCGCCCAGGAGCACGGCGGCATCATCCGGCACGGAGCGAAGCTGCTGTACGCGTACTGCAACGCGACCGTCCCCAGGGTCTCGGTCGTCCTGCGCAAGGCGTACGGCGGCGCCTACATCGTCATGGACAGCCAGTCCATCGGCGCGGACGTGACCTATGCCTGGCCGACGAACGAGATCGCCGTGATGGGCGCGGAGGGCGCCGCGAACGTCGTCTTCCGTCGCCGGATCGCGGAGGCGGAGGATCCCGCCGCCATGCGCGTGCGCATGGTCAAGGAGTACGCCTCCGAACTGATGCACCCGTACTACGCGGTGGAGCGCGGTCTCGTCGACGACGTGATCGATCCGGCCGAGACCCGCGCGGTGCTCATCGGGGCGCTGGCCGCGCTGCGCGCGAAACATGCGGACCTGCCCTCGCGCAAGCACGGCAACCCGCCCCAGTGACCGCGACCGCCCACCACGACGTGCCCGAGGAGAACTGCCTGTGGACATCCCCGAGATCCGAGTGACGAAGGGGCATGCCGAACCCGAGGAGGTCGCCGCTCTCACGGCGGCCCTGCTGGTACGCGCCGCCGCGCCGCCCGTCCCCGACGAGGGACCGGTCAGGGCGCTCTGGCGGCGTCTCGAGCGCGAACCCGGTTTCTGGGCCGCGCACAGCTGGCACGACCGGGGCGGGTCCGCCGGCTCCGGGCCGCTCCGCTCCGCGCACCCCGCTCGAGGGGCCGGTTGCCCGACAGCCGGTCAGTGAGCATCCGCCAACTTGAAGTCACAGGTCAAAGGGCTGGTGTGACCGGCTGTCGGGGTGCTCACGCTGGTCGTGGGCGGCAGTCTGCGGAGTAGATCGTCTGTCAGCGCGGTCGACTTAGGTCTGCTCGGTGGGGGCGTGGGTGATCAGGTCTCCCGGCTGGCACCGGAGGACCTCGCAGATCCTCGACAGGGTCGAGAAGCGGATGGCCTTGGCTCGCCCGTTCTTGAGTACGGACAGGTTGACAACGGTGATGCCCACCTGCGCGGACAGTTCGGTAAGGGTCATACCGCGCTCGACGAGGAGCCGGTCGAGGTGGATCCGGATCGCGTGGGGTTCCTCGTCGGGCATCAGATGGTCCCTTCGAGGTCCTCCCGCATGCGCACACCCTCGCGCATGATCTTCCCCATGATCACTGCGGTGAGGCCGGCGAGAGCGAGCACCAGCGGCCCGGAGACCGTCGGCCCAGAACCCACGATCGGCGCCATGCTCCCGACGAGCCAGGACTGCGACCAGCCGACGACGAGGCCGGCCAGTGGCGTGCCCACGGTGACGAACCAGCCGAGAATAGAGAGCCGGTGCGCCACCGCCTCGGTGAACGGTCCTTGCCCCATAACGGCCTTGAGTAGCCGGGAGAAGAGCAGCAGCGCGAGCGCGCCGAACAGCAGCCAGGGCAGTTCGCCTCCGAGGTCGGCGGCGCGCTGCCCCACGGAGGGACTGTCCTGGCAGAGGCGCGTGGCACTGCTGGACGCCTTCACGCCCGCGCCCACCGGCAGTGAGTTCGCCAGTGAGGCGTTGCGCCAGAAGTCCGTCTGCACGCAGACGGCCCCGTCGTCGAGTATGTGCGTGACCCCCTTGCCGATGAAGGCGAGCCCGCACAGCACCGCCAGTACAGAGGTCACCGAGGCCAGAGTCCTCATGAGTCGCGTGTTCATCGCAGCCTTCCCCATCGATTTTCGATATGCCCACAGTAGAGGAGCATATCGATATTCGACAAGTCCGTGGCCGCTGGCGAGGCCTCGGCGAGCTGGAAGGTCAGCTGATCACCGTCTCTGCCCGCACTCCTGGGTGCTGGACGTCACCACCGTTTAGCCGGTTCCAGCTCGCCGTGGCCGGGCAGACTTCTACGATCCGGTGCATGGATCCCGAGCTGCTGGAGCGGATCACCGCGCGGCGCGCGGAACTGGACGAACTCGAAGAAGAGCTGGCCCAGCGGTTGGCGGAGGTGCGGGCCGAGCGGGACGAACTCGCCGTCGCCGAACGGGTCCTTGAGCGGATGAGCGAGCAGCTCACCGACGAACGTGCCTCGGCCGCGCCGGCGCCCGGGCAGGTGGGCGGACGAGCGGTGCTGCTGATCCCGCACCGCACGTCAGGCGTGGAGGAGACCACCCTTCCGCCGGACTACCAGCGCATTCTCACCGCCGTGGGGCAGGCCGCCGGACCGGTCATGGCCCGGCAGGTCGGCGACGCGCTGGGAATCGACGTCAACGTGCGGGCCAAGCTGGAACCGCTGCGCGGGAAACTTGTCAGACTGGTCGACCGCGGCTGGCTGCGCAAACTGCCCGACGGCCGCTTCACCACCCGCCTGTGATGTCCTGCCCCGCCGCCCAGAGCGGTGCGGCGCGGGCGTAACCGGGGTGCCCCCGGCGGCCGTTGGAATTGTGTGACGAATACCAAAGAGCGCGCCGAGGACACCTGCCCGCTTGTTTACCAGTGCCGTCTGCCGCTGTCCACGCGGACCGTCAACCACCTCGCCGAACTGCTGCGGCGTCACCTGAAGTCGATACGGTCCAGGTGGCGGATCCTGCCGCCGGGGAAGATCGCGGTGATCGTCCTGGCGGTGCTGCGCCATGACCAGCGCCTGGCCGACATGGCCGGCGGCAACAACGTCTCCGAGTCCACCGTCCGCCGATGGCACGACGAGCTGATCGCCCTGCTCGCCGCTCGGGCGCCGCGCCTGGACCGCGCTCTGAAGAAGGTCGCCAGGCAGGGCGGGGAGGTGGTCCTGATCGACGGCACTCTCATCGCCACCCAGCGCCGCACTGGAAAGGCCGACCGGCGCAACTACTCCGGCAAACACCATCATCACGGCCTGCACTTCCTCGCCCTAACCGACGAGCGGGGCCGCCTGATCTGGATATCCGCCGCCCGGCCCGGCCGCACTCACGACATCACCGCCGCCCGCCAGGATCACGTCCTGGCCCACCTGCGCGCTGCCGGTCTCGGGGCGCTGGCAGACCTCGGATTCCGCGGCCTGGACAACGACGTACTCGACCCCGTGATCGTCACCGGCTTCCACGCCAGCCGCACCCACAAGCTCACACCCGGTCAGAAGACCGCCAACCGCGTCCTCGCCGTCGGACGGGCACCGATCGAACACGGCTTCGCCCACCTCAAAAACTGGCGGATCCTCACCAAGCTCCGCACCGACCCCGCCCGCGCCACCCACCTCCTGCGCGCCCTGCTCGTCCTGACGAACCTTGAAGTCAACCGCTGACAGACGATCTGCTCCTCAGGTAGCCGCCCACGACCAGCGTGAGCACCCCGAGGGCCGGTCACACCAGCCCTTTGACCTGTGACTTCAAGTTGGCGGAGGCTCAGTGATTCCACACGAGCAGTGACACTGTCAGAAGCACCAGGCTGCTGACTACGATCACCACGGCGCCCAGTACGTCGGTACGTGCCCCGGCGGTCGGCGCGGGTGACAGCCAGAACCGAAAGAGACGGTTGACCAGCGGCATCATGGCCCAGGTCAGGATGGCGACGCTGATGATGTTGCTGACGAAGTACATCCCGAAGATGGGAAGTCCGGCGGCCAGGAGTTGGCTGTTCAGTGTCCGGGACAGCACGACGACGACCGGGAAGATGGCAAGGAAGACGGCCATGGCCTGCTTCCAGTTGGGTGGGACAGCCCGCTCTTCGGTGCCGCGTTCAGAAGCGAACCAGCCACTGAACGCCGAGCCGATCCGGCGTACCTCGTAGGAGCCGACCGCATCGCGTCCCTCGTCGAGGAGCTTCCTGCGCGCTTCGGAACCGAGCCAGTTGTCGAGGTGTTCCCGGGTGTCGAACCGGAACACGACGACCCAGTTGTCCTCGATCCCCGGCACCGGCCTGAAGAGTTCGAGCCCCTGGAATCCCGGGAACTTCTCCTGGACCTTTTCCAGCTTGTGCTGCCACAGCAGATAGTCGCCCTCCCGGTCGGGGGCGATGCGATGGGAGGCGACCACGGTCACGCCCTTCTGCACCGGAGGCTCGCCGACCAGCACCTCCTGGGTTTCCGGTCCCTCGAACAATGAGCGGCCACGCTCCAACATCTGTTGCCGCTCAGGAGAGTCGAGCCAGGCGGTGAGCTGATCGGCCTGGTCGAACCGGTAGGTGACGATCCATTCGGCCCTCGCGCCCTCGCTGGGCGGGTAGACCTCCTGGCCTTCGAAGCCGGGGAATTCCCTGGCCAGCGCGGTCAGTCTGTCCTGCCAGCGCTGGTATTCGCTCTCGTGGCCCTCACGCACCTTCTGTGTAAGGACCACGGTGGCACTCTCGCGCCCACGGCTTGCAGTGGTCTTCACATGGCCTACGCTAGCAATTAGGTTCAAATAGGGCAAAAGTTGCATTTTTTGCCAGGCGGGGCTCGGCGACGTTCCGGGCCGATGTGCTGCCACTGGCATTCGACACCGGTCGATTCCTGCCACCGGCCTGACGATCGAAGCCCTTGACGCTCGACGCTAAGGAGAACTGATGAGTGACACAGCTCTGGCGTCAGCGGCGCTTCGCCGAACCGGCGTCGGGCCTGACGGCTACACCATGGAGTTGGGCCTCCTCAACAAAGGCGGGCTTGAACTGACGTCCTGGCAGTCGACGTTCACCATGCCGGAGGGTGCCAGCCTGCTCGCCCGCGAGGGCACGGTCGTGGCCTGCGACTTGGGGTCGCAGGCCTACACAGTGCGGCCGGAGCCAAGCACGCCGCTCGCGCCGTCCGAGCGTCGGACGATGGCTGTGGAGGTGCGGGGTACGACGCGCGCCCCGACGACCGCCCGGTTCACCGCCACGGCCGCCGACGGCACCACGGTCCAGGCACCGCTGACGCTGATGGCGACTGTGGTGGGGGACGGGCAGAGCCGCGAGGCCGACGAGAGCACCTGGCCCGGCTCCACCGCCATCGACAGGGGCACGTCCGGGACCGAGACGAAACCCGACCCGGGAGAGGACGGGACCGGGGGCGGCTTGGGGGGTGGCGGCGGAGGCGGCGCGACGACCAAGTTCCGCGTGAGCTTCGAGTGGGAGAACGACTCCGGCGGTGGCGGCGGCGCTGGTGGCGGCATGAACCAGGAGTCGAGTGGTGCCGCAACCGGTGAGCAGCGGGTCGGTGCCGACCAGCAGGTGCAGGCACATCAGGGCGCCGCGGGGGCCGACGGCCAGCCCCTCACGGATTGGCAGCAGTATCAGCAGAAGTACCAGCAGGGCAGTCAGCAGACGGATTCGCTCGACGGGCAGATCAAGGAGCTCAACGAGCGGGTGGCGAAACTGGAAGGCGGTAAACCATGACTTCCTCGAGCGACTGGACGCAGTGGACGGGCGGCGCCCCGCCGTCGGCTCCCGGCACCTCTCCAGCCGGATCCGATGCCACTTCTCCGTCCCCCGGCGGCAGCTCTCCGGCGGAATCCGGTGGCGACTGGACGCAGTGGACCGGCGGTGGCGGGAAGCCGCCCGTACCGGCCGGCAGCAGCCCCTTTCCGTACACAGTGCGGTGCCCCATCGGCCTGGACTCCTCGGCTGCGCGGGTGACACTGCCGACCGAGGCCGGCCAGGGCGCGACGATCGTCACGGACGTGGGCGTGGAGGGATCCGCCGACGGCTCACTTCCCAGTTCCCGCGGCTACGAAGTGCTGGACCCGGCCACCGTGCTGGTCCACCTGACCGGCAGCAGTGATGTCGCCACCGGGCCGGAGTACGAACCGGCCCCGTACCCCGGCGGCAAGAAGAAGGCGGTGCCGCCGCCTGCGGGGCAGCCGTTCGTCACGGTACTGGTGGTGCCACCGCCGTTCGAGTACTAGCCGGGGTCCTGCGCCGGCAGTCCGTCGTCGCGGACGCGAGGGTGCCCGCTTCCTGCGAAGCGGGCACCTGTCGTCGGCGAGTCGCGAGTCGCGAACGCTGCCGGAGGAGGCTCAGCCCTGCCGGCTGCGGCGCGCCCGGCCCGCGGTGTAGGTGACCCCGGCCCCCAGGGCGAGCACCACGGCCGCGCATGCCGCGATCAGTCCGGTCGACGAGGAGGCGCCCGTCTCGGCGAGCGGCGGCGTGCTGCCGCTGGGCGACGGCTCAGGAGAGTCGGACGGCGGCGTCACCGGCGTCGACGGGGCCGGAGGCGCCGGCGGGACCTTCGACGTGGTGGGAGGCGTGGTGGAGGGCTGCGGCGTCTCCGGGGGCGTCGAGCTGCTCGGCGGCGGCACCTCACCCGCCGGCTGGGTGGGCGTCGACGGGGAGGACGGGGTCGGCTCGGACGGCGACTCCGGCGCTGCGGGAGTGCACGGCTTGTCCCCGCCGTTCCACGCCGCTATGAGGTGGTAGGGGGTGACGATGTTGTCGGGCTGGTAGGGGGCGGGGCCGTGTCCCTGCCCCTCCTTCCCGTCGTAGCTGACGTCGTCGCCGTACAGGTCGATCTGGCCGTAGCAGGTGGGCGGCTGGACGACGAGCTTCTGCCAGGTGCGCTTGGCGTCGTCGTTCCCGGCGACGTCCGCCGCGGTCAGGCGGACGGTGGCTTTGTCGATCAGCGTCTGGTGCCCCGAGACGAACCAGTTGGGCCCCTCGGTGGTGTACTCGGCGAGCGAGACCGGGTAGGTGCAGCCCTCCTTGACCTTCTGGTGAGGAGCGAGCCGCACCTCGACGGCGCCGGGCACGGTGTCCCAGGAGTGGAAGCCGCCCTGGGAGGTCCAGTCGGCGCCTACGACGTTTCCGTCGGCGCCGACGATCCTGTACTGGACCGTGACCGACTGGCAGTCGCCGTCCGTCCCGGCGTGCGCCACGCCCGCTCCGAGAACGGGGAGGGCGGCCGCGAAGAACGCGCTTGCAGCGAGGGGCGCCAGGGACCTGAGGTGTTGTGAACGCGACAAAGGGGGCCTCTGTGATTCAACGTGAGGAAAAGGCGGGGGGTTCACCGGAAGCGGCCCGGCGGCGACGACGAAGACGCGATCGCGTACGGCGAGCGCTCCGTCTGCCGCAGGGGCAGCGAAGTGAGCTGCATTGTCGCCAGCTTCCGCAACTGGCGTCAATTCCCGGCGAGTTTATTCACGCCCTGGACAGCGAATCGCCGCCCCGGGCCCTGCCCCCGCCGTCGGCGGCCGCCCCCTCGCCCGGCAACCCCGGCAGCTGCGGCAATTCCGGCAGCCCCGGCGTGTCCTCGGCGTCGTGTCCCGGGCTCCCGGCCGCACGTATCTCACGCGGGCTCGCGCCGAGCTCGCGGCGGCAGGCCTTGTTGAAGGCCTGGAGATCGGCGATGCCCACGGCCGCGGCGACGGCGGTGATGGACAGGGTGGAGGACGACAGGAGATGGCGGGCGCGGTGCAGGCGCCGGCGCCGGATGTACGACACGACCGTGAGGCCGGTCTCGGCGCGGAACAGGCGGGTCAGGTGGGTGTGGGAGATCCCGACGGCGCGAGCGATGTCCGGTACCGGCAACGGGCCGGCCAGGTGTTCCTCGACATGGGCCTGTGCGGCGGACACGTAGGGGTGGCCGCGCCCGTCCCCCTCGCCGCTCGGCAGCTCGGCGATGCGCCACAGCGCGGCCCACACCTCGGCGGTTGCTCGCGGGGCGGAGGTCGGCATGGCCGTCACGGCGTGGCGGAGCAGCTCGGCCAGGCGCGTGCTCTCGGCCGCGGCGTCCTGCATCACCGGTACCACCCGCGCGGATCCGCCCTCGTGCAGCCGCAGATGGACGTAGAAGTGCTCCGATCTGCCCCGGTAGTGGAAGTGCACCTCCGTGTTCGGCGGCACCAGGCTGACGTGGCCGGGGCGAATGGGGTGGACCGACTGCCCGAGCGACAGGGCGCCCTCGTAGTGGTAAAGGTGCAGCTGCCACAGGCCGGGCAGCCGGAAGACGTCGTGCGCGGTGGAGACGCCGTGCACGCCGATGCCGGCGGCGACCACCGTGGGAGCCTCGTCGAGCCAGAGCGTTGTGGACCTCACGAAGGTGGAAAACTACCAGCAGTGGGCGAATTCAGCCCACGACCGGGGCCTGCGAGGCGCATACGTTCGTCGCATGCGAACCAGCAAGCACCTCCTGACATCGGTCGAGGTGGCCCGCTTCGTCGCGCAGGGGTATCTGCGCCTGGACGGGGTGGTGCCGCCGGAACTCAACGAGCGGGCCGTCGCGGCCCTGGACGAGGGACTGCCGCACGTCGCCTACGGCACCCCCCTGAGCGCGGCGTTCGGGCAGGACACGTTCGTCCACGCGCTGCTCGCCCTCCCGGTCGTCGCGGGCGCGGTGGAGAGCCTGGTCGGCCCCGGGCCGACCGTCGACCACCACGCCGTGCACGTCCGCGAGCCGCACGAGGGGCATGCGCAGGACCTCCACGCAGACGCGATCATCGACGTACGGCCGGACGCCTTCGACATCCAGCTCATGTACTACCCGCACGAGGTGACCGCCGCCATGGGCGGCACGCTGAGCGTGCCCGGAAGCCACCTGCGCAGGATCAACGAGACGGACATCGGACGCGTGCAGAACCTCCGGGGGCAGACGCGCCTGACCTGCCCGGCGGGCACGGTCGTCCTCGTGCACCACGGCATCTGGCACAGCGGCCGCCGCAACGACACCGAGCGCCGCCGCCACATGTACAAGCTCCGCCTCAATCCCACCGTGCCGCAGGTGCGCCTGTGGGACACCGCCGACCTGCACGACCCGGCCGTGACCGCGGAGCTCGCCACCGCCTTCCCCTGGTACGAACAGGCCACCGCCCGACTGGAGATCCACAACCGGGTCCTGCTGTGGCGGGCCCTGACCGGCGACGACCTGTTCGACGTCGACCACTGGGTCACCCGCGTCACCAACAGGCCGACCAGACCGACTCGCAGGAGCCATGTATGAGACAGCAGGTTCTGGTCCTCTATCTCGCCACGTCGGCGCTCGACTCCCAGGTGGTCGGCTGGTCCCGGTACGACGGGACCGGCCGGACCCGCCCGACGACCGGTGACGGCGACGAGCCGCCCTACCTCACCGGGCTCGCCGCGCTGCACGACGGGTGGCGCTTGTTCCAGGCCTCCCAGCTGCTGCCTCCCCAGTCGGGCCACGAGTACGACGTGTCCTTCCTCAAGCACGAGTTCTTCTTCGAGAAGCTGGAGGAAGACCCTCACCCCCGCACATGAGGCGGCCGCGCCCCGACACGAGGGCGACAGACGCCAGGGACCGACGTGCGCGGCCTGCGCGAGGGCGACCGGCGTGAGGGCGACCGGCGTGAGGGGCCTGAGCGAGGGCTGCCGGCGTGAGGGGGCGGCGTACCGGGGGCCGACCCGATCGACGGAGAGGCGAGGGAACGCCCCCCTCGCCCCGCCGTCGCCCCGCGTGCGTCGGGCCGCCACCCGCCTGTGCGGAAGGCGGGTGGCGGCCCGTGGTGCCGCGGCGCGGTCCGGACGGCTCCCGCGCCCCTGCCCCGTGGCCCCCCCGGCCACCCGGCGAGGTGTGGGCCGGGGGACCGAGGGGCGTGCGTGGGGCTGGGGGACGGGCCGCGGGCCGGGGGACCGGCCGCGGGAGTTCTGGATCCGGATCAGTAGCCGTAGATCATCTTGTAGGCGACCTCGGGAAGGAACTGTCCGGCCGAAGAGCCGCCTCCGACGCCGCAGTTGCCGTCGGACTCGCCCGGCGCCTTGATCCACAGGAGCATCTCGGCGCCACCGCCCGTCTGGGTGGGGGTGCCGATCCGGCGGCCCGCCGGGTTGCACCACTGGCCGTTGGAGCCGTTGCCGTTGCGGCTGCTGTCCACGACGAACGGCTTGGTGTAGCCGTAGCGGGCGCGGAGTTCGTTGTTGACGGCGTTGCCGTAGGCGGTGTTCTCGGCGGTGGTGAAGTAGTTGGAGATGTTGAGGGAGAAGCCGTGGGCCTGTCGCAGGCCCGCGTCGTTGAGGCGCTGGGCCATGGTCGCCGCCCCGGCCCAGCCGGGGTTGCCGGCGTCCAGGTAGACCCAGGTGTTGGGGGCCTGGCGGTTGAACTGGGCGAGGGCCCCGCTGAGCATGCCCTGCCGCTCGGCGATCTGACTCTGCGTCATACAGCCGTAGTCCCCGAGGGAGTCGGGTTCGAGGAGCACGACGGCCGGGCGGTTGGCGATGCCGCCGGCGAACTGTGCGATCCAGCTCGAGTAGGCGGACGGCGACGAGGCTCCGCCCGCGGAGTGCCCGCCGCAGTAGTCGCGGTTGTAGATGTTGTACGCGACGAGGAGGGGCAGCTTGTCCTTGGCGTCCGCGGCGCCCGCGTAGGCGCCGGCGGCGGTGCCCACGGCGCCGCTCCAGGAGCCGAACCAGCGGGCCGTCGGGGTGTTGGCGATGGAGGCGTTGATCGCGGACGCCCGGCCGTCGCCGGGGTTGGCGGCGACCCACCGCTTCGCGCTGGAGTCGGGGTCCACGTAGAACCCGCTGGTCATGGTGGTCGGGTCGGCGGCGTGCGCGGACGGGGCGATGGCGAGCGCCAGCGGCATGGCGAGGAACGCTGCCACGAGGGCGCGGAATCTGCGGCGCAAGGTGTACCTCGTTTTCCTGGCAGGGGTGCGCCGCACGCTCTCGTCCTGAGCGTGCGGCGCGCTGAGGAAGCGCGGTGGTGGTACGACGCCCCCGGGCGCCGGCGGCTTCCGGCGGGAGCGACACACCCGAGGAGGCCCGCAGTGTGGCTGGGAGCGCTCCCACTGGAAGCGGTCCCAAGGGGAAGGTGGGCTTCGGGGGTGTGGTCGGTATCGTGTGGCGGGGCGTCGGAACTGTCAAGTGCCCCAGCGGAAACCGCCGTTCCGCGACCCTCGGGCCCGCAGGGCCTCCCATGGGCCTCCTGCGGGCCTCACCAGGGCTTCACGTGGCCAGGGGGAGGCTCTACAGTTCCCCGACTGGAAGCGCTTCCAGATCTCTCGTTCTCGCTCGCTCCCACGCTCGCCACCACACGCTCACTCGCACGCGCCGCGACGGAAGGCTCATGATCCATGGCACAGGACGCGTCCCGCCGGCAGCCGACGCTCGACGAGGTGGCCGAACTCGCCGGCGTCTCCCGGTCCGTGGCCTCTCGCGCCCTCAACAACGCCCCGCACGTCAGCCGCGTCAAGCGCGAGGCGGTCGAACGCGCCGTCCAACGCCTCGGCTACGTACCGAATCCGACCGCCCGCGCACTGGCCACGCGTCAGACCGGAGCCGCCGCCCTGGTCATCGCGGGCGAGGACCCGTCGATCTTCGCCGATCCGTTCTTCGCCCAGGTGATCGTGGGGGCGTCGGCCGCTCTGGAGGAGGCCGACCTGCACCTGATGCTGTGCCTGGCCGCTTCCGACCGGGGCCGCAAGCGGGTGGAGGAGCTGCTGCGGTCCAAGGGCGCCGACGGCGTCATGCTGATGGCGCTGCGCGAGGGCGATCCGCTGGCCCGGACGGCCCAGGAAGCGGAGATCCCCGTCGTGTTCGGCGGACGCCCGGTCGGTCCGGCGCCGCGGTGGTACGTGGACGTCGACAACGTCGGCGGAGCGCGCGGGGCGACCGAGCATCTGCTCTGTCTCGGCCGGACCCGGGTGGCGGTGATCTGCGGACGTCTGGACACCGAGGCCGGGCGCGCCCGTTACCGTGGTTACCGCGATGCCATGCTGGCGGCCGGGCTCGATCCGTTCCCGCCGCGGGAGGGGGATTTCACCGAACCCAGCGGAGCCGCCGCCATGACCGCGCTGCTGGCCGAACACCCCGGCGTGGAAGGGGTGTTCGCCGCCAACGACAACATGGCGGCGGGGGCGCTGCGCGCTCTGCGTGAGGCCGGCCGGTCGGTTCCCGCCGACGTCGCCGTGATCGGCTTCGACGACCTGGCGATCGCCCGGATCGCGGATCCGCCGCTCACCACGGTCCATCAGCCCATCGCGGCGCTCGGGCTGGAGATGGCGCGCATGCTGGTCGCGCTCGTGGGCGGGCAGGACCCCACCCCGCTGATCCTGCCCACCAGACTGGTCACCCGCGCCAGCGCCTGACCTTCCGCGGGCGTCCGGGCGCGGACCGGCTTGCCCGCGGCAGGGGCCGGCGTCTCCGGCGTGGCCTTCCGGCCCCTCTGTGGCTCGAAATGTTTCGACGACAATGGCGAATCTTGCGAGAGGTATTGACGCCGCTCACTCGCCCCCTATCATCCAGATTGATCGATACCTCGCCTCATGTTCGATATCTCGAATGCGTCGAAGCTGTTTCCCTCGCGGAGCGGGGCGCCTTCGGGGCATGCCCGCCCGTACGGCCGAGTCGCAAGGAGGGCGTCGTTCATGCATGTGTCATGGCCGCATCAAGCGATCTTCCGGCATGTGCACGAGCAACGCCCGATGCTCCGTTCGTCTCGTACGCGGGTCGCTGTCGAGCCACTCGGCTCATCGGTTGCCGACCGCCGGGGGAGGGCGGCGGGCGACGCCCCGCGCGGCGTCCCTCGTCCGGAGGCCGGAGGGCAACGGGCGCCACCGGCAGGCCGGAAGCTCTGAGGGACCGGGAGGGCGCGGGGGGCTCGGTCCGTGCTCGCGTACCGCCACGAACCGCAACACGTCGACAGTCCGGACGGTCCGTGACCGGGCCGACCGGGACCGCATACTCGAGAATCAAGAGGTCGTCATGCGCAGAGGAAATTTCAGCCGCAAACGTCTGGCTGTGATGCTCGCCGCTCCGGTCGCTGCCCTGGCCTCGTTGGCGGCGTCGCTCGTCGCCAATCCGGCTCAGGCGGCCGTCAACGCGTGCTCCCTCCCGTCGACGTACCGGTGGTCGTCGACGGGTGTGCTGGCGCAGCCGGCGAACGGGTGGCTCGCGGTGAAGGACTTCACCAACGTGGTCTACAACGGCAAGCACCTGGTCTACGCGTCGAGTGTGTCGGGATCGGGCTACGGCTCGATGCGGTTCAGTCCCTTCACCAACTGGTCGGACATGGCGTCGGCGGGACAGGCCGGCATGAACCAGTCCGCGGTGGCGCCCACGCTGTTCTACTTCGCGCCCAAGAAGATCTGGGTGCTGGCGTACCAGTGGGGCGCGTGGCCCTTCATCTACCGCACGTCGAGCGACCCGACCAACCCCAACGGCTGGTCCGCGCCCCAGCCGCTGTTCACCGGCGGCATCCCCGGCGGCGCCCCGATCGACCAGACCCTGATCGCCGACGACCAGAACATGTACCTGTTCTTCGCCGGTGACAACGGCAAGATCTACCGGGCGAGCATGCCGATCGGGAACTTCCCGGGCAACTTCGGCTCGTCGTACACGACGATCATGAGCGACACGGTGAAGAACCTGTTCGAGGCGCCGCAGGTCTACAAGCTCCAGGACCAGAACAAGTACCTCATGATCGTCGAGGCGCGGGGCGCCAGCGAGCAGCGCTACTTCCGTTCGTTCACGGCCTCCAGCCTGAACGGTTCCTGGACCCCGCAGGCCGCCAGCGAGAGCAACCCCTTCGCGGGCAAGGCCAACAGCGGCGCCAACTGGACCAACGACATCAGCCACGGTGACCTGGTCCGCAACAACCCCGACCAGACCATGACCGTCGACCCCTGCAACCTGCAGCTCCTCTACCAGGGCAAGTCTCCCTCCGCCTCAGGGCCCTACGACAAGCTGCCCTGGCGGCCGGGCGTCCTCACCCTGCAGCGCTGACCCGCCCGAGCCGCGGGGACCGCGCTCTCGCGCGCTCCACCGTGGCAGGGAGGCAGCGGTCCCCGGGCGGGCGGCTTCCGCCCGCGGACCGAGTCCCACCGCCCAGAGGGACCCCAGCCGTGACCCGGCTGGGGTTCCGGCCGTGAACGACTCGAGCTGTGCGACATCCCGTGAGTCCTCCTGAGGCCCGCCGAGTTCCTGCCCCTGTGGCCAGGGGTTCTTTCTCGTTCGCGTGCTCTGTGTGCTTGTGACGTAACTTCGGGATTCCTGAAGCTTTCTCATCTCGTCCGACCGATCCGCAGTCGGGCCGAAGGTGAGGAGGCTCAGGCCGGCGGCGCTGGCGGTCGTACGGGACCTGCGTGAGCACTGGGCGCCGGCGTCGGCGGGGGAGCCTCACGGCGGGGTGCCCCTCGCAAGCCGCCGCCCGCGTGGGGTCTTGGACGACCTCTTCGTCCCGCTTCTGATCGTGGTCGGCGACGGTGTTCGGGCCGCCGCGCCGAGAGGCCGTTCACCCGCAGACGTGACCGGTCGCGCGAACGTTCGCTCCCGGCGGTTTTCCCGTTCGGTGTCGCACGCACACAGGTCTCCTCGATCATGGACGAGACATGATCGCCCACCCGCTCTCTCGCGCGCTCCACGGCGGTCCGCACGCTGACGGCACGGCCTGGGCCGGAGAGCTGCCGGCCGGCGGGCCGGCCGCGGCCACGACGGCCCTCGCCGCCACCGGGTACTGCCTGGCCTTCGCGCGCACGCTCTCGTGTGCCGCCTGCGTGGTCGTCGCGCTGGTCTTCTTCGCGGGTGCCGTGCTGCGGTCGCGCGCGCCCGCGGCCGTCGTCCTGTCGTCCGGCCTCGGGGCCATGGTCTCCGCCCAGGCCACGGCCTGTTGCTGGTTATCGTTCACCTTCTCCGGACCCGGCCCCGGCCCCGGGGGAGGGACGCTCCACGGAGGGGCGGGCGGCGCGATTCATCTCGCGATGACGCTGGTCACGGTGTGCGCGCTGCGCGCGGTGGCAGGTTCCCGGCTGCGGCTCCTGGTCATGACGCAGGCGGCCCCGCCCAGTGTCTTCCGCCGTCTTCGCGCTCTGCTGTTCGCGCGGACGTCCACGCGCCCGGCCGTGGACCCCAGCCGCTGCTCGGGGGCCCGTGCCGAAGACGAACGCCGGGTGCCGGAGGTACAGCTCGCCGGCGTGACCGGCCGGCGCGGCCCTCCCCGGCCCGGCCGGACCGGTGCCGCCCGCGTGTGGCCGGCGTGCCGCGCGCTTCACGCCTGAGGGTCCGACGCCTCGCGCGCCTCGCCCGGCCACGGCGGACGACTTCTTGCCGCGAACCAGGAACCCAGGGACCTCCATGACGACTCCACGCATCGACATCGTGCACCCCCGTGAACTCACACCGAGCGACCTCGACCTCTGGAACGAACTCCGGCACACCACGACCCCCGCCGCCAACCCCTTCATGAGCGCGGAGTTCACCCAGGCCGTCGGCCGGGTGCGCCGCGACGCGCACGTAGCGGTGTTGCGCGGCAAGCGGCAACCGGTCGGCTACTTCCCCTTCCAGAGGGGCCGATGGGGCCACGGCCGCGCGATCGGGCTGGGCGTCTCCGACTGCCAGGGCGCCGTCCTGCACCCCGACGACGCACGGCTCGACCCGCACCAGCTCATGCGCGCCTGCTCACTGAACGCCTGGGAGTTCAACCATCTCGAAAGCGGTCAGAACCTCTTCCTGCCGTATGCGACGGGACGGTTCGCGTCTCCCGTCGTCGACCTCGCCCAGGGCTACGAGGCGTACGAGAACCACCTCCGAGCCCACTCGCGAAGCCTGCTGAAGACCACCCGGGCCCAGGAGCGCCGCCTGGCACGGCACCTCGGCCCGCTGCGGTTCGTCCACGACGAACGCAGCCCGGCGGTGCTGAGGACGCTCATCGCCTGGAAGTCGGCCCACTACCGCCGCACCGGCCGTCGCGACCCTTTCACCCACCCGTGGGTCGCCCAGCTCGTCGATCTGCTCGCCGAGTCGGGCTCGCCGCACTGTTCCGGCACGCTCTCGGTGCTCTACGCGGGTGACCGGCTCGTCGCCGCACACTTCGGCCTGCGCTCCCGCACGGTCCTCTCCTGCTGGTTCCCCTCGTACGACCGAACCGTCGCGACCTTCTCGCCGGGCCGGATCCTCTACCTGCGCATGATCGAAGCCGCCGCCGCGTCCGGCATCCGCCTCGTCGACTTCGGGAGAGGGGAGGCCGCCTACAAGAACTCCTTCAAGACGGGTGACCTCATGGTGCACGAGGGGGCGCTGCGCACGTCAGGCCCGGGCGCCGCCCTGCACTGGCTCCGCCACGAGCCGCGCCGCGCGGCCCACCGGCTGGTACGCGAACACCCCGCCCTGAGGGGCGCGGCGGTACGTACGCTGAGGGCCGTCGGGACGATCCGGGACTCCGCCTGAGGAGGGTGGACCGGCCGTGCGCGGGACGCGGCCACGCAGGGGATCTCGGCCCGACGCCCGGCCGTCCCACCTTCCGCAGGGCGAAGGCCGCCCGGCAGGCCTGACCGCCCACCGCCCCTCACGCTCCCGCGACCAGGCCCAGCAGCAGAGCCGGCAGTATCCACCACCACGGCATGCTCCTCCGTGCCGAAGGCATCAGCCACGGTGCCGCCGCGGTTTCGGCGGCCGCGAGGGTGACGACGCACGACAGGACGATTCCGGCGGACGCGTCGTCGTCCCGGGTGTCTGACGGAGTGATGGTCGGTGCCGTCCAGCGGAAGTGGGCGGCGACGAGGGTCAGCAGGGTGAGCGGTACGGCGAGGACCACATGGAGGCCCGCGGTCGTCGTTCACGGAGACGGAGATCCGTCACCTCGGAGAGGTCAGTCGATCATGCCGGTCGAGGTATTCGCGCCGACCTCGCCGTTCCGCGCGAGATGTTCAGAGGTCGTCCGGGAGCAGCCGGAAGGAGGGCTGTCCGGTCAAGGGCCGCATCATGCGAAAGTGGCCGTCGGTCGTGAAGATGTCGGCCGTCTGGAAGGCCGCCGCCAGGGCGACGTTCATTGCGTCCGCCAGACCCACCCCCGCCCCGCCGTCCGCGTCGACGTACCCGCGCATCACGGCCATGGCACTTCTCAGGTGCGGCGCGGTGTCGGGGACCTCGAACCGGCGGGCCTCCGCCTGCCCGGTGATGAAGTCCAGCGCGTTCATGGCGGCCTTGCTGCCGACTCGGGAGGTCAGCAGATAGTCCAGTTCGGTGAGCACCATGGGCGAGACCACGAGGTGTCCCGTTCGTGCGAGAGCTTCCCGGTGAGCGGAGTGGCCAGGGTCCTTCGGCGTGAACAGTCGGTACAGGGCGTTGGTGTCGGCGATGGCGACCGGGATGTCAGGCATCGGTCCCCCCGGGTACGTCCTCACCCATCCCCCGTAGCGTCGCCTCGATCTCCTCGTCGCCGAGCACGGGGCCGCCCAGGTCGGGGATGTCCAGGTCGCCCATGGGATCGGTGCGGAACGGGTACGCGGGTCGGCCCGTCAGCGCGCCGCGGGGCACGATGTCTCCTATCGGGACGCCGTCCTTGGTGATGGTCACCGTCTCCCCGGCCGCCACGCGGGCCAGGACACGCGATGTCTGCTGGTTGAGCTCCCTCAGCGGGACCTCCGCGCTGTCACTCATCCGCCCACTGTACTACTCGTTCTACACGACTGGGCGGCCGCTGTACGGCGGGGCACGACCCGGGTCTCCCTCTGCCAGGTCATGTGACGTGGAGGGAGCCGGGGCTGGCGGCCTGGTTCCGGCGCTGGGCCCGGCTGGAGAAGGTCGCGGTGAGCCTGTACACGTACGAGTGCAGGCTGGTGCCGGGGTTGTTGCAGTCGAATTGCCGCCTTACCCCGCCGGGGTATATTGACGGCGACGAGCCGTTTCGCCTCGAGTACGGACCCAAGCCATGACGACAGCCCACCACCGGCCAGGCGCCCACGGCGTCGTCGCCCGGTGGACACGCGCTGCCGTCATCGCACTGGTGGCGGTGCTCGCCGTCCTCGTGCACCACGAGACCGCCGCCATGCTCACGCACGTGTCGCCGACCGGGATTTCCGGCAACAGCAGCATGGCGGGTATGCATCACACGGCCACGCCGATTGCTCCCGCCCACGCGAGCGGGCACGCCGCGCCACCCGGTCTCGCGGCCCCGGCCGCGATCCACGACGATGACGGGGCCTGCTCCGGCACCGCGATGCAGCACTGCTCCGCCGCCGGCGTCGACAGTCTGAAGCTCGTGCCTCCGCACCGGCCCGCGCTCGAGGGCGCTGCGGTCGCCCACCCTGGTGCTGCCGTCGGCCGGGACGTCCCGGGCGCCTCCAGTCGGGCGCCGCCCGACCTTCCCGTTCTCCTCTCTCGATTCCTGCTGTAGGCCGCGCCCGCGGCTGCGCGCGCTCACGCGTGTGCTCAGCCGTGCCCGCACGTGCGCCGAAACCACAGCGACATCGAGACGAAGGACCCTTCTGTGAACACCATCGACCGCCGCTCCGTCCTGCTGGCGGGGCTCGGCGTCGCGGGTGCGGGCGCGCTCGCCGCCTGCAGCAGCTCCGCCGACGCCCCCGCCCTGATCAGTCCCTCCGGGGCGGCCGTCGCCGCCGCCGACGAAAAGCGCGCCAGGACCGGCAAGACGCACCAGGTGACCCTGACCGCAGCACCGGCCACGGTCGACCTGGGCGCCGGGATCATGGCCAGGACCTGGGCCTTCAGCGGCCGGGCCCCCGGCAAGGAACTGCGCGTCTCGGCCGGTGACACGCTGGCCGCCACGCTGTCCAACCAGCTGCCGAACCAGGCCACCACCTCCATCCACTGGCACGGCATCGCCCTGCGCAACGACATGGACGGTGTACCGCCGGCCACCCAGGCGGCCGTGCGGGCCGGACGCAACTTCACCTACCGGTTCACCGCCGACGCCCCCGGCACGTACTTCTTCCATCCGCACGTCGGCGTCCAGCTCGACCGGGGCCTGTACGCGCCGCTCATCGTGGAGGACCCCAGGGAGCCGCTGTCGTACGACGAGGAATGGGTGGTCGTCCTCGACGACTGGCTCGACGGCGTCACCGGCACCCCCGACGGCGTCTACGCCGAGCTGCGCCGCGGCATGGGCGGCATGCACATGGGCGAAGACTCCGGCAGCCCGTCCAGTTCCTCCGGCCGCGACGGCCACGACGGCCACGACATGGGAGACATGGGTGGCATGGATATGAGCGGCGGCATGGACAGCATGGCGAGCTCCCCCTCCGCTTCCCCCTCCGCCTCGTCCTCCGGCTCAGGCATGGGTACGGGCATGGGCGTGGGTATGAAGTTCATGCTGATGGGCGCCCGGAGCCCCCTGCTCGGAGGCGACGCCGGCGACGTGCGGTACCCCTGGCACCTGGTCAACGGCCGGGTTCCGGCCGACCCGCAGATCTTCCGCAGCAAGCCGGGCAAGCGCGTCCGGCTGCGCCTGATCAACGCCGGCTCCGACACCGCCTACCGCGTCGCGCTCGGCGGCCACCAGCTCACCATCACCCACACCGACGGCTTCCCCGTGAAGCACCAGCCGGCCGACGCCCTGCTGATCGGCATGGGCGAGCGCTACGACGTCCTGGTCACCCTGGACGACGGCGTCTTCCCCCTGGTGGCGCTCGCGGAGGGCAAGAACGCCACCGGCATGGCCGTCATCCGCACCGGCTCCGGCGGCACCCCCACGGCGACCGTCCGCCCGAAGGAACTGGACGGCATGCTCATGGACGCCTCCCGGCTGCGCGCGGCGGACGACGTCCAGTTGGCGTCGAAGAAGACCGACCAGGTCCACCGCATCGAGCTGACCGGCTCGATGATGACCTACGACTGGGCCCTCAACGGCCGCCGGTTCGACATGGGCAACCCGGCCGCGCATCCCGTCACCGTGGAAGAGGGTCAGCGAGTGCGGCTCGACTTCGTCAACACCACCACCATGTGGCACCCGATGCACCTGCACGGCCACACCTACCAGCTCGGCACGAACGGACCGCGCAAGGACACCACCATCGTCCTGCCGAAGAAGACCGTGTCGGTGTTCTTCGACGCCGACAACCCCGGACAGTGGATGCTGCACTGCCACAACGCCTACCACGGCGAGGCAGGCATGATGGCGCTGGTCGCCTACCAGGGCTGACCGGCCGCACAGCCCGAGGCGGGCCGGCCCTCCTGCGCACTGCCGCAGGCCGGGCCGGCCGGCCCGTACACGGACCCGCCCGGGCCATGAGGCCCGGGCCGGGTGGGAGCACGATGGCCGTCAGCAGTGGCCGTCAGTGGTCGGCGTCAGTGGTGGGCGTGCACGACGGCGTGCCCCTTCCCACGGCTGATCATCCACCGGTTCACCGGAGTGGTCAGCACGAAGGCCAGGGCAAGGGATGCCGCGAGCGAGACCCAGAACAGAGCCTGGGACAGACCCGCGTCCATCGCGCCGGGCACTCCCACCATGACGGTGTTGTCGATCAGTTCCATCACGGCGATGGACACCGTGTCCGCGGCCAGCGCGACCTTCAGCGCCTGGCGGACCGGCAGCCCGGCGCGCAGTACGCCGCGCATGGTCAGCGCGTAGCCGAAGACGAAGGCCAACGCGATCGAGATGACGACGGTGCCCGCGTTGTGCAGGCCCGCGGCCGTGCCGATCACCATGCCCAGGACTTCGCCGATGGCGCAGCCGGTCAGGCAGTGCAGCGTGGCCTGGGCGGCGGTGCGCCAGGAAGTGCCGGAGCCGTGGCCGGCGTGGTGCGCGTGCTGGTGCTGGTGCTGCTGGTGCACGGTGTGGTCCATCTTCGCCCTCCAAGGCCGGATCGGGTCACCCATGTCGGAACCATATACCCCCTGGGGGTATTCCCTCAGTCTGGGGGACCTGCGATCAGAGCCTGGGACGCCCGAGATCCTGAGGGGCCTGAAGGGAGGGGTGGCGGGGTCCGACGTGAGGACCGTCGGTCCGGCCGCAGGGACCCATGGCCCATGCCGCCGGGGCGACTTCGAGCGGACAGTGTTCGAAGGGTCGCCGATCCGGCGGGCAGGAGTCCCATGGTCTGCGGGTCCGGCCTCGCAGAGTCACCGTGAGCAAGAGGGAAGGGACGGACGACATGGTCCAGTCTTCGACGACGGAAGGCAGCAGGGCGGCCTCCGGCGCGCCGGTGCCCGGCCGCGCCTGGCTGATGCTGGCCCTGGCCACCATCGGGTTCGCCGTCAACTTCTGGGCCTGGGCGCTGCTCAGCCCGCTCGGCCCCCGCTTCAAGGACACCCTGGAGCTGAGCTCCTTCCAGCAGTCGCTGCTGGTGGCCGTGCCGGTGGTCGTCGGTTCCCTGGGGCGCATCCCGGTCGGCGCGCTGACCGACCGCTTCGGCGGACGGGTGATGTTCCCGATCGTCTCGGCCGCCACCATCCTGCCCGTCCTCTACCTGGGTCTGGCCGGACACTCCTCGCTCACCGCACTGCTGGTCGGCGGCTTCTTCCTCGGCGTCGGCGGCACCGCGTTCGCCGTCGGCGTGCCCTTCGTGAGCGCCTGGTTCCCGCCCGCGCGGCGGGGCCTGGCCATCGGAGTCTTCGGCATGGGCATGGGCGGCACCGCGATCAGCGCCCTCACCACGGTCAAGCTGGTCGATGCCCACGGCATGGCGAACCCCTTCCTGATCACCGCGGGCGTCCTCGCCGCGTACGCGGCCGTGGCCGCGCTGGTCCTGCGGGACGCCCCCGGACGCACCGTGCCGACCGAACCGCTGGGCCGTCGGCTGGCCGCCACGCTGCGCCTCGGCGTCACATGGCAGGCGTCCGCCCTGTACGCGGTGGCCTTCGGCGGCTACGTCGCGTTCTCGGTCTACCTGCCCACCTACCTCAAGACCGGCTACGGTCTCGCCCAGGCGGACGCGGCCGACCGGATGGCCGGGTTCGTGCTGCTCGCGGTGGTCATGCGGCCGGTCGGCGGCTGGCTGTCGGACCGCGTCGGCCCGGTGCGGGTGCTGACCGTCGCGCTGGGCGTGGTGCTGGCCGGAGCGCTCGCGCAGTCCTTCACGCCGGCCCTGGCGCCGATGGGCACGATCGCCTTCCTGGCCATGGCCGCCGCGCTGGGCGCGGGCAGCGGTGCGGTGTTCGCGCTGGTGGCCCTGCTCGCCCCGGCGAACAAGGTCGGCTCGGTCACCGGCGTCGTCGGCGCGGCGGGCGGGCTGGGCGGCTTCGTGCCGCCGCTGGTCATGGGATCCCTGTACGGCGCCTACGGCTCGTACGCGATCGGCCTGGTCCTGCTGGGCGTGGTCGCGGCGGCGGCGCTCACCTTCACCGGGACCGGGGTGCGGCAGGCCCTCACCCGCCGCGCGGCCACCGCCCCCTCCCACTGAACCTCGTGCCACCGAACCTCGTCCCACCGAAACGTCGTCCCGCCGAACCCGGCACAGAGCAGAACTGGAGTCCTTCGATGTGCGAGTACTGCGGCTGTCAGTCCGTGACGACGATCGACGAGCTGACGCGGGAACACGACGAGGTCGTCACTCTCATCAGCCGCGTGCGCGACGCCCGGCGCGACGACGACGTCGAGGGCATGGCCGAACTCGCCCGCCGGATGACCGCCGTCCTGGTCCCGCACACCCGGGTGGAGGAGCAGGGACTGTTCCCCGCGATGGCCGTGGAGTTCCCCGACCACATCGCCGCCCTGGAAGCCGAGCACCGTCGCATCGAGGCGGTGCTGGCCGAGGCGGCGGACGGCGTGCCGGGGGACACCACCTGGCCCGAACGGCTGCTGGAGGTGCTCGCCCTGCTACGTGATCACATCCTCAAGGAGCAGGACGGCGTCTTCCCCGCCTCGTTGGCGACGCTGTCGACCGAGCAGTGGGAAGGCGTCGAGGCGGTGCGCGCCGAGGTAGGCGGCGCGCTGCCCCGGCCGGCCGTCTGACCGGGCACGACGGGCGGACCGGATCTTTCCGGTCCGCCCGTTCACCGTTTTCCGTGTCCGGCCGGAGCCGCCCCGGCCGGGCACAGGAACGTTCGACGCCGGCTCGCGGAAGCGGACGGCCGTTCCGGCGCGCGGACGATCTCCATCGGCCGTGCCTCGCCTGATCGCGGCGTGACCGTTGACCTTTCGGAGGGCGGTGGTCCTGGAGTCGTTCGCGCGTGGCCACCTTCGACCACCGCAGACGCTGCTGCCTCTACCTGACCTACTACGCCCACGGCGACACCAGGAAGCGCGGCCTCGGCCTGCTGCGACTGAAGCAGGCCTACGCCGCGGCCGGATGGCGTCTGGGCGACGACGAACTGCCCGACCACCTCGGCGTCGTCCTCGAGTTCGCCGCCGCCGACCCGGCCGCCGGAGCGCCCCTGCTGAGCGAACACCGCGCCGGCCTGGAGCTGCTGCGCCTGGCCCTGAACGACGACGGCTCGCCCTGGGCGCACGTCCTGGACTCCGTCTCCGCCACCCTGCCCGACCTCGTCGGCGACGACCGCGAAGCGATCATGCGCCTGGCCGCCCAGGGTCCGCCCGAGGAGCAGGTCGGCCTCGACCCGTACGCCGCGCCCGTGTTCCTGCCCGACCCCGTCGAAGGAGGCCCCCGATGACCGTGCCCCCTCAGCCCCTCACCCTGGCGGCGGAGACAGGCGCCGGCGGCATCCTGCTGTGGGTGGTCCTGCCCTACGTCTCCCTCGCGATCTTCGTCCTCGGCCATGTCTGGCGCTACCGGACATCATTCGCAGTGCTCCGGCCTTCAGGCCGGGGGTGAAGCGAATCTTGTGGCTGCGACGCGGAGCGTCGCGGTCTCGTTCCGGCGG
>NZ_BMTL01000021.1 GCF_014649655.1 Streptomyces humidus | reverse complement strand
TCACGGTCAAGCGGTGCGGCGGTGGGGGTGGACTTCGGCATGTGGATCTCCGTAGTGATCGGAGACCCAGGTGTCAACGATGATCGGCAGTTTTATAATCGTCCTGGGTCATCGAACCGGTGATCGTCACGGCTCAGCCTTCCAGGAGCTGTCCATTGGGTCAGGCCGTGGAGCGGCGGCGGGTGCGGAGCCAGCGAACCCCCTTCACGGCGTAAACGGGGGTCATGACCGCGAAGCCAGCGAGGGCGAGCCAGTACCAGGATCCCGTCACAACGGAACCCAGCAGCAGGCCGCTGAATGACAGCAGGGAACCGACGATTTCCAGCAGGTCAAGGCGCGCCTTGGAACGCGTCGCGGATTCGGATCCGCGCAGTCGGCCGATGGCAGGAGCAAGCGCGAGAGCCTGCATGAGGGCCGCTAGGCCGAGAGCGATCCGAACTAACCACTCGAGTACGTTCACGGCGCGCACTGTATCGCTCTCCCTGGCGCCGTCGGACGAAGATCCGATACGAACGCCCTAGACAGGCTCGGCTGCCTCGTGGTGTAGAACCCTGGTCATGGGGAGTGAGCGGCAGAACCGGATGAAGGCGCTCGGAGCGCACCTGAAAAGGCTTCGCGGTGAGGCTGGTCTGACCGGGGCCGTGCTGGCTCAGAGGGCTGGGGTGGGCCAGCCCACCGTGTCCAAGGTGGAGAACGGACGAATGGTCCCCAGCGTCGACGTCTTGGGCCGCTTGACTCGCGCACTCGGCCTCGACGAGTCGACCACTCGGGAGGTGCGTGACCTCCTGGTCGCCGTGGAAACCGCTCCGGGCGGTGTGGAGTTTGCAACCCCCCTAGACAGTTAGGGCGGGCCGCTCCCTGCATTGTCCAGGGGGGTATCCAGTTCGGTGCGACGCCGACAAGGCGTCGCCGACCAAGCGAGGTTCACGCTGACGACTGGTTGGCCGACAAGCAGACCGAGATGCGCCGTGGCGACTGGCACGACCCGGATGCCGGGAAGGTGCCGTTCAGCGAGTACGCCACCGCGTATATCAGGGAACGCGAGCTGGCCACCACCACACGGCAGCTCTATAGGTCGCTCCTGAGACAGCACCTCGAACCCACCTTCGGCGCGGTCAACGTCGCCGAGATCTCGCCCCCGCTCGTCCGCCGTTGGCGCGCTGACAAACTCGCCGAAGGCACGGGCCCGACCACCGTCGCGAACGCGTACGCCCTGCTGCGCGGGATCATGCGCACGGCTGTAAGTGATCTGCTGATCCGGCGCAACCCGTGCACGATCAAAGGGGCCAGCACCGTGTACACCCCCGAACGGCCGACCGCGACCGTGCAAGAGGTGTACGACCTGGCCGACGCGATCCAGCCGCGCTCCCGGGCGCTCGTGCTCATGGCCGGCTTCCTCGGCCTCCGCTTCGGCGAGCTGATCGGGCTGCACCGCCGTGACGTCGACCTCGACGGTGGATCCGTGCGCGTCCGCCGGGCCGTCGCCGAACTGAACAACGGGCAGCGGGAGATCAAGGCACCCAAGAGCGCGGCCGGCAAGCGCACCGTCGCCATTCCGGCCGCGATCCTCTCGGAGATCCGTTTGCACCTGGATCTGTACGCCGAACACGGTGCTGACGGTCGGGTGTTTGTCGGAGCCCAAGGTGCGACTCCTCGCCGCAACCACTTCAACCGGCTGTGGCACAAGGCGTGTTCGGATGCCGGGATCAAGGGCCTGCACTTTCATGATCTCCGCCACACGGGCAACACCCTCGCCGCGTCGACCGGGGCGAGCACGCGTGAGCTGATGGCGCGCATGGGTCACAGCAGCGCTCGCGCCGCGCTGATCTATCAGCACGCGAGCGCCGACCGTGACCGGCTGATCGCCGACGCCGTGAGCGGGCTCGTCAACAAGGGGCGCAAGAAAGCTCGGAAAGCCAAGAAAAAGCAAGATCGAAAGCCCAAGGGGCGCGCAGGGGACACGACGGGTTGAACACAGCCCCCGAAAACGATCAGGGCCAGGCGGAGAATTCAACCTCCGACCTGGCCCTGAGTCGTACAGAGCGGGCGACGGGAATCGAACCCGCGTAGCTAGTTTGGAAGACTAGTGCTCTACCATTGAGCTACGCCCGCACACGACGCGCCGCAGGTCAGGTGACCGCGGCACTGCAGGCATCGTAGCGGGTCCGCGGCCCGTGTCGCACACCGCCTCTTCCCGCCCCCGTCGCCGCCCGCCCGCAGACCGGGTGAATGCGGCGGTCGGAGGGCCTGTGGGCATGTACCCTACGTGTCGCACCAGACGGGGTGTGGCGCAGCTTGGTAGCGCGTCCGCTTTGGGAGCGGAAGGCCGTGGGTTCAAATCCCGCCACCCCGACCACCGACCGCGGTCGGCGCAGAACGTCACCGGCGACCTGTGCGGTCACCTCGCTTGATCGCCTTTGGGGCGTGTCGTCGCTGCCGTTACTATGCAAGCTGCACGCCCGTGCGTCCTCGTTCTCCGAAGTCCTCCGGGCGGCGAATCCGCCGGAGCCGGTCTGGCTCCGGCAGAAACCAAGAAGTCAGCCCCCAAGGAGACCGAACCGTGAAGAGCGCCGTGGAGACCCTGAACCCGACCCGGGTTCGGCTCAGCATCGAGGTGCCCTTCGAGGAGCTCAAGGACAGCCTCGACGCGGCGTACAAGAAGATCAACCAGCAGGTCACGGTGAAGGGCTTCCGCAAGGGCAAGATCCCCGCCCGGGTCATCGACCAGCGCTTCGGCCGTGGCGCCGTGCTGGAGGAGGCCGTCAACGACGCGCTGCCGAAGTTCTACACGGAGGCGGTCAACGAGGCGGAGATCGACGTCCTCGGCCAGCCCGAGGTCGACATCACGGAGCTGAAGGACGGCGAGACGCTGAACTTCACCGCCGAGGTCGACGTCCGTCCCGCCCTCGAGCTCCCCGAGGACTTCTCCTCCATCGAGGTCGAGGTCGACGCCGTCGAGGTCACCGACGAGGACATCGACAAGTCGGTCGAGCAGCTCCGCGAGCGCTTCGCCTCGACGTCCCCGGTCGAGCGCGCCGCCGAGGACGGCGACGTCGTGACGGTCGACCTGGAGGCCAAGGTCGACGGCGAGATCCTCGAGGACGGCGTCGCGAGCGGCGTCTCCTACACCATCGGCTCCGGTGAGCTGCTGGAGGGCATCGACGAGGCCGTCAAGGGCCTGGAGGCCGGTGGCGAGGCCACCTTCACCTCCGAGCTGAAGGGCGGCTCCGCGGCCGGCAAGGAGGCCGAGGTCACCGTCAAGGTCACCCAGGTCGCCTCCCGCGAGCTCCCCGAGCTGGACGACGAGTTCGCGCAGCTCGCCTCCGAGTTCGACACCCTCGAGGAGCTGAGGGCCGACAGCCGCAAGCGCCTCGAGAACATGAAGCAGTACGACCAGGCCACGCAGGCCCAGGAGCGCGTCCTCGAGAAGCTGCTGGAGCTCGTCGAGGTGCCCGTCCCCGAGAAGCTCCTCGAGGACGAGGTCAACACCCGCAAGCACAACCTGGAGCACCACCAGCTCGGTCAGATGGGCCTCGACCTCGACAAGTACCTGGAGATCCAGGGCAAGACCGCCGAGGAGTTCGAGACCGAGACCCGCGAGGCCGCGGTCAAGGGCATCAAGACCCAGTTCGTGCTGGACGAGCTCGTCAAGCGCGAGAAGCTGAACGTCAACCAGGAGGAGCTCACCGAGCACCTCATGCGCCGTGCCGCCTCCTCCGGCATGTCCCCCGACCAGTTCGCCCAGGCGGTCGTCGAGGGCGGTCAGGTCCCGCTGCTGGTCGGCGAGGTCGCCCGCGGCAAGGCCCTGGCCACGGTCGTCGAGTCCGCCACGGTGAAGGACACCAACGGCGAGGTCATCGACCTGGACGACGACGAAGAGGAGTCCGCGGAGGCCGCCGCCGAGACGGAGACCTCCGAGACGGAGACCTCCGAGACGGAGAGCGCCGAGACGGAGACCTCCGAGACGGAGAGCGCCGAGACGGAGACCGCTGAGGAGAAGACCGAGAGCTGACGGTCCTCGCGTCGCTTACGACGCGGACACGAGGGGCCCCGGAGCAATGATCGCTCCGGGGCCCCTCCGTCGTTCGCGTCCCCGGGCGACTACGCCCCCGGCGAACACTCTCCTCTCCGGGATTCCCCGGCGGGACCCGCGCGTTAGGGTCCATGAGTACGAGGGCAGGGGAGTCCCCGAGCCCCAGGCAGTACACGTGAGACGGCCCGGCGCCGTCGTAAGACGAGCAGGTGGATACGTGACGAATCTGATGCCCTCCGCCGCCGGCGAGCCTTCCATCGGTGGCCTCGGCGACCAGGTCTACAACCGGCTGCTCGGCGAGCGGATCATCTTCCTCGGCCAGGCGGTCGACGACGACATCGCCAACAAGATCACCGCACAGTTGCTGCTCCTTGCCGCCGACCCGGACAAGGACATCTACCTCTACATCAACAGCCCCGGCGGCTCCATCACGGCCGGCATGGCGATCTACGACACCATGCAGTTCATCAAGAACGACGTGGTGACCATCGCCATGGGCCTGGCCGCCTCCATGGGCCAGTTCCTGCTCAGCGCGGGCACCCCCGGCAAGCGCTTCGCGCTGCCGAACGCCGAGATCCTGATCCACCAGCCCTCCGCGGGTCTGGCGGGCTCGGCCTCGGACATCAAGATCCACGCCGAGCGGTTGCTGCACACCAAGAAGCGCATGGCCGAGCTGACCTCGCAGCACACCGGCCAGTCGGTCGAGCAGATCACCCGCGACTCGGACCGCGACCGCTGGTTCGACGCGTTCGAGGCCAAGGAGTACGGCCTCATCGACGACGTCATCCCCACGGCCGCCGGCATGCCGGGCGGCGGCGGTACCGGGGCGGCCTGAGGGTCACCCTGACGGCGGCAGGGCCGCCCAGGGCGCTCCCCGGAGCTCCCTGAGCCCCTGACCCCTCCGAGGCCCCAGGAGCCCGCTGAGGCCTCCCGGCAGCCCAGGAAGCCCCCTCGGGATCCCGGGCCGCCCGGAGCCTCCCAGCGGGCGCCCGGGGCCCTCGGAAGCCGTCGGAGCCCCTCTCCAGCCCCTCCAGCCCACCGCCCCAGCCCCCTCTTCAGGAGACATCGTGAACGACTTCCCCGGCAGCGGCATCTACGCCCGCACCGAGGCCGAGTACACCGGCCCCCGCGCCGAGTCCCGCTACGTCATCCCGCGCTTCGTCGAGCGCACCTCCCAGGGCATCCGCGAGTACGACCCCTACGCGAAGCTCTTCGAGGAGCGCGTGATCTTCCTCGGCGTGCAGATCGACGACGCCTCCGCCAACGACGTCATGGCGCAGCTGCTGTGCCTGGAGTCGATGGACCCCGACCGGGACATCTCGATCTACATCAACAGCCCCGGCGGCTCCTTCACCGCGCTGACGGCCATCTACGACACGATGCAGTTCGTGAAGCCCGACATCCAGACGGTCTGCATGGGCCAGGCGGCCTCCGCCGCCGCGATCCTGCTGGCCGCCGGCACGCCGGGCAAGCGCATGGCGCTGCCGAACGCGCGCGTGCTGATCCACCAGCCGTACAGTGAGACCGGCCGCGGTCAGGTCTCCGACCTGGAGATCGCCGCCAACGAGATCCTGCGGATGCGCGCGCAGCTGGAGGACATGCTGGCCAAGCACTCGACCACGCCGATCGAGAAGATCCGCGAGGACATCGAGCGCGACAAGATCCTCACGGCCGAGGACGCGCTGGCGTACGGCCTGATCGACCAGATCATCTCCACCCGGAAGATGAACAACGAGTCTCTGCGTTGACGTTCGGAGTCGTCCCGTTCGGGGCCCCTCGGCACGGTGTGACACGGTCCACGTCGCAGTGAACCGTGCCAAGGGGGGCCCGAACGGGGGGCCAGGCAAGGTACCGTCGGACTAAGGCAGCACCAGGAGCCGCTGGATTCGAAAGCGTCCAGGCGTCTCCCAGGCGAAGGGGAAGCACACCGTGGCACGCATCGGTGACGGCGGCGATCTGCTCAAGTGCTCGTTCTGCGGCAAGAGCCAGAAGCAGGTCAAGAAGCTCATCGCAGGGCCCGGTGTCTACATCTGCGACGAGTGCATCGATCTCTGCAACGAGATCATCGAGGAAGAACTCGCGGAGACCAGCGAGGTCCGCTGGGAGGAACTCCCCAAGCCGCGCGAGATCTACGAGTTCCTCGAGGGCTACGTGGTGGGCCAGGAGCCCGCCAAGAAGGCTCTGTCGGTCGCGGTGTACAACCACTACAAGCGCGTGCAGGCCGGGGAGAACGGCGGCGCCCAAAGCCGCGAGGACGCCATCGAGTTGGCGAAGTCGAACATCCTCCTGCTCGGTCCCACCGGCTCGGGCAAGACCCTCCTCGCGCAGACCCTCGCGCGCATGCTGAACGTCCCCTTCGCCATCGCCGACGCCACGGCGCTCACCGAGGCGGGTTACGTCGGCGAGGACGTCGAGAACATCCTGCTGAAGCTGATCCAGGCCGCCGACTACGACGTCAAGAAGGCCGAGACCGGGATCATCTACATCGACGAGATCGACAAGGTCGCGAGGAAGAGCGAGAACCCTTCCATCACGCGCGACGTGTCGGGCGAGGGCGTCCAGCAGGCCCTGCTGAAGATCCTCGAGGGCACCACCGCCTCGGTCCCGCCGCAGGGCGGCCGCAAGCACCCGCACCAGGAGTTCATCCAGATCGACACGACGAACGTGCTGTTCATCGTGGGCGGCGCCTTCTCCGGACTGGAGAAGATCATCGAGACCCGGGCCGGCGCCAAGGGCATCGGCTTCGGCGCGACGATCCGCTCCAAGCGCGAGCTGGAGTCCAAGGACCAGTTCGAGGCCGTCATGCCCGAGGACCTGGTCAAGTTCGGCATGATCCCGGAGTTCATCGGCCGTCTGCCGGTCATCACCTCGGTCCACAACCTGGACCGCGAGGCGCTCCTGCAGATCCTCATCGAGCCGCGCAACGCGCTGGTCAAGCAGTACCAGCGGCTCTTCGAACTCGACGGCGTGGAGCTGGACTTCGAGCGCGAGGCCCTGGAGGCCATCGCCGACCAGGCCATCCTGCGCCAGACCGGCGCCCGCGGCCTGCGCGCCATCATGGAGGAGGTCCTCCAGGCGGTGATGTACGAGGTCCCGTCCCGCAAGGACGTGGCCCGCGTCGTCATCACGGCGGACGTGGTCCTCTCCAACGTCAACCCGACCCTGATCCCCCGCGACGCGCGCGGCGGCCGCGGCCCGGGCGAGGCGAAGACCGCCTAGGCGGCACGCGTACGACGAAGGGCCCCGGTCACCCGGGGCCCTTCTCGTCTCTCGCCTCGCAAGGGAGCGGGTTCGTCACACCCCGACGCGGATCTGGCCGCGCAGCTTCGTGGTGATGTCGATCGCCACTTCCTTGGTGACGCCCTTCGTGGCGTCGCCCGGCGAGACCAGGGTGATGGTGCTGTAGTCCGCCCAGGCGCAGAACCAGTCGGTCTTCTCCTGCTTGGTGAGCGCGTTCTTCCCCTCGGCCGCCTGGCACTTCATGACCGCGCCGTCCAGGTCCGCCTTCTCGGGCTCGCCGACCAGCTTGCCCTTCTGGGCCCCGGCAGAGCCGGAAGAGCCGTCCTGGGACGACTTCTTGAAGTTGGCGAAGAACAGGTCCAGCGTCTTCTGCGGGTCGGCGATCTTGCCGTAGGCGCCGGCGAAGGTGATGGTCTTGGAGGTGGCCAGCTCGGACGCGTCGGGCGCGGTGCTCGGGTCGGCCGGGTCGTACCCGCTGAGGTCCGCCGTCGTGTAGAGGCCGATCACGGACTTGCCGTCCTGGACGCCGGTCTTCGCCAGGTCGGCGGTCGAGTCCTTGCCGGCGCTCGCGCCGTCGTCCGTGACCCGGTTGTACTCGGTCAGGACGGTCCCCGGCGTCGCCAGCTTGTGCGCGCCGTCGTCCTTGAGGCCGCCGGCGCCGCCGCCTCCGCCGATCACGAAGTACGCGCCCACGCCGATCGCCGCGACGACCGCGACCGCGCCGAGGACGATGCCCGCCTTCTTGCCGCCGCCGCCCGGCGCCGGGGGCTGCGGGACGCCGTAGGGAGGCTGGCCGTAGGGAGGCTGCTGGCCGTAGGGAGAAGCCGGCTGCTGGCCGTAGGGAGGCTGCTGGCCGTAGGGCGGGGTCTGCGGGGGCACGCCCTGCGGGGGCTGCGCCGGATACCCGTAGCCGGGCTGCGGGGCGGGGGGCTGCTGGGGGTAGCCGTAGCCGGGCTGCGGCGCCTGCGGAGGCTGACCGTACGGACCGGGCTGGCCGTACGGTCCGGGCTGCTGGGGCTGCCCGCCGTACGGGCCCGGCTGGTTGTGACTCATTCCTGGGTTCCCCTCCAGACGCTTATGTGATTTTCACATCCTGGCTCAAACTCCCCACCAGCCCGGCAGCGGGGCCCGCACCGTTACAGAGGAAACACGTTTCGGGACCGCGCGGTGACACCCCTAAACTGGGCCCGTGACCGAGAACGCTCAGCAGCAGCCATCAGCGCCCCCCACCGAACTGCCGACCCAGTACGCGCCGGCCGACGTAGAGGGGCCGCTGTACGAGCGCTGGGTCGAGCGGGGCTACTTCGAGGCCGACGCCAAGAGCGACAAGCCTCCGTACACCATCGTCATCCCCCCGCCGAACGTCACGGGCAGCCTGCACCTGGGGCACGCCTTCGAGCACACCCTCATCGACGCCCTCACCCGCCGCAAGCGCATGCAGGGCTTCGAGACGCTCTGGCAGCCGGGCATGGACCACGCCGGCATCGCCACGCAGAACGTCGTCGAGCGTGAACTGGGCAAGGAAGGCAAGTCCCGTCACGACCTCGGCCGTGAGGCGTTCGTCGAGCGCGTCTGGCAGTGGAAGGGCGAGTCCGGCGGCCAGATCAGCGGCCAGATGCGTCGTCTGGGCGACGGCGTCGCCTGGTCGCGTGAGCGTTTCACCATGGACGAGGGCCTCTCCCAGGCCGTCCAGACCATCTTCAAGCGGCTCTACGACGACGAGCTCATCTACCGCGCCGAGCGCATCATCAACTGGTGTCCGCGCTGCCTGACGGCGATCTCGGACATCGAGGTCGAGTACCAGGACGACGACGGCGAGCTCGTCTCCATGAAGTACGGCGAGGGCGACGACACCATCGTCGTCGCCACCACACGCGCGGAGACGATGCTCGGCGACACGGCCGTCGCCGTCCACCCCGACGACGAGCGCTACAGGCACCTGGTCGGCAAGGAGATCCGCCTCCCGCTGACCGACCGCTTCATCCCGGTCGTCGCCGACACCCACGTGGACCCCGAGTTCGGCACCGGCGCCGTCAAGGTGACCCCGGCGCACGACCCGAACGACTTCGAGATCGGCCAGCGCCACAACCTGCCCTCGCTCACCGTCATGGACGAGCACGCGGTCATCACCGCCCACGGCCCCTTCCAGGGCCTGGACCGGCTCGAGGCCCGCTCCGCCATCGTCGCCGCGCTGCGCGCCGAAGGCCGGATCGTCGCCGAGAAGCGGCCCTACGTCCACTCCGTCGGGCACTGCTCGCGCTGCAAGACCACCATCGAGCCGCGCCTGTCCATGCAGTGGTGGGTCAAGGTCGGCCCGCTGGCGAAGGCCGCCGGCGACGCCGTCCGCGACGGCCGCGTCAAGATCCACCCGCAGGAGATGGAGAAGCGCTACTTCGACTGGGTCGACAACCTCCACGACTGGTGCATCTCGCGGCAGTTGTGGTGGGGCCACCGCATCCCGGTCTGGTACGGCCCGAACGGCGAGGTCGTCTGCGTCGGCCCCGACGACGAGGCGCCCACCGGCGAGGGCTGGCGTCAGGACACCGACGTCCTCGACACCTGGTTCTCCTCCGGCCTGTGGCCGTTCTCCACGCTCGGCTGGCCCGAACAGGCCGAGTCGCTCGCGAAGTTCTACCCGAACTCCGTCCTGGTCACCGGCTACGACATCCTCTTCTTCTGGGTCGCCCGGATGATGATGTTCGGCCTCTACGCGATGGACGGCACCCCGCCCTTCCACACCATCGCCCTGCACGGCATGGTCCGCGACCAGTTCGGCAAGAAGATGTCGAAGTCCTTCGGCAACGCGGTCAACCCGCTGGACTGGATGGACAAGTACGGCTCCGACGCGCTCCGGTTCACCCTCGCGCGCGGCGCCAACCCCGGCGTCGACGTCCCGATCGGCGAGGACTGGGTCCAGGGCTCGCGCAACTTCGCCAACAAGATCTGGAACGCCACGCGCTTCGCGCTGATGAACGGCGCAACGGTCGACGGCCCCCTGCCGGATGCCTCGAAGCTGTCGGCGACCGACCGCTGGATCCTCTCCCGCCTCAACTCCGTCGTCGCCGAAGTGGACGCGCTGTATGAGGACTACCAGTTCGCGAAGCTCTCCGACGCGCTGTTCCACTTCGCCTGGGACGAGGTCTTCGACTGGTACGTCGAGCTGTCCAAGACCACGTTCATGGCCGGCGGCGAGCCCGCGAAGGTCTCCGGCAGGGTTCTCGGCGAGGTCCTCGACGTCACGCTCAAGCTGCTGCACCCGATCGTCCCGTTCGTCACGGAGACGCTGTGGACCACCCTCACCGGCGGTGAGTCCGTCGTCGTCGCCGAGTGGCCCACGGACAGCGGGTTCCGGGACGCGGCCGCCGAGAAGGAGATCGAGAGCCTCCAGTCGGTGATCACCGAGGTCCGCCGCTTCCGCGCCGACCAGGGCCTGCAGCCCGGTCAGCGGGTCCCCGCCCGCCTCACCCTCGACGGCACGCCGTTCGCGGCGCACGAGGCCGCTGTCCGCCAGCTGCTGCGCCTGCAGCCGGAGGGCGAGGACTTCTCCGCGACGGCGACCCTGCCGGTCGCGGGCGCCACGGTCGCGCTGGACCTGTCCGGCACGATCGACGTGGCCGCGGAGCGCAAGCGCCTGGCCAAGGATCTGGCGGCGGCCGAGAAGGAGAAGGCCCAGGCCGGCGCCAAGCTCGGCAACGAGGCGTTCCTCGCGAAGGCCCCGGACAACGTGGTCGACAAGATCCGCACCCGCCTCGCCAAGGCGGACGAGGACATCGCCCGCATCCAGAGCCAGCTGGAGCGCCTGCCGCAGGCGTGAGTCGGCGGCACGGCGTCACGACGACGAAGGCCCCCGGCTCCTTCCAGGAGCGTCCCGGAACGGTTCCGGGGGCCTTCGCCCACCTCTGTCACCGGCCGTCCGTAGACTGGCCCCGTGAGCGAGCTCCCCCCGAACGGCAACCACGACGACCTGCCCGCCCCCTTCGACCCCCTCGATCCCTTCGACGAGATCATCGCCGAGGAGACCGACCGCGACCCCGACCTCGCGGTCATCGAGGCCGGCAGCCGCACCCTGCGCACCCAGGGCGGCGCACCGCAGGCCGACGTGCCCGCGCGCCCCGAGGACCCCGAGGTCGACAAGGCCCTGCGCGAGGTCGAGGCGGAGCTGGCCACCCGCTGGGGCGAGACGAAGCTGGAACCCTCCGTCGGCCGGATCGCCGCGCTGATGGACGTGCTCGGGGACCCGCAGCGCTCCTACCCCTCGATCCACATCACGGGGACGAACGGCAAGACCTCCACCGCCCGCATGATCGAGGCCCTGCTCGGCGCCTTCGAGCTGCGCACCGGCCGGTACACGAGCCCGCACGTGCAGTCGATCACCGAGCGGATCAGCCTCGACGGCGCCCCGATCTCCGCCGAGCGGTTCATCGAGACGTACCAGGACGTGAAGCCGTACGTCGACATGGTCGACGCCATGCAGGAGTACCGGCTGTCCTTCTTCGAGGTGCTCACCGGCATGGCGTACGCCGCCTTCGCCGACGCGCCCGTCGACGTCGCCGTCGTGGAAGTGGGCATGGGCGGCTCCTGGGACGCCACCAACGTCATCGACGGCGACGTGGCCGTCGTCACGCCCATCGACCTGGACCACACCGACCGGCTCGGGGAGACGACCGCCGAGATCGCCGCCGAGAAGAGCGGGATCGTCAAGCAGGACGCCACCGTCATCCTGGCCCAGCAGCCGGTCGACGCGGCGCAGGTGCTGCTGAAGAAGGCCGTCGAGGTCGACGCGACCGTGGCCCGGGAAGGGCTGGAGTTCGGGGTCGTCGCACGTCAGGTCGCCGTCGGCGGGCAGCTGGTCACCCTGCGAGGGCTGGGCGGCGAGTACCCCGAGGTGTACCTGCCCCTGCACGGTCCCTACCAGGCGCACAACGCCGCCGTCGCGCTCGCGGCCGTCGAGGCGTTCTTCGGCGTCGGCTCCCAGCGGCCCGAGCCGCTCGACATCGACACCGTCCGCAAGGCCTTCGCCGCCGTCTCCTCGCCGGGCCGCCTCGAAGTCGTCCGCCGCTCCCCGACCGTCGTGCTGGACGCCGCGCACAACCCGGCCGGCGCGCGGGCCACCGCCGAGGCCGTCGGCGAGGCGTTCGACTTCTCCCGGCTGATCGGTGTGGTCGGAGCCAGCGGCGACAAGAACGTGCGCGGGCTCCTGGAAGCCTTCGAGCCGATCTTCGCCGAGGTCGTGATCACGCAGAACACCAGCCATCGCGCGATGGACGCCGACGAGCTCGCCGCGATCGCCGTCGAGGTGTTCGGCGACGACCGCGTCCAGGTCGAGCCGCGGCTGCCCGACGCCCTGGAGGCGGCGATCACCCTCTCCGAGGAGGAGGGCGAGTTCTCCGGCGGAGGCGTCCTGGTCACCGGCTCCGTCATCACCGTCGGCGAGGCGCGACTGCTCCTCGGGAAGCACTGAGGCCCCCCATGCGTACGCTCTGCTCCTCGACCCTGGTCGGCGAGTTCTTCGTCATCGGCTTCGCCGGCCTGGTCGCCATGAAGGACTCCGACCTGTCCACGTCCACGGTGTGGACGGTCTGCGGCGTCGCCATGCTGCTCACCGTGCTGCTGTGCGGCATGGTCACCCGGCCCGGCGGGGTCGCCCTCGGCTGGGCGCTGCAGATCGCCCTCGTCGCGTCCGGTCTCTTCGTCCCGATCATGTTCTTCATGGGCGTGCTCTTCGGGGCCCTGTGGTGGGCGTCGGTGCACTTCGGCAGAAAGGTCGACGAGGCCAAGGCCCGCTTCGCCGCGCAGGCCTCCGCCGCCTCTGCGGATACCGCTGACGCTGCGTGACGAGCGCCCGGACCCGACCTGTAACCTCATCCCACCGCACCTGCAGGCGCCAGAGCACCGGCGCCGGAACACCGGCCGTAGAAGGAGTCCCCTCGTGAGCCAGCGCACCCTCGTCCTGCTCAAGCCCGACGCCGTCCGTCGTGGCCTGACCGGCGAGATCATCAGCCGTATCGAGCGCAAGGCCGGCTGGCAGATCACCGCGCTGGAGCTGCGCACGCTGGACCAGGACACGCTGGAGCAGCACTACGGTGAGCACAAGGGCAAGCCCTTCTACGAGCCGCTGGTGGAGTTCATGGCCTCCGGCCCGGTCGTCGCGCTGATCGTCGAGGGCGATCGGGTCATCGAGGGCGTGCGCGCGCTGGCCGGCCCGACCGACCCGATCGCCGCCGCCCCCGGCTCCATCCGCGGCGACTACGGCGTCATCGTCCGCGAGAACCTGATCCACGCCTCCGACTCCGAGGAGTCCGCCGAGCGCGAGGTGAAGATCTTCTTCCCCGGCCGAGCCTGACTCCCCGACGGCCGCAGAAGGGTCTGAAGCGGGCGATCGAGGGAACGTGAGCCCCCGAACGCCCGTCTCCAGAAGCGAACCCACACAGCATCTGCAAACAATGGCGGAGACCGCTCCGCAGTGTTCGTGCAGGCGCGTTTACGATGGAAGCCTTCACGTCACAGCACCCACCTCGCCGACCTGATAAGCCCTCAAAGCTCATGGAAGGCCAGTCGAATCCTGATGGGGAACTCAATGTCGTTCATCGGCCGTGACATGGCTGTCGACCTCGGGACCGCCAACACGCTGGTGTACGTCAGGGGTCGCGGGATCGTACTCAACGAGCCGTCCGTCGTCGCGATCAACACCAACACCGGTGGCATCCTCGCGGTCGGCGCCGAAGCGAAGAAGATGATCGGGCGCACGCCCGGCAACATCGTTGCCGTGCGTCCGCTGAAGGACGGCGTGATCGCCGACTTCGAGATCACCGAGCGGATGCTCCGCTACTTCATCCTGAAGATCCACAAGCGGAGGTATCTGGCTCGTCCGCGAGTCGTCGTCTGTGTGCCCTCGGGCATCACGGGCGTCGAGCGCCGTGCCGTCATCGAGGCGTCGACCCAGGCCGGCGCCCGTCAGGTGCACATCATCGAGGAGCCGATGGCCGCGGCCATCGGCTCCGGCCTGCCGGTCCACGAGGCCACGGGCAACATGGTGGTGGACATCGGCGGCGGCACCACGGAGGTCGCGGTCATCTCGCTCGGCGGCATCGTCACCGCCCAGTCCATCCGTGTCGCGGGCGATGAACTGGACAACGCGATCATCCAGCACATCAAGAAGGAGTACAGCCTCCTCCTCGGTGAGCGGAGCGCCGAACAGATCAAGATCACGATCGGTTCGGCGTATGACCTCGACGACGACCAGCACACGGAGATCCGTGGCCGCGACCTCGTCTCCGGACTGCCCAAGACCGTCGTCATCTCGGCCGCTGAGGTGCGCAAGGCGATCGAGGAACCGGTCAACGCGATCGTCGACGCCGTGAAGACCACGCTCGACAAGTGTCCGCCGGAGCTGTCCGGCGACATCATGGACCGCGGAATCGTTCTGACCGGCGGCGGAGCCCTGCTGCGCGGTCTCGACGAGCGGCTGCGCCGGGAGACCGGCATGCCCATCCACATCGCCGAGGACCCGCTGGACAGCGTGGCGCTGGGCTCCGGGAAGTGCGTCGAGGAGTTCGAGGCGCTCCAGCAGGTCCTGGACGCGGCGCCGCGCAGATGACGTAACGCTTCGATTCCGCCGTACGGGACGATCTCCTCTCGTGCGGCGGATCATTGATATAGAGGCATAAGCTCCCATAAAGCGCCCTTGGTCATGCTGGCCCGGGGCTACCCCAATTCCCGACCCGCTTCCTGCAACTGCTTGTCCATACCTGCTTCCTGATTCCTGTTCTGGTTTTTCTCTCGAGGAAGGGCACGGCCGCCGCACGTGAGGGACACACGAGAGAGCCGGCTGCTCCTGGTGCTGCTGATCGCCGTAGCGTTCGCGCTGATCACGGTCGACATCCGGGGCGGGGAGGACTCCCCGGTCGACGGCGCCCGGCAGGCCGCGGCCGCGGCCTTCGGCCCGATCGAGAACGGCGTGGCGTCGGCGGTGGACCCCGTCGGCAACGCCGTCTCGGCCGTCCGTGACTCCGGGGGACGCCATGACCGGCTCACCGCGCTGGAGAAGGAGAACGCGGCGCTCAAGGCGAAGCTCGGCAGCGACGACCGCAACCGCAGCCGGCTGACGCAGCTCGACAGGATGCTGAAGATCGCCGGCACCGGTCAGTACGGCATCAAGGGCGCGGAGGTCATCGCGATAGGAGCGGCCCAGGGCTTCTCCTGGACGATCACCATCGACGTCGGCGCCAACGACGGCGTCAGGCGCGACATGACGGTCCTGAACGGGGACGGGCTGGTCGGGCGGGTCACCACCGTCGGCCCGGACACCGCGACCGTGCTCCTGGCCAGCGACCCCGACTTCACCGTCGGCACCCGGATGGAGGCGTCCGACGAGCTCGGCTTCGCCTCCGGGCAGGGCGACCGCCCGCTGCGCGTCGAACTCCTCAACGGCAAGGCCGACGTGAGGAAGGGCGACCGGCTGGTCACCTTCGGCTCACAGGCCGACAAGCCCTTCGTGCCCGGCGTTCCCGTCGGCGTCGTCTCCCGCGTCGACCCCTCCGGCGGCGACCTCACCCGCACCCTCTACGTCACGCCGTACGTCAGCTTCACCAAGCTCGACATCGTGGGCGTGGTCGTCGAGGCCCCGAAGAAGGACCCGCGCGACACCGTGCTCCCCTCGAAGCCCAAACCGGTCCCCACGCCGACGGTGACCGTCACGGTCACGCCGAGCGCGAACGCACCCGTAGACGGCCAGCAGCAGTAGGAGCTGACACCCCCATGCGCGTCAACCGGATCCTGCTCTCCGTCCCCCTGGTCGTCGTCGCCCTGGTGATCCAGGTGAGCGTCCTCGCCCGCCTCCACCTCCCGGGCGCCGTCCCCGACCTCCTCCTGCTCACCGTCCTCGGACTGGCCATGGTGTACGGCCATGTCGGCGGCGCCCTCATCGGCTTCGGCGCCGGCCTGCTGGCCGACCTCGCGCCGCCCGCCGACCACGCCGCCGGGCGCTACGCCCTGGTGCTCTGCGTGATCGGTTACCTCGCCGGGCTGATCAAGCCCGAGACCGGACAGATCAGATCGGCCACCGGCCCGATGGTCGTGGTCGTCGCCGCCGCCGTCGGCTCCACCCTGCTGTACGCCGGGGTCGGCGCCCTCGTCGGCGACACCGCAGCCCGTCATGTCGGCCTCACCGGGCTGCTGTTCACGTCCGCCCTGTACGACCTGCTGCTCGCCCCGTTCGTGGTCCCGGCGATCATGTTCCTGGCGCGGCGGGCCGACAACGACCCACTCGCCGAGACCAACTCCGCCGCCAGGAGTCCCGACATCTCCTCCGGCTGGCTCTCCTCCGGCACGGGCCTGAGGATCGGCGGGCAGCGCGGCGGACTCAAGCTGAAGGCGGCCAGGTCGCGGGCCACCCGGGCCGGGCGCATCAAGGGGGTCAAGCGGCTGTGAACGCGGGCGTCCGCGCGCCGAGCGCGCCGGTGGATGAATCACCCGAACGAGGAAGTCCAGGCGGAACGAGGTCGCACAGACCGGTCGTTCATCATTCGTCCGCGCACACACGTCCGCACACCGAGTCCGCGTACTGAGAGGGGGAGACAGCCGCAGTGACCAACATTCCCGAGACCGGTCGGAGCCCACGGGTCCAGATCCGGCTCGTCGTGATCCAGATCCTCGTCCTCTCCCTGCTCGGCACCCTCGGCGGCCGCCTGTGGTACCTGCAGATCCGCGAGGGTGCGGCGTACGCCAAGGAGGCCTCCGGCAACCACGTCCAGCAGGTCGTCGAACCCGCCGTGCGCGGCTCGATCCTGGACGCGCGCGGAGTGCCCCTGGCCGACAACGAGACGCGCCTCGTGGTCTCCGCCTCCCGCACCGAGCTGCTGAAGCAGAGGGACGACGGCAAGGCGGTCCTGACCAAGCTGGCCGGGGTCCTCGGCATGAAGCCCGACGAGGTCGCGCTGAAGGTCCGGCTGTGCGACGCGAAAACGCCGCAGCCCTGCTGGAACGGCTCGCCCTACCAGCCGATCCCGATCACCGACGAGGCCACCGCCAAGCAGGCCCTGCAGATCCGCGAACGCGCCGAGGACTTCCCGGGCATCACCGCCGAGCCCGAGGCCGTACGGCGTTACGCGGCCCCCGGCAACGCCAACACCGCCCAGGTCCTCGGCTATCTCTCCCCGGTCACCGACGAGGAGATCACCAAGGCCCAGGACACCGACTCGCCGTACCTGCGCTCCGACCAGGTCGGCCGCAGCGGCCTGGAGCGCCAGTACGACAAGGAACTGCGCGGCAAGGCCGGCGTCACCCGCTACGAGGTCGACAACCTCGGCCGCGTCATCGGCCAGGCCGAGGCGGACGCGGCTCAGCCCGGCTCCAACCTCGTCACCAGCATCGACGCCCGTGTCCAGCGGGTCGCCGAGTACGAACTGAACAACGCGATGAAGATCGCCCGCACCCAGTTCGACAAGATCACCGGCGAGAACTACAAGGCCGACTCCGGCGCCGTCGTCGTGATGGAGGCCAAGACCGGCCGGGTCGTCGCCATGGCGTCCGCCCCGGCCTACGACCCCAACGTCTGGGTCGGCGGCATCTCCGCCAAGGACTACAAGAAGCTCACCGGCAAGGACTCCGACTACCCGCTGCTCAACCGGGCCATACAGGGTCAGTCCGCGCCCGGTTCGACCTTCAAGGTGGTCTCCACGGCCGCCGCGGTCGAAGCGGGCTACGAGTGGGACGGCGGCTACCCGTGCACCAGCTCGTACTCGGTGGGCGGCCAGGTCTTCAAGAACTTCGAGGGGGAGAGCTTCGGCCCCATCTCGCTCGGCCGCGCCCTCGAGGTCTCCTGTGACACCGTCTTCTACGGTCTCGCCGACCGGGAGTGGAAGAAGGACGGCGGCATCAACCCGAAGAAGGGCGAGCCCAAGGACTACTTCTACAAGGCCGCCCACCAGTTCGGCCTCGGCAAGGAGACCGGTCTCGACCTGCCCAACGAGGTCACCGGCCGGGTCCCGGACCGTCAGTGGAAGGAGTCCTACTGGAAGGCCAACAAGGACTCCTGGTGCAAGTCCGGTAAAAAGGACGGCTCTTACGTCGAGAAGATCGCGTACGAGAACTGCCTCGAAGGCAACAAGATGCGCGAGGGCGACTCGATCAACTACTCCATCGGCCAGGGCGACACCCTCGTCACCCCGATCCAGGAGGCCGTGATCTACGGGGCCATCGCCAACGGCGGCACGATGTACACCCCTACCATCGGCAAGGCGATCGTCAGCCCCGACGGCAGGACCGTCCACGAGATCAAGCCCAAGCCCAAGGGCAGACTGCCCGTCACCCAGGCCACGATCAAGGGCATGGACGCCGCGCTGGAAGGCGTGGTCACCCGCGGTACCGCCGCCTGGAAGTTCGGCGGCTGGCCGCAGGAGCAGATCCCGCTGCACGCCAAGACCGGCACCGCGGAGGTCTACGGCAAGCAGACGACGTCCTGGCTCGCCACGTACAGCAAGGACTACACGGTCGTCATGACGATCGCCCAGGCCGGCACCGGCTCGGGCGCCTCCGGCGAGGCCGTGCGGCACATCTACAACGCGATGTACGGCGTCTCCGACGACGGCAAGATCGACAAGAAGAACGCCCTGCTGCCCACGCCGCAGACCGGCCTGCCGAAGATCCAGGCGGACGGCACGATCAAGGCCCCCAAGCTCTCCAAGGACCCGGCCAAGGAGCAGCGCGCCAGCCAGCAGACTGCGCCGAATCCCGGCGACACACAGCCGGCGGGCACCGTGCAGCAGAACACCGACCCCAACCGCGACACCCGCAGACGACGACGGAAGAGGGGAAGCCGGAGGATGTGCACATGACCGGTGCGAACGGTTTCTCCGTCTCCGGATACGGGCCCGCGAGGGCCGGCTGGACGCGGGTCTTCGCCCGTGACTCGCTGGCCCGCAGGCTGGACTGGCCGATACTGCTGTCGGCGATCGCGCTGTCGCTGATCGGCTCGCTCCTGGTCTTCTCGGCGACCCGCAACCGCACCGAGATCAACCAGGGCGACCCGTACTACTTCCTCGTCCGGCACCTGATGAACACCGGCATCGGGCTCGCCCTGATGGTCGGCACGGTCTGGCTCGGCCACCGCACCCTGCGCAACGCGGTGCCGGTCCTGTACGGCCTGTCGCTCCTGGGGATCCTCGCGGTGCTGACGCCGCTCGGCTCCACGGTCAACGGCGCGCACTCCTGGATCGTGCTCGGCGGCGGCTTCTCGCTGCAGCCCTCGGAGTTCGTGAAGATCGCGATCATCCTCGGCATGGCGATGCTGCTCGCGGCACGCGTCGACGCCGGCGACAAGCCCTACCCGGACCAGCGCACGGTCCTCCAGGCGCTCGGTCTCGCGGCCGTCCCCATGCTGGTCGTGATGCTGATGCCCGACCTCGGGTCGGTCATGGTCATGGTGATGATCGTGCTCGGCGTGCTGCTGGCCTCCGGCGCCTCCAACCGCTGGGTCTTCGGCCTGCTCGCCGCCGGCGCGGCCGGCGCGATCGCCGTCTGGCAGCTGCACATCCTCGACGACTACCAGATCGCCCGCTTCGCCGCCTTCGCCAACCCCAGCCTCGACCCGGCCGGCGTGGGCTACAACACCAACCAGGCGCGGATCGCGATCGGCTCCGGCGGCCTCACCGGCGCCGGGCTGTTCCACGGCTCACAGACGACGGGCCAGTTCGTCCCCGAACAGCAGACGGACTTCGTCTTCACCGTCGCGGGCGAGGAACTCGGCTTCATGGGAGCGGGCCTGATCATCGTCCTGCTCGGCGTGGTCCTCTGGCGCGCCTGCCGCATAGCGCGTGAGACGACGGAGCTCTACGGCACGATCGTCGCCGCGGGCATCGTGGCCTGGTTCGCCTTCCAGTCCTTCGAGAACATCGGCATGACGCTGGGCATCATGCCGGTGACGGGCCTGCCGCTGCCGTTCGTCTCCTACGGCGGCACGTCGATGTTCGCGGTATGGGTGGCGGTGGGGCTGCTGCAGTCCATCCGGGTGCAACGGCCGATGTCGGCCTGAGCACCCCGGCACCCCGCGACACCTCGTGTTTCCCCCGGTCCTGCCGCGATTCGGGTCCGGTGCGCACTGCCGCTCGGACCCGAGTGCGACTAGATTCAATTCATGGCGGAGACGAAACGCGAGATCGAGCGCAAGTACGAATCCGACGAGAGCGGGCTGCCCGACCTGACCGGAGTCGGCGGCGTCGCCACCGTCCTCGACAAGGGCGTCACCGAGCTGGACGCGACCTACTACGACACCTCCGACCTGCGTCTGGCCGCGGCCTCGATCACCCTGCGCCGTCGCACCGGCGGCGCCGACGCCGGATGGCACCTGAAACTCCCCGTCGAGGCCGGCGTCCGGGACGAGATCAGATCGCCGCTCTCGGACACCGTGCCCGAAGAGCTCGGCCGACTGGTCCGCTCCCGTGTCCGCGAGGGCCAGTTGGTGCCGGTGGTGCGGCTGCGCTCCAGCCGGGACGTCCGCGAGCTCGTCGACGCCAAGGGCCGGCTGCTCGCCGAGGCCAGCGTGGACGCCGTACGGGCGGACCGGCTGTTCGGCGGCGAGGGCGGCGCCCAGTGGACCGAGATCGAGGTGGAGCTCGCCGACGGCGGTGACCCCGCGCTTCTCGACAAGGTGGACAAGCGGTTGCGCAAGGCGGGCGTCCGGCCGTCGACGTCGCCGTCCAAACTGGCGAGGGCGCTGACGGAGACGGCCTCGAAGAAGAAGCGGAACAAGGGGGGCAAGGGAGGCAACGGGAAGACGGCGGACGAGAAGGCCGCCGTCGGCGATCCCGTCACCGCCGGCGACCACGTGCTGGCGTACGTGCGCGTCCAACGGGACGCGATCGTCGCCCTCGATCCGGCCGTCCGGCAGGAGACCGAGGACTCCGTGCACGACATGCGCGTCGCGACCCGCCGGCTGCGCAGCACCTTCCGCTCCTTCCGCAAGGTCCTCGACCGGACCGTCACCGACCCGATCGCCGACGAGCTGAAGTGGCTCGCCGGCGAACTGGGCGCGGGCCGCGACCAGGAGGTGCTCGACGAGCGCCTGACGGCGGGCCTGGACGACCTGCCCCACACCCTCGTCTCCGGGCCGGTGAGCGCGCGCCTGCGGGCCTGGGCCGAGGCCGAGGCCCGCGGCTCGCGCCACCGGCTGCTCGGGGTCCTGGACTCGCCGCGCTACCTCACCCTGCTCGACGACCTGGACGCCCTGGTCGCCGACCCGCCGCTGCTGAAGGCGGCCGGGGGCAAGCCGGCCAAGGTGCTCGCCAAGGCCGTCCGCAAGGACTTCGCGAAGGTGTCCACGCTGGTCGGACAGGCCCTGGAACAGCCGCCCGGCCCCACCCGCGACGCGACCCTGCACGAGGCGCGCAAGAAGGCCAAGCGGACCCGCTATGCGGCGGAGACCGCCACCCCCGCGGTCGGCGGCCCGGCCAAGACGCTGGCCAAGTCCATGAAGTCGTTGCAGAGCCTGCTCGGCGACCACCAGGACAGCGTCATGGCCCGCCGGACCCTGCGCGAGCTGTCGGCCGTGGCGCACGCCGCGGGGGAGAGCGCCTTCACCTACGGGGTGCTGTACGGCCGTGAGGAGGGGCGGGCCGAGCTGGCGGAGGAGGCGCTGCCCGATCTCTGGGAGAGGGCCTGCGCGCAGATGGAGGTTTAGAACGGATCGCGGCGGATTCTTCGCGGGCGGGGGACGCCTCCGGTCGGGTTACGCTAGATGGTCACCCTCCCCCGAGCCTTTGGCCGGGGGGACCCCCAGTCAGCTCACGAAGGTGCCCCCGCGATGTCTGTCGAGTCGGTCTTCCCGCAGCTCGAAGCCTTGCTCCCGCATGTGCAGAAGCCGATCCAGTATGTGGGCGGCGAGCTCAACTCCACGGTCAAGCCCTGGGAGGCCTGCGACGTCCGCTGGGCGCTGATGTACCCGGACGCGTACGAGGTCGGTCTTCCCAACCAGGGCGTCATGATCCTCTACGAGGTGCTGAACGAGCAGGAGGGCGTCCTCGCCGAGCGCACCTACAGCGTGTGGCCGGACCTGGAGGCGCTGATGCGGGAGCACGGCGTCCCGCAGTTCACCGTGGACGGCCACCGCCCCGTGAAGGCATTCGACGTCTTCGGCCTGTCCTTCTCCACCGAGCTCGGCTACACCAACATGCTGGCCGCCCTCGACCTCGCCGGGATCCCCCTGGAAGCCGCGAACCGCGGCCTCGACGACCCGATCGTGCTGGCCGGCGGCCATGCCGCCTTCAATCCCGAGCCGATCGCCGAATTCATCGACGCGGCGGTCATCGGCGACGGCGAGCAGGCCGTGCTCGACATGACGAAGATCATCCGTGAGTGGAAGGCCGAGGGCCGGCCCGGCGGCCGCGAGGAGGTCCTCTTCCGCCTCGCGAAGACCGGCGCGGTGTACATCCCGCGGTTCTACGACGTCGAGTACCTGCCGGACGGCCGGATCGCACGTGTGGTCCCGAACCGGTCGGGCGTGCCGTGGCGCGTGTCGAAGCACACGGTCATGGACCTCGACGAGTGGCCCTACCCCAAGCAGCCGCTGGTCCCGCTCGCCGAGACGGTGCACGAGCGCATGTCGGTGGAGATCTTCCGCGGCTGCACCCGCGGCTGCCGCTTCTGCCAGGCAGGCATGATCACCCGCCCGGTGCGCGAGCGGTCGATCACCGGCATCGGCGACATGGTGGAGAAGGGTCTGAAGGCGACCGGCTTCGAGGAGGTCGGCCTGCTCTCGCTGTCGAGCGCCGACCACAGCGAGATCGGTGATGTCGCCAAGGGACTCGCGGACCGCTACGAGGAGGACAAGATCGGCCTGTCCCTCCCCTCGACCCGCGTCGACGCCTTCAACGTGGACCTGGCGAACGAACTGACGCGCAACGGCCGCCGCTCGGGCCTGACCTTCGCGCCCGAGGGCGGCTCGGAGCGCATGCGCAAGGTCATCAACAAGATGGTCTCGGAAGAGGACCTGATCAGGACCGTCTCCACCGCCTACGGCAACGGCTGGCGCCAGGTGAAGCTGTACTTCATGTGCGGCCTGCCCACGGAGACCGACGAGGACGTCCTGCAGATCGCCGACATGGCGATGAACGTGATCGCCGAAGGCCGCAAGGTGTCCGGCCAGAACGACATCCGCTGCACCGTCTCCATCGGCGGGTTCGTGCCCAAGCCGCACACTCCCTTCCAGTGGGCCCCCCAGCTCTCCGCCGAGGCGACGGACGCCCGCCTGCAGAAGCTCCGGGACAAGATCCGCGGCGACAAGAAGTACGGCCGCTCGATCGGCTTCCGCTACCACGACGGCAAGCCCGGCATCGTCGAGGGACTCCTCTCCCGCGGCGACCGCCGGATCGGCGCCGTCATCCGGGCCGTCTACGAGGACGGCGGCCGCTTCGACGGCTGGCGCGAGCACTTCTCCTACGACCGCTGGATGGCCTGCGCCGACAAGACGCTGCCCGCCTTCGGCGTCGACGTCGACTGGTACACGACGCGCGAGAAGACGTACGAGGAGGTCCTGCCCTGGGACCACCTGGACTCGGGCCTCGACAAGGACTGGCTCTGGGAGGACTGGCAGGACGCCCTCGACGAGACAGAGGTCGAGGACTGCCGCTGGACGCCGTGCTTCGATTGTGGGGTGTGTCCCGCGATGGGCACGAGTATTCAGATCGGTCCGACGGGCAGGAAGCTGCTGCCGCTGACGGTCAAGAAGGACGCTGCGACCAGCGGAGGACACGCGCACTGAGGTGAGTGGGGCGCCCTCGAGCAGATCGATTCTCGCTGCAGAGTCAATGCTGTTCTGGCGGGTTGGGATCCCAGCCGACCGCGAACGACCAGGTGACCTTCTGATCCGCCGCGAACCGGAGCGAGCCCGTGGCGCGCCCCTCACTGACGTGGATCTCGTTCATGAAAGGCAGCACCTTCCCTTTTTCACACACGAGGGGAAAGGAGATGCCGGTCGGCTGCACCTGCACCCGAAGCCGCCCCGGACCCTGGCAGTTGACGGCGATCGCCAGAGTCGTTCCCGCTCTGATCCCACCAGGGATCGGGTACGTGGCGCTCCCCGTGACCCGAGTGCCGGAGGTCAGCGCGGTGATGCCGCCGGAGGCGAGTTCCGGTGCTGTCGCGACCGACGGTCCGTCCGGCTGACCGGTCGTCCTGGGCGTCGCCGTGGGCGGTGGGGCGCTCGCTGCGGCGCCTGAGGAACCGGGGACGGTGGCGCTGCTCCCGTGGGAGCTGCAGCCGGCTACGGCCAGGGCGGCGGCAAGTGCGCACAAGGCCCCGCGGACCGACGCGCTGGAGTGTGGCATCAGTTCGTCTCCCGGATGTACCAGCCGACGCAGTGGGGGTCCAGCTGGTGATGGTCTTATTTTGATCATTGCATGGCGTTCGACCGGTGGAGCAGGATCGTTGGCTACATGAAGGCGGGCGTCGGCAACTGCTGCACACCCGACCTCGAGGTCTGCCGGCCCGCTTACGCAAGGGCCGGGGTGTCTGACCAGCGTCCCGGTTGCGTGTTCTCGAAGGCTGCAACGTGATTCAAGCGTCCATCTCCGCTGTACCGGGCCTGATCGTCTCTTTCCTGATTCTCGCTGCGCTGGTCGCGGCGCCTACTGCCCTTGTGGCGAAGGCGAGGAGCAAGCCGTGGCCTCTCAGAACGGCTCTGGCCGTCTACCTGGTCGGCATCGCGGCCGTGACGCTGCTGCCGGGCGACGCCGGTCTGGAGTCCTGGCAGTGCGACACCGGCATGCCCACCCGTCTGTTCACGTCGGTGAGTTCCCTGCTGAACATCGCGCTCTTCGCCCCTGGTGCGCTGCTGGCTGTCTTTCTCTTCAGAAGGCCGGTGACGGTCGCGGCTGCCTTCGGGGCCCTCAGCGGAGCCCTGGAACTCGCCCAGTCGGCCGGGCATCTGGGCCGCTCGTGCAGTGTGACGGACCTTGCGGCCAACGCGACCGGCGCACTGCTGGGTTCCTCGGCGGGGGCCCTCTGGATCTACCTCCGGCGGCAGTCTCCGGGCAAGCCGCTGCGCGACCTCGCATGGGGCATGTCGCTCGGCGCACTCGCCGTGCTGGCCGTCGGGGGCGTCTTCGAGTCCCGGATCGACCGGGTCGACATCGTCGCCAGGGATGACCAGAAGCGTGCCCTCGCCGAAACCGCCGTCCAGGCCGACGAGTGGATCACCGCTGCGGCCAGGGGAGTCTTCGGGAGTGATACGCAGGTCCGGCAGACCGCGACCGCGACTGCGAGCGTGACCGAGCCCGATGAAGGCGGATGCCGTCTGCGGATCACCGCGACGACGAACCACGGCACCATCTCCGGTTCCTGGCCGGCGAAGACCCTGGAGAGTGCCCGCTCTTCGGACGTCCGTGCCGACGAGGGCAGCCTCGGCGCGCGGGAAGTCGCGGCGGCCGCGGCACGGCTCGCCCGTGAGTGGTTCCCGCAGCACGCCGCGGGCAGCGTTCAGCGGGTGCGTCCCGTCGGCCACGGCCCGACGACGGTCTACAGGGTGACGTACCGGCGCTACGCGCACGGGGTCCTGATGCCGATGCGCCTCGACCTCACCCTCACCGGCACGGGACGCGTACTCGGGTTCGCGGCCGAGACCGTCGCCGATCCGGTGCTTCCGCCTGTCACCGTCGACGAAGCGGAGGCCAAGGCTCTGGCGCAGGGGGCGGCGGGAGCGCCGGGGGAGTTCCGTCGCGCCCTGCTGCTCGCCCGTCAGGTCAGGGGGGTCTGGCGGCCGGTGTGGCTTGTCGGCGACGGGAGCGGCGGCCGTGCCAGCGGGCGCGATGTCGCCGTCGACGCTGTGACGGGTGAGCGCATCGCCGGGGAGATCTCCGGTGCGGCCACGCCGACGGCGGCGACGGGCGGTCCACCGTCTTCTCGGTGAAGGCCGACGGCGTGGACCCGCCAGGCTCGGCCGTCACGACCATCGTGAACCGTCACGACCGTCTTGAACCGTCACGACCGTCTTGAACCGTCAGGTCGACGGAGTCATGAAGAACACGTCCCGCACCACGGCCTGACAGGCCGTCAGTTCTGCATCCGTCCGGGCGGCTGCGGCGTCTACGTCCACATGGACCTGCAGAAACCGCCTGTCGCCGAGTCGCCCGCGCCGTCGGCCGACCTGACTCCCGGGCAGGGCCCCGAAGGGTGTCTGGCCGTCGCGATCCGGCTGCCCGTGCGCATCGTCGTGCTCGTGCTGGTCGTGCCGGTGCGCATGATGTGGGACGTGCTCGTCGTGGTGGGGCGGCTCCTGCGGGACACGGTGCTGCGGCCGCTCGGGCGGGCCCTGGCGTGGCTGGGGAAGGCGCTGTTCGTCCGGCCGCTGATCGGGTCGTGGCGCTACCTCGTCGTCCCCGCCGCGAGGGCGCTCGCCTGGCTCGGCAAGGTGCTGGTGGTGACGCCGGCCGGCCGGCTGTACCGGTACCTCCTCACCCCGCTCGGGCACGGGCTCGCATGGCTATTGCGAGGAGTCGGTTCCGGTCTGGCGTGGGTGTACGCGCGCGTGCTGACGCCCGTCGGGCACGCCGTCCGCCGGCTGCTGAAGGGGATCGGGTCCGTGGCCGCCGTCGTCGGCGTCGCCGCGTACGGCGCTGCGGCCTGGCTGGTGCGGTACCTCGTCGTCGTTCCCGCCGAGTGGATCCACCGCTGGCTCCTCGCGCCGGCCGGGCGGGCGGCCGTCCGGTGCGCGCGTGGGGTGTGGCTGCTCCTGGGGCTGCTGGCCGGCGGGGCCGGCCTCGTTCTCCACCGGGTCGCCCGGGTCCTGCTCGTGCTGCCCGCGCTCGCCCTGTGGCGCTGGGTGCTGGTTCCCGTCGGCCGCTTCCTCGCGGTCGTCGCACGGGAGGTGGGGGACGCGCTCGGGCACGCCTGGCGGATCGCCGGGCGCGTCTCGCTCTCCGTCGGGCGGTTGCTCGGGACTCTCCTGCGGTGGATCGTCGTGGAACCCGTGCGCTGGGCGTACCGCACCGTGCTCACCCCGGTCGGGCACGTCGTCAGGGACGCCGTGCTGCGTCCCGCGGCCCGGGCCGCGCGAGCCGCGGGCAGGGCCTCCCGGCAGGCGCTGGCCGCCGCCCGGGAGACGGCGCGGCAGACCCGCGCGGACGTGCGCCGCATGCTCTTCGGAGAGCCGGCGCGGCGGGAGGCGGCAGCCCGCCGGGAACCATCGGCGGGCGTGGCACGTACTCTTGGTAGCAGTACGACCGCTCTCACGAAGGACTGAACGACACTGGGCAAGCGACAGCCCGAAGGCCCGCCGCCCGCACCCGCGGTGCAGCGCATCCGACTGCGATACACCAAGCGCGGCCGCCTCCGGTTCACCAGCCACCGTGACTTCCAGCGTGCCTTCGAGCGCGCGTTGCGCCGTGCCGAGGTGCCGATGGCGTACTCGGCGGGGTTCACGCCGCACCCGAAGGTGTCGTACGCCAATGCCGCACCCACCGGCACGGGCAGTGAGGCGGAGTACCTGGAGATCGCGCTGACCGCGGCGCGTGATCCGGAGAAGCTGAGAGCTCTGCTCGACGAGTCGCTGCCCGCCGGGCTCGACGTCGTCGACGCGGTCGAGGCCCGGAGCTCGGGTCTGGCCGACCGGCTGACGGCCTCCGTGTGGGAGCTGCGGCTGGCCGGCGTGGACCCGGCCGACGCCGGCCGCGCGGTGGAGGCCTTCAACGAGGCCGACGCCGTGGAGGTCCAGCGCATGACGAAGAACGGCGTTCGCACCTTCGACACCCGAGCCGCGGTCGTACGGCTGGAAACGTACGGTGAACCTGCTGATAGGCCGACCGACCAGCCCTGTGCGATACTGCGGCTGGTTGTTCGGCACGTGACGCCTGCCGTTCGACCCGACGACGTCCTGTCCGGTCTCCGCGCCGTGGCCGACCTGGCGCCGCCGGTCCCCGCTGCGGTGACCAGGCTGGCGCAGGGGCTGTTCGATGAAGAGACCGGCACGGTGACCGACCCGCTCGCGCCCGACCGCGAGGCAGCTCAGGCCCCCACAACGGCCGATCCCGCTGCCGCCGCGAAGGCGCCCGCGTAGGGAAGGTTCCGCGAAGGAACGTACGTCGTAGCGTCGCCCTCGTACTCGGGAGCCACCTGGGTCGGGCAGCGCACCGACCAGAAGACTTTCGCCAGGCCGTGCGCATTCGGCGTACGGAACCGGCGAGACAGGACACAGAGAGCTCCCGAGCGGCGCCCGCGCCCCGGACGGCGGCACCGCGCATCGCGCGAGCCGCGGACGTCAACGGCGGTCGATCCTTCGTGATCGCCGCCGGACCAGGCGCGGCGCCCGGGAGCCTGACGGGAGAAACGCCCGCATGCTCGAGCCAACCGAATCCACAGAGTCCGTCACGGACTCCGAAGCGAACACCCCCAGCGACACCCTGCCGCCGCGTCGTCGGCGCCGTGCCGCATCCCGGCCGGCGGGTCCGCCGTCCGCAGCCGCCGACGCCTCGGCCGAGATCACCACGCCGGTCGCACCGGCCGTGGAGTCCGTCGAGGAACTGGCGGAGGACGACGTCCAGGACGAGACCGTCCAGGACGAGAACGCCGGCGCGGACGCCAAGGCGGACGAGCCCGAGCAGGCTGTCGAGGCCGCGCCTCGTGCCCGCCGTCGGGCCACCCGCCGCGCCTCCGCGCCCGCCGGCGCACCGGCCGCCGCCGAGGCGGCCGAGACCGTCGTGCCGGTGCCCGCCGAGGCGAGCGCCCCGGCTGTCGAAGAGGCCGCCGCCGAGGAAGCCCCGGCAGAGGACGCGGCTCCTCGCCGCTCGCGCCGTCGGGCCACGCGCCGCGTGACCACGCCCGCCGAGGCCCCGGCCGAAGCCGTGGAGCCCGCCGCCGAGCCCGTCACCGCGGAGGCCGAGCCCGTCGCCGTGGAGGCCGGGGCCGAGCCCGTCGCAGGGACGGCCGAGGAGGCGCCCGCCGAGGCCGCGCCGCGTACACGGCGCCGCGCCACCCGGCGGGTGACCGCCCCCGCCGTCACGCCGGAGACCGAGGCGCCCGCCGAACCCGTCGCAGTCGTGGAGGCCGTCGAGGCCGAGGCGCCCGCGGTGGCGGAGGAGGCGGCCGAACCGGCTGCCCCGCGCTCCCGTCGGCGCGCCACCCGTCGCGTCTCCGCTCCCGCGGCCGAGACCCCCGAGGCCTCCGTGCCCGAACCGGTCCGGGTTTCCCCGGCTGCCGAGCAGTCGCCGGTGTCCGAGGCGGCCGAGGAGCCGGTCGCTCCCGCCGCCGTCGAGGAGCCGAAGGCTCCCGAGGCCGACGACGCCGACGAGGACGCCGGTCCGCGCCGCGGTCGTCGGCGGGTGGTCCGCCGGGCCGCCGGCGGCTTCTCCGCGCCCGAGCCCGTGAGGGGCGAGGACGACGCGCCGCGCCGTCCGGCGCGGCCCGCGGTCGCCGTGTTCCAGGCGCCCGTGTTCGCCGAGCCGCAGTTCCAGACGCCGCAGCGGGCCGCCGCCGAGGCGGCCGCCGAGGCGGAGACCGTCGTGGCGGAAGAGCCCGAAGAGGTGCAGAGCGCCGCGGAGCTTCCCGAGGAGCCCGCCGGCTCGCGTCGCCGTCGTCGCCGCAGGGCCGCCGGCGCCGGTGAGGAGGCCGAGTCCGGCCGCACCGCCGCGCCCGCCGCCCACGCCGTCGAGGACGAGGCGGAGACCGAGCCGGAGGAGGCCGACGAGGCCGCCGAGGACATCGCCGAGGGTGAGGACGACGGCGAGGAGACCGGTTCGCGTCGCCGTCGTCGTCGCGGCGGTCGTCGCCGTCGCCGTGGCGACGCCGCCGACGGTGAGGGGGAGTCCGGCGACGCCGACTCCGACGAACTCGCCGCCGAGCAGGTCGCCCAGGACGCCGAGGACGCCGACGGGCAGGAGGACGAGGAGGACGAGAACACGGAGGACGAGGACGCGGGCGGTTCCACCGCCGGCAGCCGCCGCCGCCGTCGCCGTCGCCGTCGTGCCGGGGACGCCTCCACCGAGGCCGAGCCCGTCGACGGGGACCCGGAGCGCACGGTCGTCAAGGTCCGTGAGCCGCGCAAGCCCTCCGAGCCGTCCGACGAGGTGCAGTCCATCAAGGGCTCGACCCGCCTGGAGGCCAAGAAGCAGCGCCGTCGGGAAGGCCGGGAGCAGGGCCGCCGGCGCGTGCCGATCATCACAGAGGCCGAGTTCCTGGCCCGCCGCGAGGCCGTCGAGCGGGTGATGGTCGTCCGCCAGAGCGGCGAGCGCACCCAGATCGGCGTCCTGGAAGACAACGTGCTCGTCGAGCACTACGTCAACAAGGAGCAGGCCACCTCGTACGTCGGCAACGTGTACCTGGGCAAGGTGCAGAACGTGCTGCCGTCGATGGAGGCCGCCTTCATCGACATCGGCAAGGGGCGCAACGCCGTCCTGTACGCCGGCGAGGTCAACTTCGAGGCGCTCGGCATGGCCAACGGGCCGCGCCGCATCGAGGCCGCCCTGAAGTCGGGCCAGTCGGTCCTCGTCCAGGTGACGAAGGACCCGATCGGGCACAAGGGCGCGCGTCTGACCAGCCAGGTCTCCCTCCCGGGCCGGTACCTCGTGTACGTGCCCGAGGGCTCGATGACCGGCATCAGCCGCAAGCTGCCCGACACCGAGCGGGCCCGGCTGAAGACGATCCTCAAGAAGATCGTCCCCGAGGACGCGGGCGTCATCGTGCGCACCGCCGCCGAGGGCGCGAGCGAGGACGAACTGCGCCGCGACGTCGAGCGGCTGCAGGGGCAGTGGGAGGACATCCAGAAGAAGGCCAAGAGCGGCGGCGGCTCGAGCGCGCCGACGCTGCTGTACGGCGAGCCGGACATGACCGTCCGCGTCGTGCGCGACATCTTCAACGAGGACTTCTCCAAGGTCATCGTCAGCGGCGACGAGGCATGGTCGACCATCCACGGCTATGTCTCGCACGTGGCGCCCGACCTCGCCGAGCGGCTGTCGAGGTGGACGTCCGAGGTGGACGTCTTCGCCACCTACCGGATCGACGAGCAGCTCGCCAAGGCGCTGGACCGCAAGGTCTGGCTGCCCAGCGGCGGCTCGCTGGTGATCGACCGGACCGAGGCCATGGTCGTGGTCGACGTCAACACCGGCAAGTTCACCGGTCAGGGCGGCAACCTCGAGGAGACGGTCACCAGGAACAACCTGGAGGCGGCCGAGGAGATCGTGCGTCAGCTGCGGCTGCGCGACCTCGGCGGCATCATCGTGATCGACTTCATCGACATGGTGCTGGAGTCCAACCGGGACCTGGTGCTGCGGCGTCTGCTGGAGTGCCTGGGCCGTGACCGCACCAAGCACCAGGTCGCCGAGGTCACCTCGCTGGGCCTGGTGCAGATGACCCGCAAGCGGGTCGGCCAGGGTCTGCTGGAGTCGTTCTCCGAGACCTGCGTGCACTGCAACGGGCGCGGCGTCATCGTCCACATGGAGCAGCCGACCTCCGTCGGCGGCGGCAAGCGCAAGAAGCGCGGCCGTGGCGGCGACGGACAGGGCCCCGACCACGAGCACGAGACGGCGGCCGAGGTCGAGCCGTACACGGGCGCCGAGCCGGAGACGGAGAGCGAGGCCGAGGTCGCCGCCGAGGTGGCCGAGCCGGTCGCGCTCGCGGCCCCCGAGTTCACCGCGGACGAGGAGCTGTACAGCAGCGTCGCGGAGGCGGAGGCCGCCGCCACGCGTGGCCGGGGCCGGCGCCGGTCGAGCCGCAGGGCGTCCGCTCCGGCGGGTGCGCCGAGGGGCGGCTCGCGTCGGTCCGGCTCCGAGTCGTTCGTCTCGGAGCTCTCGGCCGGGGCCGTCGCGGAGGAGGCCGTCGAGGCGCCCACCGCGCAGGACGTCACCGTCGAGGCGGAGACCGAGCGTCCGGTGCAGCCGGCCGAGACGGTCACCGCGCACGCGGAGCCTGTCGCCGTCGAGGACTCGGTCGTCGAGGCGCCCGCCGAAACGCCGGTCGTCGAGACCCCGGTCGCCGAGGAGGCCGCGCCCAAGGGCCGTACGCGCCGCCGTGCCACCCGCAAGGCGTCCGCGCCGGCCGGGTCGCCCGCGGGGGCGGAGGCCGCCGTGGTGACGGTCGCCGAGACCCCGTTCGTCGAGACCCCGGTCGCCGAGGCCGCTCCGGCGGAGCAGCCGGAGGAGGCCGGGCAGGCCGCCGAGCCCGTCGCCGGGAGCGCGGCCCCGGCCCGCCCGCGGCGCCGCGCCGTGCGCAAGGCCACCGCGCCGACCGCGTCCGAGGAGACGGCCGTCGTGGTCGTCCCGTCGGTCGCGGCGGAGGCCACCGCCGAGGACGCGTCCCAGGCCGTGCCTGACGGTGCGTCCGAGGCAGCGTCCGAGGAGGCCGCCGAGCCCGCCGAGGAGGCGCAGGCCGCTCCGGCGAAGAAGACGGCCGCACGCAAGACGGCGAAGAAGGCCACGGCCAAGAAGGCCGCCACCAAGAAGACGGCGGCGGCCAAGACGACGGCCGCGAAGAAGACCGCCGCCAAGAAGACGACGGCCAAGAAGGCGGCCAAGTCGGTGTCGAAGAAGACCGTGGCGGCGCAGCAGAGTGTGCCGTCCGTCACGGCCTCGACGGAGGACTGACCCCGCCCGGCGCGGGTACCCATGGCGCGGGCGTCCGGACTTCCGGACGCCCGCGCCGGCGTTTCACCCGCTTCCCGCACTCGCGTCGCCGTGCGTTCACCGGGGAGTTACTCTGTGTCTCGCTTGTGATGGAGTGCACCCGCGCCGCTGGGTTTCGGGGTGGTGACCCTGGGCAAGATCGCCGTCTCCAGACTGGTAACGTGCACTCTGGTCCCGGTGGCCATAGGCATGCACACCGTGACCACAGCCGAAGAGCACATCCGGTCTCAACAGCCGGAGACGGCTGACTTCCCGCAAGGAACCCTCACGGGGCGGGGTCCTGTGTACAAGCCGTCCGCCCGCCTACAGGCGTCGGCGGACAACCAGGGATGCGGCCGTGCTGTGCATCGACACGGTCCCTTCCCGACCATGCATGACGTGGTGCGCCTTCGAGGTCGCCGTAGAGGAGGGGATGTCGATGACCGACGCCCATGAGTTCGTACCGGCCGCCAAACCAGTGATCGGCGAGGAGGAGATCGAAGCCGCCGTCCGTGTTCTGCGCAGCGGCATGGTCGTCCAGGGGCCCGAGGTGGCCGCCTTCGAGGAGGAGTTCTCGGAGCTGGTCGACGGACGGCACTGCGTAGCGGTCAACTCCGGCACCTCGGCGCTGCACCTGTCGCTCCTCGCCCTCGGCCTCGGCCCGGGCGACGAGGTCATCGTGCCGTCGTTCTCCTTCGCCGCCTCCGCCAACGCGGTGCGGCTCGTCGGCGCGGACGTGGTCTTCGCCGACATCGACCCGGAGACGTACTGCCTGGACCCGGCCGCGGTCGAGGCGGCTCTGTCGCCGCGCACGGCCGCGATCATGCCGGTTCACCTGTACGGTCACCCGGCCGCCATGGACCAGATCATGGCGATCGCCCGGCAGCACGGACTCGCCGTCGTCGAGGACGCCTGCCAGGCCCACGCGGCGGCGCTGAACGGCACCCCGGTCGGCGCTTTCGGCGCCGTGGGCACGTTCAGCTTCTACCCGACGAAGAACATGCACAGCCTCGAGGGCGGCATGATCTCCACCGGGGACGCGGAGACCGCGCGGACCCTGCGTCTGCTGCGCAACCAGGGCATGGAGAAGCGCTACGCGAACGAGATCGTCGGCGCCAACGTGCGCATGACGGACGTCTCGGCCGCCATCGGCCGCGTGCAGCGCCGCAAGCTGGACGGCTGGACCGAGCAGCGCATCGCCAACGCCGCGTACCTCAGCGAGCACATCACCGCGCCGAACGTGATCACCCCGAAGGTCGCCGAGGGCGCCCGGCACATCTACCACCAGTACACGGTGCGCATCCAGGGTGACCGCGACGCCGCCATGGCCAGGCTGACCGAGGCCGGCATCGGCAACGCCGTGTACTACCCGACGCCCATCCACCGGCTGAAGCCGTACTGGGAGCCGGACCAGAAGGCGGGTCGTGACTGGGACCTGCCCGAGACGGAGCGGGCGGCCGCCGAGGTCGTGTCGCTGCCCGTCCACCCGGCCCTGTCCGCACAGGAGCTGGAACGCATCGTCACCGCCGTCAATGCTCTGGGGGAGCAACTGTGAGTACCGGGAAGTCGCTGCGAGCGGGACTCGTCGGCCTCGGTTCCATGGGGCGTCACCACGCCCGTGTCCTGTCGGGTCTGGACGCCGTCGACCTCGTCGGCGTCGTCGACCCGATGGGCGACAAGTTCGGCGCCGCCCAGGGCGCGCCGATCCTGGACACCGTCGAGGAGCTGATCGCCCTCGGTGTGGACTACGCCGTGGTGGCCTGCCCGACGCATCTGCACGAAGAGGTCGGTCTCGCGCTCGCCGACGCCGGCGTCTGCGCGCTGATCGAGAAGCCGGTCGCGGAGACCGTCGAGGGCGCCCGCCGTCTCGTCGAGGCGTTCGAGTCGCGGGGCCTGGTGGCCGGCGTCGGTCACATCGAGCGCTGCAACCCGGCGCTGATGTCGCTGCGGGCGCGGCTGGAGGCCGGCGAGCTCGGTGACGTCTACCAGGTCGTCACCCGCCGCCAGGGCCCCTTCCCGCACCGCATCGCGGACGTCGGCGTCGTCAAGGACCTCGCGACGCACGACATCGACCTGACCGGCTGGGTGACCGGGCGTCAGTACGTGTCCATCGCCGCGCACACCGTCTCCAAGAGCGGCCGTGAGCACGAGGACATGGTCTCCGCGGTGGGCCGTCTCGACGACGGCACCATGGTCAACCACCTGGTGAACTGGCTGAGCCCGCTCAAGGAGCGGTTCACCTCGGTCACCGGCGAGCGCGGCTGCTTCATCGCCGACACCCTGACCGCCGACCTGACGTTCCACTCCAACGCCGCGGTGACCACCGAGTGGGAGGCCCTGCAGGCCTTCCGAGGCGTCTCCGAGGGCGACATGATCCGGTACGCCATCCCGAAGCGCGAGCCGCTGCAGGTCGAGCACGAGCTCTTCCGGGACGCCGTGCTCGGCAAGCCCGTCGACATCTGCTCCCTGCGCCAGGGCATGCGGACCGTCGAAGTGGCGGCGGCGCTGCTCGAGTCGGCCACAAGCAACACCAGCGTTACGCTTCCGGTGGAGGACCTGGCCGTCCATGGCAGCTGAGCATCACACATCGGGGGAACGGTGCGTGCTCGGCGGGACTCCTATGTTCTGTGAGACTTTCCCCGCAGGACCCGGCCGGCACGGCCGGCGGAGACCAGGAGTCCCAGCATGAGTGCTGCGCCTGACGTCAGCGTCGTCGTCGCGGTATACAACACGATGCCGTACCTGACGGAGTGCCTCAACTCCCTGGTCAATCAGACCATCGGGCGCGAGCGGCTGGAGATCGTCGCCGTCGACGACGGTTCCACCGACGACAGCGGCCGCGAACTCGACCGGTTCGCGGCCCTGTACCCGGACACCGTCAGGGTGATCCACCAGTCGAACTCCGGCGGCCCGGCGGCGCCCAGCAACCGGGCGCTGGAGGTGGCCACCGGCCGGTACGTGTACTTCATCGGCTCCGACGACTACCTCGGCGAGGAGGCGTTGGAACGCATGGTGAAGTGCGCCGACAAGTACGACTCGGACGTCGTCGTCGGCAAGATGGTCGGTACCAACGGCCGTTACGTGCACCAGGCGTTGTACAAGACGAGCGACCCGGACGTCAGCCTGTACGACTCCGCGCTGCCCTTCACCCTGGCCAACACCAAGCTGTTCCGCCGTGAGCTGGTCGAGAAGCACAAGCTGCGCTTCCCCGAGCACCTTCCCGTGGGCAGCGACCAGCCGTTCACCATCGAGGCGTGCGTCCGCGCGACGAAGATCTCGGTGGTGGCCGACTACACCTGCTACTACGCCGTCAAGCGGGGCGACGCCAGCAACATCACCTACCGCGCCGACCACCTCGCGCGGCTGCGGGCGGCCGGCGAGATCATGGACTTCGCGGCCGGTCTCGTCGAGGCGGGCCCCAAGCGGGACGCGCTGCTGCGCCGGCACTTCACCTGGGAACTCGCCAAGCTCGTCCAGGACGACTTCCCCGGCCTGGACCGCGAGCTCCGGCGGCAGATCTGCGCGGGCATCGCGCGGCTCGCCGACGTCTACTTCACCGACGGCATCCGGGACGCGATGGACGTCAAGCGCCGGGTGCGCATCGCGCTGGCCCGGGCCGGTGCGGTCGACGAGCTCGCCGCCGCGATCAGCTCGGAGCAGGAGCACGGGGCGCCCCCGTTCGTCCTCGAGGGCGGGCGGGCGTTCGCCCGTTACGCCGGTTTCCGCGACCCGCGCATCGGCCTGGAGGACCGGGTCTACGAGCTGCTCGGGGAGTCCGTGCCCGGCGCTCTCGCCGGGGGCACCGAGCTGCTGGCCTCCGCCTGGGAACAGCAGGGCGAGGCGCTCACGTACACGCTGTCCGTGCGGGTGCCGGTGGTCGGCGACGTCCAGGGCAGCGTGGTCCGGCTCGCCACGAAAGCGATGCCCAAGTCGGCGGACAAGCCCGGCGCGCGCCGGCTGAAGGCCGGCCACGTCCTGCCGGCGCCGGTGGGCGAGGTGACGCGCGAGCCCTCCGGGGACGGCGCGGCCACCGTGCTGCACGCCCGGATCCCGCTGGAGTACGTCACCGCCGAGCGCGGTGTGCGGGTATACCTGGACGTGGCCGGTTCGACGTACGAGATTCCCGTGCGGGGCGAGAACCTGCCCATGCCGCTGGCCCGCCTCTGGGGCCGGGAGGGGGATCCCTACCGGGCGTCGGCCGTGGTGAACGGCAAGGGGCGTGTCGTGATCGACACGGCTCAGATGTACCCGCCGAAGAGGGCACTGGTCCTCAGGGCGCTGGCAGCTCCCGTCCGGAAGCTGAAGTCCCTGGCCGTCCGCGTGCGGGCGGCCGGCGTCAGAAAGTTGAAGTCCGCCGGTTTCAAGAAGCCGACCGGTTCCAAAAGGAAGTAGCGACCCTCCATGAACATCTGTGTAGTAGCACTCGGCAAGATCGGCCTTCCGCTGGCCGTGCAGTTCGCCTCCAAGGGCCACCGGGTCATCGGCGCGGACGTCAACGAGAAGGTCGTCGAGCTGGTCAACGCCGGCGTCGAGCCGTTCCCCGGCGAGCACGACCTGGACGTCAAGCTGAAGCAGGCCGTCGACGCCGGGCTGCTGAGCGCGACGACCGACACCGCGTCCGCGGTCGCCGAGTCCGAGGCCGTCGTCGTGGTCGTCCCGCTGTTCGTGGACGCCGAGGGCACCCCGGACTTCGGCTGGATGGACTCCGCGACGAAGGCGATCGCCCAGGGCCTCAAGCCCGGCACGCTGGTCTCGTACGAGACGACCCTCCCGGTCGGCACCACCCGCACCCGCTGGGCGCCGATGCTGGCCGAGGGCTCCGGCCTGACCGCGGGCGACGACTTCCACCTCGTCTTCTCCCCGGAGCGCGTCCTGACCGGCCGCGTCTTCTCCGACCTGCGCCGCTACCCCAAGCTGGTCGGCGGCATCGACGAGGCGTCGAGCGCCCGCGGCGTGGAGTTCTACGAGCAGGTCCTCGACTTCGACGAGCGCGCCGACCTGCCCCGGCCGAACGGCGTCTGGGACCTGGGCACCGCGGAGGCCTCCGAGCTGGCCAAGCTCGCCGAGACCACCTACCGGGACGTCAACATCGGCCTGGCGAACCAGTTCGCGCGCTTCGCCGACCAGAACGACATCGACGTCAAGAAGGTCATCGAGGCCTGCAACTCGCAGCCCTACAGCCACATCCACCAGCCGGGCATCGCCGTCGGCGGCCACTGCATCCCGATCTACCCGCGGATGTACCTGTGGAACGACCCGGCCGCGACCGTCGTGCGCTCGGCGCGCGAGGCCAACGCCGCGATGCCCGAGTACGCCGTCGACCTGCTGGCCGCCGCGTACGGCGACCTGACCGGCGTGGGCGTCCTCGTGCTGGGCGCCGCCTACCGCGGCGGCGTGAAGGAGACTGCCTTCTCGGGCGTCTTCCCGACCGTCGAGGCCCTCAAGGCGCGCGGCGCGGTCCCCTTCGTCTCGGACCCGATGTACACCGACGAGGAGCTCCTCGCCCACGGCCTCACCCCGCACACGGGCGAGAAGGTCACCGCGGCGATCCTCCAGGCCGACCACGCCGAGTACCGCACGCTGACCCCGGCCGACCTGCCGGACGTGACGGTCCTGGTCGACGGCCGCCGCACGACGGACCCGGAGGCCTGGAAGGGCGTCCGCCGCGTCGTCATCGGCGGCTGACACCCGTACGCGAACAACCTCGTGGCCCCGCCCCGCACCTCGGGGCGGGGTCCTCGTGCAAGGAAGGTTTTCCCATGTCCTGGCTGATCACGGGCGGAGCCGGATTCATCGGCTCGCATGTCGTGAGGGCGATGACGGACGCCGGTGAGGGGGTCGTCGTCCTCGACGACCTGAGCACGGGCCGGGCCGAGCGGCTCCCGGACGGTGTGGTGCTGGAGGTCGGCACGGTCCTCGACGCGGACACCGTCGCGCGGGTGCTGCGCGAGCACGGCGTCACCGGCATCGTGCACATCGCAGGCAAGAAGCAGGTGGCGGAGTCCGTGGACCGGCCGCTGTACTACTACCGCGAGAACGTCGAGGGCATGCGGGTCCTGCTCGACGCGGCCGTCGCCGCGGGCATCGGCCGGTTCCTGTTCTCCTCGTCCGCCGCCGTGTACGGCATGCCCGACGTCGACCTCGTCACCGAGAAGACGCCGTGCGCGCCGATCAACCCCTACGGCGAGACCAAGCTCGCGGGCGAGTGGCTGGTCGGGGCGGTCGGCGCCCGGCACGGCATGGCGACGGCCTCCCTGCGCTACTTCAACGTGGCGGGCGCCGCCACCCCCGAGCTGGGTGACGAAGGGGCCTTCAACCTCGTCCCGATGGTCTTCGAACGGCTCGAGGCGGACGAGGCCCCGCGGATCTTCGGCGACGACTACGCGACGCCCGACGGGACCTGCGTCCGCGACTACATCCACGTCGAGGACATCGCCACCGCCCACGTCGCGGCCGCCCGCCGGCTGGCCGCCGACCCGGACGCCCGGCTGGTCCTCAACATCGGCCGTGGCGAGGGCGTCTCGGTCGCCGAGATGATCGGTGTGATCCAGGACGTCACCGGCCGCGCGGAGGCCGAGCCGGTGGTCTTGGGCCGCAGGCCGGGAGACCCGGCCCGGGTCGTCGCCTCCGCCGACCTCATCCGCGAGGAACTCGGCTGGAGCGCGGAGCGCGGTGTGCGGGAGATGGTGGAGTCGGCGTGGGCGGGATGGCGGCTGCGCCACCCCTGAGCGCCCGCGCGAGCACCTCGGTGAGCGCATGAGTGAGGGCCCCGGGACCGATCCCGGGGCCCTCACTCATGCGGGGGAGTGCCGGCCGCTCAGCCGGACCGCTCCTCCCCGAGGAACAGCTTCTCGAAGTGCTTCTGCACCACGGGCCAGTCCCACACGCTCAGCGCGTGATCGGCGGCGAGCTCGCCCGCGGCGCGCCAGGACTCCTCCGTGGCCGTGATCTTCAGGATCCGCTCGGCCGCCTCGGCGGGGGAGGCCACCACCCAGCCCTCGGGGTAGAGGGTGCGGGCGCTGTTGGGCTTGCCCGCGTAGAACGGCCAGTCGCGGACGACGGGGACGGCACCGCTGGCCGCGCCCTCCATCAGGCCGACGTGGCAGCCCTCGCGCACCGAGGAGCTGAGGATCGTACCGATCTCGACGAGCTTGGACGGGACGTCGTCCGTCGCGCCGAGCCGGACCACCGCGCCGGACTCCTCCAGCGGCGCCAGCAGCTCCTCGAACTCGTTCAGGTAGTGCTTGGTGGCCTGGCTGGTCTTCGGATCCATGTCGCCGCCGACCAGGAGCAGCCGGTAGCGGTCGTCGTGCTTGCGGACCCGCTCCAGGACGTCCAGGGCCCACTTCGGGTCCTTCGCGACCTGGCTGATGCCGACCAGGCCGAGGCTGAAGCGGGCCTCGGCCGGCTTCGAACGGTTGAAGCCCGACAGGTCCATGGCGTTGTCGATGAGGTGGAACCGCGGGGCCTGCTCGCCGCGCAGAGTGGGCACGAGCGAGGCCGTCAGGTCCTTCACGTGCGGGGCGACGAAGACCATGTCGTCGATCCGGGAGAAGTCCGTCATGTGCGGCCAGCGCGTGAACGCCTCGTAGCTGTGCAGGCGCACCACGATCCGGGTGTCGCCCGGGTCGATCGTGGTGAGCATCCCGGCCGGGCCCGCCGCCCACTCCAGGAACAGGGTGTCGGCCCAGTCGAGGTGAGGGCGCATCAGGCGCTCGACCTCTTCCTGGTAGTCGCTCGTGTCGCCCGCCAGGCGGTCCTTGAGCATCCGCGGCGCGGCCCAGGAGATCCGCTTCAGGTGCTTGTTGGCGGCCAGGTCGAGGTAGCGCAGCTCGACGCCGGGGTGGCCGGCGAAGTGCTCCTTGATCAGGTGCAGGAAGTTGTCGTTGGCGCTCGTCGCCACCAGCAGCCGCAGCGGGCGGTCGGTGGGGGCGGGCGCGGCGGGCGCCTTGCGGCCGCGGGGGCGGCTCAGCGCCTGGAACGCCTTGGAGCGGTGCAGCGGGGCGACGAAACCCTCGGCGTCCGTCGCCAGCGGCGACGACAGCTGGTCGATGTGCAGCACCCGGTGGAAGTGCAGGAACAGGGCGCGGTTCAGCGCCTCGGCGGCGTCGTCCGTCTTTCCCCCGGCGAACAGCGCGTCGGCGTTGGCGAGCTGGGCGGCGACCGCCTTGCCCAGCTGGCGGGGGCTGATGCCCTTCTTCAGCTCCTGCATGACGCCCTCGTAGTAGAGGTCCGCCCGCAGTTGCAGGTCCGGGATCTTCGAGGCGGCGTCCCCCAGCGTGAGCGCGGCGCCGCTGGTACGGCCCGCCCACTGCATGCCCTCGGCGACGTACCGCGAGGTCGCGGCGCGCACCCTTATGGGCACGCCGGGAGCGGTCACCGCGGAGCGCCACAGACGGGCGCCGACTCCGGAACGCATCAGGGGCCGGGGGGTGACGGTGCGCACCAGCTGTGCGGGGAGCCGGTCGACCGAGCGCTTCACGTCACGGGCGACGGCGCTCAGCGGCGGCAGGACGGTGGAGCGGCGGGCCGTGGGACCGCCCTGCGCCTTCAGTTCCTCCACGGCCTTCAGCGCGGGCGCGAGCCCGAACTTGGCCGCGGCGGTGCGGTTGTACTCGGCGAGCCGCCACACCGTGTACACGGCTGCCACGTCGAGGGCGACGAGGACGTCGGCCTTGCGGCCGTGGGAGCGCAGCCACGAGTCGCCGCGCACCTGCGTCCAGTTGCGCAGACCGCGCGGGGCCTTGCCGAGCCGGCGGCGCACGGCCTGGCTGCGGTGCCTGAGGGTGCGCGGCAACTGGTGCGCGGAGGCCAGCTCGACCTGGGCGAGTTCCTCCGGGACGCCCTCCGCGTCCAGCTGGAAGATGCCCGCCAGATGGACACGAGCACCCAGGGCGTTGAACTTGCGCACCGTGTCGGCGAGCACGCCGAGATTCGGCCGCACGGACGCCACGAGCAGGACTTCGGTCACTTGGCGAGCTCCTCGACAAGGTTCTTGACGGCGACGGACATCAGCGCCTCACGAGTGAACTGGTCGGCGTGGGCCATCGCCTCGGCGTGCTCCTCGTCGCTGGTCTCCACCGCCATGTGGGCGGCTTTGATGAAGGACTCGGTCAGGCCCGCCTCGTCGAGGCCGGGGGCCCCGGTCCACAGCGGATGGCCCCTCAGCACGTTCGAGGCGTCGTGCTCGACGGCGTGCGCCGACACGATCGGCAGGCCGGTCGCCATGTACTCGTACACCTTGCCGGAGGTGACGAACCGGCCGCCGATGAGGATCAGCACCATGGCGTCCCAGCGGGCGTAGATCGAGGAGACCTCGGCCTTGGCGGCGGGACCGCCGAAGAAGACTCCGTCGGCCTCGGCCGCCTTGAAGACCTCGGCGTGCCGGTTCGCACCGCGGGTGGCGCCGTTGCCGAGATGGCCGCGCAGCTCGAAGCGCGCGTTCGCCAGCAGTGGCTCCTTCGCACGGGCCGCACGCCAGGCGTTGAGCACGGTCTCCAGGTGCGGGACGGTGAAGTTGACCGTGCCGAGGTAGCCGAAGACCAGTCCGGACTCCGCGTCCGGGCTGTGCGACCGGCCCGGCGCGCTGTCCGCGTCGTAGCCGTTGCGGACCACGTGCACGCGGTGGGCGTGCTCGGGGTAACGCGCCCGGTAGTGCTCGGCGATGGGATCGTTGACGACCCACAGCGACACGGCGTCGTCCAGGATCTTCTGCTCCCAGACGCCCTCGGCGGAGTCGCGGGCGAAGGCCTCGACGCCGTCGATGACGTCGATGGACCAGCCGTCGCGGAAGTCCACCGCGTACGGCACCTTGGCCTCTTCCCACAGCTTCCAGGCCGCGGCGAGGTTCACGTACGGCACGCAGCTGGCGAGCAGCAGGTCCGCCGGGTGCTCCTGGTGGATGCGCAGCACGGCCTCTTCCAGGTCGCCGCGCCACTCACCGAAGTTGGGCTCCGGGAACGTCTTGGTCTGGCGCTTGCGGAGCTTGGCGACCCAGCCGTTGGGGTCGAGGGCACGCGCCTCGTCGAAGAGACGGATGTCCGTCTCGAGGTCGTCGCGCGACAGCGGCAGCTCGACGATCTTCACCCGGGGGTCGACCTGGTCCAGCAGGGAGAGGTCGATGCCCGAGTCGAGTTCCCAGGACTCCCGGGCGATGTTGACGACCGTGACGTCCCAGCCGACCTTCACGAACTGGTTGGCGGTCTCGCGCATCCGGTACGTGGAACTCTTGGCGGCCGGCGGGAAGCCGATGGCGAGATAGATGACGTGCGGTCGCCTGCCTTCCGCAGGCGGCCCGGACGGGGAAGACGATGACATAGCGGTTGACGCTAGCACGCTGACATGCGCGGACTGTGAGTCACATGTCGCCGCCGGTAAGGCGGACTCCACGGCCCCCTGTTCCACGTCCTCATGTCAGACGGGCCGGCTGCCCCCCTTCCATTCCTCCATGAGACGGACGACGTTGTGCGCCGCGCGGCCGTCGCCGTACGGGATGCCGGGATCGTCGGTCGGCACGGCACGGGTCACGGTCTCGGCCCACTTCTGGGGCGACAGCGTGTGCGGGTCGGGTACGAGGACGTTCCAGCCCGTGTCGACGGTTTCCACCCATTCGGTCTCCGGGCGGATGGTGGTGCAGATGCGCTCCAGCAGGAACGCTTCCTTCTGCAGACCGCCGGAGTCCGTCACCACACCGACCGAGGCCAGCACGGCGGCGACCAGGCTCGCGTACGGCAGCGGACGGCCGACGTGCAGGTTGCCCCTGGACAGGTCGATGCCGTGCTCGTGGGCGCGGGCGACGAGCCGCGGGTGGGCGGCGAGCGCCACCGGCACCGGCAGTCCGGCGAGCGAGTCGACGATCGCGGCGAGCCGCTCGGGGTCGTCGGTGTTGTCCGGGCGGTGCAGGGTCGCCAGCAGGAAGGGCTGGGCCGGGTCGATGCCCTCGGGCAGTTCCGGCGCGGGGAACTCCCCGGCGCGGACCTGGTCGCGGATGCGCAGGCAGATGTCGACCATCACGTCACCGGCCAGCCGGGCGCGCTCGGCGAGTCCCTCGTTCGCGAGGTGGCGCATGGCCTCCTCGGTGGGCGCGAGGAGCAGGTCGGCGCTGTGGTCGGTGAGGACGCGGTTGTGCTCCTCCGGCATCCGCCGGTTGAAGGAGCGCAGGCCCGCCTCCAGGTGCGCCACGGGCAGGTGCATCTTCACCGCCGACAGCGCGCCGGCGATGGTGGAGTTGGTGTCGCCGTAGACGAGCACCCAGTCGGGCCGCTCGCGCTCGAGGACCGGGTCCAGAGCGGAGAGGACCGCCCCGGTCTGCACCCCGTGGCTGCCGGAGCCCACGCCGAGGTGGACGTCGGGGTCGGGGATGCCGAGTCCCGAGAAGAAGACGTCGGAGAGGTCGGCGTCGTAGTGCTGCCCGGTGTGCACGATCACGTGCTCGTGCTCGGTGCCCGCGAAGGCGGCCGCGATGGCGGCGAGCTTCACCAACTGGGGACGGGCACCGACGATGCTGATGACTTTCACAGAGCACTCTTCTTCTGGGGGCGGACTTCTGGACTTCTGGACTTCTGAGACTGTCTGGGGCTGCCGGTCTGCCGGACCGCCGGGTCAGGGCGGACGGGCGGACGGGCGGACGGACAGATGAAAGCGGCAGGGAAATGGTAGGCAGAGCGTTGGACGCGTCAGATCCCCGGTGGGTTGCCCCGAGGTGAGCGAGTCGGGTGCGCGCCGTGGTCAGAACACGACTACCGGGCTTCGACTCGCTCGCATAACGGTTTCGTGAATCTTGTGTTCGGACCGGTGGAAACCCGTCCAACCCGGGCGGCCGTCCCGCCGGCCGCCCGGGTCGCCGCCGCGATGGCGGCTACGCCGCACGCTCGACGAGCGACCCGTCCTTCTCCTCGTACAGGGAACCGGTCTGCGGGCACTCCCACACGCCCGGCTCGCCCTCCCGTTCGACCAGCCGCACGCCGGCGTGCCCGACCCATCCGACGCGGCGCGCCGGAACACCCACGACCAGCGCGAAGTCCGGCACGTCCTTCGTGACGACGGCGCCCGCGGCGACCATCGCCCAGCGGCCGATGGTGATCGGCGCGACACACACCGAGCGTGCCCCGATGGACGCCCCGTCGGCGATCCTCACGCCGACGGCCTCCCAGTCGCCGCCGCGCTTCTGCTTGCCCTCGGGATCCACGGAGCGCGGGTTGTGGTCGTTGGTGAGGACCACGGCGGGGCCGATGAAGACGCCGTCGCCGAGCTCGGCGGGCTCGTACACGAGCGCGTAGTTCTGCAGCTTGCAGTTGTCGCCCATCCGCACACCGGAACCGACATACGCCCCACGCCCGACCACACAGCCCTCACCGAGCCGCGCACCCTCCCGGATCTGCGCGAGGTCCCACACACTGCTCCCGTCGCCGATCTCGGCACTCGCGTCGACCTGGGCGTTGGGCTGGACCCTGTAGTTCACTTCTCCGCCTTCCGGTGTCTGGCTACGCCTGGCGAGCATACGGGGAGGAGCCGCCCGGACGATGTGGGCGGCCCCTCCCCGCTGACCGGCCGGCGTCCTTCGGGCGGCCGGTGCGTGCGTCAGTGTCCGTCGGTGGTGACCTGGTTGGCCGGAATCCAGTACCCGGCGAGTTCCTCCGAGGTGATCCGCACCATCGGCCGCCCGTTCACGACCGCCCTGCGGTCGAACTGGAGGGTGCGCGCCTGGGGGTACTTCAGGGTCTTGAGCGTGCCGGCCACGCCGTTGGCGCCGTAGTCGATCGCCTCGGCGGAGGCGTTGGCGGCGATCGTGAGGGTGCGGGGCGCCTTGTAGGCGACGGTGATGTGCTCACCGCGCAGGAACACCTTCGGGTAGGACTCGCCGACCCAGTAGCCCTTGTACGCTCCGGCGCTGATCCGATACCCACGGGCGGCCGGACGGACGCCCAGTGCTTCCAGTACGACTACCAGCGCCGGATGACCCAGGCGTGGACGAGTTCGACGACGCCGGACAGCGCGATCGGCACGGGCACGACGAACGCGGCCTGTGCCGCGACGCCTTCGGCCTCCAGCGTCGGAGGCCCGGCTCCGTACTGGCGCTCGTACGAGTTCGACGACGTCACGGGCAACCGCAAGAAGGAAACGGCTCACGGCTTCGGCACGGCCGCCGCACCGGACGTCACCCGCACCTACTCCTACGGTGACGCCGACCAGGACGGCACGCCGGGCGAAGCCGGCGACGGCGGCCCGCACGCCCTGACCAAGGTCGAGACGCTCACCCCGGCCTACCAGGGCAAACCGGAGGTGAAGTCCCAGGACACGTACAAGTACGACAGCACGGGCAACACGACCACGCGTGTCCTGAGCGGCAACACCCAGACGCTGGAGTGGAACTCCCAGGGCGACCTGTCGAAGGTCGCCGACGCCAAGACGACGGACTACCTGTACGCAGCCTCGGGCGAGCGCCTGCTGCGCAACGTCGGCGGCGAGAAGACGCTGTACCTGCCCGGCATGGAACTGAGCCTGAACCCCACGACGAAGGCGGTCACCGCCACCCGCTACTACACGTTCGGCGGCGCTACGGTCGCCATGCGCACAACAGCCGGCATCCAGTTCCTGGCGGCCGACCAGCACGGCACGGCCGAGATCGCGGTCAACGCGACCACGGGCGGGATCACCCGCCGCCGCATGGATCCGTACGGCAACGAGCGGGGCAACGACGGCAAGTCCTGGGTCAACGACAAGGGATTCCTGGGCAAGACGGTCGACGAGTCGACCGGTCTGGTCAACGTCGGAGCGCGCGAGTACGACCGGTCGACCGGCCGGTTCATCTCGGTCGACCCGATCATCGACCACAACGACCCGCAGCAGATGAACGGGTACGCCTACGCCAACAGCAACCCCGTGAGCGGCAGCGACGCCAGCGGCCTGTTCTGTGACGGCTGCAGTGTCGACAATCCCGGCACCGCATGGACCGCAGCAAACGGTCCTGGGTGCACGACCGAGGGCTGTTACGACCACGGTGGCAAACTCCTCTACCGGACCAACGGCCAGTCCGCTGCGGAGGAACGGGCCGCGGCCGCACGCGCCAAGGCGAGCAAGGCCAAGCAGCGTGCGGCCGACATCGCCATGGAGCTCGCGGACATCGCGATGGAAGAGCTCGGCATCAAGGACGCCCTGGACTGCTTCACCACGGGCAATCTGGGCGCTTGCGGGGCGACGGTCTTCAACGTCGCCTCCAGCTTCGCCGGGGGCCTGATCGGCAAGTTGGGCAAGAAGTACGGGTTGCCCTGGAAGTGGGACAAGGCGGCAGCCCTCGGCAAGCGCATCTGGGGGCTGGTCAACAAACTGGGCAACGCGGTCAAGGACTGGTTCAAGTCCAGCAAGCTGGCGAAGAAGGCCGAGGATGCGGCTGAAGCAGCAGTCGAAGCCGGAGAGACCTGCAACAGCTTCGTCCCGAAGACGAAAGTCCTGATGGCTGACGGCAGCCGGAAGTCGATCGAGGACATCGACATTGGCGACCGTGTCGTCGCCACCGACCCGGAGACCGGCAAGACCGCGATCCAGACGGTCACTGCGGAAATCAAGGGCAAGGGAACCAAGCACCTGGTGCAGGTCGCCTTCGACACAGACGGCGACAAGGGCTCCAAGACCGCATCCGTCACCGCGACCGACGGCCACCCGTTCTGGGTCCCTGAACTGCGCGAGTGGATCCGCGCCACAGACCTCAAGCCGGGTCAGTGGCTCCGCACTTCGGCCGGCACGCTCGTCCAGATAACCGCAGTCCAGCGCTGGACCCAGCAGTCGGTCGTCCACAACCTCACCGTTAGCGACCTGCACACGTACTATGTGCTGGCGGGGGCTACGCCGGTACTCGTTCACAATTGCGGAGAAGGAACGGCCACGGTCTACTTGGACCCGGTGGAAAAGCACGCGACCGTGAAGGTTGAGACAGCGGATGAGGCGCTGCATACCGAACAAGTGGGCGTCCCCGGTACGGATGCGGTGCCCGCGATTCGCACGGAGTCGCACGCGCCCACTACGATTAGGGTGCGGATTCCATTGCCGAACCCGGGAGGCGCTCTAGCCTTCCAGGAAGTGACTTTGGGGAGGAATCTTGGCCGCTACAACGTCGACAGTCGAAGTTGCGTTACGTACTGTGCTGAAGTTCTACGCGCAGGAGGGGTCACAGATCTCCCGGATATGTCGTCATCCATTGAGCTGACGAAGTACTTGATCCGGCGACACAATGCCGGGTGACAGGGGAAGATGATGTCAGTATCTGATGACTGGGCATGGCTGGAAGAGATGCCCGAGGAGTGGCCAACCCCGGCAGAAATCACCGGTCCAACAGCAGTTCCAGCCACGAACCTGGTCCTTCTGATGTTGAGTAGCGAGATGCTCGGCAACGATCTGGTGGAACTGATCGGTGAATTCATCGCCGAGGATGCCAGGTTTAACAGTTGGATTGGCGCGGCAGGAAAGCGCGAGCTATCTATGCGTCAAGTAGCTGAATGTTCCGCACTGCTCCGGGAGTGTACAAAATCGATTTACGAGGCGTGGTGCGACTTCTCTCAGGCGCATGAGAGGGCGCAGCGGGCAGCAGGTTCGGCTTTGCCTGAAAGGCGTGCACTGTTCGACAATCTCAAATCTGCATCCGAGGAATTGCGCAATGCGAGAATGAAGTGAGATTGCTCGCGTGATGCATCAAATTCGGCAGGTTCGCATGGAGGGTGATTCAGCCTAGCGTTAGCCTCATCCATTGGCGCTCCAACGGAAAGAGGGGCCTCGCCAGAGTCGATTCTGGCGAGGCCCCTCGGGCGTTTGACGGCAACGCTGGCGGCAACGTCAGCGGACGACGGCTGCGGTGGGTGGTTCGTCAGTGCCGTCCTGGGTTGGGCTGAGGGCGCTGTCCAGGGTGTCGATAGCTTGGCGTTGGAGGCGGAGTCGTACGTGGGCGTAGACGCCAGCCGTCACGCCGATGTGAGCGTGGCCCAGGAGTTCCTTGATGACGACGAGGTCCACGCCTTGGAATTCGCTGACCAGCGAAAATGCAGGTGACGCCCGCCCGGCGCGCACACGTACTATGTGCTGGCGGGGGCTACGCCGGTCCTTGTGCACAACTGCGACGAATCTGTTTTCTTTCATGGTAGCGATGTTGAGCCCTTGAAAGAGATATGGGAAAAGGGATTGGACGCTGGATCGGCGGCTGCGAAACATAATGACGGGGTCGGCGGGTTCTTCCTGGCAACCGAATACGATGATGCCGAATACTATGCGTTGCGTGCGCGTGGCGGAATTATCAAGGCAACGATTAGTGCAGATGCGATGAAGGCGCTTAAAATAGCCGGTGCTCAGGTGCGAGACATACCGTACGGAGGACCCGGCACTGTGGCTCGCGTCGGGCAGGAGTTCCACATCCCGACGTCGGCATTCGGCGTCTACAACGAACTCAGAAAAGCGGGAGGAATTGCATATGGTCCAGCTAGATGAGTTCGGGGACCCTCGCGATTTCATTCGACGTCAGCAGCATCGGTTTTTCCGCAGGGGTGTCTATGACTCCCGGGACATGGCTGGACAGATCAGTGCCGAAGCGGTTCTTGCCGGCGCAACAGAAGTGTGTGTTGCAATTGATTCCGAGTGGGTCATCATCGAAGCTGATGTCGACTGGCTCGAGGCATGTACCGAGGATGCATTTTCCTATTTGGCACCCTTTCCTCCAGGTGGGGGCACGGACACGACGAGAGAGATCCTGGCAGTTACATTCTCGCTTGGTGTCGTGACCGCGACGACGCGCGGAATCCGGGTAATCAAGGGCAATTCGGCCGGTCCCGTAACGGAGATTCCGAAAAATGGGCGCGTATTTGCGTTCAGGATGGCCTTCGAATAGGAGAAGTGAATCGGGGCGAGGCTTTATTTGGAGGTCTTGCCGGTTTCTTGCATGTGAACTGCAAAGTTGAAGCCTCGTTAGGTGCGTCCTGGCGGGGCTTCTGCATGGGCCGACGGCAGTAGTTGACGATGCGGTCCAACATCTCACTCGCCTTTTCAGCGACCAGGCCGGTCTGTGTAGTGGACGGTGGAACTCGTTTGAGAGTGCCCGCTTGGCCTTCAGGGGTTACGCAGGGCGGATATCAGGGCTCCGAGTTGGTTCGGGCCGGTGGTGACGATGGTTTCCGGTTCGTCGCTTTCGCGGAGGAGGATCGTTCCGGTGGGGGTAGCGGCGAGGTAGATGCAGGCGGAGCCCTCCTCGCTGTACGTCGACTTCTGCCAGTTCTGGTCGGTCATGTCTCGACTCTCAGGTGTCTTGAGCGATGTGGTGGATGAGGTCCCGGGAGGCGGTGGGCGTCAAGGTGACTGCCTCCATACGGTCCAGGACGAGGCGGTACTTCTCCAGTTGTCCGGCGGCGTCGACGAGTTCGCTGCCGTGGGCGGTGTCGACCTCCACCGTGTCGAGGGTCGGCACCGGACCGTGGAAGTAGTCCACGGCGTGGCCCGTGGTGGGGAACGACGTGCCGTTGAACGGGATCACGCGGAGGGAGATGTTGGCCTGCTCGCTGGCTTCTGCAAGGTGCTCCAGTTGGGCCCGGGCCACCTCGCGGCCGCCGAACTGCATCCGCAGGGCAGCCTCGTGGACGATCGCGGTGTACGACGGAGGCTGCTCGCGATGGAGGATGGCCTGGCGCTTGATGCGGTGGGAGATGCGGAATTCGATCTCGTGTGGGCGCAGGGGCGGAACCGCCTCGCGGAACAGTGCGCGGGCGTGCTCCGGGGTCTGGAGCAGGCCCGGGATATTGATGACCTGGGTGACGCGTAGGGCCGTGGCGTGGTGCTCCAACTCGGCGAGGTCCAGGAGGCGGGGAGGCAGCGTGTCCCGGTACTCCTCCCACCAGCCGCGGGTCCGGTCCGCCGCCATGCCCGCGAGGGCCTCGACCAGGCTCTCGTCCGTGCAGTCGTAGATGTGGGCGAGGGTGCGCACGCGCTCGGCGCTGATGCCGAAGCGGTTGGCCTCGATGTTGCTGATCTGCGCCTGAGTGGTGCCCAGCGAGCGGGCGGCCTCGGCGGCGGTCATGCCGGCGCGTTCCCGCAGGCGGCGCAGCTCGATGCCGATGCGGAGGCGGCGTGCCGTGGGGACGCTTCGTGCTGCCATATCCTCGTCCTCGCTCCGTTCCGTACACCTGCGTGGAGGTCACCCACACGAGGTAAATACCTGAAGGTTTTGCCCGTTACTGCAAAACCTTCAGGGTCTGCGGCCTACGGTGAGAACCGAGCCCCTCGACCGCCCCCGCCGAAAACCCGGAAGCGCACCGCGCACCAGCTGAATACGCGCGGCACTGCCACCGCCCGGCCGGGACTTCGAGCGGGCCGTCGAGCCAACTTCCCCCACCGCAGGAGGCCTTCATGGTCACCGTATCCCCGTCGGAGTGCGAAGCTGTCCCAACTTGGACGTACGTGCTTCAACTGCCTCACGACCCGCGAGCCGCCCGCATCGCCCGCGTCACCCTGCGGGCCGTCCTCGCCGGGCACGGCATGTCCCAACTCCAGGACTGTGCGGAACTGTTGGCCACCGAACTCGTCGCCAACGCCTACCGGCACTCCACCGGCCCCGCCACGCTCCGGCTCCGTGGCCTCGGTCGCGGTCGGCTTCGGGTGAGCGTCTGCGATGCCAACCCGCACATCCCGCCCCCCTTCGGCGAGCGGTCCGGGTCCCGCCGCCTCCCCGTCCCGGCAAGCGCCGACGCCGAGGGTGGACGCGGGCTCTTCCTCGTATGTCATTACGCCGAGGCGTGGGGCGGGTATCCGCTCGGCGGCGGCCACTCCGGGGGCGGCGGGAAGCTCCTGTGGTGCGAGGTCGGCGGGTGAGCGTTGCCGAGGGGCGGGCGGCTGTCACGGCCCGGGGCTATCGTGGTGCAGGCGACACGCTCTGTAATCAGTGGAGGATCGTGGTGACCGTCATGACCGAGCGCCCCCGGGCCATAGACACCCCGCCGAGTGGGTCCTTCGAGGACATGCTGCGGATCGTCGAGGGACTGGACACACCTGCCGGCTACAAGGCCGAGCTCATCCGGGGGAAGATCGTCGTGTCGCCGTGGTCGAAGCTGCGTTACCTGCGTCCCATGCGAAGGCTGCGTGAGCAGGTGGAGGCGCATGCGCCTGACGGGCATGTCACGGAGACCTCCCCCTTTCTCTTCGTCTTTCCTCGCTCCGAGCGTGGCTACGGGCCCGACCTCTTCGTCGCCGACGAATCCGCCTTCGACGCCGAAGGCCGTCACGCCGACGGCACCGCCCTCTCCCTCGCCGCTGAGCTGACCTCCGACTCCACCAAGGACGTGGACTGGCTCGACAAGATGGAGACGTACGGGCGGGTCGTGCCCGTGTATCTGCTGCTCGACATGCGGGTCGGGGAGATCAATGTCCTCTGGGACCCGTCTCCCAAGGGGTATCGGTCGCGGACCAACGTTCCCTTCGGGCGGCCCGTGCGTATCCCCGCGCCGTTCGACTTCGAGCTCGACACGTCCGGGTTCGCCGTCGAGGAGGCCGGGAACCCGGAAGACGAGCAGAGGTGAGGCGTGGGCCTGCCGGCCCGGCCCGGTTTGACCCCTCAAGCGGGGCCCCGTAGCCTGGTCCCTCGGCGTGTCGGTTGACGTGCCACATCTCCGTAAACCCTCTTCCTCCCGGGTACCGGTACCTAGGTGGCCGGGAGAGGCCGTCCGTGTTCGTTCCCGGGCGGCTGGACTGCGGGGATGCCGTCCCAGAGCGAGAGAGTGAGATCCGCGTGTACGCCATCGTGCGCAGCGGTGGTCGCCAGCACAAGGTTGCTGTCGGCGACATCGTTGAGGTTGACAAGATTTCCACTGCCAAGGTTGGCGACACGGTCGAGCTCTCGACCCTGCTCGTTGTCGACGGCGACGCTGTGACCAGCGACCCGTGGGTGCTGGCCGGCATCAAGGTCCAGGCCGAGGTCGTGGACCACCACAAGGGTGTCAAGATCGACATCCTTCGCTACAAGAACAAGACCGGCTACCGCCGTCGTCAGGGCCACCGCCAGCAGTACACGGCGATCAAGGTCACTGAGATCCCCGCGGCTGCGAAGTAAGGGACTGAGGAGACATGGCACACAAGAAGGGCGCATCGTCCACCCGGAACGGTCGCGACTCCAATGCCCAGCGGCTCGGCGTGAAGCGCTTCGGCGGTCAGGTCGTCAACGCGGGTGAGATCCTGGTCCGCCAGCGCGGCACGCACTTCCACCCCGGCGCGGGCGTCGGCCGTGGCGGCGACGACACGCTGTTCGCCCTGCAGGCCGGTTCGGTGCAGTTCGGCACCCACCGTGGCCGCAAGGTCGTGAACATCGTTCCGGTCGCCTGAGTCAGTACCTGACTCACGGCTTGACCGAACGTTTCGCGAGGCGGACCTCACTTCCCTTCGGGGAAGGCGGGTCCGCCTTTCGCGTGTTAGAGCAGTAGACAGAGCAATAGCTCGACCCTGACGTTTTCGTAGTGCTGGAGGCACCCACATGACCACCTTCGTGGACCGCGTCGAACTGCATGTCGCCGCGGGTAACGGAGGCCACGGCTGTGCCTCCGTCCACCGTGAGAAGTTCAAGCCGCTCGGCGGCCCCGACGGGGGCAACGGCGGCCGCGGCGGCGATGTGATCCTGGTCGTCGACCAGTCGGTCACCACGCTCCTCGACTACCACCACAAGCCCCACCGCAGCGCCACCAACGGCAAGCCCGGCGAGGGCGGCAACCGCTCCGGCAAGGACGGCCAGGACCTGGTCCTCCCCGTCCCGGACGGCACGGTCGTCCAGGACAAGGCCGGCAACGTGCTGGCAGACCTCGTCGGCCACGGCACCTCGTACGTCGCCGCCCAGGGCGGCCGCGGCGGCCTCGGCAACGCGGCGCTGGCCTCGGCCCGCCGCAAGGCGCCCGGCTTCGCGCTGCTCGGCGAGCCCGGCGGCCTCCAGGACATCGTCCTGGAGCTGAAGACGGTCGCGGACGTGGCCCTCGTCGGCTACCCGAGCGCGGGCAAGTCCTCGCTGATCTCCGTCCTGTCCGCCGCCAAGCCGAAGATCGCGGACTACCCGTTCACGACCCTCGTCCCGAACCTGGGCGTGGTGACGGCCGGCTCCACGGTCTACACCATCGCCGACGTGCCGGGCCTGATCCCGGGCGCCAGCCAGGGCAAGGGCCTCGGCCTGGAGTTCCTGCGCCACGTCGAGCGCTGCAGCGTCCTGGTGCACGTGCTGGACACCGCGACGCTGGAGTCCGAGCGCGACCCGCTCTCCGACCTCGACATCATCGAGGAGGAGCTCAAGCAGTACGGCGGTCTCGGCAACCGGCCGCGGCTCGTGGTGCTCAACAAGATCGACGTGCCGGACGGCAAGGACCTCGCCGAGATGGTCCGCCCGGACCTGGAGGCGCGCGGATACCGCGTCTTCGAGGTGTCCGCGGTCGCCCACATGGGTCTGAAGGAACTGTCCTTCGCCATCGCCGAGATGGTGGCCGCTGCGCGCGCGGCCAAGCCGAAGGAGGAGGCGACCCGGGTCGTCATCCGTCCGAAGGCGGTCGACGACACCGGCTTCACCGTCTCGCTGGAGGAGGACGGCCTCTTCCGCGTCCGGGGCGAGAAGCCCGAACGCTGGGTGCGGCAGACCGACTTCAACAACGACGAGGCCGTCGGCTACCTCGCCGACCGGCTCAACCGCCTCGGTGTCGAGGACGCGTTGATGAAGGCGGGCGCCCGCGGCGGCGACGGCGTCGCCATCGGCCCCGAGGACAACGCCGTCGTCTTCGACTGGGAGCCGTCGGTCACGGCCGGCGCCGAGATGCTCGGCCGCCGGGGCGAGGACCACCGCTTCGAGGCCCCGCGTCCCGCGACCCAGCGCCGCCGGGACAAGCAGGCCGAACGCGACGAGGCGGCCCAGGAGTTCGAGGGTTTCGAGCCTTTCTGACCCCCTCACCGAACGGCCCTCGCCGAACGACGCGTGCGAACGGCGCGTGTCGAACGGTCCCGGCCCGGGGCGATTGTGGGGCGGGCCCCTTCCGGGGGTCCGCCCCACAGGCGTCCCGGGCTCCGTCAGGGGATCCGCCGCCGCCCGAGGTCTCTCAGCGTCCCCTCAGAAACGTCCGCTACCGTGCCTCTGACCACGGAGACGGACCGCCCAGCCGTGACAGTGCACCCGTTTCCGGCTCGGCGAATCATTCTCCTGTGTCGGCGGGACGGAAAATATCCGGGAATCCCGGATACGAATTCCGTGTTCCGTGTTTTTCGACCTCCGGTGCGGGCTGGAATCCGGTCCGGTCGGCGAAGGGACGGCCACGTGTATGAAGAACGCGTGCCGTCCTGTCGTCCCGCACGTGAAGATCTCGGACCGCTCGCGGACGTCCGGTGCGCCACCGGCCGCCGAAGCGGGGCCGTGCGCCCCCGCGTCACCGCCGCCGCGGGAGGTCGCGGCGGCGTCGGCATGCGTCCGGGACCGTTAGAGTCACATCGGTCACCCGGCAATGCGTTACCCATGTGGAGTAACTCACAGGGTTTAAAGGGGTGTCAGCGGGAAGCCGCGCCGACGCCTCGAACATTGGTCAGCACCCCGAGGTGAATGCCGGGTTGCGTGCACATTTGCAGCGAACGGCGCTCACCTTGCATCGCGGTAACCGCAAGTGGGACCATTTCCCCGTCCCTGTCGCCCCAAGGTAGGTCCCCTGTGTCCCAGCACATAGCCAAGCCCCGTACCACCGCAGTGATCCTGGCCGGTGGCACCGGCCAGCGCGTGGGTCTGTCGATCCCCAAGCAGCTGCTGAAGATCGCCGGCAAGGCAGTCATCGAGCACACGCTGACCACCTTCGAGAAGGCGGACTCGGTCGACGACATCATCGTGCTGATGGCGCCCGGTTACGTCCCCGACGTCGAGAAGATCGTTTCCAAGGCGGGCTTCACGAAGGTCCGGGCGATCATCGAGGGCGGCTCCACGCGGAACGAGACCACCGAGCGCGCCATCGCAGCCCTGGGCGAGGGGCTGGCCGACGGCGAGGATCTCAACGTCCTCTTCCACGACGCCGTACGCCCCCTGCTCTCGCGGCGCGTCATCGACGACTGCGTCACGGCCCTGGAGCGCTACCAGGCGGTCGACGTGGCCATTCCGTCCGCGGACACCATCATCGTCACGCGCACGCACGGTGAGGACGGCGAGTTCATCACCGAGATCCCGGACCGCTCCCGGCTGCGCCGCGGCCAGACACCGCAGGCCTTCAAGCTGTCCACCATCCGCCGGGCCTACGAGGTGGCGGCGGGCGACCCCAACTTCCAGGCCACCGACGACTGCACGGTCGTCCTGCGCTACCTGCCGGACGTGCCGATCCACGTCGTCGCGGGCGACGAGTACAACATGAAGGTGACTCAGCCCGTCGACGTCTTCATCGCCGACAAGCTCTTCCAGCTGGCCTCCTCCGCCACCCCCGAGCAGAACGGCGAGGAGGTCTACCGCGAGCTGCTCACCGGCAAGACCGTGGTCGTCTTCGGCGGTTCGTACGGCATCGGCAAGGACATCGCCGAGCTCGCCGAGTCCTACGGAGCCCGGGTCTACGCCCTGGGCCGCTCGACCACCGGCACGCATGTGGAGAACCCGGAGGAGGTCGACGACGCCCTGTCCAAGGCCTACGGGGAGACCGGGCGCATCGACTACGTCGTCAACACCGCCGGAGTGCTCCGCATCGGCAAACTGGCCGAGACCGACAACGCGACCATCGAGGAAGCGCTGAAGGTCAACTACCTGGCGCCGGTGCAGATCGCACGTTCGGCTTACAAGTACCTGGCCGAGACCAAGGGTCAACTGCTGCTGTACACCTCGAGCAGCTACACCCGCGGCCGCGCCGAGTACAGCCTGTACTCCTCGACCAAGGCCGCCATGGTGAATCTCACCCAGGCCCTGTCCGACGAGTGGGCCGGGGACGGCATCCGGGTGAACTGCGTCAACCCCGAGCGCACAGCCACCCCCATGCGGACCAAGGCCTTCGGGCAGGAGCCCGCGGGCAGCCTGCTGTCCTCCGAGGCCGTCGCCCGTACCTCCCTCGACGTGCTTCTCTCCGAGCTGACCGGCCACGTCGTCGACGTCCGTCAGCAGGACCCGACGGCCGCCGCGGGCAAGGCCTCCGGCTTCGAGCAGGCCCTGGCCGGCGTGCTCGACCGCCAGGACGGCGTGGCATAATCGAGATCAAATAGCCATCGAATTTTCAGGCCTCTGTGGCTCCCGGTTTACGGAGAATTCACAGAGGCCTGAATCCGTAAAACTCCCGAAACCTTCGAAAAAGGATTTTCCGGACTTTTTGGCACCTATGACCGGCCCCCTCCCAGAGCAGGTTTCTCCGTGATATCCACCGCTATTCGCGTAGCCCGGGTGGGCAGCGCGGCCGAACTGGCCGCAGCGGTCCTCATGATGCTGGGCTACCCCGGCCTCATGGCGACCGCGCTCGTCCCGAGCGCTCCCGCCTTCGCCGTCGCGGCCGCCGTGACGTACCTGGCGGACCTCTATCTCCACCACAAGCGCAGTCGCCTCATCGGCCTGCTGTCCAAGGTGCGAGCCGGTGCGTCCACCCGGTTCCTGGTCCGCGAACTGCTGCTGATCCTGTTGCTGGCGAGGCTCGACCTCTCGCGGGAGCCGGTCTTCTACGCGGCGATCGCGTGCTTCACGGTGTTCTTCGGCCTGCAGGCGCCGCACGGCGCGCTGGTCACCCTGATCGGCAAGCGCCGTCAGATGCCGGTCGCGACCCGGAACGTCGACCTGGTCTCCCGGCTGCGCATCCCGGACGCCCCGCCGCGTCTGCTGCTGAGCCGCGCCACGGTGAAGATGCTCCACCTCGACCTCGCGGCCGTCGTGGGCCTGCTCGTCTGCGCCATGGGCGACTCGGTGCGCCCGGGCTTCGCCGGCATCGCCGTCACCCTGGGCCTCGGTGCGCTGTACGTCCTCGCGCTGGTGCCGTATCTGCGGGGCAGGCGGCTCCCGCCGAAGGCTCCCAAGGTGCTGGCCACGGTCAGCTCCTGGCTGCGCGAGTACCGGCCCGAGGTGGTCCTGTACTTCTCCGGCTCCGACGACTCCGCCTACCAGGTCAACATGTGGCTGGAGACCATGGAGCAGATGGAGGCCCGGTCGTTGGTGATCCTGCGTGAGCGCGCCGTCCTGGAGAAGATGGCGCCCACGTCGGTCCCGGTCATCTGCGTGCCCGGGGGGGTGCACCTGATGAACCTGGACCTGTCCATGGTGCGGGTCGCGTTGTACTGCGCGAACGTCGGCAAGAACATCCACCTGCTGCGCGTGCCGACGATGAAGCACGTCTTCATCGGCCACGGCGACAGCGACAAGGCCGCCAGCGTCAACCCGTTCAGCAAGGTCTACGACGAGGTGTGGGTCGCCGGCCGCGCGGGCCGCGACCGTTACGCCATCGCCGACGTCGGCATCCGCGACGAGGACGTCGTGGAGGTCGGCCGTCCGCAGCTGGCGTCCATCAGGCCGGGCGACGGCGTGCCCGCGGACCGCGTCCCGACGGTGCTGTACGCGCCCACCTGGGAGGGCTGGGACGACAACCCGGGCAACACCTCGCTCCTGCTGGCCGGCGAGAACATCGTCAGGAAGCTGGTATCCGCCGAGCCCCCGGTCCGCGTCCTGTACAAGCCGCACCCGTTCACCGGCACCCGCAGCGCCAAGGCCGGCGCCGCGCACCGGCGGATCATCGCTCTGATCAAGAAGGCCGCCGCCGAGCGCGCGAGCGACCCGCGCTTCACCGCGGACCCGGCCGCCCAGGCCAGGGCCAAGGCCGAGCTGACCCGGCTCAAGACCCGCCTGGACGGTCTCTCGCTCGCCTTCGACGAGCGGGCCGACGAGGCTGTGACCAGCCGCGACGGCATCGTCGACGTCCGCAAGCACCAGGAGGCCGCCCGGCTGCGCGCCGAGTGGAACGAGACCTACTGGCGCTCGTTCCCCTCGTACGAGCACCGGGTGATCACCGGCGCCTCACCGCATCTGTACGACTGCTTCAACGCCTCCGAGGCGATGGTCTCCGACATCTCCAGCGTGGTCTCCGACTTCATCGCGAGCGGGAAGCCCTGTGCGGTCACGGACTCCGCGGAGCTGGGCGCGGAGGAGTTCAGGCGGCAGAACACCGCGGTGCGCGCCGCGGTGATCCTCGGCAACGACGCAGCCGAGCTGGACCGGCTTCTGGACGCCGTGCGGGACCCGGCCGGCGACCCGCTGGCGAAGGACCGTGACGAGCTCAAGGAGTACCTGCTCGGACCGGACGAGCCCACCTCCCTGGCACGGTTCGACATCGCCGTCGCCGACCTCGCGCTGAAGGCCGAGGCGCGCAACGTGGGCCAGGTGTCCCTCGTGGTCGCGCCGGACGACATGCCGGACGGCGAGACGAGCGCCGAGGCGGACGGCGAGGCCGCGCGGACCAGGGACGTCACCACCGCCTGACACACGCGTCGCCGCGGGCCGGGTCTTCGGGAGAGAATTCCTCCGGAGGCCCGGCCTTCGGTGCATCCTGTGATGTGGAACACGTGGTGCGGCGCAGGCAACCCTTCCCGTTCACCCACCGTCTTTCGGGTGTCCAAAGCATTTCCGTGTCGGGGAACCGCGCGTGATGAGAGGGAACAGTGACCGTTGCGCAGCCTGACGTCACGGTGGTCATCGGGGCGTACGAAGCGATGCCGTATCTAGTGGAGTGCCTGGCATCGGTCGAGGCCCAGACCCTGGACCCGGCCCGCATCGAGGTCATAGCGGTCGACGACGGATCACGGGACGGCACCGGGGACTGCCTGGAGGAGTTCGCCGCCCGCGCCCCCATGGACGTCACGGTGATCCGCCAGGCCAACTCGGGTGGCCCCAGCGGCCCGCGCAACGTCGGCCTGTCCAAGGCCACCGGGCGCTACGTCTTCTTCCTCGACGCCGACGACCGGCTCGGTGCGGAGGCCCTGGAGCGCATGGTCGCCATGGCCGACAAGAACGGCACGGACGTGGTCCTCGGCCGGGTCGAGGGCGTCAACCGCACGCCGCCCAGGTCGATGTGGGGCGAGACGCTCGACCGGACGGACGTCTACTCGTCCAACATCAAGTTCACGCTCAGCGCGCAGAAGCTGTTCCGCCGGGAGTTCCTGGAGCGGCACGGCATGCGCTTCGACGAGTCGCTGTGGACCGGCGAGGACGCGCTGTTCACGATGGAGGCGTATCTGCGGGCCGACGGGGTCTCCGTGGTCGCCGACTACACCTGCTACTACCTGGTCGGCCGCAGCGACGGCAAGCACGTGACGAAGAGCGGCAGCTACACCCTGCGCTTCGACTCCGCGCGTGCCCTGATGGGCCTGCTGGAGCGGCTGGTCCCGCCCGGCCCCAAGCGTGACGTGCTCATGGTCCGCCCGTTCCTGGTCACCGTGCTGCCGCAGTTCGGTCCCGTCTTCCTCAGGAACGACGAGGAGATTCGGCGCACCAAGCTGGAGCTGGCCAAACCGCTGATGGACGCCTACTGGAACGAAGGGGTCGCCCAGCGTCTCCTGGTCCACGAGCGGCTGCGTCTGGAGCTGGTGGCCCGCGGCCGCGCCGACCTCCTCGTGGACGTCCTGGAGTTCATCCAGGCCAAGAGCAAGCCTGCCCCCGTCCTGAAGAAGCGCGGCACCCAGCTCTACCTGGCCTACCCGCACTACGGCTCCCCGGAGGCCGGCGTCCCCGACCGGATCTACCTGGCCGAGCCCCGCGAGGCCAAGGCGTACCCGGGGTGGCGCAAGAACCCCACCGAGACCTTCCTGCGCGGCTTCGTCCGCAAGGTCCGCCGCAAGGCGAGCCGCGTGCGCCGCACGGCGCGTCCCGGCGGCGGCGCGGCGGCGGCCTGAGCCGCCGCCGCGCGGCGGCAGGCGAGCCGTCGTCGGCGATCCGTGACCGCCCTTCCCGCTGGACCCGGCCCGCACGCAGGGGGAGACGCCGTCGTCGGGCGTTCTCCTCGCCGCGGTCAGGGCGTGAGCGAATCGGCTCCGCGGGCGTATCCGTCCGTGCAGTGAAACCCCTGCGCGGCCCGCGCCCACGTTCGCGTAGATTGCCGGAAAGGGGGCCGTGGACAGCCGTGGACCTATGCGAGGAGCGCAGAACAAGGTGGCAGGGGCAAGGCAGGCCGTGGGCGAAGCCCGCAGGATCGTCGTCAAGGTCGGCTCCTCGTCGCTGACCACCGCCGCCGGCGGACTCGACGCCGACCGGGTCGACGCGCTCGTCGACGTCCTCGCCAAGAGCCGCAGCGGAGGGGAGAAGGAGGTCGTCCTCGTCTCGTCCGGTGCGATCGCGGCCGGACTCGCCCCGCTGGGCCTGCGGCGCCGGCCCAAGGACCTGGCCCGCCAGCAGGCAGCCGCCAGCGTCGGCCAGGGACTGCTGGTGGCCCGCTACACCGCCTCCTTCGCCCGCTACGGCGTCCGTGTCGGGCAGGTGCTGCTGACCAGCGACGACATGAGCCGGCGTGCCCACCACCGCAACGCCTCCCGCACCCTCGACAAGCTCCTGGCGATGGGCGCGTTCCCGATCGTCAATGAGAACGACACCGTCGCCACCGACGAGATCCGCTTCGGCGACAACGACCGGCTCGCCGCCCTCGTCGCCCACCTCGTCCACGCCGACCTGCTGGTCCTGCTGTCCGACGTCGACGGCGTCTACGACGGCGACCCCAGCAGGCCGGGCACCTCGCGGATCGCCGAGGTGCGGGCCCCGGAGGACCTCGCGCACGTCGAGATCGGCAGCGCCGGCAAGGCGGGCGTCGGAACCGGCGGCATGGTCACCAAGGTCGAGGCCGCCCGGATCGCGGCGGCCGCCGGCATCCCCGTGGTCCTCACCAGCGCCGTCCACGCGGCCGACGCCTTCGCCGGCGGGGACACCGGCACCTTCTTCCACGCCACCGGCAAACGCTCGGCCCACCGGCTGCTGTGGCTGCAGCACGCGTCCGCCCCGCAGGGGTCGCTGACGCTGGACGACGGCGCGGTGCGCGCGGTCGTCGAACGGCGCACCTCGCTGCTGCCCGCCGGGATCGCCTCCGTCGAGGGCGAGTTCGTCGCCGGCGACCCCGTGGAACTGCGCGACGCCCGGGGGCGCGCGGTGGCCCGCGGCCTCGTCAACTTCGACGCCAAAGAGATCCCCCAGCTGATCGGGCGGTCCACCCGGGAGCTGGCCCGGGAGCTCGGCGCGGAGTACGAGCGCGAGGTCGTCCACCGGGACGACCTGGTGATCCTGCACCCGTAAACGCGCTCGAACGGGCCGTACCGGTGGGGGACGTTCCGTGAAACCGCCCCACGGAGCCGTGCGGCCTGCTCAACTTTGTCTCAGGAACAGACCGCGCGAGTCCGGTGGGCGAGCGCGGTACACGATCCGCACGAGCGCTGCGAAAAGGAGGCCTTCGTGAGACGAGTGCGCCCTGGGGTGGCAGCGGCCCGTGGGAGTGCCGGCGGGGCCGGCGGGACGGCGTCACGCACGGCCGGGCCGGCGTCGTCGCGGACCGCGGGTGCGCCGGCGCGCGCGCCCGGCGAGGAGCGCGCCCTGACCAGCGTGGCGGCCGGGGAGACGTACGGGGCGCGGGAGGCCGCCGAGCCGAAGGGCGGGCAGCCCGTGGACGTCCCCCGGCTGTGGCATGTGACCCTGAGCGTCTCCGGTGAGCAGGCCCCGCTGACGGAGGTCCGGCGCGCTCTCGAACAGCTCGCTCACGACCACCCCTTCCTCCTGACCAGCAGATACGCGGGCGACCACGCCGAGATCCGGTACTGGGAGGAGGCCCGCGACCTGCACGACGCGGCCGCCGTCGCCCTGCGTCTGTGGGGTGAGCACCGTCAGACCGCCGGGCTTCCGCCGTGGGAGATCGTCGGCCTGGAGGTCATCGACCGCCAGACCTACCAGCAGCGCATCGCCGAGGGCTACGGCCCGGCCCCGGCGACCCCGGTCGGGGTCCACCCCTACTGAGTCCCGTCGCCGGTTGCCCGTCCCCGGTTCCCTGTGGCCGGTCGCCCCTGGCGCGAGCCGTCGCGGGACGTGTCCCGTGCTCGGGATGCGCGGGGTGATCGCGGTGCTCGGGGCGCCGGGCGTCAGCGGCATCCGGGCTGTCTCAGGGTGTCTCGGGGGATCTCGGGGTGTGGACCGAACGGAGATCGGGCCGGGGCGGCGCACTACCCTTCCCTTATGACCACGCTCTCGCCGTACGACTCCATGTCCCCGGTCACCCGCGCCGCCTACCGTGCCAAGGCGGCCGCCGCCGACCTCGCGCCGCTGCCGCGTGCCGTGAAGGACGACGCGCTGCTCGCCATCGCGGACGCGCTGGAGGTCCGCACGAGCGAAATCATCGAGGCCAACGCCAAGGACATCGCCAAGGCCCGGGAGGCCGGCACCAGCGATGCCATCGTCGACCGGCTGACCCTGACCCCGGAGCGGGTCCGGGCCATCGCCTCGGACGTGCGGGACGTCGTCGCCCTGCCCGACCCCGTCGGCGAGGTCGTCCGGGGTTCCACCCTTCCCAACGGCATCGACCTGCGCCAGGTCCGGGTCCCGCTCGGCGTCGTCGGCATCATCTACGAGGCCCGTCCGAACGTCACCGTGGACGCCGCCGCACTCTGCCTGAAGTCCGGCAACGCGGTGCTGCTGCGGGGCTCGTCCTCCGCCTACGAGTCCAACACCGCCCTGGTCAGGGTGGTCCGCGACGCCGTCGGCGGGGCCGGACTGCCCGCCGACGCCGTGCAGCTGGTGCCCGGTGAGGGCCGCGAGAGCGTCGGCGAGCTGATGCGGGCCCGTGGACTGGTCGACGTCCTCATCCCGCGAGGCGGCGCCTCCCTGATCCGCACCGTGGTCACCGAGTCCACCGTCCCGGTCATCGAGACAGGCACCGGCAACTGCCACGTCTACGTCGACGCCCACGCCGACCTCGACATGGCGATCGACATCCTGATCAACTCCAAGGCGCACCGGGTCAGCGTCTGCAACGCCGCCGAGACCCTTCTGGTCCACCAGGACATCGCCCCCGAGTTCCTGCCGCGCGCCCTCGACGCCCTCGCCGAGGCGGGCGTGACGGTCCACGCCGACGAGCGCGTGCTGGCGTACGCCGAGGACTCCAAGGCGACCGTCGTGGAGGCCACCCCGGAAGACTGGGAGACCGAGTACCTCTCCTACGACATCGCCGCCGCCGTCGTCGACTCGCTGGACAAGGCCGTCGAGCACATCCGGCTGTGGACCTCGGGTCACACCGAGGCGATCGTCACCACCTCGCAGCAGGCGGCCCGCCGGTTCACCCAGTTGGTCGATTCCACCACGGTGGCCGTGAACGCCTCCACCCGCTTCACCGACGGCGGCCAGTTCGGCTTCGGCGCGGAGATCGGCATCTCCACCCAGAAGCTGCACGCCCGGGGCCCGATGGGCCTGCCGGAACTGACCAGCACCAAGTACATCGTCACCGGCGACGGGCACGTACGGCGCTGACAGCGGCCCTCGGGCCCGGTTGGTCGAACCCGGCCGGTCGGGCCCGGTCGCCGACCGGCCGTGACCGGCGTCTCATCCGGCGGACGATTTTCCCTGTCGTCTGCCCAAACCGACCCCCCAGGTCTACTCTGGAACCGTGCCGGAGGACGTGGGGGGTTTGCCGTTCCCTGACGGCTGGGAGCCCGACGACGATCACGACCGCGGGGTGTCGGACGAAGAGTTCGCCTCCGTGGTCTTCGACGAGGCCTTCGTACAGGCGGCCGTGGTGCACGAGCCGACCGCCGTCGAACGTCTCCTGGCCGCCGCGGAGGCGAGAGCCAGGGCCTCCGAGGCAGAGGCCCGCCGAGCCCGCGCCAGAGGCGACCGCTATGACGACCTCTACGGGGCCGGCGGTTTCGGCCATGATCCCGACCTCGACGATCCGGACGAGGCCGACCACCCCGAAGCCTGGGAAGGACGCTTCGGCGGTCCCGGCGCGTACGGCAAGCAGGTTCGCTGGCACCGCGCGGTGGCCTGGATGCTCGCCCTCGTGATGGGTATCGGGATGGTCGCGCTCGCCTTCGCCGCGGTCTACCGGGGCGGGTCCTCGGGCAGCCGGGACCAGCTGCCGCAGCCCGCCACGACCGGCCTCGAACAGGGGACCGTGCCACCCCCCTCCGCATCCGCCGACTCTTTCCGGCCACCCGTCTCCGCGGTCCCTCGCACCCCCTGAACGCATGTGCGAGACAGGGCCGCGAGAAGGCCCTGCTGCCAGGGATGAAGCTGGTGAGTACCTGTCAGAAGTTGCGGTACGGCGGGGCGTTTACGCGAGCTCCGCGCGACCTACTCTGAAAGTATGGCCGGGCCTGGAGACCCACCGGAGGGGACACCCGAAGGCACTTCCGGAGGTGGAGAGGACGAGTACCGATCCGTCGTCTTCGACGAATCGTTCGTCCGCGCTGCCCGTATCCAGGAGTACTCCGCCCAGGAGCGTCTGACCGACCATGCGCCCGCCGTCCGCCGTCGTCCGCCCCTGCGTCGGGGGCTGTCCCGGCAGGTGCTGATCCTGGTCCTGCTGATCGCCGTCGCCTTCGGCACGGCCGTCTACATGGGCCTGCGCAGCCCCTACCCGAACCAGGCGGCCCGCCCGGCGGTCGAGCCCCTGCGGATGACCGTCATCCCACTCTCCCCCCAGGGCGTCGTGCCCGGGGCGGCCGCCCCCGAAGCGCTGTTCGCACACAGCCCGGCCGCACAGTTCCGCGTCGGCGCCGAGGGCGTCACGCTGCCCGCCTCCCGGCGGACCGCGCACTTCTCCGAAAGCCAGGTGGTCACCGCCCTGACCACGGCCAAGGACTACATCGTGCACTCCTCCCTCTATCCGGAGGTGCTCACCGGGCAGCAGGTGCGACCCGTGCGCGCCCTGGTCGACGCCGACCAGCTCGACCAGTTCGACGAGAGCTTCAGCCGCCCGACCGCCGACGGGCGGCACGCTCCGACCGGCTGGCTGGTCCGCTTCGACCCGGCCCGGGTGGAGCTGGCCGACACCAGGATCCGCGTCCAGGGCACCCTGCAGGCCGTCGAGGCCGCCGCCTCGACCCTCGAGGTGACCGCCGACCACACCTTCGTCTACGCCCTGCGCCCCACCGGTGCGCGGACGGGCACCGCGGCGTCCCTCTTCACCGTCCGTCGCGAGCTGCACTTCCGCTTCGACCGCACCGACCTGCGCACCCACCAGGTCCAGCTGAGCACGTCCTACGTGCAGGCCGGACCGCTCTCCTGCGCCGAGGACTCCACGAACCACCTGCGTCCCCTGCTCGCCGGCCAGACCGCGAAGGCGGGCGGCCCGGCCGGCACGGACCCCTACGCGACCGGCGACGCGACGGCTCTGTGCGGCGCCCTGGCGACCAGCGCCCAACCGAAGATCTGACCCCACGCCCCGGGCCCCGGTCGTGGGTCACGGCCCGAGGGCCGCCGACCGCCGTAGGCAGGGGGCATGCCCGGCGCACGTGCGGGGCGCTGGCCGTCCCGAGGACCCCTCAGGTCGCGTCGCGCGGAGGCGTGTCCGCCGGCCCGCCGGTGTCATCCGTGCTGCCGGCACGGTCCGAGCCGTCGCGCGGCGTCGAGCCGCCGGACGAACCAGGGCCGGTGAACCCGCCGAAACCGCGCCTCACCCTGCCGCCCAGGTCGCCCGCCCCGCCGGCTATGTCGCTGACCAGCTTCATCAGCGGGTCCTTGGAGCTCTTGACGCTGTTCGCGTAGTGGGCTGCCGACTCGCGGAAGGAGTCCGTGACCGAGGTGTCCTTGTCCTCGCCGCGCCGCGGGTAGTGACCGTCCATGATCCGCTGATGGTCGCGGGACTCCGCCCACTTCTTCAGCTCGGCCGCGCGGACGGCGGAGAAGGGGTGGGTACGGGGCAGCACGTTGAGGATCTTCAGCACCGAGTCGCGCAGGTCCCCGGAGGCCTCGTACTCCTCCGCCTGCTGCAGGAACGCGTCCACGTTCATCTCGTGCAGATGATTGCCGCCGGCGATCTTCATGAGCCCGCGCATCGAAGCCTTCAGGTCCTGGCCGACGAGAAGACCCGCGCGGTCTGCGGACAGCTCCGACTTGCGGAACCACTCGCGCAGCGCCGTCACGATCGCCATGATCGCGAGGTTGCCCAGGGGGATCCAGGCGACCCGGACCGCCAGATTGGTCAGGAACAGCAGGATCGTGCGGTACACGGCGTGCCCGGACAGGGCGTGGCCCACCTCGTGCCCGACGACCGCGCGCATCTCCTCCTCGTCCAGGAGCTCGACGAGACCGGTGGTGACGACGATGATCGGTTCGTCCAGACCGATGCACATCGCGTTGGGCTGCGGATCCTGGTTGACGTACATGGGCGGGACCTTCTCCAGGTCCAGGATGTGACAGGCGTCCCGCAGCATGTCGTCGAGGTGCGCGAACTGCTGGTCGGACACCCGAACGGAGTCGGACAGGAACAGCAGCCTCAGACTCCGCTCGGGCAGCAGCCCGCTGAGCGCCTTGAACACCGTGTCGAAGCCGCTCAGCTTGCGCAGCGCCACCAGCGCGGAGCGGTCCGCCGGGTGCTCGTACGCACGCGAGGAGATTCCCGGGAAGCGCCTGCGCCGCCTGCTCGGCGCCTTCTCGTGACCGGCGCCGTGCTGCTCGTTGCCTGCGTCCGACATGTCTTCCCCCATGTGCGTCTGTGTGGCTGTGCGTCTGTGTGGCCTTTGCCCGACCCTTTGCGGACCCTTGTGCGGCCCTTTGCGCCCCAGAAGCAGAACCCCGCCCGGGCGGAGTTACCGTGGACGGGCACTACACCTGAGGAGTCCACCGCCATGGAGCACCACCCCGCAGCCGACTGGCTCGCCCAAGCCGCCGGCGCCGCCCAGCAGCAGGGGGCGGGGAATCTGCTCCGCGTCGTACTGATCGTGATGATCCTGGGCTGTGTGCTCACCGCGTGGTTCCTGCTGCGGGGGTACAAGCGGAAAGACGACTGAGCCGTCGCGAAGGTTCCCGATGGCGGAGTCGGCGTGATCGCCGCCGAGGCTCACGCTTACCATGGGCCGACGTCGTTTCCCGCCCTCCCCCACTCTCGCCTCCGGTCGAGCGGGGGACCTCCATCGGATAGGTCCTGCCGAAGATGAGCCTTCACAGCGCCGCTGCCCAGTTGGTCACCCTCGCCGCCGAGGGCGAGGAGCACGGTGGCAACCACGAGAGCCTGAGCCCCCTGGTCACCGGTGGCAGCGCGTTCCTCATCCTGCTTCTCCTGCTGTGGATCACCACCCGCTTCAACCGCGACCGCTGAGACGGCACATGTTCACCGACGGGCAGTCCGGCATAGCGGGACGCTCCGGGCGACCGCCGGCCGGGGCCCCGGGACCGGGCCGGTAGGGTCTGCACGCATGGGAGAGCAGGACATGCCTACCGGCCCGAGGAACCCCGGCAAGCGCCGCCTCGGCGTCATGGGCGGAACATTCGATCCGATCCACCACGGACACCTCGTGGCGGCCAGTGAGGTCGCCGCGCGGTTCCACCTGGACGAGGTCGTGTTCGTCCCGACCGGGCAGCCGTGGCAGAAGAGCCACCGCAGTGTCTCCCCGGCCGAGGACCGCTATCTGATGACGGTCATCGCGACCGCCGAGAACCCGCAGTTCTCGGTCAGCCGCATCGACATCGACCGCGGCGGACCCACCTACACCGTGGACACCCTTCGTGACCTGCGGGCCCTCAACCCGGACACGGACCTCTTCTTCATCACGGGCGCCGACGCCCTGGGCCAGATCCTGACCTGGCGGGACAGCGAGGAACTCTTCGCCCTCGCGCACTTCGTCGGCGTGACCCGGCCCGGGCACAACCTCATGGACCCCGGCCTGCCCGAGGGGGGAGTCTCGCTCGTCGAGGTCCCCGCCCTCGCCATCTCCTCGACGGACTGCCGTGCGAGAGTCGCCAAGGGCGACCCCGTCTGGTACCTGGTGCCCGACGGAGTCGTGCGCTACATCGACAAGCGCGAGCTGTACCGCGGCGAGTGAGCCGAGAGGGGTACCGGTGAACGACCGATACGACGCGGGGTACGGGGACGACCAGTACGAACTCGTCGGCTACGACGAGTACGGGCAGCCCGTCTACCGACAGGTCCCGCAGGTCCCGCTCCAGCAGATGCCGCAGCAGTCCTACGACTACGGGCACCAAGGGCAGCAGGAACACCAAGGGCAACACGGACAGCAGGGGCAGCACGGGCAGCAGGGATACGGCTACGACCCGTACGCCACGGGCGGGCAGCAGCAGACACCCGCCTACGACCCGTACGACACCGGTCGGCAGGCGGACGCCTCCGGTTACGACACGGGCCGGCACGCCTCCGCCGGCTACGACCCCTACGGCACCGCCGCCCAGGCGCCGTACGACCCCTACGGCCAGACCGCCCCCGGTGGACAGCAGCCCCGGGTCGAGCAGCCCCGTGCCGCCGAGCAGACCGCGTACATCCCCCAGCAGGCCGGTCCCGTCGAGACCGGGCCCGCCGAGGCGGCCCGCGAAGCCGATGACCCGGCGTCCCGCGCGCGCGACACGTCCGACGCCTCCGCGGGGGAGCAGGGTGATTACCACACCGAGCAGTTCGCGTTCGTCGAGGAGCAGGGCGGTGACTCCGAGGACGTCATCGACTGGCTGAACTTCACCGAGAACCGCACCGAGCGCCGCGAGGAGGCCAAGCGTCGCGCCCGCAGCCGCGTCGTCGCCCTCGCCGTGGTGCTCGCGCTGGCCGCGGCCGGCGGAGTGGGCTACCTCGGGTTCGCCGGCAAGCTGCCCGGGCTGTCGTCGTCCTCGGACACGGACGCCAAGTCCCCGACCGCCGGCGCCCAGAAGCGTGACGTGGTCGTCGTCCACCTGCACAACACCGCGGGGGGCGGCACCTCCACGGTGCTGCTCGTCGACAACACCACGACCAAGCAGGCCACCACGGTCCTGCTGCCCAACTCCCTCGTCCTCACGAACGACGACGGCGCTACGACGACCCTCGCCAAGTCCGTCGACGACGACGGCTCCGCCGGCACGCGCGACGCGCTGGACACGGTTCTCGGCACCAGCATCGAGGGCACCTGGCGGCTCGACACCCCCTATCTGCAGAACCTCGTCGACCTCGTCGGCAACATCGAGGTCGACACCGACGCGGCCGTGCCCGACCCCGCGGCCAAGAAGGGCCAGGCCCCGCTCGTCGCCAAGGGCGCGGACCAGACCCTCAGTGGCAAGATGGCCGTCGCCTATGCCACCTACCGTGCCCCGGGCGAGGCCCAGAACGCCCAGCTGAAGCGGTTCGGCCAGGTCATGCAGGGCGTGCTGCGCAAGGTGTCGTCCGACGCGCAGGCGGCGACCGTCACCGTCCAGACGCTGGCCCAGATCCTCGATCCCTCCCTCACGGACAAGGACCTGGGGGCCTTCCTCGCCCGACTCGCCGACCTCGCCAAGGGCGGCGACTACAAGACGGCCCTGCTTCCGGTCCAGAACGACGGCACGCTCAGCGCAGCGGCCGGCGCGAGCGTCGTCAAGGACGTCCTCGGCGGCACCGCGAAGAGCCCCGACAAGGACGCCGGCGTCAGCGTGTCCGTCCAGAACGCCAGCGGCGACAAGGCCGACACCGAGGACGCGCGCGTGGTCCTTCTCAACGGAGGCTTCACCTTCCTGGAGGCCGGCAGCCCGTCGGGCACCGAGGCTGCTTCCCAGGTGTTCTACGCCGACCCCGCCGAGAAGGAGAACGCCTCCGAGGTGGCCAAGACCCTGGGCCTGGACGCCGATGCCGTGAAGAAGGGCGCCGTCTCCGGGAACGCCGACGTGGCGGTCGTCCTGGGCGAGGACTACAAGCCGTCCGCGCGCGGGTGAGCCGTCCGCGCGGTCCGGGAGGCGCCCGCTTCATGCGGGCGGGAGGAGGCGCGGGGGCCGTACGGAGGCGTTCCCCACGTGATCCGCTCATCACGTGGGGTGGCGTCGGCGGTCCGTGAGACCCTTGGGGACAAGTGTCCGCCGACGGAAAGCCACGTAGTGACCGCCACCGACCGCTCCATCGAGCTCATCCAGACCGCCGCCCAGGCGGCTGCCGACAAGCTCGCGCACGACATCATCGCCTACGACGTCAGCGACGTGCTGTCGATCACGGACGCCTTCCTGCTGGCCTCCGCCCCCAACGACCGCCAGGTCAAGTCGATCGTCGACGAGATCGAGGAGCGCCTCCAGAAGGAACTCGGCGCCAAGCCGGTACGCCGTGAGGGAGACCGCGACGCCCGCTGGATCCTGCTCGACTACGTCGACATCGTCGTACACGTCCAGCACAGCGAGGAGCGTGTCTTCTACGCCCTCGAGCGGCTGTGGAAGGACTGCCCCGAGCTGGAGCTGCCCGCCGACGCCCGGGCGACCCGCGGCAAGGCCCAGGAGCACGCCAAGCTGCAGGCCGAGGAGGACGCCGACGCCGGATTCGGGGAGCTGCGGTGACTTCCCGCGCGCAGACCGCCGCGTCCCGTGAGCCGGGGCGCGGTCGCCGCGTCATCCTCTGGCGGCACGGCCAGACCGCCTGGAACGTGGAGCGCCGCTTCCAGGGCACCACGGATGTCGAGCTGACCGAGACCGGCGTGGCCCAGGCCCGCCGCGCAGCTCGGCTGCTGGCCTCCCTCCAGCCCGACGCGATCGTCGCCTCGGACCTGTCCCGGGCCGCGAAGACGGCCGCCGAACTGGCCGCGCTCACCGGCCTGGCCGTCTCCCACGACGAAGCCCTGCGCGAGACGTACGCGGGTTCCTGGCAGGGGCTGACGCACGAGGAGATCATCGCCCGCCACGGTGCGGAGTACACGGCGTGGAAGCGCGGTGAGCCGGTCCGCCGCGGCGGCGGCGAATTGGAGACCGAGGTGGCCGACCGGGCCGCCCCGGTCGTGCTGCGGCACGCCGAGAAACTGGCCGAGGACGGGACGCTCGTCGTCGTCAGCCACGGCGGCACCATCCGCACCACCATCGGCCGTCTCCTCGGCCTGGAGGCGCACAACTGGGAGAGCCTCGGCGGTCTCTCCAACTGCTGCTGGTCGGTCCTCGGCGAGGGCGCGCGCGGCTGGCGTCTGCTGGAGCACAACGCCGGAACCCTGCCCGAGCCGGTGCTCGGCGACGACGACTGAGCGGCCGTCCGGCCCGCGGGGACCGGATTTCACTTTCCGGCAGGTCGCAGGCTAAAGTTCTTCTTGTTCGCACCGCCGAGCGGGAAGAACACGAGGGGCTATAGCTCAGTTGGTAGAGCGCCTGCATGGCATGCAGGAGGTCAGGAGTTCAATTCTCCTTAGCTCCACAGATCGAACCGGCCGAGATCGGCTCACGAAGATCCCGTCCCCCAGGGGGCGGGATCTTTTGTTTCGTCTCCTTCCGCGGCGGAGTCGTGCGCCGTGCCGTCTCCTCGTCGTCCGGCGTGCAGGTCGCCTGGCGCAGGTGCCCGCGCCGCCGGCCGCCCTCGCCGACGGCGGCCGGACTCGTGCTCACCGTGCTGTCCGCGACCGGTGTGGGACCGGCCTTCAAGGGCGGTGGCCACGGGGACGGGTGGCTGTTCGTCGCGTTCGCCGGCGTGGGCGTCGGACTCGCGCTCGCCTTCAGCCCCACGCTGACCGGGGCCCTGGCGGCGGTGCGGCCCGAGGACGCGGCGGACGCCGGCGGACTGCTCGCCACGGTCACCCGGCTCGGGCAGCTGATCGGTGTGGCGGTCTTCGGCACACTGTTATTCGACCGGCTTGAGTCACTTGGGGTCCCGGGGGCGTATACCTCTGCGGAAGCGCTTCTCACATGCATGTTCGCGCTCGCTACGACAGCAGCCATCGGTGCCGTGTCCGGACTGGTACTGAGGCGTCGCTGACCGTATTGGTCCGGCCGTGGCAGAATCAAACGGCCGGAAGGGGGCGCGGCCCGACGGGAGGGAGTAGCGATGCCTGCGAGCATCCTCGGAGAGGTCGGCCACCTCTCCGAAGTGGCGTTGACACGGGACAAGGCCACCCGGCTCAACTGCCCCTCCTGCCCCTTCTGCGGTTCCGGCCATGTGGCTCTGGTGCTCGGCGACAACGGCGGGGCTTCCTACGTGTGCACGGCCTGCGGCCACAGCTGGAGCTGATCGATGGGTGCACACAGGCGAAAGTGCGACTGGTGCGGCAGCGGCACCCCGATCGTCCGTGACATGGAGCCGGTCAACCCCGACTACCAGTACTGGTGCGAGGAATGCGCCCGGGCGCTGATCATAAAAGGCGACCCGATCGAGACGTACCGGGAGCTGGAGGGTGAACCGATCTACGGGCGGCTCCTGGAGGAGCACTGCACGCTCAAGCGGTTCTATTCGTTCGTCACCGCTTGACGTCGTTCGGCGGAGATCGACGGCGTACCGAGGGCACAAAGAGAGGGAAAACGGACAGGTGGGAAACGATTTGGTGGTCCACCCCCCGTACCGGTAATGTTGGCGTCGCCGCCGGGGAGACCGGGCGACACGGTCGATACGCGGCTCAGCCGCCAGACCATGAGGGGCTATAGCTCAGTTGGTAGAGCGCCTGCATGGCATGCAGGAGGTCAGGAGTTCAATTCTCCTTAGCTCCACGGTAGATCCCGCCGGATCGGATGCGATCCGGCGGGATCTTTTTGTGTTCAGGGGCGGTGGGTGAACGCGCGAGGGGCCGCCTGTTCTCAGGCGGCCCCTCGTCATCGCGCTGTGTCGTCGTCCGACGCCGCGTGTCTCACCCTCAGCGTCCCAGGGCGCGGCGGCCGCGGCCCTGGGAGAGGACCGGGAGGTTGCGGGCGGGCGCCTGCGCGCGCGTGTCCTCCTCGATGCGCAGAGCCAGCGCCGGACAGCGACGCACCGCGCGTAGAGCCTTGGCCTCCGCGTACTGCGGCACCTTGGCCTGGGCCACGGTCGGGAAGCCGTCGGCGCCGAGCTGGAACACCTCCGGGAGGATGTCGGCGCACAGGCCGTGCCCGCGGCACAGCGTCCAGTCCACGAAGATCTTCTGGCGGCTGGAGCCGCTCTCCTCCGCCGCGGTGCCGCTCGTGATGCCCGCCGGGGCCGTGCCGGCCTCGAAGAGAGGCAGAACGCCCTCCACGGGCCGTCCGCAGCCGTTTCCGAGGACATGCGCGGCCAGGTCGTCGGTGAACGCCTTGATGGTCGACTCGAGGAACATCGCGGAGCCGTCGGGGTGCGAGCACGCCCCGCGCCGCTTGACGTTCTTGGCGACCTGCTTGAGCGCCTCCAGAGCGGCCGGGCCGCCTCCGTTGAGGATGTCCTCCATGCCGCGCGCGGCGGCCGGCAGACCGAGATAGCAGGGCCCGCACTGGCCCGCGCTCTCGTCGGCCAGCCACTGCGCCACGCGCAGCGACTCGCCCAGCGGGCAGGTCTCCTGGCTGATCGGCAGGATCGCGCCGGCGCCGAGCGCCCCGCCCACCGCATCCAGGGAGTTGCGGGAGACGATCGCCTCGTTGACCGTCGCCGCGTCGATCCACTTGCCGTGATAACCGCCGGTCAGCACGCCCTGAGGCACCGGCGGTGCGCCGGCGAGCTGAAGGACGTAACGCAGCGGAACGCCCGTGGGGACCTCGATCACCATCGGGCGTGCGACCGCGCCGGAGACCGTCAGCATGACGGTGCCGGGCTCGTCGTACAGGCCGGTGTTGCCGTAGCGCTCCGGGCCGATGCGGGCGGCGATGGCCAGCTGCGCGAACGTCTCGGCGTTGGACAGCAGGGTGGGCGCGCCGCCGACGCCGTTCTGCGACGCGCTGACCTTGCGGCCGGGCGGGATCGGCGGGCCGCCGTCGATGGAGCGGATCAGCGACGCGGCCGCTCCGGTGACCATGCGGATGGGGTTGCGCTGGACGAACGCCTTCAGGGCCGATCTACGGCCGTTGCTGAGGCCCCGCTCGGCGAGCGCGGCCTCCATGGAGCGCTGGGTGGATTCGCGGGTGACCCCCACCACGAGCGTGCGGGCACCCAACGCCTCCGCGACCAGCAGAGCGCCGTCCAGGATGAGATGCGGGGCACGGTTGATCAGCACCGTGTCCTTGCGGCAGGCCGGCTCGTCCTCGCTGCCGTTGACGACGACGACCGGCCGGACGCCGCGCTTGATCGCGGCCTCGGCGACCGAGCGCAGCTTCTTGTGGAAGGGGAAGCCCGCGCCGCCGCGGCCCTTGAGGTTGATGTTCTCGGAGAGCTTCGCGAGGGCCTCTCCGCCCAGGGGTTCGAGCGGCCCGTGCACCTTGAGGTGCATGGGCAGATCGAGTCGTTCGACAAGGTCGAAGCCCGACGTGAGCTGCGGAAGGCCGACCACGCGGACTTCTGGGACGTCGGGCAGGGCCTCGTTCACCTATAGCCTCCGGAAGGCGTGTTCCAAGGTTCGCCCGAACCCGGTGCGTCGAACGACGCGCCGGGCGATGGTTCACTGGCGGGACCGCTGTTGTACGTGTCGTTCTGGTTGTACGCGCCGTAAGCCTGATTCGTCTCACCGGTGTCGTACACGTCACGTGCCCCGTAGCCGCCGGCGCCCGAATTGCCATAGACCGGGATGTTGAATCCCGTGTCCTGGAGGGGGTCGTAGGCGGACGGCGGGGCCTCGCCGACCGGCGGCGGGGACGGTACCGGCCAGGTGCCCGAGGTGCTGCCGCCGGTGTCGGCCCGCGGGATCGCCTCCGTGGCCTGCTGCAGGTCGAACGGCATGGCCATGCGGGCCGTCTGGTCGGCCACATAGGGCTGCTGCTGACCGCGCGGGGGCGTGTTCACGGCGCGGTAGGCGGCCGCGAAGCCGTTGGCGGGCTCCGGGGTGGCCGGCGTGTCGTACAGCGGGGACGGCGGCGGAGCCATCCGCGTGGAGGTCATGGTGTCGGTCAGCGGCGACCGTCCGGAGCGGCTCTCGTAACCGGGCAGCGCGGACGATCCGGTCTCCGTCACGCGTGCGCGTGACGCCTCGAGACCGTCCATGGCGGAGCGGTCCTGCGTGCCCAGGACCGCGGTGATCCGGTCGGCGACCTTGCGCTTGAACGGGCGCGGCGCGGCGCGCAGCGCGAGGGCGGCCATGACCCCGACCAGGCAGAGCTCGTAGGAGATCATGAAGAACGGCTTGGCCGCGCGTCCGGCGAACAGGCCGTGGATGAGCGCGGCGCACAGCGCGGGGTAGGCCAGCATGTGCATGGCGCGCCAACGGGCGGCGACCTCGGCCGGTGCGGCGAACTGGTTGCGCAGCGCGCCGGTGATGCCCACGAAGATCATGAGCAGCGCGGCCAGCGAGCCGAGGCCGATGAGCCCGGCGCTGCCCTTGACGCCCAGGCTGAAGGGGATCAGTGCGGCGATCAGGACGGTGTGTTCCAGCGCCAGTTTGACCGTGATGTGCACCACGAGGAACGCGATGGAGCCCACGGCGGTCACACGGTGGATGCCCTGCGCGAGGATCCGCTGACGCGTGTTGAGGATGAGCCGGTCCTGGGCGACGAGGCCCCAGATGACCGAGCAGGTCAGGCATACCAGCGACAGGACGCCCGCACCGAAGTTGAGGAAGGCCTGCACTTGGTCGCCGCCGACCAGCACGACCACAGGTATGAGGACCAGGACGACAGCCGTCGCCAACCCGTAGACCGACCGGCCGGGCTTGGGGAGCGAGCTGTAACTAGGACGAGGGTTCATGGGGGCAACTCCGAGCAGTTTCGGGAAAGCGGTCCCGCTGCCGAACTCTAAGTGGCTCCATACCGATGGGTACGAGGTTTGAGTTATTGCGTTGTTATGAAACGACAATGCGGCTGGCGCGATGTCCTGTAGTGGCTGTTATGCGAGGTAACCATCGATCTTGGTACAGCTCCGACCCCCGTTCTCGGCTCCTCAACGTTGTCGCGACCATGCATACGTAAGTTCGTCGCGGCCTGCTCAAGGCCTGCGGTACCCTAACGCCATGCGTGCTGTACGCCTTCTGCTTAGCGAGCCGCGCTGATCAGTCCCGACCGCCGGTGAACGGACGGTTCGGAATCGGCGCGGCGTCCCCTCCTGTGCGAGGGGATTTTTCGTTTCCTGGACGACAAGCCGCTGGCAGAGACGATCGATGGAGCTTTGAGGACCATGAGCGAGACGAATCCCGCTGCCGCTGTCCCGGCAGAGGCCGCGCCGCACCGCTACACGGCTGCCATGGCCGCCGAGATCGAGGCACGCTGGCAGGACTTCTGGGACGCGGAGGGCACCTACGCGGCGCCCAACCCCGAGGGTGACCTGGCGGGTGACCCGGAGCTGGTCGCCCGGCCCAAGAAGTTCATCATGGACATGTTCCCGTACCCCTCCGGTGCGGGCCTGCACGTCGGCCACCCGCTGGGCTACATCGCGACCGACGTCTTCGCGCGCTTCCAGCGCATGACCGGCCACAACGTGCTGCACACCCTGGGCTTCGACGCCTTCGGCCTGCCCGCCGAGCAGTACGCCGTGCAGACCGGCACGCACCCGCGTGTGTCCACCGAAGCCAACATCGAGAACATGAAGGTCCAGCTGCGCCGGCTGGGCCTGGGTCACGACAAGCGCCGGTCGTTCGCCACGATCGACCCGGAGTACTACAAGTGGACCCAGTGGATCTTCCTGCAGATCTTCAACTCCTGGTACGACGCCGACGCGGACAAGGCCCGCCCGATCGCCGAACTGGTCGCCCTGTTCGAGTCCGGTGAGCGTGCCGTTCCGGGGCACACCCGCGCGTGGGGCGAGCTGACCGCCACCGAGCGCGCCGACGTCCTGAGCGAGTTCCGCCTGGCCTACGCCTCCGACGCGCCGGTCAACTGGTGCCCCGGCCTGGGCACCGTGCTGGCCAACGAGGAGGTCACCGCCGAGGGCCGCTCCGAGCGCGGCAACTTCCCCGTCTTCAAGGCCAAGCTGCGCCAGTGGAACATGCGCATCACGGCCTACGCGGACCGTCTGCTGGACGACCTGGACGCCCTGGACTGGCCCGAGGCCATCAAGCTGCAGCAGCGCAACTGGATCGGCCGCTCCGAGGGCGCCCGCGTCGACTTCCCCGTGGACGGCGAGCGGATCACCGTCTTCACCACGCGCCCGGACACCCTGTTCGGCGCCACCTACATGGTGCTGGCCCCGGAGCACCCGCTGGCCGACAAGTTCACCCCGGACGCCTGGCCCGAGGGCACCCACGACGTGTGGACCGGCGGTCACGCCACCCCGGCCGATGCCGTCGCCGCGTACCGCGCGCAGGCCGCCTCCAAGTCCGACGTCGAGCGCCAGGCCGAGGCCAAGGACAAGACCGGCGTCTTCACCGGCGTGTACGCGACCAATCCGGTCAACGGCGAGCAGGTTCCCGTCTTCATCGCCGACTACGTCCTGATGGGCTACGGAACCGGCGCGATCATGGCCGTCCCGGCACACGACACGCGTGACTTCGCGTTCGCGCGCGCCTTCGAGCTGCCGGTCACCTGCGTGGTCGAGCCGACCGACGGCCGCGGAACCGACACCTCGACCTGGGACGACGCCTTCGCCTCGTACGACGCGAAGATCGTCAACTCCTCCCACGACGACATCTCGCTGGACGGCCTGGGCGTGGCCGAGGCCAAGGCGCGCATCACGCAGTGGCTGGAGCGCGAGGGCATCGGCGAGGGCACCGTCAACTTCCGCCTGCGTGACTGGCTGTTCAGCCGGCAGCGCTACTGGGGCGAGCCCTTCCCGATCGTCTACGACGAGGACGGCGTCGCTCACCCGCTGCCCGAGTCGATGCTGCCCCTGGAGCTGCCGGAGGTCGAGGACTACTCGCCGCGCACCTTCGACCCGGACGACGCGAACACGTCCCCGGAGACGCCGCTGTCGCGCAACGAGGACTGGGTGAACGTCACCCTGGACCTGGGCGACGGCCCCAGGAAGTACCGCCGCGAGACCAACACCATGCCCAACTGGGCCGGTTCCTGCTGGTACGAGCTGCGCTACCTGGACCCGCACAACAGCGAGCAGCTGGTCGACCCCGGGATCGAGCAGTACTGGATGGGCCCGGGCGAGGGCCGGCCGCACGGTGGCGTCGACCTGTACGTGGGCGGCGCCGAGCACGCCGTGCTGCACCTGCTGTACGCGCGTTTCTGGTCCAAGGTCCTGTTCGACCTGGGGCACGTCTCCTCCGTGGAGCCGTTCCACAAGCTGTTCAACCAGGGCATGATCCAGGCCTACGTCTACCGTGACGCCCGGGGCATCGCGGTTCCCGCCGCCGAGGTGGAGGAGCGCGACGGCGCCTACTACTACCAGGGCGAGAAGGTCTCCCGGCTGCTGGGCAAGATGGGCAAGTCCCTGAAGAACGCGGTCACTCCGGACGAGATCTGCGCCGAGTACGGCGCCGACACGCTGCGCCTGTACGAGATGGCGATGGGCCCGCTGGACGTCTCGCGTCCGTGGGACACCCGCGCGGTCGTCGGCCAGTACCGGCTGCTGCAGCGGCTGTGGCGCAACGTCGTCGACGAGGCCACCGGCCAGGTGACCGTGGCCGACGTCGAGGACGCCGACATCGACGTGGACACCCTGCGGGCCCTGCACAAGGCGATCGACGGCGTGCGCCAGGACCTGGAGGGCCTGCGCTTCAACACCGCCATCGCCAAGATCACCGAGCTGAACAACCACCTGACCAAGGCGTACGGAGGCGGCGGGACCGCCGGCCCCTCGGGTGAGGGCGGTGGCGGGCGACGGCCGGGAGCGGTGCCGCGCAAGGTCGCCGAGGACCTGGTGCTGCTGGTCGCCCCGCTGGCCCCGCACATCGCCGAGGAGCTGTGGCGCCGTCTGGGTCACACCGACTCGGTGGTCCACCAGGACCTGCCGGTCGCCGATCCCGCCTACGTCGTGGACGAGAGCGTGACCTGCGTCGTGCAGATCAAGGGCAAGGTCAAGGCGCGCCTGGAGGTCTCCCCGGCCATCTCCGACGAGGAACTGGAGAAGGCCGCGCTGGCCGACGAGGCCGTCGTGGCGGCACTGGGCGGGGCCGGCATCCGCAAGGTGATCGTGCGGGCGCCGAAGCTGGTGAACATCGTTCCGGCCTGAGCCGCGTCGGCCCGGGCCTGCCGTCGCCCGGGACGCGCGTCTCGGTTCGCGGGCCGGTGCCTCGGCCCGCGGCTGTCCGGCCGGCTCGTCTGCTGGGGGCTGCTGCGTGCCGGGGCTGACCGGGGCTTGCGAGGGCTGAGGCGACCGGGGTGACGGGGGCGCCTGAGGCTTGAGGTACCTGAGTACGGGGGGTGCGGCGTCTGCGGCCGTCCCCTAGGGGGTTCATGCGGGCAGGTTCGGGGTTCTTCTGGAACTCCGGGCCTGCCCGTCTCGTTTACCGTTTGAAGTGCGGCGCGTCATCGCGGCGTGGATGTGTCCTGGCGGGTCGGAGGAGGAGCCGGTGGAAGCAGTGATCACTATCGTCGCCGTGCTCTTCGTGCTCTTCGTGACACTCGGCGTCTACGCCACGGTGAAGGTCGTCGGCGCTGCCAAGCGAGGCGTCGACCAGACCATCAACCAGGCTCGTCGCACGGTCGAGGACCACACGCTGCGGGCCAAGTCCTTCGCCCAGCTCGGCCCGGCCGGCGAGATCGCCAAGCTGCGGCTCGCACTGCGCACGTCCGTGCGGGCCACGCAGGACGCCCTGCACGCGGGCGCCGCCGAGGACGAGTCGCTCAAGGAGTCCCTCGGCCTGTTCCAGCGGCTCAGCGCGCACGGGCACGAACTGGACGCCGAACTCAAGCGCCTGGAGTCCGAGCCGGACCGCGCCACACTCGCCCAGCGGCTTCCCGCACTGCGGGAGCGCACCGAGCGCATCGTCGCGTCGGCGGACTCGCTGCGCTGGGCGGCCCGCGACCGGGCCCGCCGCTTCGCCGAGGACGATCTCGACTCCCTCAGCACCCAGATCGACCTCGAGGCCGGAGCCCTGCGGCACTGGACCACGCCGCAGTCCCCCCAGTCCTCGCGGCCGTGGCCCGAGACGCCCGCCTCAGACACGGCGACAGAAGGACAGACCTGGCCGGAGACCCCCGGTGCGCAGCCCGCGGAGGAGCCGAACCGGCCCGCCATCAGCCCTGCGGCACCGCGCCCCACCTACCCCTGGCAGAAGAAGCCGCGCCCCGAGAGCACCACCTGACACGCGCGCGTGTTTCGGCGTCGCCAGGCGTGGTATTTGATTCGGTCAAGGGCGGTCCGGCTGCGAGGGCCCGGGCTGCCGTGCGGGGCCTGCGCCAGGTAGCCTCCAGGTCATGTCCCGCCATGTCGCTATCGTCACGGATTCAACGGCCTATCTGCCGCAGCGGACGATGGAGCGCCACGGCATCACCGCGGTGCCGTTGACCGTCGTCCTCGGCGACCAGGCCCTTGAAGAGGGCAGCGAGATCTCCACCCGTTCCCTCGCCCAGGCACTGCAGAAGCGACGCCCCGTCACCACCTCGCGCCCCAGCCCTCAGGTCTTCGCCGAGACCTACCGCAAGGTCGCCGAGTCCGGGGCCACCGGCATCGTTTCCCTTCATCTGTCCGCCGAGTTGTCCGGCACCTACGACGCGGCCGTCGTCGCGGCGCGTGAGGCGTCCGTGCCGGTGCGGGTCGTGGACACCGGCATGGTCGCGATGGCGCTCGGTTTCTGCGCGCTCGCGGCCGCCGAGATCGCCGGGACGGGCGGCACGGTCGACGAGGCGGTCACCGCGGCGGAGAAACGGGCAGCCGGCACGTCCGCCTACTTCTACGTCGATACCCTCGACTATCTGCGCCGCGGCGGCCGGATCGGCGCCGCCCAGGCCCTGCTGGGTTCCGCGCTCGCCGTGAAGCCGCTGCTCCAGCTGACGGGGGGCCGCATCGACCTCCTCGAGAAGGTGCGCACGGCGTCGAGGGCGATCGCCCGCCTGGAGGAGATCGGCGCCGACCGGGCCGGAAATGCACCGGTCGACATCGCGGTGCATCATCTTGCCGCTCCCGACCGGGCGTCCGCGCTCGCAGACCGTCTGCGCTCACGCGTGCCCGGACTCGTCGACCTGCATGTCAGCGAGGTCGGAGCGGTGATCGGGGCGCATACCGGACCAGGGCTGCTGGGCGTCGTGGTCTCACCGAAGTGAGGGCCCTCCTCACCCGTCCGGGTGGTGGAGTTATCCACAACACGCTGGTCGTCCACCGGAATTGAGCATGATCATCGCGGTTCGGTGAGGTGCCGGATCCTCGTCGTATGGCACTTCGATCACGCTCACACGACACGAACGCGACCAGCGGCCCCGGCCGGTCTCCCGGTTCCGACGGCCGCTTCCCACGACGTCGTTCATCCGGCGGCGGACGGGGCGGGCGTCGCCACGACCATGCCTCGGTGGAAGAGAACCGTCGTCGGGCGGAGGCGCTGTTCGCCGAACGGGTCCGTCCGCAGCGGGACATGGCGAGGGGACAGCAGTCCGGTGGGGGTGGCGACGGTGGGGGCGGTGGAGGAAGCGGGGGTGTGAGGGCGGGTGCCGATCAGAGTGTGGGGGAGTCGGGGGCGGGACCGGGTTTCGGGCCGGGTTCGGGGCTGGGCGTGGGCTCACGCGGGAGACGGCAGGAGGAGGCGGGCGCGGACGCCCAGGTGGGGCGCGAGTGCGCAGACGGCGCATGCGGTGCGTATGCCCGTGCCCTTGCCGGTAGCGATGCCGGCGCCGATGCCGGCGCTGATACCGACACCGATACCGACGCCGGTATTGCCGTCGGTGCCGAGGGTCGTGTCCATGACGGTCCGGCTCCTCGTGGGGTGGCGGTGTGGCAGGAGCGGGCCGGGCTTGCGCTCCGGGAGCGGATGCCGGTGTGGTTGCAGACGCGCTGCGGACTGGAACGCAGGAGCGTGCTCGCGCTCACGGTGCTGTTGGCAGCCGCCGCTGTCTTCGCTGTTCAGCACTTCTGGGTCGGGCGGACCCAGACTGTCCGGGCACCGGAGGCGGTGCGTGCCGCGGCTCCGTATGACATGGGCCGGCGGAACTCGGCGACCGTGCCGCCCGGTGCCACGGGACCGCCGGGCCCTGGCGGCACAGCCGGGGCCGAGATCGTGGTGGACGTCAGCGGCAAGGTACGAAAGCCCGGGATCCATCGTCTCCCGGCAGGCTCACGCGTGGTCGACGCGTTGGTCGCGGCAGGTGGGGTGCGACCGGGCGTCGACACCGACGGTCTCAACCGCGCGCGCTTCCTCGTCGACGGAGAGCAGGTCGTGGTCGGCGGACCCGCGCCGGTCGGAGGGGCCGTGGCAGGATCGGGCGCGGCGGTGGGAGGGACGGGCTCCGGGGGCGCCGGCCCAGGAGGGGGACCTGCGGCTCCCGTCTCCCTCAACACGGCAACGGTGGATCAACTCGACACCCTGCCCGGCGTGGGGCCCGTGTTGGCGCAGCACATCGTCGACTACCGGGCACAGCACCGCGGTTTCCGCTCGGTGGACGAGCTGCGCGAGGTCAACGGCATCGGCGCGCGACGCTTCGCCGACCTGCGGAATCTCGTGCGGCCATGAGGCACGAGGACAGCGAGCACACGACGCCCCGAACCGACGGCTCCGGAACCGGAAGGCCCGCGGCGGGTGGCCCTGCGGTCAGGGGCAGGGCGGCGACCGCGGGCGTCGGAGTGCGGGCGACGCCCGGCTCCCGCACCCGTCGGACCGTGCACGCCGCCTCCGGCAAGCGACTCGGTGACGCACACCCGCGTCAGGAAGGTCCGCTGGATCTACGCCTTGTGCCCCCCGCCCTCGCGGCCTGGGTGACCGCCGTGTCGACGCTGGGCGCCTCGCCGGAACTGGTGGGCGGCCTTGTGGTCGTGTGCCTGCTGGCCGCCGGGGCCTTGCTGCTGGTGAGCCGGCGGCGCGGAGCAGACGTTGACGGGCGGCCGGGCGCCGTCCCGGGGGGAAGCAGGTCGAGGGAGCCGGCTGTAGGCACCGGAAGGGCCTGGCCCCGGGTCACCGTCGCCGCCTCGCTGCTGTGCGTGGCCGCGGCTGCCGCGTCGGCGGGGCTGCACGGGGCCGACCTGCGGAGGGGGCCGGTGCCGACGCTGGCACGGGAGTACGCGACCGTCACCGCCGAGGTGGAGATCACTTCCGATCCGCGGTCGGCCCGGCCCAGAGTCAGAGGCGACCACCTGACCCGCGACTCCGTTCTGATCGAAGCGGAGGTGCGCCGCGTCGAGGGGCCGGCCCGGACACCGGTGGCGACGCGGGCCCTGGTGCTGGTGATCGTGGACGTGGGATCGGGCCGGGACAGGTCGGGTTCGCGTAAGGGGCTCGCCGGCAGGGCGGGGTTCGCCGGTGGGACGGGGGCCGGAGGCGGGACGGCCGGGGACGGGACGGCCGTGCGCGGAGACGCGGAGCGCGGCCGGATCGGGGCTGATGGAGCAGGGGGTGCCGCTGGGAGGCCGGAGACGGCGTGGCTCGGGCTGCTGCCCTCGACCCGGGTGCGGGTGACCGGGCGGCTGGCGCTTCCGTCGGCCGCAGGGGACCGGATCGCGGCAGTCCTGCGGGTGCGCGACCATGCCGAGCCCGTGACGGTGCGGGAGCCGACGGCCGTGCAGCGGTCGGCGGGGCGGCTGAGGGCGGGGCTGCGGTCGGCTACCGACGGACTGCCGGCGGACGCGCGGGCATTGCTGCCGGGGCTGGTCGTCGGGGACACCTCGCGCATCACGCCCGAGTTGGACGAGGCCTTCAAGGACACGGATCTGGCCCACACCCTCGCCGTCTCCGGGAGCAATCTCACGATCATCCTCGCGTTGCTCCTCGGCCCGCCGGGCCTGGCCCAGCAGGTCGAGCGACGCGGGCTGGCGCCTCGGCTGGGCGTTTCTCTGCGGACTACCGCGCTGCTGGGCGGAGCGCTCACGCTCGGATTCGTCGTCGTGTGCCGTCCCGACCCCAGCGTGCTGCGTGCCGCGGCCTGCGGAGCGATCGTGCTGTTCGCCCTGGCGACCGGCCGCCGCAGATCACTCGTCCCGGCGCTGGCGACGGCGGTTCTGCTACTGGTGCTCTACGACCCCTGGCTGGCCCGGAGTTACGGGTTCCTGCTGTCCGTCCTGGCCACCGGGGCGTTGTTGATGCTGGCGCCGAGGTGGAGCGCCTCGCTGCGACGGCGCCGGGTGCCACCGCGGCTCGCGGAGGCGCTGGCAGCGGCAGGAGCCGCTCAGGCTCTGTGCGCCCCGGTCGTCGCGGTGCTGTCGGCGCGGGTGAGTCTGGTGGCGGTGCCCTGCAATCTCCTGGTGGAGTTCGCGGTCGCGCCGGCGACGGTGCTGGGCTTCGCGGTGCTGGCGACGGCGCCCGTGGCGATGCCGGTGGCCGAGGCGCTGGCCTGGCTGGCGAGTTGGCCGGCCGGGTGGATCGCGGGTGTGGCACGGGCCGGAGCGGCGCTGCCCGGCGCGGGTGTGGACTGGCCGGGGAGCTGGGGCGGAGCCCTGTTGCTCGCACTCGCCACGGCGGTCGTGGTGATGCTCGGAAGGCGCCTGCTGAGGCACCCCTGGCTGTGCGGACTCTGCGGGGCGCTGCTGCTGCTCGTGGTGGTGCAACCGCCGCCGCTGACCAGGATGCTCACGGGCTGGCCGCCGCCCGGTTGGCGACTGGCGATGTGCGACGTGGGACAGGGGGACGCGACCGTCCTCGCGGCCGGTGCGGGCGCTGGTGTGGTGGTGGACGCCGGGCCGGATCCGAAGCTGGTCGACCGGTGCCTGCGTGCGCTGGGCGTCACCCGCGTGCCGCTCGTCGTGCTCACGCACTTCCACGCCGACCATGTGACCGGGCTGCCGGGGGTGCTGCGGGGCCGGGCGGTGGGGGCGATCGAGACGACGGGGTTCGAGGAGCCCCAGGAGCAGGTGGAGTTCGTGAGGAAGGAGGCGCAGGCGCGGAACGTGCCCGTGGTGCGGGCCGTCGCCGGGGAGCGCCGAAGAGTCGGTGCTCTCGACTGGGAGGTGCTGTGGCCGCCACCGGGCCCCGCGCCGGAACCCGAGGGGCCGAACGACGCGAGCGTGACGCTGCTCGTGCGTTCGGCGGGCCTGCGGATGCTGCTGCTCGGAGATCTGGAACCCCCGGCTCAGCAGGCACTGTCGCGATCACCGGCGGCCGCGCTGGTGCGTGGAGTGGACGTGCTCAAGGTGGCGCACCATGGTTCGGCCTACCAGGACCCCGACCTCATACGAGCGGTGGCGCCACGGCTGGCGTTGATCTCGTGCGGCGAAGGCAACCCGTACGGTCACCCTGCGCCCAGTACGTTGGCGGCGCTGCGTGCGGGAGGCTCGGTCGTCATGCGGACGGACCGAGACGGAGCGGTGGCTGTCGTCGCGGATGCGGGCGGGGACATGCGGGTGGCGCAAGACTGAGGAGATGGATCCCGCACAGGCCGACCGAGAGGCTCCCGAGCCCTCCGTCCGGCGTTCCGCCGCCGCCCCGCCGTCCGTCTCCGTCGCCTCGTCCGATGCCGATGCCGATACGGATGCCGGTCACGATGCCTATGCCTCTGCCGATGACCACGCCGGGCAGTCGGAGGCACATCGGTCCGAAGCGCGTTCTGGGCTGGATGCACGACTGATCGATGCCTACCTGAAACGCCTCGGTTTCGATGTGTCCTGCCGTGCGGCCGGCCCAGGGCCCGACTCTGGCCCAGGACCCGTCTCCGGCTCCGAACCCGGCTCCGGCTCCGGCTCCGAACCCGGCTCCGAACCCGTCTCCGGCTCCGAACCCGGCTCCGGCTCCGGCTCCGAACCCGGCTCCGAACCCGGCTCCGGCTCCGAACCCGGCTCCGGCTCCGAACCCGGCTCCGGCTCCGGACCCGACGCCGGTCCGGGCCTTGGCGTCAGCCCGAGCCCCCGACCTGCCCCCGGCTCGGGCCCCGGCCCGGGTCCGACCCCCGGCTACTCAGGCATCGGTCCCGCTCCTGATCCCGGCCTCGCCCCGGATGCCGGTTCCGGTTCCGTTCATGCGCCCACTCTCGATCTGCTGCGTGAGTTGCATCTTCGGCATCTGCGGGCCGTGCCGTTCGAAAATCTGTCGGTTCATCTGGGTGAGGAGATCGTGCTGGAGGAGAGGAGGTTGGTGGAGAAGGTCGTCGAGGAACGCAGGGGAGGGTTCTGTTACGAGCTGAACGGGGCGTTCGGGGCGTTGCTCGCGGCGCTGGGGTTCGAGGTCACGCTGCTGGCCGCGCGGGTGTACGGGAAGGAGGGGCGGCTCGGTATTCCCTACGACCATCTCGCACTGCTGGTGAGGACGGCGGACGCGGGGGAGTGGCTGGCGGACGTCGGGTTCGGGGCGCACAGCCACTACCCGCTCCAGTGGGGACGGCGTGATGACCAGCCGGATCCCGGCGGGGTTTTCAGGATCGTCGAGGCTGGTCCGCATCCCGTGGCGGCGGAGAGAGGAGCCGGTTCGGCGACGGAGCGGGATCTGGACGTGGTGCTGGACGGCGCGCAGGTGTACCGACTGGAGCCGCGGCCACGGGTGTTGCGGGACTTCGTGGCGGGGGCGTGGTGGCACAGCACTTCGCCGGAGTCGCATTTCACGAGGTCGCTGATCTGCTCGCGGCTCACCGAGGACGGGGGAAGGATCACGCTCAGCGGGCGTCGGCTGAAGACGACGTCCGCCGACGGAGCGAGCCGGGAGAACGAACTGACCGGAGACGAGGAGGTTCTGCAGGCATATCGGGACCGGTTCGGCATCGGGTTGGCGCGGGTGCCGACGGTGCGCACGGCGGATGTGCGGACGGCGGCGCGCAGCCGGGGATCGCGGGGGTAGATTCCGGTCACACGGGGCTACTCGTGCGTAGTGCCGGCACATGCGCTGGTTTACCGCGATGTGGGCTCGTCTTGCCTCGAAAGCGGCAACGGTGATCGAATGCTTCTTCGGCAACAAGTGATGTCAAGTCGCGCAGAGGTGTCGTGGATGTTCGGCCGTTGGCTGGGAAACCGTACGAACCGGGTGCAGCGGATGAGTCCCCTCGCGGCGCTTCACACCCCGGAGCACGCCGGAGTGCTGAGCTGTCGGGTGCTCGATCCGGTCAACGAGCCGGTGCCGCATGCGGAGTTCGCGGTGAGCGACGCCTCGGGGCGCAAGGTCGTCAGCGGTGGCACGGACCCCTTCGGGGCGTTCATGACCACGGTGCCGGCAGGGGAGTACCGGCTCGCGGTGTCCGCCGAGGGTTACACCCCCTACCGGGCGACCGCGACCGTCGGCGAGAACGCTCTGGCCTCACTGGGCGATGTGACGCTCCAGGTGGCGCGGCCGCCGGAACTGCCGGCGCCGGGAGACTGGGAGATAGAGCCGACGCATTCGTCGATCGGGTTCACCGCGCGGCACATCGGGCTCGCCCGTATCCGCGGACGGTTCAACTCGTTCGCCGGGGCGGTGCGGATCGCCGAGCGGATGGAACAGTCGGCGATGCACGTGGTGATCGCCGCGGAGTCCATCGACACGAACGTGCGGATGAGGGACGACCATCTGCGGTCCGCGGACTTCCTGGACGTCGAACGGTTTCCGACTCTCGAGTTCTACAGCGAGCGGTTCGTGCACAAGGGCGGCAGCCGGTGGGCCGTCACCGGGGCGCTGTCGCTGCACGGGGTGACGCGGACGGTCACGCTCGAAACGGAGTACCTCGGGCTCGGCAACGGCATGAACGGCGAGGTGCGGGCTGCCTGCCGGGCACGGGCTGAGCTGCGGCGGGACGACTTCACCGTCAGTTGGCAGACGATGCTGGCGCGGGGCATCGCCGTCGTCGGGCCCAGCATCACCGTCGAGCTGGATGTGCAGATCGTCCAGCAGACGCCGACGGGTTGACCTGCGGCCCCCGGGCGGGCGGCCGCAACCGCTCCGCTCGCGGCCGGACACGGCCGCCGCGGGGTTCCCGGTACTCGGGGCGAGGCCTCGCGTGCGCATGTCGGAAGATGGGCTCTGTGAGTGATGTGAGACATGTGCTGGTGCTGCCCGATCGCGAGGCCGCGGAGGAGGTGGCCCAGGTGCTCGGGGAGCGGTTCGGAGTGAGCGAGGAGCCGCGGATCGTCCGGGACGCCCTGGCCGGGGAGGACGACGCGGAGGACGCGCAGTGGCTCGTCCTGCTGCACGACGAGGAGCGGCGCCTCGACGTCGGGGCGCTGGACGGGTTCGCGGCGGAGTGGGAGGGGTGGCGCGAGGACCCGTAGCCCCCACCCCCACCCCCACCCCCGCCGCCGGTGCCGTCTCCGCCGGTGCCGTTCGCGCGGCCTGGCCTCGCCCGCCGCGGCCCGGCGTCCAGGCAGGCTCGCCCCTGCGGCCCGGTGCCGTCCGCCGACAGGCCTGCGTTTGCCCTCTGCGGCCTCTGCGGCCTCTGCGGCCTCTGCGGCCTCTGCGGCCTCCGGCGCAGGCCTGGCCCGAGGCCTGGGGGCCCGGGACGGTCGCTTGCGGTGTCGACGGCTGTCGGTCCCGGCCGCCGCTGCTTGCGGAGTGGGTGGGTTGTCAGTGCGGCGTGGGATGCTTTCGGGGATGGCCAGGAAGACTGCGAACGACGACCCTCTCGCCCCGGTGACGCTTGCCGTGGGCCAGGAGGACCTTCTGCTCGACCGTGCCGTGCAGGAGGTGGTGGCCGCCGCCAGAGCCGCCGACGCCGACACGGACGTGCGCGATCTGAGTTCCGACCAGCTGCAGCCCGGCACCCTGGCCGAGCTGACCAGCCCGTCGCTCTTCGCGGAGCGCAAGGTCGTGGTCGTGCGCAACGCGCAGGATCTTTCCGCCGACACGATCAAGGACGTCAAGTCGTACCTCGGGGCGCCTGCCGAGGAGATCACGCTCGTGCTGCTGCACGCGGGCGGAGCCAAGGGCAAGGGGCTGCTGGACGCCGCGCGGAAGGCGGGCGCGCGGGAGGTGGCCTGCCCGAAGATGACCAAGCCGGCGGATCGGCTGGCCTTCGTCAGACAGGAGTTCCGGGCGACCGGGCGGTCGGCCACGCCCGAGGCGTGCCAGGCACTGGTCGACGCGATCGGCAGCGATCTGCGGGAACTGGCGTCAGCGGTGTCCCAGTTGGTGGCCGACGTCGAAGGGACCATCGACGAGGCCGTGGTCGGGCGGTACTACACCGGGCGGGCCGAGGCGTCGAGCTTCACCGTCGCCGACCGGGCGGTGGAGGGGCGGGCCGCCGAGGCGCTGGAGGCGCTGCGCTGGTCGCTGGCCACCGGCGTCGCGCCCGTGCTGATCACCAGCGCGCTCGCCCAGGGCGTGCGGGCCATCGGCAAGCTGTCCTCCGCGCGTGGCGGCCGCCCTGCCGACCTCGCGCGCGAGCTGGGCATGCCGCCCTGGAAGATCGACCGGGTGCGACAGCAGATGCGTGGCTGGACACCGGACGGGGTGTCCGTCGCGCTGCGGGCGGTGGCCGAGGCGGACGCCGGAGTGAAGGGCGGCGGTGACGATCCCGAGTACGCCCTGGAGAAGGCGGTGGTGACCATCGCGCGAGCCGCCCGTTCCGGCGGACGGGGCTAGCGGGCGGGCCCGTCCGGCGTTCCGGGATCGGCGTTCCTGGCACGGCTGCATCACCGGTCGGTGCCAAGGCCGGCCGGCGGTCACGCGAGCGACGGCCACCGGTCGGCGGCCCACTCCAGCCATTCCGACCACCCAGGAGGCGGACCTCCTACGTCATGTCCATGGAGTTCCGTGGCGTCGGGCTCCTCGAACAGCGTCCTCCAGTGCGAGAGCTCCGTCTCGCTCATCACGAAGGTCTGATCAGGGGTGGTCGACCGGCGATGGGCGATCCGGGCACGTTGGGTCTCATGGTCCACCGGCACGTACACGAGTTGACAGGAGGCGCCCGCAGACGTCACCAGCCAGCGGATCGCGGACCTCTCGTCACGGGACCAGCAGCCGAAATCCAGTACCACGTTCGTTCCCAGCTTCAGCGCCTCCAGCCCCAGCCAGAGCAGCCGGCCTTCCAGCACATCGCGCTTCCCGGCAGGCTGCGGATCGCCGAACAGCGGGAGCATCCACTCGTCCGGCGTCAGCCGCAGTGCGTTGTGCTCCTTGGCCAGCTGTCGAGCTCTCGTGGTCTTTCCGGCCCCGGGCAGGCCGACCGTCAGGAACAACGTCGTCACGCCCGGATCCTGTCACGAAGGCCCTCGAAGTCGGCCCACCGCGACTGCCTCGGCCGCCCGCCACCGGCCTCCGGATCCACCCTGCCTCGGCCGCCCGCCACCGGCCTCCGGATCCACCGCGACTGCCTCGGCCGCCCGCGACCGGCCTCCGGACCGACCGAGCCACGAGGGCGCCACGGCTTTTGGGCGTGACGGCGGGAGGCCTTGCGGCTGTGGCCATGAGGGGCCGGGCATGCCGAAGGCCCCGGCGCGCGCCCTGGGGAAGGGCGGGGCGCCGGGGCCTTCGACACAAGCTGTTCAAGCTGGTAGAGCCCGTACCCGCGTGGCGAACGCAGGCCGCGTACAGGCTCGGGGTGCCGGACGGGAGCGGATGAGAGGGCCCGCTCTGGTCCCCTCCGGCGGTCAGATCAGTCGGGGGTTCAGCCCTTGAGGGTCTCGACCTTGGAAGCAAGCGCCGACTTCTTGTTGGCGGCCTGGTTCTTGTGGATGACGCCCTTCGAGACGGCCTTGTCGAGCTGACGCGCCGCAGCGCGCTGGTACTCGGTGGCCTTCTCGACGTCACCCGCGGCAGCGGCCTCGCGGGCCTTGCGGATCGCGGTCTTCAGGGAGGACTTGACGGCCTTGTTGCGCAGCCGGGCCTTCTCGTTGGTCTTGATCCGCTTGATCTGGGACTTGATGTTCGCCACGAATGAGCCTTTGCAGGTTCAGGCGCGGGGCCGTGGAGGTCCCGTGCCAGGTGATTTTCTGAGGTGTGCCTCGCGCTGAGAGGGCATGAGACACAGCTGCCCAGACTACCAGTGGTGCGGCGAGCGGCCCAAACCGGTACTCGGTCGCCGCCCATGGGACCATGGAGACTACGTATCGATCCGACCCGAGGCACAAGGCGCCTCAAGAGACAGGACCCTGCGTGCCCGCGACCCCTAACAATGTGCCCGAGCCGAGCCGTACCGACCCGGCTCTGATCCGCAATTTCTGCATCATCGCGCACATCGACCACGGCAAGTCCACGCTCGCCGACCGCATGCTGCAACTGACCGGCGTGGTCGATCAGCGGCAGATGCGTGCTCAGTACCTCGACCGCATGGACATCGAGCGCGAGCGCGGCATCACGATCAAGTCCCAGGCCGTGCGCCTGCCCTGGGCCCCGAGCCAGGATCCGGACGCCACGCACATCCTCAACATGATCGACACCCCGGGGCACGTCGACTTCACGTACGAGGTCTCGCGGTCGCTCGCGGCCTGCGAGGGGACCGTCCTCCTCGTCGACGCCGCCCAGGGCATCGAGGCGCAGACTCTCGCCAACCTCTACCTGGCGATGGAGAACGAGCTCACGATCATCCCCGTGCTGAACAAGATCGACCTGCCGGCCGCGCAGCCCGAGAAGTTCGCCGAGGAGCTCGCGAACCTGGTCGGCTGCGACCCGGACGACGTGCTGCGGGTGTCCGCCAAGACCGGGCTCGGCGTCGACGCGCTGCTCGACAAGGTCGTCAAGGAGATCCCGGCGCCGGTCGGCGTCGCCGACGCCCCCGCCCGCGCGATGATCTTCGACTCGGTCTACGACTCCTACCGCGGCGTCGTGACGTACGTCCGTGTCATCGACGGCCAGCTCAACAAGCGCGAGCGCATCCGCATGATGTCGACGAACGCCACGCACGAGCTGCTGGAGATCGGCACCAACTCGCCCGAGATGCTCTCCGCGGACGGCCTCGGCGTGGGCGAGGTGGGGTATCTGATCACCGGTGTGAAGGACGTCCGCCAGTCGAAGGTCGGCGACACCATCACCACCCTGCACGGAGGGGCGACCGAGGCCCTCGGCGGCTACAAGGACCCCAAGCCGATGGTCTTCTCGGGTCTGTATCCGCTCGACGGCTCCGACTACCCCGAGCTGCGCGAGGCCCTCGACAAGCTGCAGCTCAACGACGCCGCGCTGGTCTACGAGCCGGAGACCTCGGCCGCGCTGGGCTTCGGCTTCCGCGTCGGCTTCCTCGGCCTGCTGCACCTCGACGTGATCCGCGAGCGGCTGGAGCGCGAGTTCGGCCTCGACCTCATCGCCACCGCGCCGAACGTGGTCTACCGGGTGCTCATGGAGGACGGCGCCGAGCACGTCGTCACCAACCCGAGCGAGTTCCCCGAGGGCAAGATCTCGGAGGTGTACGAGCCGGTGGTGCGCGCGACCATCCTGGCGCCGAGCGAGTTCATCGGCTCGATCATGGAGCTGTGCCAGACCCGGCGCGGTGTGCTGCTCGGCATGGACTACCTCTCCGAGGACCGCGTCGAGATCCGTTACACGCTCCCCCTCGCGGAGATCGTCTTCGACTTCTTCGACCAGCTGAAGTCCAAGACCCGCGGCTACGCCTCGCTCGACTACGAGCCCACCGGCGAGCAGACCTCCAGCCTGGTCAAGGTCGACATCCTGCTGCACGGCGACAAGGTGGACGCCTTCTCCGCGATCACCCACAAGGACGCCGCGTACGCCTACGGTGTGCGGCTGGTCGCCAAGTTGCGCGAGCTCATCCCGCGGCAGGCCTTCGAGGTGCCCATCCAGGCGGCCATCGGCTCCCGGGTCATCGCCCGCGAGACCATCCGCGCCATCCGCAAGGACGTCCTCGCCAAGTGCTACGGCGGTGACATCTCCCGGAAGCGCAAGCTGCTGGAGAAGCAGAAGGAAGGCAAGAAGCGGATGAAGATGGTGGGTTCCGTGGAGGTTCCGCAGGAGGCCTTCATCGCCGTCCTGAGCAGCGACGACAGCGCGGGATCCGGCAAGGGCAAGAAGTAGCCCTTTCGGCGCAGCGTCGTGGGGCCCGTCGTGCGTGAGCGCGGCGGGCCCCGTCGCTGTATCCAGGAGAAAGCGACGGCCCGTCCGGGAGAAAGTGACGGTCCGGAGCCCCTTACGCGCAGGCCAGTCGCCCTCTACTCTGATCCCTGCCCGGTAGTTACTCGTGAGTTAAACAACAGCCGCGGTCAGCACCGGCCGCCGTCACCAACAGCCGCGTCGAACGACGCCGCAACGAGCCAGCCGCACCGTCGCGGGTCCCGGAGGATGTCGTGAGCGACACACAGACACTGATCGAGAACCGTCCGCCGTCCGTCGCGGGCCTCTTCCTGGAGCGCGTGGCGGCCACGCCCGACGCCGAGGCCTACCGGTACCCGGTGCCGGCGGCGTCCGGCGAGGGGCCCGACGACTGGAAGGCACTGAGCTGGGCGCAGACCGCCGAGCGGGTCCACGCGATCGCGGCCGGCCTCATCGAACTGGGGTTGCGGCCCGAGCAGCGGGTGGCGCTGGCCGCCTCCACCCGGATCGAGTGGATCCTCGCCGACCTCGGCATCATGTGCGCGGGGGCGGCCACGACCACGATCTATCCGCAGACCAACGCCGAGGAGTCGGCGTTCATCCTGTCCGACTCCGAGAGCCGGGTGCTGATCGCCGAGGACGCCTCCCAGCTCGCCAAGGCGCTGGAGAAGCGTGCGGAGCTGCCCGCTCTCACCCATGTGGTCGTGATCGACCCGGCCGGTGTGGAGACCGCCGACTGGATTCTCACCCTCGACGAGCTGGAGAAGCGCGGAGCGGCCCGGCTGGAGAAGGAGCCCGGGCTGATCAAGGACCGCGTCTCCGCGATCACCTCCGACCAGCTCGCCACCCTCATCTACACCTCCGGCACCACCGGCCGTCCCAAGGGTGTGCGTCTGCCGCACGACAACTGGTCGTACATGGCGAAGGCGATCGCCGCGACCGGCCTGGTCGGCCCGGAGGACGTCCAGTACCTGTGGCTGCCGCTCGCGCACGTCTTCGGCAAGGTCCTCACCTCCGGCCAGATCGAGGTCGGTCACGTCACCGCCGTCGACGGCCGTGTCGACAAGATCATCGAGAATCTGCCGATCGTCCGTCCCACGTACATGGCGGCCGTGCCGCGCATCTTCGAGAAGGTCTACAACGGGGTCGCCGCGAAGGCCCGTGCGGGCGGCGGGGCCAAGTACAAGATCTTCCAGTGGGCCGCCGGGGTCTCCCGCGAGTACGCCAAGGCCGCGCAGGACAACTTCCGGCGCACGGGCAGCATGTCCGTCCCGTTCGGGCTGGGCGCCAAGCACAAGGTGGCCGACGCGCTCGTCTTCGCCAAGATCCGCGAGGCCTTCGGCGGCAACCTGCGCGCCTGCGTCTCGGGCTCCGCCGCCCTCGCCCCGGAGATCGGCTACTTCTTCGCCGGCGCCGGCATCCACATCCTGGAGGGCTACGGCCTGACGGAGTCCTCCGCCGCCTCCTTCGTCAACCCCGGCGAGGCCTACCGCACCGGCACGGTCGGCAAGCCGCTGCCCGGCACGGAGGTGCGCATCGCCGACGACGGCGAGATCCTGCTGCGCGGCCCCGGCATCATGGAGGGCTACCACGGGCTCCCGGAGAAGACCGCCGAGGTCCTGGAGGCCGACGGCTGGTTCCACACCGGCGACATCGGCGAGCTCTCGCCCGACGGGTACCTGCGCATCACCGACCGCAAGAAGGACCTGATCAAAACGTCCGGCGGCAAGTACATCGCGCCCGCCGAGGTCGAGGGACAGTTCAAGGCGGTGTGCCCGTACGTCTCCAACATCCTGGTGCACGGCGCCGACCGGAACTACTGCACGGCGCTCATCGCGCTGGACGAGCCCGCGATCCTCGACTGGGCCAAGGACAACGGGCTGGCCGGGAAGCCGTACGTGGAGGTCGTCGCCGCCCCCGCGACGGTCGAGCTCGTCGACGGCTACGTCAAGCAGCTCAACGAGGGTCTCCAGCGCTGGCAGACCATCAAGAAGTACCGGCTGCTGCCCCGCGACCTCGATGTCGAGCACGGCGAGATCACCCCGAGCCTGAAGCTGAAGCGGCCGGTCGTGGAGCGGGAGTACAAGCACCTCATCGACGAGATGTACGCCGGAGCGCGCGAGGCGTAGCCAGGGAGTGCGGGGCGGGGGCGGAGTCCGAACGCTCGGATTCCGCCCCTCAACCGTGCGTCATCGAACACTCCCGTACACCGGTGTGCATCCGCGCGGCAGGCTTCGGGGCCAGGACGGCCCACTTCGGTAACCCAGCGCTCATGACCGGGACCGGTCTGTCACCCTGTGGGCATCCGAACCGTCCGGGGAGCCGCGCATGGGAGCCATTCCGACGCAACGGGAGACCGTCTCCCGGGCCGGCGGCGCGCCCGCGCACGCGCCCGGGCTCCCGTGCGTCCGTGCCGCTCTGACCGGGAGCCCCCTCGCGCCCGGCGCCGCCCGTGATCTGGTCCGCGCCGCGCTGACGGAGTGGGCGGGCCCGGACCGGCCGCTGGCCGAGGAGCTCGGGGAGCGGCTCGCCCAGGACGCGGTGCTCGTCGTCAGCGAACTCGTCACCAACGCCGTCGTGCACGCGGGTACCGATGTGGAGCTGGTGTGCCGGCTGGAGGAGGAGCCCGGCCGCCCCGACGGCTGCCCCGCGGTCGTCGTCGAGGTCGGCGACCGCCACCCCTCCCGCACCCCGCGTGACGGCGTCGGCGAGACGCCGTGCGAGCTTCCGGAGTACGGCCGCGGCCTGCGTCTGGTCGCCACGCTCGCCGACGCCTGGGGGGTGACGTTCCGCAGGGGGACGAAGACGGTCTGGGCCCGCCTGTTGCAGCCCGTCGACTTCCCGGACCCCGAACCCGCCCCCGAATCCGCTCTCGCCGCCGTCCCCGCCGCCGAACCCGCCCCCGACCCCGCATCCGCCCTCGCCGCCGCCCGCGCTTGCGACCCTGTCCCCGCCTGCGCCCCCGACCCCGCCTCGGGCCTCGCTCCGGGCACTGATCCCGGCCGTGGCGGGCACGGACCCGCCCGCGGACCCGCCGGGCGCGAACCCGGTAGCCTCCCGGGCCTCGCCGCCCTCGGGCACGCTCACCCCGCCCCCGCCGCCGACCTTGCTCCCGCTGTCGCCCCCGCTGCCGCCGTCCCTGCTGCCGTTGCGGCCGCCGCGGGTCGGCCGACGGCCCTGGCTCCCGCGCCGCGGCCGGTCGTACAGGGGGACCGGGACTGGCTCAACCGCGGCGCCCTCTCCTTCCTCGCCGAGGCGTCCGACCTGCTCGCCGGACAACTCGACGAGGACCTGGTGGCGGCACTGACCGGCCAGTTGCTCGTGCCGCGGCTCGCCGACTGGTGCGCGGTGTGGCTGGAGGACGAGGTCAGCGGGCGCGCCGATTGGGCCGGCGGGCCGGGACCGCGGCTGGCCCGCGTCTGGCACGCGGGTGAGAACTGCATCGAGGAGCTGCGCCGGGCCCTGGAGAAGGACCCGCCCTGTCCGCCCGACGGCGGTCCGCGCTCCGGGCCCGAGCCGTTCCCCTGGCCCGGTGCGGCGCTCGGCCCGCACGGCGCGTCGCTCGCCTACCGGCTGATCGCCGGCGGCCGCCCGCTGGGCACGCTGGTGATCGGGCGCGCCGGTCCGGCCGTCTTCCCCGACGAGGTCACCGGGCTCGTCGAGGACCTCGGCCGCCGGGTGGCACTGGCCATCGGGGCGGCCCGTCAGTATGCCCGCCAGGCCACCATCAGCGCCGTCCTCCAGCGCGGGCTGCTGCCCGGCGCGGTCGCCGAGATCCCCGGCGTGCGCAGCGCACTCGTCTACGAGCCGCGCGAGCAGGGCGGCCCGAGCGGCGACTTCTACGACCTGTTCCCGGCGGGGGACGGCCGCTGGTGCTTCGCGGTCGGCGATGTGCAGGGCAAGGGGCCGGAGGCCGCCGTGGTCATCGGCCTGGCCCGGCCCTGGCTGCGACTGCTGGCCCGTGAGGGCTACGGCGTCGCCGACGTGCTGGACCGTCTCAACCAGTTGCTCCTCGACGACGCGACCGAGGCCGCCGACGCCGCCGCCCGGGCCTTCGTCGGGCCCGTCGTCCCGGGCGACGGCCCGCAGACCCGCTTCCTCTCCCTCCTCTACGGCGAGCTGGCCCCCTTCGAAGGCGGCGTCCGCTGCACCTTCGCCTCCGCCGGGCACCCGCTGCCGCTGGTGCTCGGGGCGGACGGCTCGGTCGCGACGGCCGGACACCCGCAGACGCTGCTGGGGGTCATCGAGGACGTCGCGTACACCTGCGACAGCCTGCGGCTGGGGCCGGGCGACACCCTGCTGTGCGTCACGGACGGCGTCACCGAGCGGCGCTCGGGCCTGCGCCAGTTCGACGACGACGCAGGCCTCGCCGCCGCGCTGGCGGGCTGCGTCGGCCTCGACGCGGACACGATCGCGCAGCGGATCCGACGCCTGGTCCACGCATTCGGCGAGCAGCCTCCCGAGGACGACCTGGCCCTGCTGGTGCTCCAGGCGGAGTAGCGGTCGCCCGGGCGGCCCCGGGCGCGGGCGGGGGAAAGCGGACGGCCGACCCGGCGGATGTATCGTCCGGTTCGTGCTGAAGGCAACGAATGTCCCCATCGATGCGCCCCCGCGCCGACGTGTCCTGATCGCCGGCGCGGGGCTCGGGCTGACCGTGACCGCGTGCAGCCGTGCGGCCGGTCCGCCGCACCGGGGCGCGCCTGGCCCCGGCGCGGGCTCCGGCTCGGGTTCCGGTTCCGGTCGTCGTGGCCTCCGCCAGGCCGGTGTGACGACGCCTCAGCAGTCCACCGCGCTGCTCCTGGCCTACGACCTCGATCCCGCCGTGCGCGGCGCGGCCGGCGCACGGGCGCTGAAGGAGGTGCTGGGGGACTGGACCGACGCGCTCGCGGAGACCCGGGAAGCCGACGGCTCCCAGGAGACCCGCCTCACCGCCACGGTCGGCGTCGGCCCTCGCCTGCCCGCCCGCCTCGGCGTGTCCGCCCCCGCGGCTCTGCGCGAGCTGCCCTCGTTCCCCGGCGACCGCCTCGACCCCGCCCGCTGCGGCGGCGACGTGCTCGTGCAGCTGTGCGCCGACGACTCCGACGTTGCCGAGGAGACCGCCGAGTCCCTCACCCGGCTGGCCGGTGAGACCCTGCGCCCGCGCTGGCGGCAGTCCGGCTTCCTGCCGCCGTCGCCCGACGGCGGCGGTACCCCGCGCGACCTGCTCGGCTTCAAGAACGGCAGCGCCAACCCGAGCCCGCAGGAGTGCGAACGCTGGGTGTGGACGGACGACGCCACCTACCTCGTCGTACGGCGCGTCCACCTACGGGTGGAGGATTTCGCGAGGCTCGCCGTGCGGCGCCAGGAGGAGATCGTCGGCCGGCGCCGCTCGACGGGCGGCCCGCTGCCCGGCGGTCCGGAGCACGCCGAGGTCGACGTCTTCGCCAAGTCCCCGAAGGGCGGGTACCTCACCCCGGCGCACTCCCACGTCGGCGTGGTCAGCCCCCTGCACGACGACGGAGCCCGGATGCTGCGCCGGGGCTACTCCTACGCCGACGGCCCCACCGACCAGGGCCTGCTGTTCCTCGCCTTCATGCGCGACCCGGCGCTGTTCACCCGGGTGCAGCGACGGATGGCGACCCGCGACGAGCTGAGCGGGTTCACCGAGACCCGGGGCTCGGCGCTGGCCTACGTCCTGCCGGGGGCCGGTCCTGGACGGCCGCTGGGCGCGGAACTGCTGGCCTGAGAGCAGGGACCCGGCCGGGCGGCCCACGCGCGGGCGCCGCGCCCAATCCCCGAAACGGGGGCCGGCGCGGGCGTGCGGGACAATGGACGACATGCCTTCCGCACTTCCCGACGGCGAGCCGGTCCCCGACGACGGCGCGCTCCCCGCGCACGCGCTCGCCGGGGCCGCCGACCGCCCCCTCGGGTTCTATCTGCACGTCCCGTACTGCGCGACCCGCTGCGGGTACTGCGACTTCAACACCTACACCGCGACCGAGCTGCGCGGCAGCGGCGGCGTCCTCGCCTCCCGGGAGAACTACGCGGACACCCTGATCGGCGAGGTCCGGCTGGCCCGCAAGGTCCTCGGCGACGACCCGCGCGAGGTCCGCACGGTCTTCGTCGGCGGCGGCACCCCGACCCTGCTGGGCGCGTCCGACCTGGTGCGGATGCTGGGCGCGATCCGCGACGAGTTCGGGCTGGCGGCGGACGCGGAGGTGACGACGGAGGCGAACCCGGAGTCCGTGGACCCGGCGTATCTGGCGACCCTGCGCGCGGGCGGCTTCAACCGGGTCTCCTTCGGCATGCAGAGCGCCCGGCAGCACGTCCTGAAGATCCTCGACCGCACCCACACGCCGGGACGTCCCGAGGCGTGTGTCGCGGAGGCTCGGGCCGCCGGCTTCGAGCACGTCAACCTCGACCTGATCTACGGCACCCCGGGCGAGTCGGACGACGACTGGCGGGCGTCCCTCGATGCGGCGCTGGGCGCGGGCCCCGACCATGTCTCGGCCTACGCCCTGATCGTCGAGGAGGGCACGCAGCTCGCCCGCCGCATCCGCCGCGGCGAGGTGCCGATGACGGACGACGACGTCCACGCGGACCGCTATCTGATCGCGGACGAGGTGATGTCGGCGGCGGGCTACGACTGGTACGAGGTCTCCAACTGGGCGACCTCGGAGGCGGGCCGCTGCCTCCACAACGAGCTGTACTGGCGCGGCGCCGACTGGTGGGGCGCCGGGCCGGGGGCGCACTCGCACGTGGGCGGGGTGCGCTGGTGGAACGTCAGGCATCCCGGGGCGTACGCGGCGGCCCTGGCGGGCGGGCGCTCGCCGGGCGCAGGACGTGAGGTGCTCTCGGAGGAGGACCGCCGGGTCGAGCGGATTCTGCTGGAGCTGCGGCTGCGGGAGGGCGCGCCGCTCGACCTGCTGCGGCCGGAGGGGCTCGCGGCGTCCCGCCGGGCGCTCGGCGAGGGCCTGCTCCGGCAGGGCGCGTACGACGAGGGGCGGGCGGCGCTGACCCTGCGCGGGCGGCTGCTGGCCGACGCGGTGGTCCGGGACCTGGTGGACTAGAAGCGTTCCCGGTGGGCCAGGGGCGCCCGCCGGCCGCAGGGGGTCACGCCGGTGCGGCTGCCCGCCGAACGCAGGGGGTCATGCCGGGGCCGTGACGAAGTCGATCAGTTCTTCCACCCGGCCCAGCAGCTCCGGCTCCAGGTCCTTGTAGGAGCCCACCTGCTTCAGGATCGCCTGCCACACCGCGCCCGTGTTCTCCGACGGCCAGCCCAGGGCCCGGCACACCCCCGTCTTCCAGTCCTGCCCGTGTGGCACGCGAGGCCAGGCCTCGATGCCCAGGGAGGCAGGCTTGACCGCCTCCCAGACGTCGATGTACGGGTGGCCGACCACCAGGGCGTGTTCGCTGGTCACCGACCGGGCGATGCGCCACTCCTTGGTGCCGGGAACGAGGTGGTCCACCAGGATTCCCAGCCGTGCGTCCGGTCCGGGGGCGAAGTCCGCGACGATGGACGGCAGGTCGTCGACGCCCTCCAGATACTCCACGACGACGCCCTCGACCCGCAGGTCGTCGCCCCACACCTTCTCGACCAGCTCGGCGTCGTGCCGGCCCTCGACGTAGATGCGTCCGGCCCTGGCGACGCGGGCGCGGGCGCCGGGGACGGCGACGGAGCCGGAGGCGGTCCGGGAGGGGCGCGACGGTCCCGAGGCCGGCCGGACGAGGGTGACCGTGCGGCCCTCCAGGAGGAAGCCTCCGGGCTCCAGCGGGAAGACCCGGTGCTTGCCGAAGCGGTCCTCCAGGGTCACCGTGCCCGCCTCGCAGCGGATCACCGCGCCGCAGAACCCGGTGCCGGGCTCCTCCACGACCAGACCGGGGTCCGCCGGGACCTCGGGGACGGGCTTCGGCTTCTTCCAGGGAGGGGTCAGGTCGGCGGAGTACGCACGAGGGCGCGGGCCCGGAGGGCCGCCGTCGGAGGGGCGGTGGCGGGAGACGGGTGGGCGCATTCGGATGACGATAGGAGAAGCTCCGGCGCCAGGGACACACGATCAGCGCGACACGCCGAAACGGGCCGCCAGCGCGTCACGCTGGGCCCGGACGAACGCGGCGTCCACCGGCGCCCCGTGGCCGGGCACGTACACCGCGTCCTCGCCGCCGAGGTCCAGGAGGCGGTCGAGGGCGGCGGGCCAGCGGCCGGGGACGGCGTCGGGTCCGGCCTGCGGTTCGCCGGACTCCTCGACCAGGTCGCCGCAGAACACCACCTCCGGTGAGCCGGCGGCCCCGGGGACGAGGACCACCAGGTCGTGGGCGGTGTGGCCGGGGCCGACGTTGGCGAGCAGGACCTGGCGGCCGTCGCCCAGGTCGAGGGTCCACTCGCCGCAGACCAGATGGCGGGGCCGGACGAGCGTGTCCACGGCCTCGGTCGCCGCCGTCTCGTCCAGACCGTTGCGCACCGCGTCCGCCCGCAGCTCCTCGCCCGGCACGGTGTCGGCGCCCACCGCGCCGAAGACCTCCGCGCCCGCGAACGCCGCCGCACCGAACACGTGATCGAAATGGGGGTGGGTGAGCGCGAGATGAGTCACACGCGCGCCGGTGAGCTCCTCGGCCTGGGCCCGCAGCCGCGCCCCCTCCGCCAGGCTGGACCCCGCGTCCACCATCAGCACCGCGCCCGCCCCGACGACCAGCCCCGCCGTGCAGTCCCAGCCCGGCAGCCGCACCCGTCCGACCCCCGCCGCGAGCCGCTCCCATCCGAGCTCTTCCCAAGTCACCGTCATACCGCGACGCTAGCTGCACAACGCCCCGGGAAGGCCGACCTTGCCCTGGGTGTACCCCACAGCCGTACACTGGGCCGGGGAACGCTGGCACTCGGATGTGAAGAGTGCCAGACGGGACGCCCGGGGGACTGGGGGACGAGATTCTTGGAGGTGCGCGCGGATGCTGAGTGAACGCAGGCTGCAGGTCCTGCGCGCCATCGTCCAGGACTACGTCGGCACCGAGGAGCCGGTGGGATCCAAGGCGCTCACCGAGCGTCACAACCTCGGCGTGTCCCCGGCGACGGTCCGCAACGACATGGCCGCCCTGGAGGACGAGGGGTACATCGCCCAGCCGCACACCAGTGCCGGGCGCATCCCCACGGACAAGGGTTACCGGCTGTTCGTCGACAAGCTGGCCGGCGTCAAGCCGATGACCGGCCCGGAGCGGCGGGCCATCCAGAACTTCCTCGACGGCGCCGTCGACCTCGACGACGTGGTGGCCCGGACGGTACGGCTGCTCGCGCAGCTCACCCGCCAGGTCGCCGTCGTGCAGTACCCGTCCCTGACCCGTTCGACCGTGCGGCACGTGGAGCTCCTCTCGCTCGCGCCCGCGCGCCTGATGCTCGTGCTGATCACGGACACCGGGCGGGTCGAGCAGCGGATGGTGGACTGCCCGGCGCCCTTCGGGGAGTCCTCGCTGGCGGATCTGCGCGCACGGCTCAACAGCCGGGTCGCGGGCCGCCGGTTCTCCGACGTGCCGCGTCTGGTGGAGGATCTGCCGGAAGCCTTCGAGGCCGAGGACCGCGGCACGGTCACGATGGTGCTCTCCACCCTGCTGGAGACGCTCGTCGAGGAGAACGAGGAGCGGTTGATGATCGGCGGCACCGCCAATCTCACCCGCTTCGGACATGACTTTCCCCTCACCATCCGGCCCGTCCTGGAGGCCCTCGAGGAGCAGGTCGTGCTCCTCAAGCTCCTTGGCGAGGCGGGGGATTCGGGCATGACCGTACGCATCGGTCACGAGATCGCCCACGAGGGGCTCAACTCCACTTCCGTGGTGTCGGTCGGTTACGGTTCGGGCGGCGAAGCAGTCGCCAAACTGGGCGTGGTCGGACCGACCCGCATGGATTACCCGGGAACGATGGGAGCGGTACGAGCGGTGGCACGGTACGTCGGACAGATCCTGGCGGAGTCGTAAGTGGCCACGGACTACTACGCCGTTCTCGGCGTGCGCCGCGATGCGTCGCAGGAAGAGATCAAGAAGGCCTTCCGGCGGCTCGCTCGCGAGCTGCACCCGGACGTCAACCCCGATCCGAAGACCCAGGAGCGGTTCAAGGAGATCAACGCCGCTTACGAGGTGCTGTCGGACCCGCAGAAGAAGCAGGTCTACGACCTCGGCGGCGATCCGCTCTCCCAGGCGGGCGGCGGTGGAGCCGGCGGCTTCGGCGCCGGCGGCTTCGGGAACTTCTCGGACATCATGGACGCGTTCTTCGGCACGGCGTCCCAGCGCGGTCCGCGCTCGCGCACCCGGCGCGGCCAGGACGCGATGATCCGGCTGGAGATCGACCTCGAGGAGGCGGCCTTCGGCACGACCAAGGACATCCAGGTCGACACGGCGATCGTCTGCACCACCTGCAGCGGCGAGGGCGCGGCGCCGGGCACCACGGCCCAGACCTGTGACATGTGCCGCGGCCGCGGTGAGGTGTCGCAGGTGACCCGGTCCTTCCTGGGCCAGGTCATGACCTCGCGGCCGTGTCCGCAGTGCCAGGGCTTCGGCACCGTCGTGCCGACCCCGTGCCCGGAGTGCGCGGGCGACGGACGGGTGCGCTCGCGTCGCACGCTGACGGTGAAGATCCCGGCCGGCGTCGACAACGGCACCCGCATCCAGCTGGCGGGCGAGGGCGAGGTCGGCCCCGGCGGCGGCCCCGCCGGCGACCTGTACGTGGAGATCCACGAGCTGCCGCACGCGCAGTTCCAGCGGCGCGGCGACGACCTGCACTGCACGGTGACCCTCCCGATGACGGCGGCGTCCCTCGGCACGAAGGTGCCGCTGGAGACGCTGGACGGCCTGGAGGAGGTCGACATCCGGCCCGGCACCCAGTCCGGCCAGTCGATCCCGCTGCACAGCCGGGGCGTCACGCATCTGCGGGGCGGCGGCCGCGGCGACCTCATCGTGCACGTCGAGGTCCAGACGCCGACGAAGCTGGACCCGGAGCAGGAACGACTGCTGCGCGAGCTGGCCAAGCTGCGCGGCGAGGAACGGCCCACGGGCCAGTTCCAGCCCGGCCAGCAGGGCCTGTTCTCGCGGCTGAAGGACGCGTTCAACGGGCGCTGAGCGGTGCCGGGGGGCAGCCCCCGGCACCCGCGCGGGCACGGGGAAGGGCCGATTCGGACTTGTTCGGAGGACGTGACAACATGCCGTCATGTCCTCCGCACTGACCGATCTCTTCCCGCACCCGATCGTGCAGGCCCCCATGGCGGGCGGTGTCTCCGTGCCCCAGCTCGCCGCCGCCGTGGCCGAGGCCGGCGGGCTCGGTTTCCTCGCGGCCGGGTACAAGACGGCCGACGGCATGTACCAGGAGATCAAGCAGCTGCGGAGCCTGACCGGCCGCCCCTTCGGCGTGAACCTCTTCATGCCGCAGCCCGAGTGCCCCGGCACCGGTCCCGGATCCTCCGGGGCGGCAGGCGCAGCGCTTCCCGCGGCGGGCGCCGTAGAGGTCTACGCCCACCAGCTCGCCGGTGAGGCCGCCTGGTACGACACCGAACTGGGCGACCCCGACAGCGGCCGCGACGACGGGTACGACGCCAAGTTCGCGGTGCTGCTCGACAACCCGGTGCCGGTCGTGTCGTTCCACTTCGGCGTCCCCGCCGCCGACGCCCTGGAGTCCCTGCGGCGCGCGGGAACGGTCACCCTGGTCACGGCGACCACCGCCGAGGAGGCCGTCGCGGTGGAGCGGGCCGGCGCGGACGCGGTGATCGTGCAGGGCGTGGAGGCCGGCGGCCACCAGGGCGCCCACCGCGACAACCCGGAGAGCGACGGCTGCGGCAACGGGCTCCTGTCCCTGATCGCCCAGGTCCGCGAGTCGGTGCGGCTGCCGATCGTCGCCGCCGGGGGTCTCATGCGCGGCAGCCAGATCGCCGCGGTCCTCGCGGCGGGCGCGAGCGCGGCCCAGCTGGGCACCGCGTTCCTCGCCACCCCCGAGTCCGGCGCGCACGCCGTGCACAAACAGGCCCTGACCAACCCCCTCTTCGTGCGCACCGAGCTGACCCGCGCCTTCTCCGGCCGCCCCGCCCGCGCCCTGGTCAACCGCTTCCTGCGCGAGCACGGCCCGTACGCGCCCGCCGCCTACCCCGAGGTCCACCACCTGACCGCGCCGTTGCGCAAGGCGGCCGCCAAGGCGGGCGACGCGCAGGGCATGGCGCTGTGGGCCGGACAGGGACACCGCATGGCCCGTGAGCTGCCCGCCGGGCAGCTCGTGGAGGTCCTCCTGGCCGAACTCGCCGACGCGCGGACAGCATTGTCGCGGTTTCCGGCCGGCGACGGAGGCCTGTCATGACCGCCCCCGTCTTCGTCGTCGACGAACTCCCGGACTCCCGAGCCGTGTTCGTGCTGGACGGCCCCGAGGGCCGGCACGCCGTCTCCGTGAAGCGGCTGCACGCCGGCGAGGAGGTCGTCCTCACCGACGGCGCCGGACGCTGGGCGCGCGGCGAGGTCGTCTCGACCGAGGGCAGGGACCGGCTGGCGCTGGCCCTGGGCGAGGTGATCGAGGAGCCCGCCGAGACGCCCCGCATCACCGTCGTCCAGGCACTGCCCAAGGGCGACCGGGGCGAGCTGGCCGTCGAGACGATGACCGAGACCGGCGTCGACGCGATCGTGCCCTGGGCGGCCTCGCGGTGCATCACGCAGTGGAAGGGCGAGCGCGGGCTGAAGGCGCTCGCCAAGTGGCGGGCCACCGCCCGCGAGGCCGGCAAGCAGTCGCGCCGGGTCCGGTTCCCCGAGATCGCCGAGGCGTCGACGACCAAGCAGGTGGCGGCACTTGTGGCGCGGGCCGACTTCGCCGCCGTCCTGCACGAGGACCGCGACTACCCCAGTCAGCCCCTGGCCGACGCCGAACTCCCCTCCTCGGGCGAGATCGTGCTGGTGGTGGGGCCCGAAGGCGGGGTGTCGCCCGAGGAGTTGGCGCTGTTCGAGTCGGCGGGCGCGAAGGCCCACCGCCTCGGCCGTAGCGTGTTGCGCACGTCGACCGCCGGAACGGCGGCGACCGCCCTGCTGCTCGGCCGCACCGGCCGCTGGTCCTGACCTTCGGGGGACGCCGCGGAGCTCGCCCGAGTCAGGCTGCTCGTCACCGACTTCGCCGCCTGTTGCCGCTTCTGCGGCGACGCCCCGGGCCTCGAGCCGCAGTCGGGCGCGGCGGAGGGGTGACGGACCGTCCACACCTGGGCGGCCGTCGCGTCCACGACGAGTTGTTCTGCGGCGGCGGTGGTCGCCCATGCCCCCACGGCAGAACCCGCGGCCCGCGCGGAACATGACCGCATACGGGCTACCGGACCGCCCGCAGAGGTGGCACGCTGCCCTCCATGGGGGCTTTGAGGCGTATTCGGCTTCTTCCGGTGGTCGCCGTGGCCGCGGTGGGCGTCGTGGCGTGCGAACCGGGCGGGCTGAGCAGCATGTCGATCGCGTACACCGCCGACGAGGCGGCGACCGCGGAGATCCAGCGGCGGGACGTCAACGTGCGCTGGCTGACCTGCACGGCACGCTACGAGGACCAGGGCGGGCCGGGGGCCGCCGCCTCGGTCGACTGCCAGGGGAAGACCGGCGACGGACGGGACGTCACCGTCACCGGAAAGGTCACCCGGGCGGTCGAGGGGGCCTGTGTGCGCGGGGATCTGACCGCCGTCGTGGGAAAGAAGCAGCTGTTCCGGGTGAGCGGGCTCGGCGACTGCCGGTCGGCGACGCCGTCGCCGGTGGCCCCGTCGCCCGCGGCCACGTCGACGGCCGGGCCGGGCGGGCCGTCGCGGCCCGGCCCCCGGCCGACGGTCACCGTGACGGTGACCGTCACCGAGACCGTGCACGCGGGCACGGTGGGGAAGTGAGCGAAACCCCTGACCAGCCGCCCCACCGGTGCCTACAGTGATGCGGTGACCCAGCCCGCGACGCCTGCCGCGTATCTCAGATTCCCGCACCTGCACGGCGAGTCGGTGGTCTTCGCCGCCGAGGACGACGTGTGGCTCGCGCCCCTCGACGGCGGCCGCGCCTGGCGGGTCAGCGCCGACAACACGCCGGTCTCCTGGCCGCGCATCTCGCCCGACGGCGCCACCGTCGCCTGGACCTCCACCCGCGACGGCGCCCCCGAGGTGCACATCGCCCCCGTCGACGGCGGTCCCTCGACCAGGCTGACGCACTGGGGAAGTGCGCAGACCCGGGTACGCGGCTGGACCCCGGACGGCCGGGTCCTCGCCGTCAGCAGCCACGACCAGGCCACCCTGCGCCGCACCTGGGCCCGCGCCGTCCCCGTCGACGGCGGACCGGCGACCACTCTGCCCTACGGGCCGGTCGGCGCCGTCGCCCACGGTCCGCACACCGTGCTGCTGTCCGCGCCGATGAGCCGCGAGGCCGCCCACTGGAAGCGCTACCGGGGCGGCACCGCGGGCAAGCTGTGGATCGACCGGGACGGCGAGGGGGAGTTCGTCCGGCTCCACGAGGACCTCGACGGCAACATCGAGTGCCCGGTGTGGGCGGGCGACCGGCTCGCGTTCCTCTCCGACCACGAGGGCACGGGGGCCCTGTACTCCTCCCTGGCCGACGGTTCCGACCTGCGGCGGCACACCCCGGCCGGCGACGGGGAGGGTTTCTACGCCCGCCAGGCCGCCGGCGACGGCACCCGCATCGTGTACATGTCCGCGGGCGTGCTGTGGCTGCTGGACGACCTCGACGGCGCCGAACCCCGCCCGCTCGACGTCCGCCTCGGCGGCCAGCGTGCCGACCGCCGGCCCCACCCGGTCGCCGCCTCCCGCTGGCTGGGCGGGGCGGCGCCCGACCACACCGCGCGCGGCAGCGTCGTGGAGGTGCGCGGGGCGGTCCACTGGGTCACCCACCGGGCCGGACCGGCCCGCGCGCTCGCCGCCGAACCCGGCGTCCGCGCCCGGCTGCCGCGCGCCTTCCGCACCGAGGGCGAGGAGTGGGCGGTCTGGGTGACGGACGCGGAGGGCGAGGACGCGCTGGAGTTCGCCCCCGCCACCGGGCAGACCCCGGGCGCCACGCCCCGCAGGCTCGCCGCCGGACGGCTCGGCCGGGTCCTGGAGCTCGCCATGGCGCCCGACGGCAGCCGGGCCGCCGTCGCCGCGCACGACGGGCGGCTGCTGCTCGTCGAGCGGGAGACCGGCGAGGTCCGGGAGGTCGACGCCAGCCCCGACGGCGAGGTGTCCGGCCTGGTCTTCTCGCCCGACTCGGCCTGGCTGGCCTGGTCGCACCCCGGCCCGCGCCCGCTCAGCCAGCTCAAGCTCGCCAACGTCACCGACCTGTCCGTCACCGAGGCCACCCCGCTGCGGTTCCGGGACTACGCGCCCGCCTTCACCCTCGACGGCCGACACCTCGCGTTCCTCTCCACCCGCGCCTTCGACCCGGTCTACGACCAGCACGCCTTCGACCTCTCCTTCGTCGCAGGCGCCCGCCCGCACCTGATCACCCTCGCGGCGACGACCCCGTCCCCCTTCGGCCCGCAGCGGCACGGCAGACCGTTCGAGACGCCCGACAAGGAGGAGACCCCCGACAGCGAGGGCGCCCCGGCCACCCGGATCGACCTTGAAGGCCTCGCGGACCGGATAGTCCCCTTCCCGGTCGAGGCCGGCCGCTACTCGGGGCTCGCCGCGGCCAAGGACGGGGTCCTGTGGCTGCGGCACCCGGTCCGCGGTGTCCTCGGCGCCTCCCGGGCCACCCCGGACGATCCCGACCCGCACACCGAGCTGGAGCGCTACGACCTGGCCCAGCAGCGCATCGAGCACCTCGCCGCCGACGCCGACGGCTTCGAGGTCAGCGGCGACGGCAAGCGGCTGCTGCTGTGGACCGACGGCAAGCTCAAGGTCGTCCCCAGCGACCGGCGCGCCTCCGGGGACGAGGACAGCGACAGCAACGTCACCGTCGACCTCGGCCGGATCCGCCGCGTCGTCGACCCCACCGCCGAGTGGCGGCAGATGTACGACGAGAACGGCCGGATCATGCGGGACAACTTCTGGCGGCCGGACCTCGGCGGCGTCGACTGGGACGGCGTCCTGGACCGCTACCGGCCCGTGCTGGAGCGGGTCGCGACCCACGACGACCTCGTCGACCTGCTCTGGGAGGTGCACGGCGAGCTCGGCACCTCGCACGCCTACGTCATGCCGTACGGCGGCCACGGCCGCGGCGCCCGGCAGGGGCTGCTGGGCGCGGACGTCTCCCGGCACGAGGACGGCAGCTGGCGCATCGACCGCGTCCTGCCGTCGGAGACCTCCGACCCCGACGCCCGCTCCCCGCTCGCCGCGCCCGGCGTCGCGGTGCGGGCCGGCGACGCGATCCTCGCCGTCGGCGGACAGCCGGTCGACCCGGTCACCGGGCCGGGGCCGCTGCTCGTCGGCGCCGCGGGCAGGGTCGTGGAGCTGACGATCTCGCCGTCCGGCGGCGGCGAGCCCCGGCACGTCGTCGTCGTGCCCGTCGCGGACGAGGAGGCGCTGCGCTACCACGCGTGGGTCTCGGACCGGCGGGCGTATGTGCACGAGGCCTCCGGCGGGCGGCTGGGATATCTGCACGTGCCCGACATGCAGGCGCCGGGATGGGCCCAGATCCACCGGGACCTGCGGGTCGAGGTGGCCCGCGAGGGGCTGATCGTGGACGTCCGGGAGAACCGGGGCGGGCACACCTCCCAGCTCGTCGTGGAGAAGCTGGCCCGCCGGATCGTCGGCTGGGACGTGCCGCGCGGCCTGCGGCCCTCCAGCTATCCGGAGGACGCGCCCCGGGGGCCCGTCGTCGCCGTCGCCAACGAGTTCTCCGGGTCCGACGGGGACATCGTCAACGCGGCGATCAAGGCGCTCGGGATCGGGCCGGTGGTGGGCACCCGCACCTGGGGCGGGACGGTCGGCATCGACAGCCGCTACCGCCTGGTCGACGGGACGCTCGTCACGCAGCCCAAGTACGCGATCTGGCTGGAGGGCCACGGGTGGGGCGTGGAGAACCACGGCGTCGATCCGGACGTCGAGGTGGTCTGCGCTCCCCAGGACCACGCGGCCGGCCGCGACGTCCAGCTGGACGAGGCGGTGTCCCTGGCCCTGGCCGCCCTCGAGTCGACGCCGGCCAAGACGCCCCCTTCGCTGCCCTGACGCCCTGACGCCCTGACGCCCTGACGCCCTGACGCCCTGACCGCCCCGCCGCCCGGCCCGGTGGGCGCGGGAACGGGCAGGCCCGGGGCAGCGGCCCCCGGATACGATGCCCCCGTACTGATCAACTGTCTGAGGAGGACCCGCATGGCAGGGGAACCGCAGGACGACTGCCTGTTCTGCAAGATCGTATCGGGAGCGATCCCCGCGACGATCGTGCGGGAGACCGAGACGACCGTCGCCTTCCGGGACATCAACCCGCAGGCGCCCACCCACGTCCTGGTGATCCCGAAGGCGCACTACCGGGACGCCGCCGCCCTGGCCGCCGGCGCGCCGGAGCTCGCCGCCGACGTCCTGCGCGAGACGCAGGCGGTCGCGGACGAGGACAAGCTGGAGAGCTACCGCGTCGTCTTCAACACCGGCGCGGGCGCCGGCCAGACCGTCTGGCACGCCCACGCGCACGTCTTCGGCGGCCGCGGCCTGCACTGGCCCCCCGGATAGGCCGTCGTGTCCGTACGCGAACTCGTGGTGCTCGGCACCGCCAGCCAGGTCCCCACCCGGCACCGCAACCACAACGGCTACTTCCTGCGCTGGGACGGCGAGGGCGTCCTCTTCGACCCGGGCGAGGGCACCCAGCGCCAGATGGCCCGCGCCGGGGTCGCCGCGCACGACGTCCACCGGATCTGCGTCACCCACTTCCACGGGGACCACTCCCTCGGCCTCGCCGGCGTCATCCAGCGGATCAACCTCGACCAGGTCCCGCATCCGGTCACCGCGCACTACCCGCGCTCCGGACAGCGCTTCTTCGACCGGCTGCGCTACTCCACCGCCTACCGCGAGACCGTCGGCATCACCGAGGCCCCCGTCGACGCGGACGGAGTCCTCGCCACCGCGTCCTCCTACCGGCTCGAAGCCGCCCTGCTCTCGCACCCCGTCGAGTCCTACGGCTACCGGCTCGTCGAGCCCGACGGCCGCCGCATGCTGCCCGAACTGCTGGCCGCGCACGGCGTGAAGGGGCCGGACGTGGGCCGGATCCAGCGGGAGGGCTCCCTCGGCGGGGTGTCGCTCGACGACGTCAGCGAGGTGCGCCGCGGACAGCGGTTCGCGTTCGTGATGGACACCCGGCTGTGCGAGGGGGTGCACGCGCTCGCTGAGGACGCCGACCTGCTCGTCATCGAGTCGACCTTCCTCGACGAGGACGAGCGGCTCGCCGTCGACCACGGGCATCTGACCGCGGGTCAGGCGGCGCGCGTGGCACGGGACGCGGGGGTGCGGCACCTGGTGCTCACCCACTTCAGCCAGCGTTACCCGGACCCGGAGGAGTTCGAGCGGCAGGCGCGGGCCGCCGGGTTCGAGGGCGAGCTGACGGTGGCCCACGACCTCCAGCGAGTGCCGGTCCCGAGTCGCCGGCACTGCGCCGCTCCGGGGGACGGCCTCCGGATCCCCGGCGCACAAGCAGGTCGGCAGGGGTGACCGGCGCGGACGTCGCAAAGCGGAATCCGAGCGGGAACGCCCGTACGATGCTTTGATGCCCCTCCCCAAAGCTGAACTGCACCTGCACATCGAAGGCACCCTGGAGCCCGAGCTGGCTTTCGAGCTCGCCGCCCGCAACGGGGTCGAACTGCCGTACACCGACACCGAAGCGCTCCGTGAGGCGTACCGGTTCGAGGATCTCCAGTCCTTCCTGAACCTGTACTACGAGCTGATGGCGGTCCTGCGCACCGAGCGGGACTTCGCGGACCTCGCCGACGCCTACCTCGCCCGGGCGGCCGCCCAGGGCGTGCGCCACGCGGAGATCTTCTTCGACCCGCAGGCGCACCTCGCGCGGGGCGTCGGCATGGGCACGGTCGTGGACGGCCTGTGGCGGGCGCTGGGCAGGAGCGAGGAGGTCCACGGCGTCTCCACCCGGCTGATCCTCTGCTTCCTGCGCGACGAGTCCGCCGAGTCGGCCCTGGAGACGCTGGACGCGGCGAAGCCCTACCTCGACCGGATCACCGGCGTCGGGCTGGACTCCGCCGAGGTCGGGCATCCGCCGGCGAAGTTCCGCGAGGTGTACGAGGCCGCCGCCGCGCTCGGCCTGCGGCGCGTCGCGCACGCCGGTGAGGAGGGGCCGCCGGAGTACATCACCGAGGCGCTGGACGTCCTCGGCGTCGAGCGCGTCGACCACGGCCTGCGGTGCATGGAGGACCCGGCGCTGGTGGAGCGGCTGGCGCGGGAGCGGATCCCGCTGACCCTGTGCCCGCTGTCCAACGTCCGGCTGCGCACCGTCGACGTCCTCGCCGAGCACCCGCTGCCGGCCATGCTCGACGCGGGACTCCTCTGCACCGTCAACTCCGACGACCCCGCCTACTTCGGCGGTTACGCCGGCGACAACTTCGACGCCGTGCGCACGAGCCTCGGGCTGAGCGAGGAGCGGCTGCGCGAGCTGGCCCGCAACTCTTTCGTCGCCTCCTTCCTGGAGGACGACGAGGAGCGCCGGGCCCGGTGTCTCGCCGAGGTGGACGCCTACACCTTCTGACGGCTTGCGGGTCGCCGGGCCCGGTGGTCGGTGCGCGCTACCGCCAGTCGGCGCCGCCGCCGGAACCGGGCGCCGCCGCCTCGATCTCGGCCCTGATCTCCCGCATCACCGCGACGATCCGCTCCTCGTGCTCCGGCGTCAGCCGGGCCACCGGCACCGAGCAGCTGATCGCGTCCTGGGCGGGGACGTCGTAGCGCAGGGCGAAGCCGAAGCCCACGATGCCGAGGACGCTCTCCTCGCGGTCCACGGAGTAGCCGCGCGCCCGCACCTCGGCGAGGTCGGCCAGCAGCGCCTCGCGGCTGGTGCGGGAGTTCGGGGTGAGCGCCTCGTAGGGGCCGTCGGGCAGCTCGCCGTCCGGCCGCCCCGCGAGCAGCGCCTTGCCGAGTGCGCCGGCGTGCGCGGGCAGCCGCCGTCCGACCCGGCTGATCGTGCGCAGGTATTCGTGGGACTCGCGCGTCGCCAGATACGCCACGCTCAGGCCGTCCAGCCGCCCCAGGTGGATCGTCTCGCCCAGCGCGTCCGACGCCTCGTCGAGAAAGGGCCGCACCAGGCGGACGCGCGGGTCGGAGTCGAGGTAGCCGGTGCCGGTCAGCAGGGCGTGGATGCCGATGCCGTAGAGGGAGCCGGTGACGTCCGTGCGGACCCAGCCCCGGCCGATCAGCGTCTGCAGCAGCGCGTACATCGAACTGCGCGGCACCCCCAGCTCGTCGGCCAGCTCCTGGAGCCGGGCCGGCCGGTCCGCGCGCGCCGCGAGCAGTTCCAGCAGCTCGACCGTGCGTGCCGCGGACTTCACCTCTCGGACGCCCCCTGTCTCCGACATGAGCCGATCGTAAGGGCCGGGGCCGCTCCATTGACGGGCGGCGTTCGCGTATCTAACCTCCATCTTCATACATGGATGACGTCTACATAGGGAGATGGACCGGGTGGGCCTCGACAGAGACGCGACGCACGGCACGGCTCGGGACGCCACAGGGGACGCCGCCACCGGGGACTCCACCGGGGGTGCGGTGGGGGACACCGTCCGGCGGCTGCGGGACGGCATGGGGCGCGGGGTGCTGTCCTTCCCGCTCACCAGCTTCCACGACGACGGCTCCCTCGACCCCGACGGCTTCCGCGCCCATGTCGCGGCCCAGATCGCCACCGCCCCCGGCGCCCTCTTCCCCGCCTGCGGCACCGGCGAGTTCTTCTCCCTCGACGAGGACGAGTACCGGCAGACCGTGACGATCGCCGTCGAGGAGGCCGCCGGCCGCCTGCCCGTCGTCGCCGGCGTCGGCTACGGCTGGGCCCAGGCCGCCCGCTTCGCCCGCATCGCCGAGCAGGCCGGCGCCGACGCCCTCCTCGTCCTGCCGCACTACCTCGTCGCCGCCCCGCAGGACGGCCTCGTCGCCCAGCTCGAGCAGATCGCCGCCCGCACCCGGCTGCCCCTCATCGCCTACCAGCGCGGTCAAGTCGCCTTCTCCGCGGCGTCCTTGAGACACATCGTCCGCATCCCGAACGTCATCGGCCTCAAGGACGGCCACAGCGACCTCGACCGACTCCAGCGGCTCACCCTCGCCGCCCCGGAGGACTTCCTGTTCTTCAACGGCGCCGCCACCGCCGAGATCCAGGCCCGCGCCTACGCCACCGTCGGCGTCCCCGCCTACTCCTCCGCCGTCCACGCCTTCGCCCCCGAGATCGCGAACGCCTTCTTCGCCGCCCTGCACGACGGCGACGGCACGGACGGCCGGGACGGCGGGGGCCGCAGGGGCGACGAAGGCGACAAGACGGTGCAACGGCTGCTGCGCGACTTCTACGTCCCCTTCGTCGAGCTCCGCGACCGCGTGCCCGGCTACGCCGTGTCCCTGGTGAAGGCGGCGGCCCGCCTGCGCGGCCGCCCCGTCGGACCGGTCCGCGCCCCGCTCACCGAGCCCTCGCCCGCCGACCTGGCCGACCTCGCGACCCTTTTGACCACCGGCCTCGACCTCGTAGGAGCCGCCCTGTGAGCCCCGACCTCACGATCACGGACGTCCGCCTGACCCCGATCCTGGTCGCCGACCCGCCCCTGCTCAACACCCAGGGCGTCCACCAGCCGTACACGCCCCGGCTGATCGTGGAGATCCGGACCGCAGACGGGATCACGGGCGTCGGCGAGACCTACGGCGACACCAAGTACCTGGAACTGGCCCGCCCCTTCGCGGCCCGGCTGACCGGCCGTCGGGTCAGTGACCTGAACGCCCTGTTCACGATCGCCGACGAGGTGTCCGTCGACGACTCCCGCACCTCCTCCCAGGTGGACGTCGGCGGGCTGCGGGGCGTCCAGACCGCAGACAAGCTGCGCCTGTCGGTCGTCTCCGCCTTCGAGGTCGCCTGCCTCGACGCCCTCGGCAAGGCGCTCGGCCTGCCCGTGCACGCGCTGCTCGGCGGCAAGGTGCGCGACGCCGTCGAGTACAGCGCCTACCTCTTCTACCGGTGGGCCGACCACCCCGAGGGCGTCCGCGCCGAGAAGGACGACTGGGGCGCCGCCCTCGACCCGGCCTCGGTCGTCGAGCAGGCCAGGCGCTTCAAGGAGCGCCACGGCTTCACCTCCTTCAAGCTCAAGGGCGGCGTCTTCCCGCCCGACGAGGAGATCGCCGCCGTCCGGGCCCTCGCCGAGGCCTTCCCCGGACACCCCCTGCGGCTCGACCCCAACGGCGCCTGGTCCGTGGACACCTCGCTGCGGGTCGCCCAGGAGATCGGCGGGCTCCTCGAGTACCTGGAGGACCCCGCCCTCGGCACCCCGGCCATGGCCGAGGTCGCCGCGCGGACCGACGTGCCGCTCGCCACCAACATGTGCGTGACCACGTTCGCCGAGATCAAGGAGGCCTTCGCCCGCGACGCCGTCCAGGTCGTCCTCTCGGACCACCACTACTGGGGCGGACTGCGCAACACCCGCGAACTGGCCGCCGTCTGCCGCACGTTCGGCGTCGGAGTCTCCATGCACTCCAACACCCACCTGGGGATCTCCCTGGCTGCGATGACCCACGTCGCCTCCACCGTCCCCGACCTCCACCACGCCTGCGACTCCCACTACCCCTGGCAGTCCGAGGACGTCCTCACCGAACGGCTCGTCTTCCGCGACGGCAAGGTCGCCGTCTCCGACGCGCCCGGCCTGGGCGTCGAACTCGACCGGGACAGGCTGGACTTCCTGCACCGGCGCTGGCAGGACGACGACGGAGCGTTGCGCGAGCGCGACGACGCGGCCGCCATGCGCGTCGCCGAACCCGGGTGGGTCACGCCGTCCGTCCCCCGCTGGTGACCCGCCGCCGCCCTTCCCGGCCGTGACCCCCTGACGCCGGGCGCGCCGTGACGTCGTGCGCCGTGGACGCCGGGCCCGAAGCCGCGGCGCCCCCGGCGTGACGCACCGCCCGTCGTCGGCGGCGTGGTGCACACTGGCCAGATCGGCACCACGTCAGGGAGCACACCGTGACCGCGTCATACGCGTCCGTCGGAGAGGGACACCGCCGCCGCACCGGCCAGAACCGCGAGGCCGCCCGGGTCGACCCCCTGGCCGCCCGGCGCGCCACCGACGATCCGCCCTGGGACGTCTACCTCACCGGGGACGTCTTCCTCGACATCGTCTTCACCGGGCTCGACTCCGCCCCGGTGCGCGGCACCGAGTCCTGGGCGCGCGGCATGGGATCGAGCCCCGGCGGCGTCGCCAACATGGCCACCGCGCTCGCCCGCCTCGGCCTGCGCACCTCCCTCGCCGCCGCCTTCGGCGACGACCACTACGGCGAGTACTGCTGGGACGCCCTCGAACACGGTGAGGGCATCGACCTCAGCGCCTCGCGCACGGTCCCCGGCTGGCACTCCCCGGTCACCGTCTCCATGGCGTACGAGGGGGAGCGCACCATGGTCTCGCACGGCCACGAACCGCCCCCCGAGGAACCGGCCCCCGAGTGCCCGCCGCACGCCCGCGCCGCCGTCGCCTCGCTCACCCCCGGCAAGCGCGCCCCCTGGATCGCCCAGGCCGCGAGCCGGGGCACCCGCGTCTTCGCCGACGTCGGCTGGGACGACACCGGCGCCTGGGACCTGGCCGGCCTCGCCGATCTGGAGCACTGCGAGGCCTTCCTGCCGAACGCGGAGGAGGCCATGCGCTACACCGGCGCCGCCTGCCCCCGCGCCGCCGCCCGCGCCCTCACCGCGTACGTGCCGCTCGCGGTCGTCACCCTCGGCGCGGAGGGCGCGTACGCGGTCGACCAGCGCACCGGCGAGTCCGCGGAGGTCCCGGCGATCGCGGTCGAGGCCCTCGATCCCACCGGCGCCGGGGACGTCTTCGTGGCCGGCTTCGTCACCGGCACCCTGGCGGACTGGCCGCTGGCCGACCGGCTCGCCTTCGCCGGCCTGACCGCCGCCCTCTCCGTGCAGGAGTTCGGCGGCTCGCTCTCCGCCCCCGGCTGGTCCGAGATCGCCGCATGGTGGCGCTGGGTCCAGTCGGTGCAGGGCCAGGACCCCGAGGCGCTGCGGCGGTACGCGTTCCTGGAGCGCCTGCTGCCGGCACTGCTCCCGGAGGCGGAGGACGCGGCCCCGTGGCCGCTGCGCAGAGCCGTTCCGACGATCGGTTTCGGCCGTTCGGCATAGTTGTCTGCGCATGACAAAACCACTACGGCGTTGTCGGCGCCCTGGCGTACCCTTGGAACCGCCAGGCCGCCCTCGTGGCAGGCGAGACGCATCCGGGAGGACGTAGAGGCCCTCGGGCCGGTCTATGACTGAGACACCTACAGCTCAGACGCCCGCGCAGGGCAAGGCGAGAGCACGGTTCACCGTTCCCGCCCAGCACCCCATGGTGACCGTGCTGGGATCCGGCGACTCCCTTCTGCGCGTGATCGAGACGGCCTTCCCGGCGGCCGACATCCACGTCCGGGGCAATGAGATCAGCGCGACGGGCGAGGCGCGGGAAGTCGCCCTCGTCCAGCGGCTGTTCGACGAGATGATGCTGGTGCTCCGCACCGGGCAGCCGATGACGGAGGACGCAGTGGAACGCTCGATCGCCATGCTGCGGGCGAGTGAGAACGGGACGAGTGACGGCCAGGAGACCCCTGCCGAGGTTCTGACGCAGAACATCCTGTCCTCGCGCGGCCGCACCATCAGACCCAAGACCCTCAACCAGAAGCGGTACGTCGACGCGATCGACAAGCACACGATCGTCTTCGGCATCGGCCCCGCGGGCACCGGCAAGACCTACCTGGCCATGGCCAAGGCGGTCCAGGCCCTGCAGTCCAAGCAGGTCAACCGCATCATCCTGACCCGTCCGGCGGTCGAGGCCGGAGAGCGCCTCGGCTTCCTGCCCGGCACCCTCTACGAGAAGATCGACCCCTACCTGCGCCCGCTGTACGACGCCCTGCACGACATGCTGGACCCGGACTCGATCCCCAAGCTGATGGCGGCGGGGACGATCGAGGTGGCCCCGCTGGCGTACATGAGGGGCCGTAGCCTCAACGATGCCTTCATCATCCTGGACGAGGCCCAGAACACGAGCCCCGAGCAGATGAAGATGTTCCTCACCCGGCTCGGCTTCGACTCGAAGATCGTGATCACGGGTGACGTGACGCAGGTCGACCTGCCGGGCGGCACCAAGTCGGGTCTGCGGCAGGTTCAGGACATCCTCGAAGGCCTCGACGACGTGTACTTCTCCCGTCTGTCGTCCCAGGACGTCGTCCGGCACAAGCTGGTCGGCCGTATCGTCGACGCGTACGAGAAGTACGACAGCGATAACGGTACGGAGAACGGCACCCACAAGGGCGGCCGCAACAAGCGGAAGTAGACAAGCCAGCACCATGTCGATCGACGTCAACAACGAGTCCGGAACCGAGGTCGACGAGCAGGCGATCCTCGACATCGCCCGCTACGCGCTCGCACGGATGCGCATCCACCCGCTCTCCGAGCTCTCGGTGATCGTCGTGGACGCCGACGCCATGGAGCAGCTGCACGTCCAGTGGATGGACCTGCCCGGCCCGACGGACGTCATGTCCTTCCCGATGGACGAGCTGCGGCCCCCGTCCAAGGACGACGACGAGCCGCCGCAGGGCCTCCTCGGCGACATCGTGCTGTGTCCCGAGGTCGCCGAGCGGCAGGGCAAGGAAGCGCCCACGGAGCACTCCATGGACGAGGAGCTCCAGCTGCTCACCGTCCACGGGGTGCTGCACCTGCTCGGATACGACCACGAGGAGCCCGACGAGAAGGCCGAGATGTTCGGTCTGCAGGCCGCCATCGTGGACGGCTGGCGTGCGGAGAAGGGCCTGACCGGGCCCTCCCCGGCCCCGACCGTCTCATGAGTCCCGCCCTCGTCGCCGGAGCGGTCGCCCTGGTCGTCGTCGCCTGGCTCGCCGCCTGCGCGGAGGCGGGCCTCGCGCGCGTCTCCAGCTTCCGCGCCGAGGAGGCCGTGCGCTCCGGTCGGCGGGGCAGCGCCAAGCTCGCGCAGATCGCCGCCGACCCGACCCGCTACCTCAACGTGGCACTGCTGGTCCGGGTGGCGTGCGAGATGGCGGCCGCGGCGCTGGTCACCTACGCGTGCCTCCGGCAGATCCACGGCACGGCCCCGGCGCTGCTCGCGGCGATCGGCGTGATGGTCCTCGTCTCGTACGTCGCGGTCGGCGTGTCCCCGCGGACCATCGGCCGCCAGCACCCGCTGAACACCGCGACGGCGGCCGCCTACGTGCTGCTGCCGCTGGCCCGGATCATGGGCCCGATCCCGTCGCTGCTGATCCTCATCGGCAACGCGCTGACCCCCGGCAAGGGCTTCCGGCGCGGCCCCTTCGCCTCCGAGGCGGAACTGCGGGCCCTGGTCGACCTCGCCGAGAAGGAGTCGCTGATCGAGGACGACGAGCGCCGCATGGTGCACTCGGTCTTCGAGCTGGGCGACACCCTCGTACGGGAGGTCATGGTCCCGCGGACCGACCTCGTCGTCATCGAGCGCTACAAGACCATCCGCCAGGCCCTCACCCTCGCCCTGCGCTCCGGGTTCTCCCGCATACCCGTGACCGGCGAGAACGAGGACGACATCGTCGGCATCGTGTATCTGAAGGACCTGGTCCGCAAGACGCACATCAGCCGCGACGCGGAGGGCGAGCTGGTGTCGACGGCCATGCGGCCCGCCGCGTTCGTCCCCGACACGAAGAACGCCGGCGACCTGCTGCGGGAGATGCAGCAGGACCGCAACCACGTCGCGGTCGTCATCGACGAGTACGGCGGAACGGCCGGCATCGTCACCATCGAGGACATCCTGGAGGAGATCGTCGGTGAGATCACCGACGAGTACGACCGCGAGCTGCCGCCCGTGGAGGAGCTCGGCGACGACCGCTACCGGGTGACCGCCCGTCTCGACATCACCGACCTGGGCGAGCTGTACGGCCTGGAGGAGTACGACGACGAGGACGTGGAGACCGTCGGCGGGCTGCTCGCCAAGGCCCTGGGCCGGGTGCCCATCGCCGGGGCCTCCTCCGAGGTCGAGCTGCCCGACGGACGCAAGCTGCGGCTGACGGCGGAGGCCGCGGCCGGCCGCCGCAACAAGATCGTGACGGTGCTGGTGGAGCCGGTGCACCCGGCGGGTCCGGCGGGGGAGGAGACGAGTCCCGAGTGAGGCCCGAGCAGCTGCGCGCCTTCTGCCTGTCGTTCAACGCGGTGACCGAGGAGTTCCCCTTCCGGCCGGAGATCTCGGTGTTCAAGGTTCTGGGCAAGATGTTCGCGCTCAGCTGGACCGGCGAGCGGCCCCTGAAGGTCAACCTCAAGTGCGACCCCGAGGACGCGGTCCGGCTGCGCGCGGACCATCCGGGCCTGATCGACCCCGGTTACCACATGAACAAACGTCACTGGAACACCGTCACGGTCGACGGCGGCCTCCCGGACCGGCTGGTCAGGGAGCTGATCGAGGACTCCTACGACCTGGTGGTGGCGGGTCTGCCGCGCGCCGAGCGGCTGCGCCTCGACCGGCCGTGACGCCGCGCCGCCCGGCAGGGGGCGACCCACCCCTCGTCCGGGCGGGCGGGCCGGTTCTTCGTATGCTCGGGGCATGACCGACAGCAACGCGCTCGACCCCGAGGACCGCAAGATCGTCACCCTGGCCCGTTCCGCGCGGGCCCGCAACGGTGTGCCGGAGGGCGCCGCCGTGCGGGACGACACGGGACGCACCTACGTCGCCGCGACGGTGGAGCTGCCGTCGCTGCGGCTGAGCGCGTTGCGGACGGCGGTGGCGATGGCGGTGGCGTCCGGCGCGCGGTCGCTGGAGGCGGCGGCGGTGGTGACGTCGTCGGAGAGCGCCGCCGAGGACGATCTCGCCGCCGTGCGCGATCTCGGCGGGCCGGGGACGCCGGTGCTGCTGGCTTCGCCCGACGGGACGGTCCGGCTGACGCTCTCCGCGGGCTGACGCTTCCCGCGGGCTGCCGCTCTCCGGGGGCTGAGGCTCTCCTCCGGGCGAGTGCCGTAAGTAGGCCGGAATTCGGCCTTGCCGTGCGCCGGTCCGTCCCGCATCAATGAGACCGTAAGTTCCGACGGACCGTCAGATCCACCCCCCACCGGCACCGGTGTCCGCACCCACCCGTCCCGTTTTCGGCCGTCCGTCTCCCCACATCCGGGAAGGAGCCGGAAACATCATGAGAGGCAAACGAATCGGTTCAGGTGCGGCACTGCTGGCCGGGGCCCTCGCGGTCACCGGGCTGGCGTTCGCGCCCTCTGCCGCCGCCGTCACGCCGACGACGGCGACCACGACCGCGAACTGCGGTCTGTTCGGCGGTGGCGCCGCCACCCTCACGGCCACCCAGAGCGGCACCGCGGCCACCCTCACTCTCTCGTCCACCGCGATCACCGCGCCGATCCCGATCGGCGCGAACAGCATCACCTCGACGCTCACCATGGCGAACTCGACCGGCGCCGCCAGAGTCTTCAGCGGCACCGTGAACCCCGCCATGCCCACCGGCGCCCCGATCGTGGTCGGGCCGCTCAACGGCACCGTGGCCGCAGGCGACAGCCTCGACTTCTACAAGGGCTCCCTGAAGATGGTCGTCTTCGGGATCACCGTCACCTGTACGGCCTCCGGGCCCCAGTTGCCAGGACCGTTCGTGTTCTGACCGACAGCTCCCGGGAACATCACCGAAGGGCCGTCAGCTTCCTCGTATCAAAAGGAAGCTGACGGTCCATCAGTTCAATCGGCCGTCTCCATTGACTTCTCGTGCGATCGGCATCTCAATGCCCCCTGTCGGCGCAGAAGAGCCGCTGCGCCCGCACTCCCCGGAGGAGGGGGCAACCATGGCTTCACCCCTGAGGTCCCGAAGTTCCCGAGGTTCCCGAAGACGGCGCTGGGCATCGCTGCTCGGGGTCACCGTGCTCGCGCTCACCACGGGCGGCGCGCTGGCGTGCCCGGCCGGAGCCGCGACCGACGTCAGCTTCCCCACGCACTGCATCCCGCCGGCGATCGCGGGCCTCCCGCCGATCGACGGCACCACCACCGCGAAGGTCACCGCGGACAACACCAGCCCCAAGGTCGGCGACACCGTCACCGTCACCTACACGGTGGTCACGCCCGCCGCCAACAACCCCACCGACCTGGCCCTGCCGGCCGACATCATGACGCCGACGGGCAAGGTCGCCCTCGGCGGCGCGCAGACCGGCAGCGTCACCGTCACCGGACCGAAGAAGAACGACCCGGTGCCCGGCAAGGGCGTCTTCCCGTCGTTCTCCATGACCGGCACCTTCACGGTCACCGCGCCCGGCGCGATCACCCTCTCGCCCGGCGACTACAACATCCACACCAGCTACATCCTGGAGCTGGACACGCCCTGCACGGTGACCGACCCGCCGGCCCCGGTGTCGGAGACGGTCACGGCGGCCGACAACCCGCCCGCCAACACCCGTGCCATCTCACTGGGTTCGGCCTCCGGCAGTCCGGGCGCGGCCGTCGCCGTCAGCGGCAGCGGCTTCACCGCGGGCGCGCCGGTGACGCTCGCAGGGCGCTCCGCGTCCGCCCAGACCGCGGACACGGCGACCGTGACCGCGGACGCCCAGGGCAGGATCTCCGGCTCGCTCGTCGTCAACGACCTCACCACGACCGGTGTGGTGGCGTACGAGGGCGGCGCCTGGAGCCCGGACCTCGGCGCCGGGCCGGTCGCGTACGTCGTGATCGACGACCATCCCGTGCCGGCGGGCAGCCAGAGGGTGACCACCACCGTCCGGGCGGGCACGCTGTCGATGTCCCAGGCCGGGGACGCCGTCCAGCTGTCCGCGGTCCAGTTCGGCCAGGGCGGGGCCTCGACCGGCGCCCTGCAGACCGTCACCGTCAAGGACTTCCGCGGCGGGCCCGCGGGCTGGTCCCTGACCGGCAAGGTCACCGACTTCAGCGGTCCCGGCGCCAAGATCGACGCCGGCAGGCTGAGCTGGACGCCCGCGTGCACGACCAAGCCCGGCAGCCCGAGCACCTGTCAGGCCGGTTCGGCGGGCACCGTCGGCGCCTCGGGGGCGACCCTGGCGTCCACGCCCGACGGCACGGCCACCGGCGGCGAGTTCACCGCCGACGCGCAACTGTCCCTCGACGTACCGGCGTTCACGCCTGCAGGCAGCTACGCCGGCGTCCTGACCCTCACGCTCACCTGAGCGTACGCATCACGTCCACCGGTGGCCGGGCGCCCGCCCCACAGGGGTCCGCACCCGCCCGTCCACCCAGCCGTCGCAGCCCGTCCGTGGGGGGTCCGCACCCATGCGCAAGCCGTACGTCCTCCTCCTCGCCTTCCTGCCTTTCCTGTCGTTCCTGCTCGGTCCGCTGTCCGCCGCGCCCGCCCGGGCCGCCGACAACGGCAGCTGGTCCGTCTACCCCGTCTCCTCGGCCGTCGCCGCGCGGCCGTACTTCTACCTCTCCGCCGACCCCGGGCGAACGATCGAGGACAAGGTCGTCGTCGCCAACAAGACGGACCGGCCCCTGACGTTCCGGCTGTACGCCGCCGACGCCTACAACACCGCGCGTGACGGCGGGTTCGCCGTGAGGTCGCTGGGCGAGCGGATGCGGGGCGTGGGCGCGTGGGCGAAGCTACCGCGCGACCGGGTCACCGTCCCCGGCCGCGGGACCGTCACCGTGCCGTTCACCCTCGAGGTGCCCGAGGGCGCCGAACCCGGCGACCATCCGGGAGCGATCGTCGCCCTCGACGAACGGGTCGACGACGGCGGCGGCTCCCTGGCGCTCGGCGTGCAGCGGGCGGTCGGCGCCCGCGTCTACCTCCAGGTCGGCGGGCCCACCCTGCCGGCCCTCGCCGTCGAGAACGTGCACATCGGCCACCACCAGCCCCTGGTCCCCGGCCTCGGCGACAGCACGGCGACGATCTCCTACACGCTGCACAACACGGGCAACGTCACCCTGGAACCGAAGGTGCGGCTGACGGCGAGCGGCCTGTTCGGCCGCACCCTCCTCACCCGCGACCTGAAGAAGATCCCCTCCCAGCTGCTGCCGGGCCAGCGCGTCCGCCTCACCGAGCGCTGGGCCGACGCCCCCCAGCTCGACCGGGCGGACGTCACCCTGACGGCGAGCGCCATCAGGACGTCGGAGTCGGCGACGGTGTCCTTCCTGGCTGTGCCGTGGCCGGCGGTGGGGACGGTGGCGGCGGTGATCGCAGCAGGAGTGTGGCTCCTGATCAGACGCCGGCGAGGGCGCCCCGAAGGGACGCGGGGAACTGCGCGACCGGCCCCCACGGACCCGCGGCCGAAACTCAGCCGAACCGCCGGAGGCTAGGTGTATTGATCACGAGCGCTGTTGACGCAGGTCGGACTTGATCGTGACGAAGGCCCCCGTGTGTGGTGGAGGTGTCGAATCTTCACCGCACGGAGGCCTTCGTGTCCCACCGTGATGCCCGGCTGACCGTTCACGGCAGGCGGCTGCTCGTCGAGCGTGTGTCCGCTCCGGCCGTCCCGTCGCCCATGTCGCCGCCGAGAGGGGCATCTCCCGTCCCACAGCCCAGGTGGATCAGGCGCCGGCGGTCCGAGGGCGAGAGCGGACTCAACGACCGTTCCAGCCGCCCCCGCAGGACACCGCACCGGACCGAGCCGCCACCGAGGCGCGTGTCCGCAGGCTGCGGCAGGACCGCGAACTCGGCCCGGCACGCATCGGACCGAGGAAGGTGGCGCGTCGACCAACTGCCCTTCACCGCCGACGCGTTGCTGTGTCACGGCTTGGCTACGCCGGTGTTCCGAAGGGAAGACGGGCGTGACCTGAGGGCTTTGGACGAGATCATAGTGATCACAGAGCGGGAGGCGGTGAGAACGCCGCTGGCTCCCTGCTGACCCGCCCCGGAAGGAACCCCCCGTGAAGAACCGTCACCTGCGCAAGGCCGGCCTCACCGCCGCCGCGATCAGCGCCGCGCTGCTGATGACCGCATGTCAGAACGGCGCCGACGACAGTTCGTCCGGCGAGAGTCCGGCGGCCAAGGCGAGCCCGGTGGACGCCACGAAGAAGGCGTCGGACTCCAAGAACTCCAAGGGTGTCAGCGGGTCGTTCAAGAACGGTGAGGTCAGTTACCTCGCTCCGGGCAAGTACATCGTGTCCGTGCCGGGCAGGGACGACCAGCAGTTCTGGGTCGCCGAGGACACCGAGGTCTACGGGGCCGGCGCGATATGCGGCGATGCAGGCTCCAAGGTGGACGCGCCGTGCACACTCGACCAGTTGGAGTCGGCCCTCAAGAAGGGTTCCGTGAAGGCCGACGTGGAGATGAAGGACGGCGTCGCGACCCTGGTGACCGAGCGCCGCGCCGCACAGCAGGACTCCGACTCCAACTCCGACAGTGGTTCCGGCTCCCGTGAGACCGTCGTCGAGGGCATCGACAAGGGCAAGGGCGTCAACGGAACCTGGTTCGGGAACGTCTCCTACCTGGCGCCGGGCAAGTACACCGTGTCCGACATGAAGGGCACCGAGCAGCAGTTCCTCGTAGCCGACGACACCAAGATCATGGGCTACGACGACATCTGCGACGCCGTGAACACCGGGCCGGGCGGCGAGGGCGGCGTCGAGTGCACCGAGGCCCAGTTGGAGGCGGCCGCCAAGAAGGGCTTCTCCGCCGAGGTCAAGATCAGCAACGGCATCGCGACCACCATCACCGACGACCACTGAGCCGCGGGGCGGCCGGTACACGCGCCGGCCGCACCGGACCTCCGGGTGACGAGCGTTGCGGGCTGTCGCGGCGCTAGAGCGCGTCCGGTCCCCGCTCGCCCGTCCGTACCCGCACGACCGTCTCGACCGGCACCGCCCACACCTTGCCGTCGCCGATCTTGCCGGTGTGCGCGGCGCGCACGATCGCGTCGATCACGGTCTCGGATTCGGCGTCCTCGACGACGACCTCGATACGGACCTTGGGCACGAGGTCGACCTGGTACTCGGCGCCCCGGTACACCTCGGTGTGCCCGCGCTGCCGGCCGTAGCCGCTGGCCTCGGTCACGGTCAGACCGTGCACGCCGAGCTCCTGAAGGGCCGTCTTGACCTCGTCGAGGCGGTAGGGCTTGACGATCGCGGTGATGAGCTTCATGCCTGGGGCTTGACCTTCTGGTGGGAGAGGACGGAGTGCGCGGAGACCGGGGCGCCATGGCCCAGGACGCCGTGATCGTATGCCGTCTCGGCGTGCACCGTAAGGTCCAGGCCGGTGTGCTCGTGGTCCTCGTCCGCCCGCAGTCCGATCACCTTGTCGAGCAGCTTGCCGATGCAGAACGTCACACCGAAGGCGTACACCGCCACGACGGCCACCGCGGCCAGCTGCCTGCCGAGCTGCGCGAGCCCGCCGCCGGACAGCAGGCCCTGCGGGCCGCCGGTCATGGTGTTCACCGCGAAGACGCCGATCAGAAGGGTGCCGATGACCCCGCCGACCAGGTGCACGCCGACCACGTCGAGGGAGTCGTCGTAGTTCAGCTTGAACTTCCAGCCCACGGCGTACGAGCAGACGACGCCGGCGGCCAGGCCCACGGCCAGCGCGCCGAGCAGCGAGACGGAGCCGCAGGACGGGGTGATCGCCACCAGGCCCGCCACCGCTCCCGAGGCCGCGCCCAGCGTCGTCGGGTGGCCGTCGCGCTTCTGCTCGACGAAGAGCCAGCCCAGCAGACCGGTGCAGCCGGCGGCGAGGGTGTTGAGGAAGGCGGCGGCCGCCAGCCCGTTCGCACCGAGGGCGGAGCCCGCGTTGAAGCCGAACCAGCCGAACCAGAGCAGGCCCGCGCCCAGCATCACCATGGGCAGGTTGTGCGGACGCATCGCGTCCTTCTTGAAGCCCAGACGCGGGCCGAGGACCAGGCACAGCGCCAGACCGGAGGCGCCGGAGGTGATCTCGACCGGGAGGCCGCCGGCGAAGTCCAGCGCGCCGAGCCGGTCCAGGATCCAGCCGCCGGGGCCCCAGACCCAGTGGGCGACGGGGACGTATACGAGGAGCGCCCAGACCGGCACGAAGACCAGCCACGCCCCGAATTTCGCCCGGTCCGCGATCGCGCCGCTGATCAGGGCGGCCGTGATGATCGCGAAGGTGAGCTGGAAGGTGGCGAACAGCAGGGTCGGAACGGTGCCGTGGACGCTGTCGGGGCCCAGGCCCGCCATACCGGCGTGGTCCAGCCCGCCGATCAGTCCGCCCGCGACGTCGTCGCCGAAGGCGAGGGAGTAGCCGCCCGCCAGCCACACGACGGTGACCAGCGCGATCGACACGAAGCTCATCATGAGCATGTTGAGGACGCTCTTCGTGCGGACCATGCCGCCGTAGAAGAGGGCCAGACCCGGGGTCATCAGCAGGACGAGGGCGGTGGCGGCGAGCAGCCAGGCGGTGTCGCCGGTGTTCGCGTGGGCGGCGGCCAGAGTCACGGGATCTCCAACGATGCGGGGGCTCGTCAGAGGTTCACCGCCCCGCGTTTCCGGTTGCGCACGGATGTGTTTCCGTGACGTTTCATTGCGTGGAGGTTTCCGGGATCTCACCGGAGAGGGCCCTGCCGCTCGTGTGTACGGCGGGGCTTCGTGAATCAGGGAGAATGGGGCCATGAGCGTTCGCAACCTGTCATCCGAGCAGTCGGCCGAGTCCGCCCACCGTGCCGGCTTCGCCTGCTTCGTGGGCCGCCCCAACGCGGGCAAGTCCACCCTCACGAACGCTCTGGTCGGAAAGAAGGTGGCGATCACCTCGAACCGTCCGCAGACCACCCGGCACACGGTCCGGGGCATCGTGCACCGCCCCGACGCCCAGCTGATCCTGGTGGACACGCCGGGGCTGCACAAGCCGCGCACGCTGCTCGGCGAGCGGCTGAACGACGTGGTGCGCGCCACCTGGGCCGAGGTCGACGTCATCGGCTTCTGTCTGCCGGCCAACGAGAAGCTCGGTCCGGGCGACCGGTTCATCGCCAAGGAGCTGGCCGGGATCAAGCGCACGCCGAAGATCGCGGTCGTCACCAAGACGGACCTCGTGGACTCCCAGACGCTCGCCGAACAGCTCATCGCCATCGACCAGCTCGGCAAGGAGCTGGGCATCGAGTGGGCGCAGATCGTGCCGGTCTCGGCGGTCGCCGGCGAGCAGGTCGAGCTGCTCGCCGATCTGCTCATCCCGATGATGCCGGACAGCCCGCCGCTGTACCCCGAGGGCGACCTGACGGACGAGCCCGAGCAGGTGATGGTCGCCGAGCTGATCCGCGAGGCGGCGCTGGAGGGCGTCCGCGACGAGCTGCCGCACTCCATCGCCGTCGTCGTCGAGGAGATGCTGCCGCGTGAGGACCGGCCCGCCGACAAGCCGCTGCTGGACATCCACGCCAACATCTACATCGAGCGGCCCAGCCAGAAGGGCATCATCATCGGCCCCAAGGGCAAGCGCCTGAAGGACGTCGGCATCAAGTCCCGCAAACAGATCGAGGCCCTGCTCGGCACCCCGGTCTTCCTGGACCTGCACGTGAAGGTCGCCAAGGACTGGCAGCGCGACCCGAAGCAGTTGCGCAAGCTCGGGTTCTAGCCGCGCCGGCCGGCGCTCGTCACGACGAGCTCGCCGTCCGCCACGAAGCGACCGTGCTGGTCGCAGCCGTCAACGAGCGGCTGTGACCAGCACGTTCACCGCACGTCCTAGACGCGGCGCAGCCGGAGCAGGAGCTGGCAGCCACCGGAGCGGCCGTCGGCGTCGATGCCGACCGTCACCGGGGCGCCGGCGAACGCCGACTGGTACTGGCCCGCCGGGAGGGCGTTGACGCACTGGCCGCCGTCGCCGTCGGCGTAGAACTGGACGTCGAGGACGACGTCGGAGCGGCCCGAGACGGTGAAGGCGAGGTTGCACCAGCCGGCCCGGTTGTCGGTGTCGATCCGGACGCTGGGACCGAAGGTGCGGAACCTCTGGATCGGCATCTGGTAGGTGCCCGGGTTTCCGCACTGGCCGGCGTCGCCGCCGGGGCTGGCCTGGAAGCGGTAGCTGAGGGACAGGCCCGCGAGGGTGTCGTCCGGGTCGTAGATGCCGAAGGCCAGCTGGCAGCCGCCCGAGCGGTTGTCGGTGTCGATGCGGATCGGCCGGGTGAAGTCCGGGTTGGAACTCCACTGCTGACCGGTCGTTCCACCGCACTGACCGGCGTCGCCGTCGGGGTTGAACTGGATGCCGATCTCCGCCGGGGCGGTGCGCAGGGTGGACTCCGTGGCGTGTGCCGTCGTGCCGGTCAGGCCGGCGATCAGGGCACCGGCGGCCAGCAGGCCGGAGAGTGCTCTCAGGCGTCCGCTCGGGCGTAACTTCCTCATGTCGTCCCCTCCCAGGGCGTGCGTCAGGGCGCGGACCGGTTGTGGCAACCCTCCGCGCGCAGATCATGCAGTCGTGCATCTTCTGTGAAGATCCTGTGCAGCGAGGGTAGGGGCTCGAGCCGTGCGGCGCACCGGCTGGAACGGGCCATTCCATCGGACCCCGCTGTGGGACGGGCCTCCCCGCAGCCGGCGGATCCGTCGGCTGGACGACGCACCCGCAGGTCAGAGCGGCTCGGCGAAGCGGGCCCGGCACGCCGACGCCGTGACCGTGTTCGTCCGGCACGGACCGCCGGGGCCGTGGCGGCGACAGCCGTCTGCCGGACGGGCTCTGCCCGACGGCCCCCGGCCGCCACGGGCGGACCCGGGGAGAAGGAGCTGCGCACGCCTTGACGGGCCGGCTAATCCACCCCTTTGATCCGCCCCACCAGCACCGCCCCCGCCAGTCCGATCACGGCGGCCACCAGGTACAGCATCCGGTAGCCGCCCAGGTACGTCACGATCGGCGCGGCGAGGGCGGGGGCCGCGACCTGGGGGAGGGAGTTGGCCACGTTGATGACGCCGAGGTCCTTGCCGCGGTCCCCGGCCGTCGGCAGCACGTCCGTCATCAGCGCGAAGTCGACCGAGGTGAACACGCCGAAGCCGACGCCCAGGAGCGCCGCCGCGACGATCGCGCCCGGCCAGGTCTGCCAGGTCGCCAGTCCCGCCGTCGCCACCGCCATCAGCACGCCGGACCAGATCACGAACGGCTTGCGGCGCCCCGCCCGGTCCGACCAGACGCCGCCGACGACGACCGTGGCCAGCAGCGTCAGCCCGTTCACCGCCGTCAGGATCAGCACGCCCTGCTCGGGGTCGGCGTGGTGCAGGCGGTCACGCAGGTAGTACAGGAGGTACAGCAGCACCAGCGCGTTGCTCAGGTTCATCAGGAAGCGGGTCAGCCAGGCCCAGCCCAGGTCGGGGTAGCGGCGCGGGCTCAGCCAGAAGCCGGCCGCGAAGCCCCGCCAGGACCAGGCCGGCCGGTCCGCCTCCGCCAGCCGCAGGTCCTCGTACCGCACCACGTACGGCAGGACGCCGACGAGCGTGAACACCGCGCACGCCGCGTACCCGGCCCCGACGCCTCCGGCGACCGTCGCGAGCCCGGTGCCGCCGACCACGCCCAGGATCTGCGCGGCCCCCAGCCAGCCGCCCACCGAGCCCCGTTGGAGCCGGGGCACCTGGTCGGGGACGGCCGCCGTCACCGCCGCGAAGGCCGCGTTCAGGGTCAGCTGGACCAGGCACCAGCCCAGCGCCATCGTCCAGAGGCCGCCCGCGCCGGCGAGCAGCAGCAGCGACAGCGCGCCGCCCGCCGCCCCGGCCACGATCCACGGCGTGCGCCGGCCCCGGCGCGACGTCGTACGGTCCGACAGGGCGCCGAAGAGCGGGTTGGCGGCCAGCGAGACCACCGCGCCGACGCCCGTCACCCAGGCCAGCATCGTCTCCTTCGACATGCCCGAGCCGGGCGCGAAGTCCCCGGCCTGGGAGGCCAGCAGGATCTGCAGCGGGCCGTACCAGCCCACCCAGATCGCACCGTTGGCCAGCGACAGGGCCGACGTCCAGCCCCCGCCGACCCGTTCGACGGGCTCGGCCAGCGCGGCCGCCGGGACGCTGTCCGCCGTCGTCATCCCCGCGCCCGGGCTCTCTGCGCCCGCAGCTCGTTCCGCAGCCAGGCGTACGACGCCTTCGGGGTGCGGGTCTGCGTCGCGAAGTCGACGTGAACCAGGCCGAAGCGGCGCGCGTACCCCTCCGCCCACTCGAAGTTGTCCAGCAAGGACCACACGAAGTAGCCGCGCACGTCGACGCCCGCCTCCAGCGCCCGGTGCAGGGCGCGCAGATGGCCGTCCAGGTAGGCGATGCGGGCCTGGTCGTCGAGGCCCTCGTAGGAGCAGCCGTTCTCGGTGATGACGACCGGCGGAAGACGGTCGCCGTAGCGGTCCCTGAAGGTCGTCAGCAGCTCGGTCAGGCCCTCGGGGACGACCGGCCAGCCGAAGTCCGTCACCGGCACGCCCTCGATCTCCCGTACGGAGAAGGGGAGTTCCGCCGGCATGGTGATCCCGCCGAACTCGATCTCCGTACCCTGCGGCGCACCCACCCTGGTGGGGGCGTAGTAGTTGATCCCGTACCAGTCGAGGGGCTCGGAGATCACCTTCAGGTCGGCGCTCACGTCGCCCGGCATCAGCTCGCCGAGGCCCTGCGGGTACTCGCCCAGCAGCAGGGGTTCGGCGAACAGACGGTTCAGCAGGACGTCGTAGAACGCCGCCGCCTCCAGGTCGGCCGGCTCCTGGGACGCCGGCCAGGTCGGGCCGTGGGAGTTGGCGATGCCGATGTCGCCCGCGCCGGCCGCGCGCAGGGCCTGGACGGCCAGCCCGTGGGCCAGGAGCTGGTGGTGGGCGACCGGCAGCGCGTCGAAGAGCAGCTGCTTGCCCGGGGCGTGGGTGCCGAGCGCGTGGCCGAGCAGGGTGTGCTCGGCGGGCTCGTTCAGGGTGATCCACTTCTTGACGCGGTCGCCCAGCCGGCCCACGACCGCCGAGGCGTACTCCGCGAAACGGGACGCCGTGTCCCGCTTCAGCCAGTCCAGGTCCGCCGGGAGGTCCCAGTGGAAGAGGGTGGGGACGGGACGCACGCCCGCGCTCAGCAGCTCGTCCACGAGACGGTCGTAGAAGTCCAGGCCGCCGGGGGAGTTCACCCTCGGCCAGGAGACCGAGAAGCGGTACGCGTCCACGCCGAGCCCCGACAGGAGCGCCACGTCCTCCGCGTGACGGTGGTAGTGGTCACAGGCCACGGCGGCCGTCGAGCCGTCCTTGACCCTTCCCGGCTCGGCGGTGAACGCGTCCCAGACGGACGGCTCGCGCTCGTCCGCCGCGCCTTCGATCTGGTGGGCGGAGGTGGACACGCCCCAGAGGAAGTCCGCCGGGAACGGGGGGATCGGGTGGGCCGCGGCACGCGGATCGTTCGCCATGGGCGGGATCATCCTTACCGCTGGGTAAGGAAGTCAACGCCCCGGCGTGAAACGGCAGTTCGGACGGGATGTCAGAGACCGCTCACGCCCCTTCCTTCAGCACCCGAGAGATCAGCGTCCGCTGCTCCGCGGTGAGCCGGGGATCGGCCGCGTAGACCCGCTCCCCGTCCACCGTGATCTCGTAGCTGAACCCGTCCGGAACCCCCGACGGGCGCGCGCCCCGGCCGCCGGCCACCGCCCGCTCGGCCAGGGCGTGCCACTCGTCGGCGTCGGGCCGTCCCGCCGTGTCCACCTCGGCCCGCCGCTCGATGCCCGCGAACCCGCCCGTGCGCCTCACCTGAATACGCATGGGTCTCTGTGTAGTACGGAACTACAGGATCCGCACCCCGACCTGCTCCCAGGCCTTCTTCACGGCCTGCGACTCGTCGCCGCCGTCGCCGAAGCGTTCGCGCGCGGCCTTCACGGTGAGCCCCGCGAAGTCGGTGAAGAAGGCCTTCTCCTGGAGCTCGCCCCCGGTCAGCACGTCGTACCAGATCTGCCCCGCCTTCTCCCAGGCGTGGCCGCCGAGGGCGGTGGCGAACAGGTAGAACGCGTGGTTGGGGATGCCGGAGTTGATGTGGACGCCGCCGTTGTCGCGGCCGGTGCGGACGTAGTCGTCCATCGTCGAGGGCTGCGGGTCCTTGCCGAGGACGTCGTCGTCGTACGCGGTGCCCGGGGCCTTCATCGAGCGCAGGGCGGCGCCGGTGACGCCCGGGGCGAGCAGGCCCGCGCCGATCAGCCAGTCGGCCTCGGCGGCGGTCTGGCCGAGCGAGTACTGCTTGATGAGCGAGCCGAACACGTCGGACATCGACTCGTTGAGCGCGCCCGGCTGGCCGTAGTAGGTCAGGTTGGCCGTGTACTGCGTGACGCCGTGGGTGAGCTCGTGCCCGATCACGTCGACGGAGTTGGTGAAGTCGACGAAGATCTCGCCGTCGCCGTCGCCGAACACCATCTGCTCGCCGTTCCAGAAGGCGTTGTTGTAGCCCTCGTCGTAGTGGACGCTGGCGTCCAGGGGCAGGCCGTCGCCGTCGATGGAGTGGCGCTGGTAGGCCTTGAGGTAGAGGTCGAAGGTGGCGCCGAGACCGGAGTAGGCGCGGTTGACGGTCGCGTCCCGGCCGGGGTCCTGGCCCTCGGAGCGGACCTTGGCGCCGGGCAGATCGGTGCCGTGCGCGCAGTCGTAGATCGTCCGCAGCGGCTGGTCGGACGGCGCTTTCGCCGCCGGTGCGGCGGCCAGGCGGAACTCGGTGGTCACCCGGCGGCGGGCTCGCAGCTCGCTGTCGCGCAGCAGTGTGCGCCGGGCGGGACCGGAGAGTGCGGGGTCGTCGTTGCGCGCCAGCCGGTCGAGGACGTGCGGCGGTACGACGGTGCAGAAGACGGGCTCGGAGCCCCCGTGAGTCGTCATGTCCGGCACCCTTGCACTGCGTTATCTCCCTGTCACTACAGGCAACCATGATCGGTGAAAAACGGTGACAAACACGGCAGATCTCTGGCGCGGAGTGGTATGGCCGGAGTGAGACAGTGCACGTTTCACCCCTTTTTTCTCCGTTTTATCGGTTTTCTCTGTGATCGCTCCCCGTGGTCCCGCATACTGATACGGACCCGCGCGACCAGACCGGCTCGGCTAGGCTGCGGAGCACTATGCGTTTCGGGCTGCTTCTCCTTAGCTGCCGCGGCGAGGGCCTGTAATCGAGGCCGACCCCCTCCCCGCGGTGCTTGGTGTTGCGCGTCGGCCGTCCTTCCGTCCGGACATTCTCCGGTCACCCCGAGGAGCCCACGCCCCATGGCGAACCGCCAGCAGCCCAGCCAGATGCCGATCCACAAGTACGGGCAGTACGACCAGGTCGACATCCCCGACCGCACCTGGCCGAACAACCGGATCACCGCCGCCCCCCGCTGGCTCTCCACCGACCTGCGCGACGGCAACCAGGCCCTGATCGACCCCATGTCGCCCGAGCGCAAGCGCCGGATGTTCGACCAGCTGGTCAAGATGGGCTACAAGGAGATCGAGGTCGGCTTCCCCGCCTCCGGCCAGACCGACTTCGACTTCGTGCGCTCGATCATCGAGGAAGAGGGCGCGATCCCTGACGACGTCACCATCTCCGTACTGACCCAGGCCCGTGAGGACCTGATCGAGCGGACCGTGGAGTCCCTGAAGGGCGCCAGGCGGGCGACCGTCCACCTGTACAACGCCACGGCCCCCGTCTTCCGCCGCGTGGTCTTCCGCGGCTCCCGGGACGACATCAAGCAGATCGCCGTCGACGGCACCCGCCTGGTGATGGAGTACGCCGAGAAACTGCTGGGCCCGGAAACGGAGTTCGGCTACCAGTACAGCCCCGAGATCTTCACCGACACCGAGCTGGACTTCGCCCTGGAGGTCTGCGAGGCGGTGATGGACGTCTACCAGCCCGGTCCGGGCCGCGAGATCATCCTGAACCTGCCGGCGACCGTCGAGCGCTCCACGCCCTCCACCCACGCCGACCGCTTCGAGTGGATGAGCCGCAACCTCTCGCGCCGCGAGTACGTCTGCGTCTCGGTCCACCCGCACAACGACCGCGGCACCGCCGTCGCCGCCGCCGAGCTGGCGCTGATGGCCGGCGCCGACCGCGTCGAGGGCTGCCTGTTCGGGCAGGGCGAGCGCACCGGCAACGTCGACCTGGTCACCCTGGGCATGAACCTGTTCTCCCAGGGCGTCGACCCGCAGATCGACTTCTCCGACATCGACGAGATCCGTCGCACGTGGGAGTACTGCAACCAGATGGAGGTCCACCCGCGCCACCCGTACGTGGGCGACCTGGTCTACACGTCCTTCTCCGGCTCCCACCAGGACGCCATCAAGAAGGGCTTCGACGCCATGGAGGCCGACGCGGCCGCCAAGGGCGTCACCGTCGACGACATCGAGTGGGCCGTCCCGTACCTGCCGATCGACCCGAAGGACGTCGGCCGCTCCTACGAGGCCGTCATCCGCGTCAACTCGCAGTCCGGCAAGGGCGGCATCGCCTACGTCCTGAAGAACGACCACAAGCTGGACCTGCCGCGCCGGATGCAGATCGAGTTCTCGAAGATCATCCAGGCCAAGACGGACGCCGAGGGCGGCGAGGTCACCGGCGGCGCCATCTGGTCGGTCTTCCAGGACGAGTACCTGCCGAACCCCGAGAACCCCTGGGGCCGTATCCAGGTCAGGAACGGCCAGTCGACCACCGACACCGACGGCGTGGACACCCTCAAGGTCGAAGCCACCGTCGACGGCGAGGACACCGTCCTGACCGGCACCGGCAACGGTCCGATCTCGGCCTTCTTCGACGCCCTGCAGTCCGTCGGCGTCGACGTACGGCTGCTGGACTACCAGGAGCACACGATGAGCGAGGGCGCCTCGGCGCAGGCCGCCTCCTACATCGAGTGCGCGATCGGCGACAAGGTCCTGTGGGGCATCGGCATCGACGCGAACACGACGCGTGCGTCGCTGAAGGCGGTCGTCTCGGCCGTCAACCGCGCGACGCGCTGACCACCCTGACCGGCGGTTCAGGGGCCCCGCTCGTCCAGTGCGACGAGCGGGGCCCCGCTGTTTTCGGCCACTGCGCCGTGGAGGTCACGGAAAGGTCTCGTCCTAGGTGCTGACTACACCTCTCCCCTGTGGCTAACATCACGCAGACGTGGCGATGTTGCCACGGGGTTACGGAGGTGCGACGTGCTGCCAGAACGGGGACGAGACGGCCGTGTCACCAGGCGTGCCCACATCCTGGGCACCCGCACCGCGTGGACGCCCGTCGGCGACGGCGAGTTCTTCTGCCCGTGCTGCGGCGGGGACCGCAACTACCTGCGGCTGACCGGACAGCGCCGCTTCACCTTCCTCGGGGTGCCGCTCCTGCCGCGGGGCGAGACCGGCCCGGTCGTCGAGTGCGCCGCCTGCCGCCGTCACTTCGGCACCGACGTCCTCGACCACCCCACCACCGTGCGCTTCTCGGCGATGCTGCGCGACGCCGTCCACACCGTCGCCCTCGCCGTCCTGTCCGCCGGCGGCGCCTGCTCCCGCACGTCCCTGGAGACCGCGGCGGGCGCGGTGCGCGCGGCCGGCTTCACCGACTGCACCGAGGAACAGCTCGCCGCCCTCGTCGACGCCCTCGCCTCCGACACCGGCCGCAACTACGGCGAGTCCTACGGCCCCGGCCTCGCCATAGAGCTGCACGAGGCCCTCGATCCGCTCGCCGCCCACCTCGCCCCGGCCGGCCGTGAGTCGATCCTGCTGCAGGGCGCCCGCATCGCCCTCGCCGACGGCCCGTACACCCCGGCCGAGCGGGAGGCCCTCGCGACGGTGGGCGCGGCCCTGACGATCTGCGCGGACGACGTGACCCGCCTCCTGGCCGCCGCGGGAACGCCGTCCTGACCCCTCCCGCCCCTCCCGCGCGCCGGGCACCGGCCGCACCCCCGGGTGTGATCCCTGTGCCCCCGTATCCCCGTACCTCCGTACTCCCCGGGGAGTAACCCCGCCGTCCGGCCACCCCCGGCAGTACCCCCGAACTCGCCCTCACGCCCGACGAAGCGCCCCCCGTGCGCCGGGAGTCTGGAGAACGCATCCGGACGACCGCGACGAAGGGAGGGCCCGTCTCATGGGGGCCGGGAAAAGGAAGAGCATCCCCTGGGTGGTGCTCGCGCTGTGGGTGGGCGTGCTCGCGCTCGCCTCGCCGTTCGCCGCGCAGCTCGGCGACGTGCAGCACGATCGCGTCACCGACTACCTGCCGGCGAGCGCCGACTCCACCAAGGCCGCCGAGCTGCAGGAACGACTGCCCGGCGGCGAGAGCACCGAACTGGTGCTCGTGTACCACCGCGACGGCGGACTGACCGCCGCCGACCGCACGACGGCGCACGCGCAGGTCGCCCGCGTCGCCGGCGCCCACGCCCTCACCGGGACCCCACGGGGGATCCCCTCCGCCGACGGCGCCACCCTCATGTACCCGCTCGCCACCGACGAGCCCGGCGCCGACGAGGAGAAGCGGGACGCGTTCGTCGACGACGTACGCCGAGTCGCCCACGGCGAGGGCGCGTTGACGGTCCAGGTGGGCGGCACGGGAGCGCTCGCCACCGACGCGGGCGAGGTCTACCAGTCCCTCGGCGGACCGCTGCTCTACACCACCGTCGGCGTCGTCGCCCTGCTGCTGATCCTCATCTACCGCAGCCCGGTGCTGTGGCTGGTGCCGCTCGTCGTGGCCGGCGTCGCCGACTTCCTCTCCATGGCCGTCGCCTACGGCCTCCACCAGGCGTTCGGCACATCGGTGTCCGGACAGAGCTCGGGCATCATGACCGTCCTCGTCTTCGGCGCGGGCACCGACTACGCCCTGCTCCTCGTCTCCCGCTACCGCGAGGAGCTGCGGCGCTTCGAGCGGCCCCACGACGCGATGCTCGCCGCGCTGCGCGGCTGCGGACCCGCCGTGCTGGCCTCCTCCGGAACCGTCGCCGCCGGACTGCTGTGCCTGCTCGCCGCCGACCTCAACTCCAGCCGGGGCATGGGACCGCTGGGCGCCGCCGGGGTGCTGTGCGCACTCGCGGCGATGCTGACGCTGCTGCCCGCCGTCCTCGTCCTCCTGGGCAGGCGGGTGTTCTGGCCGCTGGTGCCCGCGCACGGCAGCACACCCGCGGACCGCCGGTCGCTGTTCGCCGCGATGGGCGCCTCCGCCGGACGCCGTCCGCGGACCGTCCTGGCGGCCGGCGCCGTCCTGCTCGGTGCGCTCGCCCTGGGCACGCTGAACCTGCCCGGCGCGCTCAGGCAGCAGGACGCCTTCGTCGACCGGCCCGACTCGGTCGCCGCCATGGCGACCCTCGCCGAGGCCTTCCCCCGGCAGTCCGCCCAGCCCATCGACGTCCTGACCCCGGCCGGCCGGGCCGACGCCGCACTCGCCGCGGCCCGCGACACGGACGGCGTCGCCGACGCCCGCACCGGCCGTACCGGGGGCGGCTGGACGGAGATCGCGGTGACCGCCGCCGCGCCTCCGCAGTCCGCGGCCGAGACGGCCACCGTCCGGGCGCTGCGCGAGCGGCTCCCCGGCTCCTACGTGGGCGGTCCCAGCGCCCAGCAGCTCGACCTGGCCGACACCGACGCCCGCGACCGGCTGGTCGTCGTCCCGATCGTCCTCGTCTCCGTCCTGCTGATCCTGGTCGCGCTGCTGCGCTCGCTCGTGGCGCCGCTGATGCTGGTCGCCGCCGTGGTCGCCGTGTGGGGCGCGGCGCTCGGCCTCGGCGGGCTCGTCTTCGGGCCGGTGTTCGGCTTCGGGGGCACGGACCCGGGGCTCGGACTGCTGTCCTTCGTGTTCCTGGTGGCCCTCGGCGTCGACTACGGCATCTTCCTGATGCACCGGATGCGCGAGGAGTCGCTGCGCGGCGCCGAACCCGTCGCCGCCGCCCTGACGGCGCTGCGCACGACCGGCGGGGTCATCGCCTCCGCCGGCCTCGTCCTGGCCGCGACCTTCGCCGTCCTGACGAACATGGGGCTCCTTCAGCTGGTCGAGCTGGGCTTCGTCATCGCGGTCGGCGTGCTGCTGGACACCTTCCTCGTCCGCACCTACCTGGTGACCAGCGCGAGCGTGGCGCTGGGCCGCAGGGTGTGGTGGCCGGGCCCGCTGGCGCGCGCGCCGGAGCCCGGACCCGGCGACCGTGTCCGGCAACCCGTATGAGGAGCCGGGCGCCCCTGCCTGCCGCAGGGGCGCCCGGGTGCCGCAGGATGACCCCGTGCAGCCGACCACGACACCGGTACGCCGCCGCCGGGGCGAGCGGATCATGAAGGCGGTCCACCGCGATCCCGGCGCCGCGCCCCGCCCCACGCGCACCGAAGCGCTGCCGGCCACCGCGACCGCGGGCCTGGCCACGGCCCTCGCCCTCGCCGGCGCCGACGGGACGCGCCCCGACGCCCTCGGCTGGACGCTGCTGCTCGCCGCGCACATACCCCTCGTGCGGCGCCGCCGCTCCCCGGTGGCGGTCCTGTTCGCGGTGGCGGCCTGCGTCGTCCCGTACCACGTCCTCGGCAACGCGCACGCCGCGCCCGTCCCCGCGACCATGGTGGCGCTCTACACGCTCGCGGAGACCGGCCCGGCCCGCCGCACGCTGCTCACCGGCGGCATCGTCCTCGGACTGGCCCTGCTCGTCGGCGCCCTCGCCGACCCCGGCGGGACGGGGGAGGTCCTGCGGATCTTCGGCTGGGTCATCGCCGTCCTCTTCTGCGGCATGAGCGTCCGCTACTACCGTCAGTACGTCGCGGCCATCGTCGAACGCGCGGAACGCGCCGAACGCACCCGGGAGGAGGAGGCCCGCCGCCGGGTCGCCGAGGAACGCCTGCGCATCGCCCGTGACCTGCACGACCTGCTCGCGCACAGCATCACCCTCATCGGCGTGCGGACGTCCGTCGCCGCCCATGTGCTGGCCGCCGACCCCGACCGGCTCGACCGCGCGGCCGTCGCCAGGGCCCTCGACGACATCGCCGAGACCTGCCGCAGCGCACGCGGCGAACTGCGGACGACGCTGGAGGTACTGCGCGAGAACGGTGTCCCGGACGGGCGCGGGCCCCTGCCCGGCCTGCACGGCCTGGACGATCTCGTGGAGAGCGCCCGGAGCGCCGGGGCGCGGGCCGAACTGTCGGTGAACGCGGGGGAGGTGCCGCCCGCGGTGGGCGCGGCGGCCTACCGGATCGTGCAGGAGGCGCTGACGAACGCGGTCCGCCACGGCGGGCGGACCGGCCTCGCGATAGCGGTGCGGGTGGACGAGGAGCAGGGCGCCCTGCGGGTGACGGTGACCGACGACGGCGTCGGCGCCGGCGCCGGCGTCATGGGAGGCGGGACCGAAGGCGCCGGGCCGTCCGGATTCGGGCTCACCGGGATGCGGGAAAGGGCGCGCAGCGTGGGCGGCACGCTGCGGGCCGGACCGGGCAACGGCGACGGAGAGGGGTTCGAGGTGTGTGCCGTACTGCCGACGGAGGGCGGCCGGTGAGCGGGCTCAGGATCCTGCTCGCGGACGACCAGACCCTCGTCCGGGCCGCGTTCGCGATGCTCGTGGAGTCGGCGCCGGACATGGCGGTGGTCGGCCAGGCCGGCACCGGCCGGGAAGCGGTGCGGCTGGCCCGCGACGAACGCCCCGACCTCATCGTCATGGACGTCCGCATGCCCGACCTCGACGGCATCGAGGCGACCCGGCTGATCGCCGCCGACGACGAGCTGACCGGCGTCCGCGTGCTCGTCCTGACCACGTACGACACCGACGAGAACATCGTCGAGGCGCTGCGCGCGGGCGCGTCCGGTTTCCTCGTGAAGGACACCCGGCCCGCCGAACTCCTGGACGCCATCCGCACGGTCGCCGCGGGCGAGGCCCTGCTGTCGCCCGGGCCGACGTCACGGCTGATCGCCCGGTTCCTGCGCAGCCCCGCCGGGCCGCCCCCGGTGGGCGGCCCGGAAGGACTCTCCGAGCGCGAGCGCGAGGTGCTCGCCCTGGTCGCCCGCGGTCTGACCAACACCGAGATCGCCGAGACGCTGGGCCTCAGCCCGCTCACCGCGAAGACCCATGTCAGCCGGATCATGGGCAGACTGGGCGCACGGGACCGGGCCCAACTGGTGATCGTGGCCTACGAGTCGGGCCTGGTGTCACCGGGAAGGACCTGACCGTCCGGGCGGGCGGGGCGGCACGGGCCGCGATTGCGGCGGGTGGGCCGTAGGGGCGGGGACGCCCCTACGGCAGCGTCCGCTGGTAGGTGCTGTCCGTGTCGGAGTCGTAGACGAGCTTGCCCGTCCTGTCGTAGCCCTTGATGTGCGGGGCGAGGGTGACCTGCCGGTTCAGCATGCCCGCCGCGACGAACCAGGTTCCGTCCAGGGCGGCCGTCGTGCTGCCGTCCCCGTAGGAGACGGTCACCTTGGCGACCGACGGCTCCACCGTGCCGATGACGCCCCAGCGGAACGGCAGCTTCCAGTGGCCCTTGTCGGGGAACGACTGCTGGTACAGCTTGCCGCCGTTCACGTCGGGCATCACCGGACCCGCGTCCGGCGGGCCGGCGTCGCTCGAGCTGACGCTGATGCCCGAGGCGGCGCCGTCCTGCAGGGTGCACACCACCCGGAAGCCGGCCGGCTTCTCCCTCACCGCGACGACGTTGACGCCGTCGCCGGGACGGTTGGAGTCCCCGGTGCTCTTGAGCGCCAGGACGATCCGGTAGTCCTTCGCCCTGCCCAGGTCACGGACGCTGCCGGCGGGCCCGCCCTCGGCCCGCAGACACTCCTTGAGCCCGTCCGCCGCCTGCTCGAAGGTGATGCCGTCGAGCAACTGCCCCTTCGTGGCGGGCCGCGCCGGGCCGTCCGGCGCCGAGGACGGCCTCGCGGCCGGGGCCCGCGAGGCGCTCGCCGACGGGTTCGGCGCGGCCGTGTCGGCGCCCCGGGCCCCGTCCCCGCCGTTCACGGCGTACGCCCCCACCGGCACCGCGGCGAGCGCGGCCAGCGCCGCCCCGGTCACCGTCACGCGCCGCCGCCGCTCGGCCAGTCCCCGCCGCCGGATCGCCGGGTAGGGCGCCGGCGAGGGCCGGATCGTGTAGGCGTCCTCAGCGAGCAGCTCACGCATCCGCTCCTCCAGTTCCCTCTGGTCGTCCCACTCGTTCACCTGGTGCCTCCCTGCGCCCGCGCCTGTTCCCGACTGCCGGAGGCCGTGCGACCGGCGGCCAGTCCCGGCTGCATGCGCAACTTCGCCAGCCCCTTCGACGCCTGGCTCTTGACCGTCCCCTGTGAGCAGCCCAGCACCTCGGCCACCTCCGCCTCCGACAGGTCCTCCCAGTACCGGAGCACCACCACCGCCCGCTGCTTCGGCGGGAGTTGGGCCAGCCCGGCCATCAGCGAGCCGCGCTCCTCGACCCGCCCAGCAGTCTCGTCCCGCCCCGCACGCTCGGGCGGCGCCGCGGTCAGCGCCTCGACGACCCTCCGCTTGCGGAACCGGTCGCTGTTGCAGCTGACCAGCATCCGCCGGACATAGGCCTCCGGGTTGTCGCTGCGAGATATCCGCCGCCACGACCGGTACGCCTTCGCCAGCGCGGTCTGCGTCAGGTCCTCCGCGTGATGGACGTCGCCCGTGAGCAGATACGCGGTCCGCACCAGCCGGGACCAACGGGCTCTGACGAACTCCTGGAACCGGTCCTCTTGTTCGGCCTGCATCAAGCACCCTCCTCGCCCTCCAGACCACCGGTCGGACGGAATCGGTTGCCCGGCTTCCGCCACGGGGATCGAATGGAGTGATGGAGAACGAATCACGGGCCTGGTGCGCCGCCGACCCCGGAGTGCTGGAACTGCCGTCCGGGCGGCTGGTCCGCGGCCGCGGCCTGCGTCGCCCGCTCGACCCCACGGCCCCCGCACCCGCGTACGGCGTCTACCTCCTCGGCGCGCGGCCCCCGTCGTCGCCCTGGGAGTCCCGCTGGCTTCGCTGGCCCGACTTCCGCCTCCCTGCCGACCGCCGTGACGCCCGGGAGGCCCTCACCGAGGCCTGGCGCCGCGCGGCCGGCGAACGCGTCGAGATCGCCTGCGCCGGAGGCCGCGGCCGCACGGGAACGGCCCTGGCGTGCCTGGCGGTCCTGGACGGCGTACCGGCGGGCGAGGCGGTGGCCTTCGTCCGCCGCCACTACGACCGGCGCGCGGTGGAGACGCCTTGGCAGCGCAGGTATGTGCGGGGGTTCGCGCTCTCCGGCTGAGGCGGGGGCCGCGGCTGGGCCGGGCCTTCCGCGGACGAGGTGTGCGGGGCCCGCCGGCTCCACGGAGAAGGCGACGCGCCGGCCGACCCTGTCATGGGGAGGACACCCCTAGCCCAGTGCCGCCGCCAGCACCTCCGCCGTCTCCACGATCAGGGCGTGGTCGTAGGGGGCCTCCCGGTCGGGCTTGGTGAGCTGGACCGCGAGGACGACGGGGGCGCCGTCCGGGGTCCAGGCGATGCCCGCGTCGTTGTTCGCGCCGTACCAGCCGCCGCCGGTCTTGTCGGCGACCGTCCAGTCGGCCGGGAGGCCGGCGCGGAAGCGGTTGGCGCTGGTGACGGTGCCGAGCATCCAGTCGGTCAGGCGGCGTCGGCCGGCGGGGGCCAGGGCGTCGCCGAGGACCAGCCTGGCGTAGGTGCGCGCGATCGCGTACGGGCTCGTGGTGTCCGTGGTCCGCCCCGGCTCGGCCGAGTTGAGCTCCGGCTCCCACCGGTCGAGGCGGGTGACGCGGTCGCCGACGGAGCGGGCGAAGCGGGTGATCGCGGCGGGGCCGCCCAGCTCGCGCAGCAGCAGGTTCCCGGCCGTGTTGTCGCTGTGCCGGATCGCCGCCGCGGACAGCTCGGCGATCGTCATGCCGTCGGCCACGTGGTCCTTGGTGATCTCCGAGTTCTCCACCACGTCGTCGGCCGTGTAGTGGATGCGCCGGTCCAGCGCCGACGCGTCCAGGTCCCGCAGCACGGCCGCCACCGCCAGGGTCTTGAAGAGCGAGCAGACCGGGAAGAGCTCGTCGGCGCGGTGGCGGACGCGGCGGCGGGTGCGGACGTTGTACGCGAACACGCCGAGCCGGGCGCCGTGCCGGGACTCCAGGTCGCGCAGGCGGGCGGCGACGGAGCCGGCGCCGGTGTCGGCGGCGGTGTCGGCGGCGGCCCGTGCGGGGCCGGCGGCGAGCAGGGCGGCGCCGGCGCCCGCGCCGGCGGTGAGCAGGGTGCGGCGAGTGGTCGAGGCTGAGATCGTTCTCTCCGTCCGTCGGGAACACAGAAGTCGTTTCCCTGTACACGGACGCCCCGGCCCGCGCCTCTGGTTGCGCGCGCCCGCCCCGGGGATCGCCACGGGCGGACACACCACCCTCCCGGCGTAGGCGAGAATGGAGCCATGAGCCTGTTCCGCGACCACGGCAGCGTGCTGCGCCCCCAGAAGCCGGGGGAGGCGGGGCGCGTCACGCCGCGGCCGGGCGGCGGGCGGCGGCCCCGGCGGGCCCCCGGCGGTGGTGTGCGATGAGTCTCTTCCGGGACGACGGCATCGTCCTGCGGACCCAGAAGCTGGGCGAGGCCGACCGCATCATCACGCTGCTGACGCGCGGGCACGGGCGGGTGCGGGCCGTGGCACGGGGGGTGCGGCGGACGAAGTCCAAGTTCGGGGCGCGTCTCGAACCCTTCTCCCACGTCGACGTGCAGTTCTTCGCGCGGGGCAGCAGCGAACTCGTGGGCCGCGGACTGCCGCTGTGCACACAGAGCGAGATCATCGCCCCCTACGGCGGCGGCATCGTGACCGACTACGCCCGCTACACGGCGGGGACGGCCATGCTGGAGACCGCCGAGCGGTTCACCGACCACGAGGGCGAACCGGCCGTGCAGCAGTACCTGCTGCTCGTGGGGGCGCTGCGGACCCTGGCCCGCGGCGAGCACGCCCCGCACCTCGTGCTTGACGCGTTCCTGCTGCGGTCGCTGGCCGTCAACGGGTACGCGCCCAGCTTCGGCGACTGCGCCAGGTGCGGGATGCCGGGGCCCAACCGGTTCTTCTCGGTCGCCGCCGGCGGCTCGGTCTGCGCCGACTGCCGGGTGGCCGGGAGCGTCGTGCCCTCGCCGCAGACCCTGGTCCTCCTCGGCGCGCTGCTCACGGGAGACTGGGAGACGGCAGACGCGTGCGAGCCGCGTCACGTCCGGGAGGGCAGCGGGCTGGTGTCCGCCTATCTGCACTGGCATCTGGAGCGCGGGCTGCGCTCCCTTCGGTATGTGGAAAAGTGAAGGAGACGAGAGGCACATGGTCGTACGCGGGTTCCTGGGGCGGCAGCGTCGGGAGTACAGGACGCCCGAGCCGCATCCGTCCGGCGCTCGCCCGCCCAAGCTCCCCGGTGAGCTGGTGCCCGAACACGTGGCGATCGTCATGGACGGCAACGGCCGCTGGGCCAAGGAGCGCGGGCTGCCGCGCACCGAGGGGCACAAGGTCGGCGCCGAGCAGGTTCTCGACGTGTTGCAGGGCGCGGTCGAGATGGGCGTGCGCAACATCTCGCTCTACGCCTTCTCCACCGAGAACTGGAAGCGCTCGCCCGACGAGGTCCGCTTCCTGATGAACTTCAACCGCGACTTCATCCGCAAGACCCGCGACACCCTCGACGAGCTGGGGATCCGGGTGCGCTGGGTGGGCCGGATGCCCAAGCTGTGGAAGTCGGTGGCCAAGGAGCTCCAGATCGCCCAGGAGCAGACCAAGGACAACGACCGCCTCACCCTGTACTTCTGCATGAACTACGGCGGGCGGGCGGAGATCGCGGACGCAGCGCAGGCGCTGGCCGAGGACGTGAAGGCGGGTCGGCTCGACCCGTCCAAGGTCACCGAGAAGACCCTCGCGAAGTACCTGTACTACCCGGACATGCCCGACGTCGACCTGTTCCTGCGGCCGAGCGGCGAGCAGCGCATCTCCAACTACCTGATCTGGCAGAGCGCGTATGCGGAGATGGTCTTCCAGGACGTCCTGTGGCCGGACTTCGACCGCCGCGACCTGTGGCGTGCGTGCGTGGAGTTCGCCTCCCGGGACCGCCGTTTCGGCGGCGCCACCCCGAACGAGGTGCTGCTGTCCCTGGAGGGCGCGGGTTCGGAGCGGGACGCCGGCTCCGGCTCCTAGGGCGTGTTTCGAAAGTCCCGTCTGCCCGGCGGCGTCTGGCACGCACGCTCGCCGCGTTGTCGGGATCACCCCGATACATCCAGTATCGGGGCGACCCTCCGCCTTGCGATCGCACGCACCAGACGCCGCCGGGCCCGCCCTCCGGGCGGACGACGCTACTTTCGAAACGCGCCCTAGCGGACTCCTGGCCGGGGAGCTGGGGAGCTGGGGAGCCGGGCATCCGGCCCCTGGCCCGGCCCCCGGCCGGATCCCTCGCACCCGGCCCGGCCCCTCGCATCCGCCGTCACGCCGTCACCGTAGGACCGGGGAGGGGCCGTGGGCGAAGAGCAGGGCGTCGGGGTGCGGGAGGACGCGGTGGTGCCGGCCGGCCGGCTGCGGCGCGTCTGACCGCCGGGCGCGCCCGTGCGGACCGGAGACGCACGGCGGCTCAACCCGCGGCGGCCCTCGCGCAGTCCGCGCACGTCCCGAAGATCTCCACCGTGTGGGCCACGTTCACATAGCCGTGTTCCGCGGCGATGGCCTCCGCCCACTTCTCGACCGCCGGGCCCTCCACCTCCACCGCCTTGCCACAGACGCGGCAGACGAGGTGGTGGTGGTGCTCGCCGGTGGAGCAGCGGCGGTACACGGACTCGCCGTCCGATGTGCGCAGGACGTCGACCTCGCCCGCGTCGGCGAGGGACTGCAGGGTGCGATAGACGGTGGTCAGGCCGACCGAGTCGCCCTTGTGCTTGAGCATGTCGTGCAGATCCTGTGCGCTGCGGAACTCGTCCACCTCGTCGAGCGCCGCCGCCACGGCGGCACGCTGCCGGGTGGAGCGGCCCTTCACGGGCGGTCCAGCGGTCGTCACCGTTGTCTCCTCACGTCTGCGGCTTGCCGGGCCATTGTGCCAGCCCGGTCTGCGCGCGGTCAGACGCCGACTTCGTCGCCCGGGCTCCGGGTGTCCGGAATCGCGCACTCCGCGGGGTCGCCCACGGGCTGTGCCGCGGCCAGTGCGCGGGCGCGGCGGCGGGCCAGAGGGGCGGCGAGCACGCTGAGCGCGACGAACGCGGCGATGGTGAGGAGCACGATCGTCGCGCCGGGCGGGACGTCCTGGTAGTACGAGGTCACCGTGCCGCCGATGGTCACGGTCACGCCGATGGCCACCGCGATCGCGAAGGTGGCGGCGAAGCTGCGGCTGAGCTGCTGGGCGGCCGCGACCGGGACCACCATCAGGGCCGACACCAGCAGCAGGCCCACCACGCGCATCGCCACGGTCACCGTCACCGCCGCCGTGACCGCCGTCAGCAGGTTCAGGGCGCGCACCGGCAGACCGGTCACCCGCGCGAACTCCTCGTCCTGGCTGACCGCGAACAACTGGCGGCGCAGACCGAGGGTGACCAGGACGACGAAGGCCGCGAGCAGGCAGATCGCCGTCACGTCCGACTCCGACACCGTCGACAGCGAGCCGAAGAGGTACGAGGTGAGGTTGGCGTTGGAGCCGCCCGGCGCGAGGTTGATGAACATCACGCCGCCGGCCATGCCGCCGTAGAACAGCATGGCCAGGGCGATGTCGCCGCGGGTCCTGCCGTACCAGCGGATGAGTTCCATGATCACCGCGCCCAGCACGGAGACGCCGGTCGCCATCCAGACCGGAGACCAGGAGAGCAGGAAGCCGAGGCCGACGCCGGTCATCGCGACGTGGCCGATGCCGTCGCCCATGAGGGCCTGGCGGCGCTGGACGAGGTAGATGCCGACGGCGGGGGCGGTGATGCCGACCAGGACCGCGGCGAGCAGCGCCCGCTGCATGAAGGCGTAGTTCAGGAGGTCCATCAGCTCAGCAGTCCCGTGCGGATCGGTTCGGCGCCCGCGGGTGCGTGCGGGTGCACATGGTCGTGGCCGGGCAGCGCGTGCTGGCCGACGGCCGGCGTGGGCGGCCCGTCGTGCAGGACGCAGCCGTCGCGCAGGACGACCGCCCGGTCGATGAGGGGTTCGAGGGGGCCCAGTTCGTGCAGGACCAGCAGCACGGTCGTGCCGGCCGCGACCTGCTCCTGCAGCGTCCGCGCCAGGACCTCCTGGCTGGCCAGGTCGACGCCGGCCATCGGCTCGTCCATGATCAGCAGTTCGGGTTCGGCGGCGAGCGCGCGGGCGATGAGCACGCGCTGGTGCTGGCCGCCGGAGAGGGCGTCGACGCTGTCCTTCGCCCGGTCCGCCATGCCGACGAGCTCCAGGGCGTGCCGGACGGCCGCGTGGTCGGCCTTGCGGAAGACGCCGAAGCGGGTGCGCGAGAGGCGGCCCGAGGAGACGACCTCGGTCACCGTGGCCGGAACCCCGCCGGCGGCCGTGGTGCGCTGCGGGACGTATCCGATCCGCGCCCAGTCCCGGAACCGGCGCTGCGGCGCCCCGAACAGCTCGATCTCGCCCGCGCCGACCGCCACCTGTCCGATGACGCTGCGCACGGCCGTGGACTTGCCGGAGCCGTTCGCGCCGAGCAGGGCGACGACCTCACCGCGCCGCACGGTGAGGTCGACGCCCCGCAGCACGGGGCGCGAGCCCAGTTCGGCGCGGACGCCGCGCAGTGAGATGACGGGCTCGGCCTTCGCGTCCATGACGCCCTCCATGGTGGTCACTTGGTTCCCAGGGCCGTCCGCAGCGCCTTGAGGTTGGCTCGCTGGACCGAGAAGTAGTCCTTGCCGCGGGACTTCTCCGTGATGCCCTCGATCGGGTCGAGGACGTCGGTCCTCAGGCCGGCGTCGGAGGCGATGGTCTTCGCGGTCTTGTCGCTGACGAGCGTCTCGTAGAACACGGTCGTGACGCCGTCCGCCTTCGCCATCTTCTCAAGCTCCTTCACGCGGGCGGCGCTGGGCTCCGACTCGGGGTCGAGGCCGTTGATGGCCTCCTCGGTCAGGCCGTAGCGCTCGGCGAGGTAGCCGAACGCGGCGTGGGTGGTGACGAAGACCCTGGTCCTGGTGTTCGCGAGACCCTTCTCGAACTCGGTGTTCAGGTCGCCGAGTTGCTTCACCAGGGCCGCGGTGTTGGTCTTGTAGTCGGCCGCGTGGCCGGGGTCGGCCTTCTCGAAGGCCTTGCCGACGCCCTCGGTGACCTGGGCGTACCGCACCGGGTCGAGCCAGATGTGCGGGTCGAGGCCGGACAGCTCCTCGTTCTCGTGGCCGTCGTGCTCGGCCGCGTGGCCGCCGACCTCGTTGCCGTGCTTCTCCAGGGTGGTGAGGGACGCGGCGTCGATCTTGGTCCCGATCTCGGACTGGGCCACCGCGTCGTCGACGGAGGGCTGGAGGTCCTTGAGGTAGAGCACCGCGTCGGACTCCTGGAGCGCGGCCGTCTGCTTGGCGCTGATCTCCAGGTCGTGCGGCTCCTGGCCGGGCTCGGTGAGGCTGGTGACGTGCACGTGGTCCCCGCCTATCCGCTCGGCGAGGAAGGCCATCGGGTAGAACGACGCGACGACGTCGAACTTGTCCGTGCCGGCCACGGCCGCGCTGTCGGAGGAGCAGGCGGACAGGGCGCCGAGACCGAGGGCGGTGGCCGCCGCGATCGCCGTGCCGGGTATGAGTCGCCGTACGTTCATGACACTCATTTTCAACTAATATGGAAACCGTTGTCAACAAGGTGGCGGGTGAAGACGGCGTAAGGGCCCGGTAAGCCCCGAAGGGCTGCGGTATGGCCCCCGGGATCCCTGGGGAACAGGGTCCCCGATTTGGTCGAGGGGGAGTCCCCGCCGGTACCCTGAAGTCTTCGCTGGAAGCACCTCGCTTCGTCGCCCGTCGTCGTTATGAAGAGAGCACCGTGGCCGCCGACAAGATCGACACCATCGTCAGCCTGAGCAAGCGCCGTGGCTTCGTATTCCCCTGCAGTGAGATCTACGGCGGCCAGAAGGCCGCCTGGGACTACGGACCGCTGGGTGTCGAGCTCAAGGAGAACCTGAAGCGCCAGTGGTGGCGCTACATGGTGACGTCGCGCGAGGACGTGGTCGGCATCGACTCGTCCGTCATCCTGGCCCCCGAGGTCTGGGTCGCCTCCGGTCACGTCGCCACCTTCTCCGACCCGCTGACCGAGTGCACCTCCTGCCACAAGCGGTTCCGCGCGGACCACCTGGAAGAGGCGTACGAGGCCAAGCACAACCGCCCGCCGGCGAACGGCCTGGCGGACGTGAACTGCCCCAACTGCGGCAACAAGGGCCAGTTCACCGAGCCCAAGCAGTTCTCGGGCCTGCTCTCCACCCACCTCGGCCCGACGCAGGACACCGGCTCCATCGCCTACCTGCGCCCCGAGACCGCCCAGGGCATCTTCACCAACTTCGCCCAGGTGCAGACCACTTCGCGCCGCAAGCCGCCGTTCGGCATCGCCCAGATGGGCAAGTCCTTCCGCAACGAGATCACGCCCGGCAACTTCATCTTCCGGACCCGCGAGTTCGAGCAGATGGAGATGGAGTTCTTCGTCAAGCCGGGCGAGGACGAGAAGTGGCAGGAGTACTGGATGGAGCAGCGCTGGAACTGGTACACCGGCCTGGGCATGCGCGAGGAGAACATGCGGTGGTACGACCACCCGAAGGAGAAGCTCTCCCACTACTCCAAGCGCACCGCTGACATCGAGTACCGCTTCCAGTTCGGCGGCAACGAGTGGGGCGAGCTGGAGGGCGTGGCCAACCGCACCGACTACGACCTCTCCGCCCACGCCAAGGCCTCCGGCCAGGACCTCTCCTTCTTCGACCAGGAGGCCGGCGAGCGCTGGACGCCGTACGTCATCGAGCCCGCGGCCGGCGTCGGCCGCGCGATGCTGGCGTTCCTGCTCGACGCCTACGTCGAGGACGAGGCGCCCAACGCCAAGGGCAAGCTGGAGAAGCGCACGGTGCTGCGCCTCGACCACCGTCTCGCCCCGGTGAAGGTGGCGGTCCTGCCGCTGTCCCGCAACCCCGAGCTGTCGCCGAAGGCCAAGGGCCTCGCCGCCGCGCTGCGCCAGAACTGGAACATCGAGTTCGACGACGCCGGCGCCATCGGCCGCCGCTACCGCCGCCAGGACGAGATCGGCACCCCGTTCTGCGTCACGGTCGACTTCGACACCCTCGACGACAACGCGGTCACCGTCCGCGAGCGTGACTCGATGAAGCAGGAGCGCGTCTCCCTCGACCAGATCGAGGGCTACCTGGCCGCCCGCCTGATCGGCGCGTAGCCTCCCACGGCACCCAGCGGCAGACCGAGGCCGGCCCCGACGGGATCCCGTCGGGGCCGGCCTCGCGCGTGCGCCGGGGCGCCGCTCCCGCGGACGGGCCCGGAGCGGGACGCCGGCGTCGGTCCCCGCGCTGGGGTGGCGCACGGTGCGCGCCTTCGCGCGACGCGACGCGAGCCCGGCGCGCTGCGGGCACTCCGGGAGCGGCCGGGGCGGGTGGCACGGGCCCGGCATGAACGGCCCGTCGGCGCGCGCCCGGGCGTTCGCCGCCCGCACTCCGGCGCGCAGCCGTTCGCGCTCGGTCGCCGGCCGCAGCCCGGCGGGATCGGACTGCCACTCCCGGCCGTCGCCTGGGCGGACTTCGGCGGCGAGGTGAAGGGTGACAGCTGACAGATATTGAAATCTGTCATTCGTCATGCCAAGCTGGAGGGCATGACGACCATCACGCGTACCCTCGGCCGCACCGGACCCCAGGTCTCCGCCCTCGGCCTCGGCTGCATGGGCATGAGCGCCCTCTACGGCGACGCGGACCGCGACGAGGCCGTCGCGACGATCCACGCGGCGCTGGAGGCGGGCGTCACCCTGCTCGACACCGGCGACTTCTACGGCATGGGCCACAACGAGCTGCTGATCGGCGAGGCCCTGCGCACCGCACCGCCCGCGCTGCGTGAACAGGCGCTGACCAGCGTGAAGTTCGGCGCGCTGCGCGGGCCCGACGGCTCCTGGGCGGGATACGACGGCCGGCCCGCCGCCGTGAAGAACTTCGCCTCCTACTCCCTCCAGCGTCTCGGCGTCGACCACATCGACGTCTACCGGATCGCCCGCGTCGACCCCGACGTGCCGATCGAGGAGACGGTCGGCGCGATCGCCGAGCTGGTCGAGCAGGGATACGTCCGGCACATCGGTCTCAGCGAGGCCGGCGCGCAGACGATCCGCAGGGCCGCCGCCACCGCGCCGATCTCCGACCTCCAGATCGAGTACGGCCTGATCACCCGCGGCGTCGAGCGGTCCATCCTGCCGACCACCCGTGAGCTGGGCATCTCGATCACCGCGTACGGAGTCCTCTCGCGCGGCCTGATCTCCGGGCACTTCTCCGCCGACCGCCGGCTCGGCGGAGACGACTTCCGGGCCCACTCGCCCCGCTTCCAGGGGGACAACCTGCGGCACAACCTGGCCCTGGTGGAAGCGCTGCGGAAGATCGCCGAGGCCAAGGGCGTCTCCGTGGCCCAGCTCGCCATCGCCTGGGTGCTCGCCCAGGGCGAGGACATCGTCCCGCTGGTCGGCGCCCGCACCCGCGAGCGGCTCACCGAGTCGCTGGGAGCGCTGGACGTCGTCCTCGACGCCGACGACCTCGCGGCGATCGAGGCGGCCGTGCCCGCCGACGCCGCGGCCGGCGAGCGCTACCCGGCAGCGGCCATGGAGCACCTCGACAGCGAGCGCTGAACGGCCTGCCGGGTACCGTCTGACCATGGCACCGCAGACCTCCGAGACCCTGACCGCCGAGCGCATCCTCGAGGCGACCGAGGAGGTGCTGCGCCGGCACGGCCCGGCCAAGGCGACCGTGGTCGACGTGGCCCGCGCGCTCGGCGTCAGCCACGGCAGCGTCTACCGCCACTTCCGCACCAAGGCGGCGCTGCGCGAGGCGGTCACGAAGCGCTGGCTCGATCTCACGTCGCAGACCCTCTCCGGCATCACCGCCGACGAGGGCCGCGCGCCCGAGGCCCGGCTGCGGGACTGGCTCACGGCGCTCTTCGAGGCCAAGCGGCGCAAGGCGGGCGACGACCCCGAACTGTTCGCCACCTACATGGTGCTGACCGCGGACAGCGGCACGGCGGTCGGCGAGCACCTCGCCGACCTCACCGGCCAGCTGACCTCGATCATCGAAGCGGGCGTCGCCTCCGGGGCCTTCGCGACCGCCGACCCGGCGGCGTCCGCCCGCGCCGTCTTCCACGCCACGGGCCGCTTCCACGACCCGGGCTACTCCGAGGTCTGGGAGCGGCCCGGCATCGAGGACGACTTCACGGCGGTCGTGGACCTGCTGCTGCACGGGCTGCGCCCCCAGCGCCCCTCGTGACGCTCCTCCGCCCTGCGCGTCCCGTCCGTCCCGCCTATCCCGCCGTGCACCGCCAGAAGTCCCGCATCAGCGGGGTCGACCTCGGGTCCGTCATCGCGGTCTGGGTGAGGAGGACCGTGACCGTGCCCGTCCGCGGAACGATGTGCGCCGTCGTCCCCGTGCCGCCGACCCAGCCGTAACGGCCCGGGACGTTCCACGGCTCGACGGGATCGATGTCGACGCTGCCGCCGTAGCCCCAGCCCTGACCCTCCAGGAACAGGGCGCCGATCTCGCGCTGCGCCGCCGACAGGTGGTCGGCCGTCATCCGGCTCACCGAGGCCGGCGACAGCACGCGGCGCCCGTCCGCCTCGCCCCCGCCGAGCAGCATGCGGGCGAACGCCAGCCAGTCGTCGGCCGTGGACACCAGGCCCCCGCCGCCCGACGGGAACCTCGGCACGCTGCGCCACTCGCCGTCGGGGGTGTCCGTGAGCTCCAGTCCGCCGGCGCCGCCGGGACGGTACGCGGTGGTGAAACGGTCCCGCTTCTCCTTCGGGACCTCGAACGCCGTGTCCCGCATGCCCAGCGGCTCGAAGATCCGCTCCGCCAGGAACTCGGGGAGCGTGCGGCCCGAGGCCCGCGCGATCAGCACGCCCTGCAGATCGGACGCCGTGCCGTACAGCCAGGCCTCGCCCGGCTGGTACAGCAGGGGGACGCGGGCCAGGTCGGCCAGCCAGACGTCCGGCTCGGGATACGCCTGCGGGGCGCGGCCGTCCTTCTGCACCTCGAAGAGGGCCCGGACGGCGGGAAGCGCGAAGTCCGACGGGAAGCCCCAGCCGGGCCGGGAGCTCAGCAGGTCCTCGACCGTGATCGGACGGGCCGCCGGGACCACGTCGTCGACGGGCGCGGACGGGGTGCGGACCGCCATCGGCTCCGCCAGCTCGGGCAGCCACTCGGCGACCGGCGAGTCGAGGCCGACCGTGCCCTCCTCGACCAGCGTCAGCAGCGCCGCGGCCGTGACCGGCTTGGTGATCGAGGCGATCCGGAACAGGGAGTCCCGGGTCATCGGGGCCGTGCCCTCGGCATCCCGCGAGCCGACGCTCACGGCCTCCACCTCGTCGCCGCGGGCCACCAGGCCCACCGCTCCGGGCACGGCCCCGTCGTCGACGTGTCGCTGGAGGGTCTCGCGCAGCGTGCTCATGGGCCGGCCTTTCCGGTGGGGAGTCTGCTTCCGCGTCCACCGATACGACTCTCCGGACGCCGGAAAGTCATCGCGACGCGCGGCCCCCGCCCTCGCCTGCGTCGCTTCCCGGCGGATCGACGGTCGCCCGGTGCGCCTCGGCGAGATGCCGCTCCGCCTTCAGCCAGGGCAGGAACTGCGCCCCCTGGCGCCAACCGCACGTGTCACAGCTGATCGTGCGCTGCACGCCCGCCCGCCGCACCCGGACGACGTGCTGCCGCCCGTGCCCGTCGAAGCGGGTCACCCTGCTCGCGTCGTTCTCCGGCATGACGCCTCCAGCGTCCGAGGACATCGCGGCTGCCCGCGCAGCAAGGAGTGTGCGGCATGACCGACGGCTGCCGCAGCCCCACGGGCACGACTCGACGGCCCGGCACCGCGCTCACCCCACGTTCCGGGGCAGCCGCAGGCTCAGCAGACCCGTCAGGACCACTCCGGCCAACTGCACGACCAGCGTGGTGAGAAGGGCGTCCCGCATGCCCGAACCCGGGACCAGGGAGAGGAACAGGGTGCCGAGCGTGGCCACGCCCAGCGCCAGCGAGGCCTGCTGGGTCGTCACCATCACACCGCTGCCGACGCCCGCGCGGGCCGGCGGCACCTCGGACAGCACGATCCGCATGACGACGGGCAGTTGGAGCGCCTGCCCCGCACCGGCGACCGCCGTGCCCGGCAACAGCCCGACGAAGCCGACGTCCGGCCAGTCGGCGCGCACCGCCAGCACGATGAGCACGACGCCCACGCCCTGCAGGACCGCGCCGGCGGTCACCACCCGGGACCCGAACCGGGTCACCAGACGCGGCCCGGCGAGCGAGGTGACGAAGAACATCAGGGCCATCGGCGCGAGGGCGAGACCGGCCTGCACCGGCCCGAGCCCCGCCCCGCCCTGCAGGGCCACGGCGATGACGAACATGAAGCCGCTGAAGCCGACCGCGAGCGGACCCATGATCGTCAGCCCGCGCCGCAGTGTGGTCAGAGCGAGCAGGCTCGGCGGCACCAACGGCGTACGGCCCCGTCGGTCGGCCCGTCGCTCCACCGCGTAGAACGCGCCCGTGAGCAGCGGGAACGCGGCCAGGGACAGCCACGTCCACAGCGGCCAGCCCGCCGCGCGGCCCTCGGTGAGGGGGGCGAGCAGGGCCAGCAGCGCGGCGGCGAGGAGCACGGTGCCGGGTCCGTCGACGGGCTCCGGGCGCTGCGAGCGGGTCTCCGGGACGGAACGGACGGCCAGGAGCAGTCCGACGATCACGAAGGGGACGTTGACCAGGAACACGGACCGCCAGCCGCTTCCGGCGATGTCGGCCGCGACGAGCACGCCGCCCAGGATCTGGCCCGCCACCATGGACAGTCCGGCGGTCGCGCCGTACAGGCTCATCGCCCTGGCGCGGCGCGCGCCCGCGGTGGCGGACTGGATGGTGGCCAGCACCTGCGGGACCATGGCGGCGGCCGACGCGCCCTGCGCGACCCGGGCCGCCACCAGCGACCAGGCGTCGGGCGCGAGCCCGCAGGCCAGCGAGGTCAGACCGAAGGCCGCCATCCCGCCCAGGAAGAGCCGGCGCCGGCCGAACAGGTCCCCGAGCCGGCCGCCGAGGACGAGGAGCACGGCGTACGCGAGCCCGTACCCGGCCACGACGAGTTCGAGGACGGACTCGCCCGCGGACAGGTCGCGGCCCATCGTGGGCAGGGCGACGTTGACGATGAAGAAGTCGATGAGGGGCAGCGCCGTGCCGAGCAGCACCGTGAACAGGCCCAGCGGGCCGAGGGAGTGGGACGGCTGCGCGGAGCGGGCGCCCTGCGCGACCGAGGCCGGGGCCGTGGTGGACGTAGTGGTGGTCGTGGTTGTCTGGGTCACGCCGTCGAGCCTGCGCCGCCCGTCAGACGGGTACCAGAGTCTCCTTATCCTGGTAGAAGGAGTACCTGGCAACAGGATCGGCGGGGCGGCAGGCTGGAGGCATGACGACGATGGCCCGGCAGACGCCGCCCGCCGCCCCGCCCGCGGCGACGGGCGGCTCGGAGATCAGGCGGCACGAGCTGGCCGCCTTCCTGCGCAGCCGCCGCGAGCGCATCACCCCCGAGCAGGTGGGACTCCCGCGCGGAGCGCGCCGCCGCACGCCGGGGCTGCGCCGCGAGGAGGTCGCCCATCTCTCCGCGGTCGGCGTCACCTGGTACACCTGGCTCGAGCAGTCCCGGGACATCCACGTCTCGGTGCAGGTCCTGGACGCCCTGGCCCGGACCCTGCTGCTCGACCCGAGCGAGCGGGCCCACCTCTTCCAGCTGGCCGGCGCGACCGACCCGACGCCCGCCTCGTCCTGCGCCGGCGTCACCGACGCGGTACGCGAGCTGCTCGACCAGCTCGACCCGCTCCCCGCGTGCGTCCAGAACAGCCGCTACGACATCCTGGCCTACAACCGCACCTACGCCCATCTGCTGTGCGACCTCGACGCGATCCCGCCCGAGGACCGCAACTGCATGGTGCTCATCCACACCCATCCGCAGTGGCGCGAGTCCGTCGTCCACCTCGACGAGACGATGCGCCTGATGGCCGCGAAGCTCCGCGCCTCCATGGCCGGCCACCTCACCGAGCCGGCCTGGAAGATGCTGGTCAAGCGACTGCAGACGGAGTCACCGGAGTTCCGGGAGAACTGGGAGCGCTACGAGGTCGTCGTGAGCCGCGGCAAGGTCAAGGAGTTCCGCAACCCGCACGTCGGCCCCCTCACCGTCACCCACACCGACCTGTGGCTGAGCCCGGAGCACGGGGCCCGCCTGGTGACCTACGTGCCGGAGGACGCGCAGACCCGGGAGCGGCTGGAGAAGCTGTACGCGTACGCCCGGGGCGTGGCCGGCCGGGTCGGGCCCGGCCTACGATGACGCGGTGAACTTCGTGCTGGTGCCCGGTGGTTGGCAAGGCGGATGGGTCTTCGACGCGGTGGCCGCGGAGCTGCGCCGAGACGGTCACCACGTCGAGGCGGTGACCCTGTCGGGGCTGGAGCCGGACGGACCGGCCGACGCGGACCGTCCGCCGAACCTCGACACCCACATCGACCAGGTGGCCGAGATCGTCGAGCGCGGCGACGGCGCGCCCGTCGCCCTGTGCGGGCACAGCTACGGCGGGATGGTGATCGCCGGCGTCGCGGACCGCCTCGGCGACCGCCTGGACCAGCTGGTCTTCATCGACGCCTACGTCCCGGACGACGGAGACTCGTGCTGGTCCCTGACCAGCGACGCCTTCCGGGAGCTGTTCCTGGCCGGCGCCCGCGCCGACGGCCGGTGGGTGGCGGTCCCCGAAGGGCTCGATCCGCGTGCGCGACCGCATCCGCTGGCGAGCTTCGTCCAGTCGATCACACTGAAGGGCGGCCCCCGCCCGGAGTTCGGCCGGGTGTTCATCAGCGGCGGCGCATGGGCGGGCAGCCCGTTCACGGCCCTGAGCGAGCGGTTGCGCGACGACCCGGGCTGGCGGGTCCTCGACATCCCCGTCGGCCACAACATCGCCCGCCGCGACCCGCACCGCCTCGCGGCCGCTCTGGGCGCGCTGCGGCCCGGCTCCGGCTGACGCGCGGTCGCCGCCCGCGCGATCCCGCGCGCGTGCGCCGGTCAGGCGCTGACGCCCGCCGCCTCCCGGACGTCCGGGGCCTCCAGCCGCTCGGCGGTCCGCTCCGCCGTGCGCCGGGCCCACGAGCCGGTGGTCACGGCGCCCAGCACGAGGACGACCAGGCCGCAGCCGGTGAGGATCCACCAGCCGGGCACGGCGGCGGAGACGAAGGAGTCGCGGTACGACGACGCGTGCACGCCCGCCGCCAGGACCGCGCCGATCACCGCGACGCCCAGGGTCTGGCCCAGCTGCCTGCTGGTGGAGGCCACCGCCGCCGCCACCCCCGCCTGGCTGCGCGGCATGCCCGAGACCGCCGTGTTGGTGATCGGCGCGTTCACGAACCCGAAGCCCACCCCGAACAGCACGTACCCGAGGAACAGCGTTCCGTCGGACGTCTCGGCGTCGAACGCGGCGAACAGCACTCCGCTCGTCGTCATCGCGACGCCGGCGATCAGCAGCGGCAGTCGCGGGCCCCGGCTGCCGACGAGCCTTCCGGACAGCGGCGCGCACAGGAACGTCGGCACGGCCATCGGCAGCATCCACAGACCGGCGTGCAGGGCGTCCAGGCCGCGCACGTTCTGCAGGTACAGCGTCGACAGGAAGAGGAAGCCGCCCAGTGCGGCGAACGCGCTGATCGCCACCACTGTCGCGCCGCTGAACGGCGCCGAGCGGAAGAACCGCAGGTCGATGAGGGGTTCGGCGCGCCGGGGCTCGTACCAGAGCAGGCCCAGCAGGGCGGCGAGCGCGACGGCGGCGAAGGGGCCGCTGGTCGCTGCGCCGGCCTCCGGCGCCTCGATGATGGCGTAGGTCAGGGAGCCGAACAGGGCGATGACCAGCAGCTGGCCGACCGGGTCGGGGCGCCGCGGCTTCGGCGCGCGGGACTCGGGGACGAAGCGCAGGGTCGCCAGCAGGGCCACCAGACCGACGGGCAGGTTGAGCCAGAAGATCGAGCGCCAGCCCACGGACTCCACCAGCAGTCCGCCCAGCAGCGGTCCCGCGGCCATCGATATGCCCACGACCGCGCCCCACGCGCCGATCGCCCGGGCGCGCTCGCGCGGGTCGGTGAAGGTGTTGGTGATGATCGACATGGCGACCGGGTTCATCATCGAGCCGCCCACTGCCTGCACCGTGCGGGCCGCGATCAGCAGCTCCAGGCTCGGGGCGAGCGAGCACAGCAGGGAGCCCGCCGAGAACACGACCAGGCCGGCCATGAAGACCTTCTTGCGGCCGATCCGGTCGGCGGTCGAGCCCGCGAGCATCAGCAGCGAGGCCAGGACCAGCGTGTAGGCGTCGATCGTCCACTGAAGGCCGGAGGTCGACGCGTGCAGGTCGCGCTGCATCGACGGCAGGGCGACGTTGAGGACGGTGACGTCGAGGCTCACGATCAGCAGGCTCATGCAGCAGATCGCGAGGACCAGCACACGTCGGCGAGGGCTGAGCTCGGGCATGGGTTTCATGGTACGCGGATATCAATAGTGCGTCTAACTAATGAGTGATGCGTGATCCATCGGGCGGAGCCGGGTGGAAAGCAGAGGGGAGCGCCCGGGAGTGCCCGGGGCACTCGGCCGAGTACCCCTGCGCATACGCGACAATGGGGCAATGCCCACGCCCGTGCCCCCCTTGCAGATCGGCCCGCACACCGTCCGGCCGCCCGTCGTCCTGGCCCCCATGGCCGGGATCACGAACGCGCCCTTCCGCACCCTGTGCAGGGAGTTCAGCGGCGGCAAGGGCCTGTTCGTCAGCGAGATGATCACGACCCGGGCGCTGGTCGAGCGCAACGAGAAGACCATGCAGCTGATCCGCTTCGACGCGAGCGAGAAGCCGCGCTCGATCCAGCTGTACGGCGTCGACCCCGCCACGGTCGGCAAGGCCGTCCGCATGATCGCGGAGGAGGACCTCGCCGACCACATCGACCTGAACTTCGGCTGTCCGGTCCCCAAGGTGACGCGCAAGGGCGGCGGCTCCGCCCTGCCCTACAAGCGCCACCTGCTGCGCGCCATCCTGCGCGAGGCGGTCAGCGGCGCCGGCGACCTCCCGGTGACGATGAAGATGCGCAAGGGCATCGACGACGACCACATCACCTACCTCGACGCCGGTCGCATCGCCGTCGAGGAGGGTGTGACGTCCATCGCCCTGCACGGCCGCACGGCAGCCCAGCACTACGGCGGCACGGCCGACTGGGACGCGATCGCCCGCCTCAAGGAACACGTCCCCGAGATCCCCGTCCTCGGCAACGGCGACGTCTGGTCGGCCCAGGACGCGCTGCGGATGGTGCGCGAGACCGGCTGCGACGGGGTCGTCGTCGGCCGCGGATGCCTCGGCCGGCCGTGGCTGTTCGCCGATCTCGTCGCCGCCTTCGAGGGCCGCCACGAGGACGTCGCCGCGCCGTCCCTGCGTGAGGTCGCCGACGTCATGGTCCGCCACGCCACCCTCCTCGGCGAGTGGGCGGGCGACGAGTCCAAGGGCGTCGTCGACTTCCGCAAGCACGTCGCCTGGTACCTCAAGGGCTTCGCGGTCGGCAGCGAGATGCGCAAGCGCCTCGCGGTCACCTCCTCGCTCGCCGAACTCCGCGCAGGCCTCGACGAGCTGGACCTCGGCCAGCCCTGGCCCACCGGCGCCGACGGCCCCCGCGGCCGCACCTCCGGCAACAACAGGGTCGTCCTGCCCGACGGCTGGCTGAAGGACCCCTACGACTGCGCGGGCGTCGACGAGGAAGCGGAACAGGACACCTCCGGCGGCTGAGGCGGGGGCGTCAGCCGTTCGACGGGTGCGGGGTCGAGCCGTACGCGGTGAGGAACCTGTCGCGGAACGAGCTCATCTTCCACACCGGCGCGTCGTGGGCCGGCCGCAGACCGTCCGTCCAGTTCCAGGAGGAGATCTTGTCGAGGACCTTCGGGTCCTTGGCGACGATCGAGATCGGCACGTCCCGGCTGGCGTGGTCGCCGCTGACCCGCGAGATGGGCTGGTGGTCGCCCAGGAAGACCAGAACGGTGTCGTCGGTGCCGTAGCGCTCCAGCCACTCGGTGAGCGCGGTCACCGAGTACTGGATCGACTTGCCGTACTCCGCCTTGGACTTGGCCGAGTCGGCGATGACGTCCGACGCCTTCAGCCCGGCCGCCTCGATGCCCTCGAAGACCGAGCCGTCACCGAGCTGGTCCCAGCCGACCATCTTCGGGATCGGCGCCCACGGCTGGTGGCTGGAGGTCAGGATGATCTCCGACATCAGCGGCTTGTCACGGCCGGTGCGACCGTGCTCCAGCCGCTGGAACGCCTCCAGGGCGTACTGGTCGGGCATGGTCGACCAGCTGAACTTCGGTCCCTTGTACCCCATCCCGAAAGCGTTGTAGACCTTGTCCAGCCCGTAGAACTTCGCCTCCGGCCAGCCCTTCTGCACACCCGGCATGACGCCGACCGTGTCCCAGGCGCCGGTCTTCTGGAACGCCTTGGTCAGCGACAGGTGGTCGCTGGCCATCACCGTGCGGTAACGCTGCTGCGTGTCCACCCACAGGCCGGACAGGGTCGTCGAGTGGCCGAGCCAGCTGCTGCCGCCGTACGTCGCCGAGGTCAGCCAGCCGCTCTTCGCGCTGAATCCGGCCTTCGTCAGGGCCGCGGTACGGGCGGCGAGCGTCTCGTCGACGCCCGGCGCCATGCCCGGGTCCTCGATGGCGCTGCGGCCGTAGCTCTCGATGAAGGTGAAGACGACGTCCTTGCCGCGCAGGTCCGGCACGAGCTGGTCGGCCGGGGTGGCGCCGAACGTGTCGCTGCGGGCCACCTTCCCGAACGCGGCCTCGTCCTTGAGGGTGTTCCGCACCCGCTTGGCCTCGGAGACGACCGTCTTCGCGACCTGGTCGGAGGCGACGGGGGCCCCCGCGTACTGCAGTCCGACGACGGAGCAGGCGACCCAGGCGGTGCCGGCGATCAGCGTGCCCCGGGTCGCCCGCCGGGCGTCCCGCACCAGGAGGCCGCTCAGCCTGACCGTCGCCAGCGCCATGACCGCCATGATCAGCACGACGAGCACGGCGAGCCCGATCGACGCGGCGACGGCGACGGCCCCGCCCAGCGAGTCCGCCACGTACGACTGCGCGTCGCTGAGCAGGGTCCAGTCCAGGACGAGGTTGAAGTCACGGCCCAGGTACTCGACGAACTGCATGTCGAGCACGTTGAGGATGGTCAGCGCGCCGAGCGCCGTGCCGGCCAGCGCCGCCAGGGCGACCCTGGGCCTGCGCGGCAGCGCCAGCAGCAGGGCCGAGCCGATGACCGCCTCGACCGGCAGCCGCAGGAACCGGCTCGCATGGAGGGCGAACAGACGGTTCGGCAGCAGCAGCGCTCCGAGCACGAGCACGAGGCAGGCGGCGGTCGTCATCCACCACATTACCCGGGCGGCCCGGGGATGCCGACCGCGCCAGTCCCACCAGTATCCGACCCGAGCCCGAAGCCCCCGCGGACCGGCGTCACCGGTCCCACCGCTCCCGTCACACCCGGCGTTCTCGCCGCCCGACCCGGCTGTCCCGGTTGCCTCGGTCGGCTCGGCGGTGCCGGTCGCCTCGGTCGTCTCGGTTGCTCCAGCCGATCCGCCGGTCCCGGCGGTGTCGGTCACCTCGGGTGCCTCGGTGGCTTCAGCCGTCACGTCGGTCCCGGTCGCCTCGGCGGTCCCGGCTGCGTCGGTCGTCTCGGTGGCTCCAGCCGACCCGCCGGTCCCGGCGGTGTCGGTCACCCCGGTAACTCCGGCCGTCACGTCAGACCCGGTTGCCTCGGCCGCCTCGGCGGTCCCGGCGGTGTCGGTCACCTCGGGTGCCTCGGTGGCTTCAGCCGTCACGTCGGTCCCGGTTGCCTCGGTCGGCTCGGCGGTGCCGGTCGCCTCGGTCGTCTCGGTTGCTCCAGCCGATCCGCCGGTCCCGGCGGTGTCGGTCACCTCGGTAACTCCGGCCGTCACGTCAGACCCGGTTGCCTCGGCCGCCTCGGCGGTCCCGGCGGTGTCGGTCACCTCGGGTGCCTCGGTGGCTTCAGCCGTCACGTCGGTCCCGGTCGCCTCGGCCGCCTCGGCGGTCCCGGCTATGTCGGTCGTCTCGGTGGCTCCGGCTGTTCCGGCCTCGCTGCTCTTCGCGCCTGCGGCGTCCGGGTTCCGTTCCGGCGACTCGTCGCCCGAGGGGGCTTCCGTCGTCGGAGGCTCCGTCGTCACGGTGTCGTCCTCGGGGTCCTTCGAATCAGGCTGCTGGGATGAGCGAGTGGTGACTGGCACCCGAGGGTCCTTCCGTACGAAGCCCGGCGGTTCGGCGGATCCGGTGCGGGCCGGATCCGCCACAGTTTCGTACGGCCTGCTCCCGGCCCGTGTTCACCCCCCGCGGACCAGCGCTCGGCAAACACCGCGCAAACGTCACCCCAAACCGCCCGCCGGGCAGGGCAGGGCGGGCCGGCTACGCGCCCCCCACCGCCGTGAGCAGCGCCAACGGGGCCGCCGCCGACCGGGATTCCCGTACGCACGCGTGCGGGTACGGCACCGGCCGCGCGTGGGTGTCGCGGCCGTAGCCCGCGAGGACCTCCGGGAGACGGTGACCGGTCGCGGCCGCCGCGTCGACGAGCGCGTGGGCGACCGTACGGGCCTCGTCGTGCAGTCCGTAGCGTGCGAGGCCCAGCGCGATCAGCGCGTTGTCGTGCGGCCAGACCGAGCCACGGTGATAGGAGAGCGGGTGGTACGCGGGCTGTCCGGCCGCGAGGGTGCGCACGCCCCAGCCGGAGAAGAAGTCCGCCTCCAGCAGACGACGGCCGACGATCTCCCCGTACTCCTTGTCCAGCAGCCCGGACCAGAGCAGGTGACCCGCGTCCGAGGCGAGTGCGTCGACCTGCCGGCCCTCGCCGTCCAGCGCGAGCGCCGGGAAGGCGCGGTCCGGCATCCAGAAGTCCCGCTGGAAGCGGTCGCGCAGATCCGCGGCGGCCTGTTCGAGCAGGGCCGCGTACTTCTCGTCCTCCCACACCGTGCGCGCCGTCCACGCCGTGCGGCGCAGCGCGTCGTACGCGTACCCCTGCGCGCCAGCCGCCATCACCGCCCCGGTAGGGCGGGCGCCGTCCGCCGAGCAGATGGCGCCGGGGGAGTCCTTCCAGTTCTGGTTGGCCAGACCGCCCCGGTCGGCCCGGTAGACCAGATAGCCGCGGGAGGTGAGCCCGCCGTGGTCCAGCATCCAGCCGACGGCCGCCCTCGCGTGCGGCTCCAGCCGGCGGGCCAGCGCCGTGTCGCCGGTCTGCTCGACGTACGCGCCGAGGACGACGAGGAACAGCGGGGTCGCGTCCACCGAACCGTAGTAGCGGCCGTACGGGACCTGCCCGAAGTGCGCGAGCTCGCCGTGCCGCACCTCGTGCACGATCTTGCCGGGCTGGGCCACCGTCCGCGGGTCCGCCTCGGTGGCCTGGGCCGCGGCCAGCGCGAGGAGGGTGGCGGCGGCCGGACGGGGACGGTAGGGCAGCGCGAACAGGGAGGCGAGGAGCGCGTCGCGGCCCAGCAGGGTGAGGAACCACGGCGCGCCCGCCGCCGGGACGCGCAGGTCCTCGCCGTCCGGTCCGCTCGCCTGGACCTGCAGCGCGGCGAGGTCCGAGAGGCCCCGCGCACAGGCGGCCGTCAGCTCGGGCCAGGAGGCCGGTAAGGCCACGCCCTCCATGAACTCGGCTTCCCGCTCCCGGAGTCGGCCGACGACGGAGGCCGGGGAGCGGGGCACCCGCAGGGCCCGCCGCTCGCCGTGCGGCCGGGCCGTCACCCGCAGGGTCAGCTCGGCCGAGCCGTGCGGCTCCAGTTCCAGTCTCCACACCAGGCGGCGGGCGCCGGTGCCGGTCTCCTCGACTGCGTCCGGGGCGGGCTCGGCCGTCACCGTCGTACGGGACGTCCACTCGCCGCGCCGGTAGGCGAACTCCACGCCGTCGTCGAGGATCTCGCGGCGGCGGACGACGCCGGTCTTGGCGTAGGTGCGGTGGTCGGAGCGCAGTTCGAACTGGTCGGTGAAGTCGGCGTCGGCGGTGAGCGCGAGGCGGACCGTCGTCGGCACCGGGCGGTTGCACACGATCCGCAGCGACTCCACGAACGAGCTGTCGCCGACGGCCTGTTCACGGAAGAGCGTGCAGGACGGCGGCTCGTTGCGGCCGCCGCGCGGGACGAGCACGCAGCACGTGGTGTCCCCGTCCTCGACCGGTGAGAGCGCCTCCGGAACGGCGCCGTCGACGGTCAGCTGCCAGCGGCTGAGGTGGCGGGCGTCCCGCACGAACAGTCCCTCGGGCGACCCCGAGGCCGGTCCCGGCCCCCGTACGCCGCTGATGTCCCCGTTCTCGCCCACGGCCGCGAACGTCCCGCCGAACACGAGCAGATGATGCCGGTCCGTCATCCCAGGTCCCCTCCCTCGGTACCGCTGCCTGACATGTCCTGGTGGATGAGGTCGAGCGTGAGCGCGGCCGTCCAGCTGAACCCGGTCGCGCCGCAGGCCTCACCCGTGTACGGGTCGACGTACTCCGCGAAGTCCGAGCCGCCCGCGACGTCCAGGACGGCCCGGCGCAGCGCCGCGGCCTCGGCCCGGCGGCCGTGCAGCCGCAGACCCCGTTCGAGCAGCCAGCTCGTGTTGAACCAGGCCGGCCCGCGCCAGTACCGGTGCGGGTCGAAGGCCTCGCCGAGCAGGTCGTAGCTGGGCGCGAGCCGGGTCACGCCGCCCAGGCCGAAGTGCGGGCCGCGCAGCGTCCCCACGAGCGCGTCCACCACCTCGCCCGGCAGACCGGGCAGCAGCAGCGGCACCAGACCGGACACGCCCCGCTCGGGCACCAGGCCCTCGCCGCGCACGTCCCGGCAGAAGAACATGCCCTCGGCCGGGTCCCACAGCCGCTCCACGAGGGCCGCCGTGAGCCGTTCCGCACGGGCGTGGCGGGCCGTGCCGGTCGCGCCCAGCTCGTGCGCGATGTGCGCGAGCGCGTGCTCGGAGGCGACGAGCAGCGCGTTGAACGAGGGGTCCTCGACCGCGAACTCCCCGCCGCCGTCGGCGTATCCGCCGTCCCGGTAGTGCGTCGCCAGCCGCACGTACCGTCCGTAGTCCAGGTCCGTCGGCCGGTCCTCGGCCGACCCGTGGTCGAGGTCGGCGCGGCGGAAGGAGCGGGCCGGGGCCGGGACGACCCGGGCGAGCGGGGCGTCCCAGCTCGGGGCGTTGTCCATGCCCTGCTCCCACGGATGGACGACGGACACCAGCCCGCCGCCGCCCAGGTCCCGCCGGTGCAGCAGATAGCGGTGCCAGGCGGCGAGCCGGGGGTACACACGGGCGAGGAAGCCGCGGGCGTGCGAGAGCCCGGGGTCGGCGCGGTGCACCAGCCAGACCGCGAGCGCGTGCACCGGTGGCTGCACGATGCCGGAGGTCTGTACGGTGCGCGGGGCGCCCGCAGCGCGCCCCGCGGTCGAGGAGCGCCAGAAGTCGGGGCTCGGGAAGTACGCGTCGAGCGGCACGGAGGGGTTGAACACGATGTGCGGGACGCGCCCGTCGCCCCACTGGGCGTCCAGCAGCGTCTCCAGCTCCGTCTGCGCGCGGTGCGGCGAGACGTGCCGCAGGCCGATGGCGACGAAGGCCGAGTCCCAGGACCACTGGTGCGGGTACAGGCCGCGCGAGGGGACCGTGGACGTCCCCGTCCAGTTGGACTCCAGCACGGCGGCCGCCCTGCGGCGCAGTGCTTCGGCGGCCGCGGCCCGCAGGCGCGGAGCCCGCAGACGCGGAGCCCGGACGAGCGGCGGACCGGCTGGACCGAGCGGGTCGAGAGGACGGTGCGGGCCGAGCGGACGGTGCGGGCCGAGCGGACTGGGAGGACCGGGAGGACCGGACGTTTCCGGCGGAGCCGCCGGATCGTATGCGACGTCGATCTCCGCCGCGCGGGCGCTGAGCTGGGCGGTGCGGTCCACTCGTGGCTCCCCGAAGACGACGAGGCCGCCTGGTTCGGCGGCGGCTACCGTAGAGTTACGTCTATTTAACACGCAAAACCTAATATGTAATGCAGGCTTGGGAAACACAAGGGGGTGCGCATGACGGGACGAGGTCAGGCCAGCGCCGGGGAGCTGCTCGAACTGGTGCGCAAGGGCCGTGCGACGACACGCGGCGCCCTGCAGCAGGCCACGGGCCTGTCCCGGGCGACCGTGGGCCAGCGCCTGGACCGCCTCTTCCGCGCGGGCTGGCTGCGCGAGGGCGCGGGCGGCCCGGTCGACTCACCGCTGGGCGGCCGCCCCTCGATCACCCTGGAGTTCGACGACGCCCACGCGGTCGTCCTCGCGGCGGACCTGGACACGCGGCACGCGCGCGCGGCCGTGCTGACCCTGACCGGCGAGATCCTGGCCGAGCACGGCGGCACCCTGGCCGTCGAGGACGGCCCGGACGTGGTCCTCGGCGAACTGGGCGGCTGGTTCGCCGAGCTGCTGGTGAAGGCGGGCCACCGGCCGGACGAGGTCTGCGGCATCGGACTCGCCGTCCCCGGACCGGTCGACAGCGAGACGGGCCGGGTCGTCCAGCCGCCGATCATGCCCGGCTGGGACGGCTACGACATAAGAGGACGCCTCGCGCGTGCCTTCGCGGAACGCACCGGCATCGGCGCCGGCATCGGCATGGGCGCCGGCGCGGGCGCGGCCGGCGGCAGAGCGGGAGGCGTGGGCCGCGGTGTGGCGGGGGCGGGGGTGGGGGCGTGCGTCCCCGTTCTGGTGGACAACGACGCGAACCTCATGGCGTACGGCGAACAGCGCACCGGCTACGCGGAGTGCTCCGCGTTCGTGCTGGTCAAGGTCTCCACCGGCATCGGCGCCGGGGTCGTGGTCGACGGCTCGATCTTCCGGGGGGTCGACGGCGGGGCCGGCGACATCGGGCACATCCGGGTGGGCGCGGACGCGCTGTGCCGCTGCGGTTCGCACGGCTGCCTGGCGGCCGTCGCCAGCGGCGGGGCGGTGGCACGCCGGCTGGCGGAGTCGGGGGTCCCGGCGTCCTCCGGCTCGGATGTGCGCGACCTGCTCGCCGCCGGGCACCCCGAGGCGGCCGCGCTGGCCCGGGAGGCGGGGCGCAGGGTCGGCGACGTCCTGGCGACGGTCGTCACCCTGCTCAACCCCGGGGTCCTGATGATCGCCGGAGACCTGGCCGGAACCGCGTTCCTCACGGGCGTGCGCGAGCTGCTCTACCAGCGGGCGCTGCCCCGCTCCACCGCCCGTCTCGACGTCGTGACCTCGCGCCTGGGGGAACGGGCGGGCCTGGTGGGGGCGGGCGCGCTGGTCGTGGAGCACCTGTACGCGCCCGAGCGGGCGGAGGAGCGGTTGCTGGCGCTCGGGGTGTGAGGCACGCTCAGGTGAGGACGCTCGCGCCGACCCGCGGGTGACAGGCGGGTCTCCGCTCCGCGGGCGCGTCCGCGGGATGCGTCCGCGGACGCATCCGGACGCGTCCGGATGGTGAACTCGGGCCGCGTGCGAGAGCGTGATTCTCGCCACCCCTGAGGGGGAGAGTGCTCAGATGAGCGGATCAACGACGACTGCACTTCTCCAAAGGGTGGCACTCAGTGCCACGCGATGATCGTTCATCGATCGAAATCAACCGTGCCGCGCATCGCTCATACGAGCGCACATGGGGCTTGTGGAGCGTGCTTGCGTTCAACAAGTGAAAACATCGAAGGCTCCGCGCTTGCCAAGCCTTGACTTTCGATCCACTGGCTGACGGCGGGTTACGAGCGTATGACGCGCAAGTGGACGTACCCAGGAGCCTTCGATCTGGGTATGTTCCTGGCCGTCAGGGCAGCCACCGCGTCCTCGAGGAGTCGAGACCCGTGTCGGAAAACAAAGATCTCCATGGAGCCGAGCCGGCCGCGAGCGTTGAGGGCGTGAAGTACGTCTACGACTTCACCGAGGGCAACAAGGACCTCAAGGACCTCCTCGGCGGCAAGGGCGCGAACCTCGCCGAGATGACCAACCTGGGCCTTCCGGTCCCTCCCGGCTTCACGATCACCACCGAGGCCTGCAAGGTCTACCTCGACAGCGGTGAGGAGCCGGCCGCGCTGCGCGACGAGGTGAGTGCGCACCTCGCCGCCCTGGAAGAGCAGATGGGCAAGAAGCTCGGCCAGCCGGACAACCCCCTCCTCGTGTCCGTCCGCTCGGGAGCGAAGTTCTCCATGCCGGGCATGATGGACACCGTCCTGAACATCGGTCTCTCCGACAAGTCCGTCCAGGGCCTGGCCGAGCAGGCCGGCGACGCCCGCTTCGCGTGGGACTCCTACCGCCGGCTGATCCAGATGTTCGGCAAGACCGTCCTCGGCGTCGACGGCGAGCTCTTCGAGGACGCGCTGGAGGCGGCCAAGGCCGCGAAGAAGGTCACCGTCGACACCGAGCTGGAGGCGGCGGACCTCAAGAAGCTGGTCACCCGCTTCAAGAAGATCGTCAGGACCGAGGCCGGCCGCGACTTCCCGCAGGAGCCGCGCGAGCAGATGGACCTCGCCGTCAAGGCCGTCTTCGACTCCTGGAACGGCGACCGAGCGAAGCTCTACCGCCGCCAGGAGCGCATCCCCGGCGACCTGGGCACGGCCGTCAACGTCTGCTCGATGGTCTTCGGCAACCTCGGCCCCGACTCGGGCACCGGCGTCGCCTTCACCCGCGACCCCGCCTCCGGCCACCAGGGCGTCTACGGCGACTACCTGCAGAACGCCCAGGGCGAGGACGTCGTGGCGGGCATCCGCAACACGGTCCCGCTGGCGGAGCTGGAGCAGATCGACAAGAAGTCCTACGACCAGCTGATGCAGATCATGGAGACGCTGGAGAACCACTACAAGGACCTCTGCGACATCGAGTTCACCATCGAGCGCGGCCAGCTGTGGATGCTCCAGACCCGCGTCGGCAAGCGCACGGCGGGAGCGGCCTTCCGCATCGCCACCCAGCTCGTCGACCAGGGCCTGATCGACGAGACCGAGGCGCTGCAGCGCGTCACCGGAGCGCAGCTCGCCCAGCTGATGTTCCCCCGCTTCGACGAGGCCGCGAAGGTCGAGAAGGTCGGCCGGGGCATCGCCGCCTCGCCCGGCGCGGCCGTCGGCAAGGCGGTCTTCGACTCCTACACCGCCGTCAAGTGGTCCCGCTCGGGCGAGAAGGTCATCCTCGTCCGCCGTGAGACCAACCCCGACGACCTCGACGGCATGATCGCCGCCGAGGGCATCCTGACCAGCCGCGGCGGCAAGACCTCCCACGCCGCCGTGGTGGCCCGGGGCATGGGCAAGACCTGCGTGTGCGGCGCGGAGGAGCTGGAGGTCGACACCAAGCGCCGGCGCATGACGGTCCCCGGCGGCCACGTGGTCGAGGAGGGCGACGTCATCTCCATCGACGGCTCCTCGGGCAAGGTGTACCTGGGCGAGGTACCCGTCGTGCCCTCCCCGGTCGTCGAGTACTTCGAGGGCCGCATGCACGCGGGCGCGGACGACGCGGACGAGCTGGTCGAGGCCGTCCACCGCATCATGGCCTTCGCCGACCGCAAGCGCCGCCTGCGCGTGCGCGCCAACGCCGACAACGCCGAGGACGCGCTGCGCGCCCGTCGCTTCGGCGCCCAGGGCATCGGCCTGTGCCGCACCGAGCACATGTTCCTCGGCGACCGCCGCGAGCAGGTGGAACGCCTGATCCTGGCGGACACGCAGGAAGAACGCGAGGAGTCGCTCAAGCAGCTGCTCCCGCTGCAGAAGAAGGACTTCGTCGAACTCTTCGAGGCCATGGACGGCCTCCCGGTGACGGTCCGTCTCCTGGACCCCCCGCTGCACGAGTTCCTGCCCGACATCACCGAGCTGTCGGTGCGCGTGGCGCTGGCGGAGTCCCGCCAGGAGTCCCACGAGAACGACCTGCGGCTGCTGCAGGCAGTGCATCGCCTGCACGAGCAGAACCCGATGCTGGGCCTGCGGGGCGTGCGCCTCGGGCTGGTCATCCCCGGTCTGTTCACCATGCAGGTCCGCGCCATCGCCGAGGCGGCGGCGGAGCGCCGGAACGCCAAGGGCGACCCGCGCGCCGAGATCATGATCCCGCTGGTCGGCACCGTGCAGGAGCTGGAGATCGTCCGCGAGGAGGCCGACCAGGTCATCGCGGAGGTCGAGGCGGCCACCGGCGTCGAGCTGAAGCTCGCGATCGGCACGATGATCGAACTCCCGCGGGCGGCCCTGACCGCCGGCCAGATCGCCGAGGCGGCGGAGTTCTTCTCCTTCGGCACGAACGACCTGACCCAGACGGTGTGGGGCTTCAGCCGGGACGACGTGGAGGCCTCCTTCTTCACCGCGTACCTGGAGAAGGGCATCTTCGGCGTCAGCCCCTTCGAGACGATCGACCGGGACGGCGTCGGCTCGCTGGTCAAGGCCGCGGCCGAGGCGGGCCGCCGCACCCGCCCCGACCTGAAGCTCGGCGTGTGCGGCGAGCACGGCGGCGACCCGGAGTCGGTGCACTTCTTCCACGAGGTGGGCCTGGACTACGTCTCCTGCTCCCCGTTCCGCATCCCGGTGGCCCGCCTGGAGGCGGGCCGGGCAGCGACCCAGTCGACGGGCAGCGACCACCGCTGAGCCCCGCACCCGCGGCGCGGGCCCCGGCCCCCGACCGCACCTGACCCCGAGGCCGCCGTCGGTCCCCGACCCTCACCGATCGGCGACGGCCTCGGCTCACGAGAGGACGGCACCCTGTGCGGGGGTGCCGTCCTCTGGCGCGTTCGACGGTGAGGCGTTCAGCGGCGGGCCAGCGCCTCGGCCACGGCGGTCTGGGAGGGGTCGATCGCGGTCCGTCCGTCCTGGACGTCCCACAGAGTGTTCTGCAGCAGCCGGGCCATGGTCCAGCCGGCCGCGCGCCGACGGTCCAGCCCGAGCGCCTCGGTCAGCAGGTCGAAGCGGCGCCGCACCACCTGGAGGGGGCTCCCGGCGGCGTGGAGCTTCTCCCAGCCGGTGTCCAGCGCAGGCCACAGGTCGAAGCCCGGGTCGCCGACGAGGGGTTCGGGGTCGATGGCCAGCCACGGCTCGCGCTCGGCGGCGAGCACGTTGCAGTAGTGCAGGTCCCAGTGCAGCATCCGGTCGCCGGGCTCGCCGACCAGCTCGGTGACCGCCGACGCCCAGTAGCGCAGTCGCCGCTGGTCCTCGGGGTCCGGCAAGGCGGCGACGGCCGCCGGTACGGCCGCCAGCATGTCGCGCGCTACGTCACCGAGGCCGCGCAGGCCCGCGGGCGGCGGGACGGAGTGCAGCCGGGCCATCAGTCCGGCCAGGACGCTCATCGCCACGTCGTCGTCCTCGACGGAAGCCAGGCTGCGTGAGCCGTCGAGGCGTTCCAGCAGCATGGCGCTGCTCTCCGGGTCGTGATCGAGCAGCCGTACGATGCCGTCGCCGTTCCACGCCCGCAGCCCGATCAGCGCGGCGGTCGTCTCCTCGCGGGGCATCTGGAGTCTGAGCGCGGCGCGGGTGCCGTCCGTGCGGCGCACCGGTACCACCAGTGAGGCTTCGCCGCACCCGATGCCGCCGTCGCGCTCCAGTTCCCATCGCTCGAGCATCTCCGCCGCCAGCTCGGGCAGCCGTGCGATCCAGAGGCGTTCCGCTTCACCGCCGTTCTTCGTGTACGACGCGATAAGGGCGTCAGGGACTTCGATACCCTGCGGCGAACTCATGGGTGTCGTCCTTCGGAGAAGTGGGCTTCCCACCGCGCCCACAGCCAATACCGAGGGCCGTACGGCGGCTGCTTCGGGAACAGGGGACTCGCGGACAATCCGTCGCTGAGCATGGCGTACCCCGCAGTCTCGTCTCGCTGTCGGGCAACTGCTCATCGAGGACCTTTCTTCCGGCCAGGGTGAGCCCCTGGCCGTGGTGACCCACTCTTGCCGACGTCCACGCCGAGGAACACGGCCACGTCATCGGTGTCGAGCATCGCGCCATTCCCGGGGTTGAACGTCCCGGCCTCCGCAGTGGTGTCGTACGCGCGCATCCACGTCAGACAGGCCTGCACTTCCCGGGCCGGTTAGCCGGTGTGTGACGGCCGGCTGGGGGTGGCCGGTAGGTGACTGGCCGGAAGTCGATCGCCTGATGTGATGGATAGGGACTGCTAGATCGTTTCTGTGAACTTTCGCACCGCTACAGTCCGTTACTCATGGCGACGAAGTCGTCGCCATCGGTTACGGAGGTGTGCGTGAAGAAGGCAGTGCTCGGTCTGGCGGCGCTTGGCCTGGTGTTCAGTGGGGCGGTGGCGGCGTTTGCGGCTTCGCCGGCGAAGGGAAGCATCCCTCGGCTGCAATCCCCGGGAGTCGAATTCGCCGGTGGGCATTACAAACTCAACCGGCCCGGGGTCAATCACGGCGCCTTCGAGTGGTGGGGTCGGCTTTCGGACACCATCGTTACGGACCGCCATAACGTCTATGTTGAAGTGAAGGTGCAGGGGCACGACTGGGTGCGCTACTACGGAAAGCAGCGAAGTTCGGTTCAGCTGCACCGGTCGGAATGGAACGGTGCTCAGCGCTACATCGCCCTGGCGGAACTGCGAGCCTGTCGCGACAGAGGCAGCCTTCGGCCGGACAACTGCGCGCGACTCCAGACCTTTACGCATGACTGGGACCGGGGTTAGGTCTGTCACCTTCACGAGCCCAGGTGCACATGTCTGGGCTCGTGTACTGATCGGAGATCGAGATTAAGACGTCAGAAGTCCTTCTCGCCCGGGGTGTTGACCTCCTGTATGGCGAGACGCCAGCCGTCCGCGACGTAGAATTTTCGCTGGAGCGCGGACAAGTTGCTGCGATTACCGGGCAAAGCGGATCTGGAAAGTCGTCACTTCTCTACTGTCTGGCCGGCGTGCTTCCGGTGTCGTCTGGTGGCGTACATTTCGATGGACGTCCGCTTGGCGCTCTCAGCGACGATGAACTCAGCACGCTCCGGCGTGAACAGTTCGGCTTCGTGTTCCAGTACGGTGAGCTTCTTCCCGAGTTGACGGTAGAGGAAAACACTGCGCTGCCACTCTGGCTGGCAGGAAAACACAAGTCCGAAGCCCTCGCCGCAGCGGGCGAGATCCTGGGGCGGCTCGGCCTTGCGGAGCTACGCAAGCGGCGGCCGTCGCAGGTGTCGGGAGGGCAATTCCAGCGTGTCGCGGTCGCGAGGGCCCTGGTGCACCAACCTGCTGTCGTATTCGCAGACGAGCCCACGGGGTCTCTCGACAGCGGCAATGCCACGGCAGTCCTGGACGAGTTCCTTTTCCTGGCCCGCTCTCAAGGGACAGCTGTGGTGCTTGTTACTCATGACGTGCAAGTGGCCAACCGGGCCGACGACTGCTACTCCATGTGTGATGGTGTGCTCACATCCCAAGTGCGAGAAGCGTCATGAACGAACTCCTGCTGGGTCTCAAGCTGTTGCTCGGCAGCGGTCGGGGCAATCGGACTCGCTTCTTCCTCATGGTGGTAGGAAGTGGAATCGGCGTGTGCTGCTTGGCCGTTGTGCTCGCAATCCCCGGCATCCTCGCTGCTCAGGACGCCCGAATGGCGGCTCGTGAGCCGGACTGCTCCAATGGATCGGGGAGCTGCACTTCAACAGTCGCGGGATCCGTGGGCTTGGCTCTGAATCGGATTACGCCGTACGGGTCCGAACCTCTCACCCGGATCTTTTTGGCACAGTTGAATGACTCGGTTACACCGCCACCGGGACTTCCTGTATTTCCTGGTCCCGGTGAAGTGTTCGTTTCCCCCAGGCTTCACGAGTTGCTGCGAAGCGACCGCGGCCTCGCTCGGCTCATTCCGGGCCAGGAGATCGGTCTCATCTCGGCTCACGGGCTGGCCCACCCCGACGAGCTCTATGCGTACGTCGGTGTCAGACCTGCGGAGCTGAGGGGAGGCGGTCACATGTCTGGGTTCGGTTGGAAAGAGCCGCGATTTCCCACTGTGGAACCCTCCACACTCGACATCCTCCGCTTCACGCTTGCAGGCGTCGTCCTTCTTCCGTTGGCGGTGTTTCTGTCCGTGTGCGCCCGACTGTCCGCTGCCTCTCGCATGAGACGGTTGGCCGCGTTGCGGCTGCTCGGGTTGAGCAGAAAAGGCGTGCAGCGCGTCAACGCCGCCGAGACGGTCGCGGCCGCCCTGATGGGTGCAGTCGTCGGTCTCGGCGCCTACTGGGTCGTGAATCAGTCGGTTTCACGAGTGGGACTCCCCGGGTTCAAGTGGTACCCGGAAGACGGTTCGCTCTCCTTCAGGACTCTCCTCATCTGCCTGGTCGGCTGTCCGACGCTTGCCTGGTTCGTGGGGAGGGCCAGCGCGAGGAAGGCGGCCGCCAACCCCCTGGCGGTGCGACGCAGCGCCGTGGAGAAGGCGCCTCGCCTCTGGGGCCTGCTGCCGCTCGTTCCAGGGACCGGCATCGTCATCGCGTACTGCGTCGCGGGGGCCTCGGGGCACGTCCCCACGGACACCTCGTTCTCCGCGATCTTGATGCCACTCGCTGTCGTGCTGGTGGGCGCAGGTCTCGTGCTGTCCTTGCCGATCCTCTCGCGTCTTCTGGCCCGCAGGGTGGCGCGTGCCACGAGTTCGCTGTCCCTCGGTCTGGCGATGCGTCGTAACGAGATGGAACCCGGTGGAGCTCTTCGCGTCGCGACCGGACTGGTGCTGCTGGTCTACGCTGCCTCGCTCACTCAGGGCGTGCTCATCGAACTGGACCAGGTGTCCAAGAACACCGCGCCTGTTCAGCTGTACACGATGACCCTCGACGGTATGAGCCGTGAGAAGGAAGAAGCGGTCACCAAGGTTTCCGGGGTTCGAGGGCATGCCGTTCTCGCGGAATCGTGGACCGATCCTGAAGGCCAGGAACGGCCGCAGAGCATCAGGGCAGTGATCGCGACCTGCGACCAGCTGCGCAAGATGGCATCGGTGGTCAAGAACTGCGTGGAAGGACGCCCCGCGCGATTGATGATTCGGGAATTCGCCTATGACGAATTCAGCAGACCGGGAAAGAGCTACCCCTTTCGTTTGCGGAACTCGGAAGGGAAGAGCCGGTTCGTCGCTGTTCGGGTGCCTACCAGCACCATCCAGTACCATGACGACACACCCGCGCAGATTCCCGGCAGTGGAACGGTGCTGCTTCCGCCCTCAATGTTTCCAGCCGGATTCCGCCCGGTGGGGAGGGCTGCTCTCGCCCTCGTCAGCAGTTCCGCTCCCGAGGCCGTGCGCTCCGTGCTCGAAGGCATCGCGGGCGTCGATCCCACGATCGAGGTCGAAACGGACGGCCTCGATGCCACAGCGCTCCAGCAGATCACGGTCATCAAAACCCTTCTCGCCGTGGGCATGATCCTCGGGCTGATCATCGGCTTGGCCGCCTATCTCGTCGCCGCGACCGACCGCGCGGTGGAACGACGTCCGCAGGTCACCGCTCTCTCGTTGCTCGGGGCCAGGCCGCGGACGCTGCGGACCGTTCAAGTCGCGCAAGTCGTGCTGCCGTTGGTCGTCGGTCTTGTGCTCGCTGTGGTGACAGGGAAGATGGCCGAATCCAGTTACCTGGTCACCGGTGGCGGGGCCGTGTTCTGGGACGGGGACGGGCTCCCGCTGCTGCTGGTCAGTGCGGTTGGGGTTGTCGTCGTCGCTGCTCTTGGTTCTCTGCCGTTGATCGGGCGGCGGATCGACCCCGAGTTGATCCGCCGGGACTGAGCGGGTCCGGCGGATGTGGGGCGGGGTGCCGCCCTGTTCGGTGGGTGGGGCGGCCGAGGGCCTGCAGTCCCCGAAGCTCCCGAAACCCCCGCGGCCCGCGGTCGCTTTCGTGGGCCGGTGGTCCCGGGGGCCGGACCGGAGGGGGAGAGTCGTAGGGTGCCGGCAGAGTGTGGTGGGGCAGCGGCGGAAGGAGCGGGGCGTGGCCGGTTGGAGTGTGCGTGACATCCCTGATCAGAGCGGTCGCACCGCCGTGGTCACGGGGGCGAACAGCGGGCTCGGGTACGTCGTCTCCCGGGAGCTCGCCCGCAGGGGCGCGCGGGTCGTGCTCGCCTGCCGCAGCGAGGCCCGGGGGACGGAGGCCGTGCGGCGATTGCGGGGCGAAGTCGCCGGTTCCGAGGTCGAGTTGGGGCGGCTCGATCTCGGAGACCTCGCGTCCGTGCGGGAGTTCGCGGGCTCGCTGCCGTTCGAGCGGCTCGATCTGCTCGTCAACAACGCCGGTGTGATGGCCATGCCGTACGGCACGACCGCCGACGGGTTCGAGACGCAGTTCGGGGTGAACCACCTCGGACACTTCGCCCTCACCGGGCTCTTGCTGCCCGCGCTGCTCGAGGCCGTGGAGCGCCCGGCCGAGGCGCGGGTGGTGACCGTGTCCAGCATGGCCCACCTGCTCGGCAACATCGACCCGGGTGATCTCAACTCAGAGCACGGGTACCGGCGTTGGATCGCCTATGGCCGGTCCAAGACCGCCAACCTGCTCTTCACGCACGAACTCGCGCGCCGGTTCGCCGTGGCCGGGTCCGGGGTGGTCGCGGCGGCCGCGCACCCCGGGTACGCGGCGACCAACCTGCAGACCGCGGGCCCGCTCGCGGAGGGGCGCCGGGGCGCCGAGCGGCTGATGGCGCTCGGCAACCGGGTGATCGCCCAGCCCGCCGAGGCCGGGGCCCTGCCCACCCTGTATGCCGCGACCGCGCCCGGGGTCCGCCCGGACTCGTTCACCGGGCCGTCCCTCGCGATGTGGCGCGGGGCGCCCGCACCGTCGTGGCGGGCGCCCTGGACCCTCGACGACCGGGCGGGGCGACGGCTGTGGGCCGCCTCGGAGCAGCTGACCGGTGTGTTCTACGACGACCTGAAGGGCTGAGCGGCCCGGTTCTCCGGAAAGTCCCGGCCGGCGCCGTCAGGCGGCGCGTACCTCGTAGGTGGCGATCCGCACCGTCGCGTCGTCCAGGCACTCCCCGCTCACCAGGTCGAAACGCTGCTTGAGGAGCGGGGAGGCGACGAACGGGCGGCCCCGGTCGGTGCCGGTCAGGCCTCGGGAGAGGACCGCCGCGCCGCTGAACGGGTCACGGTTGTCGACGGCGTACAGGGAGCCGGAGCGGTCGCGGAAGAGGGCGACCTGGCGGCCGTCGGGCAGCAGTGCGGCCACGCCGCGGCCGGGGACGAGCCGGCTCAGGTCGCAGACCGTGAACCAGTCCGGTCCGCCCTCCTCCAGCTGGAGTTGGACCTTCAGGTCGGTGGTCTCGGGTGCCAGGGTCATCGCTGGGCGCTCCCTTCCAGGGGACGGTGGCCGATGGTCAGCAGCGGCAGGTCGGGCTTGATCTGCTCGCGCTCGGGGACGAAGCCGACGACGGGGTCGGGGGTGTCCGGGGCGTTGACGAAGGACACGAACCGGGCCAGCTTCTCGGGGTCGTTGATGGTGGTCGCCCACTCGTCGGCGTAGTGCGCCACGTGGGCCGTCATCAGGGACTCCAGCTCCTCGCAGATGCCGAGGGAGTCCTCCACGACCACGTCGCGCACGTGGTCCAGGCCGCCGGGGATGCGCTCCAGCCAGGTCGACGTGCGTTCCAGGCGGTCGGCGGTGCGGATGTAGAACATCAGGAAGCGGTCGATCAGGCGGATCAGTTCGGCGTCGGTGAGGTCCTGGGCCAGCAGGTCCGCGTGGCGCGGGGTCGCGCCGCCGTTGCCGCCGACGTAGAGGTTCCAGCCGTTGGCGGTGGCGATGACGCCGAAGTCCTTCGACTGGGCCTCCGCGCACTCGCGGGCGCAGCCGGAGACGGCGGACTTGAGCTTGTGCGGGGAGCGCAGGCCCCGGTAGCGCAGCTCCAGGTCGATCGCCATGCGGACGGAGTCCTGGACGCCGTAGCGGCACCAGGTCTGGCCGACGCAGGACTTCACGGTGCGCAGGGACTTGCCGTAGGCGTGCCCCGACTCGAAGCCGGCGTCCACCAACCGTGTCCAGATAAGCGGCAGTTGTTCCACCCGTGCACCGAACATGTCGATGCGCTGACCGCCGGTGATCTTCGTGTAGAGACCGAAGTCGCGGGCGATCTCGCCGATCACGATCAGCCCCTCGGGGGTGATCTCACCGCCGGGGATGCGCGGGACGACCGAGTAGGACCCGTTCTTCTGGAGGTTGGCGAGGAAGTGGTCGTTGGTCTCCTGAAGCGCGGCCTGCTCGCCGTCCAGGACGTAGCCGCTCGCGCCGATGGTCGGGGCGAGGGATGCGATGATCGAGCCGATCGCGGGCTTGCAGACGTCGCAGCCGTCGCCGCCGCGGGCGCCGTCGCGGCCATAGCGGTCCAGGAGGTCCTGGTAGGTGTTGATGCGCAGGGCGAGGACGATCTCGTACAGTTCCTCGCGGGTCTGCGCGAAGCAGCCGCACAGGCCCTTGTCGACCTCGACGCCGCTCGCCTCCAGCTCGGCGGTGACCAGCTGGCCGAGGACCTTGACGCAACTGCCGCAGCCGGTGCCGGCCTTGGTGCACTTCTTCACCTCGGGCACGGTGGTGCAGGAGTGCTCCGTCACCGCGGCGCGGATCGTGCCCTTCGACACGTTGTGGCAGGAGCAGACGATCGCCTCGTCCGGCAGCGCGGACGGGCCGAGCTGCACGGACTCTCCGGCGCCGGCCGGCAGCACCAGCGACTCGGGGGCCACGGGCGGGACGGACCCGGTGAAGGCGCGCAGCGTGCCGTACGCGTCGGCGTCGCCGACCAGGATGCCGCCGAGCAGCGTGCCGTCGCGGCCGATGACCAGCTTCTTGTAGAGGCCGGCCCGGGAGTCGGAGTAGACGACGTCCAGGCAGTCCTCGGCGGCGCCGTGCGCGTCGCCGAAGGACGCGACGTCCACGCCGAGCAGCTTCAGCTTGGTGGAGAGGTCGGCGCCGGTGAAGGACAGCTGCTCCGACTCGTCGGCGGCGATGGCCGCGGCGGCCGTCTCGGCCTGCTCGTAGCCGGGGGCGACCAGGCCGTACACCCGGCCGTCGGCGGCCAGCGCGCACTCGCCGACGGCGAACACGTGCGGGTCGGTGACCGTGCGGCACTGCTCGTCGACCGCGATGCCGCCGCGCTCGCCCACGGTCAGTCCGCAGTCGCGGGCGAGCTGGTCGCGGGGGCGGACGCCGGCGCTGAACACGACCAGGTCGGTGGCGAGTTCGGAGCCGTCGGACAGCCTCATGCCGGTGACCGCGCCGGACTCGTCGACCACGATCTCCTGCGTGCCCACGCCCGTGTGGACGGTCAGGCCCATGTCCTCGATCGTGCGCAGCAGGGCCGCGCCGCCGCCCGCGTCGACCTGGACGGGCATCAGCCGGGGCGCGAACTCCACGATGTGGGAGGTCAGCCCGAGGCCCTTCAGGGCGCCCGCGGCCTCCAGGCCGAGCAGGCCGCCGCCGACGACCGCGCCGGTCGTCGCCGTCGCGGCGTACTTCTCGATGGCCAGCAGGTCGTCGATCGTGCGGTAGACGAAACAGCCCTCGGCGTCCTTGTTCGGGACCGGCGGGACGAAGGGGAACGAACCGGTGGCGAGGACGAGGGTGTCGTACGCGAAGACCCGGCCGGAGCGGGCGACGACCTCCTTCGCCTCGCGGTCGACGGTCTCCGCCGGGTCGCCGACGTACAGCTCGATGCCGTGCGTCTCGATGAACGCCATGTCGGTCATCGACAGGTCCTCGGCCGTCCTGCCCGAGAAGTACGAGGTCAGCGCCACGCGGTCGTACGCGGGCCGCGGCTCCTCGCACAGCACGACCACGCGGTGCGTGGCGGTCAGGCCGCGCTCGGCGATCGCTTCGAGGAAGCGCTGGCCGACCATGCCGTGGCCGACGAGCACGATCGTGGGGGTGGCCCCCTCAGTGGCGGTCATCAGGTGCCTCCGTTGGTGAGCAGATGGAGCAGGGGGCCGCCGTCGGAGGGGAGCGGCTCTGCTCCCTCCCAGGCGCGCGCCAGCGCGCCGACGGTGCCGAGGTCGCCGACGAGGACCCCGCCGACCAGGCGGTCGTCGCGGACCACGACCTTGCGGTAGGTGCCGCGGGTGGCGTCGGAGAGCTGCACGACGTCGTCGCCGGGGCGGGGCTCGGTCTCGCCGAACGCGGCGAGGTCGAAGGCGCTGTTCCCGGCGAGGGTGAGCCGGGTGAGGGCGCGGGTGCCGGTGTAGCGGGAGTCCGGGTTCCCGGCCAGCGACTCGGCGAGCACGTCGGCCTGTTCCAGCGCCGGGGCTGCGAGACCGTACACGGTCCCGTCGTGCTGCGCGCAGTCGCCGATCGCCCGGATGTGCGGGTCGGACGTGCGCAGTGCGTCGTCGACGAGGACGCCCTTGTGGACGGCGATCCCGGCGGCCCTGGCGAGTCCGGCGCGCGGGGAGACCCCGCAGGCCAGCACCACCAGGTCGGCGTCGAGGGCGTAGCCGTCGGCCATCTCGACCGACCGGACGGCGCCGCCGAGGCAGCGCACGTCGCGCACCCGGCACTCGGTGTGCACCTCGACGCCGAGGTCCTTCAGATGCCGGTGCACCAGCCGGGAGGCGTCCGGGTCGAGCTGACGTTCCATCAGGCGCTCGGCCTGCTGGGCGAGGACGACCTGCGCGCCGCGCACGGCGAGCGCGCGGGCCGCGGAGACCCCGAGGAGGCCGCCGCCGACGACGACCGCCCGTACGCCCGGCCGTACCGCCTTCGACAGACCGAGGCAGTCGTCCATGGTGCGGAAGGCGTGGACGCCCTCCGGCAGGACGTGGTCGGGGGTGAAGAGGCCGCGCAGGGGCGGCAGGACCGGGTTGGAGCCGGTGGCCAGGACGAGCGTGCCGTAGGCGATCTCCGAGCCGTCCGCGCAGGCGAGGACCCGCCGGGCGCGGTCGATCCCGGTGACGCGGGCCCGTACCAGCCCGGCGGGCGCGGGCAGCGCGATCACCTCGGGCGAGTAGCGGCCCGCCAGCACCTCGGCGAGCAGGACCCGGTTGTAGGGCCGGTGCTCCTCGTCGCCGACGACCAGCGCGGGCATGCCCAGTTCGCCGAGCCGGCGGGCGAGTCGTACGCCCGCGAGGCCGGCGCCGAGCACCACCACACGCGAATTCGAGGTCATGCCAGGAGCGTGCGGTGCCGAGGTTACCCGGCCGCATCACCGTTGTTTCCCGCGAGGAACGCTGCCCTCAGCGGAGCGACGGCCCAGGTGTGAGGGTTCCCGCACCGCGTGAGCACCTCGGGTGCGTGGCCTGTGCACGCATCCGGCCGTGAGGTCCGGGACGGGTCCCGGGCCTGCCGGCACCGCCCTGACCGGGCGTGTTCCGTTCCGCGTCGCCGCGGCCGCGGCCGGCCGGACCGACGCCGTGGCGGGCGGGGACGGCTGCCGCCTCCCGTGGGGGAGCGGTCTTGCGCGGATCGTGCCACCGGCCGTCGCCCCGGCGCCGGTGGTGAGTCCGGCCGGCGGGCAGTGGGTGGCGGCGAGCTCGGCGTGCGGGCAGTGACGCAGGCGAATCCGGCGTGCAGCAGCGGGCGTCGGCGAGTCCGGCGTGCAGCGGCGGGCGTCGGCGAGTCCGGCGTGCAGCAGCGGGCGTCGACAAGTCCCGCGGGCGGGCGGTGGGTGGCGCACCGTGGGCCGGGTCGCCGCGCAGGGATCTCAGCGGCTGCCGGTGAGATGGGCGAACACGACGACGTTCCCCTGGTAGCCGGTCGACTTCGTGAAGCCGCCGCCGCAGGTGATCACCCGCAACTCGGGCCGGTCCGCCGCCCCGTACACCTTCGCGTCGGGGAAGTCGCGGGCCCGGTAGACCTCGACGGCGTCCACGGTGAACACGGCGACGCGTCCGTCGCGCCGGTCCACCTCGACGGTGCTGCCCTTGCGCAGGGCGCCCAGATCGTAGAAGACGGCGGGGCCGTCGGCGTTGTCCACATGGCCGGCGACGATCGCGGTGCCCGTCTCGCCGGGGGTCGCGCCGGCCTCGTACCAGCCGGCGAGGTTCTTCTTCTCGGCGGGCGGGACGTCGAGGCTGCCGGAGGCGGTGAGGGCGAGGCCCGTCAGGGGGGCGTCCACGTGGATCGAGGGAATGCGGACGCGGTCGGGAGCGGAGGGCGGCAGCGCCGGGACCGGCCGGCCGGTGCGCCGCGGGCCGTCGGAGCGGGCCTGGGCCGCGGACGGCTGCGGCGGGGCGTGCGTCTCGGCGCCGCTGTGCAGCAGCCATGCGCCGCAGCACAGGGAGACCGCGGTGACGGCCGCTATGGCGGTGTTGCCGGCCCCGCGCATGCCGTCTCCTCTCCGAGCGTCCGGGTGGCCGCGTCGATCTGCGTGTACGGGGACCCCGTGCCCCCCTCCGGGCCGCGAGGGGCGTCGGACCCGGAGGGGGAGGGGCGTGCGGTACCGGCTGACGGACAGCGGAGGGTGTCCGTCAGATCCCGTCGCCTCTCGCCCGGCGATGCAGGAGCCAGGTACCGCCCGCGGCGGCGACGGCGAGAGCCGCCACACCGGCCGCGGTCTGAACGGGGTCGGGGCCCAGGGCGCCGCCGACCCCCGTCTTGACACTTCCGCGCGGAGCCACCGGCTGCCCGTCCGGGGCCAGCACGACCACCAGGTCCCCGGCGATCCGCCGTCCGTCCCCGGCGCACTCCGCGACGATCTCGTAGGTCCCCGGCTGTGCGCTCGGCGGCACCCGGAACCGCCCGACGGCCTCGGCCCCGTGCGGGGTGGGCGCGAGCGTGAAGCGGCCGGCGCCCACCGCTCCGGCGTCGCCCGACGCCGGCCCGCCGTCCCCGCACGCCGCCGTGTTCACCGAGACCTGCCCGCCCGGCACGGCGGTGGAGGGGTACACCTCCAGCGTCGGGCCGGGGGAGGCGGCGCCGACGCCCGCGGCGTGGGCGGGCGCGGCGACTCCGGCTGCCGCGGTGGCGGCGAGCGCGGCGCCGGTCAGCGCACGGACGGTACGTCGGACGGCGCGGCGGGCGGTACGACGGACCGGGCGACGGGTGGTACGGCGGGCGGGGTGCCGGGCGGTACGTCGTCGCATCGGTGCTCCTCCGGGCTCTTCGAGAATCCCTGCCCTTCCGAGGTAAGACGCCGGACGTCGGGCGCGCTTGTTGATGGTGTGTCAGTAATGGGATGAATGGGTGTCAGATAACGGGAGTCGGGACGTCTCGTGGTGGTGTTTCTACAGGTCAGCGGTGCATTTGCGGTTCCATGCGGAAAAGTTTCCGCAGGGCGTGTGAACGGGTGACCGGTCACCGGCGGGCGAGCCAGTCCCCGCCCTCGACCGGCTTCCCGCGGGCGCGCAGACCGGCGGCGACGGCGGGTGCGGCGACGTACACCCAGGCGCGTACGGGGGCGGAGCCGCCGATGCGGACCACCTCGCGTGCCACGCGTTCGTAGAGATTGCGCGGGTCGCCCGGCGTGTACTCCTCCAGCCGGTCGAGCTCGGCGAGCAGCCGGGCGTACGCCTCGGGACGGGCCGTCACGAGTTCCCCGGCGACGGACGCTGCCGCCTCGCCCGGCCCCTCGACCGCGTAGGGGTATCCGGGTCCGTCGTACAGCAGCGCGCCCGTCAGGCGGGCCGGCTCCTCGCGGAGAGTGCGGCCGCGCAGGAGGAGGTCGTGGTTGACCTCGCCGGGGCGGAGCGTGCCGTAGACGAAGAAGGGGAGCTCGGGGGCGGTCACGGAAGCGATTCTCTCCCCTCGGCGTGTCTCACCGGTCAGTCGCCCGGCCCTTGCAGGCCCCCGTCGGTCCCCACGCATGCGCTATGGACATGACATGTCATGCCCACTTAAATGCCAGGACGACATCAGCGCCACCTCCACAGGCCGCTCACAGGCCACCCCCACGCGCGCCCCCCACGGCGCCTTCCCGAGGAGACCGAAGACACTGATGAGTCGGATACGGCAGCACGTCCGAGGTTCCCGTCTCGCCACCGCCGGCATCGCCGCCACCACGGCCACACTGCTGGCCGCCGTACTGTCCCCGGCCGCCGGCGCGGCCGGCAGACCCACCCGGGCGACCGCGCTCGACCACG
>NZ_BMTL01000020.1 GCF_014649655.1 Streptomyces humidus | reverse complement strand
CGCCCTGGCGGCGAAACCCCGCTCCCTGCCCTGCTCCGCAGGAGTCCGTTTCCTCTCCGCCGTGAACGGCGGAGCATCCACGGAGGAACTCGATGACCACTGTCGCGACCGGTACGAACGCCGTCCCCTCCGACCGCGCCGTCCCTTCCGACCGCGCCGCCCCCACCACCCGCGCTGTCCCCTCCGACCCGGCCGACCCCGGGGTCGGCCCGCTGCTGCGGGCCTGGCGGGAGCGTCGGCGGATGAGCCAGCTGGAGCTGGCGTTGAGCGCCGATTCCTCGGCCCGCCACATCAGTTTCGTGGAGACGGGCCGCTCCCGGCCCAGCGAGGAGATGGTGCTGCGCCTCGCCGAGCGCCTGGACGTGCCCGTACGGGAACGCAACTCGCTGCTCCTGGCCGCCGGTTACGCCCCGCGCTACCCACAGACCCCGCTGGACGACCCCGCGCTGGACGCGTTGCGCACCGGGCTGGAACGGCTGCTCCTGGGCTACGAGCCGTATCCGGCGCTGGTCATGGACGCGCGGTACGACGTGGTGGCGGCCAACCGGGGCATCACGATGCTGCTGGAGGGCGTGCCGGAATCCCTGCTCACGCCGCCTCTCAACGCGATGCGCCTCACCCTGCATCCTCAGGGTCTCGCGCCGCGTATCCGCAACCTGCCCGAGTGGCGCGGCCACCTGCTGGCACAGATGGAGCGCCAGATAGCGCTGTACCGCTCGGCGCCGCTGCGGGAGCTGTACGACGAGGTCGCCGCGTACCCCGTCGCCGACAGCCCTTCTCCGTCCGGCGGACCCTCGGCCGGCGGACCTTCGGCCGGCGATGGTCCGGAGCCGGCGGAAGACGTTCCGTACTTCGCGCTGCCGATGCGGATCGAGCACGGGGGACGGGTCCTGTCCTTCATCTCGTCCGTCTCCACCTTCAACACCCCCATGGACGTGACCGTCGCCGAGCTCGCCGTCGAGACGTTCCTCCCGGCCGACCCGGCGACCGTGAAGTACCTTCACACGGTGGCCGGTTGATGCATGGCTATACGGCGGCCACGATGAATGTGCGCCTCCGTTCCGGTGAGCGGGCCGCCGGAACGTGACACACTGGTCCGTGTGCCCGAACGCGTAGGGGAGACGTGGCGTGAGTGAACGACGGCCCGCGCCCACGGTGGGCCAGGTGGTGCTCGGCAGGCGACTGCAGGAGCTGCGCGAGGCGGCCGGCCTCAGTCGCGAGGAGGCGGCCCGTGCCCTGCGCGTGGCCCCGGCGACCGTACGGCGCATGGAGACGGCCGACGTCGCGCTGAAGGTCCCCTACGTGCAGGTGCTGCTGGAGGCGTACAGCGTCCCCGAGGCCGAGACCGAGGCGTTCGTGTCGCTCACCGAGGAGGCGAACCGGCCCGGCTGGTGGCAGCGCTATCACGACGTGCTGCCGGAGTGGTTCAGCCTCTACGTGAGCCTGGAGGGCGCGGCGCGGCTGATCCGTTCGTACGAGCCGCACTTCGTTCCCGGGCTGCTCCAGACGGAGGACTACGCGCGGGCCGTTCTGGAGGCGGGCACCGTCGGGCGGACCACCCCGGGGGCGATCGAGCGACACGTGTCGCTGCGCATGGCGCGCCAGCGGCTGCTGGAGAGCGAGGACCCGCCCCACCTGTGGGTGGTGATGGACGAGACGGTGCTGCGCCGGCCGGTGAGCGCGGATGTCGCCGTGATGTCCGGACAGCTCGACAAACTGGTGGAGTTCGCCGAGCGTGACCGGGTCACCCTGCAGATCTGCGAGTTCGCCTCGGGTCCGCATCCGGGGACGTCCGCGCCGTTCTCGCTGTTCCGTTTCGCCGAGCCCGAACTGCCCGACATGGTCGTCACCGAGTATCTGACCGGCGCCCTGTATCTCGACGACCGCAAGGAGGTATCCGCGCATCTGGAGGTCCTCGACCACATGACGACGCACGCCGCCTCCGCGCTGCAGACCAAGACGATCCTGCGCGACGTCCGCGCCGGCCTCTGACCGCGGCCCGCCGTCCCCACCCGCAGCTCCCACCCGCAGCTCCCGCCCGCAGCCCTTACGCCCGCGCCCCGTGCCCATGTACGCGGGGCTCGCCCGCAAGCCCTGAGCGGGTGGTCCGGTGAGCCGGCGGGGTGCGTGAAGGCCTCCTGCCGCCCGACGCCGGCCCGTCCGTCACCTGATCCGCTCCGGTAGCATCGGTGGCCGCGAGTCAGTGACTCTTCACGGTCGGTGCGGCGGGGGAAGCGGGCATGGTCAAGAAGTACGTCGTGTCGCCGCACGGGGGCCGCGGCGCCCATCCCGACATCGCCTCCGCGCTGCGCGCCGCGGCCGCACGGGGCCGGGCCGCGCGCGTGGAGATCGCACCCGGTCACTACGAGGAACGGCTCTCCGTCCGGGGCGAGGTCGAAATGGTCGCGCTCGGCGAGCCCGGCTCCGTGGTGGTGAGCCGACCCCGGGGCACCGTGCTCGACACCCTCGGGTCGGTCGTCGTCCGCGGGCTGGTGCTGTCCGGTCGGGACGCCGACGCCGGGGTCGTCGACTGCCACGCGGGCGCCCTCGTGCTGGACCGGGTGGAGGTACGGGCGCACGACGGGGTGTGCGTGCATGTGCGACCGCGCTCGGCGGCAACGCTGACGGACAGTCAGTTCAGGTTCGGCCGGGTCGTGTTCGCCGGTTCCACCGGACAGGTCGAACGGTGCCGGTTCATCGACTCCGCCGACAACGCGCTCGCGGTGATCGAGAGCGCCCGGGTCGCCGTGCGGGCCAGTCGGGTGGACGGCGCCCGTATCCACGGGGTGCGGGTCAGCGACGCGTGGGCGCTCGTGGCCGAATGCGAGGTCACCGGGACCGAGAAGGCGGCCCTCATCGCGGACACCCGGGCTGAGCTGACCGTGGAGGACTGCAGGGTCGAGGCCGTGCACATGGCGGCGCTGGCGTTCGTCGAGCAGTCCCGCGGTTCGGTCCGCGGCACACGCGTGACCGACGCCGAGAACGGGATCCTGGTGGCGAGCGGCGCCGACCCGTCGGTGCACGGGTGCGTGTTCGCCGACTGCCGTGACAGCGGCATCCACGTCCAGGACGCGGGCCGGGGCACGTTCGAGGACTGCGAGATCCTCGGCGCGGGGAACATCGGGGTGCTGTCCACCCGCGGCGGCGCTCCCCGGGTGGCCGGGTGCCGCGTCACGGGCGGCAACGTCGGCATCGCGGTCACCGAGAAGGCCCGGGGCCGCTTCACCGGCATCGCCGTCCTGGACCTGACCGGCGTCGCGTTGCGGGTCTGGGACGAGAGCAAGGCCGTCTTCGAGCGGATCCGCGTCGAGCGCTGTCCGTTCGGCCTGGAGACCCGCGGCAACGGCGGTACGACGGCCGAGCTCACCGACGCGACGATCCACGACTTCGACATGGCGGCCGTGGCCGCCGTCGGCCAGTCCCGGGCCACGCTGAAAGGGGTCTCCGCGGAGCGCGGGCTGCTGGGCTTCAGCGCCGGCGAGGAGGCGCAGCTGCACGTGCGGGACTGCGACGTCTCGGCGGTGACCACCGGCGGGGCGCTCGCGCACGGCTCGGCGCGCCTGGTCGTCGCGAACCTCGGCGTCACCGGCGCGCAGTCGTTCGGCGTGTGCGTGACGGGCTCGGCGTATCTGGACGTCGCGCACAGCCGTTTCGACGACTGCGGAGCCACCGGTATGCGCTTCGACGGCTCGGGCGGCGGCCGGCTGGTGGAGTGCTCGGTGACGGGCACGGGGGTCACGGCGGTCCAGCACAACGGCCGTGTCGACCTGGCCACGCTCCGCACGACCCTGCCGGTCGTGCGCATCGCCGAACCCGCCGCCGCACCGACGTCCGTCGTCAACAACTACTACGGGCCCGTGTTCCACCACGCGGTCCACCATGCCCAACTCGCCTGGAACAACAGCACCGTCGTCCAGCAGCAGACCAACGACAACGATTGAGGACGGAGTCGGCCGATGAACGACCCGCAGCAGGTGAACAACTACGACGGACCGGTGTTCAACGCAGCCGTGTCGGGCTCCCAGTTCGCCTGGAACAACGAGACGGCCACCCAGAACCAGCAGCTCAACGGCGCGGTCGCGCCGGGGTACGAGGCGCTCGCGACGCTCGTGGGCGAGCTGCTGCGGCAGCTTCCCGGAGCGGGCCTCGCCGACCCCGAGCGGGAGGACGCCGAGGTCGCCGCCAGGGATGTGCTGACGCAGATCACCGGGCCGCAGGATCCCGAGCCGGGCCGGCTGCGCCGTGCCCTGAACGGACTCCGGGGAGCGCTGGCGCCGGTGGCGACGGGAATCGCGGCGGGAACGGCGGCGGGCGCTCAGGAGTGGGCTCAGGAGGCGATCAGGGGTCTCAGCGGCCTGGTCTGATCCCCTCCTCCCCCGCCGGATCCGTCAGGACCCGTCAAGACCCGTCCGGACCTGCCCGGACCCGTCAAGACCCGTACGGACCTGTGCCGGTTCGGGGGCCGGGACGGTCCCGGCTCGCCGGCCGACAGCGCGGTGGCCGACAGCGCGGTGGCCGAGGCGCGCCTCGCCGGAGCACCCGGCGCACCCCGGCCCCGCAGCCTCCGCCACACCCGGCCACACCCGGCCACCGCCGGCCCCGGCGGCTCCGGCGTGCTCGGCGGTTCGGCCAGGGGCTGGTCAGGGGCTGGTCAGGGGGCAGCTCAGGCGAGCTTGGCCGAGAGGGTGATCGGGACGGCCTTGAGGGCCTGGCTGACGGGGCAGTCGACCTTGGCCTGTTCGGCGGCGGCGACGAACGCCTCCTCGTCGAGGCCGGGGACCGAGCCCTCGACGGTCAGGTGGATGCCCGTGATGCCCTCACCCGGCTGGAAGGTGACGTCGGCCGAGGTGATCAGCTTGGCAGGCGGGGTGCCGGCGCCGGTGAGGGCGTGCGAGAAGGCCATGGAGAAGCAGCTGGAGTGGGCGGCCGCGATCAGTTCCTCGGGGCTCGTCCTGCCGTTCGCCTCCTGGGTGCGGGCGGCCCACGTCACGGGCTGCTGGTCGATGGCTCCCGAGGAGTCGAAGGTCACGACCCCGTTGCCCTCGATCAGGTTGCCTTCCCAGACGGTGTGTGCGGAGCGCGTGGTGGCCACGGTTCTTCCTTTCGCGTGGGTTTCCCGTCGGAGGACGGGTTTTCCGTTGCCCCATCCGATCACACTCTCGCGCACAGGCTGCCGTACTGCATCGAATGCAACACATTTCGCGCTGCGCCAACTCGCTGCGGAGACCTCATCCGGGGCCTGTTCCTAGCCAGCCATGAAGTCGATGGGACGACTGAGTGGCAGGTCCGCGAAGGCCAGCTCGTCATCTCGCCCGCCGACATCAGACACCAGTACCTCGATGAATAGCCCCACCCATTCCGAGGGTTCTAATACCCGAGTCCACCATTACACGTCTCGGACGAGTTCCGAAACCCGGCTGCTGCGACGCTCACTACAAGCCCGGCACGGCGATCTATGGGGGCAGGAAACATGATCAGGAAGATGGGCATCGACTGGCAGCTACGGCTCCGGATGGCTTGCCACTCACTACCTGCGACTGCTTCCTCCGGGACCATCCGTCCCAGTATCAAGCTGTCCGGTTCGCAGGGGAAACCTCATTCGCGGAAGTGTCGAGCTTCCGGACGGAGTTGTACGCGTGTCTGACAGCGCGGGGCGACGCGCTGTTCGAGTTGTGCGACGCGTGTTGTGCATGGACGGGCCGGTGCGAACGCCGTTCGACCTCGCACTCGCGCCGGAGCACCGCCGCGGACACGGCGCCCTCTACGGGGGCCTCAACCAGGGGCGGATCGATGTGGCCCCCGTCGAAGCGCATCGAACGCGGGGTGCACCAGCCCCTTCCGCCACACGAGTGAGACGGCCGACAGGGGTACGGGGCCGGTCAAGGGGCGGAGCACCGTCCGGGGCATGGCAGGAAAGTCCACGACGGCCGGAACCAGTGCCCGCATCTTGGCCGTGATCCGCTCGGGCTCCTCGTCGCCGACGGCCAGTGGGACCGGTGGCGCGATCCGCACCCCCCGTCCGCCGAACTGGCGGCGGGCCAGATCCGTCCACTCCGGCGTACGGGGGGGTTTCCGGCGCCCGCGTACACCGTCTCCCCCGCCGGCGCGGCCGACGGCACCTCCTCCAGCGACGCCGGCGGGTGGTCCTCGGGCAGTACCACGGCCACCGGCTCGTACCGCACGAGCTGGTGCTCCAGCCGGCCGCGCAGCGCCGGGTCCAGGCCCGCGAAGCGCCCGAACGACGCGTCGATCGCCCGGCGAGCAGCTCCTGGGCCGCGCCGGTCGACCCGCTCTCGTAGCGGGCCATCAGGGCGGTGCTGCTGGTGACGGGGGTGCTGCTGGTCGCTGCGCAGCGCTCGACCGAGCCGCCGGTCCGGTGGCAGGCCCGGGCCGGGTCCCCGCTGCGCGCGCGGATGCCCGCACGGCTCGCCGTCCGGCTGGCCATGGGCGCGGTGTCGGGCTCCATGGAGGTGGTCACGATCGCGTTCGCGGACGCACAGGGGCACCGTTCGGCGGCGGGTGTGGTCCTCGCGTTCCGGGCGGCCGGGTCCTGCGTGGCGGGTCTGCTGTTCGGGGCGCTGGGTCCGGCCGGGCCGGCCGACGCCCGCCCGGCCCGGTGGGTCGTGGCCATGACGGCCCCGCTCGCTCTCCCGTTCCTCGCGGCCTCCCTCACCGGCTCGCTCGCGCTGCCGGCAGGCGCGCTGCTGATCTCCGGGACGGCGACCGCCCCGACGATGGTCGCGGCAGTGACCCTGGTGGAGCGGCGCACGCCCGAGGGCCGTCTGAACGGGGGCATGACGCTCGCGGTGACCGGCCTGCTCGGCGGGATCGCCTGCGGCTCGGCGACCGGCTGCCGGATGGTCGACCATCTCTCGCCGGCGGCCGGGTTCGGGGTGCCATTGACGGCGGCGGCCGTGGCCCTGATGACCGCGCTCGCACGCCGAGGACTCAGGAATCGGAACGGTAATTCGCGTCCTGTCCATTGACGCGCCCCCGGCCAGCACCTACTTTCAGCCGTCGAAGCGCTTCGACGTCACGCATCGAAGCGATTCGACGACCCCGTCGAATCCCGCTCGGCGCGTGACGCTCCGATACCCCCCAGATGCCCGGAGGCACGGGATGTTGACGGCACAACGGCGTATGACGGCGGTCACGGCCGCGCTCCTCGGCGGAGCGCTGCTGCTGACCGCCTGCGGCGGCTCGAACAGCGGCTCCTCTGACGCCAAGACGCTCAAGCTCTGGCACTACGAGGGCCCCGACAGCGCCATGGGCGCGGCCTGGAACGAGGCGATCAAGGAGTTCGAGGCGACGCACCCGGGCGTCAAGGTGAAGTTCGAGGAGAAGGGCTTCGAACAGATACAGAAGACGGCGCCCATGATCCTGAACTCCTCGGACGCGCCGGACCTCATGGAGTACAACAAGGGCAACGCGACCGCGGGCCAGCTGTCGAAGCAGGGGCTGCTGACCGATCTGAGCGCGGAGGTCACCAAGCGCGGCTGGGACAAGAGCCTCAGCGCGGGCGTGGCCACGACCAGCAAGTACGACGCCAACGGCGTCATGGGCTCCGGCAAGTGGTACGGCGTGCCCAACTACGCCGAGTACACGATGGTCTACTACAACAAGGACCTCTTCAAGAAGTACAAGCTCGCCGAACCGAAGACGTTCGACGAGCTCACGGCCGCCATGGACGCCTTCGTGAAGAAGGGCGTCACCCCGCTCGCCAACGGTGGCGCCGAGTACATGGCCCAGCAGTACCTCTACCAGCTCGCGCTCTCCAAGGCCGACCGCTCGTGGGTCGACAAGTACGAGCTGTACAAGGGCAAGACCGACTTCCACGACGCGGCCTGGACGTACGGCGCGACCACCTTCGCCGACTGGGTGAAGAAGGGCTACATCAGCAAGAAGTCGACCGGCACCAAGGCCGAGGACGCCGGCGTGTCCTGGATCCAGGGCAAGACGCCGATCCTGTTCTCCGGCAGCTGGTGGTACGGCCGCTTCCAGTCGGAGGCCAAGTTCGACTGGGACAGCGGCCTGTGGCCCGGTTCGAACCTGACGCTGGGTTCCGGCGGCAACGTCTGGGTCGTCCCCAAGAACGCCAAGAACAAGGACCTCGCCTACGACTTCATCGACATCACCATGTCGAAGAAGATCCAGAACATCCTGGGCAACAAGGGCGGCATCCCGGTCGCGGCCGACACGAGCGCCATCACGGACGCGAAGTCCAAGCAGCTCATCGCCAACTTCAACACGGTCAGCCAGCGCGACGGCCTCGCCTTCTACCCGGACTGGCCGGTCAACGGCTTCTACGACACCCTCGTCTCCGAGACGCAGAAGCTGATCACGGGCAGTGAGAAGCCGGACGCCTACCTGAGCGCACTGCAGCAGGCGTACGACAAGGGTGCGCCGACGCCATGACGGTCACCGTCGAACGGGGCACGCGGGCCGTCGGCAAGCATCCGCACGCCGGCCCGCGCCGCCCCCGTACCCGCGACTCCTACGCCCTGTTCCTGCTGCCCGGCGTCCTCGCCTTCACGGTGATCATCATCGTCCCGTTCCTGATGAACACGGGCGTGAGCTTCACCGAGTGGCAGGGCATCGGCAGCCCGAAGTGGACCGGCCTCGCCAACTACCGCGAGCTGATGGACGACGCAGAGTTCTGGGCGTCCTTCCGGCACAGCCTGTTCATGGTCGTCGCCATGGCCGCCGCACCGACGATGCTCGGCCTGGTCCTGGCGGCCGCCCTGTTCGACTTCGTCGGCAAGCACTTCGGCAGCAAGGTCGCCGCCGTGCTCCGCGCCTGCTTCTACCTCCCCCAGGTGCTGCCGATCGCGGTCGCCGGCATCGTGTGGAGCTGGATCCTCGCGCCCGACAACGGCTCCCTCAACGAACTGCTGAAGGCGGTCGGGCTCGGCTCCTGGCAGCAGGACTGGCTCGGCGATCCCGACATCGCGCTGTACAGCGTGATGGGCGTGATGGTGTGGGTGCAGATCGGCTTCCCGCTGGTCGTCTTCATGGCGGGCCTGCAGCGCGTCGACCCGCTGCTGTACGAGGCGGCCGAGCTGGACGGGGCGGGCTGGTGGCACCGCTTCTGGCACATCACGCTGCCGCAGATCCGGCCCGAGATCTACGTCGTGCTGACCTGGTGCACCATCGCCGCGCTCAAGGTGTTCGGCGCGGTGTACGTGCTGACCAAGGGCGGGCCCGGCGGCGCCACCGACGTGCCGTCCTACTTCTCCTTCACCACGTTCTTCGAGAAGACCCAGGTCGGCTACGGCGCGGCCATCTCCACCATCCTCACCGTGATCATCCTGGCCCTCTCCCTGATCGGCCTCAAACTCCAGACCCGTGCCGAGGACGCCGAGGAAGGGGTACGGACATGACCGCCGCCCTGCGCCGCTACCCGGTGCTGATCGCCCTGTGCATCGGCGCCCTGTTCATGGTCGTGCCGTTCCTGATCGTGGCCGTGAACGCCGTCAAGTCACCGGCCGAGTACTCCCAGAACGGCCCCCTCAGCCTGCCCAGGGGCCTGTACCTGGACGGCCTCAAGGACTTCTGGCAGCGCGTCGACTACGGCCAGAAGCTGTTCAACTCCGCGCTGATCAGCGGGGCGGTGGCGGTGCTGGCGGCTGCCCTCTCCGTGCTCAACGCCTACGCGATCGGCATCGGCAGGATCAAGGGCCGCACCTGGGTCCTCGCCTTCTTCGTCCTCGCGAACATGCTTCCGCAGGAGGCGCTGGTCTACCCGGTCTACTACCTGAGCAAGCAGGCCGGCCTGTACGACACGAGGCTGAGCGTGATCATCGTCTTCGCGGTGATCCAGGCGGCCTTCGGCACGTATCTGCTGTCGTCGGTGCTGGGGCAGTTCCCGCGCGAGATCATCGAGGCCGCCGAGATCGACGGCGCCGGCAAGTGGCAGGTGCTGTGGCGGATCGTCGTCCCGGTCAGCCGGCCGACCATCGGCGTGCTCCTGGTCTTCTTCTTCATCTGGACCTGGAACGAGTTCCTGCTCCCCCTGGTCATGCTGATCTCCAACGACAACCAGACCGTGTCGGTGGCCCTCGGCGTCCTGCAGGGCCAGCGTCTGATGGACGCCACGATGACCAACGCGGCGGCCCTGCTCGGCGTGCTGCCCGCGATCGTGTTCTTCCTCGTCTTCCAACGGACCCTCACCCGCGGCATCGCCGTCGGTGCTGTGAAGTAAGGACCCCCACGTGAAGTTCACCGACGGTTACTGGCTGCTGCGTGAGGGCGTCACCGCGGCCCACCCGGTCGAGGTCCTCGACGTCGGCGAGTCGGACGGCGTTCTGGAGATCCACGCGCCCACCCGGCCGATCCGCCACCGCGGCGACCTGCTGAAGGGACCGGTCGTGACGATCAGCGCCCGCACGCCGATGCCCGACGTCATCGGTGTGACCCTCACCCACTTCAACGGCGATCAGCCGCGCGGCCCGGAGTTCGAGATCACCGGGCAGGACGTCCCCCCGCAGGTGACCCACGACGACGCGCACGCCACGCTGACCTCCGGCGACCTGTCGGTGCGCGTGGCCCGGACCGGCCCCTGGCACGTCGACTTCCTCGCGAACGGCCGCACCCTCACCTCCAGCGGCCCCAAGAACATGGGCATCCTGCGCGACGCGGCCGGCGCCCACTATCTGCGCGAGCAGCTCAACCTGACCGTGGGGACGTCCGTGTACGGCCTCGGGGAGCGCTTCGGCCCGCTGGTCAAGAACGGCCAGGTGGTCGACATCTGGAACGCCGACGGCGGCACGGCGACCGAACAGGCCTACAAGAACGTCCCCTTCTATCTCACCGACGCGGGCTACGGCGTCTTCGTCGACCACCCGGGCAAGGTGTCCTTCGAGGTCGCCTCGGAGACCGTGTCGAGGGTCCAGTTCAGCGCCGAGACCCAGGAGTTGACGTACTACGTCATCTACGGGCCCAGCCCGAAGGAGATCCTGCGCAAGTACACGGCCCTCACCGGCCGTCCGGCCCTCCCGCCCGTCTGGTCGTTCGGCCTGTGGCTGTCGACGTCCTTCACCACGTCCTACGACGAGGAGACGGTCACCTCCTTCATCGAGGGCATGCGCGAGCGCGGACTGCCGCTGTCCGTCTTCCACTTCGACTGCTTCTGGATGCGCGAGTTCAACTGGTGCGACTTCCGGTGGGACCCGCGGGTCTTCCCCGACCCCGAGGGGATGCTCGCCCGGCTGCGCGCGAGAGACCTGCACATCAGCGTGTGGATCAACCCCTACATCGCCCAGCGCTCGCCGCTGTTCGCCGAGGGCAAGGCGCTCGGCCACCTGCTGAAGCGGCCGGACGGCAGCGTCTGGCAGTGGGACCTGTGGCAGCCCGGTATGGCGCTGGTCGACTTCACCAGCCCGGCCGCCCGCGAGTGGTACGCCGCGAAACTGGAGGCGCTGCTCACACAGGGCGTCGACTGCTTCAAGACCGACTTCGGTGAGCGCGTGCCGCTCGACGTGGCCTGGTCCGACGGCTCCGACCCGGAGCGGATGCACAACTACTACGCGTACCTCTACAACCGCACGGTGTTCGACGTGCTGCGCAAGCACCGCGGGGAGGGCGAGGCGGTGGTGTTCGCGCGGTCGGCGACGGCGGGCGGCCAGCAGTTCCCGGTGCACTGGGGCGGGGACTGCGAGGCGACGTACGAGTCGATGGCGGAGTCGCTCAGGGGCGGCCTCTCCCTGGGCCTGTCCGGCTTCGGGTACTGGAGCCACGACATCGGCGGCTTCGAGGGCACACCCACGCCGGCGCTGTTCAAACGGTGGCTGGCGTTCGGGCTGCTGTCCTCGCACAGCCGGCTGCACGGCAGTTCCTCCTACCGGGTCCCGTGGCTGTTCGACGAGGAATCCGTGGACGTGCTGCGGGAGTTCACCCGGCTCAAGCTGCGCCTCATGCCCTATCTGTACGAGGCCGCGCGCACCGCCCACAGCGAGGGCGTGCCGATGATGCGGGCGATGGTGCTGGAGTTCCCGGACGATCCCGGCTGCGCCCATCTGGAGCGGCAGTACATGCTCGGGTCCCACCTGCTGGTCGCGCCGGTCTTCAGCGACGAGGGGGACGTCTCGTACTACGTGCCCGAGGGCACCTGGACGCACTTCCTGAGCGGGCGGACCGTGACCGGACCGCGCTGGGTGCGCGAGCGGCACGGGTTCCTGAGCGTGCCGCTGCTGGTCCGGCCGGGGGCGGTGATCCCGGTGGGCGCGGTGGCGGACCGGCCCGACTACGACCACGCCGACGGGGTCACGCTGCGCGCGTACGGACTCGAGCGGGGCGCGCAGGTGAGCGTGCCGGTCGGCGACGTGACCTTCACCGTCGTCCGTGAGGGCGACACCCTGCGGGCCTCGTGCAGTGATCCGGCGGCGCCGTGGAACCTGGCGGCGGGCGAACGGACGGCGCGGGCGAAGACGGGGACCGGGTTCCTCTCGCTGGAGCTGAGCTGATGGTGAAGATCACCGACGTGGCGCGGCACGCCGGGGTGTCCCCCAGCACCGTGTCCTACGCGCTCAGCGGCAAGCGGCCGATCTCGCAGGAGACCCGGCAGCGGGTCGAGGCGGCCATCCGCGAGCTGGGCTACCGCCCGCACGCGGGCGCCCGCGCCCTGGCCAGCTCCCGCTCCAACGTCCTGGCCCTCGTCGCCCCCTTACGGACCGGGACGCACGTGCCGGTGGTGATGCAGTTCGCGGTGTCGGTGGTCACGACGGCCCGCGAGCACGACCACGACGTGCTGCTGCTGACCCAGGAGGAGGGTGAGGAGGGGCTCAGGCGGGTCGCGGACACGGCGCTGGTGGACGCGCTGATCGTGATGGACGTCCAGCTCCACGACTCCCGGCTGCCGTTGCTGCGCTCACTGGACCGCCCGTCGGTGTTGATCGGCTTCCCGGCCGCCACCGACGGGCTGACCTGCATCGACCTGGACTTCAAGGCGGCGGGCGAGGCGTGCGTGGAACACCTCGCCCGGCTCGGGCACCGGGTGGTGGCACTGGTCGGGTCGCCGCCGGAGGTGTACGTACGGCAGACCGCGTTCGCCCAGCGGGTCGTCCAGGGGTTCACGGCCGCCGCCGACCGCTACGGACTGTCCTCCTCCGTCCACCCCTGCGAGGCCTCGCCCGCGTCCGCCCGCCAGATCGCCCAGCAACTCCTGCGCGAGCAGCCCGCGTTGACCGGTGTCGTCGTCCACAACGAGCCGGTCCTGGAGCCGCTGATCGACGCGTTCGAGCAACTCGGGCTCCGCGTCCCCGGCGATCTGTCGGTCACCGCCATCTGCCCCGACGAAGTCGCCGAGTCCGTCCGCGTCCCGGTCACCTCCGTCGCACTGCCCTCCACGGAAGTAGGCGAGCGCGCGGTGCAACTACTGATGAAGAAACTCGCCGGGAACCCCGTACCACAAGCCACGCTGCTACCGCCCCGGATGACGGAGCGAGCCAGTACCGCACCACGCAACACCTGACCGACCCACCTGCGCAAGGCCCTACTCCGAAAGAGCCGTGACACGAAAGACACAAAAACACAACCAAAAACCACCCCGCCCATAACACCCCAACCCGTCACCCAGCTCGCCACCACCACCCACACCCACGACCCGGACCCACACCCACACCCACGACCCGGCCCCTCCCTCACACGAACCGGACCCCCGGGTCCCGGAACACCCCGACAATCCCCGCCCCCACCCCCACCCGAAGCCAGCACCTGATCCGCCAGTCCGGCTCGACCACCAGAACGACTCGACCGTCGGACCGGCGTCGCGTCCGTCGCGTCCGTCGACTGCGTCGAGCACTGCGTCGCCGTTTGCTCTCGCCCGCTCGGTCAGCATGTGGATCGGATCGATCAGCGCCGCCCCGAGCGGGGCGCCGGTCGTGGTCGTCTGCACCGGCAGGGCCTGGTACGGCAGTTCGGGGTGTCCAACATGAGCGCCGCGCAGTTGGCCCTGCTCCGGGACAGCGTGGACGTGCCCCTCGTGGCCGACCAGCTCGAGATGAGCCTGGCCCGCCGCGACTGGGTGGAGGCGGGCGTCCTGCTCAACACCCCGGCCTGGGCGGACGGCGGGTTCCCGCACAGGACCGTCGAGTACTGCGTGGCCCATGACATTCAGGTGCAGGCCTGGGGGTCCCTCGCGCAGGGCCGCTTCACCGGCGGGGCGGACACCCCGGCCGCCCGGTTCGTCGCGGACCTGGCGGCACGCAAGGGAACGGCACCGGAGACCGTGCTGCTGTGGTGGCTCCAGCGGCATCCCGCGGGGATCGCGCCGGTCGTGGGCACCACGCGGCCCGAACGCATCCTGGCCTGCCGCGACGCCGTGCACGGCACTCCCTCTCTCACGCATGAGGAGTGGTACGGGCTGTGGGCGGCCGCGCGGGGCGCCCCGCTCCCCTGAGGTGGACACGGGAGGCGGGAGACAGGGCCAAGAAGGGAGTCGTCGACCGGGGCTGCGCGGGCCCTTTACGACCCTGACATGTACCGGTAATCTCCGGGATGCCTGCAAGGTCTTGCTGAAAGTTTCCGACAGCAGAGCATGGCAGGCACGGACGCAGGAGGCCTCGAGGCGCGTCAAGGTCTCCGCCGGCGTCCACACGGACCCGTCCTCCCCACCACGTCCTGGAGACGCGCATGAGACGCCGCCGATCCCTCGCCCGCCCCTGGGCGGCCGGAGCTCTCGCCGCAGGCATACTCGCCCTGCCCCTGACCACCCCCACCGCCGTCGGGGCCACCGCCCAGCCGGCCGCCGCCACCTCGGCCACCACCTCGGCCACCGTCTTCTACTACACGAAGACGAAGAACTGGACGGACAACTACCTCCACTACGCCCCCGACGGCGGTTCATGGACCACCGTTCCCGGCACGCGCATGACGGCAGCCTGCACGGACTGGGTGAAGCTCACGGTGGACCTGGGCTCGGCCGCCGGGCTCCAGGCCACCTTCAACAACGGCCAGGGCGTCTGGGACAACAACGGCGGAAAGAACTACGCCCTCGGCACCGGAGACATCACGGTCAAGGACGGCGTGGTGGCGCACAGCGACCCGTGCGCCGACACCGGCGGGGACCCCGGCAACGAGGCGACCGTCTACTACTCGACGCAGACCCTCGGCTGGACCACGGCCAACCTGCACTACCAGCCGGCCGGCGGCTCCTGGACGACCGTGCCCGGCGTCGGCATGGAGGCCTCCTGCGCCGGCTGGTGGAAGCGCACGGTCGACCTCGGCACCGCGACCTCGCTCAAAGCCGCGTTCAACAACGGAAACGGGATCTGGGACAACAACAACGGCTCGGACTACACGATCGCGTCCGGGACCAGCACGGTGAAGAACAACACCGTCACCCAGAACGCGAAGGACCCGTGTGCCGCAGCGGAACCCGACACCGAGGCGCCGGGCGTTCCGGCGAACGTGCGGGCGAGCGCGACGAACGTCTCCGTGGTCGTGACCTGGAGCGCCGCCACCGACAACACGGGCGTGACGAAGTACCAGGTCACCCGCACCGGCGGGACCAAGGGCAGCACGGTCACCGACGTCGGCTCCACCGTCCTGTCCGACACGGGGCTGGAGGAGGACACCGCCTACACCTACACGGTCAGGGCCGTGGACGCGGCGGGCAACACCTCGGCGGCCTCCGCCGCGGCCACGGCGACCACGGGCAAGAAGCCGAGCACACCCGCAGGCAGCGTGCCGCTGGGCACGGACCCGCGCAAGGACCCGATCTACTTCGTCATGACCGCCCGCTTCTACGACGGTGACAGTTCCAACAACCGTGGCGGCAGTCAGCACGTCAAGTCCGGGAACGCGGCGAACAACGATCCCATGTTCCGCGGCGACTTCAAGGGCCTGGTCGAACGGCTCGACTACATCAAGGCCCTCGGCTTCTCGGCGGTCTGGATCACCCCGGTGGTCCTGAACCGCTCGGACTACGACTACCACGGCTATCACGGCTACGACTTCTACAAGGTCGACCCGCGCCTGGAGTCGGCCGGCGCGTCCTACCAGGATCTGATCAACGCCGCCCACGCCAAGGGCATGAAGATCTACCAGGACGTCGTGTACAACCACAGCTCACGCTGGGGCGCCAAGGGCCTGTTCACCCCGACCGTGTACGGCGTGCGAGACTCGCAGTGGAGCTGGTACTACGACGAGAAGGCCGAGGGCTTCGAGTACGACGGCCTGACCGTGGAGCCGAAGTCCGGGAAGTCGTACTACAACGGTGACCTGTGGTCGACCGCCGAGCCGACCGGCAACACCTGCCTGAACTGGGGCAAGCCCACCGGGGGCAAGAGCGCGGAGGGCTACACGGTCTACAACTGCCAGTGGCCGAGCCCCACTTCGGGCATGTTCCCGAAGGCCTACTACCACCAGTGCTGGATCGGCAACTGGGAGGGTGAGGACTCCCGTTCCTGCTGGCTGCACGAGGACCTCGCCGACTTCAACACCGAGTCGACGCCCGTGCAGAACTACCTCATCGGCGCGTACGACAAGTACATCGACATGGGCATCGACGGCTTCCGGATCGACACGGCCGTCCACATCCCGCGCGTCACCTGGAACCGCCGCTTCCTGCCCGCCGTCTACGACCGGGTCACCCAGACGTTCGGGGCCGCGACGGCGAGCAACTTCTTCGTCTTCGCCGAGGTCGCGGCCTTCGTCAACGACAAGTGGAACCGCGGGTCCGTCAACCACTCGGCGCAGTTCTACACCTGGAAGGAGCGCAAGGAGTACAGCGCCGACGACACCGCGGCGGCCCTCGAGCAGTTCACCTACGAGAACAACCTCGGCACCGGCAACCAGCCGACGTCCACCAACGCCTTCCTGAACGGCAACACCTACCACGCGCCCGACCACAGCAAGTTCTCCGGCATGAACATCATCGACATGCGCATGCACATGAACTTCGGCGACGCGCACAACGCCTACAGCAACGGCAAGGACTCCGACGACAGCACCAACGACGCCACCTACAACGTCGTCTACGTCGACAGCCACGACTACGGCCCCAACAAGTCGAGCACCCGCTACAGCGGCGGCACCGACGCCTGGGCCGAGAACATGTCGCTGATGTGGACCTTCCGCGGCATCCCGACCCTCCTCTACGGGTCGGAGACCGAGTTCCAGAAGGGCAAGCAGATCGACTGCGGTCCCTCCTGCCCCCTCGCCAACACGGGCCGCGCCTACTACGGCGACCAACTGGCCGGTTCCGTCACGGCGTCCGGCTTCGGCACGGTCGCGTCCGCGAGCGGTCAGGTCGCCGCCACACTGGCCCAGCCGCTGGTGAAGCACCTGCAACGGCTCAACCAGATCCGCCGGGCGATCCCCGCTCTCCAGATGGGCCAGTACTCCACGGAGGGCATCTCCGGCGGCATGGCCTACAAGCGCCGCTACACCAGCGGTGGCACGGACAGCTTCGCGCTCGTCACCGTGACCGACGGGGCGACGTACACGGGAATCCCGAACGGCACGTACACGGACGCCGTCACGGGCACCTCCAGGACGGTCACCGACGGAACGCTGTCCGTCGGCGCCCCCGGCAAGGGAAACCTCCGGGTCTTCGTGCTCAACGGCCCCGGGAAGATCGGCACGGACGGCCCCTACCTGAAGTAGCGGACGGTCTCGGCCGAAGCACCCGGGCCCTGCCCGAGGCAGAGGAGACGAGGCGCCCATCGCATCCCGGCGGTGGGCGCCTCACCGCTCCACGGGCCCCCTCGCGCGCGGGCCGGTCCGGCATACGCTGGGGCGACGGCGAACGCTGAGGCGACGACGACGGCGACGGCGACGACGGACGGGGCCTCCCGCGCGCCCACCTCAGGACTCGACAGTCCGGGAACCGGCTCATGCGGCGTCCTTGAACTGGGCGCGCAGGTAGGCGTCGAAGGCACGGGCGCCGAGCAGGCGGCGGGCGTGGATCAAGGTCTTCGCGGCGGGGGTGACCACGTAGCGGGTGCGCGGCTCGGCGGCGGTGGCCGCGTGGTCGATGAACTTCGCGACGGTCTCGGGCGGAGCCGAGAGGCGGGTGGACCGGTAGGAGGCGGCCATCTGCTGGTCGGTGGCAGCGTTGAGGGCGGCGTAGGGGCCGGAGGGGGCGGCGGAGCCGGACAGGGTCCGGGCGGCGGTGTCGCCGAAGCCGGTGCGGCTGGATCACGGTCACGGACCACGGCTCGGTGATCATCCACGGCCGCTGCGACAGCGCGCTGAACCGCAACGGCGTCCGGGTGGGCAGCGCCGCACGCGCGCCAGGACTCCTCGGGAGAGGGCGAAGGGTGCGCCGTGTCCGGAGGGGCGCAGGGATCCGTCCGCACACGGTGATCCCCCTGCCCCCGGCGCACCCCGACCCCGACGCACCCCGACGCACCCCGACGCGGCCGGGATTCAGGCGGCGTGCTCCTCCGGCGCCGGCTCCAGCGGCACCTCGGGTCCGTTGGACTCGCGCAGCCAGCGCCGCAGCACACGGTGGACGTGCTCCGCCCCGACCGGCTCCGCGCCGTCCGCGTCCGGTGGGGACAGGGCGAGCGGGGAGAGCAGGAACGGCCTGGCCTGGGCGCCGCCGAGGCCGCCGTGGGAGCCGATCTGCTCCTCGAACGCGAGGACCTCGCCGTCGGCCGGGTCGTGGAAGGAGTTGACCATCACGTCGGCGGCGAGCGGGAAGGAGTGGGTGCGGCGCACGGCGTCGGCCGCTCCCGGCCCGAACACCGCCAGCGGGCCCGGGTCGTCGTCGAGCCGGTCCAGGGGGATCTCCGCGCCGTACGCGCCGAGGACGACCCCGCCGTGCCGCTCGCTGCGCACCAGGAGGAATCCGATGCCGGGGTGGTCGGCGAGCATGGAGAGCAACGCGGGGTGACGGGCGTCGATCTCCTCCTTGCTCATCCGGTGCGGCACGTCCGGGAACGAGATGAGGCCGAGGTTGCCGGAGGCGAGCACGATCGGTTCCGAGCCGCGGCCGGCCGGGCGGTGGCGTGCGCCGCCCTCCTCCACGGGCCGGCGCAGCGCCGCGCGGACGGCCGCCCGGGCCTCCGCACCGCTGTGGGTGCGCTCGGCCCTGCGCGGCACGGGCAGCCCGCAGCCGGCCCGGACCAGGTCGCCGAGGGTGAGCCCGTAGCGGGCGCGGAACGTTTCGCCCGGGCTCTGGCCGTGGTCGGACAGCACGACGATCCGGTAGGGGCGGGGGGCGTGTCCGGCGACGCTCTCGATCAGTGCGAGCGCCCGGTCGAGCCGCCCGAGCACCTGCTCGGTGTCCCGGCCGAGCGGCCCGGAGTGGTGCGCGACCTCGTCGTAGGCCACCAGGTCGGCGTAGACGGCGGTGCGTCCCGCGAGCATGTCACCCGTGACGGCCGCCACCACCACGTCCCGTTCGACGACGGTCGCGAAGGCGCGGACGAACGGGTAGAGGCCGCCGCGTCCCACGCGCGGGCGCTCCTTGCGCAGGCGGGCGCGGGTGGACTGGGCGATCTCGCGGACCACCTCGGCGACGAAGGAGAGCGCCGTGCGCACCGCGTTGGCGGGGTCGGAGAAGTACGCGAAGTAGCCGGCCCGTGAGCGGGTCTCCCGGCTGCGCCGGCGCGCGGCTATGGACAGCACGAGCGCCTGTTCGTCGGCGCCGCCGCTGAAGAGGTTGCCGCGGCTCGCGCCGTCGGCGGACAGCAGTCCGCCGTCGCCGGTGCGTGCGACCGCCCGGCGCTGGAGTTCGGCGGCGCTGGTGGGGCGGTTGCAGACCATCACCTCCCCGCTGTCCTTCTCGTACCAGCGGAAGGCGGGCACGTCGTGGTTGCTGCCGTGCAGGATGCCCAGTTGGCTCGCGCCGGTCTGGCTGGACCAGTCGGTCCGCCAGGGGGTGAGGCGGTGCGTGGCGCCGCCGTCGGCGGCGGGGGCGCCGCCGCCCTGGCCGGGCCCGCCGCCCAGCCACCTGGCGACGGTCGGCATCAGCCCCTTGCGCACGGCCGCCTCCAGCACGTCGTGACCGACGCCGTCGAACTGGAGGAAGACGGTGCCGGGCGTGACCGGACACGCGGGGCCGCCTCTTCGGCGGCGGTCGGCGAGCCGGTACAGCCGGCGGCGGTAGGCGTCGTCGTCGCGGACGGCCAGCGCGCCGCCGGTCGCGGAGGCCACGGCGGACATCACGGCGGCGACGATGACGGCGGTCTCGGGCGCCGCCTCGCTCTGCCCGGAGGGGTTCAACCGCAGGGCGAGCAGCAGCAGCGATCCGTTGAGGAAGAACACCAGCGTCCCCAGCACCAGCGCCGGCACCAGGAGCAGCAGACGCACGAGCAGCGGCCAGACCAGGGCCGACAGCACACCGAACACCCCGGCGCCGACGGCCGCGGTCACGGCGATCGTGGTGGCGCTGTCGCCGTCGGGCGACTGCAGCCGGAAGTCCGGCAGTATCCCGGCCAGCACCAGCATCGTCAGCGTGGACACACCCCACACCGCGATGCTGCGCCCGGCCTGACTGACGGCCCGCCGCCACCGCACCCCACGCACGCCCCGTCCACCTCGCGTTCCGGCCCCGACGCCCGCGGAGGCCGTCTTCCACCCTGTCACATCACGGTTCCAGGCACTCCCCGGCCGCCCTAGCCACCCCGGCCACCCCGGCTACCGTCCGTCGTAGCCGGCCGTCGGCATGGACAGCCTGCGGTGCACCCTGGCCTTCATCTGGGCGTCGTAGGCGGGCTCGGCGCTGCCGACCGTCTCCACCCGCACCCCGCGCCGCGCGCACTCCGCGGAGAACTCCTCGACGGACGACAGCGCGCTCTCCAGCACCCGGCGGCTCGGCGCGACGAACAGGTCGGCCCCGGGCCGGACGCCGTCCCACAGCACACAGTGGTCGGCGCGCACTCCGCGCACCAGCAGCTCCCGGCCCACGACGTATCCGCGCTCCGCCGCCCATCGCGCGCACATCGCGTGCTGACTGCGGGAGTCCACCAGGAAGGGATCCTCGTCCAGTTCCTCGAGCGGCGTCAGACTCGCGATCGCCGTGACCCGCATGACCCGCAACGGTCCCATGGCGTCCCCCTCACCTCCGGGTTTCGCCGCCGACCCTACTCCTGCCCGTAGGCTTCGGGGGAGTCGCGCGAAGGAGGCAAAGGGGTGCCGGTGGAGATCACGTGGTGGGGTCACGCCACCTGCACGGTCGAGGATTCGGACGTGCGTGTGCTCACCGACCCCCTGTTCGCCCGCCGGCTCGCGCATCTGCGCCGCCGACGGGGCGCCGCTCCCCCGCCCGAGGCCTGGCAGGCGGACGTGGCGCTCGTCTCCCACCTGCACGCCGACCATCTGCACGTGCCGTCCCTGGCGCGCCTTGCGCCGGGCACGCGCCTGCTGGTGCCTCAGGGCGCTCCGCGCGCCGTGCCGGGGCTGCGCCGGCTGCGCCATCTGCGGCTGAGCGAAATGGCGCCGGGCGACGAGACGACCGTCGGCGACCTGCTGCTACGGGCCGTGCCCGCGCGGCACGACGGGCGACGGCTGCCGGTCGGCCGGCACCGCGCCCCCGCCCTCGGTTATGTGATCGAGGGCCTGGCCCGCACGTATTTCGCCGGGGACACCGGCCTGTTCGACTCGATGGCCGAGGAAGTCGGTCCGGTCGACGCGGCGTTGTTGCCGGTGGGCGGCTGGGGTCCGTATCTCGGCGAGGGGCACCTGGACGCGGGGCGCGCGGCCGAGGCTCTGCGCCGGCTGGCGCCGGGCAGCGCCGTGCCCGTGCACTACGGGACGTACTGGCCGATCGGCATGGACGCCGTGCGCCCCCATGAATTCCATGCTCCCGGCGAGGAGTTCGTGCGCCTTGCGGCGGAGCGTGCGCCGGGGGTGGCGGTGCACCGGCTCGGGCACGGCGAGAGCGTGCGTCTGAAGGCCGACCGGTGACCGTGCCGGCCGCCGCGGTCATGACCGTCATACCGACGCCTGCCACGCAGCAGGCGCTCGGAATTCCGTCCCTGTTCCTGCTGGTGCTCATCGGGGCGCTGGTGCCGGTGGTGCCGACGGGGGCCCTGGTGAGCACGGCGGCCGTGGTCGCCTTCCACCAGGAGGAGCCGTTCTCCCTGGCGCTGGTGTTCGTGACGGCGTCGCTGGCGGCGTTCTGCGGGGACGCGACGCTGTACTGGCTGGGGCGGCGCGGGATGCGGTCGAAGAACGGCTCGCGCTGGCTGGAGGCGATCCGCGCGCGTGCGCCCGAGGAGCGGCTTGCGCAGGCCCAGGAGAAGCTCGCCGACCACGACGTGGCCGTCCTGGTGCTGTCCCGCCTGGTGCCGGCGGGCCGGATACCGGTGATGCTGGCCTGTCTGATGGCGAAGTGGCCGCTGCGCCGCTTCGTGCGGGGCAACCTGCCCGCGTGTCTGGCGTGGGCGGTCACCTACCAGCTGATCGGCATCCTGGGCGGCTCGCTGTTCCCCGAGCCCTGGGAGGGCGTGGTCGCCGCGGTCGCGCTGACCGTGGCGGTCAGCGCCGCCCCGAGCCTGTGGCGTCGGTTCCGACGCAGCCGGACCGTCTGAGGTCGCGCCGGGCGGCATGACGTCGCGCCGGGCCGGTGCGGCGTTCCGGGGCCCATCACTTCGCGTCGGCGACACGAGATCGCGCGGCGGTGCGGACGTCGTGTCCGGCGCGGCCGGCGGGCAGGCGCGGCCGGCAGACGGGCGGGCAGGCACCGAGTCGGGTCATTCCAGGACCCGTGAGCCGCCGACCGGCAGATCCCACAGGTCGTCGCGTTCCAGCCCCGCTTTCTCCCACGCCGCACGCACGCGTGTGAGGGGTTCGAGGACCGGCTCCGCGGACAGCACGAACGTGCCCCAGTGCATCGGGGCCATACGCCGGGCGCCGAGGTCGAGGGCGGCGCGGACCGCTTCCTCCGGGTCGCAGTGGACGTCGCTGAGCCACCAGCGCGGGTCGTAGGCGCCGATCGGCAGCAGCGCCAGGTCGATGTCCGGATAGCGCCGCCCGATGCGCGAGAACCAGTGCCCGTAACCGGTGTCACCGGCGAAGTAGACGCGCTGTCCGTCGGGGGCGGTGAGCATCCAGCCGCCCCACAGGGTGCGACAGGTGTCGACGAGGGTCCGCTTGGACCAGTGGTGCGCGGGCACGAAGTCGAAGCGCACGCCGGACAGTTCGGCGGCCTCCCACCAGTCCAGCTCGGTGACGCGCGTGAACCGGCGCCGCAGGAACCAGCGGCCGAGACCGCCCGGCACGAACACCGGTGTGTCGCGCGGGAGTCGGCGCAGCGTGGGGGCGTCCAGGTGGTCGTAGTGGTTGTGGCTGATGACGACGGCGTCGATCCGCGGCAGCTCCTCCCAGGGGACGCCGACCGGAGTGATGCGGGCCGGGGTGCCGAGGATGCGGCGGGACCAGACCGGGTCGGTCAGGACGGTGAGGCCGCCGATGCCCACCACCCAGCTGGCGTGTCCCGCCCAGGTGACGGCGATCGTGCGGGCGTCCACGCGGGGCGCCGACGCGGGTGCGACGGGCAGCCGGGGGATGTCGGCGAGTCCTTCCTTGCCGGGCCGCACCGCGCCCTCGCGGGCGAACCGGGCGAGGGCCCTGAGGCCGGGCAGCGGTGACGTCAGCCGGTCGTGGAAGCTGCGCGGCCACACCCGCCGCTCCCCCAGCGGGCGGGGCCCGGCGGGCGGCGCGAGCGGGGACGGCGAGGACGGGGACGGGGACGACGGGGAGAACGGAGAGGAGGGGGGCGGAGAGGAGGGCGACAGCGGGGGCAGGGCTGCCGGGGCGTCCTCCTCCGGGGCGGCGACCGTGTGGGCGGGGGTCTCGGACTGCTGCGTCATCGAGGAGGCTCCCATCGCTGAGCGTCGTCGCGGAGATCGTCGAAGACGGACCTCAAGAGCATCAACGCGCTTTGCACGTGCGGCAGTTCCAACGGTGTGGGTGAAGTGAGACATTCCGTGCGCTGCTCGTCCGTCCCGTCCAGGAGCATCCCGGTGGACAGCCGGACCCGCAGTGCCCCGAGGTCGTCCCCGAAGCGGTGACCGCCGGGCGCGGGCATGCCGAGCCGGGCGGAGAGGAAGTCCTCCAGTTCCTGGGCGTCGCCGACCCCGTGCGCGGACAGCGCCTCGCGCAGCGGTCCCAGGTCGGCGTACAGGTGACGGCCGGCCCTGGGCGGCCGGGCCAGGCCGCCCGCGGCGACCACGGCGGCGTGCAGCGCGTCCGCCACGCGCGCGTGCAGCCGTACTGCGGCGGCCACGCGCGCGGTGACGGGTTCCGGCTCGCCCAGGGCGTAGGCGGCTGCGGCCGCCACGGGGGCGGCCACGCGCGCGTCGAGGGCGGTGAGCACGTCGAGCACGCGCGCGTGCAGGCCATCGCCGTCCGCGGACCCGGGGAACCGGGCGATCGCAGCCGGCCAGCCCGCCGGCAGCAGCGAACCGGCGAGGTCGCTGACGACGGTGACCCGTTCGGGCAGCATCTCGGCCGGGCTGACGAGGACGGTCTCCTGCGGGGCGTGCAGCGTGTCGCGCCAGGTCTCGTCACTGACCAGGTGCAGACCCTCGCCCGCGGCGGCCTCCACGGCTTCGTGCAGCACCTCGGGCGGCGCGACGGTGGCGGTGGGGTCGTCGGCCACGGACAGCACCAGCAGTCGCGGGTCGCCGCCCTCGGCGCGCACCCGCCGCACGGTCTCCAGCAGGGTGTAGGGATCCGGGACGCCGCCGCACTCCGCGGGCGTGGCCACATGGAACACGGGCCGTCCCAGCAGACGTGCGTAGGGCGCCCACCAGGCCGCACAGGGCCGGGGCACCAGGACGTCGCCGCCGAGGGCGGCGGTCAGCGCGAGCAACAGAGCGGGTCCGCCGGGGCCGGCCACGGTCCGGCCCGGCTCGGCGGGGGCGCCTCGCCGGGACCAGTAGCCGCGCGCGGCGTCGAGCAGGGCGGGGCCGCCGCCGACCGGCTCGCCCTCGGCGCGGCCGGCCGCCCGGGCCAGCACCGAGACCAGTTCGGGCAGCACCGGCAGTCCGTCCGTGGGAGGCGGCGGGCCGTAGCGGACGGGGCCGTGGTCCTGGACGGGGCCGTGGTCCTCCGGTTCCGTCCGTCGCATCGCGTCCTCCGCGCAGTCCGTCCGTGGTGCCGTCCTCGACGCCCTGTGCCGTCCCGGCCGCGGGACGGCACGCGGGTCGCGTGGTGCGTGGTGCGTGACGTCCCGTACGGGACTCGGCGTTCGCAGGGGGCCGGATCCTCGTACGAGGCGGATCGTGCCCCTGGGGGCTGAGTACCCCGTGGGGCCGGGCCCCATCACCGCCCGCCGGCGTTGCCCCGGTCACATCGCGGGCCGGGAAACCCGTCCGCCGCGGTCAGGCGTCGCCCGCGGGAGCCCGGCGGCGAAGTCGGTGCACGGCGGCGCCGAGCGCTCCGGCGATCAGCAGTCCGCCCGCGACCAGCGCGGGCACGGAGTCGGTGAAGGCGCCGCCTTCGCCGGCCCGTACGCCGTGGTCGACGGTCGCCGGGGCGCAGGAGGCCTCCTCGGACGCGGTGCCGTGCTGCTGCGGCTCGGGCCGGGCGCACGGCCGGGTGGTGGGGCAGGCGTCGGAGTGCGGCTGGGAGGCGCCCGGGGCCTGCGGGCACGGCCGGCCGGTGCCGCAGGACGCGTCGGCGGTCGGCGTCACGCAGGGCTGCGTCCGGTCGTGTGCGACCTTCAGGGCCGCGCTCCAGGGCTTGCCCTGGGCGCCGGGCTCGGCCGGGCAGGTGCCGTCGACGGTCCACGCGGCGTCCGCCCCCACCGTGTCCACCCCGGCCGCGTCCGCCCCGGCCGCATCAGTTCCCGCCGCGTCCGCTCCCGCCGCGCCGGGCTCCGCCTCCAGGTCGGCGGCGGGCGCGATCCGGGCGGTGCCGCGGTAGGCGGTCCCGTCCTGCGCTTCGTCGCCGGGGACCTTGCTCAGCTTGACCGTGCCCTCGGCGAAGGCCGGCGAGGTGGCTTCGAGACTCTCGGGAGCGGGGGCGGCGAGAGGACCGCAGGAGACGGACACGCTGACGCTGCCGCCGGGGGCGACGCTGCCCGGGCTGACCTGCGCCGCCGGGTCCGCGGAGGCGGCCGGACCGACGGCGACCAGGACGGCGCCGGCCACGGCCAGGGCGGAGAGGAAGTGGGCGGTGCGACCCATGGGGCGGCTCCTTCGGCCGGTGGCTGCGGGGTGGGGCGTCGCCGCCCCACAGCCATCACAGCCCGAGGGTGCCCGGACCGCGCGCGGCCGACCGCCATTGGCGCGACAGGCACCCCCATGCGGGTGACACAAGCCGTTGTCGCCGTCGGGCGTCCACCGTCTGACCTCCCCGTCTGACGTCCCCCGTCTGACGTCCGCCGCCGGGCTGGGCGCCGGGTGTCCGACCTGCAGTCCCGCGAGGCGTCCTGCTACACCGCGTCGTTCAGGATCTGTTTCCGCAACCGGTTGCAGCACCGGTTGATCAGCCGGGACACATGCATCTGCGAGATGCCCAGCTGCTCGGCGATCCGGCACTGCGTCATGTCCCCGAAGCACCTCATGTACAAGATCGTCCGCTCTCGCTCGGGCAGCGCGGCGAGCCGGGGCCGGACGGCCTCCCGGTCGCCCCCGAACACCGCCCAGGTTTCCGGACGGCCCGCGGGGTCACCCGTGCCGTGCACCGCCGGCTCCCGCGCTTCCGCTCTTCCCCCTGTCAGGGAGGTCCCGTTCATGACCGCCACGGTCTGCGAACACATTCTGAGACGTCTGCACGCCTGGGGTGTGGATCACGTCTTCGGCTGCCCCGGCGACGGCGTCGACGCACTGCTGACCGCCTGCGGGGACAGCGAGGAGGCGCCGCGTCTCGTGCGGTCTCCGCACGCCCGGACGTCCGCGTTCCAGGCGGTGGGCCACGCCAGGGTCGGCGGACGCCCGGGGGTGTGCGCGGCGGCGGCGGGACCGGACGCGATCCATCTCCTCGGCGGCCTGTACGACGCGAAACTGGACCGCGTCCCGGTTCTGGCGATCGTCGGTCTGCGACGGACGGGAAGGGACGGCCCGCGGCGGCCGGAGACGGACCCGTATGCGCTGTTCCGGGACGTCGCCTCGGAGTTCCTCGAGACAGTGACGTCTCCTCAGGAACTGCCGGACGTCCTGGACCGGGCGCTGCGCACCGCGTACGCCCGCCGCTGCCCGGTCGTGCTCGTCGTCCCCGAGGACGTCCAGGAACTCCACTGCCCGGAGGCCCCGGAGCGGCCGGAGTGGCCGCAGTACCCGGCCGGCTTCGGAGCGGTGCCGGCCGGTCCCGGCCGGGGCATGGGACCGGCGGCCCCGTCCGGGGAGTCGCTGGAGCGGGCCGCGGAGATCCTCAACTCCGGTGACAAGGTGGCGATCCTCGTCGGTCGAGGTGCTGCCGGCGCGAGCGCCGAGGTACGGCGGATCGCCGAGCTGCTCGGCGCGGGTGTGGCCGAGGAGCTGCTCGGCAAGGACGTCGTCGGCGACCAACTCCCGTACGTCACCGGCACGGTCGGCCCGCTGGGCACCCGCCCGTCGTACGAGCTGATGCGCGACTGCGACACCCTGTTGGCGATCGGATCCTCGTTCTCGGACCCGGGGTTCCTGCCGGAGCCGGGCCGTGCGCGGAGTGTCCGGATCGGCGTCGAACCGGACCTGACCGCGACGGGCCGTCCGTACGAGGTGGAGCTCGTCGCGGACGTGCGGGCGACGCTGGATCGGCTGATCCCGTTGACAAGGGGTGAGGAACGCGGCCGCGAGTGGTTCGAAACCGTTTGCGCCAACGTACGGCGCTGGGACGAGGTGCTGGACCGCCGGTCGCGGCTGTCGGCCGACCCGGTCAACCCGGAGCTGGTGGCCCACGTGCTGGATGCGTTGCTGCCGCCGGACTCGATCGTCACCTGCGACTCCGGCTCCGTGACTGCCTGGTACGCCCGCCATCTGACGATGCGGCCCGGCATGCGCGGAGTCCTCTCCGGCGGCCTGGCGGCGACGGGCTGCGCCGTGCCGTATGCGATCGGCGCGAAGTTCGCCCACCCGGACCGGCCGGTGATCGCGCTGGCGGGCGACGGGGCGATGCGGCTGGACGGACTCACGGAGCTGATCACCGCGGCGAGCTACAAGGACCTGTGGCAGGACCCGCGACTGGTCGTCGCGGTGTGGAACGACCGCGGCGCCGACCAGGGCGGCGGGCGCCCGCGGGCCGCGGAGGACGGCCCGTCCCTCGCCCCGTCGCGGCGGTCGCCGGACGTGCCGGACGTGCCGTACGCGGCGTTCGCCCGCTCCCTGGGGCTGACCGGGGTGCGGGTGGAGACGCCCGAGGAGGTGGAGTCGGGCTGGCGCACCGCCCTGGCGGCGGACGGCCCGGCGGTCGTGGAGTTCCTCACCGACCCGTCCGTGCCGCCGGTCCCCGCGCACGCCACCTGGGAGCAGCTGGGGGCCGCGGCCGCGGCCGTCCTGAAGGGCGGGCCCGACGCGGGCGCCGTGGTCCGGCACGCCTTCAAGGCGAAGTTGCAGGAGTTCCTGCCGGGCCCGGAGACCGGATAGGCCCACCGGCTCGGCCGGCTCGCTCCGCAGGGTCGTCATTGCAGGTCAAGGTGTTTTTCGAAGAGCCCGGCGTCGAATCCGTGTCGGCCTGTCCTCCTCGGGTACGCGGTGGCCACCCGAAGATCTGGAGGGCGAGACATGCAGCGAGGCAGTGACCGGCTGAGCGTGCACCGGGACGACGAGATGAAGCACGAACTGCAGGGCCTGCTGAGGTCCGGACACCCCACCCGCACCGAGGAGTGGCACGACCCGGAGCCCTCCGCCGAGGACGACCCCCAGGTATGGGGCGGCCCGGTGGTGCCGGGTACCCCCCGGGCGTCGCTGGAGGCGGTTCGGCTGGAACTCGCCCGGATCCTGGGACGGAGCCCGTTCCCCGCCGGACCGGGCGCGCTGGCCGTGGGCCTGCGCCGCGAGAACGCGCCGGACGCGCTCGTGGAGGCGGTACAGGAACTGCCGCACAAGGACCGCTACGCCAATGTGCAGCAACTGGCCGAGGCGCTGGTCGGCACCGGCTGACCGGGGGGCACGACGGCCGACGGGCACAGCGGCCGACCGGCACGGGAGCCGACCGGCACGGCGGGCCGGGCCTCCCTGGTCGCCGCCGTGGCCGGTAAGGGCCTGTCGCGGCCATCCCTGATGACACGGAAAGGACATCGAACCCTCATGCGCATCGCGTTTCTGACGGCACCGGAAGGCGTCGAGCAGGTCGAGCTCACCGAGCCCTGGCAGGCCGCCGTGGACGCGGGTCACGAACCCGTACTGGTGTCGACCGGCCCGGGCAAGGTCCAGGCCTTCGACCACCTCGACAAGGCCGACACGTTCATGGTGGACGAGGTGGTGGGCGAGGTCTCCGCCGACTCCTTCGGCGGGCTGGTCCTGCCGGGCGGAGTCGCCAACCCCGACTTCCTGCGCACCGACGACAAGGCGGTCGCGTTCGTCAGGGCGTTCTTCGAGCAGGGCCGCCCGGTCGCCGCGATCTGCCACGCCCCGTGGATCCTGATCGAGGCCGACGTCGTCCGGGGCCGGGTGCTGACCTCGTGGCCGAGCCTGCGGACGGACGTCCGCAACGCGGGCGGCGACTGGGTCGACGAGCAGGTGCAGATCTGCGACCACGGTCCCGCCAAGCTCGTCACCAGCCGCAAGCCGGACGACCTGGCGGCGTTCTGCGAGGCGTACCTGCGCGTGTTCGCCGCGGAAGGCGACTGACGGGCGACCGGACCGGCCGGGCTGACGGACCGGCGGCGTCCGGAGCGCCCGCGCGTCCCGGACCAGGTGAGCCCGTCAGGCTCCGCCGGGGCCGGCCGTCGTCCCCGGTCCCCACTTGCCGACCGGAGCGTCGGCCGGGCCGCGCCCGGCCGCACCGGCGGTGCGCTCCCGGGCCCCTTCGCGGGTGCGGCCCGGAGAGACGAAGCGGCTCGGGTTGCGGCGCAGATACTCGCCCTCCAGCCGGGCCATGCGGTCGTTGTGGGCGCGCAACGCGTCGTTCGAGCCGTACAGCAGAGTGTCGTGGCGCGTACGGTGGATCGTCTCGAGCTCTCGCATCAGCTGCTGGTCGTCCAGCCGGTCCGGGTCGACTCCGGTCATGGTGGTGCCCCGCTCGTCGTGGTCGTCCCTACGGTTCCTACGGTTCGGGTGGCCGCCGCGCCCGGGAATCACTGCCGGCACTGCCCCCGGGCAGGCTCGGGGAGGGAGCCATCCGTCTCGCTCTTCTGCATCCGTTCCTGCATCCACTGTACGAACATTCCGGCCCCCGGGCCTCCGTGTGCCGGGAGGAACCGGCGGACGGCTCCGGGCGCGCCGCCGCGTCGGCGGGGCGCCGGGCCCGTCACCTGGCGCGCTCCACACGCCGCTCGTCCCAGACCGGCTCCGAGGTCTCGCGGACCCGGCCGTCACTGCCGAAGACCAGGTAGCGGTCGAAGGAGCGGGCGAACCAGCGGTCATGGGTGACGGCCAGGACCGTCCCGTCGAAGGCCTCCAGGCCCTCCTGCAGCGCTTCGGCCGACTCCAGGTCGAGGTTGTCGGTGGGCTCGTCGAGGAGCAGCGCCGTGACGCCCTGGAGTTCGAGCAGCAGGATCTGGAAACGGGCCTGCTGGCCGCCGGAGAGCCGGTCGAAGGTCTGTTCCGCCTGCTGGGTCAGCTCGTAGCGGCGCAGCCGGGACATGGCCGCGCCCCGGTCCTGGGAGTGTTCGCTCCACAGGATGTCCAGCAGGGTGCGGCCCAGCAGCTCGGGGTGGGCGTGGGTCTGGGCGAAGTGGCCGGGGACCACGCGCGCGCCGAGCTTCCACTCCCCGGTGTGCTCCACGGGCTCGCCTGCCAGCAGACGCAGGAAGTGGGACTTGCCGGAGCCGTTGGAGCCCAGGACGGCGACGCGCTCGCCGTAGAAGACCTCCAGGTCGAACGGCTTCATCAGGCCGGTGAGTTCGAGTCCCTTGCAGGTGACGGCCCGTACGCCGGTGCGGCCGCCCTTGAGACGCATCGTGATGTCCTGCTCGCGGGGCGGCTCGGGCGGCGGTCCGACCTCCTCGAACTTGCGCAGCCTGGTCTGGGCGGCCTGGTAACGAGAGGCCAACTCGTGGCTGATGGAGGCCGCCTGACGCAGGCTCAGGACGAGCTTCTTCAGCTGGGCGTGCTTCTCGTCCCAGCGGCGGCGCAACTCCTCGAAGCGGGCGAAGCGTTCGCGCCGTGCCTCGTGGTAGGTGGCGAAGCCTCCACCGTGCACCCAGGCGTCGGCGCCGGCCGGGCCGGGCTCGACGGAGACGATCTTCTCGGCGGCGCGGGAGAGGAGTTCACGGTCGTGGGAGACGAACAGGACCGTCTTGCGGGTCTCCTTCAGCCGTTCCTCCAGCCAGCGCTTGCCGGGCACGTCCAGGTAGTTGTCGGGCTCGTCGAGGAGGAGCACCTCGTCGTGGCCGCGCAGCAGCGCCTCCAGCACGAGGCGCTTCTGCTCACCGCCGGACAGGGTGCGCACGAGGCGGAACTGGGCCTTGTCGTAGGGGACGCCCAGGGCGGCCGTGGTGCACATGTCCCACAGCGTCTCGGCCTCGTAGCCGCGTACCTCCGCCCAGTCGGAGAGGGCCTGCGCGTAGCCCAGCTGGGCGGCCTCGTCGTCGACGGTCATGATCGCGTGCTCGGCCTTGTCGACGGCCTGCGCGACCTCGCGGATGCGGGGCGACGCGACGGACACCAGCAGGTCGCGGACGGTCGTCTCGTCCCGTACCGAGCCGACGAACTGGCGCATCACGCCCAGGCCGCCGCTCACCGTGACGGTCCCGCCGTGCGGTTTCAGCTCGCTGGAGATCAGCCGCAGCAAAGTGGTCTTGCCGGCGCCGTTCGGGCCGACCAGGGCCACGACGGCCCCCTCGCCCACCCGGAAGGAGACGTCGCCCAGCAGCGCCCTCCCGTCGGGGAGGTAGTACTCGAGGTGCGCGGCTTCCAGATGTCCCATGAGGACGCATTGTGCGGGCCGCCCACCGCCCGCGGCAAACCGTTATCGGCGCAGGCCGGGAAGGGCGCGGCCCCGCCGGTCAGCCGCGAACGCCCTCCACGGGCCGCCCGGCCGGTCCGCCCTCCCCGGCGGGCCCGACCGCGGCCCCGGCCCAGGACAGGGCCTTCCAGCCGTCCGTGGGCGAGCCCTCCAGGACGACGACGCCGGTGTTGGCGAGGCGGTGCTCCGCGGCGAAGGAGACGTCGACGTTGTGCGCACGGGCCGCCGCCCAGGTGCGGATCGCGGCGCCGTGGCTGACCAGGACGACGGTCCCCGCACCGCTCGCGGCGACCTCGGCGACCACGGCGTCGTAGCGCGCGAGGAACTCGGCTCCGCTCTCCCCGCCCGGCATGCGCAGATCCGCCTCGCCCGCCGCCCAGGCGAACGCCGTGCGCAGGTACAGCTCGCCGTGCTCCGCGTCGCCGCGCAGCGCCTCCAGGTCACCGGCGGAGATCTCCCGGAGTCCGTCGCGGACGACGACGTCGAGGCCGCGGGCGGCGGCCAGCGGGGCGGCCGTGTACTGGGTGCGCACGAGGGTGGAGGCGTAGAGGGCCTCGACGTCCTCGTCGGCCAGGGCCTCGGGCAGGGCGGCGGCCTGTCGTGCGCCGAGTTCGGTGAGGCCCGGGCCGGGGACGGCGGTGTCGAGCAGGTACTCCACGTTGGCGGGGGTCTGGCCGTGACGGACGAGCAGCAGTCGCATGCGGGGACCCTCCGGTGTCGAGACCGTCTCCGCGCCGGAAACGGCCCCTGCAGCGTACCCGCGGCTCCGAGCGCGGATGCCGGCCCCGGCGTCGCGCGGCCGGATCGCACCGCCCGCGCGGAAGCGCGGAAGACCCCGACCGGCACGAGAGACCAGTACTGACGGTCCATCAGTCCATATTCCAGAACGATCTGTCTCATCATGCGATCCTCGGCGTAGCGTGGCGTCAGCGGGGGCCGGGCCGGACCCGGCCCGTCGAGAAGGGGAGCAGCCATGCCGAAAGCCCGGGAGACCGCCGTCTACACGCACGGACACCACGAGTCCGTGCTGCGTTCGCACACCTGGCGGACCGCCGCCAACTCCGCGGCCTATCTGCTCGGCTCGCTGAAGCCCCACATGAAGATCCTGGACATCGGCTGCGGCCCCGGCACCATCACCGCCGACCTGGCCGCCCTGGTGCCCGACGGGCATGTCACCGGCGTCGACCACGCGCCCGGCATCCTGGAGCAGGCCCGCGCCACGGCCCACGGGCGGGGGCTGACCAACGTCGACTTCGCGGTCGCGGACGTGCACGCCCTGGACCACCCCGACGACACGTTCTGCGTCGTCCACGCCCATCAGGTCCTGCAGCACGTGGGAGATCCCGTACAGGCGCTGCGGGAGATGCTGCGGGTGACCAGGCCCGGCGGGTACGTCGCGGTCCGCGACTCGGACTACGCGGCCATGACCTGGCACCCCGCCGCCGCCGGCATGGACGACTGGCTGGACCTGTACCGGCGGGTCGCCCGCGCGGGCGGCGGCGAGCCGGACGCCGGGCGGCGGCTGAAGTCGTGGGCGCTGGCGGCCGGGCTCACCGACATCACGGCCACGTCATCGACCTGGACCTTCAGCACGCCCGAGGAGCGGGCCTGGTGGAGCGGCCTGTGGGCGGACCGCACCCTGGCGTCGGCGTCCGCGCGGCTCGCCACCGACGGCGGACACGCCACGGCGGAGCAGCTGCGCGCGGTGTCGGCCGCCTGGCGGGAGTGGGGGCGGCAGGAGGACGGCTGGTTCGCCGTCCTGCACGGAGAGATCCTGTGCCGGAAGGCCGCCTGACCCTCGCCGTCCCCGCCCCCTGAACGGGAGCGGGAGCGGTGTCGGCGTCGGCGTCGGCGTCGGCCGGACGGGCTCACTCCCGGGGAAGCAGCGGCCCGAGCGGCCCGAGGTCCAGATTGAGGTCCTCCGGCCGCAGGCCGTACCGCTCGCGCAGCTCGGTCATGCGGTCGTCCAGCAGCATCAGGGTGAGCCCGATGCGCTCCTCCTGCTCCTCGCTCAGATCGCCCTGGTCGAAGCGGCGCAGCGCCTGCCGTTCCATCAGCTGGCGCAGCAGCTCCACGACCGTAAGGACGAGTTTGACCAGGTCGCGCTCGACGGTGTCGGGCTCCAGGTCGATGTGGTTGCGCCGGTCCGTCACGGTGACTCCCCCCAGGGCGACGGCACCTGCTCGTTCACCGAGCTGATCAGGGCGTTCAGGTCGATGCGGACGAGGTCGACGTCCGCGATGCGCAGCGTGATGTCGCCCGTGATGACCACTCCCCCGGCGAGCAGCCGGTCGAGCAGGTCCACGAGGGCGACCTCCCGGCGCTCCACGACGGTCATGAGGCCCCCTCACCGACGTCGGCGCCCGCCGACGGCGCCGACGGCGAGGAGTCCCCGGCCGACGAGGGATCCGCGGCCTCCTCCACGAAGGAATAGGCGGCCCAGGGACCGGTGAGTTCGATGCGCATCCCGGGCTCCTCGCCCTTCGTGCGGTCCACGAGTTCCACGAATTCCTCGGATTGCGTGCGCGGCACCAGATAGGCGGCGTTCAGCACGTTCTGTCCGGGCGCCTTGGACAGAGCGGAGTTCTGCGGCGCGTGCAGCCGGGCGCCGTCGGCGTGCGCGGAGAGTGTGGCGTGCAGCCGAGCGGCGAACCGCTCCGCCCGCTGCCGGCTGTCCTCGCGCGCGCTGCTCTGCATACGCCGCTGACGCAGGTAGTCCCGGCCCGAGGCCGGCTTCGCCGTTTCGGCAGGGGCGGCGGGCTCGCGCTCGAGATAGACCTTCACGCCCCACTCGACCCGGCCCTCCAGCCGGTCCAGCGTGCGCAGGAAGTCCGCCTCGCGCTCCTCCATCATCACGCGGACGCCGCTGTCGTCACGGAACACCGTGGCGAGGCGCAGCGGCAGCGGGGTGGTGACGGCCGTCAGCGCGTCGATCACCTGCTGGTGGGCCCGGGCGGTCTCGGTCAGCCAGTCGAGGTCCTCCAGATGCCGGCGCAGGGGCGCTTCGGCGAAGTCCCCCTCCGGGACGTGGCTGACGACCGCGATCAGTCCGTGATGGCTGAGCAGCCGGGGCGGATCGCCCGCCACGCCCTTCAGGGCCGTCTGCAGAGGCGCGCCGAAGGGCCGGCATACGGCGTAGACGTACCGCAGTCCCGTCACGGCGACTCCTTCCTGACGTCACGAGAGCGCTCCTCCCGGACGTCCTCCGGGGCGCGGCCCAGCTCCAGTTCCTCCAGCCGTGCCAGCCGTTCGCGCAACTCGGCGTTCTCACGCGCGAGTTCGTCGCGACGGGCGCCTGAGGACAGCGCCGGGTCGGTCTCCCACCAGTCGATGCCCATCTCCTTCGCCTTGTCGACGGAGGCGACGATGAGGCGGAGCTTGATGGTGAGCAGTTCGATGTCGAGCAGGTTGATCCGGATGTCGCCCGCGATCACGATGCCCTTGTCGAGAACGCGTTCCAGGATGTCGGCGAGGTTGGCGCCGCCGCCCTGGCCGTACGGCTCCGGCATCCTGCTCGACATGCTCATCGGCGACTCCTGCCCTTCGCGGGCTCGGGCTCGTCCTCGGGCTCCTCCTCGTACTCGTCTTCGGTCTCCTCGTACTCGTCCTCGGCGTCCTGCGGCTCACCCTCCTCTTCTTCCTCCTCGTACTCGCCCTCGGGCTCCTCTTCCTCCGTGTCCTCGGCGTCCGGGCCCTCGTCCTCGGCCTCGTACTCCTCATCGTCCCCCGGGCCGCCGTCCGCGGCATCCCGCGCCTCGCCGTCCTCCTCGGGCTCGCCGTTCTCCTCGGTCTCCTCGGACTCCTGGTTCTCCTCCTCCTCGGCGACCGCGTCGTCGTGGGAGCGGACGACCTCGCCGTCGCGGATCTCACCGCGCCAGCTGTCCTGCGCCTCACCCTTGATGGTGATGAAGCGGGCGAAGTTCTTCAGGTCGAGGCGGACACGGCGGCCCTGGGCGCGCCAGATGTTGCCGGTCTTCTCGAACAGGCCCGAGGGGTAGTACTCGATGACCAGCACGACACGGGTGAGGTTCTCGGCCAGCTCGTGGAAGGAGACGACGCCCTTCGTGGTGCCCTTGGCGCCCTCCGACGACCAGGCGATCCGGTCGTCCGGCACCTGTTCGGTGGTCTTGCCCTTCCAGCTGCGGCTGGACCAGAAGATCTTCGCCTGCCAGTCGCTGGTGGTGTCGTCGGCGCGGTTCGCGCTCTTGACGCCCTTGGCGAAGGTGCTGAACTCCTTGTACTGCGTCCACTGGTCGTAGGCGGTGCGCACCGGCACGCCGACGTCGATCGTCTCTATGATCACGGTCGGCTTGTTGCCCGCGCTCTTCTTGCCCTTGCCGCCCTTGCCGCCGCCGAGGTTCTTCAGGGCGCCGGTCACCTTGTCCTTGGCGCGCGAGGCGCCGAGCTCCAGTGCGGAGCGCAGCGGTCCCTTGCCCTCGGCGATCTTCTTGCCGCCGTCCAGGGCGAGTTTGGCGAACCCCGGGCTGTTGCCCTCGGCGATGTCGTTGAGTTTGTTCGTGGTCTCGCCGAGCTTGTTGCCCACGCCGGTGAGCAGCCGTGTGGCCTGGGCGGCGAGGTACTCCTGCACCTCGCCCTTGAGCCGGTCGGCGGCCTCGCTCTGGGCCAGGCCGGAGAGGGGGTTGCTCCCGTCCGCCTTTCCTGCGGCGGACTTCGCGGATCCGAGGGTGTCGGTCATCGGTCACCGCCTCCCTTCGAGCGCCGGGCGCCGGAGGCGGGCCTCGACGCCGTCTTCGCGGCCGTCTTCTGGGCCGACGCGGTCTTCTTCGCGGCCGTCCTGCGGGCCGGAGCCTTCCTGGCGGGCGCCTTCCTCGCGGGGGCCTTCTTGGCAGGCGCCTTCTTGGCCGCCTTGGCCGCCTTCTTCGCCGCCGGCTTCCTCGGCGGCTCCTCGTCCTCGGGCTCCTCCTCGCCCTCTTCCTCGTCCTCGTCCTCGTACTCGTCCTCGGGCTCCTCCTCGGCGTCCTCGGCCTCGTCTTCGGCGTCCTGAGGCTCCTCGTACTCCTCGTCCGCCTCCTGCTCGTCGTCCGCGTCGCCCTGCTCGCCGCCCTTGCCGGGCACGGCGCCGGCGAGCTGGTCGCGCACCTCGGCGGTGCGGCCGTGCAGCCGGTCCGCGAGCGCGTCGATCTGCCGCTCGACCATGGCGCCGGAGGCGGCCTTGCCGACCCCGCGCAGGTCCTGGCGCAGCTGGTCCCCGATCTCCTTGAACTGCGGATTGTCCCGCAGTTGCTGGGAGACCAGATCGGCGATGCCCTTCGGCGTCAGGTTGAGCCGCTTGCCGGCCACCAGCGATCCGACGGCCACCGCCAACTTCAGTTTCCTGGTCCGGCCGAGGAGATATCCGGCCCCGACCGCGAGGCCCAGTCCCATTCGGTTCATCTTGCCGTCCCGTCGTCCGATTGCGTCGTGCCGCGTGCGCTGGTCTCCAGTCGGTCCAGAAGTTCGTCCTCCTGTCGGTCGAACTCCTCCTCCGTGATCTCTCCCGCTTCCAACTGCTGCTCGAGCCGGGAGAGTTCGGCCCGGATCGTGGAGGGGTCGTAGTAGATCCGTTCGGCCTCACTGAGCACCTGCCGGATCACCCATCCACTGCCTCGGACCGGAGCCAACGGCAGCAGGAACACCTCTCCGAGCAGTCCCACGACACACCTACTCTCCGGTGATCGTCTCCGCGGGCTCGGACGGTCCGGGCTCGACGAAGCTGTAGGGCGGAAGCGGCCCGTTGAGGCGCACGTCGAGGTGCGGATGAGCCTGACGCAGCTCATCCACCGCCTCCGCGAAGCGGGCGGCCGCATCCCGGTCGACCAGGAACGACACGTTGGCCAGCCAGCCCGTGGACTCCGGGCCCAGGCCGACGGCCGCCGCGAGCGGCTCCAGGGCATGCTGGACGACGCCCGCGTCCTCGGCCTCCTGGGCCTTGACGGCGGCGGCGACCATCTCGCCGAGCTGCAGCTTCTGCTCGTAACTGCCGCCACCCGTCTTCCGGTTGGCCTCGGCGAGCGCGCGCAGCTCGGGGCTGCCGGCCATGACGTGGTGCAGCACGGCCTCTTCGATGTGCGTCGCCTTGACGTTGTACTCGACCTTGCCGTCGAGGGCCCTCAACCGCTCCTGGTAGTGCTCGGCACGCTCGGCCAGCACGCCGGTCACGGCGCTGTCCTCGGGGGCGACACTGCCGAACCGCATGGGCAGCACGCAGCCGCCGGACCCCGCCTCGGCGAGCACGTTCTGGTGCGCGAGGAGCTCACGGCGCTTGGGGCGCAGCCCTTCCGGCGCGTCGCTCACGACGGCCGCCAGGTCGCCTTCCTTCAGCACCCGCACGGGCATGGGAGGGTCGCCGACTCCGCCCAGTCCCTCGGGAAGGGCAGGGTGCGAGCCCGCGGTGATGCCGTAGACGTAGGTGCTCACTCCTGCTCCTCCTTCCGGCGCGAAGCCGCGGTCTTGCGGGCGCGCGGCCGGGACTCGCGCTCCGCGGAACCGTCGTCGCGCGCCTGCTTGAACGCGTCGGATATCGTCTCGGCAGCTCCGGAGAGGGCGCCCTTGGACTTGCCGCGCGCGCCGGACTCGGTGACCTCGCCGACGATCTCGGGCAGCCCCGGGCTCTTGTTGGGGCCGGACTCCAGGTCCAGCCTGTTGCACGCCTCGGCGAAGCGCAGATAGGTGTCGACGCTGGCCACGACGACACGCACGTCGATCTTGAGGATCTCGATACCGACCAGGGAGACCCGCACGAACGCGTCGATCACGAGCCCCCTGTCGAGGACGAGCTCCAGAACGTCGTAGAGACCGCTCGAGCCGCCTCCGCCACCGGACTGCTGTGCCGGGACTACGGTCATGCCGCCCGCACCTCCTTGCTTCGGGAATTGATCTTGCTTCGGGATCGATCGGAAATGGTCTTCGGCGGCGGCCTAGCGGCCGCCGGCCCGGTGGGCATCGGCCCGCCCGCGCTCGTAACGGCGAACGCGCCGGTAGCCGGTGAGCTGCCCCTCCGGGTCGAGTTCGACCTGGTAGGTCGCCATGAGGCTCATGGTGTCGGGGACCCGTTCCAGTTCGAGTACCTCGACCTCCAGGGACCAGCCGTCCTCCGTCTGGGCGAAGGAGGACACGCTCTCGGCGGTCATGCCGGTGAGTTCCGCCAGCTGGGCACGCGCCTCGCGCAGGACCTCCATGGGGCGCGGCCGGTCGTCCGTCACGATGTGGTCCTCGCCCTTCGTGTCGTCGTCTTCGTCTTCGTCGTCGCGTTCGTCATCGTCGCGTTCGTCGTCGTACCCGTCCTCGTGCTCGCCTTCGGACGCGTCCTCGGACGCAGCACCGGCGGGCTCTTCACCCTCGGGCTCTTCAGCGCCGGGCTCGTCGTCGGACTCTTCGTCGGGCTCTTCACGGTCGGGCTCGCCGGTGTCCGGCTTCTCACCGTCCGGCTCTTCGTCGTCGGCCCCGGCGCTGTCGGCCTCGTCGAGGTCCGCCTCGTCGGTGTCCTGCTCGTCGGCGTCCTGCTCGTCCCTGTGGCGGGCGGGACGCTCGTGCCCGGACCGCCCACGCCCGGACCCTGTCCTGCGGGTGTTCCGTGAAGTCCGCGTACCCGATGTGCTCTGTGTGGATTTCGATGTGCTTCTCGTGTTCGCCATGGCCACCTCTCCTTTCGTGTGGCCGGAAGCCTCATGGCCAAACCTTCACGAGACGTCCAGTGCGGCGAGCCTCCGTCGGGCCGCGTCCAGGGCGCGCCCGCGGCCGGTCAGCGCGGCCCCGCGGCGGGAACGGGCCTGCGAGACAGGCCTGGCCGGCCGGGTGGACGAGAGTGACGGTGTCGTCGCAGACCGTGCGCCGGACCGTGCCGTCCTCCCCGGCCTCCTCGACCTCCTCGGCCTCCCGGTCCGGCTCATCCGCTCCGGACAGTGCTCCCGGGTGTTCTTCCGCGTGAACGGGGGGGCCGGCGGTCCCGTCCGGATGCCGTTCCGGCGTCCGTGACTCCCACGACGGCCGCACCGGCCACCTCGGCACGCACCGCCACCGGCCGGGAAGAGCGCCTCGTCCGGCCGGTGGACGTGCGTACGCGCCCGCCCGTCGGCGCGCTCACGGCGCGATCGACTGCTCCACCAGCAGCCGGGCGGACGCGGCGATCGACTCGGCGTCGATGCCTGCGGCGTGCAGCTGCTCGTCGGGACCGGCCGACCCCGGCATCGTGCGGACCGCGAGACGCGCCAGGCGGGGCGCCGGCCGCCCGTCGAGGAAGGCGTCGAGGACGGCGTCGCCGAGGCCGCCCTGCTCGTGGTGGTCCTCCACGCTCAGCAGACAGCCGGTCTCCTCGGCGGCCCGGCGCAGCGTGTCCCGGTCGACCGGCTTGACCGAGTACAGGTCGATCACCCGCACCGCGACGCCCTCGCCGGCGAGGGCGTCGGCGGCCTTCAGCGCCTCGTGCACGGTGACGCCGGCCGCGACGATCGTCACCCGGTCCCGGCCGGAGGAGCGCAGCACCTTGCTGCCGCCGACCGGGAACTCCTCGTCCGGGCCGTACAGGGCCGGGGCCGCGCCGCGTGAGGTGCGCAGATAGCGGACGCCGTCCAGGTCCGCCATCGCGGCGACGAGCGCGGCGGTCTGGTTGGGGTCGCACGGGTACAGCACGGTGGAGCCGTGCACGGCCCGGAACATCGCCAGGTCCTCCAGGCCCATCTGCGAGGGCCCGTCCTGGCCGATGGCCGTCCCTGCGTGCGAGCCGACCAGGTTGATCCCGGCGCCGCTGACCGCGGCCATGCGGACGAAGTCGTGGGCCCGGGTCAGGAAGGCCGCGAACGTGGAGGCGTACGGCACCCAGCCGCGCGCCGCGAGACCGACCGCGGCGGCGACTAGCTGCTGCTCGGCGATGTAGCACTCGAAGAACCGCTCGGGGTGCGCCTTGGCGAAGACCTCGGCGCGGGTGGAGTCGCTCACCTCGCCGTCCAGGGCGACGACGTCCTCGCGGGCGTCGCCGAGCGCGGCCAGCGCCTTGCCATAGGCGTCCCGGGTGGCCGCCTCCTCGCCCTTGTCCCAGCGGGGCAGGTCCGGGCGTCCGGTCGGGACGGAGTGCAGCGTGCGGGCGTCGGCCGGCTCGTGCACCCGGACCCGCAGGTCACGCACTCCGCCCAGCTCCTCGATCGCCGCGTCGGCGTCGGGGAGCGGCTTGCCGTGCAGGCCCTCGCGGTCCTGGACGGACTCCACGCCCCGGCCCTTGAGGGTGCGGGCGAGGATGACGGTGGGCTGGCCCTTGGTGGAGACCGCCTCGCCGTACGCGCGGTCGACGGCGTCCACGTCGTGCCCGTCGATCTCGACCGTGTGCCAGCCGAACGCCTGGAAACGGCGGGCCCAGGCGTTCAGGTCGTGACCGTGCCGGGTCGGGCCGCGCTGGCCGAGCCGGTTGACGTCGACGATCGCGGTCAGGTTGTCGAGGTGCTCGTGGCCCGCGTGCTCGGCGGCCTCCCACACCGAGCCCTCGGCGAGTTCGCTGTCCCCGCACAGCACCCACACCCGGTAGCCGGTGTGCTCCAGCCGCTTGCCCGAGAGCGCGATGCCGACGCCCACAGGCAGCCCCTGGCCGAGGGAGCCGGTGGCCGTCTCGACCCACGGCAGCCGCCGCGGGGTCGGATGCCCTTCGAGCCGGCTGCCGAGCCTGCGGAAGCTCAGCAGCTCCTCGTCGTCGACGGCGCCGGCGGCCTTGTAGGCGGAGTACAGCAACGGGGAGGCGTGGCCCTTGGACAGGACGAAGCGGTCGTTGCCGGGGTGGGCGGGGCGGTCGAAGTCGTAGCGGAGGTGGTTGGCGAGCAGCACGGCCATCAGGTCCGCGGCCGACATCGACGACGTCGGGTGCCCGGATCCCGCGGCGGCGGAGGCGCGCACGCTGTCCACCCTCAACTGCTGTCCGAGTTCGATGAGTTCGGCGGTGTCCATCGGGCTACCGGTTTCCTTTCGCACGCTCGTCCGCGTCCTCGGCGGGGGCCGGCCGGTTCCTGGCGGGCTCGCCACCCGGCCGGTTCCCGGCAGGTTCGGGGGCTGTCCCGTCGTCCCCCGCGGTGGCCGGCGGTCCGGACGCCGGTCCGGAACTGTGCCGCCCCACCTCCGGTGTGGGCGAGGTGATCGACCGGGAGCCGTCCTCGGGCGACGACTGTCCCGGACGGGGGCCGCCCGCATCGCCTCCGTGCCGTCCCACCTCGGGTGTCGGCGAGGTGATCGACTGGGAGCCGTCCTCCGGGGACGGGTGCCGCTCGCCGGTCCCGCCGGTCGTCTGGTTCTCGTCGTTCACGTCGTTCACGTCGTTCACCTGATTCCTGATCGTGGTGGGTCTTCTCTCGGTCGGCCTCGCCGAGCACGGGCCACACGTCTCACGGGCCTCCGACCGGGTTCGGGCGGCCGTCGTACGAGGGTTTCCGCGTCCCCCTGGCAGGGGCGGCCAAACGCGTGCCGGTTTCCCGCCCGGGCGTCGGGTACCCGGTGCGGGACCCAAGTCACCCAGTCGGAGGTACCCCCATGCCCGAATACGGCTACTTCCTGTCCTGTGAGGAGTTCGGACCCGCTGACCTGGTAGAACAGGCGCGCATGGCCGAACAGGCGGGCTTCCGGGCGCTGTGGATCTCCGACCGCCACCACCCCTGGAACGACGCGCAGGGCCAGAGCCCGTTCGTCTGGTCGGTGATCGGCGCGCTGTCGGAGGGCGGCGGCGGCGCGAAGCCGGTCAGCGGCGGCACGAAGGTCTGTTACGGCGCCGACCGCGACGAGGCCGTCCGTACGGTCCGCCGGCTGTGGTCCAACCAGCTGCTGCCCGGCGAGATGGGCCAGATCCTGCCCACTCCGAGCCACTTCGAGCAGCTGGAGCCGCTGATCAGCGAGGAGATGGTCGGTGAGAACACGGTCTGCGGCGACGACGTGGACGAACACGTCGCCGCGCTCACCGCCTTCGCCGACGCGGGCTTCGACCGGGTCTATGTGAACCAGATCGGCCCGGACCAGCGCGGCTTCTTCGACTTCTACCGGACCGAGGTGCTGCCCCGCCTCCGGTGAGCCGCCTTCCCGGGCGGGCCGGACACGGGGTCCCCGCCCGGGCGCCGGGGCCCCGCGGCGGCTGTGCCGCTGGGCCGTACCCGCCCGCCCGCCGGCCGCCTCACCGGGCGCCGGCGGGCGGACCGAGGAGGGATCGTGTGAAGGATCACCCGGCCGACGCCGCCCCAACTAGGCTCGTGCGCATGGACATTCTGGGAGCCACACTGCGTGTCTGCGTCGACGATCTGGATGCCTCGGCCGCCTTCTACGAGCGGCTGACCGGCACCGCCGCGCTGCGTTTCGAGCGGGGCGGGGTGCGAGTGGCCGCGGTCGGCTGCTTCCTTCTGATGAGCGGGCCCCCGGCCGAGCTGGAGGTGCTGCGCAAGGTGGCGGCGACGATCGCCGTCCCGGACGTCGACGAGGCCCTCAAGACCCTTACCGAGCTGGGCGCGGACGTTCTCGCGGGCCCGGTGCCCACTCCGGTGGGCCGCAATCTCGTCGTGCGGCACCCGGACGGAGCCGTGTACGAGTACGCGGACCGGCGCGGGCGGTGAGCCGTCCGGCGCGCGGCGGAAAATCCGGGTGCGCGCCGGCCGTCCGCCCGTAGAGTCGCTCCTTCGGCAGCCGAACTCGAAGGAGCGACAGTGAGTGAGCAGCACACCTACCGGGTGATCGTCCGCGGCACGTGGGACGGACTCGCCGAGGAGGCCCGTGCCCGGCTCCTCGCCGGGGCCGCCGACCACGGCCTGACGAGCATGCGGTTCACGCAGGAGGGCACGCTGTCCTACGAGCCGTCGCCGTTGAAGCACTTCTCGATGCGCTTCGTGGTGGTCTCGGACGCGGCGGACGGCGAGGAGATGGCGGGCGCGCTCGCCGAGGAGCGCGCCGAGACGACGCTGCGTGCGCTGGGCTACGGCTTCACCGCGCTGAAGTCGACGGTCACCGACCTCGACACCATGAAGATCAACCGGAAGCCCGCATCTCGGCGGTGATCGCCCACCGTTCGTGGTCCCGCCACTCCCCGTCGATGTGGATCATCTTCGGGGAGAACCCCTCGCGCCGGAAGCCGCAGGCGCGGGCCAGGGCGATCGAGGCCGCGTTGCCGGGCTGCACGTTGATCTCCAGCCGGTGCAGCCGCATCGGCCCGAAGGCGTGGCCCACCGCCAGGCCGAGGGCCTCGCGCATCAGCCCGCGTCCGGCCGCGTGCGCGAAGACGCCGTAGCCGAGCGCACCGCACTGGAACGCGCCCTCGACGATGTTGTTGATGTTGACGAATCCGGCGATCGCCCCGTCCTGCCGGGTGCACACGAGGAAGCCGACCTTCGACGGGTCCTCGATCAGCCTGCTCGCGTAGGCCGTGAACGCGTCGGCGGTGGCCGGCGGGGACAGCCACGGGTGATGCAGGTCCCTGCTCTCGCGGACCCGGGCGGTGAACTCGGGGCCGTCCGCGTAGGTGAAGTGGCGCAGCCCGACGCGGGGCCCCTCGGCGAGGTACGCAGATCCGGTGTGCGGCATCCGGACAGCGTACGACGCGGCTATCGCCGCCGTGCCCTGGAGTAGGCGAAGTAGGCCCCGCACAGCGCGCCGATCAGGGCCGTGGCCAGCAGGGCCGTCCACAGCGGCATGGTCACCAGGGGGACCAGCAGCCGGATCTCCGTGGCGCGGGTGTTCCCGAAGATGAAGATCAGGGCGAGGACGGCCAGCACCAGCACGGCGATCCGGCCGGGCGACGCCGCCCCACCCAGGCCGCTGCTCTTCCCGCCGCTGTCCGCGGCCGAGGTCTTCGAGGTCTTCGGGCTCATGGGACAAGCGTGGGCCGGGAGTCCTCCGCTCGCGCGGTGAGGCTGCCCTCCGGGTGACGCTGCCGCGGGGTCAGCGCAGCGCCGGGGCGTCGAGGGTGAGCGTGCCCTCGTCCGCGTCGAGTACGGCACCCACGCCGAAGGGCACGGTCAGCGCGCCCTCGCAGTGCCCGAAGCCGAGCTCCTCGACCACGGGGACGCCGAGGCCGCCGAGCCGGTCGGCCAGGACCGGACGCAGTTCCGCGTAGGGGCCGCACCGGTCCCAGGAGCCGAGCGCGACGCCGGCGACGCCGTCCAGCCATCCGGTGCGCAGGAGTTGGGTCAGGGCCCGGTCCACACGGTACGGCGGCTCGCCCACGTCCTCGATCAGCAGCAGCCCGCCCCGGGCGCCGGCCCGGGAGTGCGGGGTTCCGCAGCCGGTGGCGAGCAGTGTCAGACAGCCGCCCAGGGTGACGCCCCGCGCCCGGCCCGGAGCCAGGGGGACGCCGGCGGAGCGGAGCGTGCGGACGGTCTCGGGAGCGAAGAGGGTGGCCCTGAGGTGGTCCTGTGCGCGGGCGTTCTTGACGAAGTCGATGCCCGCGGCCACCGGTCCGTAGAGCGTGGCGAGACCCAGACGGAAGGCGAACGCCTCGTGCAGGGCGGTGCTGTCGCTGAAGCCGACGAACACCTTCGGGCCGGCCGCCCGCATCGCGTCCCAGTCGAGCAGGTCGACGACGCGCTGGGCGCCGTAACCGCCGCGTGCGCACAGCACGGCGTCGACGCCCGGGTCGCACCAGGCATGCTGCAGGTCGGCCGCCCGGTCGGCGTCGGCGCCCGCGAGGTGGGGCAGGCTGCGGTGCCGGTCCAGGACATGGGGCGCGACCACCGGGTCGAGGTCCCAGCCGCGCAGCAGGTCGAGGCCGGCCTGCAGCCGCTCCTCCGCCACCGGCCCGCTGGGCGCGACGACCGCGACCCGGGCGCCGGGGGCCAGTCGCGACGGCCGTAGGAGTTCCTTCACCGCACATGCTCCCCGCTCGCCGCACCGGGCGGATCCAGCCCGAGGACCTGAGCGTACAGCGACAGCCCGGCCACCAGGGCACCGACCGCAGTCGCCCCGCCGGAAGCCGCGCCCCACCGCTCCACTGCTCCACCGCTCCACTGCGAGGTACGCGGGCGGAACCGGCCGCCCTGCGCCCCACTGCCCGCGCGGTCGCTCCCGGCACTGCCCCGCCGTCTCCGGCCGACCCCCCGTCATCGGCCTCGGCCGCCCCGGTGCCCAGCGAGGTGACGCAGGCGCTCTCCCCGGGGCAGGACCGGCGGCTCGTTCCCGTCCGCCTAGGCCGTCCGCAGGAACCGGTCGAGGACGCGGACGCCGAAGTGCAGCGCCTCGACCGGGACCCGTTCGTCCACGCCGTGGAAGAGCGCCTGGTAGTCGAAGCCCTCGGGGAGCTTCAGCGGCGCGAAGCCGTAGCCGGTGATCCCGAGCCGCGAGAACTGCTTGGCGTCCGTGCCGCCCGACATGCAGTACGGCACCACGTGGCCCTCGGGCGCGAACTCCTCGACGGCGGCGCGCATCCGGGCGTACAGCGGCGCGTCCACCGGTGCCTGGAGGGCGACTTCGCGATGGTGGAACTCCCAGTCGACGTCGGGGCCGGTGAGTTCGTCGAGGGTGGAGCGGAACTCGTCCTCCGTGCCCGCGAGATACCGGCCGTCCACGAAGGCGGCGGCCTCTCCCGGGATCACGTTGATCTTGTAACCGGCGGTCAGCATGGTGGGGTTGGCGCTGTTGCGCACGGTCGCCTCGACGAGGGCGGCGGCCGGGCCCAGCTTGTCCAGCAGGGCGTCGACGTCGTCGAGGTCGCCGTCGACGCCGTACAGCGCGGCCAGTTCGGAGAGCGCGGCGGCGACGGTCGGCGTGAGCCGGGGCGGCCAGACGTGCTCGCCGATGCGGGCGACGGCCGCGGCCAGCCGGGTCACCGCGTTCTCCCGGTTGACCTTGGATCCGTGGCCGGCGCGTCCTCGCGCGGTGAGCTTCAGCCAGCCGGTGCCGCGCTCGCCCGCGGCGATGGGGTAGATCTCGCGTCCGGCGCCGTCGTGGAAGGTGAACGCGCCCGATTCGCCGATGGCCTCGGTGCAGCCGTCGAACAGGTGCGGATGGCGGTCGGCGAGGAAGCCGGATCCGTCCTCGGCGCTGGCCTCCTCGTCGGCGGTGAAGGCGATGACGAGGTCGCGCCGGGGCCGCACGCCCTGCCGGGCCCAGGCCCGCAGCACGGCCAGGATCATCGCGTCCATGTTCTTCATGTCGACCGCGCCGCGCCCCCACACGACCCCGTCGCGCACCTCCCCGGAGAACGGGTGCACGCTCCAGTCGGCGGCCTCGGCGGGGACGACGTCCAGATGGCCGTGGACGAGCAGCGCGTCGGCGGACGGGTCGGCGCCCTCGACGCGCGCGACGACGTTGGTGCGCCCCGGGGCGCGTTCGAGCAGCGTGGGCTCGATGCCCGTCTCGGCCAGCAGCGCGGCGGCGTACTCGGCGGCGGGCCGCTCGCGGCAGTCCCCGCCGCCCCGGTTGGTGGTGTCGATGCGGATGAGGTCGGAGGTGAACCGGACGGCCTCGTCCCGCGCCTGCGCGTCAGCCATGCTGCTCCTGCTCGTCTTCCCGCTGCTTCCCGCTGCTTTCCCGCTTCTCCGGCCGCTCCCGGGCACTCAGCCGTACTGCTCCTCGATCGCGGCCGACACGATCGTGGTGACCGCCTTGAAGGTGCGGATCCCCTCGTACATGGTGCCGCTGGTGTACGCGGCCTTCCGTTCGCCGACGCGGGCGACGCCGGGCACGACGGTGGCCGCCGCCGCGAGGTGCTCGGCGTCGAACTCCACCGTCACGGTGAACGGCCCTGCGGACACCGGTTCCTGACGGACCGCCAGCGTCGTCGCCGTCTTCGCCGCGGCCCGGATGTCGGCGGCGGTGCGGGCCGGGGTGCGGCACACGGCGGCGTAGCGCGAGACATGGTCCTTGACGGCGACCTTCAGCGCCTCGGGCGCGTAGCCGAGCGCGTCCTCGCAGGCCACGTCGTCGCCGGTGACCAGGACGACCGGCACGCCGTACTCGGCGACGACCCGGGCGTTGAGCAGACCCTCACTGGCGCGCACGTCGTTCAGCCAGACGCCGGTGATGGAGTTGGCGAGGTAGGTGTGGGCGAGGACGCCCTCGGCTCCGGCTCCCGCGTGGTAGCCGACGAACGCGATGCCGTCGACGTCTCCGTGCTGGACGCCCTCCACCATGGAGAGGGCCTTGTGCCGGCCGGTGAGCATCTCGACCCGCTCGTCGAGCCGTTCGAGGAGCAGGTTGCGCATCGTCCAGTGGGCCTCGTTGACCAGGACCTCGTCCGCCCCGCCGTCGAAGAAGCCGCGGGCGGCGGCGTCGACGTCCGAGGTGAACATCGCCCGGCAGCGCTCCCACTGCGGAGTCCCGGGCAGCACGTCGGCGGGCCACGTGACGCCGGTGGCGCCCTCCATGTCGGCGCTGATGAGGATCTTCACGTACGCCCCCTGCCGTCTCCGGGCCGCCGCCGTCCGGGACGCCCGCTCGAGGAGGTCCGAGCCTAACCGGACGCCCCGCACGAGGAGACGTCGGCGCTCCGACCGGAAGGGTGTGGTGATCCCGGCGCACGCGCCGGCACGACAGCGCGTGCGCCGGCCGAGGACATGGACGGCGTCCGGACGGGGACCTGCCGTGACCGCGCACCCGGCTCGGCCTCCGGAGCGCTTCGGGGCCGACCGGTCGCAGCCGCGCGCCGTCGCCCACCGCATGCTCGCCCGCTCGGCGAGGCCGAGGACACCGCACGGGGGCAGGGGACGTCTCGCGGCTCCTCATCAGGGGGCTCGTGCGTTGTTCCCTCTCCCTGACAGGGCGCGGCACGGGGCGGTGCGGTGCGCAGGCGCGACAGGCGTCGGCACCGCTCTCGCGTGCGGGCGGTCACGCCTCCCCGGCGACCACGAACCACTGGGACGGCAGCTCGATCCGGGTGCCGTCCGGCGCGAACTCGATGGTGGTGAGAGGCAGTTCGCCGGACGCCAGCACGATGAGCCCGGCGGTGCGCAGATACCCGGGCACCGCTCGTCGGCGACCTCGCCGGGGGCGATGCCGTGCCGCAGGACCGGCGCCGGCTTCGGCGGCGGACCGGCCGGGCTCTGCGCCAGGGCGCCGAGGACGGGACGGGCGGCCTCCGACAGTTCCACGAGGAAGGCCCGCCCGCGCCGGCCCGTCAGCGCGGCGATCCCGTCCACCAGCGCCTGCCGGTCGGCGGGCTCGCACTGGTGCAGTACGCCCCGCATGGAGACGTTCGCGTCTCCCACCTCGGCGTGCAGGGCCTCGGCCTGGCCCTTCTCCGCCGCGTCCAGCTGCCGGTAGGCGTCGCCGTGGGCGGGATCCGCGCGGCGGGCGTGGTCGAGGGCCGCGGCGGACAGGTCGGCGCCGATCACCTGGGCGAAGCACTCCTCGAAGTACCGGGTCTGGGTGCCGTTGCCGCAGCCGAGGTCCACCAACGGCATTGCGGTGTCCGCCAGATGGGGCTCGAAGAGGGCGAGGTGCAGGGCGGCCGTCACCTTCGGGTCCGCGTCCCAGAACACACCGCCGGGCTCCTCCGGGGCCTCCCGCCAGAAACCCTCCCACGCCGCCCGGTACCGACTCGCCACGCCCATGCCCAACTCCCCACAAAGCACAGCCGATCCGCCGTAAGCGACGGGCGAGTACGGTCTATCGCTCCCCGGTGGCCGCTACAAGCGCGGTGCACGTTCCTTCACACGGCGTCCGGGATCCGCACGCCGTCGCGCCCCGGCCGGGCGGCAGCGAACAACGGCACGGGAGCGTTCAACGGCGCGGGAGCCTTCAGCAGCGCGGCAGCGTCAGCTCGAACCAGACCGACTTCCCCTCCGCCGTACGGCTGGCGCCCCACTCCCGGGCCAGCACGCTCACCACGCGCAACCCCCGCCCGGCCTCGTCGCCGGGTCCGGCGCTCAGCAGGTTCGGCAGTTCGTGGTCGTCGTCCTCGACCTCGCACAGCAGGGTGTCGCCGCGGACGAGGCGCAGCGCCACGGGGCGGCGGCGGGAGTGCCGGACGGCGTTGGTGACGAGCTCGCTCACCATGAGCGCGGCCGGGTCGGCGAGTGAGCGCAGGCCCCAGTCGTGGAGTTGCTCGCGGACCGCGGCGCGGGCCCGTGCGACCTCGGCCGGGTCGGGAGCGAGGCGCCATTCGGCTACGTCGCCGGGTTCGATGCCGCCGAGCCGGGCCATGAGCAGAGCGACGTCGTCCTTGCGGTCGCCGCGGCCGGCCCGGGAGAAAGTCGCGGCCAGGGCGCGGACGATGGTGTCGCAGGCGTCGTCCATGGAGGCGGCCGGATGGGCGGCGGACTCGCACAGGGCCGCCAGGCCCACGCCGATGTCCTCGCCGCGCATCTCCACCAGCCCGTCGGTGCACATCACCAGCCGGTCCCCCGGCGCCACGCGGACCCGGACGGCCTCGAAGGGGACCCCGCCGACGCCGATGGGCGCGCCGGTGGGCAGGTCGAGCAGCTCGCTGCGGCCGTCGGCGGCGCGCACCAGCACGGGTGGGATGTGGCCCGCGTTGGCGAGCAGCAGCTCGCTCGCGATCGGGTCGTAGACGGCGTACAGGCAGGTCGCGAGATAGGTGTCGCCCAGCCGTTGCGCCAGGTCGTCGAGGTTGCGCAGGAGTTGGGCGGGCGGCAGGTCGAGGGCGGCCATGGTCTGGACGGCCGTGCGCAACTGGCCCATCATGGCGGCGGAGTTGAGGCCGTGGCCCATGACGTCGCCGACGACGAGCGCGGTGCGCGCGCCGGGCAGCTTCACCGAGTCGAACCAGTCCCCGCCGATCCGTCCGAGCAGCGTGCCCGGCAGATAGCGGGTGGCGAGGTCGCAGCCCGCCCTGCGTGGCGGGATGTGCGGCAGCATGCTGTCCTGGAGGGTCTCCGCGACGCTCTCCTGGTGGGTGTACATGCGCGCGTTGTCGAGCACGAGGCCCGCTCGGGCGGCGAGTTCGGCGCCCGTGACCCGGTCCATGTCGTTGAAGAGGGCGCGCTCGGGGTGGCGCAGCAGGATCATGAAGCCGAGGACGACGTGTCGGGCCTTGAGCGGGACGACGAGCATGGAGCGGCCGGTGATCAGGGGCCGGATGTCCCGTTTCTCGAACTGCAAGGCGATGGCGTGGCCCATCTGCTCGCTGATCCGGGGCACCAGGACGGGCTCGCCGGTGGTCATGCACTGGAAGAACGGGGTGTGCGCGGGAAACGGCATGACCTCGCCCACGGGCACGACGTCGTCCCAGCGGCCGGGTTCGTCGGTGTGCTCGAGGGCGACGCGGTGCCACAGGGTCGTGGTGTCGGGCACGCCGTCGGGGAACCCCTCGCCGGCGACGACCTGTTCGCGCAGATAGGTGCCGGCGACGTCGGCGAAGCGCGGGACGACGGCCCGGCTGACCTCGACGATGGTACGGGACAGGTCGAGGGAGGTGCCGATCTTCCCGCTGACCTCGTTGAGGAACTCCAGCCGTTCACGGACGGCGGCGTGCTCGAGGTCCTCGCCCTCGTCGGGCTGGTCCTGCGGTAAGGGCAGCCCTTCGGCGGCGGCGCGGGCGGCGCGCTCGCGGCGCGCCCGGCGTTCGACGCGCCGGGCCACGCCCCGGTCAGGGGTCACGGGGATGCGGTCGTTCTGGCTGAACTCGATGACGGGGTAGCCGAGTTCGAGGACCTGGGCGACGATGCGGGCGCCTTCCCCGACGCTCATGCTGGGCAGGATCTCGGGCAGTCGGCGGGCGAGTTCCTCGGCGCCGGGAAAGTCGGTGTGCAGGGCGAAGCCGGGCGCGATGCGTTCGACGGCGGCGGGGGCCGCCGGGTCCTGCGGGCGCAGGGCCGTCGCGTCGGCGGCCAGCACCAGCAGCCGTTCCGTACCCGGTCCGACCAGCGGATAGGCCCACCACAGCACGTCGGCGCGGTCGTGGCCGCCGTCCAGCGCGGGCACCGTCAGCCGGGCCCGTCCGGCGGCCGGGTACCCGAGCCCGCGGTCGAGGGAGGAGTCCAGGCCGGGCCCGATGCCGTCGTAGGCGGCGTACCCGCCTCGGGCGTCTTCGGCGAAGTCGTCCTCGGGCTCGGGGAGCGCGCCGGAGACGGGGAGCAGGTCGATGGCCGGCTGCCCGATCGCCTCCTCCTTGGCGACGCCGAAGAGCCGGCGCGCACCGGCGCTCCAGTGGGAGACGAGGCCCTCGCGGTCCACCACGACCACGGCCAGCGGGACGCGCCCGGCGTCGGCGGAACCGCCCCCGCCCTCCGGGCGCGACCATCCCGTCCCGGCTCGGCCCGTCGCTTCGCTCCCGGCTCCGCGGCGGGGAGTCGCGTCCCTCTCGGTGCCACGGTCCATGGCGCAGGCCCTCTCTCCCCAGAGCTGTGCAAGATCTGTCCCGCAGTCCCCACCGTACGGCGCACGCCGGTCGGCGCGGGCATCAATTCTGGAATTGGTTTCACCTGGGTGCGCCGGGGTACGCCGCACGTCCCAGTGTCCGCCCGCTCGCTGTTCCGGGCGCCGAGCCGCAGGTCGCGTTCCCTGCGGCCGCCTCCGGCTGCCCGCAGGGCGGTGGCGGCCGGCGGACAGCCGGCGGCGATGAGGGAGTGCCCGCCGCAGGGACGGATCGACGAAGCGGAGCGGGCCGCCCGGCTCCCGTGGTAAAGGCCGTTCGAGGTCCCGGACAGTGCCCTACAACAGGGCGGCGGCGGCGAGTTCGACGTCCTGACGAGTCCCGGGGGGGGATGGCCGGCCGATGACCAGGACGATCGAGGGCGGGCAGAGACCGGACACGGAACACGACGGGCGAGGAGGACGATCGCTCGCAGGGCCGGGGTGGTTGCGCCCGTCCGCCGCCCCTCTCGTCGCACCGGCCCCGCACCCGCCCCGCAGTCGTCGCGTGAGGCGACGACCACGGGCGGGTACGACGAGTCGCGACGCCGTCCCTGTCGCAGGTGAGAGCCACTCGATCACCCGGTGACGGCGGACCCGCGGACCGGCGGAGGCGGGGTGCGTCGGCCTACTTCTCGACCTCGGCGGCGAGGTTGGCGAGGACCCCGTCGTAGATCCGGCCGAGGCCCTTGGGCGCGAAGGTCCTCTCGAAGAAGCCTCCGATGCCGCCGGCGCCGTTCCACGTGGTGGTGACGACGACGCGGGACTTGCCCTCGCCGGCCGGGGTGACGCGCCAGACGGTGACCATCGAGGAGTTGCGGTCCTTCTCCACGAGCTCGCCGTCGGTCGGTTCGGTGACCTCCAGGAGGCAGTCGCGGACCCGCTTGCTGGTGGCCTGGAGCTTCCAGTGGACGAGGCTGCCCTCGCCGTCGCCGCCTTCGCGCACCTCGTACTCGCTGAAGTGCTCGGTCAGCAGCTTCCCGCGCGTGCCGCTGTAGTCGGCGATCGTGTCGAACACCTTGTCCGGGTCCGCCGCGACGACCCGCTCGGTGGTGGCCTCGACCTGCGCCATGGGGTTCCTCCAGGTCCGTGTTGCTCAGGGGTGCTAAGGGGTGCTCAGGGGTGCCTCAGTTTCGGGGCAAGCCAACCACCCCGGTCCGCGACCGCCCAAATCGGGGTCGCCGAAGCGATCGCGGGCCGATCGGAAACCGGTCCCGAAAGGTCCGTCGCACGATCATGGGAACACATGTTCTATTGTGGGATCCAGCGCTACCGAGGAGACGTCATGCGCTGGGAGAACCTCACCGCGGAGACCCGCCACGACCGGCCGGCGGACGCCGCGCTGTTCGGCGCGGACACGGTCACGACCAGGACGTTCGACACGCCCGAGTTCGCCGGCATCACCTTCCACGAGATACATGCCCGCTCGATCCTCAACCGGGTGCCGGGCGCCTCCCGGATGCCGTTCGAATGGACGGTGAACCCCTACCGCGGCTGCACCCACGCATGCGTCTACTGTTTCGCCCGACGGACGCACAGCTACCTCGACCTCGACACCGGGATCGGCTTCGACACCCAGATCGTCGTCAAGGTGAACGCGCCGGAGCTGCTGCGCCGCCGGCTCGCGTCGCCCCGCTGGCACGGCGAACACGTCGCGATGGGCACGAACGTCGACTGCTACCAGCGCGCGGAGGGCCGTTACCGGCTGATGCCGGGCATCCTGTCCGCCCTGCGCGACCGGGCGAACCCCTTCTCCGTCCTGACCAAGGGCACCCTGATCCTGCGTGACCTCGACCTGCTGCGGCAGTCCGCCGAGGTGACCGAGGTCGGTGTCTCCGTCTCCGTGGGCTTCACCGACCCCGAACTGTGGCGCACCGTCGAGCCGGGCGCCCCGGCCCCGCAGCGCCGTCTGGACGTGGTGCGGACCCTCACCGACCACGGCATCGAATGCGGGGTGCTGATGGCGCCGGTGATCCCGTTCCTGGGCGACGAACCGGCTCAACTGCGCGCCACCGTAAGGGCGATCGCGGTCGCCGGGGCCACCTCCGTCACACCGCTCGCACTGCATCTGCGCCCCGGCGCCCGCGAGTGGTTCATGGCCTGGCTCGGACAGCACCACCCCGCCCTGGTGCGCCGTTACGAGCGGCTGTACGCGGACGGCGCCTACGCCCCGAAGTGGTACCAGCGCCGGATCACCCGTCAGGTGCACGAGCTCGCCGCGGAGTTCGGCATGGGCCCCGCGCGCGGGGAGACGCCCCGCCGGATCCGGCGGCCCGCCCCGGCCGAGGAGCCCGCCGCGCCCGGGCCGACCCAGCTCACGCTGCTCTGAGCGCGTTCGAGCGCATCCAGCGCTCGAACGGGTCAATAAACCCCAGAACGGGTATTTTCGGACGATCTTTCCGGGACGATGCGGCAAGGCCGCGACCTGCGCGGTCCGCCTTCTTCGGCCCCTCCGTCCCGGGAGCAGTCCATGAACAAACGCGCAGCCGTGCTGTGCGCCGCCGCCGCACTCGTGGCCGGGACGGTCACGGCCGTGCCCGCCGGTGCGAGCCCCTCGCACCCCGCTGCCTCCGCCTCCGGCCGCTTCGCCTCCGCCTCCGCGGCGAAGCTCGCCTGGAAGAGCTGCGGCATCGCCGGACGGCCGACGCTGCAGTGCGCGTCGCTGAAGGTGCCGCTCGACCACGCCCGGCCGGCCGGGAAGCAGATCACGCTGGCGCTGTCCCGCGTGCCGCACACCGCGAAGACGTTCCAGGGGCCCCTGCTGGTCAACCCCGGCGGCCCCGGCGGCCAGGGACTGAGCCTCGCCGGGTTCGTCGCCTCGGCGCTGCCCAAGGCCGTCGCGGCCCAGTACGACGTCATCGGCTTCGACCCGCGCGGGGTGGGCAGGAGCACCCCCGCCCTGAACTGCAGGCCCGGTCACTTCGCCCCCGTCCGCCCGGACTCCGTGCCGTTCACCGAGGCGATCGAGCGGGCCGGCCTCGAGCGCGCCCGGTCCTTCGCCGAGGCCTGCGGCAAGAAGTACGCCGACGTCCTGCCGCACATCGACACCCTCGACGCCGTACGGGACATGGACGCGATCCGCGCCGCGGTCGGCGCCGAGCGGCTGAACTACTTCGGCTACTCGTACGGCACGTACCTCGGGGCGGTGTACGCCAGGCTCTACCCGCAGCGGGTGCGGCGCCTGGTCCTGGACTCGATCGTCGACCCGACCGGCGTCTGGTACGAGGACAACCTCGTCCAGGACTTCGCCTTCAACGACCGCCACCGCGCCCTGATGGCCTGGATCGCCAAGCACGACAAGACCTACGGGCTGGGCGCCGACCCGGAACGCATCGAGACCCGGTGGTACGCGATGCGGGCGGCTCTGGCGAAGAAGCCGGCCGGCGGCAGGGTGGGCGCCTCCGAGCTGGAGGACACCTTCCTGCCCGGCGGTTACTACAACGGTTACTGGCCCCACCTCGCCGAGGCGTTCGCGGCGTACGTGAAGGCCTCGGACACCGGCCCGCTGGTCGAGGCGTACGAGAACTTCGCCGCGGTCGACGCCGCGGGAGAGAACGGTTACAGCGTCTACACCTCGGTGCAGTGCCGGGACTCCTCCTGGCCCCGCGACTGGGACGAGTGGCGCTCGGACAACTGGGCGGTGTACGCCAAGGCGCCCTTCATGACCTGGAACAACGCCTGGTACAACGCGCCGTGCGCGTTCTGGCCGACCCGCCCCCTGGCCCCGGTGAACGTCGCCAACGACGACCTGCCGCCGGTCCTGCTGTTCCAGGCGACCGACGACGCCGCCACCCCGTTCGAGGGCGGCGCGACGGTCCACGCGCTGCTGCGCGGCTCCAGTCTGGTCGTCGAGGAAGGCGGCCAGAACCACGGCATCACGCTGAGCGGGAACGCCTGCCTGGACAAGCACCTGGCGGCATACCTGGCCGACGGCACGGTGCCGCGCGGGAGCGGCGAGGCCGACGCGGTGTGCCCGGCGCAGCCCGATCCCGAGCCACCGGCCTCCAGGGTCGCGCAGCGCTCCGCCCACGGCTCGACGCTGCACGGACTGCTCGGCTTCCGCGGCTGAGCGGCGGTCGGAAGGCCGGAGGCAGAGAGACGGAGGGCCGGGTTCGTCGGGCGCGTCGGACGCGTCGGGGGTGCCGGGGGCTTCGTCGGACCCGTGGTCCACCATGGACGCGTGAGCGAACCGGCCAGAACGACCGTTCCCCATGGAGATCGAGGCGTTCGCGGTGGTGGGCGAATGACGTCGGCGGCGGCCCCGCAGGTGCGCGAGATGACGCTCGCGGACGTGGACCGGGTCTCGGAGATCCGCGTGCGCGGCTGGCAGTGGGCCTACCGCGGCCTGATGCCGCAGTCGTACCTGGACGCGCTGAGCGTCGCCGAGGACGCCGAGCGACGCCGGGCCGGCTTCGGGCGGGGTGGGCCCGGCGTGGTGAACCTGGTCGCGGAGCGGGCCGGGACGGTGGTGGGCTGGGCGGCCCTCGGCCCCTACCGGGAAGGCGAAGTCCTGACGGAAGAAGCCGAGTTGTACGCGCTCTACGCGGCCGTCGAGCACATCGGCACCGGCGTCGGACGTGCTCTCCTTCAGGAGGCCGCACGGCGGGCCGAGGCCCTGGGGCACCCGGCCATGCGGCTCTGGGTGCTCGAGGGCAACGCCCCGGCCCGCCGGTTCTACACGCGCGCCGGGCTTCACGCGGACGGCGCCGAGGAGCCCTTCGAGGTGGCGGGTGTCACCGTGTCCGAGGTGCGCCACGGGGGACGCCTGCCTCTGGAAGGCTCCTTCCCCACGGCCCTCTGAGGGTTCGTCACCGCTGCCTGGGAATGCGCGCGAGGGCGTGCACGGCCGCCTGCGCGAGCACCGGGTGGGCCAGGGCGTCGTTCAGCACCGGGCGGGCCCGGCCGTCGCCCAGCGCGCCCAGCCCCTCGACGCAGGCGAGGGCGACCCGCCGGTAGGGGTCGTGCGGCCGCAGCCGCCGCTGCAACGTCGTGATCAGCGCGGGCACCGACTCGGGTGCACGCAGCTCCACCAGCAGCCGGACGGGATGCAGGGCGTAGGCGACGCGCAGTTCGTTGGTGGCCAGGGCGGCCGCGGCGCGCGCGGTACGGGGGTCGCCGAGGCGGGCGAGGGCGTGGGCGGCGGACGCGCAGCGCGGGGGGTCGCGGTGGTTGAGCAGCAGGACGAGCGTCTCGAAGGCGCGGCGGTCCCCGGCGAGTCCGAGCCGGAACGCCGCCAGTTCCCTGGCCCACAGTGGCTGCCCCGGCTCGGTGAGCAGGCCCGCCAGTTCGTCGGGGTCCGCGGTGCCCGCCAGCCGCTCGTAGGCCGCCGTCGCGCCGGACTCGCGCCGTAAGCGCTCCGTGAGGGATCGCAACTCTTCGTCCATGGGCCGAGCCTAGGACAGCCGTCGGCGGCGCACGGCGCGCAGCAGCGCACGGGTGCACAACCGGGCGCACGCCCTGTGCTCTCGACGGCGCCGGAAAGACCGCGCAAACGCGTACTTCGTCCCGCTCGCGGCCGGCTCCGTCCAGGCCTGATCGGCGGTGCTCCCGACCGGTGACGTGCGGCGACGACGGGCGCACCGGACGACGGGGGCGAGTTCGCGGGACACCTTCGGGCAGCGGCGGTCAGATTCGGCCGACGAGAGATCAAGTTCGTTCGCAACGGTGAATTTCAAGGGCGGAAAGGGGTGGCTCCGACCGTCAGTACTATCCCCGTCCAACAGTACGACGGGAACGTTGCTACTGATAAGTAACGCGTCGTCAGGTGAGGTCGGGAGGTTCAGGAAAGGGTCTCCCGGCACCCCCCTGATGATGTGACCCATCGATGCGAGCCGATGAGCTCCTGCACCGAGGCGCCGGCGGCGCCATCGTTTTGTCCGAAGGGCCCTGAACAAAATGAGTCCTACTTTGACACTCGACCCGTCCCACCACACGGAACTGATACGCAATCTGTTCCACAAGGTGCAGTTCGACACGTTCGAGGGCTACGACGACCCTCGCTGCAACGTCACGGCCCTCACTCAGGAAGCGTTCACCAGGACGCTGCCCCTCCTGCCTGCCGGCATCTGCGCGCAGGAGGCGTACGAGCGGCTGATGGACGTGAGCATGCAGCTCGCGGCCGACGACCTGAGGGCCCGTCAGAACTGCTGTGTCCCGTGCGAGATCCACCTCATCCCCCTGGTCTCCCTGTACGGCTTCCGGTTCGGCGAGGTGGACGACGGCTTCCAGCCGTGGCTGGCCGCGGTCGACGCTCTACCGCAGCCGGACCGGACGGTCTACCGGCTCATCGCCTTCCACGGGTGGACCAATGCCAGGACCGCCGAGGTGCTGGGCCGCTCCCAGGGCTGGAGCAGCAAGGTCATGAGCCGGGCCAGGGCCCGTCTGACATCCGCCGGCGTCTGTGTGGAGGAGCTCCAGAGGGGCTTCTTCGACGTGGAGATCCACAGAAGGAAGGAGAAGCCATGACCCATCCGACGGCGTACCGCCGCAAGGCGCGTCTGATCGACCATGCCGCTCCGCCCACTCCCCAGGAGTGGCTGGAGCACGATGCCCGGTACTTCGAGGACATCACGGCCGAGATCGGCCGCAGGGCGGCCGGCGGCGATCCCGCCGCCGCGCCCTGGGCGTCGCCGCTCTACTTCGACGCGACGGCGCGAGCGCAGTCCGTCACGGAACGCGCCCTGCTCGCCCTGCGGCACCTGTCCGGGGAGGCGGTCGCCCGCCTGGTCCTGCTCGGCCGGGTGCTCCACGGGGAGCGCGCCCGGCCCGACGCCGCCCCGGCGGCGGAACGGCAGCCGGAGAGCGACAGGGGCGGCCAGGAGGGACGCGTCCGCCGCAAGGAGGGCAGCACCAGCCCGCCCGCCCGCGGCGGCCGGCCCATCGTCACGCAGCTGGACGGCACGGAGGCCCTGGCAGGCTGACGCGCCACCACCGTCGCTCCCCGGCTCCGGCCCGGGAGCGGCGGCACCCGGCGGCAGCGCCCCCACGCGCGCCCGCACCCCCGCACCCCACCCCGCCCCGCACGTCGCCCCCCGCACTCACCGCATCACCCCGCCCCTGCCCGAGACCTCCGCCCGAGAACGGAAAAGAGCACGACGATGGCGACACACGGCACCCCCGCGGAGAAGAACACCGCACACGACGCTCGCGACGACCGGACGGGACGCCGTCGGCTCGTCGCCCTGCGGACGGTCATCCAGGTCCTGGTCGCCGGCTGCCTCGCCTCGGTCGGCGTGGCCGTCCGGCAACTGCCCGCCCACCCCGTCCTCGCGGGCGTGTACGTCGGACTGGCCTCGGTGGGCGTGGCCGGGACCGGGGTCTGCGTGACGCTGTATCTGCACCTGCGCCGCGACGGCGCCGATGATCGCGCCGACGGCGGGGCGGCCCCGACGCCCGGGTCCTGAGCCGGTGCGGAACACATCACAGAGCAGATCACCGAAAGAGGGCTGGCGCGCTCGTTACCCACCGGTTAAGCTCATAAGAGCGAGTCACCCACTCGCAGTACCTCCTCGTGGCGGCCTGGTGACGCAGTCGCCGCGAGATGTCGGTTCGGTACCCCGTGTACCGCTGTACGACCCGGCCACGGGACAGGGCCGGTCGGATCCGCCGTTCGTCCCCGGGCGTGTGCACGCCCGCGGCGACGGCACCGGGCGTGTGCGCTCGCAGCCCGGCAACACCCGCACTCCTTCCGCGCACCCGGTGCGCCCGGGCCTCGCAGAGGTCCCTCCGGCGCACCCGGGCGCGTTCCCAGTCGTCACTCTCATTCCTGGAGTCCCGCGATGGCCGCTCCCCTGTCCGACACCCCTCTGTCCCCGCTCCGGACGATCGCCGTCATCGGCCTCGGCACCATGGGCACCGGCATCGCCGAGGTCCTCGCCAAGGCCGGTCGCGAGGTGATCGGCGTCGACGTCAGCGAGGCCCAGGCCGCGCGGTCCCTCGCCGCGCTGGAGTCCTCCACCGCCCGCGCCGTGCAGCGCGGGCGGCTCACCGAGCAGGAGCGCACGGCCGTCCTGGCCCGCGTCCGCGTCTCCACCGACCTGGGCACGGCCGCCGACGCCGACCTCGTGATCGAGGTGGCCCCCGAGTCGTACGAGATCAAGCAGCAGATCTTCCGCGAGCTGGACGCGATCGTGCGGCCCGAGACCATCCTGGCCACCGGCACCAACGCGCTCTCCGTCACCCGCCTCGCCGCCGACTCGGCGCGCCCGGAGCGGGTGCTGGGCCTGCACTTCTTCAACCCCGCGCCGGCGATGAAGCTGGTCGAGGTCGTCTCCTCGGTGCTCACCGCTCCGTCCGCCGTCACCGCCGTCACCGACCTCGCCCTCGACCTGGGCAAGGAGCCCGTCGCGGTCGGCGACCGGCCCGGATTCGTCGCCGACGGCCTGCTGTTCGGCTACCTCAACCAGGCCGCCGCGATGTACGAGGCCCGTTACGCCTCCCGCGAGGACATCGACGCGGCCATGCGGCTCGGCTGCGGCCTGCCGATGGGCCCGCTCGCACTGCTCGACCTGATCGGCGTGGACACCGCCCGCACGGTCCTGGAGGCCATGTACGCCGAGTCCCACGACCGGCTGCACGCGCCCGCCCCGGTCCTCAAGCAGCTCAGCGAGGCCGGACTGACGGGCCGTAAGTCGGGCCGCGGCTTCTACACCTACGACGCCCCCGGCAGCGCGACGGTCGTCCCGGACGCGCTGACGCCCCTGTCCGGCGGGGCCGGGGCCGCGGGCCGCCCGGTCTCCTCGGTCGGGGTCGCGGGCTCGGGCACCATGGCCTCCGGCATCGCCGAGGTCTTCGCCAAGGCCGGTTACGACGTCGTCCTCGCCGCCCGCAGCGAGGAGAAGGCGCGGACGGCCAAGGCCCGGATCGGCAAGTCGCTCTCCCGCTCGGTCGACAAGGGCCGGCTGACCGCCGAGACCGCCGCCCGGATCCTGGACCGCATCACCCCGGCCGGCTCCTGGGACGCGTTCGCCGACGTCGACCTGGCGCTGGAGGCCGTCGCCGAGGACCTCGAGGTCAAGCAGCAGCTGTTCGCGGCCCTGGACAAGGTGTGCAAGCCCGGCGCGGTCCTCGCCACGACGACCTCCTCGCTGCCGGTCGTCGCCTGCGCCCGCGCCACCTCGCGCCCGCAGGACGTGATCGGGATGCACTTCTTCAACCCTGCCCCGGCGATGAAGCTGGTCGAGGTCGTCCGCACGGTGCTGACGGCCGAGGACGTCCACGCGACGGTGCGCGAGGTGTGCGTCCGGATCAAGAAGCACGCCGTCGACTGCGGCGACCGGGCCGGCTTCATCGTGAACGCCCTGCTGTTCCCGTACCTCAACAACGCGATCAAGATGGTGCAGGAGCACTACGCGACCCTCGACGACATCGACGCGGCGATGAAGCTGGGCGGCGGCTACCCGATGGGCCCCTTCGAGCTGCTGGACGTCGTCGGACTCGACGTCTCGCTCGCGATCGAGAAGGTCCTGCACCGCGAGTTCCGCGACCCGGGGCTGGCTCCGGCCCCGCTCCTGGAGCACCTGGTGGCCGCGGGCTGCCTCGGCCGCAAGACCGGCCGCGGCTTCCGCGAATATGCCCGCCGCTGAGGGGCCCGGCGACCGGCGGCCGGCGCGCGGGGACTGGGGCGGGCTGCTCGGGCCCGCCGCCGGGTCCCCGTCCGCCGGGGGCGGGGGACGACCCGGACCTGCACACCGAGCTGCGCAGATGCAGTACGTTCAGGTCATGTCCCAGTCCGCCAGGTCCTCACGCACACCCGCCACGCCCGACGCTCCCGAGAGCGCCGCGGGCAGCCGCGCGGCCGCCCAGCGGCTCAAGATGCGCCGCGAACTGGCGGCCGCGGCCATGGAGCTGTTCTCGACCAAGGGATACGAGGCGACCACGGTCGACGAGATCGCGGCCGCGGCCGGGGTCGCCCGCCGCACCTTCTTCCGTCACTTCCGCTCCAAGGAAGAGGCGATCTTCCCCGACCACGACGACACCCTGATCCGGGCGGAGGCCGTGCTGAACGCGGCCCCCGCGCACGAGCATCCGCTCGACACGGTGTGCCGTGGCATCAAGGAGGTCATGAAGATGTACGCGGCCCGGCCGGAGATCTCGGTCGCCCGCTACAAGCTGACGCGCGAGGTGCCCACCCTGCGCGAGGCGGAGATCGCGTCGGTGGCCCGCTACGAGCGCCTCTTCACCCGCTACCTCCTCGGCCACTTCGACGAGCACGCGCACGACGACGACGCCAACGACGACCCGCTGCTGGCCGAGGTCGCCGCGTCGGCCGTGGTCACCGCCCACAACCACGTGCTGCGGCGCTGGCTCAGGGCGGGCGGACAGGGCGACGTCGAGGCCCAGCTCGACCACGCCTTCGCGATCGTCCGCAAGACCTTCGGCACGGGCATCGGGGCCGGGCGCAGCGGCGCCGGAGCCCCGCAGCCGGCCCCGGCCGCGGTCTCCGCGCAGGGCGAGGTGCTGGTGACGGTCGCCCGGACCGACGCCTCGCTGGACGAGGTCATGCGCACCATCGAGCAGGCCCTCAAGGAGCGCTGAGACCCTCGGGTCCGGATCGGGCCCGTTTCCCGTTGTGATCACGGCCACCCCACGGGGTGGCCGTTCTGTCATGTCAGAGCACCTTTTCGCGCGGATTTCAGGCCGCGTTCGATCGATCATCGCTCATGTGTCACGTAAAGATTTCAGCCGAGCGGAAGTTCTGGCACTCAGTGCCTTGCGAGGTGACACGCGGTGTCATACGTTGAAGGAGTCCGGGCGGCCGGCGTGCAGCGACCATACGTACGCCGGCTGTCCCCGCAACCTCATGGACTGCGCGCCCGGACGCCTGCGTCACAGGCAACCTCCCGCGCCACAAAGCGCTGCCGAACAGCACGCCGCCGAACCGACGGCACCTTCCGACCCACCCTCAGCAGCACCGCCGTAGCCCTCAGCGCCCCTCCCTCAGGGCGCTCACCGCCGGAGGCAACACCGTGACCATGCAGAAGATCCTGGACGCGATCCAGTCGCCGGACTCCACGTCGGCCGACTTCGCCGCTCTGCCCCTCCCCGAGTCCTACCGTGCGATCACCGTGCACAAGGACGAGACGGAGATGTTCGCGGGCCTGGAGACCCGCGACAAGGACCCGCGCAAGTCGATCCATCTGGACGAGGTGGCGCTGCCCGAGCTCGGGCCGGGCGAGGCCCTGGTGGCCGTCATGGCCTCCTCGGTCAACTACAACTCCGTGTGGACCTCGATCTTCGAGCCGGTGTCGACGTTCTCCTTCCTGGAGCGCTACGGCCGGCTCAGCGAGCTCACCAGGCGGCACGACCTGCCGTACCACATCATCGGTTCCGACCTCGCGGGCGTGGTCCTGCGCACCGGTCCGGGCGTCAACGCCTGGCATCCCGGCGACGAGGTCGTCGCCCACTGCCTCTCCGTCGAGCTGGAGTCCTCCGACGGCCACAACGACACGATGCTCGACCCCGAGCAGCGCATCTGGGGCTTCGAGACCAACTTCGGCGGGCTGGCGGAGATCGCGCTGGTCAAGTCCAACCAGCTGATGCCCAAGCCGGACCACCTGAGCTGGGAGGAGGCCGCGGCCCCCGGCCTCGTCAACTCCACCGCCTACCGGCAGCTGGTCTCCCGCAACGGCGCCGGCATGAAGCAGGGCGACAACGTCCTGATCTGGGGCGCGAGCGGCGGCCTCGGCAGCTACGCCACGCAGTTCGCGCTGGCCGGCGGCGCCAACCCGATCTGCGTCGTCTCCTCGCCGCAGAAGGCCGAGATCTGCCGGGCCATGGGCGCCGAGGCGATCATCGACCGCACCGCCGAGGACTACCGGTTCTGGAAGGACGAGCACCACCAGGACCCCAAGGAGTGGAAGCGCTTCGGCAAGCGCATCCGCGAGCTCACCGACGGTGAGGACGTCGACATCGTCTTCGAGCACCCGGGCCGTGAGACCTTCGGCGCCTCGGTCTACGTCACCCGCAAGGGCGGCACGATCGTCACCTGCGCCTCGACCTCCGGCTATCACCACGAGTACGACAACCGCTACCTGTGGATGTCCCTGAAGCGGATCATCGGTTCGCACTTCGCCAACTACCGCGAGGCCTGGGAGGCCAACCGGCTGGTCGCGAAGGGCAAGATCCACCCGACCCTGTCGAAGGTCTACTCCCTGGAGGAGACCGGCCAGGCCGCCTACGACGTGCACCGCAACCTCCACCAGGGCAAGGTCGGCGTGCTCGCGCTGGCCCCCGGGGAGGGCCTGGGCGTGCGCGACGAGGACAAGCGCGCCCGGCACATCGACGCCATCAACCGCTTCCGCAACATCTGAGACACCCGAGGTCACGATGACTGAGCGTCAGTCCGCCGAAGGAAAGCGGGAGAAGGACCGGCCGTGGCTCATGCGCACGTACGCCGGTCACTCCACGGCCGAGGCGTCCAACGAGCTGTACCGGCGCAACCTCGCCAAGGGCCAGACGGGTCTGTCGGTCGCGTTCGACCTGCCCACCCAGACCGGCTACGACTCCGACCACGTCCTCGCCCGCGGCGAGGTCGGCAGGGTCGGCGTGCCGGTGGCCCATCTCGGCGACATGCGCAGGCTGCTGCAGGACATCCCCCTGGAGCAGATGAACACCTCGATGACGATCAACGCCACCGCCATGTGGCTGCTGGCGCTCTACCAGGTCGTCGCCGAGGAGCAGGGCGCCGACGTCACCAGACTCCAGGGCACGACCCAGAACGACATCGTCAAGGAGTACCTGTCCCGCGGGACGCACGTCTTCCCGCCGGGTCCGAGCCTGCGGCTGACGACGGACATGATCGCGTACACGGTCTCCCACATCCCGAAGTGGAACCCGATCAACATCTGCAGCTACCACCTGCAGGAGGCCGGGGCCACACCGGTACAGGAGATCGCGTACGCGATGTCCACCGCGATCGCCGTGCTGGACGCCGTCCGCGACTCCGGGCAGGTGCCGGCCGACAAGTTCGGCGACGTGGTCGCCCGCATCTCCTTCTTCGTGAACGCGGGCGTCCGCTTCGTCGAGGAGATGTGCAAGATGCGCGCCTTCGGCCGCATCTGGGACCGGGTCACCCGCGAGCGCTACGGCATCGAGGACCCCAAGCAGCGCCGCTTCCGCTACGGCGTCCAGGTCAACTCGCTGGGGCTGACCGAGGCGCAGCCGGAGAACAACGTCCAGCGGATCGTGCTGGAGATGCTCGCGGTGACCCTCTCGAAGGACGCCCGCGCGCGTGCCGTGCAGCTGCCGGCCTGGAACGAGGCGCTCGGGCTGCCCCGGCCCTGGGACCAGCAGTGGTCGCTGCGCATGCAGCAGGTCCTCGCCTACGAGAGCGACCTGCTGGAGTACGAGGACATCTTCGAGGGCTCGCACGTCGTCGAGGCGAAGGTGGCGCAGCTGGTCGAGGCGTCCCTCGCCGAGATGGAGCGGATCCAGGAGATGGGCGGCGCGATGGCGGCCGTCGAGTCCGGCTACCTGAAGTCGCAGCTGGTCTCCTCGCACGCCGAACGGCGGGCCCGCATCGAGTCCGGTCAGGAGAGGATCGTCGGGGTCAACATCTTCGAGACGACCGAGCCCAACCCGCTGACCGCCGATCTCGACACCGCGATCCAGACGGTCGACCCGGCGGTCGAGGCCCGCGTCATCGCCTCCCTGCAGAACTGGCGCGACACCCGGTACCAGCCGCCCTTCAACCACCCGCGTCCGTGCAAGGCGCTGGAGAAGCTGAAGGAGGCCGCGAAGGGCACCGCCAACCTCATGGAGGCCACCCTGGAGTGCGCCCGCGCCGGAGTCACGACCGGCGAGTGGGCGGGGGCCCTGCGCGAGGTGTTCGGCGAGTTCCGCGCGCCGACGGGCGTGTCGTCGGCGCCGGTGGCCGTGCCCGCGGAGGAGGGCTCGGCCATGGCCGACGTCCGCCGCAGGGTCGACCTGACTGCGAAGGACATGGGCGTCGGCAAGCTGCGCTTCCTGGTCGGCAAGCCGGGCCTGGACGGGCACTCCAACGGCGCGGAGCAGATAGCCGTGCGCGCCCGCGACGCCGGGTTCGAGGTGGTCTACCAGGGGATCCGGCTGACGCCCGAGCAGATCGTGGACGCCGCGCTGGAGGAGGACGTGCACGCCGTGGGCCTGTCCATCCTGTCCGGCTCGCACGCCCAGCTGGTGCCGGACGTCCTCGAACGGCTGCGTGTGGCCGGTGCCACAGACATCCCGGTGATCGCCGGTGGCATCATCCCGAATGGAGACGCCGAACAGCTCAGGGCCGCCGGCGTGGCCGCGGTCTTCACCCCGAAAGACTTCGACATCACCGGAATCATCGGCCGCATCGTCGACGAGATCCGCAAGGCGAACAAGCTCGACCCCCTGGAGGTCCCCGCATGACCGCCCGCCCGTCGCCCGCCACCACCCTTTCAGCGAGCGGCTCCGCCGCACGCCCTCTCAACCGTCTGCGCCCGCGACGCTCCTGCCTCGCGGTCCCGGGTAGCAACCCGCGCTTCCTGGAGAAGGCGCAGGGCCTCCCGGCCGACCAGGTCTTCCTCGACCTCGAGGACGCGTGCGCGCCGCTCGCCAAGCCCGAGGCCCGGCACACCATCGTCAAGTTCCTCAACGAGGGTGACTGGACCGGCAAGACGAGGGTCGTGCGCGTCAACGACTGGACGACCGAGTGGACCTACCGCGACGTCGTGACGGTGGTCGAGGGGGCCGGCCCGAACCTCGACTGCATCATGCTGCCGAAGGTGCAGAACGCCCAGCAGATCGTCGCGCTGGACCTGCTCCTTACCCAGATCGAGAAGACGATGGGCTTCGAGGTCGGCCGCATCGGCATCGAGGCTCAGATCGAGAACGCCCAGGGCCTCAACAACGTCAACGAGATCGCGCAGGCCTCCCCGCGCATCGAGACGATCATCTTCGGCCCGGCCGACTTCATGGCATCGATCAACATGAAGTCGCTGGTCGTGGGCGAGCAGCCGCCGGGCTACCCGGCGGACGCCTACCACTACATCCTGATGAAGATCCTGATGGCGGCCCGCGCCAACGACCTCCAGGCGATCGACGGCCCCTACCTCCAGATCCGCAACGTCGACGGCTACCGCGAGGTCGCCGGGCGCGCCGCCGCCCTCGGCTTCGACGGCAAGTGGGTGCTGCACCCGGGCCAGGTCGAGGCGTCCAACGAGATCTTCTCGCCGTCGCAGGAGGACTACGACCACGCCGAGCTGATCCTGGACGCGTACGACTACTACACGTCCGAGGCGGGCGGCAGGAAGGGCTCGGCGATGCTCGGCGACGAGATGATCGACGAGGCCAGCCGCAAGATGGCGCTGGTCATCTCCGGCAAGGGACGCGCCGCCGGCATGCGGCGCACGTCGAAGTTCGAGATCCCCGACAACTAAGGAGCGCTGGGCGCGATGCAGTTCGGACGCACCTACGAGGAGTTCGAGGTCGGGGCGACGTACAAGCACTGGCCGGGCAAGACGGTCACGGAGTACGACGACCACCTGTTCTGTCTCCTCACCATGAACCACCACCCCCTCCACATGGACGCGAACTATGCGGAGCGGACGACCGACTTCGGCAGGAACGTCGTCGTGGGCAACTACGTCTACTCGCTCCTGCTCGGCATGTCCGTGCCGGACGTCTCCGGCAAGGCGATCGCCAACCTGGAGATCGAGTCGCTCAGGCATGTCGCGCCGACGTTCCACGGGGACACGCTCTACGGTCAGACGACCGTGCTCGACAAGTGGCCCTCGAAGTCGAAGGACGACCGCGGGATCGTCCACGTCGAGACCAAGGGCTACAAGCAGGACGGCACGCTGGTGTGCGTGTTCCGCCGCAAGGTGATGGTGCCGACCGAGACGTACGTCAAGGAGCGCGGCGGCGAGCAGCCCGGCCGCCCGGAACTTCAGGAAGGCTGATCGATGGCGCGCCTCGCCCAGACCGCCGGTCTGACCGACGTCCAGCAGGAGATCCTCTCCACCGTCCGCGACTTCGTGGACAAGGAGATCATCCCGGTGGCGACCGAGCTGGAGCACCGCGACGAGTACCCGCAGGCGATCGTCGACGGTCTCAAGGAGTTGGGCCTGTTCGGCCTGATGATCCCCGAGGAGTACGGCGGTCTGGGCGAGTCGCTCCTCACCTACGCCCTGTGCGTCGAGGAGATCGCCCGCGGCTGGATGTCCGTCTCGGGCATCGTCAACACCCACTTCATCGTGGCGTACATGCTCAAGCAGCACGGCACGCAGGAGCAGAAGGACCGCTATCTGCCGAGGATGGCGGCCGGCGACGTCCGCGGCGCCTTCTCCATGTCGGAGCCCGCTCTCGGCTCGGACGTGTCCGCGATCACGTCGAAGGCGGTGAGGGACGGCGAGGAGTACGTCCTCGACGGCCAGAAGATGTGGCTGACGAACGGCGGGACCTCGTCCCTGGTGGCCGTCCTGGTCCGAAGTGACGAAGGACACTCCCCTGCGGAGAGGGCCGCGGCCCCCCACCGGTCGATGACGACCTTCCTGATCGAGAAGGAGCCCGGCTTCGGTGAGGTCCGCCCGGGCCTGACCATCCCGGGCAAGATCGACAAGATGGGCTACAAGGGCGTCGACACCACCGAGATGATCATGGATGGCCTGCGGCTTTCCGCCGATCAGGTGCTCGGCGGGGCCACCGGCCGGGGTTTTTACCAAATGATGGACGGCGTCGAGGTCGGCCGCGTCAACGTCGCAGCGCGTGGCTGCGGCGTCGCTCAGCGCGCCTTCGAGCTCGGCGTGCGGTACGCCCAGCAGCGCCACACGTTCGGCAAGCCGATCGCCCAGCACCAGGCGATCCAGTTCAAGCTGGCCGAGATGGCTACCAAGGTCGAGGCCGCCCATGCGATGATGGTGAACGCCGCGCGCAAAAAGGACTCAGGAGAACGAAACGACCTCGAGGCGGGGATGGCGAAGTACCTCGCCTCCGAGTACTGCAAAGAGGTGGTGGAGGACTCCTTCCGGATCCACGGCGGGTACGGCTTCTCCAAGGAGTACGAGATCGAGCGCCTCTACCGCGAGGCCCCGATGTTGCTGATCGGTGAAGGCACCGCCGAAATCCAGAAAATGATCATCGGGCGCAGGTTGCTCGAGGAGTACCGGTTCCAGGGCTGATTATCCGAGTTGGGGGTGTTTTCTTCGAGAAGAAGATCACACCCCGTCAACTTCCTCCGGCCGTCGACTCGTCTTCCTTGCTTACCCAGTTGTGGCCCCGAACCGCTACGATCGCGGAAAGCCGCCGTCCCCCGTCGAAGCGCGGCATCATCCGCTACGAAGGTCATTCATGCCCCACAGCCAAACCTCTGCACACCGCGACAGCCTGGTAGGCGCACGCCTCGCGCGCGGAGCATCGCCGTGGCTTCTGCCGACCGTCGCCACCGCAGCCGTCAGCCTGCTGCGCGCCCGCCGCTCGGGCGCCGCCAAGGCCGTCGCCGTGCCCGCCACCGCTCTCGCGGCGGGCATGCTGTGGTTCTTCCGCGACCCCGAGCGCGAGATCGCCTCGGGCCGGGTCATCTCCCCCGCCGACGGTGTGGTGCAGAGCATCATGCCGTGGAAGGACGGACGCACCCGGGTCGCGATCTTCATGAGCCCGCTCAACGTCCACGTCAACCGCGCGCCGCTGGCCGGCACCGTGACGTCGGTCGAGCACATCCCCGGCGGATTCGTGCCGGCGTTCAACAAGGAGAGCGAGAACAACGAGCGCGTCGTCTGGCACTTCGACACCGAACTCGGTGACATCGAGATGATCCAGATCGCCGGAGCCGTCGCGCGCCGCATCGTCCCCTACGTCCCCGAGGGCACGAAGGTCGAGCAGGGCGAGCGGATCGGCCTGATCCGTTTCGGCTCGCGCGTCGACGTCTACCTGCCCGAGGGCGTGGAGGTCGCGGTCGAGGTGGGGCAGAAGACCGTGGCAGGGGTGACTCGCATTGACCGTGATTGACCCGGAGACCCAGGCGGGCTGGGTGCCCGAGGCGGACGAGGTGGACGACGAGGAGGAGATGCCCCTCTCTCTGCGTCTGTCGATAGCGGACACCCTCACCCTCGGCAACGCGACGTGCGGCTTCATGGCGGTGTACTTCACCACCACGGGCATCCTGATCCCGCACCTGACCGGCAGCCAGGAGTCGGGCATGGCCCGGCACAGCGCCGCCACAGCGGTCATCCTGATGCTCTGCGCGGCCGTCTTCGACCTCTTCGACGGCCTGGTCGCGCGCAAGCTCCGCTCCTCGCCGATGGGCGCGGAGCTGGACAACCTCTCGGACCTGATCAGCTTCGGCCTGGCCCCGGCGTACTTCGTCCTCGTCTACGGCATGGTCGCCGACGACGCGCACCAGCGGGTCGCGGCGGTCGGCGCGATCGTGGTGCTGCTCGCGGTGGTGCTGAGGCTCGCGAGATTCTCGTGCGTGACCGTCAAGGACGGCACCTTCCAGGGCATGCCGTCACCGTTCGGCGCGCTCACGGTGGTCTCGATCGTGCTCCTGGAGCTGCCCTTCGCGGCCACGCTGATGGCCATCCTCGGCACCGCGTGGCTGATGGTGAGCCGGGTCGAGTACCCGAAGCCGCGGGGCCGCCTCGCCGGCGCGATGCTCGCCTGGATCGTCCTGTCGATGGGCCTGCTGGCGGCCTGGGCGTTCGACGCCCCGAGCGGTCAGCTCCTGCTCCAGACGGGTTGCGCGCTGCAGCTGGTCATGGGCGCGGTCATCCCGCTGTTCGCCACGGCCCGCCGGGTGAACAACTTCCGCGGCAACCGCCGCGAGGCCCGGGCGGCGCAGCTGCCGTAGCGGTGAGCACGTTCGTGGGACGGCGAAGGGGGCCCGAGCCATCAGGTTCGGGCCCCCTTCGCCTGCCTGCCGTCCGGATCAGGTCGCAGGGCGTCCACGGGGCCCGTCGACGCCGGTGAGCGGGGGCCGGTGCGTGCAGCTGCACGGCGGGAGGACGGCGTCGACGCCATGGGGCTCCCCCCACGCGAGCGCGGTCGAGCGTGGGGGGAGCCGGCAACCGAAGACAACACCGCAGACGTGCGTGCCAGACGTACCTGCCAGACGTGCGTGCCGGCCCCACGCCTGCGGAGTCGTCCGGGCGGCGGGCCCCGGTTCCGCCGCCCGCCGCGCCCGGCTCAGGTCAGGAAGTCCCGCCCGATCCGCTCGGCGACCCGCTCCAGGATGGGCCCCGCGTCGGAAATGCACTTCGCGAGGTCCGGCTCGGCGTCGGTCAGCGGATACGCCCGCCGGATCCCGGCCCGCCCCAGCGCCTCGGGCGGGAGCGCCAGCCGCCCGCACACCGCGACGACCTCCTTGCCGGCCGCGCGGGCGGCCGCGGCGACGCCCGCGGGCGCCTTGCCGTGCAGGGTCTGCTCGTCCAGCGAGCCCTCCCCCGTGATGACCAGCTCGGCCGGTTCCAGCGCCGCCGCGAAGCCCAGCACGTCGAGCATGACCTCGATGCCGGCGCGGAAGCGGGCGCCGGCCAGCAACGCCCCGTAGCCGATGCCGCCCGCCGCTCCCGCGCCGGGTGCGACGGCGCACTCCGCCGCCCTGGGCCCCACCTCGGTCTCCAGGACCTTCGCGTAGTGCGCGAGCGCCGCGTCCAGCGTCCCGACGTCGTCCGGCGAGGCGCCCTTCTGCGGGCCGTAGACCGCTGCCGCGCCCTTCGGGCCCGTCAGCGGGTTGTCGACGTCGCTCGCCAGGACCAGTTCCACGGTCGACAGCCGCGGGTCCAGCTCCGAGAGGTCCGCCCGCCCGAGGTCCGCGAGGCCGCCGCCGCCCGGCGTCACCGGCTCGCCGTCCGCGTCGAGGAACCGCGCGCCGAGCGCGGACAGCATGCCCGCGCCGCCGTCGGTGGTCGCGCTGCCGCCGACGCCGAACACGATCGTCCGCGCGCCCTCGTCCAGCGCGGCGCGCAGCAGCTCTCCCGAGCCGTACGTCGACGCCGTGAGCGGGGCGAGGACGCCGGCCGGGAGCCGTTGCAGACCGCTCGCCTCGGCCATCTCCACGACCGCGGTGTCGCCGCGCACCGCGAAGGCGGCGGTGACCTCGTGCCCGAGGGGCCCCTGGACCCGGACCTCCCGGCGTTCGAAGCCGGCGGCGACCGCCGCGGCCACGGTGCCGTCGCCGCCGTCGGCGACGGGCAGAGCCGTCACCTCGATGTCCGGTACGGCCCGGCGCAGCCCCGCCGTCACCCGCTCGGCGACCTCCACGGCCGTCAGCGAGCCCTTGAACTTGTCCGCGGCCACGAGCACCCGTCGGGTGCTCTGCCCTGCAGCGTCCGCCACCTTGCCATCCCCTTGCTCTCCGGGCCCCGCGCACGTCAGAGCCGGTCGCGCCGCTGTGACCTTAACCTCGCCAGGCCCCCGTCGTCATGCGACGCCCGCACCCTGGACCGGCCCGCAGGCCGTGTGCGGACCGGGTGAAGCCGGGCGTGTCCTGCCGGAATCGGGTAGACCGGAGGAATGACTGCTGTGGTCGACGGACCGGAACTCGCCGACCGCGTCCTCGGAGGCTGGCTGGGCCGGATCGCGGGCAACATGCTCGGCAAACCGGTCGAGCGGGGCGACGTCTGGACGCGCGACCGCATCGACCGCTATCTGAGGCGGGCCGACGCCCTGCCCCTCACCGACTACCTCCCCGAGCCCGCCGACGACGAGGACGCCCGACTGCTGCGCCCGGAATGGCGCAGCTGCGTGCGCGGCCGCGTCCACGGCAGCTGCCGCGACGACGACGTGGACTACGCGATCCTCGGACTCGACCTGCTGGAGACGCACGGCTTCGGCTTCACCACCGAGCAGGTCGGCGACCTGTGGCTGCTGCGGCTGCCGTATCTGCAGACGTTCACCGCCGAACGGGCCGCCTACCGCAACCTCACCGCCGGGCTGAAGCCGCCGCTGACGGCGACCTACGACAACCCGTACCAGGAGTGGATCGGCGCCCTGATCCGCGCCGACGTCCACGGCTGGACCTGCCCGGGCCTCCCCCGTCGCGCCGCCTCCCTGGCCCGCCGGGACGCGGTGCTCTCGCACACCGGCAACGGCGTGTACGGCGCGATGTTCGCGGCGGCGCTGGTCTCCGCGGCGTTCACCTCGCCGACGGTGCGCCACGCGCTGGACGAGGCGCTCGCCGCGGTCCCGGCGGGCAGCCGTCTGGCGCGTACCGTGCGCCGGGTCGCCTCCCTGCACGCCACCCGCATGAGCTGGGAGGACACCCTGGCGACGATGACGCGGGAGACGGCGGGCCTGGGCTGGATCCACACCGTCCCGAACATCGCCGTCCTCACCGCGGGACTGCTGTACGGCGACGGCGACTTCACCCGCACGATCGCGCTCACCGTGCGCGGCGGTCTGGACACCGACTCCAACGGGGCGACGGCCGGTTCGGTGGCCGGAGTCCTCACCGGGGCTTCGGCGATCCCGCCGCAGTGGACGGAGCCGCTGCAGGACACCGTGCGCAGCGCGGTGTTCGGCTTCGACGGCGCCCGCATCAGCGATCTGGCGCGGCGGACCGTGCGGCTCGTCGGAGCGCACGGACTTCCCGGCGGGAACCGGCCGGACGGCGAACCGGCCGGCGCACCGCCCTCTACCCTTCCCGGATGAGCACTTCCCACAGCGACTTCGCCGCCTACGTCGCCTCCCTGCCCCGTGTCCTGGCCGGAGCGGCCGCGATCTTCCGTGACGCCGGGGGGCGGGTCCTGCTCGTCGAACCCGGTTACCGGGCGGGCTGGGCCCTTCCCGGCGGCACGATCGAGTCCGACGACGGCGAGAGCCCGCGACAGGGAGCACGCCGCGAGACGCTGGAGGAGATCGGTCTGGACCGCGAGCTCGGACGGCTGCTCGCCGTGGACTGGGTGCTCGGCCCGGACCGTCCGCCGCAGGTGGCGTACGTGTACGACGGCGGCGTCCTGGACGAGGACGACCTCGGGGCGATCCGGCTGCAGGAGACGGAACTGCTGTCGTGGCGGCTGGTTCCGCGCGAGGAGCTCACCGATTTCCTGCTGGGCTCGCTGGGCCACCGGGTGCTGGCGGCGCTGGACGCTCTGGCGGACGGCTCCAGGACCGCCGAGCTGGAGAACGGCCGCCCGGTGGGCTGAGCGCGCGGCTCCCCGCGCCCACTGCGTCAGAACAGCGTCCCCGCGGACGCGGCGCCTCTCTCGAAGTCCAGCAGGCGCTGCTTGCGGTCCAGGCCGCCGCCGTAGCCGGTGAGGCCGCCGCCCGCGCCGATCACGCGGTGGCAGGGCACGATGATGCCGATGGGGTTCCTCCCGTTGGCCAGGCCCACCGCGCGGGAGGCGGCGGGGCTGCCGAGGGCCTCGGCGAGTTCGCCGTAGCTTCGGGTCTCGCCGTACGGGATCTCCCGCAGCCGGTCCCAGACGCTGCGCTGGAACGGGGTGCCGTGCAGGCGCAGTTCGAGGGTGAACTCCTTCGACTCGCCGCCGAAATAGGCGGCCAACTGCTCCTCGGCCTGGCCGAAGGGGCTGTCGTCGCGGGGGCCGAAGTCCTCCTCGGGCGGGCGGTGGCGCTGTCCGGTCATATAGAGGCCGCACAGGACGCCGTCGTCCGCGACGAGGGTGAGGTCGCCGTAGGGGCTGTCGATCACGGTGTGCTGTTTCACGGAACGTCCTCACACGGGAAGGAAGTTGACGGGGTGACTGCCGGTCGCCCACAGGTACTGGACGGCGTACGCCCGCCAGGGCCGCCAGGCGGCCGCGCGGGCGGTGAGCGCCGCAGGGGTGGAGGGCAGCCCCAACTCCCTTGCGGCATGCCGGATTCCGAGGTCGGTGGGAAGGAACGCGTCGGGGTCGCCGAGAGCGCGCATCGCGATGACGTCGACCGTCCAGGGCCCGAAGCCGGGCAGCGCGAGCAGCTGTTCGCGTGCCTGCGACCAGTCGCTCTCCACCCCCAACCGCAAGGTGCCGTCCGCCAGTTGTCCGACCAGATCGGTGAAGGTGGCGCGCCGGGTGCGGGGCATCGCCAGGGAGCCGGGGTCGACGGCGGCGAGCGCCTCGGGGGTGGGGAAGAGATGGGTGAGGCCGCCTTCCGGATCGTCGACCGGATCGCCGTGGGCGGTGACCAGCCGGGCCGCGTGGGTGCGGGCGGCGGCGGTGGAGACCTGCTGGCCCAGCACGGCGCGGACCGCGAACTCGGCCTCGTCGACCGTGCGCGGCACCCGGCGGCCGGGGGCCTTGTCCACCAGGGGCGCGAGCAGCGGATCGGCGCGCAGCCGGTCGTCGACGGCGACCGGGTCGGCGTCCAGGTCGAGCATGCGCCGGCACCGGCTGATGGCGACGGTGAGGTCGCGCAGGTCGCTGAGAGTGAGGCGGCAGCCGATGTGGTCGGGGTTCGGGGTGAGCGCGACGACGCCGTGCCCGTACGGCAGGCGGAGCGTGCGACGGAACGCGCCGTCCCGCCACTCCTCCACGCCCGGGACGCCGGTCGCGGCCAGGTGCCCGAACAGGTTGTCGGGGTTGAGGGGCGCGCGGAACGGGAGGCGCAGGGCGAGCGTGCCCGGGGCGGCCGCGGGGAGCGGCGGAGTCCGCTGCGTGACGCGGGCGCGCAGCGCGCTCGGGGAGAGCGCGAAGACCTCGCGGACGGTGTCGTTGAAGGTACGCACGGAGGAGAAGCCCGCGGCGAACGCGACGTCCGCCATGGGCAGTTCGGTCGTCTCGACGAGGAGGCGCGCCGTGTGCGCACGCTGGGCACGGGCCAGCGCCAGCGGGCCCGCGCCGACTTCGGCGAGGAGTTGGCGTTCCACCTGACGGCTGCTGTAGCCGAGGCGGGCGGCGAGGCCGGGCACGCCGTCCCGGTCGACGACGCCGTCGGCGATCAGCCGCATGGCGCGGGCGACCAGGTCGGCGCGCTGGTTCCACTCCGGTGAGCCGGGGCTGCTGTCGGGCCGGCAGCGCTTGCACGCACGGAAGCCGGCCTGCTGGCAGGCGGCCGCGCTCGGCTGGAAGACCATGTTGCCCGGCTTGGGCGGCACGGCCGGGCAACTGGGCCGGCAGTAGATTCCGGTGGTCAGGACCGCTGTGAAGAACCAGCCGTCGAAGCGCGCGTCCTTGGACTGCACGGCGCGCACACAGCGCTCTCGATCGGTGTACATCCCGTTCCGCATGCGTCCAGCATCGCCCCGCGGCCGCCCCGCCGCTGGCGGGAATCCGACATCGACCTCCCGTGTCCTGCACCGGCAGGACGTCCGCCTGCGACCGCGCGTCTCAGGCCGCCCGCTTCGGGCCGCCCGCCTCAGGTCGCCCCCTTCAGGCCGCCCGCTCCGGCCACGACGTCAGGGACCGGATCACGAACACGTCGACCGCCATGACGGTGATAGACCAGAGAGGTTCGTACGGCAGGAACAGGAACTGGGCGACGAGGCTCAGGGCGGCCAGGAAGACGCCCGGGTAGCGGGCCCGGACCACGCCCTTGAGCAGGGCGGCGCCGGTGGCGGCCGCGACGGCGCCGAGGACGAGGTGGATCCAGCCCCAGCCGGTGAGGCTGAGCGCGTAGACGTAGGAGCCGACGCGGGCGTAGACGTCGTCGGCGGCGACGGCCGCGACGCCCTGCAGGACGGCGAGGATGCCGCTGCACAGCATCAGAACGCCGGCGAAGACCACCCCGTCGCCGGGCCGGCCGCCGATGTGGCCGCCGGTCTGGCCGCCGGTGCGGCCGTCGGGCGGATCGGGCCGGCGCGGTCCGCCCCGCGGGACGGACCAGGCGGTGCCGATCTCGCCGTGCGGATCGCCGGCCGGGGAGGTCGGGCTCATACGGCGTGCTCCTCTCGGCGGCGCCGGATCGCGTGGAGGCCTACGACGCCCGGGGCGCGGGGCGGGCCGCGGGCCGCGGGCCGGCAGTGTGACGGATCCCGGGGGCGAGTCCCTGAGCCCCGGGTTCCTGGGTGGCGGGTCCCTGGGTGGCGGGTCCCTGGGTGGCGGGTCCCTGGGTGGATCCCTTGAGTGGCGGTCCTTGAGTGGTGGGTCCGGTGGGGGCCAGCACATCGCGGACGCGCGCCGGCGGCCAGCGCGGCGGGTCCGTCCGGGTGACGGGCCCCGCCGGGCGCGGCGCGGTCGTTCGGGACTACATGTTGATCATGTGGCCGGCCAGGCCGTGCACGGCCTCCTTGACGGCCTCGCCCAGGGTGGGGTGGGCGTGCACGTTGCGGGCCACCTCGTGGACGGTGAGGTCCCACTGCTGGGCCAGGGTCAGCTCGGGGAGGAGCTCCGTGACGTCGGGGCCGATGAGGTGGCCGCCGAGGAGCTCGCCGTACCTGGCGTCGCTGATCAGCTTCACGAAGCCGGTGGCGTCGCCGAGGCCGTGCGCCTTGCCGTTCGCCGTGAACGGGAACTTGGCGACCTTGACGTCGTGGCCGAGCTCGCGGGCCTGCGCCTCGGTGTAGCCGAAACTGGCGATCTGGGGCTGGCAGTAGGTGGCGCGCGGGATCATGACGTAGTCCAGTTCCATGGTCTCCGCGTCCGCGAGGGTCTCCGCGGCGATCACGCCCATCGCCTCGGCGTTATGCGCGAGCATGAGCTTGGCGGTGACGTCGCCGATGGCGTAGATGTGCGGCACGGAGGTGCGGCAGCGGCCGTCGACGTCGATCGCGCCGCGCTCGGTGACCTTCACGCCGGTGTTCTCCAGCCCGTAACCGGTCACGTTCGGGGCGAAGCCGATCGCCTGCAGGACCTTGTCGGCCTCCAGGACCTGCTGGGCGCCGTCCTTGCCGGTGACGGTGACACGCACCTGCGGGCCGGACTCGTCGATGGACTCGACACGGGTGGAGGTGAGCACGTCGATGCCCAGTTTCCGGTACTGCTTGGCGAGTTCGGCGGAGACCTCGGCGTCCTCCAGGGGCGCGACACGGTCCAGGAACTCGACGACAGTGACCTTCACACCGTAGTTGTGCAGGACATAGGCGAACTCGATGCCGATGGCGCCGGCGCCCGCGATGACGATCGACCGCGGGAGGTCGCCGGCGAGGATCTGCTCCTCGTACGTGACCACGCGGTCGCTGCGCCTGGTGCCCGGGAGCAGCTTGGGAGTGGCCCCGGTGGCGATGACGCAGTGGTCGAAGCCGATGGTGCGGGTCGCCCCGTCGGCGCCGGTGACCCGCAGGGTGTGGTCGTCGACGAAGTCGCCGCGGCCGTCGAACTCGGTGATCTTGTTCTTCTTCATCAGGTAGTGGACGCCCTTGACCCGGCCGTCGGCGACCTTTCGGCTGCGGCGGTAGGCCTCGCCGTAGTCGAAGGTGACCTGGCCCTCGGCCCTGATGCCGAAGGTCTTCGCCTCGCGGGTGAAGATATGGGCGAGTTCGGCGTTGCGCAGCAGCGCCTTGGTGGGGATGCAGCCCACGTTGAGGCAGACGCCGCCCCAGTACTTCTCCTCGACGACGGCGACGCGCTTGCCCAGCTGGGCGGCACGGACCGCGGCGACATAGCCGCCAGGTCCGGCGCCGAGGACCACGACGTCGAAGCGTTCGTCCTGCTCGGGCATAGGAGATTTCCTTTTCCGTGGAGTACGTGACGGGTGATGCGTCGTTCCCGTCCGATTCTTCCGTGTCCCCGGGGAGAATGCGCGAGTGAGCGAACACTGTTGTGAGGCGATGAACAAGCAGGTGGACCGGCGGTGCGCCGTGCATGCCGACCCCTTCGCGTGTCCGGACGCGCTGGTGCGCTTCGAGCCCAGGTTCCAGGAGTACGGGCTGATCGTCCACGACGGGGGGAACGCGGACATCACGATCGGGTACTGCCCCTGGTGCGGTTCGCGGCTGCCCGAGTCGCAGCGAAACCGGTGGTTCGACGAGCTGGAGGTCCGCGGAGTCGACCCGTGGGAGGGAGCGATCCCGCCCGAGTTCGAGGACGACCGGTGGCTGCGCGAGATCAGGGGGCAAGAGTGAAGGGCGAGGGGCGAGGGGCGAGGGGCGAGGGACAGGGGGTGAAGGGGTGAGGGGTGAGGGGTGAGGGGTGAGGGGTGAGGCACGGTCACCGCTCGGCGAGCGCTGACCGTGCCCGTGGCCGTGCCCAGTACCCCTGACCATTTGCCGAATGCGGTTACTACGACTGTTTCGCGCAGGTCGCGGTTACTACGGCTGTTTCCCGCAGGTCGCGGTTACTACGACGTTGCCGTGGGCCGCCGGGAGGCCTTGGTCGCCTCGGCCACGTCGGTCAGCGGCCGTAGCCGGTAGGTGTACGCGTAGTCGTGGTCGGCGAACAGCTTGTACTCGTCGTGGGTGTGCGCGCCCCAGCTGTTGTCGCCGCCCACGCCCATCTGACGGTGGTTCAGGCGCAGTACGACCTCCTTGCGCGGGGTGAGCTGGTAGTCGTGGCGGGCCCCGACCGACAGGTCCTCGGGGGTGAGGTGCGAGGCGTTGACCTCAAGGAGCGGCTCGCCGCTGACGAGCAGGCCGGCGCCCGTGCCGTCGGTCAGGGCGACCCAGCGGACGTCGGTCTTGTTGCCGTTCTCCTGCGGACGCAGATAGGAGGTCCACTGCCCGCTGACGGTGCCGGAGTAGAGGCCCACGTCCGCCGCGTCGTTGCGGTCCCAGTGGTTCTCCTCGGGACCGCGGCCGTAGTAGTGGAGATGCTCCAGGCGGGCGGGCAGGAACAGCAGCGTGCCCACCTCCGGGATGTACGGCAGGTTCGGGGCGCCCGGGTGCAACGTGTTGTCGACCTTGATCTCACCGTTTCCGAAAACGGTGTAGGTGGTGGTGTACGACGACGGCGTGGTCGTGGGCAGGGTGCCGGCCACCTTGATCACGACGGCCCGGTCGCGCAGCGCCCGAACGCTCACCTCGGTCACCACGCGGTGCGCGCCTGCGTCGCGCCAGGTCTGGTTGCGGATGTGCTGGCCGTTCCCCCGGTCGTTGTCGGTGGGGGCGCGCCAGAAGTTCGGCGCGGGACCGGAGGACAGGAGTGCGACGCCGCCGACCCGGTACGAGGTGATGACTCCGGTCCGCTTGTCGACGGTGACCGAGAAGCCCCGGCCCGTGACGGTGACCGACTTCTCGCCGTCCCGATGACCGAGCGCCGGGACGGCAGCAAGCGGCACGGGGGTGACGGCGGGAGCGCCGGCGTCGACGGCCAGCTGCTGCCGGGCCACCTCGTGGCCGGCCTTCGCCCACTTCGTGCGCTCCCTGGTGGTGAACGACAGCTCGAGGAAGTACTCCGCGCCCGGCGCGGGGGCGCGCGGCAGCCTGAACGGCACGACCACCTCCTTGCTCGACAGCGGAGCGACGTCCAGCTGCGCGCGGCTCAGCCGTCCGCGCTGCACCGTCTTCCCGTCGGCGACGAGCGCCCACCGCCCGTCGAAGTCACGGACGTTGGTGAAGAGGTACTCGTTGGTGAGGGTGACGGCCGCGCCGGGGACGAGCGGGCGGCCGGCGGTGGGCGCGGCGCCGATCGCCTGATAGATCCGCTTGACCTCGGCGGACTTGCCGGTCAGCCCGCGGTCGGCGGTGACGATGCCGTTGCCGCAGAAGGCCCCGTCGTTGGGGTTGTCGCCCCAGTCGCCGCCGTAGGCGTAGAACGTCCGCTCGCGGGGTCGCCTCTCGGTGAAGGAGACGGTGGCGGCGTCGAACCAGAACCGCACCCCGTCGTCGCCGGGACCGCGCTCGGCGGCGTCCAGTTCGGCGGCGCTCAGCGCCCGGGCGTACACGCGCGCCCGCCGGACGGCGCCGCTGAACTCCCGGGTCGGGTTGTCGACGTCGGTGGCCAGGGACAGGGGCGCGGTGTTCACCGCTGGGCGCACCGTGGTGGCCCGGGTGGCCCGGATCACGCCGTCGACGTACAGGGTCAGGGTGCCCGCCGTCGCGTCGAAGACGCCCGCCACATGATGTTCCACACCGGTCCAGCCGTCCGGCAACGTCCAGCCGGCGGTGACCCACTGGCCGCTGCCGTAGATGAAGAACTCCAGCGTCCGGCCGCTCTGCTTGAGGGCGTACTGGGTGTCGCCCTTGGCGAGGATGGGCTGGTGGTAACCGGTTACACCCGGGGTGACCCAGGCCTCCAGGGTGAGGGAGCCGGTGAGGTCGAGGCGCGCGTCCCGGGCGAAGACGGTGCCGCCCTGGACGCCCCTGTCGCGGGTGAAGGAGCCGCTGGGGGCGATGATCTCGCCACGCAGCGCGGCCGGTCCCGCTTCGGTGAACAGCTTGCGGGTCGGGGTGGGCCACTCGAGGGCCTGATCGACGAAGTCCCAGATCCAGCCGCCCTGGAGCACGTCGTAGCGGCGCACGAGATCCCAGTACTTCTTGAAGTTCCCGCTGGAGTTCCCCATGGCGTGGGAGTACTCGATCATGACGTACGGCCGGGTGTCGCTCGTGTCCCTGGCCCGTGCCTCGACGCGGGCGGGGCTGTCGTACATCTCGGAGCGGATGTCGCTGATCCCCGGGCGGTCGTCGCCCTCGTACTGGATGACACGGGTGGCGTCGTAGGAGCGGATCCAGTCGTGCATGGCGGTGAAGGTGCTGCCGCCGCCGGCCTCGTTGCCGAGGGACCAGATGACGACCGACGCGTGGTTCTTGTCGCGGTGAACCATGCTCTGGGCACGCGCCACGCACGCCCTCGTCCACTCGGCGTGGTCGCCCGGGTACTCGCCCCGGATGCCGTGGGTCTCGAGGTTGGTCTCGTCCACGAGGTACAGGCCGTACTCGTCGGCGAGTTCGAGCCACTGGGGATTGTTGGGGTAGTGCGAGGTGCGGACGGTGTTGATGTTCAGCCGCTTGATGATCTCGATGTCCTCGACCATGTCCGCGCGGGTGAGGGCCGAGCCGTGCTCGGGGTGCATCTCGTGACGGTTGGTCCCCCGCAGTGACACCGGCTTGCCGTTGATGCGCATCAAGCCGTCCTTGAGCGCGAACTCGCGCAGACCGACCCGGTGGGAAAGGGTTTCGATCACTTTTCCGGCCTGGTCCCGCAGGCGGAGCACGGCGGTGTAGAGCTCGGGGTGTTCGGCAGACCACAGGCGCGGCGCGGGCACGGCCTTGGCTGCCCGGACGGTCGTCTCGTCGCCCGCGCCGAGCGCGACGGCCTGGTGCAGCGGCCGGGACCAGACCGGGTGCCCGCCCGCGTCGTAGAGCTGGGTCTCGACGGAGTACCGGCCGGCGCCCTGTCCGCCGTAGTCCCGCACGCTCGCCGTGACCGCCAGCTCGGCCGCCTGGTAGTCCTGGCTGAGCGGAGTCTCCAGCCGAAAGTCGCGCAGGTGCACGGGCGGTGTGGAGTACAGATGGACCGAGCGGAAGATGCCGCTCAGCCGGATCATGTCCTGGTCCTCCAGCCAGTCGCCGTCGGAGTAGCGGTAGACCTCCACGGCGATCTGGTTGACGCCCGGCTTGAGGTGTTCGGTGATGTCGTACTCGGCGGGGTCGTAGGAATCCTCGTGGTAACCGACCAGCTCACCGTTGATCCACACGTAGTGGGCGGACTTGACCCCTTCGAAGTGGAGGAACGTCCGGCGTCCCGTCCAACCGCGCGGGACCGTGAAGGTGCGGCGGTACTGGCCCACCGGGTTGTAGCGGGTCGGCGCGGCAGGCGGCTGCGCCTCCTCACCGAGACCGTTGGGACCCCACCACGGATAGGTGATGTTGACATAGATCGGCCGGTCGTAACCGTGCAGCTGCCAGGCGGAGGGGACCGGGATGGTGGCCCAGCCGCTGTCGTCGAGGTCGGTGCGGTGGAAGTCGACGTCGCGGTCGCCGGGACGGTCGGCGTAGGCGAATCTCCAGGCGCCGTCCAGGCTCAGCCGGTACGGGGAACGGGTGCGGTCGGCGGCCAGGGCCTGGCCGAGGTCCGCGTACGGCATGAGCGTGGTGTGCGGGGCCTCGGCGCCGAGACGGAAGACGTCGACACGCCCGTTCCACTCGGGTGCGGCGTCGGCCGCGACGGCGCGGTGGGCGGCGGAGGGCGCGGACAGGGCCAGCGCGCCGAGGACGGCGGCCGACCCTTCGAGCAGACGGCGGCGGCTGACCGCCGGCCGTGGGGTGCGGTGCGGCTCCGCCCACCGGGGGCGGTCCGGTCGGTCCATGGACGACTCGTGCGGGTGGGTCATGACCACGACCTTCCTCAAGGCGAACCGTGCGGCTGCGCACGGACGGAGGGTGCGTCAGATCTTGTCCACTCCTGTTGGATAAACGAACATAGACGCGCCGTGATGGCCGAATATCAACTCTCTTCGGCGCAACACCACTTGGTGCACTCGGTTGTCACGGTTCCCTTTTGGTGACTCCCGTCAGTACACGTCACGCACATACCGCTTGTCGGAGGCGAGTTGCTTCACGTAGGCGGCCGCCTCCGCCTCGCTCAGGCCGCCGTGGACGACGACCACGTCGCGCAGGGCCCGGTCCACGTCCTTCGCCATGCGGGAGGCGTCGCCGCAGACGTAGAAATGGGCACCGTCCTGGAGCCACGACCACAGGTGGGAGCCGTGCTCGCGGATCCGGTCCTGGACGTAGACCTTGGCCCGCTGATCGCGGGAGAAAGCGGTGTCGAGACGGGCGAGGGAGCCGTCGGCGAGCAGGGCGGTCAGCTCCTCCTCGTAGTAGAAGTCCGTCGCCCGGCGCTGCTCGCCGAAGAACAGCCAGTTGGGCCCCCGGTGCCCGCGTGCCCGGCGCTCCTCCAGGAACCCGACGAACGGCGCGACGCCGGTGCCCGGCCCGATCATCACCATCGGGGTCGTCGGACCGGCGGGCGGGCGGAAGTGCGGGGAGCGCTGCACATGGACGGGGACCTCGGCGCGGGGTCGGGCGTCGGCGAGGAAGGGCGAGCAGACGCCCTGCCGGGGCCGGCCGGCCAGGTTCTCGTACCGCACGACGGAAACCGTGAGCGAGACGAGGTGGGGGTCGGTGAGCGGACTGGACGATATGGAGTACAGCCGCGGTTGCAGCCGTCCCAGCAGCTCGGCCCACTCCTGGGCGTCGGCCCGGATGCCGAACTCGGCCGCCACGTCGACGGCTTGACGGCCCCACGACCACTTCGCCAGCTCGCCCTTGTTGTCGGGCCGCAGCAGCTTGCGCAGTGCGCGCGGGTCGCGGGTGCGGTCGGCGGCGAAGCGGAGCAGGGCCGGGGTGATCCGGGTGATGTCGAGATGGCGCAGCAGGGCCTCGCCGAACGGCGCCTCGCCGACGCCGTTCAGCCGCACCCGGGTGCGCGCGTCGAGTCCGGTGACGGTCAGCCACTCCGCGACCAGGCCGGCCGAGTTGAGCGGCCGCACGCCGAGGGCGTCTCCGGCCTCGTAGACCAGCGGGGTCTCACTGTCGCGGGTGTCGAAGGTGAAGCGCCGGACCTCTTTGCCGGAGCCCGGACGGCTCAGCAGGCGGTTGCCGGTGAGCCGGGCGACGACGGGGACCGGCCGCCTGGGGCGGGGCGGAGCCGCGGCCGGCGGGACGGTGACGGGCAGGACATCGCTGATCGGGACGTCGCTGGTCGGGGTTGCCGGGGTCGACGGTGACGTGGTCGGGGTTGCGGGGCTCGCCGTTGACGTGGTCGGGGTTGCGGTAACAGGGTCGAGAACCGCTTTCATCGTGGAAGCCGCGTGCGGGACGGAAGGCTCGACGGGGACCGTGGCCTGTAGCTCCGTGGCCTCCTTCAGCGCGGTGAGCACCTGGTCCAGCCAGGCTTCCGCCTCCGTCTCGTAGTCCGGTTCGCAGTCGGTGCGCGGGGCCAGTCTGAGCGCGCCGAGCTCGTCCATACGGCGGTCCAGCCGTCGGCCGTGCCCGCAGAAGTCGTCGTACGAGGAGTCCCCGAAGGCGAGGACGGCGTAGCGGCGGCCCTCCAGCCGGCCGGTCCCCAGTGCGTCGAGACCGTCCCAGAAGCCCGCGCCGTTGTCGGGTGCGTCGCCGTCGCCGAAGGTGCTGGTGATCAGCAGCAGGTCGGCGTCGGAGGGCAGGGCGGCGGGGTCTGCCTGGTCCATGGCGATCAGGGAGGCCGGGTGTCCGCCCTCGGTGATCCGTGCGGCGGTGGCGGCGGCGAAGTCCTCCGCGGTGCCGGTCTGCGAGGCCCACAGGATCACGACCTGCCGCGCCGGGGCGGGCGGCGGGGGCGCGGCGGTGCGCGAGTACATGCCGGCCAGGGTGCCGTTGACCCAGTCGGCGTGCTCGGGGCTGAACGGCGCCTCCGGCGGCAGGACGGGCACCCCCGGCGCGCCTGCCGGGATGCCCGCGAGGAAGCCCACCAGGTACCGCCGTTCCCGCTCGGTCAGGACCGGCGGCGGGGCGGGTTCCAGGCCGAAGACGGCAGCCGCCGAGGGCTGGACCGCCGTGGGGACGAGCGCGCCGTCGGCGAACCGGACCGAGGCGCCGCCGGGAACGGCCTCCACGCCTGGGGCAGGGGCGTGGGCCATGGCGGTGGAGGTGGACGTGGGCATGGGCGAGGGCGTGGCCGGAGCGGGAGCGACGCCCCGCGCTCCGACGGGGGCGGCCGACGTCCCGGCGTTCGGCGCCTCGGCTCCCGGAAACGCGGCTCCCGGAAGCGCGGTCGTCGGAAACTGCACGGAAACCGGTGTCGACACCTTCGTCAGGGACACCGCGCACACCTTGAGTTCGGGCTGGAAGGACAGCGGGTCGACGGCGTCGCTGGTGACCGCGTTCACGCTGAGATACTCGCCGAACAGGTCGTTCCAGTGGAACGGCGCGAAACAGGACCCGGGCAGCACCCGGTCGGTGACGACTGCGGGCAGCACGGCCCGCCCGCGCCGCGAGGCGACCTCGACGGAGTCGCCGTCGGCGAGCCCGAGCGCGGCCGCGTCCTCGGGGTGCACCTCGACGAACGGGCCGCGGTCGAGCTTGTTCAGCTTGGCCACCCGGGCGGTCTTGGTGAGGGTGTGCCACTGGTGCTGCAGACGGCCGGTGTTCAGGACGAACGGGTAGTCGTCGTCGGGCATCTCGGCCGGGGGGACATGCGGTCGCGGGTGGAAGACCGCGCGGCCGGAGGGCGTGGGGAAGGTGAGCGAGCCGTCGTCGTTCACGTACCGGACCGGGTTGCGGTCGGGGCCGTCGACGGTGGCAGCCGGCCACTGTACGGGGGCGGCGCGCAGCCGGTCGTACGTCACGCCGCGCAGGTCGTAACCGGTTCCCGGGTTGTGAGCCTGCTTGATCTCCTCGAAGATCTGCTCCGCGCTGTCGTAGGAGAAGCCGCTTTCGTAACCCATGGCGCAGGCGACGGCCGCGATGAGCTGCCAGTCGGCCATGGCCTCTCCCGGCGCGTCGGCGGCGGGCCGGGCGAGGGTGAGGTTGCGCTCGCTGTTGACGAGGACGCCCTCGGTCTCGGTCCACAGGGCGCCGGGCAGGACGACGTCGGCGTAGGCGTTGGTCTCGGTGTCGGCGAAGACGTCCTGGGTGACGACGAACTCGGCGGCTTCCAGCCCTTCGATGACCGTCCTGCGGTTGGCGACGGAGGCGACCGGGTTGGTGCAGATGATCCAGCAGGCCTTGATGTCGCCGTCGGCCAGTCTGCGGAACATCTCCACGGTGCCCTTGCCGACGCCGTCCGCCCGGATCGTGCCCGGTTCGATCCCCCACATACGCTCGACGAAGGCGCGGTCGGCGTCCACCAGGACGGTGCGCTGTCCGGGCAGCCCCGGTCCCATGTAACCCATTTCCCGGCCGCCCATGGCGTTGGGCTGGCCGGTGAGGGAGAAGGGGCCGCTGCCCGGGCGGCAGATCGCGCCCGTGGCGAGGTGGAGGTTGACGAGCGCGTTGGTGTTCCAGGTGCCGTGCGTGGACTGGTTGAGGCCCATGGTCCAGCAGCTGGTCCACTCCCCCGCCTCGCCGATCAGCCGGGCGGCCTCGCGCAGGTCGGCCTCCGGGATGCCGGTGAGCTCCGCGACGACGGCGGGCGGGTAGTCCGCGAGGAACTCCGGCATCCCCTCCCACCCCTCGGTGTGCGCGGCGACGAAGTCGGGGTCGGTGTGGCCGTTCTCGTGCAGGAGGTGCAGCAGGCCGTTGAGCAGAGCGAGATCGGTGCCCGGCCTGACCTGGAGGAACAGGTCCGCCTTGGCGGCGGTGGCGGTGCGGCGGGGGTCGACGACGATCAGTTTCGCACCCGCTTTCACCCGGTCCATCATCCGCAGGAAGAGGATGGGGTGGCAGTCGGCCATGTTGGAGCCGATGACGAGGAAGACGTCCGCCAGGTCGAGGTCCTCATAGGAGCCGGGCGGGCCGTCGGCGCCCAGAGACAGCTTGTAACCGGTTCCCGCGCTTGCCATGCACAGCCGGGAGTTCGACTCGATCTGGTTCGTGCGGAGGTAACCCTTTGCGAGCTTGTTCGCCAGATACTGCGCTTCCAAGGTCATCTGGCCGGACACATACAGGGCGACCGCGTCGGGGCCGTGCTCGTCGACGATCTTCCGCAGCCGCCGTGCCGTCTCGGCGATCGCCGCCTGCACAGGGGCGGGCTCCGGCTCCGCGCCGCGGTCCGAGCGGACGAGCGCGGTACTCAGGCGGCCGGGCGCGGCGAGCATGTCGGCGGTGGTCGCCCCCTTCGTGCACAGCCGGCCGGAGTTCGCGGGATGCCGCTTGTCGCCGGACGCCTTCAGCACCGTACGGCGGCCGTCGGGCCCGAAGCCGATGTCGAGGACCATGCCGCAGCCGACACCGCAGTACGAGCAGACCGTGCGCACCTTCGTCTCGGTCGCGCAGTCGGTCCGCGGGTCCGGCGCGGCCACGGGCACCCCTTTCTGTCTGGTTTCTCGCTGACTTCCGTCTGACCTCTGTCCGGCCTGTGCCCGGCCTGTGCCCGGCCTCCGTCCGGCCCGTGCCCGATCAGGGTCTGATCTCCGGCTGACGATCAGCCTGGTGAGAGCCTCTGCAAGCCTCTGCGACCGTACGAACCGTGCATTACACAGGTGTCTCCCGTACCGGCGGCCGGGGGTTAAGCCCGGCGCACAGCGGGTGGCGGCCTGATGTGAGCGCAGAGTCCCTTTACCGACTCCTGATGGCATGGCCGCATCAAATCTGTCACGCTTCCGGCAGCCGTCGCACACCGCACCGCCCTCCGGCACACCCACACCGTGAGGGACAGCAACCGAGCAGGCCGGCAACCCGGCCTCCGCAAAGGAGCCCTGTGTGAGACCCACGCCCCGCAAGGCCCTCGCAGCGAGCGCACTCACCCTCGTCGCGATGGCCGCCGTCTCGCTCCCCGCCACCCCCGCGGCTGCCGTCGTCCCGGGCAAGGCCGCCCCCGCGCATGGCGCCGCACCCGGGAAGGCCGCCGCCGACGGCTCCGTGTCCCGGAAGGCGGCCCCGGCCGCCCCGGCCGCCTCCGCGGCCTCCGCCGCCGCCGGATGCACGCCCGCCCAGGTCGTCGCCGACGGAGGTTTCGAGAGCGGCGTCTCGCCGTGGACGCAGTCCTCGACCAGCGTGATCACCAGCCGCACCGGCCAGACCGCCCATGGCGGGACCGCCTTCGCCTGGCTGGACGGCGTCGGCGGCACGCACACCGACACGCTCTCCCAGAGCGTCACGATCCCGTCCGGATGCGCGGCCGCCACCCTCACCTTCTGGCTGCACGTCGACACCGCCGAGACGACGTCGTCCACCGCGTACGACAGGCTGACGGCCAAGATCGGCACGACGACGCTGGCCACCTACTCGAACCTCGACAAGAACACCGGCTACGTGCGCAAGTCGTTCGACGTGTCGGCCTTCGCGGGCCAGACCGTCGCCCTCGCCTTCACCGGCACCGAGGACTCCAGCCTCCAGTCGAGCTTCGTCCTCGACGACATCGCGCTCGACACCTCCGGCGACACCGTGCCGCCCGCCGATTCCACCCGCACCCCGGCCGCCCCGTCGTACACCGTCGGCCTCACCGGCAACACGGACGGCACGGTCTGGACCGGTCACGAGAGCGCGACCTTCACCAACGCCTCCTCCACCCCGCTCGGCGAGGTGTACCTGCGGCTGTGGGACAACTACCACGGCACCTGCTCCGCGATGCCGATCACGGTCGGCAACGTCACCGGCGGCGCCGCCGGCGCCCTCTCGGCCGGGTGCACGGCGCTGCAGATCACCCTCGCCGCGCCCCTCGCCCAGGGCCAGAGCGCCACGATCGGCTTCGACCTGGGCATCACCGTGCCCAGCGGCGCCGACCGGTTCGGCCACGACGGGGCGTTCAGCTTCATCGGCAACGCGCTGCCCGTGCTGGCGGTGAAGGACGGGGCGGGCTGGCACCTGGACCCCTACACGAACAACGGCGAGTCGTTCTACTCCCTCGCCGCCGACTTCAGGGTGACCCTCGACCACCCGACGAGCCTGCTGGTGCCGGCCACCGGGACCTCGGTCGACGTCGCCGGCTCCGGCGGACGCACCGTGACCACGGCGACCGCCTCCAAGGTGCGCGACTTCGCGTGGGCGGCGGGCCCGTTCAGCAAGATCTCCGGCTCCTCCGCCGCCGGGACGCCGGTCAACGTCTACTCCGTCTCCGGCATCAGCTCGGCGAGCGCCCAGTCGATGCTCACCACCGCCAAGACCGCCGTGGACGCCCACGCCGCCCGCTTCGGCGCCTATCCCTACGGCGAGTTGGACGCCGTCATCGACAACAGCTTCTGGTTCGGCGGCATGGAGTACCCCGGCTTCGTCCTCGACCTGGTCAGCACCACGGCGCTGACCCACGAGATCGGTCACCAGTGGTGGTACGGGATCGTCGGCGACGACGAGTACAACAGCCCCTGGCTGGACGAGTCCTTCACGGACTACGCCACCGATCTGGCGCAGGGCAAGACGGGCAGCGGCTGCTGGAGCAGCGTCTCGTGGGCCTCCTCGGCGGAGAAGATCACCAACTCGATGGCCTACTGGGACGCCCACTCCTCCAGGTACTCGACCGTGGTCTACGGATACGGGAAGTGCGCCCTGCACGACCTGCGGCGGCTCATCGGCGACACGGCGATGGCCGAGCTGCTGAAGGACTACGCCACTTCGCACTGGTACGGCGTCTCGACCACGGCCGAGTTCAAGGCCGCCGCCCAGGCCGCCACGACCACGGACCTGACGTCGTTCTGGACCACCCACCGCATCGAGGGCTGATCCAGCCCCGTCCGCCGCACTCGCCTCGCTCGCCCCACTCGCCCGCCCGGGCAGACAGGCAGGCTGACGGACAGACAGGCCGACGGGGCGAGGACGTCAGCCGACCTGCCGGGCGAACGCGCCGTAGGCCCGCTCGTCGAAGAGGACGAACCTGATCTCCTCGACGTTCGTCCGCACGGCCCGGACCGTCTCCACGGCGATCCGGGCCGCGTCGTCCATCGGCCAGCCGTAGACGCCCGCGGAGACCGCCGGGAAGGCGACGGTACGGGCGCCGTTCTCGTCCGCGACCCGCAGCGACTCCCGATAGCACGAGGCCAGGAGTGCCGACCGGTCCTCGGAGGCGCTGTACACGGGGCCCACGGTGTGGATCACCCAGCGCGCGTCCAGCGCGCCCGCGGTCGTGGCGACCGCCCGGCCGGTGGCGAGCCCCTTGCCGTAGGAGGAGGCGCGCAGGCGGCGGCAGGCGGCGAGGATCTCGGGGCCGCCCCGGCGGTGGATGGCGCCGTCGACGCCACCGCCGCCGAGCAGGGAGGAGTTGGCCGCGTTGACGATGGCGTCCACGGACTGGCGGGTGATGTCGCCCTGGACGAGGGTGATCGTGGTCATGACCGCGTGTATACCCGCAGGAACCGCCGCCCGCTCACTTTTCTTGCCGTCGCAGCCTGCGCCACACGGCTTTCGCCGCGTTGTGGCCCGACATGCCGTGCACGCCCGGCCCGGGCGGCGTGGCCGAGGAGCAGAGGAAGACGGCCGGATGCGGCGTGGCGTACGGAAACGCGGTCGGCTTGGGGCGCAACAGGGTCTGGAGCCCGGAGACCGCTCCGGAGGCGATGTCCCCGCCGACGTAGTTGGCGTTGCGGGCGAAGAGCTCGGCGGGGCCGGCCGTGGCTCGGGCGAGGACACGGTCGCGGAACCCCGGTGCGAAGCGCTCCAGTTGGCGTTCCATGGCGTCGGTGAGGTCGCCGGTCCAGCCGTTGGGCACATGACCGTACGCCCAGAAGACGTGTTTGCCGGCGGGCGCGCGGGTGGGGTCGACCACGCTGGGCTGCACCGTGATCATGAAGGGCCGGTCGGGCGCCCGGCCCTCGCGCGAGGCGGCCCGCAGGGCGGCGCCGATCTCCGCGCTGTCCGCGCCGATCTGCACGGTGCCGGCGCTCCGGGCCTCCCGCGCCGTCCACGGGACCGGGCCGTCGAGCGCATAGTCGATCTTGAAGACGCCGGGGCCGTACTTGTATCCCTCGTAGTGGTTGCCGAAGCCGGCGATGCGGGCGAGGGCGGTGGGCGAGGTGTCGAAGACGTAGGCGCGCGCCGGGGGCAGGTCGTCCAGGCGCTTGACCTCGTAGTCGGTGTGGACGCTGCCGCCGAGGTCCTCGAGGTAGGCCGCCAGCGCGTCGGAGAGGGACTGGGATCCGCCGCGGGCCACCGGCCAGCCGCGGGCGTGCGCGGCGAGGGCGAAGACGAGGCCGACGGCGCTGGTGGCGAAGCCGGTCAGCGGGGCCATGACATGGGCGACGAGCCCGGCGAAGAGGGTCCTGGCAGGTTCGTCGCGAAAGCGCCGGACGAGCCGGCTGGACGGGGGCAGGCCGACCAGGCCGAAGCGGGCCAGAGTGACCGGGTCGCGCGGGAGCGCGGTCAGCGGCAGCGACATGAAGTCGCGGGCCAGGGTGTCCCACTTGGGCAGGAACGGTTCGACCAGGCGGCGGTACGCGCCCGCGTCGCGTGGGCCGAATGAGGCGGCCGTCTCGGCGACCGACCGGGACAGCACCGCGGCGCTGCCGTCGAGGAAGGGGTGCGCCATGGGCAGCTCGGCGTGCAGCCATTCCAGGCCGTAGCGTTCCAGGGGCAGGGCGCGGAAGGCGGGCGAGTTGACGGCCAGGGGGTGTGCGGCGGAGCACGGGTCGTGCCGGAAGCCGGGCAGCGTGAGTTCCTCGGTGCGGGCTCCTCCGCCCACGGTGTCCCGCGCCTCGAACAGCGCCACGGAGAAGCCGCGCCTGGCCAGCTCCACCGCTGCGGTCAGCCCGTTGGGCCCCGCTCCCACCACGACCGCATCGAGCATCGACGGCACTTCGACCCCTTCGTCAGCCGGCGGCCCCGTAGACCGGTGACCCCCGCGATCAGGATATGCCGGGGGTACGACGACACCTGCGGCGCGGGGGACCAACCGGCCGAGGGGCCGAGCCGGCCGGGACGCAGGCGCGGGCGTCGCCCGACTCCCGGGAGCGCCCTGCCCCCCAAGGCCTGCGCTCGAAGCCGGCCCCGGCCCTGCTCAGGGCCGGTCCCGTCCGGAGCCGGTCCCGTCCGGAGCGGCTTCCGTGCACGGCGAGTGGTCCCCGAGCACCGTCGGTGGCCCGACGCGCGGCCGATGCTCCCCGCACTGTCGGTGACCCTGCTCAGGAGGCCTCGCGGAGCGTCTCGCCGCCCGAGAGCAGGTGCGCCACACGTCGGGCCGTCGCCGCGTCCCGGGCCGCGGTGAACGGCAGGGAGTTGCCGCCGGTGACGCGGAACGGCTCGCCGCTGAGGGTGAGATGGGCGCCGCCCGCCTCCTCCACCAGCAGCAGCCCGGCCGCGTGGTCCCAGGCCGCCTCCCAGGAGAACGCGGTGGCGTCCAACTCGCCCCTGGCGATGGCGAGGTACTCCAGCCCGGCCGACCCGCAGGGGCGCGGGGCGACGCCGTCCGTCCGCAGCGTGAGCAGGGCGCGCTTCTGGTCGTCGGTCGTGTAATAGGGGTGCGAGGTGGCCACCGTCAGGGCGCGGCCGGGCTCGGGCGGGCCGGCGGACAGCCGCTCGCCGTCGAGGAAGGCGCCGCCGCCGCGTACCGCCGTGGCCAGCTGGTCGCGGGCCGGGGCGTAGGTCCAGGAGGCGAGCAGGACTCCGTGCCGGACGAGTGCGACCAGGGTGCAGAAGCCGTCGTCCCCGTGCACGAACTGACGTGTTCCGTCGACCGGGTCGACGATCCAGACCGGCGTGTCACCCTGTATCGCCTCGTATGTGGCGGGGTCGGCGTGAACGGCTTCCTCGCCGACGACGACCGAGCCGGGCAGCAGGGCGCCGAGGGCTTCGGTGAGGAACAGCTCGGCGTTGCGGTCGGCGTCCGTCACGAGGTCGTGCGGGCCTGCCTTCTGGTCGATCTCGTGTGCCGCGAGCTGCCGGAAGCGGGGCATGATCTCGGTTGCGGCGGCCTTGCGGACCGCCTCCTCCACGTCGGCCGAGCGGCGGGCGAGAAACTCGTCGATGGTTTCCATGTCTTCGATCATGCCCCCATGAGAGCACGCCCCACTGACAATCCCCTCCCGCTCGGTGCATCCCGGGTGGAATCGGGATGAAGAACAGGACCCGGCCGGTCCGGCGCGCGGGTCAGCGGCCGGTCCCGCCCGGGTCAGCGGCCGACCGCGTACCCCTGCATCCCCCGCGGGTTCGCCGCCGCCGACAGGATGCCGGTCGCCGGGTTGCGGGCGACCGCGCACAGCCGGCCCTCGGACCACGGGTCGCCGAGGGTGACGTCATGGCCGCGTCGTCGCAGCTCCCGGACCACCTCCGCCGGCATGCGGGACTCCACCGTGACGCTGCCCGGACGCATCCCGCGCGGGTAGAAGGAGCCGGGGAAGCCGTCGTTGTGCCAGTTCGGGGCGTCGATCGCGCCCTGGAGGTCGAGACCGCCGCGGACGGTCCCGCGGAGCGCGACGGCGAGCAGGAAGTGCAGCTGCCACTGGTCCTGCTGGTCGCCGCCGGGGGTGCCGAAGGCCAGCACCGGCTCACCGCCGCGCAGGGCGATCGAGGGCGTGAGCGTGGTGCGCGGGCGGCGGCCGGGCGTCAGCGAGTTCGGCAGTCCCTCCTCCAGCCAGGTCATCTGCAGCCGGGTGCCGAGCGGGAAGCCCAGCTCGGGCACGACCGGGTTGGACTGCAGCCAGCCGCCGCTGGGCGTGGCGGCGACCATGTTGCCCCAGCGGTCGACGACGTCCAGGTGACAGGTGTCCCCGCGGGTGCCTCCCCACGCGGTGACGTCCGGCTCGCCCGGCACGGGGGACGTCGGGCCCTTGGCGACCGTCGGCTCGCCGACGCCCATGGGGCTGAAGCCGGGGTCGTCGTCGGCCACCACGCACGCGTGCCCGCTCAGTCGCGGGGCGCGCCCGCCGGGGCTGCCGGGCCGCAGTTCGTACGACGCCTCCTCGCCGATCAGCCGCCGTCGCCGCGCGTTGTAACCGGCGTCGAGCAGCTCGGCCAGCGGGACTTCGGCCGCGTCGCCGTACCAGGCCTCGCGGTCGGCCATGGCGAGCTTGCAGCCCTCGATCAGGAGATGGACGTAGTCGGCGGAGCCGTAGGCGGGCAACTCGGCTGGGAGCAGAGCGAGTTGCTGAAGGAGGACCGGTCCCTGGCTCCAGGGGCCCGCCTTGCAGACCGTCCAGCCGTTCCAGTCGTAGGTCGCCGGCGTCTCGTACGTCGCGGACCAGGCGGCGAGGTCGGCGGCCGTGAGGACTCCGGTGTGGCGTTCGCCGCTGGTGTCGAGAGTGGGCCGGGCGGCCTGCCGGACGAGCGCCTCGGCGACGAATCCGGTCCGCCACACCTCCCGGGCGGCGTCGATGCGCGCCTCCCGGCCGCCCGCACCGGCGGTCTCGGCGAGCAGCCTCTTCCAGGTGGCGGCGAGGGCGGGGTTGCGCAGCGGCTGTCCGGGCCGCGGCGGCCTCCCGTCCGGCAGGTACACCTCCGCGGACGAGGTCCACTCCGTCGCGAAGAGTTCCCGTACGGTCTCGACGGTGGCGCCGACGTTGTCCACGGGTGGGTGTCCGTGCTCGGCGTAGCCGATGGCGTACTTCAGCACGTCGTCGAGGGACTTGGTGCCGTGGTCGCGCAGCAGGAGCATCCAGGCGTCGAAGGCGCCGGGCACCGCGGCGGCGAGCGGCCCCGTCCCGGGCACGAGGTCGAGGCCCAGCCCCCGGTAGTGCGCGACCGTGGCGCCCGCGGGCGCCACGCCCTGCCCGCAGAGCACCCGCACCTCGCCGCCGGCCGGGGCGAGGAGGACGGGCGCCTCTCCGGCGGGCCCGTTGAGGTGCGGTTCGACGACGTGCAGGACGAAGGCGCCGGCCACGGCCGCGTCGAAGGCGTTGCCGTCGCTCTCCAGGACGGCCATCGCCGACTGCGCGGCGAGCCAGTGGGTGGCGGACACCATGCCGAAGGACCCCTGAAGCGTGGGCCGGGTGGTGAACCGCATCTCTGACCGCCTCCCCGTGACGCGCCGCCGGAAACCCGTCACAGTATGCCCGGCCCGTCTCCGGCATCCCGGCCCCCTTCCCCTCCCGCACGCGGACGGAGGCCGTCGCCGACCTGTCATGCCTACCTGTCATGCCCGCGGGCCAGGCTCCCGGGTCCGGCGACGGCCACGCCACCCGACGACGGCGCAATATGCACGAAAAGGCAGGTGAAGGGATAATCGAGACAGCCCGGTGAGGGGCAACCGTCCCCGACCCCGTCCGCGGCGTTCTCCCGGCGTCCCGTCCTCCCGGCTCCCCCACTGACCATGAACAGGCAGGTAGGACCATGTCGAAGAAACCACGTTCGTCCGAACCCCCGCACGGCAAGGGCCCGAGCCGTCACGAGGGCGCCGGACAGCACGGCTGGTCACCCGATGTGGACGAGACGCGTCAGCAGGACAACCCGAGCGCCGAGCGCTCCTTCCGCGCGGCGGAGCACGCCGAGGGACGGGGCCGGGGCCGGACCAGGTCCGCCGAGGAGACGAGGTCCGTTCCGGGTGACACCGTCAGAAGTCACGGTGCACGCGGGGAGGAGTACGGCGACGCGGACGAGAAGGGCCGGCGGGACACCGGACGCAAGGGCCGCGCCCAGCGCCCCAGCGGCGCCAGGGACGCCTCCGCCACCACCGGCGTGGACCCGCAGGACCCGCCCGCCGGGCCCCGGCGGGGCTGACGGCCCGTCTCAGCAGATCCGCGGCAGCTGCTCCCCGATCGGCAGATCGACCACCCGTGTTCCGCCCAGGCCGGTGGAGGCCACGACCATGCCGGGGTGCGCCTCGACCGCCTCGCCGATGATCGCGGACTCCGCCCCCAGCGGATGCGCCCGCATCGCCTCGAGGACGGCGTCGGCGTGCTCGCGCGGGACGAAGGCCACCAGCTTGCCCTCGTTGGCGATGTACATGGGGTCCAGCCCGAGAATGGCGCAGGCGTTGGCCACGGCCGGTGGCACCGGAACGTCGCGCTCCCTGATGACCACCCCCGTGCCGGAGGCCTCCGCGATCTCGTTGAGCGCCGCCGCCAGGCCGCCCCGGGTGGGATCGCGCAGCACGTGCAGATCCGGGGTGACGCCGAGCATGGCGTCGACCAGGCCGCCGAGCGCCGCGCAGTCGCTCTGGATCTCCACCCCGAACTCCAGGCCCTCGCGCACGCTCATGACCGCCACCCCGTGGACGCCGACGGGACCGCTGACGATCACGACGTCGCCCGGGACGACGCGCTGCGGCCGCAGGTCGACGCCCGCGGGGACGACGCCGATGCCCGCGGTGTTGACGTAGATCCCGTCGCCGTGACCGGCCTCGACCACCTTGGTGTCGCCGGTGGCCACCTCCACACCGGCGGTGCGCGCGGCCGCTCCGAGCGCCTCGGACACCCGCCTGACCACGTCCAGTTCGACGCCCTCCTCCAGGATGAATCCGCAGGAGAGGTAGGCGGCGCGGGCGCCGCTCATGGCGAGGTCGTTGACGGTGCCGTTGACGGCCAGGTCGCCGATGCTGCCGCCGGGGAAGAACAGCGGCCGCACCACGTATGAGTCGGTGGAGAACGCCAGCCGGGCGCCCCCGAGGGAGAGGACGGCGGCGTCGCCGAGCTGCGCCAGTGCCTCCCCGCCGTAGGCGGGGGCGAAGATCTGCCGGACCAGTTCGGCGGAGAGGACTCCCCCGCCGCCGTGGCCCATGACGACGCGGGGCCGGTCGCGCACCGGCGCCGGGCACGTCCACGCCTCGAGGTCCAGGGCGGGGACGGGGACGGGGAGATCAGTGGTGTCAGACAACGGGGCTCGCCTCCCGGGCCGCGGTGGTGGGCACGTCCAGTCGCCGGTAGAGGTAGTAGGCGGCGCAGGCCCCCTCGCTGGAGACCATGGTGGCCCCCAGGGGGGTGCGCGGGGTGCACAGGGTGCCGAAGGCCTCGCACTCGTGCGGCTTGAGCAGCCCTTGCAGCACCTCTCCGCTGCGGCACGCGGCGGGTTCCTCCGTACAGATCCCGCCGACCGCGAAGCGGTGCTCGGCGTCGTGCTCGCGGTACTTCGGCGACAGCCGCCAGCCACTGTCGGGGATCACGCCGATACCGCGCCAGGACCGGTCGGTGACCTCGAAGACGTCCTCCAGCATGGCCCGGGCGGCCGGGTTGCCCTCCGGACGGACGGCGCGGGCGTAGGCGTTGTCGACGGTGTGCTCACCGCGTTCCAGCTGGCGGACGGCCCGGCGTACGCCTTCGAGGATGTCCAGCGGCTCGAAGCCCGTCACGACGATCGGGACGCGGAAGCGTTCCGCCAGGTCCGGGTACTCCTCCACGCCCATCACGCTGCACACGTGCCCGGCCGCGAGGAAGCCCTGCACCCGGCAGCTCGGCGACGACATGATCGCCTCGATGGCGGGCGGCACCCGGACGTGGGACACCAGCATGCTGAAGTTGCGGATGCCCAGCTTGCGGGCCTGGTGGACCGTCATGGCGTTGGGGGGCGCCGTCGTCTCGAAGCCGATGCCGAAGAACACCACCTCGCGGTCGGGGTTCTGGCGCGCGATGCGCAGCGCGTCGAGCGGCGAGTAGACGACGCGCACGTCGCCGCCTTCCCCGCGGACCTGGAACAGGTCCCGTCCGGTGCCCGGCACGCGCAGCATGTCGCCGAAGGAACAGAAGATCACCCCCGGCCGGGAGGCGATCTCCAGCGCCTTGTCGATGACCTCCAGCGGGGTCACGCACACCGGGCAGCCGGGGCCGTGGATCAGTTCGACCTCGTCCGGCAGGAGCTGGTCGATGCCGTGGCGGATGATGCTGTGCGTCTGGCCTCCGCACACCTCCATCAGCGCCCACGGCCTGGTCACCGTGGCGTGGATGTCGTCGAGGAGCCGGCGGGCCAGCTCCGGGTCCTGGAACTCGTCGATGTACTTCACTTCCGCACCTCCCGCACCGCGTCCTCGCCGGTCTCGACGGCCGCCGCGGCCTCCCAGGGATCGCCGAACTCCTCCTGCAGCATGCCGAGTTCGGCGAAGAGTTCGAGGGTCTGGCGCGCCGACTCCTCGTCCAGCCGCTGCAGGGCGAAGCCGACGTGGACGATGGCGTACTCGCCGACCCCGAGGTCGGGCAGGTACTCCAGGCACACCTCCTTGACCACGCCTCCGAAGTCGACCGTGGCCATCCGGGTACCGTCCCGGTCCTCGATGTCCAGCACTCTGCCGGGTACCGCCAGGCACATGTGCCTCTCCTCGCTGTCGGTCGCGCGTTGTCCGTCGGTTCGCTCGGTGGGTGGGCTGCTCAGTCGGCCGCTCGGCCGGCGGGGGTCGCGCGGCCGGCGGGGGTCGCTCGGCCGGCGGGGGTCGCGCGGGCGGCCACCATCAGCTGGCCCAGGGCCAGGCCGCCGTCGTTCGGCGGCACCAGCCGGTGGCGCAGGACGGTGAAGCCGTCCTCGCGCAGGGCGGCGGCACAGGCCGAGGAGAGCAGCGTGTTGGCGAACACGCCGCCCGTCAGGGCGACCGTGTCCGGTCCGTGCCGCTCCCGGGCCAGCGTGCAGATCCGGTGCACCAGGCCGGTCACGCCGCGGTGGAAGCGAGCCGCGACCACGGCCGGCCCGACGCCCGCGCGCAGGTCGTCGACGATCGCCGCGAGCACGGGCGCGGGGTCGGCCCGCACGGCGCCGCCCGCGCCGTCCCGCGCCGCGTGCAGGGCGAAGTCGTACGCGGTGGAGTCCCCGGCGGGTGCGCGCAGGGCCGCGCCCTCCAGCTCGACGGCGGCCTGCGCCTCGTATCCGGCGTGGTGGCACACCCCGGCGAGCGAGGACACGGCGTCGAAGAGCCGGCCCATGCTGGAGGTGGGCACGCAGTGCAGGTCGCGCTCCAACTGCCTCTCCAACACGCTTAGTTCACCGGGCGGGCAGGCGGCCGTGCAGGCGAGGTCCGCGGACCAGGGGATCCCGGCCGCCCTCAGGTGGGACAGCGCCATGCGGTAGGGACGGCGCACCGCGGCGTCGCCGCCGGGCAGCGGGACGTACGCGAGGTGCCCGAAGCGGGTGAAGCCGTCATAGTCCGCGAGGAGGAACTCCCCGCCCCACACGGCTCCGTCGTCGCCGTGGCCCGTCCCGTCGAAGGCGACGCCGATCACCGGCCGGGCGCCGTCCAGTCCGTGCTCGGCCATCGCGGAGGCGACATGCGCGTGGTGGTGCTGAACGCGAACGACGGGACGGCGCCCCGCGTTCCGGTCGGCCCATCGGGCGGAGCGGTAGCCCGGATGCCGGTCGGACGCCACGGTCGCGGGCTGCACCCCGGTGATGAACTCCAGCTGTTCCACGGCCCGTTCGAAGGCAGCTTGCGTGCCGACGTCGTCCATGTCGCCGATGTGCGCCGACAGCCAGGCTCGGCGGCCCGACCCCAGGCAGAAGGCGTTCTTCAGGTCCGAGCCGACGGCGAGGGCCGGCCGCACCGGCAGCGGCAGCGTGAGCGGCAGCGGGGCGTAGCCGCGGGAACGGCGGACGACCAGCGGCTCTCCGTCGCAGACGCGGACCACGGAGTCGTCGCACGGGACATGGATCGGGCGGTCGTGCGTGAGCCAGGCGTCGGCCAGGTGCGCGAGCCGCTCCAGGGCCTCGGTGTCGTCGGTGACGATCGGTTCGCCGGACACGTTGCCGCTGGTCATGACGAGCAGCCGGGGGCCGTCCGGGTCCCCGGGCAGGCCGAGCAGCAGATGGTGCAGGGGGGTGTACGGCAGCAGTACGCCGAGGTCGGGACTGCCGGGCGCGACGGCCTCGGCGGGCCGCGGAGCCCCGGCCGTGCACGACGGGTGCGGACCCCGCCTCATGAGGACGACCGGCCTGGCCCGGTCTTCGAGCAGGCTCCGCTCCTCTGGGCCCATCCGCACGAGGTGGCGGACGTCGTCCGCGGTCCGTGCCATGACGGCGAACGGCTTGTCCCCGCGCGCCTTGCGGCGTCGCAGGAGGGAGACCGCCGCCTGGTCCGTGGCGTCGCAGGCGAGGTGGTAGCCGCCCAGGCCCTTCACGGCGAGGGTCGCGCCCCGGGCCAGCAGGGCGCGTGCCTCGGTGACCGGGTCTCCCCCGACGGCGCTCGGGGGGCCGGGCCGCCCGGCGGCGAGCAGTCGCAGCCGCGGCCCGCAGGCGAGGCAGGCGACCGGCTGTGCGTGGAAGCGGCGGTCGGCCGGATCGGCGTACTCGCGGGCGCAGTCGGGGCACATCGCGAAGCCGGCCATGGTGGTGTGGGCCCGGTCGTACGGCACGCCGGTGACGATGGTGAAGCGCGGCCCGCAGTGGGTGCAGTTGACGAAGGGGTGGCGGTGCCGCCGGTCCGCGGGGTCGGCCAGCTCGGCGAGGCAGTCGGCGCAGGTGGCGGTGTCCGGGGAGACGAGGGTGCGGGCCGGTCCGTCGGCCCGGGAGGTGAGGATGGTGAACCCGCTGCCGCCGGCCGGAGGCAGCTCCCGGTGGTGGACGGAGTCGACGCGGGCCAGCGGGGGCGCCTGGGCGGCGATCCGGTCGCAGAACAGGGCCACGGCCGAGGCGGCGCCCTCGACCTCGGCGACGACTCCCTCCGGGGTGTTGGTCACGTGCCCGGCCAGGGCGAGTTCGGTGGCGAGGCCGTACAGGTAGGGCCGGAAGCCCACGCCCTGCACCACTCCCCGGACGGTGACCAGTCGGCGTCGCGGGGAGTCCTCGGTGACGGCGGCCGCGGCCTGCGCGGCGCTCACGGGTGAGTGTGGGCCATCGCGTCGGCGGCTTCCGGCTGCGCGTGCGTGTGCCCGTGGTGGGGGTGCGAACGGGCCATGACGGGCTCGTGGACGGGTGCGCCGTCCGCGGCCGCCAGCGCCCGGTCGAGCAGCGCGCCGACTCCCCGCCCCCGGCGTGCCGAGGTCAGGATCACCTCGACTCCCGGGTTGACCTGCTCCACGTTGGCGCGGAACGCATCCTCGTCGAACTCGACGGCCTGCGCGATGTCGGTCTTGGTGACCACGACGAGGTGGGCCAGGCCGAAGGCGGTGGGGTACTTGAGCGGCTTGTCCTCGCCCTCCGTGACGGAGGCGAGGGTGACCCGCAGGGTCTCCCCGAGGTCGTAGGAGGCCGGGCAGACGAGATTGCCGACGTTCTCCACGAACAGCAGGCGGGTGCCGTCGGGCAGCCAGCCGTCCAGGTGCCCGGCGAGCATCCCCGCCTCCAGATGACACAGTCCGTCGGTGAGGACCTGCTTGACCGGGACGCCCGAACGCGCCAGGCGGGCCGCGTCGTTCTCGGTGGCGAGATCGGCGCTCAGAGCGGCGACGGGAACGGACCGCTCGCGCGCCCGCAGCAGTTCGCGCTCCAGCAGCGCGGTCTTGCCGCTGCCCGGACTGGACAGCAGGTTGACGACCGCGGTGCCGCGGCCGGCGAGGTGAGCGCGCAGGTCGTGGGCGCTCGCGTCGTTCTTCGCGAGTACGGCCCGGCGCAGGTCGACGACACGGCACATGGTTCAGCGCTCCTCGGGGATCGGTTCGCGGGCGGGTGCGGGCGGGGAGCCTCCGTCCACCCAGTGCACGTCGACGATCTGCAGTTCCCTGCCCGCGAGCAGCTCGGTACCCGTGCCGTCGCAGACGGGACAGGTCAGCCGGGGCGGCATGCCGACGGCCCATTCGTGTGCGCAGGGCGTGCAGCGGGCCCGCCCCGGCACCGCTTCGGTGACCAGTTCGGCGCCTTCCAGCACCGTTCCGGCGCAGACCAGTTCGAAGCAGAAGGCGAGTGCGTCGGGGACGACTCCGGCCAGTTCGCCGACCTGGAGCCGTACCGACCGCACCGCCGTGACGTCACCGGCCCGCCCGGCGGCCTCGGCCACCTGGTCGACGACGGCCAGCGCGACGGACATCTCGTGCATGGGTCACCGTCCTTCCGCGGCCTGCCTCGGACCGGCCTTCATTAGAGGCGGGCGACGCCGGGCCGCACGGTCCGGCGCGCCGTCACCGGCCGGCGGGTACGCCGTTCGCCGCAACAGCACGACAGGGCTGGGCACACCGGCGGCGCCCTCGGTTCACATCCGCCGCATCCGCAGATAGCGCCTCAGGTCGGGAAACACCTCGGCGCCGAACGCGACCAGGGCCGCCAGGGCCGCTCCGCCGAAGACGAACTTCTTCATCCTGACTCTCCTCATGTCGAGATCCCACCGGCCGTGGCCCGCGGCGCGGACTCTCCCGGCTCGCCGTCGCGCAGCAGTTCTTCGATCAGCCGGACGGCCTCCGGCACGGCGTCGGCCACCGGCGCGCTGAGGCCGATGCCCTCGTCCACCGAGGCCGGTTCGCATCCGACGACCAGGACGCGGCGCGGCGGCTCGCCGCCGGTCCCGGCGCACAGGGTGCCCAGCAGCGCAAGGACGGCGTCCGGGGTCATCCGGTGGCCGTCCAACGCGGGCGCGGCGGGCGAGGGGCTCCCGGCGCCGATGTCGTGGTCGATCACGTACAGCGTGCCGGGAGCCTCGCCGCGCGCCGTGGCGTCCACCAGGACGACGGTGTCGTAGCCGTCCAGGAGCTGATAGGCGAGGTGCACTCCGCGCACCCCGATGTCCACGACCTCGACGTGTGCGGGCAGTTCGCGCCCGGCGAGCCGGCGGGCGGTCTCCACGCCGAAGCCGTCGTCCGAGAGGAAGACGTTGCCGATGCCCGCCACGAGCGTCCTGTGGCGTGCGGGTGGGGAGGGGTTCATGCCGGGTCCTCCAGCGGTGTGACCTCGTCGGGCTGGAAGTACAGGAACCGTCCCTGCTCGCGGCGGATGTCGGCGCCCGGGTCGCCCTCGACCGTGACCGCCAGGTGCACCGCGCCGTCGACGTCGTGCAGCACGGCCTCGACCGTCGCGGCGCGGCCGTGCAGGAAGATGTCCTGCGCGTCGCTGCGGCGCAGGCCCGGGCGCAGTGCGACGCGGCTGCCCTTGCCCACGCGGCGGCCGTCCACGACGACGTGGTCCCGCGCCGGGTCGAAGCCCGCCTCGCTCGCGGGATCCCACCAGGGGGTGTCCGGCCGCTGCACCCCGTGCTCGTCGGGGAAGCCGCCGTCCGGCGCGGCGGAGGCGGGGGCGGTGGGGGCCGGGCCGGTCGCCTCGCGCAGACCGCGCACCGCGCCGTGCAGCCGCTCCAGCACCTCGGGCGGCATCGAGTCGGCCAGCTCGATCACGGCGGCGGCCCGCTCGTCGGTGCCCCGGGCCTCGCGTTTCTCCTCGTCGGTGAGGGCCGCGGTGCGCAGCGCCAGGATCTCGTCGATCTCGGTGGCGTCGTAGAGCGCGCCGGGGCTCTCCGGCGCGATGGCCGGATGGTCCTCCAGGATGATCGGCGAGGACAGCACCAGGTCGGCGCTGCCGGGTTCGCCGGCGAGCACGGGCCAGGTGTGCAGGTTGCGGCAGGCGGCGACCGCGCCCCTGGCCCACTCGGGGGGATCGGTCATCGACAGGAACGACCCGGCGCTGAGGGCCATGAGGAGGTGGGTGGCCACCAGGGAGTGCCGCAGCGCCGCGTCCCGGCCCGCGTCACGGGCGTCGGACGGCGTCCAGGCACTGGTGTTCTCGACGACGGCGGTCAGCCGCAGGGCCCGGTAGGGGCCGTCGAGTTCGCGGGCGGACAGCCGGATCGTCCCGCTGATCTCCTCGCGCCGCCGCAGCAGTCGGCCGACGGTGCGGCCGGCCGCGTCCAGGACCGGTTCGGCGTCCTCCCCGGCGGGTCGGCGGAAGGGATGCGTGACGCCGTCGCCGAGGAGGTCGTCCACCGGGGCGACCACCTCGACGCGTTCCTCGGCCCCCTCGTCCCAGGGCATCAGCACCCGGTCGTCGAGGCGGAGTTCGGCGACCGTGTCGAAGCCGCCGTCCGGGCGGGCCCGTTGCACGGTGCGCCGTCGCGCGTGCAGGAAGCGCACCTCGACCGAGAGGGTCGCGCCCGCCCCCGGTTCCATCAGGCATTCGGTGTGCTGGAAGTCGTGCTCCTCGCACTCGGCGCCCCAGCCGGGCGGCACCAGCACCCCGAACTGCCAGCGCAGCCGGTTCTTGGCCGCCGAGGCGCGGTACGGGTAGAGCACATAGCCCTCGAAGAGGACGGCGTCGGCCACCTGCCGGGCGAGGGCGAACCGCTCCTGCGTCTCGGAGGGGAACGCGGTCACGGTCACGGATCCGTCCTTCCGGTGGTGCCGGTGAGCGCGCGCAGCGGGTCGCTGCGGGGCGGGTCCGCGGCGGCGCCGTCGTCGAGGAGGGCCTCGAGGGTCGCCTCCCAGGAGGGCAGCGCGCGCCGGGAGCGGTAGGCGAGGAGGGCGTCCATGGTGTCGCGCGGCAGGCGGATCCAGCCGCAGCCGGGGAAGTGCTGCTCGACCATCTCCCGCCAGGTCGCGACCGGCATCCGGTAGGCCGCCTCGCGGTCCCACGGCACGGGCTCCACCTGGAAACCGCCGTCCCCGGTGAAGGCCGTGCCGGAGAACAGCATCAGCAGCGGGACCTCGCCGCCGGTGAGGGCGGTGAGGTAGCGGGTCCCCGCGATGTCCATGTCGTAGGTGCAGGGCACCACGAGGTCGGCCTCGGTCTCGCCGGTGAAACCCGGGACCATGAGCGCGATCTGGGCGAACTGCACCGGCTGGAGCGTGCTGCCCCAGCGGGAGCGCTCGCCGAAGAGGTCCGCGAGGCCGTCGGCCTCCGCGGGCCCGTAGCCGCGGCGCGCCGGTTCGATGCGGATCTGGCAGCGCAGCGCGAGGGCGTGCACGCGTGCGCCGCCGGCGGCGGTCACGCGCAGCCGGAAGACGAGGGTCGGTCCGGCGGCGTAGCGGTCGGCGCGCACGCCCGTGCAGGCGAAGGAGAACTCCGTCACGGGCGCACCGCCTCGTCCACGGGCCGGGCGCGTCGCGCGACGTCCGCGAAGAACGCGTCCAGAGCGGCGCGGGCCTCGGCCCCGCCGTCGAAGCCCTGCCACAACAGGCGCATGCGGCCGACGAGTTCGTAGCAGATGTCGATGGGGACGAGGTGGCACTCGAAGCGGCCGTCGGTGCGGCGCAGCAGCAGCGCCTCCACGTCGGGTTCGAGCAGCTCGGCGAGGGGGCTGCGGCCGAGGACCGCCGTCCAGGCGGCCGGTTCGAGTTCGCTCTCGGTGGCTCCGGCCGGGCTCGGGTAGAGGGCGACCAGCCGGTCGAGCGCGGCGTTGCGGAACAGGAAGGCGACGCCGACCGGGATCTGCAGCGCGTCCCACGCGCTCTCGTCGAGGCGGTGACCGGGGTCGGTGAGGTAGCGGGCCGGGACGGTGCGGAAGCGGCCCGCGGCGGCGCCCGGCTGTTCCATCAGCAGCGCACAGGCGGTGCAGGCGCAGACCAGGGCGCGCTTTTCCGTGTCGACCAGGTGGCGGTGGCCGGCCTCGGGCACGGCCACCGCGCACAGTTCGCAGCGCTCGGGCCGCGGCGTGCGCTCGGTGCGGAACCTGCGCAGTCCGGCGGGGTGCGCGCGCCGGGCGGGCGCCGGGGAAGCGTTCATCGGGTCCCCGTCGGGCCCGCCGGCCCGGTGCCGATCTGGAGGAGCGCGGGCCCGGACGGCCCGGTCCGCACGTCGACGGCCGTGACCTCCGGCGCGAAGCAGGCGAGGGCCGCGCGCGCGGCCTCCCGGGCGCTCGCGCCGGAGCCGCAGCCACAGCCGCTCGACTCCCCGGCCCGCAGGGTCAGGGCGCCGCTCTCCTCGTCGAAGTCCACGACGTCCAGGGCGTGTTCCCGGACGCTGCCGAGGGCCCGGGCGATACGGGTGTCGCGGTCCTCGGGGTGCAGGTCGTGCAGGACGAGGAGGCTCGCGACGAGTTCGTCCCCGAGCAGGACGGCGAGCGGGTCGCCCGGAGCGTCGGACAGCAGGTGCAGGACGCGGGCCAGGCCCGAGCCGTAGAAGTCCATGAGGGAGCGGACCAGTTCCTCGGCCGCCGCCGCGGCGGCCGGGTCGCTCCCGGCCAGCCGGTCCAGCACCTCCTCGACCCGGCGCCCGGTCTGCTCCGCGTCGACGGGTCGCGCCGTCGTCGGCGCGCTCATCCGCCCAGTCCGCTCAGGCCGGTGGGCACGTGCATCGACTTCACCGTCTTGCCGCCGCCGACGTACATGTGGACGCCGCAGGGAAGACAGGGGTCGAAGCTGCGGACGGCGCGCATGATGTCGATGCCCTTGAAGTCGTCCGGGGTGTTCTCCTCGAAGATCGGGGTGTTCTGCACTGCGTCCTCGTACGGGCCCGGGGTGCCGTAGGAGTCGCGGACGCTGGCGTTCCAGGGGGTGGGCGGGTAGGGGTGGTAGTTGGCGATCTTTCCGTCCCGGATCACCATGTGGTGGGAGAGGACTCCACGGACCGCCTCGGTGAAACCGACGCCGATGCCCTCCTGGGGCACCTCGAACTTCTCCCAGGTCTGGGTGCGTCCGGCGCGGACCTCCTCCAGGCCCTTCTCCGCGAAGTGCAGCGCGACGGCGGCGGAGTACGCCTGGAAGTAGGTGCGCGCGCGGTTGCGCTCCAGCGCGTTGGACCACTTCGGGATGTTCCACTCGAAGGTGGTCTCCGGCTTGGTCATGGTGCGCGGCAGGTTGATGACCACGCTGTGCCCGGTGGCCTTGACGTAGCCGATGTCGACGAGTCCGGACAGGGCGGTGGACCACAGGCGGGCGATGGGGCCGCCTCCGGTGTCCAGGGCGAGGTGGTCCTTGCCGTCGAACCAGCGCGGGGACATGACCCAGCTGTACTTGTCGTCGAAGTCCCGCTTCTGCGGGGCGGGGATGGTGTGCTGGTTCCACGGGTGGCGCGGGTCCACCGGGTTGCCCAGCGGGTCATGGGTGACGAACTGCTCCTGGCCCCGCCAGTCCTCGTAGTAGGAGCTGCCCAGCAGGATGCGGATGCCGAGGTTGATCTCGGTGAGGTCGTTGGTGACCAGCTTGCCGTCGACGACGATGCCGGGCGTGACGAACATCCGCCGGCCCCAGTCCGTCATGTTGGCGTAGGTGAAGTCGCAGTACTCCGGGTCGTTCAGCGCTCCCCAGCAGCCGAGCAGGACACGGCGGCGGCCCACTTCCTCGTAGCCGGGCAGCGCCTCGTAGAAGAAGTCGAACAGGTCGTCGTGCAGGGGCACAACGCGCTTCATGAACTCGACGTAGCGCATCAGCCGGCTGAGGTAGTCGGTGAAGAGCTGCACGGAGGCGATGGTGCCGACGCCGCCCGGGTAGAGGGTGGAGGGGTGCACATGGCGGCCCTCCATCAGGCAGAACATCTCGCGGGTGTAGCGGCTGACCTGGAGGGCCTCGCGGTAGAACTCCCCTTCGAGGGGGTTCAGCGAGCGCATGATGTCGGCGATGGTGCGGTAGCCGTGCTCGGCCGCGTGCGGGGCCTCGGTGCGCTCGGCGAGTGCGAGGACGCCGGGGTTGGTCTCCCTGACCATCTTCTCGCAGTAGTCGACCCCGACCAGGTTCTCCTGGAAGATGTTGTGGTCGAACATGTACTCCGCGGACTCGCCGAGGTTGATGATCCATTCGGCGAGGTTCGGGGGCTTCACGCCGTACGCCATGTTCTGCGCGTACACCGAGCAGGTGGCGTGGTTGTCGCCGCAGATCCCGCAGATGCGGCTGGTGATGAAGTGGGCGTCGCGCGGGTCCTTGCCGCGCATGAAGACGCTGTAGCCGCGGAAGACCGACGAGGTGCTGTAGCACTCCGCGACCCGCTTCTGCTTGAAGTCGATCTTCGTGTGGATGCCCAGGCTGCCCACGATCCGGGTGATCGGGTCCCAGGCCATCTCCACCAGGCCGCTGCCGTCGCCGGCCGCCTTCGTCGTTGCCATCGTCTTTGCCGTGCCCTTCGTTGCGCGGGAGGTTCGGTTGTGGGGTGCGCGAAGCAGAAGCGGGTCGGTCGTGGGGGACGTGCGGGGTCAGTCGTGGCGGGGCGTCACCAGGGCGGCCGGTAGCCGGTGGTGATCTTCTCTCCGGTACGGCGCCACCTGGGCTCCTTGTCCACCGTCTTCGCCGTGATCGAGCGCAGCTTGCGGACGACGGCCCCGTAGGCGCCGCTGGCCGTGCTGGAGACCTTGGCGCCGGGGGGCTCGTCCATGAACGGCATGAACTTGTCGGGGAAGCCCGGCATGGTGCAGGCGATGCAGATGCCGCCGACGTTCGGGCAGCCGCCGATGCCGTTCATCCAACCGCGCTTGGGCACGTTGCACTTGACGACCGGGCCCCAGCAGCCCAGCTTGACCAGGCACTTCGGGGAGTCGTACGACAGGGCGAACTCACCCTGTTCGTAGTAGCCCGCGCGGTCGCAGCCCTCGTGGACGGTGGCCCCGAACAGCCAGGTGGGCCGCAGCTTGTCGTCGAGCGGGATCATCGGCGCGGCGCCGGTGGCCTGGTAGAGCAGGTAGGTGAGCGTCTCGGAGAAGTTGTCGGGCTGGATGGGACAGCCGGGCACGCACACGATGGGGATGCCGGCGTGGGACTTCCAGTCCCAGCCGAGGTAGTCCGGCACGCCCATCGCGCCGGTGGGGTTGCCCGCCATGGCGTGGATGCCGCCGTAGGTGGCGCAGGTGCCGATCGCGACGACCGCCAGGGCCTTGGGCGCCAGCCGGTCGATCCACTCGCTGGTGGTGATCGGCTGGCCGGTCTCCGGGTTGTCGCCGAACCCGCACCAGTAGCCCTCGGGCTTGATCGCCTCGTTGGGGATGGAACCCTCGACGACCAGGACGAACGGGTCGATCTCGCCCCGCTCCCCCTTGAAGAACCACTCGATGAACGTGTCCGAGCCGCCGATCGGACCGCATTCGAAGTCGATGAGCGGCCAGTGGACGGCGATCTTCGGAAGCCCCGGCAGCACGCCGAGCACGATCTCCTCGATGCTCGGCTGCATGGCCGCCGTCAACGAGACGGAGTCGCCGTCGCAGCTCAGCCCCGCGTTGATCCAGAGAATGTGGATCGTGGGTGTCTCTTCGGCGGGCGCAGCGCCGACCGTCCTCGCCGTCGCCTCAGTCATGGGACCGCCTCCTGGGGAGGTAAGGGATGAAGGCCTGCGTTTCGGCCCTCGATCTTCTTCGTAGCAGCCGTCCGGCCGTGATGAGACGGCAGCGGGGGCCGTTCAGGTGATGCCGGCGGCAGAGGGGGCCGGACCCGTTCCCGCAACCGCGGCCGGGCCGAGGTGCGGCGGGGTGCGCGGGGGCCTCTCCTTGTGGACGAAGGAACGGCGCAGCGTGTGGTACGGGGCGTCGGGGTCGTCGAAGGCGCGGCGCATCCGGGTGAGCTCCCGCTCACGGAAGCCGGCCAGCGGGGTCACGCTCTGCAGCCGGTCCAGCGCCGCCTTCTTGGCGGCGATCCGGGACGCGGTCGCCGGCAGTGCCGCCAGCCGCGCCGCCAGGTCTGCGACCTCGCGCGCGAACCCTTCGGGTGCGCTGTCGACCACGCGGTCGGCGAGCCCGAGGCGCAGGGCGCCCGCCGAGCTCACCGGCAGCGCGTCGCGCATGAGACGTTCGGCCGTCCCGGGGCCCACCCTGCGCGGCAGCGTGTGGGTCCAGTACTCCGAGCCGTACAGGCCCATCAGGCGGTAGTGCGGGTTCAGCACGGCGCCCGTGCGGCACCACACCTCGTCGGCCGCCAGGGCGAGCATGACCCCGCCGGCGGCGGCGTTGCCCGCGACCGCCGAGACCACCAGCCGGTCCGTCGTCGTCAGGACCGCCTCGACCAGGTCGTCGATGGCGTTGATGTTCGCCCAGGACTCGGCGGCGGGGTCGTCGGCCGCTTCGATGACGTCGAGGTGGATCCCGTTGCAGAAGAAGTCCCGTTCGCCGCCCAGCACCAGCACCGACGTGGGGCGCCCGCACGCTTCCCGGTAGGCGTCCAGCAGCCGCCGGCACTGCCCGGTGCTCATGGCGCCGCCGGGGAAGGAGAACGAGAGGAACCCCGCGTTCCGCTCCTCCCGGTAGCGGATGTCCGCCCAGCCGCGGTTCCCCGCGCCGGACCACCGGGGGGCGGGCTTCTCGGGCAGCGGCGGCAGCCGGTCGCCCAGCGCCCGTACGGCGGGCAGTCCGAACGTGGGGGGCCGACCGGTCTCGCGCCGGGGCCGCAGTTCGGGAATCCACACGGCGCCGTCCCGGGTGGCCCGGCAGATCGCCCCGGCCCGCGTCGCCAGCAGCTCGCCGGGCCGGCCGCGCAGCACGCCCTCGGGGTGACCGCCGTGCAGGTACCACTCGCCGCCGAGCAGCGTGTCCAGCACACCGGGCTGCGAGTCCGCCGCTCTCAGCTTGCGCAGGACGGTCCGCGTGGAGTCCTCGGACCAGTCGATCCGGCGGACGCTCTGGTCCATGTACGGACGTGTGCGCAGGCGGGCCTCGGCCGCGCGGTCCGCGTCCTGCCCGCGCGGCACGTAGGCGCCACCGGCGAAGCGCTCCACCGCGAGCAGCACGGCCTCGAGTGCGGCGTCGGCGATCTCGCCCCGGTACAGCTCGCTCTTGGACACCTCGGGAAGCCGGCACGGCACGGTGGCCCACACGTCGCCGGCGTCCATCTCGGCGTCGGCCTGCAGGACGGTGACGCCCCATGCGTCGGCGCCCTCGTGGATCGCCCAGTCCAGGGAGGACGGTCCACGGTCGCCCACGGGCCCCGGATGGACGACGAAGCAGGGGTACGCCGCCCAGACCTCCTCGGGAATCGCCGACTTCAGCATCGGCGCGACGACGAGCTGCGGTGCGTGCCGCCGTACGGCCTCCGGCATCGAGCCGCCGGGCAGGGCGAGTTCCACCGCCACCCGGTGGCCGTGGTCGCGCAGTTCGGCGTGCACGCGCTGGGTCAGGCTGTTGAACGCACTGGCAAGGAGCAGGATGTGCACGGCTGCCTCCGGGCGGACGAACGGCAGGCAGCAGGGGCCGCCGGTGCGATCCTCGGCCACGGCGTGCCGCCGTCCCCGGCGGCAGGCGGCACGGTCATCCGAAAGCGGGCGTCGATCCGCCGTCCGGCCTCACGGCCACCGTCCCGCGTCGGCGGTCAGGGGCGTCGCAGGCCGCTGGTGATGCGCTCCCAGGGGGTGCGGGTGGCGCCGAAATGCGTCTCGTGGGCCCAGATGTGGGTGCACGACCGGCACTGGAGGTGGAGCAGGCTGCCGACGTGGGAGAGCAGGTAGCGCCAGTGCTCGGAGCAGGTGCGGCCCTGCTCGCAACGGGCGCATCCGCGGCGGTCGTCGCAGTTCGGGCAGGCCACCCAGGCGCGGCGTCCCGCGTCCGCCTGCGGGTCAAGGGGCAGCACGGCCGTCTCCTCGCGAGGGGAGCACACCGGCCGAGACCAGCTCGTCGTACACACGCTGCTGCTCCGCGTCGAGGCCGGAGTACAGCAGGTCGTACGCGGCCTCCTCGCCCCGCAGCGCGGCGACGGGGTCCCAGTCGGGGCCGAGAGCGTCCAGGACATGGGCGCGCCGGAGCATCTCGTGTGCGCCGAGGTCGACGGCCAGGTCCACCGTGGGGACGGCGTCGGGCCGCTCCGCGGGCCGGCTCGCGGCGGCGGGTTCGTCGGGGTCGCCCGGAAGGGCGCGGTCACGGGTGGACATGCGACCGAACGTAGGCAGGCGGTCCTCGCCCCGGCAAGAGCGGGTGGGAGACGTCACAACCGTCACAACCGTCGCGCCGGGGCGCCCGTCGGCTCCGGCCCGTCGTCGGGGCCGCGGGACGTCAGGCCGGACCGAAGAGTCCTTCGGGCCCGTTTTCTCCTCATACGCGCCAATGGGCCTGCAATGCCGTGGAATTGACGCGGCCCTTCGTCACCGCGCGTGCACGCAGCGAGTTTTCGCTTCCGCCCCGCAGACAGTCGTGTGACACTGGCGTCCACCGTCCGCACTGCGGACCCCGTCCGCACCGTCCCCCACGAAAGTGCGCCGTGCGCTCTCTTCCGCTGCCGCTCGCCCTCACCGCGCGCCTGTCCCCCGTGGCCGTGCTCGCCTGCGCGGGCTGGGCGCTGACCTCCGGACCGCTCACCGCGACGCAGGACACCGCGGCCAAGGACACGCAGCAGACCCGGTCCGAGGAGACGTCCGAGCCGTCCACGACGGCCGTTTCCAAGACGTACGGCGCCGCGCCCGCCCCCTGCGCCGGTGTGGCCGCGAAGACGGTCACCACGCTGGTGCCGGGCGCCAAGACGGCCGGCAAGGAGATCCCGTCCACGGACACCGCTCTGCGCCGCACCTGCTCGTGGAACGCGCTCAAGGGATACGACTACCGCTGGCTGGACATCTCCTTCGAGATCACGGACTCGGACGACGCGGCACGCAGTTCGTACGAGGAGCGCGTCAAGGAGAAGAGCGGCGGCGGGGCGGTGCCCGGGCTCGGGAACGCGGCGTACTCGGTGGTCAACCTGACGACGCAGGACAAACAGCAGACCCGTGAGGGCGTCGTCATCGCCCGGGTGTCCAACGCGTTGGTCGTCGTCAACTACAACGGCAGCGACTTCGAGTCGAAGAAGGCGCCCGCCACCGACGAGATCAACAAGGGCGCGATCAGGGCGGCCAAGGAAGCGGTGGCCGCCCTGTCGAACGGCCGGAAGAGCTGAGCGCTCCCGCCGCGCACCGCACGGGCCGCGGGACGCGACGGCCGCAGGAGCCGAATCGCTCCTGCGGCCGTTCTCGCGCCGCACGTCAGACGGCGTCCGCCTGCTCTTCCTGCCGTGCGGGCAGCAGCGTCATCAGGACCAGGTACAGGGCCATCGAGGTGCCGAGCCCGACCGCCCAGCCGTAGTCGGCGAGGGGTTCCAGCGCCGGGACCGGGCGGCCGTCGATCAGCGGCTTGAAGCCGGCGCCGCCGACGGCGAGGACGCCTCCGGCCACGAAGGCCGCCACGGCCCGCCAGTTCCAGCCGGCGTCGTACCAGTAGCGGCCGCCCGCACGGTACAGGTCGGTCAGGTCGAGCCTGCCGCGGCGCAGGATCCAGTAGTCGGCGATGAGGATGCCGGCGACCGTGCCGAGCAGGCCGCCGACCAGGCCGAGCCAGGTGAAGATGTAGCCCTGCGGGTCGGAGTACAGCTTCCACGGGAAGATCAGCACCCCGAGGACGCAGGTGACGAGGGCGCCGGTACGGAAACTGATCCTCCGCGGCGCGATGTTGGAGAAGTCGAAGGCCGGCGAGACCAGGTTGGCGGCGACGTTCACGGACAGGGTCGCCACCAGAACGGTCACCAGCGCGAACAGCAGACCGAAGACGTTGTCGGTCTTGGCGGCGAGCTGTACCGGATCCCAGATCGTCTCGCCGTACACCGCCTGCGAACCGGAGGTGACCATGACCGACAGCAGCGCGAACAGCGTCATGGTGGTCGGCAGGCCGAGCGCCTGCCCGCGGGTCTGCGCCTTCTGCGACTTTCCGTACCGCGTGAAGTCCGGGATGTTCAGCGACAGCGTCGACCAGAAACCGATCATGCCCATCAGGGACGGCCAGAACAGCTTCCAGAAGTCGGCGCCCCAGCCGAGCCTGGACGGCTGGTCGAGCAACGGGCCGAAACCGCCGGCCTTGCCGCTCATCCAGATCAGCATCACCAGCGCGCCGACCAGGACGAAGGGCGCCGCCCAGTTCTCGAAGCGCCGGATCGTCTCCATGCCCCGGTAGATGATCGCGACCTGGATCGCCCAGAAGATCGCGAACGACAGCCACATCGTCCAGGCGTGGCCGCCGATCTCACCGGCTTCGGACCAGCCGTTGCCGATCAGTTTCCCGGCGAGGAAGTAGATCGCCTCGCCGCCGATCCAGGTCTGGATGCCGAACCAGCCGCAGGCCACCAACGCCCGCACCACGGCGGGCAGGTTGGCGCCGCGGATGCCGAAGGAGGCGCGGGCGAAGACCGGGAAGGGGATCCCGTACTTCGGCCCCGCGTGCCCGGTGAGCAGCATCGGGACCAGCACGATGACATTGGCCAGGGCGATGGTGAGCACCGCCTGCTTCCAGTCCATGCCGACGGCGATCAGACCGGAGGCCAGCGTCCACGACGCCGTGTTGTGGGCCATGCCGACCCACAGCGCGGAGAAGTTGTACGTGGTCCAGGTGCGCTTCTCCACGGGGACCGGCAGCAGGTCCTCGTTGGCGTAGGGGCCGCTGGGCTGCGGCGAACCGGGGGCGATCTCCACCCGGCCGTCGGCCAGGGTGACTTGAGAGGTCGGCGGTATGGCCGTGGGAGCGGTGTCGGTCATGGGCAGGCCAATCAAAGAGGGGCGGATCCGGAAAGGCCGTGCGGGTCTCCGGGTCCCCTCCTCCGGGGAGGTGGAGGAGGGGAGAACTGGAGTGGGGGGAAGGTGAGTTGCTGCTGAGGGCGAGTGGCCGGGCCCCTGGGGACGGGCCGGGTCAGCCGTTGACGGCCGGGATCACCGTGGTGCCGTAGGCGTCGATGGTCGCCTCGCGCGCGTCGTGCATGTCGTACACGGCGAACTGGTCGACGCCCAGTGCGCGCAGCGCGGTCAGCTTCTCGATGTGCTTTTCGGCCGGTCCGATCAGGCAGAACCGGTCGACGATCTCGTCGGGCACGAACGCGGTGTCGGGGTTGTCGGCCCGGCCGTGGTGCGAGTAGTCGTACCCTTCGCGGGACTTGATGTAGTCGGTGAGTTCGTCGGGGACGGCGGCGGAGTGCTCGCCGTACTTGGAGACGAGGTCGGCGACGTGGTTGCCGACCATGCCGCCGAACCAGCGGCACTGCTCGCGGGCGTGGGCGAGCGCCTCGGGCGAGTCGTCCTCGGTGACGTACGCCGGTGCCGCCACGCAGACCTTCACCTCCGCGGGGTCGCGGCCGGCGGCGACGGCGGCGTCCTTGACGGCCTTCACCATGTACTCGGTGAGGTAGAGGTCGGCGAGCTGGAGGATGAAGCCGTCGGCCTCCTCGCCGGTCATCTTCAGCGCCTTGGGACCGTACGCGGCCATCCAGACGGGGAGGTGCGCGCCCTCCTTGATCCAGGGGAACCTGACGACCGTGCCGCCGAGGTCCGCCTCCTGGCCCGAGCCGAGCGCCCGGATGACCTTCATGGCCGCGCTGATCCGGGCGAGGGTGTTGGGGTGGCGGCCCGCGACGCGCATCGCGGAGTCGCCGCGGCCGATGCCGCAGACCGTGCGGTTGCCGAACATGTCGTTGAGGGTGGCGAAGGTGGAGGCGGTGACCTCCCAGGTGCGGGTGCCCGGGTTGGTGACCATCGGGCCCACCGTCAGCCGGCTGGTGTTCGCCAGGATCTGGCTGTAGATCACGAACGGTTCCTGCCAGAGCACGGCCGAGTCGAAGGTCCAGCCGTGGGTGAAGCCGTTGTCCTCGGCGCGCTTCATCAGCTCGACGACGCGGGATGCAGGGGGGTCGGTCTGGAGGACAAGTCCGAAGTCCATCGGTCTCCTTGCAATGGTCTCGTAGCGTTCTTTCGCCCCGTGAGGGGCCGGTTCGGGCTGGACCGCAGTCTTCGGATGGGAAGCCCCCTGGGGGCGGAGTCGCGTGCGCTGCTCCTGGTTGCTGCGGCGTCACCTCATTGGAGGTACTGGCAAGTTGAGCGGGGCGTGTACAGGCCGTGACCGGCACGCCCTGCAAACTTCCGCTGATCGATGACGGGTTCGCCCCGCGAGAGGACCGTCTCGACGCGGCCGGTGAGCCGCCTGCCCTCGTACGCCGAGTAGTCGACGTTCATGTGGTGGGTCTCGGCGGAGACGGTCTGCTCGGCGTGCGGGTCGTAGATGACGACGTCGGCGTCGGAGCCCGGGGCGAGGGTGCCCTTCTTGGGATACATGCCGAACATGCGGGCCGGGGCGGCGCAGGCGATCTCGATCCAGCGGCGGCGGCTGATGTGCCCGTCGACGACGGCCTGGTGCAGCAGGTCCATGCGGTTCTCGACGCCCGGCAGCCCGTTGGGGATCTTCGAGAAGTCGCCCCGGCCGAGCTCCTTCTGGCCCACGAAGCAGAAGGGGCAGTGGTCGGTGGAGACGACCTGGAGATCGTCGGTGCGCAGGCCCTGCCACAGCTTGGCCTGGTGCTCCTTGGGCCGCAGCGGTGTGGAGCACACGTACTTGGAGCCCTCGAAGCCGGGCTCCGCGAGGTTGTCCGTCGAGAGGAACAGGTACTGCGGGCAGGTCTCGCCGAAGACGTGTCGCCCCTCGTCGCGCGCCCGGGCCAGTTCCGCGACCGCTTCCGCCGCCGACACGTGCACCACGTACAGCGGGGCCCCGGCGACCTGGGCGAGCTTGATCGCACGGTGGGTGGCCTCGGCCTCCAGGAGGGCCTTGCGGACCTCGCCGTGGTACCGCGGATCCGTCTCGCCGCGCGCCAGCGCCTGCTCGACGAGGACGTCGATGGCGATGCCGTTCTCCGCGTGCATCATGATCAGTCCGCCGTTCTCGGCGGAGCGCTGCATGGCGCGCAGGATCTGGCCGTCGTCGCTGTAGAAGACGCCTGGGTACGCCATGAACTGCTTGAAGGAGGTGACGCCCTCCTCCACCAGCAGGTCCATCTCCTTGAGCGTGTCCTGGTTCACGTCGGAGACGATCATGTGGAAGCCGTAGTCGATCGCGCAGTTGCCCTCAGCCTTGCCGTGCCAGGCGTCCAGGCCCTCGCGCAGACTGCGCCCGACGCTCTGCACGGCGAAGTCGACGATCGTCGTCGTGCCGCCCCAGGCGGCCGCCCGGGTGCCGGTCTCGAAGGTGTCGGAGGCGAAGGTGCCGCCGAACGGCAGTTCCATGTGGGTGTGGACGTCGACGCCGCCCGGGATGACGTACTTCCCGGTGGCGTCGACGACCCTCTCGGCGGTCCAGGCCGCGGCGGCCGGGGTGCCGGAGGCGGCGAGGGCGGCGACGCGGCCGTCCTCGATCAGTACGTCGGCGTGGATCTCGTCGGACGCGGTGATGACGAGGCCACCCCGGATGACGGTTCGGCTGCTCATGCTCCCTCTCCTGCCGTGCTCAACACTGGTGTCGTGCCTGGGGGACGACGCCGGTCCGGCACCCGTCCGCCGGACCGGCGACGGCTGCGGCCGGCTACGGCGCGGTCAGCGGGGGGTAGGCGTCGGGGCGGCGGTCCCGGTAGAACTGCCAGCGGTCGCGCACCTCGCGCAGCTTGGCCATGTCCAGGTCGCGGACGACGAGTTCGCTCTCCTTGTCGCTCGCCACCTCCCCGACGAACTGGGCCTCCGGGTCCACGAAGTACGAGGTCCCGTAGAAGTCGTTGTCGCCGAGTTCCTCGACGCCGACGCGGTTGATCGCGGCGACGAAGTACTCGTTGGCGACCGCGGCCGCCGGCTGCTCCAGCTGCCACAGGTAGGAGGACAGGCCGCGGGAGGTCGCCGAGGGGTTGAAGACGAGTTCCGCGCCCTCCAGTCCCAGCGCGCGCCAGCCCTCGGGGAAGTGGCGGTCGTAGCAGATGTAGACGCCGATCCTGCCGACGGCCGTCTCGAAGACCGGCCAGCCCGCGTTGCCGGGCCGGAAGTAGAACTTCTCCCAGAAGCCCTTGACCTGGGGGATGTGGTGCTTGCGGTACTTGCCGAGGTACGAGCCGTCCGCGTCGATCACGGCGGCGGTGTTGTAGAGGACGCCCGGCTGCTCCTCCTCGTACATCGGCAGCACCAGGACGATGCCGTGCTCCTCGGCGAGCGCCTGGAACCGCCTGACGATCGGCCCGTCGGGGATCCGCTCGGCGTACTCGTAGAACTGCGGGTCCTGGACCTGGCAGAAGTACGGTCCGTAGAACAGCTCCTGGAAGCACAGGACCCGGGCGCCCTGCGCGGCCGCGTCGCGGACCGCCTGCTCGTGGACCTGGATCATCGATTCCTTGTCGCCGGTCCAGGCCGTCTGGAAGACGGCGGCGCGGATCACTCGGCTCATCGGGACCTCCGGTCGCTCGGTGTGCGAGGAGCCTAGGAAGCCGGCCGGCCTGCTCTGAGTGGCACGCTGTCACGCCTGAGGGCGTCCGGCGTGCCACCGTGTCACGTCGCCGTCGCCCCATGTCTCACCACCGTTTCCCCAGGTCGTTCCGTGTTTCCGGGCGGTTGCCCGCGCGTGCGGTCAGCTGCGCTGCGCGTCGTGCGCGAGCAGCGCGATATGCACCGAGGCGGCCTGCTCGAAGTCATCGAGGTCCACGCCGAGCCGGCCCTCTATCGCCTCCAGCCGGCGGTACAGCGCGGGCCGCGACACATGGTGGAGCTGCGCGGTGCGGGACTTGTTGCGGCCGGTGGCCAGATAGGTCCGCAGGACGGCGAGCAGGTCGTCCCCGGCCGCGCACAGCAGTCCGTCCAGCTCCCGCTCGGCGAAGGACTGCACATGCGGGTCGTCCCGCAACAGCCGCACCAGGCCCCGCAGATGGACGTCCTTGAGGCGGACGACGGCCGGGAGGCCGAGCGCGGCCGAGGAGTCGGCCACGGCGTCCGCGACGTGCTGGGCCTCGCGCAGCCCGGACGGCACCTCGTCCCACACGGTCCGCGGCGCCGCCGCCGCGACGACGGTGCGTGGCTCTCCCGGCTCGGTGCGCAGCCGGGCGGCGAAGTGGGCGGCGAGCGCCTCGGCGTCCTGGTCGCGGGCCAGGCTGAGCAGGACGGCGGTGGCCCCGTCGGCCAGCTCGGCGACCAGCCCGGGCATCCCCAGCAGGCGCAGCACGCGCTCGAGCCGGACGGGATCGCCGTCCCGTACGACGAGCGGGACGAAGGTGCGCCGGTTGACGGGCAGGCCGGCCGCCCGCGCCCGGGGCAGCAGCTGCCGCGCCGGCACGACGCCGGAGACCAGGTCGGTGAGCAGGCTCTGCGCGGACTGCTCCTCCCAGGTGTGGGCGGAGGCGCCGCCGAGCATGCGGTGCAGGACGAGCGCCTCGGCGGCGCGGTCGGCGAGCAGCCGTCCGCCCGCGGTGTCGCCGCGGTGGCCGCAGAGCATGATCTGTCCCCACCGCTCGCCGCGTCCGCCCAGCTCGGCGCGGATCCAGCCGTCGCCCTCGCTGCCTCCGGCCTGGCGGGCGATGCGCTCCCAGTCCCGCAGCACGTCGTCGACCGCCGAGCGCTCCCCCGCCGTGGCCAGCACCCGGTGGGCGAGGTTGGTGACGACGACGGGACAGGCGGCGTGCTGGGCGATCTCGTCCAGCAGCAGTTGCAGTGGGGCGCCCGCGGTGATGAGTGTCGTCAGCGCGGTCCGCACGGCCTCCGACAGGCTGACGGCGGCGAACTTGCGCCGGACCAGCCGGGACTGGACCTCCTCGGTCAGCTCGGCGAAGGGGAACGGGCGGTGCAGGACCACCATCGGCAGTGCGCAGCGCTCGGCGGCGCGCCGCATCACGTCCGGCGGGGTGGGAAAGGCCCGGCCGAGGCCCAGCACCACGGCCGCCGCCTCCGCGCGGTGCAGGGACCGGATGTACTCGGTCTGCGCGTTCTCGTCGCCGGCGAGCAGCACTCCGGTGGTGAGGACCATCTCGCCGCCGCTGAGCATCACGCCGACGTCGGCCGCCTCGGCGACGTGCACCCAGCGCACCGGCCGGTCGAGCTGGGACGCGCCGGCCACCACCTCGGGCTCACCGGCCAGCACCCTTTCCAGGGACAGGACCTGACGGACCGACAGTGCGGGTTCCAGCGGCTCCACGGGGCCCCAGGACTGCAAGGCGATGCTCATGGCGGTGTGTTCCCTTGGCTCGGGCCGGCGCTACAGCGTGCTCCTCAGCGCGCTCTCGAGGACGGCGGCGCCCTCCTCGGCCTCCGCCACCGTCAGGGACAGCGGCGGGGCGATGCGCAGGGCGCTGGTGTCGTGGCCGCCGCCCTTGCCGATCAGCAGCCCCCCGGCGCGGGCGGCCTCCAGCACGGCGGCCGCTCGGCCGGGGTCGGCCAGTCGGGTGCCGGGCCGGGTCAGCTCGACGCCGATCATCAGTCCGCGACCGCGCACCTCGTGGACGCCCGGGTCCTGGGCGGCTGCGGCCCGCAGCCGCTCGATGAGCAGACCGCCGACCCGTCGGGCGTTGCCCTGGAGGTCGTGTTCCAGCAGGTAGTTGAGGTTGGCGAGGCCGGCGGCCATGGTGACCTGGGTGCCGCCGAAGGTGGAGATGCTGTTGGCGTCCAGGCAGTTCATGATCTCGGAGCGGGCGACGACCCCGCCGACGGACATGCCGTTGCCGATGCCCTTGGCGAAGGTGACGATGTCCGGCGGACCGTTGTCAGCGTGCGCCTGCCAGCCCCAGAAGTGCTCGCCGGTGCGGCCCCAGCCCGTCTGCACCTCGTCGGCGATCCACAGGATCCCGTGGGCGTCCAGCACCTCGCGGAAGGCCGCGTACAGTCCGTCCGGCGGCGAGGTGAAGCCGCCGACGCCCTGGATGGGCTCGGCGATCAGCGCCGCGGGCGCGCGGGTGTGCCCGAGCAGGTCCTTCAGGTCCGCGACACAGGCGGCGATGAACTCCGCGTCGCCGAGACCGGCGAAGGGGCCCCGGCCCCGCACCCCGCCGTGCACGTACAGCGTCTGCAGCGGGGACAGCGAGGTCGGCGACCAGCCGCGGTTGCCGGTGATGCCGACGGCGCTGAAGGAGCGCCCGTGGTAGCTGTTGCGCATGGCCAGGACCGTGTTGCTGCGCCGGTGAGCGGTGGCGAGCAGCAGGGCCGTGTCGTTGGCCTCGGTGCCGGAGGTGGTGAAGAAGACGCGGGCGTCGGGGATGCCGCTGACGTGCGCGATCCGCTCGGCCAGCTCGACCATGGGCCGGTTGAGGTAGAGCGTCGAGGAGTGGATGATCCGCCCGGCCTGCTCGCTCACCGCCTTGGTGACCTCGGGCAGCGCGTGCGCGGTCATCGTGGTGAGGATGCCGCCGAAGAAGTCGAGGTACCTGTTGCCCTCGGCGTCCCAGACGTGCCGGCCTTCCCCGTGGGTGATCTCCAGCGGCTTCTCGTAGTAGAGGGCGAGCCAGTCGGGCAGGACGCGGCGGTGGCGGTCGTGGAGTTCGCTCACGGCCGCACCAGCCCGTCGTAGGCGTCGGGACGGCGGTCCCGGTAGAAGGCCCACTGCTGCCGGACCTCCTCGATCAGGTCGAAGTCGAGGTCGCGGACGAGGAGTTCCTCGTCCTTGTCGCTCGCGAGGTCGCCGACGAACCTGCCCCGCGGGTCGACGAAGTACGAGGTCCCGTAGAAGTCGTTGTCCCCGTACTCCTCGACGCCGACGCGGTTGATCGCGGCGACGAAGTACTCGTTGGCGACCGCGGCCGCGGGCTGCTCCAGCTGCCAGAGGTGGGCGGAGAGGCCACGGTGGGTCGCGGACGGGTTGTAGACCAACTGTGCTCCCTGGAGGCCGAGTTGTCGCCAGCCTTCCGGGAAGTGCCGGTCGTAGCAGATGTAGACGCCGACCTTGCCGACGGCCGTGTCGAAGACGGGCCAGCCGGCGTTGCCGGGCCGGAAGTAGTACTTCTCCCAGAAGCCCTTGACCTGCGGGATGTGGTGCTTGCGGTACTTGCCGAGGTACGAGCCGTCCGCGTCGATCACGGCGGCGGTGTTGTAGTAGAAACCGGACTGCTCGACCTCGAAGACCGGGACGACGATCACCATGCCCGTCTCGCGCGCGAGCTCCTGCATACGGCGCACGGTCGGCCCGTCGGGGACGGCCTCGGCCCAGCGGTAGTGCTCCGGCTCCTGGACCTGGCAGAAGTAGGGCGCGTTGAAGACCTCCTGGAACCCGATGATCTTCGCGCCGCTGCGGGCCGCCTCGCGGGCGTGCTCCTCGTGTTTCGCCACCATGGACTCGGTGTCGCCCGTCCAGGTGGCCTGGACCAGTGCGGCACGTACGACGTTGGCCATGAGCTGCTCCTTCGACAGGCCGTCAGAGCCTCTACGCCCGTAGACGCAGGTCGTAGAGGGACGAACGTAAGCCTCCTGGACGGGCTTGCCAAGACCATCGTCGTCAACCCGCGGAGTCGATCGCGTTTCACACTCCTGTGGGTGAGTCGCCCAGCGTCCGGCCCGGTGCCGGTCCGGGCGGCCGCGCAGGCCCGCCGCGCCTGTCCGCCGGGCGCAGCGGAGGCATCCCGCGGGCGCTGCGTCCCCCTCAGGCCGTGAACCCGGCGACCCGGAGGGCGTGCACGAGGTCCCAGCGGCGTTCCTCGGAGACGGCGCGGGCGGCCTGCAGCAGCAGCGGGACGAGGGCGGGCGGGTCCGGGGCGACACTGCGGGCGGCCTCCTGCGGGGTGCGGACCCGGACGTAGGCGTCGAGCAGCGCGCGGGCCTCGCGCCGTCGGCCGTCCCCGACCAGAGCGAGGACGGCCTGCCCGATCTCGGCGGCGGGGCGTGCCACGCCCTGCCGCAGGATCTGCTCGCCGTCACCGGTGCGCCCCACCGCGACCAGCGCGTCGGCCGCCGCGACGAGCCGGTCGGCCGGCAGGGAGGCCGCCTCCCAGAGCAGGGTGGTCCAGTCGGCGGCGAGCCCGGTGCGCTGCAGTTCGGCCGCGAGGAGCGGGATGCGAACGGCCGGCCAGCGGGCGAGTTCCACCAGCAGGGCGTGCGCCTCACCGCTGCGGCCTTCGGCGCGCAGCCGCACCAGCCGCCGCACCGCCTCGACGGTCTCCCGCCGCACCGCCTCGACGGTCTCCCGCCGTGCGGCCGCGTCCAGCGGCTCGCGCCGCGGCTCGGCGTCGCGCTCCGCGCTCTCGGCGGCGGCTCCGGCGAAGCGGGCGCCGCGCGGGGTGCGGCGCGCGGGCGCGGCGGGCGTGGGCGCCTGCGGTTCGGCGGTGGGCGGCACGGCGACGGGCGGCGCGTCCTCCTCGGCCATACCGGCGAACCGGGCGCCGCCGCGGCGGCGCTTGCGCTGCCGCGGCACGGCGTCCGGCCCGGCGGCGACCGCACCGGCCTCCGCGTGCGCCGCGCGCTGACCGGGCACGGAGCGCACCGCGGCCGCGTCGGCCGGGCCGGGCTCGTCGCCGGAAGCACCGTCCACGGCTCCTGCCTCCGCCCCGGCCTGCGGGGGCGCCGGGAGGCGGTCCAGGTACGCCATGCGGTCGCGGAGTTCGGCGCACCGGGCGGTGGCGCGTTCGTGGTCGTCACGGGCCCAGGCCAGGTCGAGGCGGAGGGCGTCGGCCTGCTCCCGGGTGGCCGCGGAGGCGAGCCGGCGGCCGACGTCGGCGACCCGGTCGGCGGCGTAGCGCTGTTCGCGGAGCATCACGTCGAGCCGGTCCCCGAGCGCGTCGCGGCCGCCGGGCCGGGTGTCGTGGGCGGCGAGCGCGCCGACGTGCAGGGGCCGGAGCCGGAGCGTCTCCTGCGCGGCGGCCCCGGAGCCGTGTGCGGCGGCGAGGTCCTGGAGCAGCGCCTCCACCACGTCCCAGGGAGGCACCTCACGTCCGTCGAGGCAGGCCCGCATACCGTCGGGATCACGCTGCCAGAACACCGCGCACCAGCCGTCGCCCGGGTCGAGGCGCGCCAGAAGCCCGTTCAGGTTGCTCGCGAACTCCCGCACCAGGCCCGGGAGTTGATGCACAGTCATCGCTGGACTCCCGCCCCGACCGGAACACTCCGGCTTCGTAGAGAACACCAGTTGTGTTACAGCGGGGCTACGGGGAGTTTTCGAAGGGGGACGCGACCGCGCCGCCGAACGGCCCCGCGCGGATGTCGTCGACGGGAGCCGGGGGATCACGAGGGCGTGGGTGCGCCGGGGATCAGGTGAGGGCGAGCGCGCACCGGGGCGTCAGGCGGGGGCGAGCGCGCACAGCCCCGCCAGTTCGTCCATGGACAGGCCCAGCACGCGGGCCAGGGCGGCGACCGTGAAGAACGCCGGGGTCGGCGCCCGTCCGGTCTCGATCTTGCGGAGGGTCTCGGCGGAGATGCCCGCGCTCGCCGCGATCTCGGCCATGCTCCGGGCGCCGCGCGCTTCACGCAGCAGCCGTCCGAGCCGCTCGCCGCGTTCGTGCTCTTCGGGGGTCAAGGGGGTGCGCACCATGGCACCATTCTAATACCGGTATAGTAATTGGCATGGTTGAGCTGAAGACGGACACATCGATCGACGCCATGTACGAGGCGGGCCAGGTCGTCTCACGGGCGCTGACGGCCGTGCGCCAGGCCGCCGACGTGGGGGTATCCCTGGTGGAGCTGGACGAGGTGGCGCATGACGTCCTCCGGGAGGCGGGGGCGTCGTCGCCCTTCCTCGGCTACCGCCCGTCCTTCGCGCCCACGCCCTTCCCCGCGGTGATCTGCGCGTCCGTGAACGACGCGATCGTGCACGGCATCCCCACCCGCGACCGGCTGCGCGACGGTGACCTCGTCTCGATCGACTGCGGCGCCGAGCTGAACGGCTGGGTGGGCGACTCCGCGATCAGCTTCACGGTGGGCCGGGCGCGCCCGGAGGACGTCCGGCTCATCGAGGCAGCCGAGCGCGCCCTGGCGGTCGGCATCGAGGCGGCGGTCGTCGGCAACCGCGTCGGCGACATCGCGCACGCGATCGGCACGGTCTGCCGAGGGGCCGGCTACGGGATCATGGACGACTTCGGAGGCCACGGTGTCGGCCGCCATATGCACGAGGACCCGGCGATCCCGAACGAGGGCCGCCCCGGCCGGGGCCTGCCGCTGCGCCACGGCATGGTCATCGCGATCGAGCCGATGCTGATCGCGGGCGGCGGGGACGACTACCACTGCGCTTCCGACGGCTGGACCCTGCGCACGAACGACGGTTCGCGGGCGGCCCACACGGAACACACGGTGGCGATCACGGACAGCGGACCCAGGGTGCTGACCCAGCGGGCATAGCCAGGCGTAGCCGGGCATGGGCCGAGACGGGCGGACACCGGCGGGAGGGGCAGGGACACACGGGGACGGGCGCGGCCCGGAGGGGACGGAAGCCGAGGGGCGGAACCTGCCGAAGCGCTCCGTCCAGGCCGGGGCGGCGCAGGACCGGGCCGCGCGGCCGCTCCGGTCGGGCGCGGACCGTCCCGCACGGGCCGTTCCCGCCCGCCCGCGGCAGGCGCCCCGCCCCGTGGACGTTCCTGCGCATGCCCGCGCCGGGCGACCGTGCGAAGGTGGGTGTGACGGCCCCAGCCGAGGGCACCCCGCACCGCATCGCACGTCCATCGAACGGAATGCCATGACCAGCGGCTACACCGGCCCGGAGGGCTACGGCGACTACGGAGACCCTTACGGAGAGTTCCTGGCCCGGTTCTTCGGCGGGCCCCGCCCCGGCCCCCGGCAGATCAACATAGGCCGACTCCTCAGCCAGCCCGCGAGGGACCTCGTCCGGGGCGCGGCCCAGTACGCGGCCGAGCACGGCAGCAGAGACCTGGACACCGAGCATCTGCTGCGCGCGGCCCTGTCGGCGGAGCCGACCCGCACCCTGCTCAGCCGGGCCGGCGCCGACCCCGACGCCCTCGCGACGCAGATCGACGAGCGGTCGGGCCCGCCGCAGCACCCGGCGGGCGAGGCGCCCCCGCCCACCTCGCTGTCGCTGACCCCGGCCGCCAAGCGCGCCCTGCTGGACGCTCACGACCTTGCCCGCGCCCGGGGCGCGGGGCACATCGGCCCGGAGCACGTGCTGGGCGCCCTCGCCTCGAACCCGGACTCCGCGGCCGGGCACATCCTCCACGCGGCCCGCTTCGCCTCCCCGGGTCTGCCCGCCGACTCCCCGGACGCCTCGACGGCCCCCCGCGCCGCGGACCGCCAGCAGCCCACCGGCACGCCCACCCTGGACAAGTACGGACGCGACCTCACCGAACTGGCCGGTCAGGGCCGGATCGACCCGGTGATCGGCCGGGACGACGAGATCGAGCAGACCATCGAGGTCCTCTCACGGCGCGGCAAGAACAACCCGGTGCTGATCGGCGACGCGGGCGTGGGCAAGACCGCCGTCGTGGAGGGGCTGGCCCAGCGCATCGCGGAGGGGGACGTGCCGGACGTCCTGCTCGCCCGGCGGGTGGTCGCCCTGGACCTGACGGGCGTGGTCGCCGGCACCCGCTACCGCGGCGACTTCGAGGAACGGCTGAACACCCTCGTCGACGAGATCCGCGCACACTCCGACCAGCTGATCGTCTTCATCGACGAGCTGCACACGGTCGTCGGCGCGGGCGGGGGCGGCGAAAGCGGCTCAATGGACGCGGGCGACATCCTCAAGCCCGCGCTGGCCCGCGGCGAACTGCACGTCGTGGGCGCGACGACGCTGGAGGAGTACCGGCGGATCGAGAAGGACGCGGCGCTCGCCCGCCGTTTCCAGCCGATCCTCGTGCCGGAGCCGTCCGTCGCGGACACACTGGAGATCCTGCGCGGGCTGCGCGACCGGTACGAGGCCCACCACCAGGTCCGCTACACCGACGGCGCGCTCGACGCGGCGGTGGAGCTGTCCGACCGCTATCTCACCGACCGCCGCCTGCCCGACAAGGCCATCGACCTCATCGACCAGGCCGGGGCCCGGGTGCGTCTCGGCGCGCGCACGAAGGGCTCCGACGTACGGACCATGGAGCGCGAGCTGGAGCAGCTCGCGCGTGACAAGGACCAGGCGGTCGCGGACGAACAGTACGAGGAGGCCACCCGGCTGCGCGACCGCATCGTGGAACTGAAGGAGCGCACCGCTCGGGCGAGCGGCGAGGAGACGGCCGACGAGGGCCGGCATCTGGAGGTCACCGCGGAGGCGATCGCCGAGGTCGTGTCCCGGCAGACCGGCATTCCGGTCGCCAGCCTGACCCAGGAGGAGAAGGACCGGCTGCTCGGTCTCGAGGAGCACCTGCACGACCGGGTGGTCGGCCAGGAGGAGGCCGTGCGGGTCGTCGCGGACGCGGTGCTGCGCTCGCGCGCCGGGCTCTCCAGCCCGGACCGGCCGATCGGCAGCTTCCTGTTCCTCGGCCCGACCGGCGTCGGCAAGACGGAACTGGCCCGTGCGCTCGCCGAGGCTCTGTTCGGCAGCGAGGAGCGCATGGTCCGCCTCGACATGAGCGAGTACCAGGAACGGCACACCGTCAGCCGCCTGGTGGGCGCCCCGCCCGGCTACGTCGGCCACGAGGAGGCCGGACAGCTCACGGAGGTCGTCCGCCGCCACCCGTACTCGCTGCTTCTGCTGGACGAGGTGGAGAAGGCCCACCCGGACGTCTTCAACATCCTGCTGCAGGTCCTCGACGACGGCCGGCTCACCGACTCCCAGGGCCGCACGGTGGACTTCACCAACACGGTCATCGTGATGACCAGCAACCTGGGCTCGGAGGCGATCACCCGGCGGGGCGGCGGCATCGGATTCGGGCCGGGCGGCGCGGACGCCGACGAGGAGGCGCGGCGCGAGCAGATCCTGCGGCCGCTGCGCCAGCACTTCCGGCCGGAGTTCCTCAACCGGATCGACGAGATCGTCGTGTTCCGTCAGCTCACGGGCGAGCAACTGCGCCGGATCACCGACCTGTTGCTGGACGACACCCGCCGGCTGGTGCAGGCGCAGGGCATCACGGCCGAGTTCACCGACGCCGCCGTCGACTGGCTCGCCGAGCGCGGCTACCAACCCGAGTACGGGGCCCGTCCGTTGCGCCGCACGATCCAGCGCGAGGTCGACAACCGGCTCTCCCGGCTGCTGCTCGACGGGCGGGTCGCGCAGGGCGACCGGGTCGCGGTGGACGTCGAGGACGGGCGGCTCGCGTTCCGCACGCAGCCGCCCGTCCCCGCCGCCGGACACTGAGCGCTACGGCGCCGGGCGGACCACCTGGGCCGAACCTCCGCCGCGCCGCACGGTCTCGGCGGCGGCCAGCCACTTGCCGTTCGGCAGCCGCTGCACGCCCGTCGCCGCGCCGATCTCCGGGTTCCGTTTGAAGGAGTGCCCGAGGGCCTCCAGCCGCGCCCGCGGACCGGTGGGGCTGGTGTCGTCGTAGAGCGCGGGCTCCAGTTCCGTCTGGGCGGCGTTGCGCTGGCTGGCGCGGGGGGCCGCGATCGCGTCGACGAGCGGCAGCCCGCGGTCGAGGAACCCGGTCAGGGTCTGCAGCACCGTGGTGATGATGGTCGCGCCGCCGGGCGAACCGAGCGCGACCACCGGCCGGTCGTGCCGGTCGAGCACGATGGTCGGCGAGATCGACGAGCGCGGCCGCTTGCCGGGGCCGGGCAGGTTCGGGTCGTGCACGGCCGGATTGGCCGGGGCGAAGGAGAAGTCCGTCAGCTCGTTGTTGAGCAGGAAGCCACGGCCGGGCACGGTGATGCCGCTGCCGCCGGTCTGCTCGATGGTGAGCGTGTAGGAGACGACGTCGCCCCACTTGTCGGCGACGGTGAGGTGGGTGGTGTTCTCGCCCTCGTACGTCGTCGGAGCCGCCGTGCCGCCGACGCCGCAGGCGGCCGGGTGGCGCGGGTCGCCGGGCGCCAGCGGGCTGGTGAGCACCGCGTCGTCCTTGATGAGGCAGGCACGGGAGTCGGCGTACTTCTTCGACAGCAGCTGCCGGGTGGGGACGTCCTCGAAGGCGGGGTCGCCGACCCAGCGCCCGCGGTCGGCGAACGCGATCCGGCTCGCCTCGATGAAGCGGTGCAGGTACCGCGTCTCGTCGGTCTTCGAAAGAGCCGTGTGCTCGAGGAGGTTGAGGGCCTCGCCGACCGTGGTGCCGCCCGAGGACGAGGGCGCGATGGAGTAGACCCCGAGGCCGCGGTACGAGGTCTTCGTGGGCGCCTGGAGCTTGGCGCGGTAGGCGGCGAGGTCCTTCGCGGACAGCTCGCCGGGCCGGGCGTTCCAGCCCGAGGCCGGGTCCACCGGCGGGTGGTTCACCGTGGAGACGATGTCCTCGCCGAGGTCGCCCCGGTAGATCGCATCGACGCCCTTCTCCCCCAACTCCTTGTAGGTGCGGGCGAGATCGGGGTTCTTGAACGTGGAGCCGACGACGGGCAGCCGGCCGCCGGGCAGGAACAGCTCCGCCGTGTCCGGGAAGGCGCGGAAACGGGCCTCGTTGGCGGCGGTCTGGGAACGGAAGGTGTCGTCGACGGTGAAGCCCTCGCGGGCGATGCGCTCGGCGGGCCGCAGGAGGGTGCCGAGCCGTTCGGTGCCCCATCTCTTCAGCGCCGTCGCCCAGGTGGCGGGCGTTCCCGGGGTGCCGACGGCGAGGCCGCTGCTGACGGCGTCCGCGAAGGCGAGCGGCTTGCCGTTCTCCAGGAAGAGACCGGAGTCCGCGGTCAGCGGGGCGGTCTCGCGGCCGTCGACGGTGTGCACCGTACGGGACTTGGCGTCGTAGTAGACGAAGTAGCCGCCCCCGCCGATGCCTGAGGAGTAGGGCTCGGTGACGCCGAGCGCCGCGGCGGTGGCGACGGCCGCGTCGACCGCGTTGCCGCCCTTCCTCAGCACCTCGATGCCGGCCGCCGACGCGTCGGCGTCGACGCTGGCCACGGCGCCGCCGTAGCCGACGGCGACCGGCGTCTTCCCGACAGCCGTCCGCTCGGCGGCGGTTGAGGCGGGGGGCGGCGCGGCGGCCCCCACCGTGACCACGGCGGCGGAGACCGCCAGGACCGACAGTTTCCGCGCGACAGGACGACGCATCCGTACCTCCAGTCCAGGAACGTCCGCGCAGCGTAACCAGAATCACGGGGCCTCGACAGCCACCTTCCGGGCACTGTCGGGCCTTCCCCATAGTTCGAACACGGGTACGTCCGGCGGTGCTCGCCCAGGTACCATGCGCGCCCATGAACGACGACGTGCGCAATATCGTCCTGGGCGTGGTGGCCGCCGGCATCAGTGCCGCGCTCGGCTGGCTGGCCCGCACCTACCTGTGGAAGCGCAGACTCCGGCGCAAGCAGGCGTTCTTCGGGCTTCCGGAGCACTCGGAGTCCCTGCTCGTCGTCAACCGCGACGCCGGCAGCACGGATCTCGCGGTACACCGCCACGACGTGTTCGCGCTCCTGGAACTCGCCGCGCTCATCAAGGACTGCGGCGCGGGCGCCGAAGTGGTCACCCAGGACGCGGCCCGGCAGGGTTTCGGCGAGCGGACGGAGTTCTGCGTCGGCGGCCCGGGCTCCAACCGGCGGATGGCGGCCCATCTCCAGGCCATGCTGCCCGGTGTGCGCATCAACACCGACCGGGAACCGGGTCCGGACAGACTCGCGTTCCAGATAGGCGGCGAGCACTACCGGATGGAGTCGGGCGTCACCGAGTACGTCCTGCTGGCCCGGCTCACCGCTGGGCAACGGCGGGGCGGGCGGCCGGTGTTCCTGTTCTGCGGCCAGCGCGCGATCAACAACCAGGCCGCCACCCGCTATCTCGTCCGCAACCATGAGCGGCTGGCCCGCAAGCACGGCAACGGCTCCTTCGTCCTGCTCCTGAAGGTGATCAACTCCCAGGCGTACGGCCCCGACGTGGTCGAGCTCGTCGAGGACGTGACCCGAGCGGCTCAGACCCCCCTGCCTGCGACGACGGTCGCCACTCCTACGTGACCGTCCACGGACGCACGCCCGGCCTCAGGACGAGGTGAGGAGAAGAGGTGAGGAAGCGAGGTGAGGGAGCGACGCGCACGGTGCGACGGTCAGCCGTGTGCACCGCCGCCACGGACGCCGTTCCGTACCCGGCTCAGCGCCCGGCCACCTCTGCGTACGTCCGGGACAGTTCGGGGGTCCCGGTCGCGGCCCACTCGAACCCGGCCGTGACCACGTCGATCTCCCGCCCTGACGTCAGCCGGACGACCGCCTCCCCGCCGGGCCTGATCACCCAGGCGGCGCCGGGCACCGTGCGCACGACGACCGTCCCCAGATAGAGCCCCGCGTCATGGCCGAACCAGGGCAGGCTCTCCTCGTCCTCGCGCCAGCGCGGCGGCAGCTGGTCCAGCGCCTCCAACGAGTCGGCGCTGTCGTCGAGCCCGATCCCCTCCCGCGCCGCGTGGGAGCGCAACACTTCGCATTCGGACAGGAGTTCGGCGATCCCCTCGGGGTCCTCGGCCAGCACCGCCGCCCGGTGCTTCTTGCGCTTGTTGCCCAGGAAAGGGATGTTCATGAGCCCAGCGTGACACCGGCCCGGGCGTGCGCACCACAGGCGCGCGGCACGAGCCCGGGATCACCTCGCGGCCCGGCGGCGGCGCGGGAACGCGGCCCCGGAGCGGGCCCCGGCGCGGTCGCCTAGACCTCCAGGTCGACGACGACCGGCGCGTGGTCCGAGGCGCCCTTGCCCTTGCGCTCCTCACGGTCCACGTACGCGTCCTCGACGGCCTTCGCGAACGGCTCGTTGCCGTACACCAGGTCGATGCGCATGCCACGGTTCTTGGGGAAGCAGAGCTGGCGGTAGTCCCAGTAGGTGAAGGGGCGGTCGTACTTCAGGGGCCGCGGGACGACGTCCGACAGGCCGGCCTCGCGCAGGGACGCCAGGGCGGCCCGCTCGGCCGGTGTGACATGCGTGGCCCCCTCGAAGGCCGCCACGTCGTAGACGTCGTCGTCGGTCGGGGCCACGTTGTAGTCGCCCAGCACCGCGAACGGGCGGCTGCCCGCCGCGTCCCCCGCGACGGCCGCCCGCAGCGCCTCGAACCACTGCAGCTTGTAGGCGTAGTGCGGATGGCCGACCTCGCGGCCGTTGGGCACGTAGACCGACCAGACGCGGACCGGACCGCAGGTCGCCGCGACCGCCCGGGGCTCCGGCGCGCCGTCGAAACCGGGATCGCCGGGGAGCCCCCTGACGACGTCCTCGACGCCCACCCGGGAGATCACCGCCACGCCGTTCCACCGGCCCGTGGCGTGCACCGCGGCCTCGTAGCCCAGCTCGCGCAGCTGGTCGAGCGGGAACTGCTCCTCGGCGACCTTGGCCTCCTGAAGGCACAGCACATCGGTGCCGCTGCTCTCCAGCCAGGCCAGGAGCCTCGGCAGGCGGGCGGTGATCGAGTTCACGTTCCAGGTCGCGATGCGCATGCCTGACAACCTACCGGGCCCCACCGACACTCACAGGGCCGTGCTCTCCCCCGGCGCCAGCCGCAGGTGCTCCGCGCCGCCGAGGGCGCCGATCTGGTGGTCGTAGATCGGACGGGCGAGGTCGGTGAGCATGGCGTCGTGGATGTCGTAGGCGCGCTGCGGCTTCACCTCGCGCACGTAGTCGATGACCTCGGAGATCTTGCTCCAGGGAGCCATCACCGGCAGCATCAGCGTCTCGACGGCCGGGCCGGGGACGGTCAGCGCGTCGCCGGGGTGGAAGACGCGGCCGCCGTCGACGAGGTACCCGACGTTGGTGATGCGCGGGATGTCCGGGTGGATGACCGCGTGCAGCTCGCCGTGGACCTGCACGTCGAACCCCGCGGCGGTGAACGTGTCGCCGTGGCCGACGGTGTGCACGCGCCCCGGGAAGGCGGCGGAGATCTTCTCCGCGACGGACCTCAGCGTCCAGAGCTCGACGGCCGGGTCGGCCTCCAGGGCCGTCCGCAGCCGCTTCTCGTCGAAGTGGTCGGGGTGCTCGTGCGTGACCAGGATCGCCTCGGCGCCGAGGGCCGCGTCCTGCTCGCTGAACCCGCCCGGATCGAGGACGAGGGTGCGCCCGTCCTTCTCGAGACGGACGCAGGCGTGCGACTTCTTGGTGAGCTTCATGGTTCCATCCTGCCCCCGGGGCCGCAGCGGTCGCTCACTCGGTGGGGGTGGTCTCCTCCCGGACGACCTGCTGCGCCACCCGGAACGCGCGGTGGGCCGCCGGCACGCCGCAGTACACGGCCGCCTGGAGCAGCACCTCCTTGATCTCGTCCGGGGTGAGACCGTTGCGCAGCGCGGCCCGCGTGTGGGAGGCGAGCTCCTCCAGATGGCCGCCCGCGACCAGCGCGGCGAGCGTGACACAGGAACGGGAGCGCCGGTCGAGGCCGGGGCGGTCCCAGATCTCGCCCCAGGCGTAGCGGGTGACGAACTCCTGGAAGTCGCCCGAGAAGTCGTCGGCCTCTGCCAGCGCCCGGTCGACATGGGCGTCGCCGAGGACCTCGCGGCGCACCTTCAGACCCGCGTCGTACGGGTCGGGGCGGCCCAGGGCCTGCGACGGGACCGGGACCGGGGCCGGGGCGATCTCGGCGATGGCCGGCGGCTGCGGAGGCTGCTGCACCAGCTGGGACTGCTGCGGCATGTTCGGCGTCGCCCTTACGGGGATCCCCGGGATCGCCGTCTGCCCGGTGCCGGAGTCGTAGGCGGGCTGCCAGGCGGTCGAGAAGTGCCGGACCAGCAGGTCGGTGACGGCCGCGGGCTGCTCCACCGGGACCAGGTGCGAGGCGCCGGGCACGACGGCGAGACGGGCGTCCGGGATGCCCGCCACCAGGGTGCGCGCCTCGGCAGGACCGGTGACCTGGTCCTCGGAACCGACGAGGACCAGGGTCGGCGCGCCGACGAGACCGATCTCCGCCCGCACGTCGAACGCCGCCAGGGCCTCGCAGGCCGCGATGTAGCAGCCGGGGTCGGTGGTGCGCACCATCTGCACGGCCCACTCGGTGATCGCGGGCTGCGCGGCCGCGTAGCCGCCGGTGAACCAACGGTCGGGCGAGGTACGGGCGATGGGGTCGAGCCCGTTGGTGCGCACGATGACGCCGCGCTGACGGAACTCGTCGGCCGTGCCGAACCGCGGCGAGGCCGCGATCAGCGCGAGGGAGGCGACGCGTTCGGGGTGGCGCAGAGCCAGTTCCACGCCGACCGCCCCGCCGAACGCACAGCCCGCGTAGCCGAAGCGCTGCACTCCGAGCCGGTCGAGGGTGGCGAGCAGCCGCGCGGCCAGGTCGGCGACCGAACCCGCCGGGTAGGCCGGGGCGCCGCCGTGACCCGGCAGGTCGAACCGGAACACCCGCCACTGCTGCGCCAGTTCGGGAACCTGACGGTCCCACATGTGCCATGTGGTACCCAGTGAGGGACCGAGGATCAGGACGGGAGCCTCTTCTGGCCCGTCAAAGCGGTATTGCAGGGTGTTCGACGGTGTCTCACTCACGCCTCTGACCCTCTCACGTCTCACAAAATCTCACACAGCCGGGGGAAGCCGACGGCTCGATGCATCCGTGGCTCGACTCGTCGGGCACTGCCTACGGCCTCGTCTGGCTTCACGTACCACTTCTTCGTGGTCTTCACGTTCGTGTGCCCGGCCCACCGGGCGAGGATGTGATCCGGCACGCCGTTGTTGGCGAGGAAAGTGAGGCAGGAGGCACGAGCGTCGTAGAGACGTACTCTGCGCAGGCCAAGGACCTCCATGAGCCGGTACGCGCGCCTGCGGAGCTGCTTGATCGTGAAAGCCTCCCCGGTCTCGTGCACCACGACGTACCCGGAGTCCGAGTAAGCCTCACCGAGGACGAGCTTCTCCTTGGCCTGGAGAGCCTTGAACGTCCTGAGGGCCATTAGTACTGGCCCCGGCAAAGGAAGATCACGTTCTCCGGCCATCGACTTGGTGTCCTTTTCCACGACGTATCGATTCCCCGTCATCGTCCGGGTGTTGGCTATGGTGATCGTGGCACTGTCCAAGTCGACGTCCTCCCATCGAAGTCCGCAGACTTCAGCGGGACGCAGACCCATGAGGGACAGCAGAAGGGGAGCATAGAGCCGTTCCGTCCTGACGCTGTGAATGAACATCTGGACTTCCTGGACGTTCCACGGCTTCACCTCCTGCTTCTTCTTCCGGTCCTCCTTACGTGCCCTACGCGGAATTTGGTCGTGCCCCTTGGTGTGGTGCAGGCGATCATTCGTCGGTGGCGGGCAGCAGGGTGTTCTTGTCCGGATAGAGGCTGTCCATGCTCTCGTTGGAGAGGTAGCGGCGGGGGAAGGCGATCCACTCGTCGTGCATCTCGATCAGGACGGCGGCGGCGAGGCGTTCGACGGCGGCATCGTTGGGGAAGACCTGGACGACGTCGGCCCGGCGTTTGACCTCACGATTTAAGCGCTCCAGCGGGTTGGTCGACTGGATCTTCTTCCAGTGCTGGTGGGGGAAGTCGGCGAAGGCTGTCAGCTCTTCCTTGGCGTCCAGGAGCATCTCCTTCACCTTGGGGAACCGCTTGCCGAAGGCGTCGGCGACGGTGTCGAGCTGGGTGCGGACCGAGACGGCATCGGGCTGGGCGAAGATCGTGCGGATGGTCGCGGCGGCCATCTCGGCGTGCTGCTTCGGGATCACCGAGAAGACGTTGCGGACGAAATGAACGCGGCAGCGCTGGTGTGCGGCTCCGATCATGACCTTGCCGATGGCGGCGACCAGGCCGAGGTGCTGGTCGGAGATGACGAGGCGAACCCCGTTCAGGCCGCGTTTGCGCAGGTCACGCAGGAAGGTGGTCCAGAAGGTCTCGTTCTCGCTGTCGCCGACCATGACGCCGAGGACTTCGCGGCCGCCGTCCTCGGTGACGCCGGTGGCGATGACGACGGCGCGGGAGGCGATCTGGTGGTCGACGCGGGCCTTGAGGTAGGTGGCGTCGAGGTAGACGTAGGGGAAGCGGGTGTGGTCCAGGGGGCGGTTGCGGAAGGCGGCGAGGCTCTCGTCGAGGTCGCCGCAGATCCGGGAGACCTCGCTCTTGGAGACGCCGGTGTCCGAACCGAGGGCTTTGACCAGGTCGTCGACGCTGCGGGTGGACACGCCATGGACGTATGCCTCGATGATGACGGCGTAGAGGGCCTGGTCCACGCGGCGCCGGCGTTCCAGCAGGCTGGGGAAGAAGGTGCCGGCGCGGAGCTTGGGGATCGCGAGTTCCAGGTTGCCGGCCTGGGTGGTCAGGGTCCGTTCGCGGTGGCCGTTGCGGTAGGCGGTGCGGGTCTCGGTGTGCTCGCCCCATGCGGCACCGATGTGCTGTGTCGCCTCGGCTTCTATCAGTTCTTGCAGGTCTCGTTCAGCCGCGGTCCGGACGATCTCGAGTCCGTCCGCCGAGCGTAGTGACTCCAGAAGGCGGAGCAGGTCATCATGAGCCAGGGCCATCGTGCACCTCCCGGTCGGAATTCACCTTTCACCGCGGAGAGTTGCACGGTGGCCCGTCCTCGTTCAGGGCGCACGAGCGGTCAACCAGGGGCAACGCGGTGGCGAGCCGGTGGCGCACATTGGCCAAGAACGGCTACACCACTTCAAGGGACGCCATCCGGCCGGCTCGCGCAGAAGGCCGTCTGGGCACCTCCGGGGGCTCTGGGGCCCCGTGACCAGGCCGGCGCCAGACGCCGCACGGGTCGTGCCGCAGGCGGGCACGGCTCGTCAGACAGGCGCATCCTGGAGTTGGACGAGCCGCGGCACGCCAACCCGAACGTGTCCTGCTACAGCGGCACCGTGGCGCTGACGCCGTAGTCGGGAGTGACCATGAGACTTTCCTTCCTCGAACCTCTGTACAAGCAGCCCGGTCCCTTCGCGTCCGTCTACCTGGACACGTCCCGCGACGCCGCCGTCGACGACCCCGATGCCGCCATAGAACTGCGCTGGCGGCATCTTCGGGACGCCCTGATGGCCGAGGGAGCGGACCGGGACTCCGTCACCGCGGTGGCGGACACCGCGGGCAGCGACACGGACGTCCCCGGCACGCACGGTCAGGCCGTGTTCACCGCCCACGGACGACTTGCTCTGCTGGACGAGCTGCCCTCCCCGCCCACCCGGGACACCGCGCACTTCGGAACCCTGCCGGACACCATGCCGCTGATCGTCCAGCACACGCCCGGGATCCCGTACTTGGCGGTGCACGTGCACTACAGCGGCCGCCACTCCACGGACGCCACCGACACCGTGCGCATCGACGCCGAGGCCGGCACCTGGCCGTTGACCAAGGTCACACCGGGACACCGCGTCCACGAGGAGATCCCGGCGACCGACTGGCTGAACGCCGCCGGAGAGATCGGCCGGGAGTTGGAGGGCCACGCACGGCGCATCGATGTCGAGGCGGTGGTCGTCGCGGGAGACGTCTGGGCCCGCGGCATCCTCGTCCGGCGGCTGCCCGCACCCCTGCGCGGGCAGGTCACCACCGTGGAAGGCGCCGGCGAGTCCATGCCGGGACGGGCGCTGCTGGAACAGCGACTCGAAAGCTTCTTCAGCGGGCGCATGGCCGCGCACGACCGGGCCCTGCTGGATACCTTCCTCGCACAGCGGGCCCGGGACGGAGCAACGGCCGAGGGCCTTTCCGCCGCCGTGTCAGCCCTCCAACGCGGCCGGGCCAAGGCCCTCTTCCTCAACGACCACCCCGAGTCGACACTCCACCTCTGGGTCGGCCCGAAACCCGGCCAACTCGCCCTCACCGAGCAGGAATTGCGTTCCTACGGCATCCAGGATGTCCGCGAGGAACGGGCCGACGCGGCCCTGGCCCGTGCCCTGGTCGGCACGAGGGCCGAACTCGTCGTGGTACCCGAGCAGCAGCTGCGGCTGAGCGAGGGCGTGGGCGTACTGCTGCGCTACGCCGACCCCGCATCTCGTGCGTGAACCGGCCGTCGCTCCGAGGTACGCCACGGGACCCACCTCCTTGAGGCTCTGGATTCCATGGTGACCCGGCCGACCTGCGGCAGGGAACGGGCCATCCGTCCCGTCGTCGAGGGCCGACTGGTCCGGGCGTACCCTCTGGCCGCGTCGGGGCTTCATCCTTTGGCGAGCCGGATCCGGGGTGTCGTTGCTCTTGTCAAGAGTTTCTGTCAGGGGTGCCGCTGGTCGCCACGCTCATGGGCGTCGGTTGAACGGGCCACGGCTGAGGCGGGTTCGTCCAAGGTTCAGTGCCCGGTGGGGAGCACCGGTGCGCCGAGCTGTCGGGCGGCTGTGTGCCAGGCCTGGGTCAGCGCGGTGTGCGTCAGGGCGAGAGCCTGGGCCTGGGTCTGTTCGCCTTCCAGGCGCAGCGGTGCGCCGACGTGCACGTGGAGTCGTGGGCGGTGCAGTGGAGCGGTGAGCAGCCTGGCCACCTGTTCGCAGGGGCTGCCGGATGCCAGTGCGCGGGCTCCGACCTGGCCCAGGGGCACGATCTGGGCGCCGGTCGAGCGCGCGAGATGGAGGAGGCCAGGGTGGAAGGGCCGGGGTGGAGCCTCGCGGACGCCCTTGCGATGCTGGAGCCCGCCCTCCGGGTAGACCAGGACGGACCGGCCGGCGGTGCGTGCGACCTGGGCTTCTTGCAGTGCTTGGGCGGCTCGCGTCGTGCCGGTGCACCGGGATGTGCCCCTCTTGAGTGAGGACACAGCCGAGCAGAGGGACGCGCCACAAACCCTGACCAGCCCGTCGGGCGATCTTCGGCAACCTCCCCCAGGATGGGACCCGGTTGCCCGCACCGATTCCCAGGAGGCAGCTCATGACGGCAGCGACGGATACGCTCATACCGGTGCTGGAGGACGCCTGTGAAGCCCATGCCGCGGTTGTTGCCCGGTTCCGGGCGGATGCGACCAGCACGCCGCCAGGCGCCGACCGGCACAGACTCGAACGTCAGGCGGCCGAAGCCCAGGACCACCTCGCGCGCATCGAGGGCCACCTGCGCGCGGTCCGTCCTTCCCGCGGACCGCTGGCCACCACTGCGCAGTTGATGCGGTTCGTCGCTCTCAGCGCGGTACGGGCGACCTTGCTCCCGCTGGACGCCACGGTGGCGGCCGTCACAGAGATCGTGCGCGGCCAGCAGTTGCCCGATGCGCACACTTTGTTGAAGAACGCCGAAGACGAGTACGCGGCCACAGCCCGGGCAGTGGCGACCTGCCAGGCGGGCGAGAACGTCGCCGAACAGCTTCAGGACCGGGAATCCGCCGACCTTCTTCACCTGCTTCGCCGTCAGGACGAGCAGCTGCTGGAAAGCATCGAGGCGTACCTCACCCAACGGGCCGGGGCCGTGGCAGCGGCCACCAGCGGCCACCGCCTGCCACAGGCCGAAGCGGCCGGGCCCGCCGAACGCGGCAGTCTGCCGGATACGGTCATGCACACGGTGCACGCGGCCATGACCCGGCTCGGGGGAGCCCTGCGAGCGAGCATCCGGCGCGTGACAGACACGGCTGAGGGAGCCCTGCGGGAGATGCCCTACCCCACCCGCGCGGCCGAGCAGGCCCACCGCGCGCCCATCCGCGAGCAGGACCTGCCCACCCCCGCGTTCGGCCGACTGGCCGTCGCGGAGATCCAGCAGCGTCTCCGCGACCTGTCCCAGACGCAGCTGACGGTGATCGAGAACTACGAGCGCACGCATGCCCACCGCCCTGCGGTGCTGGACGCCATCCAGCGACTGCGCAGCCCTGAACCCTGGGCCGGTTACGACACCATGGACCTGTATGAGATCACCGACCGGCTGAATCAGGTCCCCTCCAGCGCGGCCTGGCAGGTACTGGAGTACGAGCGGTACCACCTGCAGCGCCAGAGAGTCATCTCCGCGGCCGAGACACGCATCCCCGAGTGACGTCGGCGACCGTTCCCGGGTCGCGCACCTGTTCGAGGAGTCCCTGGAGGCGGTGACCGACCCGGCCCGCAGCTGGTTCACCAGCCACATGCTCCCGCGCACGTGCAGCCGCACGGCGCCCCCGTCACGCGGATCCTTCGCGCACCGCCCGCGGCGGCTTTAGCTTGGGAGGGTGCACATGGGCGTGGTCACCCTGTTCCTCGGCGGGGACGTGATGCTCGGCCGGGGCGTCGATCAGATCCTCCCGCACCCCGGTGACCCGGCGCTGCGGGAGACGTACCTCCACGACGCCCGGGACTACGTCGGCCTGGCCGAGGCGGCGAACGGGCCGATTCCCCGGCCGGTCGACTTCCGCTGGCCGTGGGGCGAGGCGCTGCCCGTCCTGGACAACGCGGCGCCCGACGTGCGGGTGGTCAATCTGGAGACCGCCGTCACCGGTGACGGGGACTTCGCGCCCGACAAGGGCATCCACTACCGGATGAGCCCGGCCAACCTGCCGTGCCTGGCCGCGGCCCGCCCGGACGTCTGTGTGCTGGCCAACAACCACGTGCTCGACTTCGGCCCGCGCGGCCTCTGTGAGACGCTCGACGCCCTGGCGGAGGCGGGGCTGCGGACGGCAGGGGCGGGCCGGGACGCGGTGCGGGCGCGCCAGCCGGCGATCGTGCCGCTGGACGCCGGCGGGCGGGTGCTGGTCTTCTCCTTCGGGATGCCGTCCAGTGGGATCCCCGAGGACTGGGCCGCAACCGGTCAGCAGGCCGGCGTCGACGTCATCTCGGAGCTTTCGGTGGCCGCCGCGTCCGCGCTCGCCGACCGCCTGCGGCAGGTCCGGCGGCCGGGCGACATCGCGGTCGCGTCGGTCCACTGGGGCCCCAACTGGGGCTACGACGTCTCCCGCTCCGAGGTCCGCTTCGCCCACGCGCTCGTCGACGGGGGCGTGGACATCGTGCACGGACATTCCTCGCACCACCCGCGCCCGCTGGAGGTGTACCAGGACAGGCTCATCCTGTACGGCTGCGGCGACCTCGTCGACGACTACGAGGGCATCGGCGGCTACGAGAGCTACCGGGACGACCTGCGGATGCTGTACCTGGTGTCGGTGGAGGCCGTCACCGGCCGGCTGGTCGACGCGCGGATGGCGCCCCTGCAGGCGCGCAGGATGCGGCTGGAGCATGCCTCCCCCGAGGACACCGAGTGGCTGCGCGCCGTCCTCGACAGACACAGCCGGGAGTTCGGCACCCGCATCGACGGCGGGCCCGACGGCGCGCTCACGCTGCGGCCGCTGCGCATGGGACGGCGCACATGACGTGGACGTCAGGACGGCCGGTCCTGGTGCAGGAACCGGTGGGGCGGCCGAGCGGCCAGGTGCTGACGACGTCGTCCAGGGTGAGCCAGCCGTGTGTCAGGTCGGTTCGGGGCGGTTCCAGCCCTTTCTAGCCCTTGAGGACGCCCAGCGGCACCAGGCGGGCGACCAGGCGGCCCAGGTTGTTGTGTCCGCTTGCCCGGACGACGGCGTCGACGTCCTTGTACGCTTCGGGCGCCTCCTCGATGACGCTGCGCCAGGACGTCGGCCGCGCCGCCACCCCCGCACCGACCAGCTCCTGGCGCAGCTGCCGGGCGGACATTTCGCGGTGGGCGCGGTGCCGGCTCCAGACGCGGCCCGCGCCGTGGCAGCAGGAGTCGAAGGCGGCGTTGCCGGTGACGCCGGTCATGACGTACGAGGCAGTGCCCATCGTGCCGGGCACGAACACCGGCTGGCCGAACAGGCGCAGGGCATCCGGCAGGTCGGGGTGGCCCGGCGGCAGGGCCCGGGTGGCGCCACGGCGAGTACTGGCAGAACGACGGCCCGGCCGCGGCGGAGCTCCCGGTCAACGGCCTTTCGGCCGCGCGCGTTGGCGTCGTTGGGGTGCTCGGCTACGTCCAGGAGGGCGCCGGCCCGAGATGCTCTGGCTCTGTCGCGGTGCCGACCTGCGGTGCGGGCCCGGCTGTGCCCGGAACGGACATCGGGGTGCGCGACCAGACCCGCGATCGCCAGGCCCGCCGGCAAGACGACAGCTTCCGGCCCTCGGTTCCAGGCAACCGACCTTGTCACCTCGTGGGGCCGGGTCAGCCCTGGACCTCGACGTGGTGGGGCTTGATTGCCTGGGCCTCGAGGATGGTTACCGTCGGCGAGGGAGGCGCTGACCCCCTTGGCCTTCGCTGCGGCGGGTAGCAGCACCAGGTGTTCGAAACGCCCGGCGCGGCGTGCAGATCACTGAACTCGGCGGCGAACGGCCAGGCCGGCCAGAGGATGTTCGTTCCGACAAACTGCAGGGTCGGGCGCCGCCAGGGCGAGGGCCTCGCCGACCGGTGTTGCACCGGAGAGCGTCATAGTGGCTCACCTCCACCGCGGTCATGTGCTGCGGTCACTTCCAAGCCGGACCGCCCGGGCACACCCGGCACCACCGCGCCGCGCTCTTCGGCGGCAGCCCCAATCCCAAGGTGCCGAGCGAGAACGGTCTCAAGGCGGGTCAGCGCGTGCCGTAGATGGTCGCGGCTGTTCGCGTAACCCGCGGGGAGCGGTCTGTGCTCGTCGTCTTCCAATTCGCCGGGCTGCCCGACAGGTTCGCTGGCCATGCCTCTACAGCGGTACTACCTGGTCGGCCTGTGGCCCCTTCGCCCCCTGGACGATCGTGAACTCGACCCGCTGACCCTCCTCCAGGCTCTTGTGACCGGGCACTTGGATGGCCCTGAAGTGAACGAAAAGATCAGGGCCGCCCTCGTCCGGGGTGATGAACCCGAAACCCTTGTCCGCGTTGAACCACTTCACCGTGCCTTGCGCCACCGCCATGTCCCTTGCAGGAGAGGTACCGAAGATCAGGACAGACTGTCCGTCTGCACGGTACAGCGCCACGGCCACCGACCAGATCCGCCACGACGCGGACAGCAGCACGATTCCCGTAGGTAGAGACCCTCCAGCCGACAGGACGTGGGATCGATACGGATGGCTTCTGACGGACGCAGTGGCTGCCGAAGCCACGTATCCCATCGCCATGGAGTTGTTCAGCACGCGCGGCGCGCGAGCCATCTGTCGCGAACCCCACCTGCTGCCGACGGCTGCCGGCGGTCCGTCGACCCGTTGGCAGACCTCTACAGGCAGTGAATGTCACCGGCGTTCCTGCTGTGCGGCCTCGGTGCTGCCGGGTTGGCGCTCGCCAGGCTCGCCATCGGCGGATTCGCCCCGGACGGGCACCTGCCCGCGGTGGTGCTGGCGGTCCATGCCTGCGGCCTCGTGGCCTTGTGCTCCGTCCGCCCACCGTCCCAGGACACCGCCGTCGGTTCCCGCTCGGCACCGGAGTGACGAACACCGGGCTGCCAGGATCCTGCGACGACGGCCGCCAGACCCTGCGCCCCCGCGAGTCGGCGGTGCACCGTCCGGCGCGCAAAGTCGGTGGGCGGGAGGTCTACTTGAAGAGCGGAGGCGGGTTGGGGCGTCACCGGCAAGCGGTGTCTGGGTGGCCGGGAGGGGGAGCGGTTCGGGATGGCTCGAACGGGCCACCGTGACAACGGGCCACCGTGATGAGGAGGCGACCGTGGAGCTGACCTTTCTCGACCCTGTGTACGCGCGACCGGGACCGTATGCCTGTGCCTATCTGAACACCTCGCGTGACGTCCACGACCCGGAGGCGGCGATCAGGTTGCGACGCCAGCATCTGCGTGAGGACCTGGCCCGGCAGGGGGCCGACAACGCCACCGTGGCCGTCGTCGCCGACATCGCGGGCACGGACCGGGAGGTTTCCGGGCGGCACGGGCAGGCGATCTTCGCGAGCCACGGTGGTCTGGTCCTGGTGGAGGAGCTGCCCGATCCGCCGGCGCACGACGCGGCCCGGTTCGGCGCGTTGCCCGACGTGATGCCGCTGGCGGTCCAGCACGCGCCGGACATCCCGTATGCCGCCGCCACTGTGCACCGCGCCGCGCACCCGGAGACCGGCGCGCCGGAGGAGATGGAGGTGGACTTCCAGACGGGGAGGTGGCCGAGCAGCACGGTCGCACCTGAGAGGCGTCGCCATCGCAGCGGTCCTGCGACCAAGTGGCCGCACGGCGCCGCCGAGATCGCCGGTGAGCTGGCCGACCTGGTTCACCGCAGCGGTGCCGAGGTGATCGTGCTGGGCGGGGAGGTCCGGGCGCGCAACGTGCTGGTGAACCGCCTGCCCGAGCCCTTGCCCGAGCGCGTGGTCTCAGTCGCGGATGACGGGCATCCGGCCGGCGAGGGACGGGCGCTGCTGGAGCAGGAGTTGAGCGATGTCTTCCGGGGCCGGATGAGCGGACGGGACCGGGCTCGGGTGGAGAAGTTCCGGACGCGGCGAACCCGGCAGGCCGGTGCAGTCGAGGGGATGACAGCGGTTGTGGCCGCGTTGCAGCGCGCTCAGGCAGGCGCGCTGCTGCTCAACACGCCCGTCGACCTGCCCTTGCGGTTGTGGGCCGGCTCGGAGCCGACGCAGATCGCGCTGTCGGCCGCCGACCTGGAGTCCTTCGGCGTCCTCGCCTTCCAGGAGGAACAGCCCGGCGCGGCCTTGATCCGCGCCCTGGTCCGCACCGGCGCCGAGCTGGTGGTCGTACCGCGGGAGGAACTGCCTCTGGAGGACGGGGTGGGCGTGCTGCTGCGGTACACCGACCCGGGCGTGCCGTTGTGATCCCCCGTGGTCCGGCCTGGGCTGGGACGGCGGGTTCTGCTTGGTGCCGGGAGGAGCTGGTGAGGTATGTCTGAGGGGCCGGTGGTGGTAGGGACGGACGGTTCGGCCGGAGCGGCACGCGCGGTGCTGTGGGCGGCGCAGGAGGCCGCCCTCCGGCACCAACCCCTGCACATCGTGTGCGCCGTCGATCTCGATTTGTCGGAACGCCTGTCCGCCGACACCGCGCGGCGGGTCCGCGAGGCGGCCCGGTCCTTGCTGGGCGAGGCCGCCGCAGCAGCCTCCGACAGGGCGCCCGGCCTGGCGGTCTCCACGGAGGTCGGCCGGGAGCCCGCGGCCGACAGCCTGCTGCGGGCGGCCGCGGCGACGGCTCCGCAAGCCGAGGGTGTCGAGGCTCCTGCGGTGACGATCGTCGTGGGTTCGCGGGGGCTGGGCGGTTTCTCCACGCTGTTGCTGGGATCGGTCGGGCTGACGGTGGCCGGACAGGCGGGGTGCCCTGTGGTCGTCGTGCGTGGTACGGAACGGCCGCCGAGCGGGGTGGTCGTGGTGGGCGTACGGGACGAAGAGGACCTGGAGGCGGTGCGCTTTGCCGGGGAGACGGCCAGGCGGCGTAAGGCATCGCTACGTCTGTTGAGTACGTGGACCTACCTCCAGTACGTCGGGAGTATGGCGCCCATGGCCGACGTGGTGCGGGTGGCCGTGGAGGCGGAGGCCGCTGCGAGTACCCGCATGCTCGGCTCCGTCCGGGAGGAGTTCCCGGACATCAAGGTGACCGAAGAGGTGGTGAGGGTCCCCTCGCCGGCTGGTGAACTGGTCGCGGCGTCCCTGCACGCGGAGCTCGTCGTCGTGGGCGCACGCAGGCCCGCCCACCACGTAGGCCGTGCGCTGGGCCGGGTCACACACGCCGTGCTGCAGCACGCGCACTGCCCGGTCGCTGTCGTCCCACGCGGCTGACTGCTGCTGACTGACGACCGGGAACCGCCCGGTTGCTGTTGTCCCGCAGCCGGATCAGGACGCGGGCTCTGCCCGCTTCTGCCGGGCGCCGAGCTTGCGAGCACCGGGTCGACGAACCGGTGCTCGGAACGCTGCAGGAACGTGATGACGTGCCCCGGGTGACTTGGATGGACGCCCCGCGGACAGCAACTTGCGGCAGGGAACGGTCAGAACTTGCGGCAGGGAACGGTCAGGGTGAGGCTGGGATGGTGACTCGACATGCACCTGTGGTCGTGCATCCGCCAGGGTCGGATGCCGGGAGGCGGGTGACGATTCGTGGCGAGCAGGTGGGTACGGCCTATCACCTGCTCGATGTTGTGGAGTTTCTGCGTCGTTCTGGCATGCCGGAAGCGCACATGGGGATCGATGATCCGGATCTGGTCGAGTGGCGTGGCGGCGATTCAAGAATGTGGCGCGTGGAACCGTAGGAGCAGTTGTTCGTACCGGTCTGTCGTCTCACCGGGCGGCGAGGGGGACGAGGGCCTTGTAGGGCTGGGGACAGCGGCCGGAAACGCGGATCGCGGTACCGGCCGAGGGTTCGCGATCCGTCCTCGGCCTGGAGTTGCGGGCGCTGCTGCCCACCGACGTCAAGGCCGAAGAGATCAAAGCGACCCTCGCCGACGGGATACTCACCGTGACCGTCCCCAAGGCCCGGGCCGCCGAGCCACGGCACATCGAGATCACTGGAGCCTGACGGGGCGCCGCGGCACGAGCCGACATGTGCAGCAGGGCGGGCGGCGCGATCGCTGTCCGACCCCGATTCACGTGCGGTACCTCGCGTCAGCCGATGTGCGGTCGACGAAAGCGTACGGACCATGACCGGTACCTATGCCCTGATCAGTCCCGCCGGGAGCCCGGAGTTCCGCGAGGGTGTCCCGGACCGGATGCGCAAGGACGCCGACCCGCGGCATGGCGCCCTCCGCGTTCACCATTCAGCGTTCCTCATGGGGGCGGGGCGGGCCGAGCTGACCGGACGGCTTCTGGTCGTCGATGGCGGCGGACGGGCTGACACGCCCCGGCGGTGATCGCCAGTACTTGCGGCGCGGCGGCCGACCCCGTACGGCGCTGGCTGACCTCCGCAACGGTGGTACAGCGCCGACCGCTGCGGCCGCATACTCACCGTCGTCCCCGTCACACCGCCGCAGGTGCGTATGCGACCGCTGTCCCCAAGCGTGTCCGCTGCCATATCGGCGGTCCGGGCCCGGTGGCTGCCGGCCACGGCCACGGCCCCGGCCGCATACCGCTGGGCGGAGGCGCCCCTGGCGCAGAAGCGATCCCGGAATGCGGGGCAAGACGCGCATCTGTGGGGGTGTCCCCTGCCGGTGGCCGTCCCGAGCGGTCAGGCGGCCGGCAGGAGGGCGGGGGTGGGTTCCTGCTCTGGTCGCCTCCTCTTCGGCGACCGGGCGTTGCTCCTCTACCGCCGTGCCAACTCCGAGTGTCGACAGGAGTATCCGAAGTACACACCGAGCCCGATCACGAACCACACAGCAAAGCGCACCCACGTCTGCCAGTGCAGGAAGGTGATGAGCCAGAGCGAGAAGACGATCCCGACCGCCGGCACCACGGGCATCCCGGGCGTGCGGAAGGTGCGCGGCAACTCCGGCTGCCGGTACCGCAAGACGATGACCGCCACGCACACCACGACGAACGCCAGCAGGATGCCGATGTTGGTCAGCTCGGCCGCCTCGGCGATCGGCAGAAATCCGGCGATGGCCGCCGACGTTCCTCCGACGATCCAGGTCACACGCGTGGGCACGTGCCGCGTGGGATGCGTCTTGGCAAACCACTTCGGCAGGAGCCCGTCGCGGCTCATCGAGAACCACACACGTGTGACGCCCAGCATGAAGGTGAACATCACGGTGAGGATGCCGATGATCGCGCCGACCGCGATGACGTCCGCGATGCCACTGAGCCCCACGGACTTGAACGCCGTTGAGAACCCGCTCTCCGGGTCGATGTCCTGGTAGTTCTGCATGCCGGCCAGCACCAGGCAGGCCGCCACGTAGAGCACCATCGAGATGGCGAGCGAGTAGATGATCGCCTTCGGCATGTGGCGCCGGGCGTCCTTGGACTCCTCGGCGGCGGTGCTCATGGCGTCGAACCCGAACACGGCGAAGAAGACGGTCGCGGCTCCGGTGAACGCTCCGCCGACGCCGAAGGGGAAGAACGGGTGGTAGTTCGCGGTGTTGATGTGGAAGACACCGACGCCGATGACCAGCAGCACAACCAGGAGCTTCAGCACCACCACAGTGGTCTCGAAGCGCGCCGCGCTCCTGATGCCCAGGTTCAGCAGATACGCGATCAGCAGACACAACAGGGCGGCGAACAGGTCAACCCGATGCCCGGCCCCCGTACCAGGAGCTCCCAGCATCCACGCCGACAGATCGAGGCCCGTTTCGCCGACCAGGAAACCGAAGTATCCCGAGATGCCGATGGCGACCACGGCGACGATCGCCGTGTATTCGAGCAGCAGATCCCAGCCGATGAACCAGCCCGCGAGTTCACCGAGCACCGCGTACCCGTAGGTGTAGGCCGATCCCGCCTTCGGGATCAGGCCCGCGAACTCCGCGTAGCACAGCGCCGCGGCGGCGCTCGCCGCGCCCGCGATGAGGAACGACACCACCACGGCGGGGCCGGCCGTGCTGCCTGCTACCGCGCCCGCCAGCGCGAAGATGCCCGCGCCGATGATGCCGCCCATGCCGATTGCGGTCAGCTGCCACAGCCCCAGGGACCGTTCCAGTTGCGTGCCCTCGGTGACCTCGGTCTCCTCGATGTGTTCGATGGGCTTGCGGCGCAGGACGCCCCGGCCCATTCCGAGTCCGGCCAATGGACCTCACCTCTTCCCGCACGGCAGTCACTGACGGCCGATCATGATGACCCGGCCCCTGTCCGTACAGAAGACGACGCACCCGGTCCTGGACGAGGTCCGAGTAACGGTCGGCGTTCTCGTCGCCTGCCTCCGCGTACGGCCCGATTCCCCGTCCCGTCGGCTTCGCCTGGCCGTGGGGCGACGCCCTGCGGGTCCTGGACGAGGCCGCCCCGACGTCCGCGTGGTCAACCTGGAGACCAGCGTCACGCGCGACGGCGAGTTCGCCCCCGACAAGGACGTGCACTACCGGATGAACCCCGCCAATTTCCCCTACCTGGCCGCGCCCCCCGATGTCTGCGTCCTGGCCAACGATTACGTCCTCGACTTCGGCCCACGCGGGCTGGACGGGCGGGGCCGGTCGACGCGAGCCGGCCGACGACCAGGGCCCTGGCCACCTCGCCGCCGGGCTGGCCGCCCAGCCCGTCGGCGACCGCGGCGACCAGCGGCGTACCCAGTGGGAACACCAGTGTCTGCGGACTCTCGGTCACGGCGGCGCACAGCGTCCACGGCCCGACGACCAGGCTGTCCTGTTCCGGCCGCGCATCAGCCCCGGGTGGCTCAGCGCGCTCACAGCGACGTACGTCACCGGACGCCACCGCCTTCGCCTACCGGACCCGTGGGTCGTGTGACCGTCGATTCCCCATGCCTGTGCGGTCTCATGTCGCCCGGCACTTGCGCAGGAACCCGCGCAGTCGCCGCAGTGGCCACGTGTTGATCACATCGTCGGGGGTGAGCCATCCGCGTTGTGCCGTGCCGATTCCGTAGCGGAGGTACGCGAGGGTGGGGACCGAGTGGGCGTCGGTGTCGATGGCGAACTTCGCCCCGTGGCTCCTGGCGCGGAGGATGTCCTCGTCGCCCAGGTCGAGGCGGTCGGGCTGGGCGTTGACCTCCAGGGCGGTGCCGGTGCGGGCACAGGCGGCGAAGACCTCGTCCCAGTCGGCGTCGATGCCCGGCCGTTTACCGATCAGACGGGTGGTGGGGTGGCCGATGACGTTGACGTGGGGGTTCTCGCAGGCGCGTACGAGCCGCCGGGTCATCGCGTCCCGGCCGAGGTTGAAGTGGGAGTGCACCGAGGCGACGCAGATGTCGAAGCCTTCGAGGAACTCGCCGGGCCAGTCGACCTCCCCTTCGGGGCCGATGTTGAGCTCGGTGCCGTGCAGCAGCCGCATTCCGTGGTGCCTGCCGTCCAGTTCCCGCACGTGCGCGCGCTGGGCGAGGATCTTCTCGTCGGTCATGCGCTGCATGTACAGGTTCGGTGCGTGGTCGGTGATCGCGTAGTACGCGTATCCGCGTACGGCGGCAGCCGACACCATCTCCTCCAGCGGGGCGAGGCCGTCGGTGAGGTCGGTGTGGGTGTGCAGGTCGCCGCGGATGTCCTGCTCGGTCACCACCTCGGGCAGCTCGCCGCGCAGACCGGCTTCGATCTCGCCTCGGTCCTCGCGCAGCGGGGGTGGGATCCAGGGCAGGCCGAGCCGGGCGTACACCTCGTCCTCGGAGCGGGAGGCGACCCGCTTGCCGCCGTCGGTTTCGAACAGGCCGTACTCGGAGAGCTTCAGCCCCAGGTGGACGGCGATCGTGCGGGTGCGGATGTTGTGCGCCTTGGAGCCGGTGAAGTACTGCATCCCGGAGCCCCACGATTCCGGCCGTACCACACGCAGGTCGACCTGGACGCCCTTGACGGTACGGATCGAGGTCTTCTTCTCGCCGTGTGCGATGACCTCGGCGGTGGAGGGCAGTTCGGTGAGGGCGTCCATGAAGGGGGCCGACCGGCGGGCGGCGACCAGGATGTCGATGTCGCCGATGGTTTCCTTCATGCGGCGCAGTGAACCGGCGTAGGCGCAGTGTTCACAGCCGGTGATCCGGGAGAGTTCGGCGACGATGTCCTCGGCCGCCTCCATGGCGGTGCTCAGCAGGATCCGCCCTCCTGCCTGCTGCATGAGGGCGATGCCGTGCAGGATGTTCTCCTCGGTTTTCTCCCCGAAGCCCTTCAGGTCGCGCAGTTTCTCCGACTTGATGGCGTCGGCCAGCTCGCTCACCGAGGAGATGTGCAGATCCTCGTAGAGGACCGTCGCCTTCTTGGGGCCGAGGGTGGGGATGGTGATGAGCTGCCGTACCCCTGCGGGAATCCGGGCCCGCCGCTCCTCGACCACCGTGACATGGCCGGTGCGGAAGTACTCGATGACCTTCTCGGCGATGGACCTGCCCACACCCGGGATCTCTTTCAGACCCGCGACGTCGAGGTGGGAGACGTCGGCGGGATGACCGCCGATCGCGCGGGCGGCCTTTTCGTAGGCGCGCGCTTTGAACGCCTCGCCTCCGGTGATGGCGATGAGGTCCGCGTACTCCTGAAGGAGCGCCTCGACCTCCTCGTTGGGCCGGACCACGTCTCACAGTCTAGGAACCGATCTGTCCGGCATGCCAGTTGAGGGCAGGTGCCCGGCGGCACTACGACCGGACAGAGGTGGTCGCACTTCGAAGTGCTCTCGAGGCTGACAGCGGTCACCAAGAATCGCGACTGGCCACCGACACCAGGCCCCTCCAGCCCTCCAGCGCACCGAAGTCGTGGGCCCAAGGGTGTACTGGAAGTCAGGAGGATCCGCGCAGCGAGAGGTCTGAGGCAATGCGGTCTGGGATTGCCTCACCCGGCCCCGGGATGCCCGCGCAGTGCGCATGCGGGACTGTGGAAGGGAGAGGAAGGGAGCCTGCTCCACGGCGGGCCGCATGCGGCAGCCGGAGGAGGGCATCACCAGGATCCGCCGCGATCCCGGCGAACTGCACCGGTCCGGCGGCGCCCAAGGAATTCGGCATGAATCCCCGGGAGAGGCGATGACTGATCCGATCGTGGTCGGGGTCGACGGCTCCGGGCGCAGCCTGCGGGCTCTGCTGTGGGCTGCGCAAGAGGCATCACTGCACCATTGCCCACTGCGCATTGTCCACGTGCTGTCCCTCGAGCCCGGTCCCGTGCCGGATTCCCGGATCATGAGTGAGGCCACCGCGATTGCCAAGCAAGCCCACCCCGAGCTGGAGGTGATCTCTGCCGAGTTCGACGGCACGCCGGCGGCCGCATTCCTCTCCGAGTCCGAGCGGGCGCACACCGTGGCTCTGGGTGCCAAGGGCAGAGGAAGCTTCGGGACCGTGATGCTCGGTTCGGTCGCCCTGCAGGTCGTCGGACATGCCGCGAGCCCGGTGGTCGTCGTCAACCACGTTCCTCTCGACCAGGGCCGCGTCACCGTCGGTGCCGACGGTTCGGCTCACTCCCAGGCCGCTCTGGAGTACGCCTTCAAGGAGGCATCCTTGCGCGGTGCACAGCTTCAGGCACTGTACGCCTGGAGTCCCTCCGGAGGGCCCGCGCCGGTCAGTCTTGCCCAGGACGAGATCGACGCGGAACACCGGCGTGCGCTGCAGGAGTGGCTTGCTCCGCTGCGCCAGGATCATCCGGATGTGGAGGTCGTGGAGGAGTTGGCACACGAATCCCCGGTTCTCGCCCTGGCCCGTGCCTCCGACCGGTCCGACCTGCTGGTCGTCGGCTCCCGCGGTCGCGGCGGCTTCCGCGGGCTGGCCCTCGGCTCGGTCAGCCACGCCCTTCTCCAGTACTCCCTGTGTCCCATGGCGGTTATCCGTCCGCGCACGCAACCGGCCCGGTCGTGACACTGCCCGCCTCGGACGCGCAAGGCGGCATGGCGGTGGCGCTGAACGACAGTCCCGCCCAAGCCGTCCTACGGGCTGCCGCGGGCGCCGGACTGCCGGGTGGCGGCGTGCCCGCGCCCGTGCACGGCAGGCGCTCGAACCCTGGCGTCGGCCAGGGTTCGAGAGGCCCCTGTTGTCTGCCCCACGCGGCTCTGTGGCCGCAGGTTCGGCGGGGCTTCACTGACCTTTGCTCCCGCATGAGTGAAGCGTCCGGGCCGACGGGTGGTCATTGGTCCGCGATCCGTACCACGGCGAGCGTGACGTTGTCGGGTCCCCCAGCTGCGATGGCGGCCTTCCACAGTTCGAAGGCGGCCCGACCGTCGTCGTACTCCCGCAGCAGTCCGTCGAGGACGTCCCGTCACCGACCGGACAAGAGGCGTTCCCAACCGGCAGGACCCTCTGGACGCTCCAGGGCGGCTGGTCGCCGTCCAGGACGGGCGCCGTCCGCTGTGGGTGTCGCAACTTCGGGATGCCAGACCACGTGGACGGATGCCCGAACGGCCGGTGCATGAGCTGAGAATGGAGCGGAAGCGTGAGCACGTCGCGTGCGCGAGGGGCGGTTGTCGTCGGGGTGGATGCCACGCCGGGCGCCAGGCTGGCTCTGGCCTGGGCGGCGGACGAGGCGGCGCTTCGGCGTCTGCCGCTGCATGTGGTGCTCGCCGTTGACGTGCCAGGGCTGGAGGAAAGCTCAGCCGAGCTGACGTCGTTGTGGACGTCGTGGGGCCCGGCGGTCCGTACCGTCTACGCGACGGTGCTGGAGGAGGCGCGGGACTTTGCCGTTGGACGGCATCCGGGGCTCACCGTGCTCGCCGAGCTTGCCGACGGCTCTCCGGCGGACGTCTTGCGGGCCCGGGCACCGGGCAGCGCCATGGTGGTGATCGGCTCGCGCCACCGCGGCATCGTGCGGGATCTGTTCAGTCGCGAGGCGGTGGGGCAGCCGCTGGTCACGCACGCACCGTGCCCGGTCGTCGTGGTCCGCGAGCCGGAGCTCGTGTCGCACGCTCCGCCCCAGGTCGTGGTGGGGGTGGACGGTTCGGCCGTGTCGATGGAGGCGGTGCGGTTCGCCTTCGAGGAGGCTGCCTTCCGCGAAGCCCGCGTGATCGCGGTGTCGGCCTGGCAGCCGCCCCACCTCCGCGACTTGGCTTTGGAGGACGCGCAGGACGAGGCACGGCGGGTACTGGCGGAGTCCACGGCAGGCTGGCAGGAGAAGTACCCCCAGGTCGAACTCCGGCACGCGGTGATCCGCGGCCACCCGGTACGGGTGCTCAGCGACGCGGCCCAGTGGGCGGTGCTGCTGGTGGCGGGCAGCCGCGGGCTGGGCGGATTCTCCGGACTGCTGCTCGGCTCGGTCAGCCAGGGCCTCATGCACCATGCACCCTGCCCGGTCGTCATCGTGCCGCACCCTGCCGGGAACGGGACGCCCTGACCAACCGCGACGGTAGAACCCGTCGGCCCCGAGCGCACGTCAGCCCTCCGGACAGAGGAGGTCGCCCCCGCGGAGGCCAGAGGGCGCCAACACAGGCGGCGTCGGCGAGACCGGCGTGCGGCCAGGTGCCGTCGACCGCACAGTCACGCGGCACCTCGTCGGTACTTCTCCGGGGGCATGTCCACCCCCGCGGCCAGTGCGGGCCGTCCGTACGATCGATTCACGCGCCGCGGACCGTCTGTCCTTCGTCGGGACGTCCTCCGGCAGCGGCTGGTCAGACGCTGCGTGCCACCACGGCCTCGACGAATCGGCCCACCTCCTTGTCGGGGAGGTTGCGGGCCAGGTCGGCTTCGCTGATCATGCCGACCAGCTGCTTGTCCTCGTCGACGATGGGCAGTCGGCGGATCTGGTGCTCCTCCATCGTCTCCAGGACGTGTTTGATGTCCGTGTCCGCCGTTGCCGTGAACGGCTTTCCCCGGGCCAGTTCACCCGTGGTCATCTTCTTCGGGTCGCTGTCGGCGGCCAGGCATTTCACCACGATGTCCCGGTCGGTGATGATCCCATGCAGCTTGTTGTCGTCACCGCAGATCGGCAGCGCCCCCACATCCAGGTCCCGCATGCGGCGCGCTGCGGCGTCCAGCGTCTCGTGCTCGCCCACGCACTCGGCCCCGGTGTGCATGACGTCTCGTGCACTGGTCATGGAAGCCTCCTCAAGACAGGGAATCGGGTCGGCTCGGAACGGCTTGGATTGGCTTGCGAAAGCTGGCCACGCGGCCCGATCGCGTGATCGCCTCCTGATGCCCTGAGCTGTACTCCATCCTCACGCGGGTCGTTGCACCCCGCATCCGAGGCGAGGCCGGGGTGCGTCTCGCTGCCGTGCGCATCTGTTCTCTGCGGGGGCGAGGATGGAGGTACGGGGCGCACGCGTCGCCCACCGTGTTCGTCCTGGACAAGGAGGTCGGATCGTGTTCTACATGGATCGTCGTGATGCCGGCCGGCAACTGGCCGCCCGGCTGGAGCACCTCAAGGGGGCTGAGGTGGTGGTGCTGGGTTTGCCCCGTGGAGGGGTTCCGGTCGCCGCAGAGGTCGCCGAGGCGCTCGGCGCACCGCTGGATGTCTGCCTGGTGCGGAAGCTGGGCGTGCCCTTCCAGCCGGAGCTGGGGATGGGAGCGATCGGGGAGGGCGGCGTACGCGTGATCAACGACGACGTGGTGCGCACCGCGCGTATCACCCCGGATGAACTGGCCGAAGTCGAGGCCCGTGAGCGGGAAGTGCTTCAGAGCCGCGCCCGGCGGTACCGGGAAGGGCGGGAACCGGTCGGCTTGAAGGGCCGCACGGTGTTGGTGGTCGACGACGGGGTGGCCACGGGGTCGACGGCGCGCGCGGCCTGCCGGATCGCCCGTGCCAGGGGAGCGGCACGGATCGTGCTGGCGGTCCCTGTGGCGCCGCACGACTGGACCGCTCGACTGGGCGGGGACGCCGACGAACTGGTATGCCTGCATACCCCGCGGATCTTCTATGCGATCGGAGAGTTCTACGCCGACTTCTCCCAGACCGACGACCATGAGGTCGTCGCCTGTCTGGAAGAGGCCATGGCCCGACCGGTGAGCACCCGACGGACTGAGTCGCATCACGCCGTGCCCGAGGACCGGGAGGCGGACGTGCAGGCCGGTGCGACCGTGCTGCGTGGGCAGTTGACGGTGCCCGAGGGTGCGACCGGAGTCGTGCTGTTCGCGCACGGCAGCGGCAGCAGCCGGCACAGCCCCCGTAACCGGTTCGTCGCGGCCGGGCTGAACCGGGCCGGGCTGGGCACCCTGCTGTTCGACCTGCTCACCGAGGAGGAGGAGATCGACCGGGCCAACGTGTTCGACACCGGGCTGCTGGCCCGGCGTCTGGCGGACGCCACCGGCTGGGTGCGCGGTCAGCCGGAGACCCAGGGGCTGGCTGTCGGGTACTTCGGTGCGAGCACCGGCGCGGCCGCCGCGTTGTGGGCGGCCGGCGAGCCGGGGGCGCGGATCGCCGCGGTCGTCTCCAGGGGCGGCAGGCCCGACCTGGCCGGGCCACGGCTGCCGGCGGTGACGGCGCCCACGCTGCTGATCGTCGGGGGCCACGACGAGTTGGTGCTCGGCCTCAACCGCGATGCGCAGGCCCGGCTGCGCTGCGAGAGCCGGCTCGCGGTGGTTCCCGGCGCCACCCACCTCTTCGAGGAGCCCGGCGCCCTTGAGCAGGTGACCGAGCTGGCCCGTGACTGGTTCACCGACCACATGGCCCCGGTTCCGCATGCGGCGGCCTGAGGCTGGACCCGTGCTCCGGTCACAGGCGGGTGCTCAGGTGGAGCGGCACGGTCCCTGCGCTTCCCCTGTACCTCGTGCCGGAGCGTCTTTGGTGTCCAGCGCCAGGATCCGTATGCCGGCCCCGGTGAGCACCGCCGCGCGAACCACGAGAACGGCCGACGGGACACCGAACCATCCGCGGCATGGCGGCGGTAGGACGCCGACACTCCCACGATCTCCTGGCCAAGATGTAGAGGAGACTGGGCTGACGCTGCTGCGCAAGCCCGACGGACGCCTGGCCGTCACTATCGGCTACGAGCTCGTTGCTGCGGCTCGCCCGCCCAGGGGCCGGCAGGTAGGGCGGTGAACCGCGTGGGGCCGTCGACCTGTCGCAGGTGAGACAGCATTTGGTGGCGCGGTGACGTGCCGGGTGGGCGTTTGCCCGGGGCAGGAGTCGCCGACGGGACGTGGCTGTGCGTCGCGCGTAGCTTGGACGTGGACGGTACCCAGGACGTGGTCGCCCTGGCTTCCGCCGCGGGGAGTCGTCTCGGGGTGCGTGTGGAGGGTGATGGCCATGGTGGTGGACACCAGCGTGGTCGAGGCCCGTCGCCGGTCCGAGCCGGTGGAGCCGGGTGACTCGTCCGACCTGCTGGGCCAGTACCTGAAGCAGATCGGTTCCACTCCCTTGCTCAGCGCCGCGGAAGAGGTGGACCTGGCCCAACGTATCGAGGCCGGGGTGTATGCCGACCATCTGCCGCGCGAGGCCGCCGACGGGCGGGAACTCCTCGCTGGCAGGCGTCGTGACCTTCAGGAAGTGGCCCGCGACGGTCAGCACGCCAAGGACCATATGATCCGCGCCGACCTGCGGCTGGTCGTCGCGATGGCCAGGAAACGCTACGGCCGTCGTGGCCTGCCCTTCCTGGACGTTCTCCAGGAGGGGAACCTGGGCCTGATCAGGGCGGTGGAGAAGTTCGACTACACCAAGGGCTACACGTTCTCGACCTACGCGACGTGGTGGATCCGGCAGGCGATCGAGCGGGGCCTGGCCCGCCATGCCAGGACGGTACGGCTGCCCCTCGAGGTCGTGGAGGATCTCGGCAAGCTCGGCAGGGTGGAGCGTCGGCTGCAGCTGGCGCTGGGCCGCGAGCCGACCGTGGAGGAGGTGGCGGCCGAGAGCGGCTTTGCCGGCGAGAAGGTGACCCGGCTGCGCGAGGTGGGCCAGCAGGCGATCAGTCTCGACACCCCGGTGGGTGAGGCGGGCGATACCGTCGTCGGTGACCTGATCGTGGACACCGAGGTGCTGCAGGCGCCGGAGGTCGCGGAGTACCGCGCCCTCGCCGAGCAACTCCACGCGATGATGGGCAGGTTGCAGCCGCAGGAGGCGCTGGTCCTCACCCTGCGCTACGGCTTCCACAACGGACGGCCGCGGACGGTGAAGCAGACCGCCGACCAGGTGGGGCTGACTCCCGCGCGGGTGCGCCGGCTCGAGAAGCAGGCCATGGCGCAGCTGCGTGCCCCGGAGCACCGCACGCCGCTGGCCGCGTGGGCAGGCTGACGACGATGTGGCGGCGGACGCCGGACGCCCGAGGGACCGTGCTGAGAACGCTCAGGGCGTCGAACCGCCCCAAGCCGCCCCGAGAGGTCAGGACCGAGACGTATAGAGAGGTGTGGAGTACGCCCTGATGAACGCCCTGCTGGAGATCGACGGAGGCGCTTGCTCCGGATCGGGCATGATCGTTCGCCAGGCAGTGGCCTGCGCGGCCGTGACGGGCACCCCGGTTCATCTGCGCCATGTCCGGGCACACCGACCGCGTCCGGGACTGCGACATCAGCACCTTTGCGCGGTCGAGGCGGTGTGCCCTGCCGGTCACCGCTCATAGCCAGTAAACAACGATCGACTGGTGCCCGCAGCGAACAGGGGCTTTGGCGCGTATCGCCGGGCCTTCCTGGCGCTGTGACCGGAGGACGGCGCTGCCCTGACCGCTTAGCCTGGGACCATGCGCGAGGGCCTGGTCACCCCCTCTTCCTCTGCGGTGACGTGACGCTGGGCCGGGGCGTCGATCAGCGGAGTCTTTCTCGCCGCAGCGGTGCTCAAGGTGCGGTGCACCCAGAAGTCCCACCCGCAGGCGGCCAGCGATGCCCACGATCCTGGCGGGCTCTGGCGGGGCGAGGAGGCAGCGATGAGTGTGGGTGTTGTGGCGGGTACGGCTCATCGAGCGCTTGCCGACGCTGTCGCGGCGGCGCTGGGCACTGCGCCGGTGGCCTGCGAGCTGGAGCGCTTCCCGGATGGTGAACTGCGGCCCGATGTCGGCCAGGTGCAAGGCGAGGACGTGTATGTCGTTCAGCCCACGGGGCCTGCGGTGAACGAGCACCTGATCGAGTTGCTCCTGCTGCTCGATGCCTGCCACCGAGGTGGTGCCGACCGACTCACCGCCGTCGTGCCGTACTTCGGCTATGCCCGGCAGGACCGCCGGACGCGGGCAGGCCAGCCGGTGGGAGCCCGGGTCGTGACCGAGGCACTTGAGGCTGCGGGTGCGGACCGGCTGGTCGTGGTGGACCCGCACACCGCCGCGCTGGAGGCGATGTGCGGCATGCCGGTGGAGATGCTGACGGCGGTGCCGGCCATCGCTGCCGTGCTTGCCGAGGAGACACCCGGTACGGCTGTGGTGGTGTCGCCCGATTTCGGGGCGGTCAAATTGGCCGAGCACTACGCCTGCCTGCTGCGGCGCCCCGTGGCCGTGGTGCGCAAGACCCGCGAGTCGGGCACGCGTGTGCAGGCCGAGGAACTGGTCGGTGATGTCGCAGGTCGGCCCACGGTCATCGTGGATGACATGATCAGTACGGGCGCGACGGTGGAAGCGGCGGTGCGCGTCCTGCTCTCCTGCGGGGCCGCTCCGGACATCACCGTTGCCGCGACCCATGGCCTCTTGGCGGGAGACGCCCGGGACCGGCTCGCACAGCTCCCGCTCCGCCGCGTGCTCGTCACGGACACGCTCGCCACAGGGCAGACGCAGGCGCTGCCGCTCCAGGTACGGTCCGTGGCCCCGCTGCTCGCCGACGCCATCAACCGCCTGCACAACAGCGAGCCCCTGGACGCTCTGCTGATGCGCTCCTGACGTGTGTAGCGGAACGCCGCAGTTCTCCCATACAGGAATCAGCGTCCTCGATGGCCATCGATCACTGGAGCGCAGGATGCCGCCTCCTACCGCCGCCACGACGCGGACTTGTGCGAGGACTTGGATCCCACGCCGACCCAGTGCGTGCGTCGGGCCTCGTAGCAGCGTCAGCCGAATCTATCCGGCGCTTTCGGCTTCCTTGGAGACGGTGGCGTGGACGTCATGGATGAGCCGCTGCTGTGCTTCGGTGAGGCCGCACAGGATTGCTTCTCCGGTGCCGGGAGTGGTTCGGCTGCCGCAGATGGTCAGGTTGCCGAAGACGTACTGGTCCGGGCCACCGAGGGCGGCCAGGAGCGGGCCGGCAACGCGGTTCGGCGGATATGCGCCGCCATCCAGGGCGGACGTGTCGGCGACGTGGCCGTGCAGGCCGTTAACGCCCCAGGCAGGGCGCTGGACGGGGAAGGCGGCCGGCGCTCCGTGGTGTGAGTCGGCGTCCTTGCACATCTGGTCGGGGACGCCGTCGCGGTACTCCAATCCGCCGTCCGGACGGATCAGTGCGTAGATACCGGTCATGTTGTGCTTCCGTGTGCGAGCGGCGTTCCGCCCGCCTGACGTGTTGTCAGGCGGGGCGGGCAGGTGGTCCGGTTTGGCGGTGGTGGCGGATGGCCACGATGGCGATCCCCGACCCGTTGACTTCGTGCGCGGTCAACGGGTTGCGCCGGATGAGTGAGCGGTGCATGGCAGTTGCGATGCTGAGTGACCGTCAGGCCCTGGCCCGCGCCCTGCCGTCGCCTGCGTGCCGACCGCGGACGAGCCCGTGGAGCCGGTCAGGCAGTCGGCTGGAGGAGGAGCGCGCGGATGTCGTGCGGGAGCTGGTTGAGCGCCGCCTCCAGTTGTCCGGGGGAGACGTGCTCGCGTACGACGGCGGCGACCGCTGGGGCGATCCGGGGGACTTCTTCGGCCGTGACTTTGGCTTCCTGGACGAAGCGGTTGACGTAGCCTTCGCGGTCGTACTTGACCGGTACGGCGCTGGGGTCCCAGCCGTCGTAGTAGATGCCCCGCAGCAGTTCGGGGAGTTGTGCGGCGAAGTTGGCGGCCACGTCGACGGTGAGCCGGTCGCGGAGTGTGTGCAGCCAGGTGCGCAGCACCCGGTGGGCGAGGTGGCGGTCGTCGGTTCCCAGAGCTTCCGACGTCGCTTTCAGCCAGATGTTCGCGGTGTGGATGGCGTGCTCGAAGTCGGGCGGGTGTGTGGGGGGCATGGGTCTTTCCCTTCCGGTTTGTCCGTGGCTGCCTTGTGCTGCACGGGATGGCGCGCCTCCGCGCGGACCGTGGTCGGTATGGAGAGCGGCCAGCTCATTCAGATGCGGCGGGTGTGCGGGCGGCGACTGTCCGGTGGCGTGCCACATGTGCAGCACAGGGTGCACGCGGTGGCATTTCTCTAACGGGCTCCATGCTATGGCGGACGGAACCGGTCGGCAGCCGCAGCACTGCACGGCATCACGGGCGCCACACGCGAGGGACCATCAGGGTGGCCGCCGACAGGGTGCGCCGACGGGGGAGCCGCCCGAGCATGGTCTTGTGCCTGTCCGTACGGCCGGGCGATCACGTGATGCCCCCTGCACCCGGGCTCGTACCACACGCGGCGGGGTCACCCTGTGGTGCAGGGAGGGAGAGCCGTGGGCCGCTATGCGCGTGTCGTGGTCAAGCTCAGCGGCGAGGCGTTCGCCGGTACAGCAGGGACAGCCGGGACCGGGACCGATCCGGTCTGCCTGGCTGGGCTGGCGGACGAGGTCGCCTCGGTGCACGACCTCGGTGTGCAGACCGCGGTGGTCGTCGGAGGGGGCAACCTCTTCCGGGGGCGGCTGGCCGGGAGTTGGGGGATCGGGCGGGCCGAGGCGGACGACATCGGCATGCTCGGCACGGTGATGAACGCCCTGATGCTGTGGGGTGCGCTCACCGCGCGCAGCGAACCGGACGTGCGGGTCATGACGGCCGTTGCGATGCAGAGCGTCGCCGAGCCGTTCATCCGGCTGCGCGCGGACCGGCACCTGCGGCGCGGCCGGATCGTGCTGCTGGCCGGAGGCACCGGGCAGCCATATGTCACCGCCGACTACGCCGCGGTGCAGCGGTCCCTGGAGCTGTCGGCCGATGCGCTGCTGGTCGCCAAGCGCGGAGTCGACGGCGTCTACGACAGCGATCCGAAGACGCATCCGGACGCGAAACGGTACGAGCATCTCACCTACCGGGAGGCGCTGGAGCGGAGCGTGAAGGTGATGGACACCACGGCCTTCGTCCTGGCCGAGGAGCAGGGCCTGCTCATGCATGTCTTCGACGTCGCGGCGGCGGGCGCCATGGCAGCGATCTGCGAAGGGCGCGATATCGGCACCCGCATCACCGCCGACTGACGCGCGGCAGCACCCGGCCGGCACCGGCGCGCTGCGTGCCGCAGCATCGCCGAACTCGGCGACGTCTTGTCGGCGCGGGCGTGGCCCCGGCCGCCGGGTACGGTGGCGCGGGCTCAGTGGCGTGCGAGGCGGTGGTGGGTGATGCGGTGCGGGCGCGCTGCTTCGGCTCCCAGACGGTCGATCTTGTTGGCCTGGCAGGCGGCGAAGTTGCCCTCGTACCAGAACCAGTCGGCGCCCCCTTCCCAGGCCAGGATGCGGGTGGCGGTGCGGTCCAGGAACCACCGGTCATGGGCGGTGACCATGACGCAGCCGGGGAAGCCGAGCAGGGCGTTCTCCAGCGAGGCCAGGCTCTCCACGTCGAGGTCGTTGGTCGGCTCGTCGAGCAGCAGCAGATTTCCTCCCCTGCTTGAGGGTCAGGGCGAGATTGAGCCGGTTCTGCTCGCCGCCCGACAGCGCGCCAACCGGTTTTTGCTGCGCAGCGTGCAGATGTCCGATGCCTCCAGCCTCCCGTCAGGGATGCGGGACTGCCGACAGTTCCGGCCTGCCTGGTGCGGGAATCGCTCCGTCGCCGAAGCGTGTGAACCGATGCCCGGAGCCCCCACGGGCGACACGGCCTGGCGGGTGGGTGCGGGCCCGTCGGCCACCATCACCGGCAGGGAACCGAGCACGGCCGCGCGCCGGGGTCGGGGTGGCGCAGCAGTACAGCCACCTGTCCTCCAGGCGGAATTCCGCCGATGAACGATGACCAGTTCGGCGCTGCTCCCTGCCGACGTGCGGATCAGTCCCGCCGTCGATCGATCGTTGCGGCCCTGACGCGCCACGGGGGCAGCCGCCTTCATCCTCGACCGGGCGGTCCCGCCGCAGGCGTCACGCCCCGCTGCCGGAGGGGGAAGCGAAACGAGCTGGGTCAGGCGTTGGTTCAGCTCATCGATCTGTCCGGTGAGCTGCTCGATGCGTTCTGCGAGCATGCGCAACGTCAGGTGGGTGGCCTGGGTCACCGCGTCCTCGTCACCCCCGCCGCCGGGTAGGCCGAGGCGTGCGCAGGTGCGGAACAGCTCGCGGTTGCCCAGGCTGGACAGCTGTTCCCGAAGGGCGGGATCGGCGATGACCAGAACGGCTTTGAGCTGGTTGATCGCCTGGGTACGGGCCTTGACCGCGGAGTCCTTGCCGAGTTTCAACATCCGGGCGCTGCGCACCGGACCGTCGCCGGACTTGGCCCGGGCCCGGGCCCGACCGCTGAGCACTGCCCGCGCGGCGGCCTGCGCATCGAGCGGGTCCGACTTCCCCAGCAGCCGGCGGGCCGAGCGGTCGGGCCGGTTCACCTCATACACCTCGACCTGCTGCGCCAGCAGGTAGCGGGACAGGCCAGCGCCGAAGGTGCCGGTGCCCTCCACGCCGGCCCGGCGCACCGTCCCCCGCTTGCGGGCCCACACGAGCAGCTACCGATAGCCGGCCGCCGTCGCCGGAAAGGACTCGGTGCCCAGGACCTTCCCCAGCGGGGAGATCACGGCGGCGACGTGAACCTCGCCGTGCGTGTCCACGCCCAGGACGACTTCGCCGGGAACAGGTGGATCCGTGCTGGTGCAGGAGGTACTGCGCCGTCTGGTCGTCATGGTGGTTGGCCTTTCCCGCGCGTGACGTGCTGGGTGGAACGGCACCCGCCCGCTTGGGTAGTTTCCTGCCTCCGGGACCTGGTCGCCGGCGCCGATGCCGGTCACAGCCAGTCCTTGCGCTTGAACGTCAGATACAGCAATGCGGACAGGAGCACGATGACGGCGGCGGAGGTGATGAATCCCGACTCGTGGCCGAAACCGGGATAGGGGAGGTTCTGGCCGTAGTAGCCGGTGATCGCGGTGGGAACGGCGATGATCGCGGCCCAGCTCGTCACCTTCTTCATGATCAGATTCATGCTGTTGGCCTGGACCGAGAGGTTCGTCTCCATGACCGAGGCCACCAGGTCCCGCAGTGATTCCGTCCACTCGGTCGCACGCAGCACGTGGTCGTAGACGTCCTGGTAGTACGGGACGAGAGGGCCGGTGATCAGATGCAGGCCGGGACGCATGAGCCCGTTGACCACCTCGCGCATCGGAAGCACGACACGGCGCAGCCGGACGAGCGACTTACGCAGTGCGAAAACCCGGCGCTGCACGGCGTCGATCTCACGGCGCCCGGCCGCGAAGAGCAGGCCCTCCAACTCCTCGATGCTGTCGTCCAGTTGCTGGACCGCGGCGAAGTGTCCGTCCACGAGATGGTCGAGCAGACCGTGCAGCAGGAATCCGACGCCGTGGCCGGCCAGGTCCGGGCTCTCGTCCCAGCGGGCGACGACGTCCTCGATGTCGAGGCCGTCGTCCTTGCGGACGGTGATCATGGCCTGACTGGTGAGGAATACGGCGATCTCGCTGTACGTCAGCTGCGCACCGTCCGGGCTGACGGTCACGGCGTAGGCGCTGAGGAACTCGTGGGTGCGATAGCGGTCGAGTTTCGGCCGCTGTCCACGCTGGGCGGCATCCTCCAGAGCCAGTTCGTGGATGCCGAACTCCTGACCGAGCATGGTGAGTTCAGCGGCTCCGGGCCGGTGCAGGTCCAGCCACAGGACCGACGCCGGATCAGCGAGATGCGCAGGGACGTCACCGACGGGAAAGTCCTCCAGGACCAGAGTGCCGTCGTGATACAGCCGGGTACGCGTCACCATGGCCCGAGGCTAGTGTCTTATATCCCTTTCATGCCACTTCGCCCTGATTGCCAGCGCGGCAGGTTCATCGACAGCGGCCACCCTCCGGGGCGGATCTCACGACGTCAAAGCCCGGCGACATCCGCAGGCTCCGGCCGACGAGCACCAGGGTGCCGGTCCGAAGGCAGGAATGCGGGTACCCGGCTACGGCATCGCATCCGGCGTACACCGCCCGACCGGATGCGGCCCGTCCGCCAGGAAGGACACGCCGACAGCATGACCACGCACACCCCTCCCCGTCGCCCACCTCCCCCCGCAGGCGGCAGTGATTTCGCCCGCCTGTCCAAGAAGATCGCCGAGGCCGGCCTGATGAACCGGCGCCCCGGCTACTACACTGTCCGGTCCATCGCCGTGGCCGTCGCCTACGCCGGGGGCTGGAGCGCGTTCGTCGTCATCGGCGCCGGCTGGTGGACCCTGGCGGTCGCCGCGTTCCTCGCCATGATGTTCGGCCAGGTGGCTCTGCTCGCCCACGACGTCGCCCACCGCCAGGTCTTCCGCCGGCGCCGGCCCAGCGAGACGGCCGGCCGCATCGCCGGGGCCGCGATCGGGATGGGCTATGGATGGTGGCAGGACAAACACACCCGCCACCACGCCAACCCCAACCAGGAGGGCCTCGATCCCGACATCGCCCCCGACCTGCTGGTGTGGTCCCAGGACCAGGCCCGCGCCGCGACCGGGCTGCCGAGGATCATTGGCCGCCGGCAGGCGTTCCTCTTCTTTCCCCTGCTCCTGCTCGAAGGGGTCAACCTTCATGTCTCCAGCGCGCGAGCACTTGGCAACCGCGCCCTGAAGAACCGCGTCCTGGACGGCACGCTGCTCTACGGGCACATCGCCTCCTACCTGACCGCAGTGTTCCTCGTCCTCCCACCCGGCATGGCGATCGCGTTCCTGGCCGTCCACCAGTGCCTGTTCGGCCTGTACCTCGGTTGTCTGTTCGCCCCCAACCACAAGGGCATGCCGATCCTGACCGGCGACGACCGCCCCGACTTCCTGCGCCGCCAGGTCCTCACCGCTCGCAACGTACGCGGCAGCTGGTTCACCGACCTCGCCCTGGGCGGCCTGAACCACCAGATCGAACACCACCTGTTCCCCAGCATGCCCAGCCCACACCTGCGCAGGGCCCGGCCCATCGTCCGCCGCTACTGCCAGGATCTGGGAGTCGACTATCTGGAAACCGGACTGATCGCCTCCTACCGGCAAGCACTCGCCAGTCTCCACCGAGCAGGAGCGCCACTGCGGCGAGCCCGTATCGGCAGCGCCCCAGCATGACGCACCGGCGCCGGCGGCGTACTCCAGAGCCCTGTCCCGGTGCCCGGCTGGAGTGATCCGGTGAAACGCACTGCCGGAACAGCCCCGTCGGCTTCCCGGCGGGGCTGCGCCGCCTCACGGCTCCCCCTTGAGGTGGCTGCTGACGCGGTCGCGCGAGCGCGGCCACCAGGCGCCGTCCAGCAGGGCCGTTGCGGAACCGGTGGGAGCGAGCCTGAGGCGAGGGACGGGGGCGAGCCCGCCTTGGGGTGAGGCCGGGCGGGAGACGGTCGCAGTCATGACGCGAACCCTGCCTCAGGCCGACCGGAACCGGCCCGGCGTACTGGATCACCGAGAGCGACACAGACATGAGGCCGGCGTTCGACCGGTGTTCGAAGGATCCTCGGTAACTCCGGCGCACTTCTGGACAGTACGCCTTGGACCGGTCGAGACGAGCCCGTTCCCTGCCGTTCGGGCATAGCGTTGATGCAGGTCGTACCGATCGTTGTCAACTCCGCCAGTCGTCGACCCGCTGGTGTGTCGGCCCGCCGACGCGTCCGCGGTTTCCGGCGAGGGTCTGCATGGCTGGAAAGGCGGCATGGTGGAGGACATGGGAGATGAGAGGCGGTGCCGGTCGGCGGCCGAGCCGGATTTCTGGCGGCAGGTCGTCCGACGGCTGGGCACAGCTCTCATCGTGGTGGACCCCACCGGACGGATTCTCGCGGCCAACCCGGCCGCCGAGCGCCTGCTGGGCCGTGCCGCCGCCGCCATGCGGGGCGAGGACGCACACGACCTGCTGCACCGGGACGCGGCCGGAGGCCCGGTGCCCCGGGAGCAGTGCCCACTACTGCGGTCCCTGGCCGAGAGAGCCGAGGCACGGGGGGAGGGTGAGATCTGTCTGCGCGGTGACGGCCGTCTGACCGCGATCTCCTGGTCCGCTTCCCCGCTGAGGGACGACAGCGCCTTCCAGGGCATGGCCGTGCTGTTGACCGACGCCGCCGGCAACCGCAGCACGCGCCGGGAGCGTGCGGCCTACACGCGGGCTCTGGAGGACCGCACCGAGCGGCTGACGCTGGTGGCGGAGATCACCGACGTGCTGGGTCAGACACTCGAGATCGACGAGGCCCTCGCCCGGCTGGGCCGCCTGCTGGTTCCCCGCCTGGCCGACTGGGCGGCGGTGGATCTGCGGGTCGGTACCGAACAGGTCCACCGTGTGGCGGTGACGGGCCCGGGGGGCCGCCACGCCGCGCAGGAGGACTGGCGCGAGCGCCTGCCCCAGACGGAGGTGGGAAGAGCCCACTCTCCGCTCGTCCAGGTATTGAACGGCGGTGATCCCGTCCTGCAGCGCGAAGCAGACGTCACCGAGCCGGCCGGCTCTGCCCTGGCCGCCGTCCACAGCGGCTTCCTGCGGGCGGTGGGCGCGACATCCGCCATCACCGTGCCGCTGGGCTCCGCCCGTCAGGTCGCCGGCGCCCTGACGCTGGTGCGCACCGACCCGGAGTCCCCCTTCGACACCGAAGATCTGAAAGTGGTGGGCGACATCGGCCGCCGGGTCGGCCTGGTCATCGACAACGCCCGCCGGTTCGGCCGCCAGCGTGCCGTCGCCGAGGCCATGCAGCGCAACCTGCTCGCCCCGCTGCCCCGGCTCGGCCGCCTGCAACTGGCCGCCCGCTACCAGCCCGCCCCGGCCGGCTCCCAGGTCGGTGGCGACTGGTACGACGCCTTCGAGCTGAAGGACGGCACGCTCGCGCTGGTCATCGGCGACGTCGTGGGTCACGATCTCACCGCCGCGGCCGGCATGGCACAACTGCACGGCATCCTGCGGTCACTGGCCTGGGACCGCACAGGCCCACCCGGTGCTGTCGTGGACCGCCTCGACGACGCCCTGCCCGCCATCACCACCGTCCCCATGGCCACCCTCGTCCTCGCCCTGCTCGAAGGCAGCCCGCACACCGGCCCATGGACGCTGCGGTGGACCAGCGCCGGGCATCCGCCGCCCCTCCTGCTGGCCCAGGACGGACAGGCGCAGTACCTCGAAGCCGGGCAGGGGCTCCTCCTAGGCGCCGGTTCGAGCACCGTCGGCAGCCGACCGAACGCCACGCAGTCGCTGCCGCCGGGTTCCACCCTGCTGCTCTACACCGACGGCCTGATCGAAATCCCCGGCAGCGACCTCGACACCGGCCTCACCCGTCTGCGCCACCACGCCCTCGCCCTCGCCCACGAACCGCTCGACACCCTGTGCGATCAGCTACTCGTCCGCATGCCTCCCGGCAACACCGACGACGTGGCCCTGCTCGCCCTGCGGATGCCGTCCTGAACCATGACGTGTGCAACTGGAGGCGTGGACGTTTATCTCGCGGAACGGTCGCGGAGCGTTACCCCCCTGGTCGATGACGAGGAGACGGGTTCGCGTGAGACCCGCACGCCTGCCCTTCTTGGTGGAAGGGATCCGGTGTGACGTGGACGCGACCGCTTGCAGTACGTCGGCACACGACCACGCACGCACCGACCTACCGACGCTGGGTCGGTGGCGTGGACGCGGTTCGCGATCCGCCCGCGCGGAGAGACATGCCGTGCCGTAGACACTCCTCAAAGACGGTTGGGTTTGCAGGAGCGAAGGGCGCCTCCCGCTTGGGCGCGGAGATTCCCTGGGTGACGGGCTGTGCCTCGGCCGTCAGAGCGGCGGCGTCGCCCCCTCCTTGCTCCGGGTGCTCAGGAGGGGAGAAGCCGGGCGCAACGGCGCCCTCGACGGACGTTGCACGCACCTGTTTGAGAAGCCCCGTCGGGCCGCACCGGCGAGGTTTCTCGTCGAACACCGCTATCACACACATGTCACCGACTGCGTCGACTCCCCCGGACCAAGACGCTCTGACCTGGAACTGTGCGGTCACCTTGGACTGACCTGGACGCCGACAGGCGGTCTCTACAACCTGTGCCAGGTGGTGCCCAGTGAGGGTCCCAGGATCAGGACGGGAGCCTCCTCTGGCCCGTCGAAGCGGTATTGCAGGGTGTTCGACGGTGTCTCACTCACGCCTCAGACCCTCTCACGTATCACGGACGCCCCTGTAACGGGGGGACGCTGGATGCCGTCCTGACCAGGTTGCAGACCTCCCGGGCGGCGTATCGCTCGAGGCACCGGACGGTCGCACGCCGGGTCCTGCCCTCCTGGGTGCGGCGTTCGTGGTACGCCCGGGTACCGGGATCGCAGCGCAGCCGATTCAGACGTCGCCGTGGGCCGTACGGCGGCGCAGCGCCCGGGGCGACATGTCGACCGGCTCGATCCGGTCCGCCCGGCGTCGGGCATCGCGCAGGTCCTGCCGACGCCGGGTGCCGCGCCAAGGCAGATCCGCAGCCTTCCGCGTGCCGTGTCATCCCTCGAAGCGGTAGCCCATGCCGGGCTCGGTGATCAGAGCGGCGCGTCCTCGTGCATTCGCCTTTCGTGCAGTACGGGCGGACGTGAAGACCGGGAACGGCACAACCGGCCTCATGGCGGCGGGAGTCGGCGGAGCCGAGATCCCTCACCGGTCGCCGGCTCCCGTGCGGATCGCCGGATGACGCCCTCAGCTCCTGTTCGCCACGAGGTCCTTGAGCGCGATGTTGAGCTCCAGCACGTTCACCCGGGGCTCGCCCATGAAGCCGAGCGTGCGGCCCTGGGTGTGGTCCTTGACCAGCTTCTCCACCCGGGCAACGGGCAGGCCGTTCTCGGTGGCAACCCGGTGGGCCTGGATCTCCGCGTACGCCGGGGAGATGTTCGGGTCCAGGCCGGAGCCCGAGGAGGTCACCGCGTCGGCCGGGACCTCGGACGGCCTGACCGTCCAGCCGGGCACCGAGTTGTCCTTGATGACGGCGGCCTTGGCGTCCTTCACCTGCTGGATGAGGTCCTTGCTGTCGGCGGAGAGGTTGGTGGCGCCGGACAGCAGCAACTTGTACCGGGTGTTCACGCTGTTGCTGCCGAGGCCGTTGGCCGGGCGGCCCTGGAACCACTTCAGGTCGGGCTCGGGGGTCTCCTGGCCCTTCTTCAGCGGCAGGTTGTACGACTGCCCGATGAGCGAGGAGCCGACGACCTTGCCGTCCGACTTGATCTCCGAGCCGTTCGCCTTGTCGTGGAACAGCCCCTGAGCGATGCCGGTGATCACCAGCGGGTAGATGACGCCGGTCACCAGGGTCAGCACGAGCAGGGCGCGCAGGCCCGCCCACAGCAGCCGGGTCGTGTTCATGACGGAGTTGTTCATGGTGATCAGCACGCCTTTGAAAAGTCACAGCCCGGGAATGAGGGAGATGAGCATGTCGATGATCTTGATGCCGATGAACGGGGCGATCAGCCCGCCGATGCCGTAGATCGTCAGGTTGCGCCGCAGCATCTTGTCCGCGCTCACCGGCCGGTACCGCACGCCCTTCAGGGACAGCGGCACCAGCGCGATGATGATCAGCGCGTTGAAGATGACGGCCGAGAGGATCGCGGAGTCGGGCGATTCGAGGCCCATGATGTTGAGCGAGTTCAGGCCCGGGTAGACGGCCGCGAACAGCGCCGGGATGATCGCGAAGTACTTCGCCACGTCATTGGCGATGGAGAACGTCGTCAGCGCGCCCCGGGTGATCAGCAGCTGCTTCCCGATCTCGACGATCTCGATCAGCTTGGTCGGGTTGGAGTCGAGGTCGACCATGTTGCCGGCCTCCTTGGCGGCCGACGTGCCCGTGTTCATCGCCACGCCGACGTCCGCCTGCGCGAGGGCCGGCGCGTCGTTCGTGCCGTCACCGGTCATCGCGACCAGCTTGCCGCCCGCCTGCTCCCGCTTGATCAGCGCCATCTTGTCCTCGGGCGTGGCCTCCGCGAGGAAGTCGTCGACGCCCGCCTCCTCCGCGATGGCCTTGGCCGTCAGCGGGTTGTCGCCCGTGATCATGACGGTCTTGATGCCCATGCGGCGCAGCTCGTCGAACCGCTCCCGCATGCCGTCCTTGACGACGTCCTTGAGGTGGATGACGCCCAGCACGCGAGCGCCCCTGTCGTCGTGGACCGCGACGAGCAGTGGGGTACCGCCCGCTTCCGAGATGCGGTCGACGACGGCGCCGGCGTCCTCGGCGACGGTGCCGCCCTGCTCCTCGACCCAGGCGACGACCGAGCCGGCCGCCCCCTTGCGGATGCTGCGCCCGTCGGCGTCCACGCCCGACATACGGGTCTGGGCGGTGAAGGCGATCCATGCGGCACCGACGAGCTCGCCCTGGTGCCGCTCGCGCAGCCCGTACTTCTCCTTCGCCAGGACGACGATGGAACGGCCCTCCGGTGTCTCGTCGGCCAGCGACGACAACTGGGCGGCATCCGCCACCTCGGCTTCCGTCGTGCCGCTCACCGCCACGAACTCGGCCGCCCGGCGGTTGCCGAGAGTGATGGTGCCGGTCTTGTCGAGCAGCAGGGTGGAGACGTCGCCGGCGGCCTCGACCGCGCGGCCGGACATGGCCAGGACGTTGCGCTGGACCAGGCGGTCCATGCCCGCGATGCCGATCGCGGAGAGCAGGGCGCCGATCGTGGTCGGGATCAGGCACACCAGTAGCGCCACCAGCACGACCATCGTCAGGTGCGTGCCCGCATAGTCGGCGAACGGCGGCAGCGTGACGACGGCCAGCAGGAAGACGATCGTCAGAGACGCCAGCAGGATGTTCAGCGCGATCTCGTTGGGCGTCTTCTGCCGGGCCGCGCCCTCGACCAGGTTGATCATCCGGTCGATGAAGGTCTCGCCCGGCTTCGTCGTGATCTTGATGACGATGCGGTCGGACAGCACTTTCGTGCCACCGGTCACGGCGCTGCGGTCGCCGCCGGACTCGCGGATGACCGGAGCCGACTCACCGGTGATCGCCGACTCGTCGACCGAGGCGACGCCCTCGACGACGTCACCGTCGCCGGGGATGATGTCGCCGGCCTCGCAGACCACGAGGTCGCCGATCCTGAGGTCGGTGCCGGGCACCTGTTCCTCGGCGCCGCCCACCAGCCGACGGGCCACCGTGTCGGTCTTGGCCTTGCGCAGGGTGTCTGCCTGCGCCTTGCCCCGGCCCTCGGCGACCGCCTCCGCCAGGTTGGCGAAGACGACGGTCAGCCAGAGCCAGGCACTGATGGCCCAGCCGAACCAGTCGCCCGGGTCCTTGAAGGAGAAGACGGTGGTCAGGACGGAGCCGATCCACACCACGAACATGACGGGCGACTTGACCATCACCCGCGGGTCGAGCTTCCGGAAGGCATCCGGCAGCGACCTGACCAGCTGTTTCGGATCGAAGAGGCCCGCGCCGACGCGTCCTTCGGCGGGCTTGTGCCCGGTGGGGACGTCGCTGTGCGGCGCCCGGGTCGCAGTGGCTGTGAACATCGAGTCCTCTTGCTTCTCTCTACGAGCGGTCATCACGCCAGCCCCTCGGCCAACGGGCCCAGCGCCAGGGCCGGGAAGTACGTCAGACCGGTGATGACGACGATCGTGCCGACCAGCAGCCCCGCGTACAGCGGCTTGTCGGTGCGCAAGGTGCCCGCGGTCACCGGCACCGGCTTCTGCTCGGCGAGCGAACCGGCCAGCGCCAGCACGAACACCATCGGCAGGAACCGGCCGAGGAGCATGGCCGATCCGGTCATGGTGTTGAACCAGTCCGTGTTCGCGTTCAGGCCGGCGAAGGCCGAACCGTTGTTGTTCGCGGCGGACGTGAAGGCGTACAGCACCTCGGAGAACCCGTGCGCCCCGGAGTTGAGCATCGAGTGCGGTGGTGTCGGCAGGGCCATCGAGATCGCGGTGAACACCAGGACCAGGGCAGGGGTGATCAGGATGTAGATCGCGGCCAGCTTCATCTCACGGGAGCCGATCTTCTTGCCCAGGTACTCGGGCGTACGGCCGACCATCAGTCCGGCGATGAACACCGCGATCACAGCCATGATCAGCATGCCGTAGAGACCGGAACCGGTACCGCCGGGCGCGATCTCGCCCAGCATCATGCCGAGCATGGTGATGCCGCCGCCGAGGCCGGTGAACGAGGAGTGGAAGGAGTCCACCGCACCGGTCGAGGTGAGCGTGGTCGATACCGCGAAGATCGACGACGAGCCGACGCCGAAGCGGACCTCCTTGCCCTCCATCGCCCCTCCCGCGGCTTGCAGTGCCGGACCGTGGTGGGCGAACTCGGTCCACATCATCAGGACGACGAAACCCAGCCAGATCGTGCACATCGCGGCGAGGATCGCGTAGCCCTGCTTCACGCTGCCGACCATCACCCCGAAAGTGCGGGTCAGCGCGAACGGGATCACCAACAGCAGGAAGATCTCGAAGAGATTCGTGAAGGGGGTGGGGTTCTCGAAGGGGTGGGCGCTGTTGGCGTTGAAGTAGCCGCCGCCGTTCGTGCCGAACTCCTTGATGGCCTCCTGGGAGGCCACGGCCCCGCCGTTCCACTGCTGCGAGCCGCCCATGAACTGGCCGACCTCGTGGATGCCGGAGAAGTTCTGGATCGCACCGCACGCCACCAGCACGATCGCCGCGATCGCGGCGCCCGGCAGCAGAATCCGGATCGTGCCGCGTACCAGGTCGGCCCAGAAGTTGCCCAGCTCACCGGTGCGCGAGCGCGCGAAGCCCCGTACAAGGGCCACCGCCACTGCGATGCCCACGGCGGCCGAGACGAAGTTCTGCACGGCCAGACCGGCGGTCTGCACGATGTGGCCCATGGCCTGCTCGCCGTAGTACGACTGCCAGTTCGTGTTCGTCACGAACGACGCGGCGGTGTTGAACGCCTGCGCCGGCTCGATCGAGGAGAAGCCGAACGAACCGGGCAGGACGCCCTGGATCCGCTGCAGCAGGTACAGGAAGAGGACACCGACCGCGGAGAAGGCGAGCACCCCGCGCAGATACGCCGGCCAGCGCATCTTCGCATCCGGATCGGCGCCGATACCACGGTAGACCCACATCTCCACCCGCCAGTGCTTGTCGGCGGAGAAGACCTTGGCCATGTAGTTGCCGAGGGGGACGTAGGCGAGCGCCAGCGCGCCGATCAGGGCGAGCAGTTGGAGGAAGCCGGCAAGTACGGGACCCATGTCAGTTCTCAGAACCTCTCCGGGAAGATCAGGGCGAGGACGAGATAGCCCAGCAGGGCGACGGCCACGACCAGGCCGACGACGTTCTCGGCGGTCACAGCTTCGTCACCCCCCTGGCGACGAGGGCCACCAGTGCGAAGACCGCGAGTGTGGTGACGACGAAGGCCACATCGGCCATCGCGAGCTCCTAGCGGAGGTTCGGAATCCGTAAGCGGATCGAGCGGGTCGGACGTTTAGAGGAAACCCCGCCTCTGGCCGGATTCGAGCGTCGTTGACGGGTCCCTTACGGCGGGCCGTACACCATTGACGTAACCCTTACGGCATCTGCGCCGACCTGTGGCAAGGCGCGGCTGCCGGGCGCGCGATGTGCCGTCCCCCTCGTCGGGACCCTGACCGTCACCCGGCAGACGCTCCGGAGTCCGCAGGGCGACGGACCGGCCATGGTGATCGCCACGGCCGCCCCCGGGCCCCCCGCCGCGGTGGCGCTCAGCCTCCTCGCCCATGTCGGCGGGCGGGACAGTCCAGCCCCCGAGGGTGCCGAACCCCCGTCCCTCCTGACCGATCTCCACGTGTGACGTGGATCACGGCGACGGGAAAACCCGTCGCCGGGGGCGGGCGTCTAGCAGGTGTGAGATCAGTCAGAGCAGCGCTGCACGAGGTGGACGAGGAGCGTCTCGTCCGGCTCGTGGCGAAAGGCGACCGCGCAGCGTTCGAGGAGCTGTACCGGCGTACGTCGCCGTGGATGGCGGTGCGGCTGCGCCGCCGGTGCGGGGACGAGCAGATCGTCGCGGAGGTCATGCAGGAGACCTACCTGGCGGTGTGGCGCGCGGCAGGCGCCTTCGCCGGGGCCGCTGTCGGGGGGACGGCCATCGGCTGGCTGTGGACGATCGCGGCGCGCCGCCTGGTCGACGCGTTCCGGCGCAGGGCTCACCACGCGGAGCCGCCGCCGGCCGCCGCCCCGCCCGAGGCGGCCCCCGCCGCCGAGGAGTTGGCGCTCGCGGCGACCGTCGGCGGTGATGTCGGGGACGCGTTGCGGCGCCTCGCGCCGGAGCTGAGACAAGTACTGCAGGCGATGGTGCTCGACGGACTGTCCGTCCGGGAGACCTCGGTCCTGCTCGGGCTGCCCGAGGGCACGGTCAAGACCCGTGCCCGCCGGGCCCGTATCGAGATGCGGAGGGCGCTGGCATGAGTGCCGAACACGCGGCGAAGCGGCTCATCGAGGAATACGCGCGCGGCGGCGCGGACCTCTCCGCCGACGAGGTGTGGGCCGTGGAGGCTCATCTGGAGATGTGCCGGGTGTGCCGTGAGCAGTTGTCCGCCGCTGTCGGTGCGGGGGTGCCCGCCGTGGCGAGGCTCGTCGACAGCGTGTGGTCCGGCCTCGAACCCCGGCTCGCGGTCACCGCCACGATGCCCCGCCGACGGCGCTGGTCGGCGCGGCTGTCGAGGTGGATGACCCCCACGATGGTGCCGTGGCTGGCCATGGTCGTGGGCGTGACGCTGCTGACCCTGCTGCTGGACCTGGCCTACACCGGCACCGGCGAGGTGTCGTGGGTGCTGCTGCTCGCGCCGGTCCTGCCCGTGCTCGGCGTCGCGGCGTCCTGGTCGCGCGGTCTGGACCCGGCGTACGAGCTGACGGCCTCGGTGCCCAGGGCCGGCCTCTATCTGGTGCTGCGGCGCACCGCGTCCGTGCTCGGTGTGGTGGTCCCCGCGCTGCTGGTGGGCGGCTGGGCGACGGGAGTGATGGTGGTGCAGTGGTTGCTGCCCTGTCTGGCCTTCACCTCGACGACCCTGGCGCTCGGCGGTGTCGTCGGTGTGACCCGTGCCGCCTTCGGGCTGGCCGCCGTGTGGGCCGGTGTGGTCGTGGCGCCGACCCTGGCCACCAGCCGTACGACCTTCGCCCTGCAGACGGGCGGTCTGCCCGTGTGGGGGCTGGTCCTCGCGCTCGGCACCGGTGTCGTGATCGCCCGCAGAGGCGCGTACGCCGTGCTGGGAGCCCATCGATGACCCTCTCGAAGAACACGGGAAAGGAACACCGCATGGCATCCGCCGTGAGCGCGGCCGACATCGCACCGAGGGCCTACGCCTGGGAGATCCAGGCCACCGGGCTCAAGGTCAGGGTCGGTAGGAACCGGATGGCCGTCGACGGCCTCGACCTCTCGCTGGGCATCGGCGTCCACGGACTCCTCGGCCCCAACGGGGCGGGCAAGACCACCCTCATCCGGGCCCTGGCCACTGTGCTGCGCCCCACCGAGGGTGGCCTCGAACTGCTCGGCGAGTCCGTGGGCGGCATGGGCGAGCACCGTGCGGTGCGCCGCCGGATCGGCTATCTGCCACAGGAGTTCGGCTACTACAAGCGCTTCACGGTGCGCGAGTTCGTCGAGTACATGGCGTGGCTGAAGGAGGTGCCCAAAGCGAGCATCCCCGCGGCGGTGCAGCGCGCCGTGGAGCGGGTGGGTCTGGCGGACCGCGCCGACGAGAGGATGAAGGCCCTGTCGGGCGGCATGGTGCGCAGGGTCGGTATCGCCCAGGCCATCGTCAACGACCCCACGATCCTGCTCCTCGACGAGCCGACGGTCGGCCTGGACCCGGCGCAGCGGCTGCGCTTCCGCGAGCTGCTGCAGGAGCTGGGTACGGACACCTGCGTGCTCGTCTCGACCCATCTGGTGGAGGACGTCGCCGCCGCCTGCACCGACGTGGTGCTCTTCGCCGAGGGGCGGCTGGTCTTCAAGGGCCCTCCGGACGAACTGGCCTCGGCGGGCGGCCCGGAGCACGTGGGTGACAGCCCGCTGGAACGCGGCTACTCGGCCTTGCTGCTCAACCCCGAGCAGGGAAGGGGGACTTGGTGAACGGCCGCGTTCTGCGTATCGAGTTGAGGCGTTCGGTCGCCCCGTGGGCCGGCATCCTGGTCCTGGTACTGGCGCTGACGTTCCTGTACATGCCGGACGCCGCCTGGCGGAGCGGCACCACGGCGTGGACGGCCCAGTGGACACCACTGGCCATGAAGACCCGCTCCCTGCTGTTCTACCTCTGGCCGCTCGCCATCGGGCTCGGGGCACTGCAGGGACTGCGCGACCACCGCTCGAAGATGTCCGAGCTGCTGACGAGCACCCCGCGGCCCGCCCGGCACCGCGCGGCCACCCTGGCGGGCGCGGCGGCGATCACGCTGGCCTCGGCCTTCGCGCTCCTCGTCCTCGTGGGCGGGGTCCAGGTGCTCGCCCACACCGAGTACCTGCACCTCGGGTGGCTGCCCATCTCGCTGGTGGGGGTGCTCTTCCTCGTCGCGGGGGCCGTGCTGGGCATGGGGGCCGCGAGGGCCCTGCCGTCGCCGCTCACCCCACCCGCGCTGGCCATGGTCGCCTTCGTGTTCACAGCCCTCATGCACATGACGCTGGGCCGGACGGAGACGGGCACGACGGACGGGTTGCCGAGCACGGAGCCGAACCGGGTCTCACTGCTGTCACCGACGCTGGAAGACGTGCGCGAGGCGTTCGTCACGGTCTCCGCCCCCGTGCACGTCGGGCAGACGATCTGGCTGCTCGGCATGGCCGCGACCGGCTTCGCACTGCTCGTCGCCGCGACCCCGCGCGCCCGGCTGACCGCCCTGACGCCCGTCCTGGCGGGTGCGACGATCGCCCTGCTCGTCCTCCCCGCCGAAACGCGCCGGATGTACGTCGTCGACAGGGCCGCCGCGGAGCTGGTGTGCGACGGCCCGGTGTGCGTGACGAGGACGCAGCAGGCTCGACTCGCGGACCTCGCGGGTCCCGGTAAGGAGGCGCTGCGCCTGCTGCGCGGAGCCCTCGGTGATCAGGCGCCGGAGTCGGTCCGGGAGAACACCGCCGTACTGCCCGACGGCTCCACGCCGCGGTGGTCCCGCAAGGCCGTGCTCTTCGACTTCGACGACGACCTCGTCGCCACCGCGAAGGGCGAGGAGCTGACCCGGGTCCTGATCGCCAAAGGCATGGTGCCAGGGTGCGCCCCCGTCGGCTGGAGCGCCTTCGGGGCGGACGACTACGCGCAGACCGTCGCGCTGGGCTGGGTCCTCGGCGACCTCAAGCGGCTCGGCGGCCCGTCGGCACGTGTGCCCGCCGGGTTCGAGGCCGACACCCGCGCGGCCTGGAAGGAACTCGAGGCGCTTCCACGGGCCGAGCAGCTCTCGCGGATCAACGCGATGCGCGCCGCCGCGTTCTCCTGCGAGGGCGACCCGTTCGACGTGCTGTCCGGCGGTGCGTCCCGGTGAGATGGCTGACGTTGTACGCGCGTTCGCGTCAAATACCCGCGTCGCTCGCCGCGATGCTGATCGGCGCGGTGGCGGTGTGGGCACTCGCCCGGGACGGGAGCGCGGGACCCGGTGACCCGCGGCTGGCCGTGCTCGTCCTCACCACTGGGGCAATGGCGGTCTCGACCGGGCTCGGCGGGCAGGACCTCGCCCTGGACCGGACGGCCGCGATCCGCTGGATGCCCCGCAGAGCGGCGCACGTGCTGCTCGCCGGGGCGGCCGTCGCCGCGGCGCTGCTGACGGTGCAGACCATGGGCGTGTCCATGGCCACCACCGCGTTCGTGGTCCGCGACAGCGCGGGCCTGATGGGACTGGTCGCCCTCGGCGCGGCGCTCTCGGGCGGCCAGTACGCATGGACGCTGCCGTTCGCCTGGCTCTCGTCGGTGTTCTTCGCCCCGCCCCCGACGAGCGCGCCGATGCGGGTGGCGATGTGGATGCTGCTGCCTCCCGGCACGCCGGCGGGCACCTGGACAGCCCTGGTCATCACGGTCGTCGGCACCACGGCCTACGCCGTCGCGGGTCCGAGACGGTAGCCGACCCGGACCCCCGGAGCGTGATGCGCCCCGAGGCCGGCGGTCGGCGTGGCGGATCCGGAGCTCCACGGCACCGGGACGGGCTTGCGCATCACGAGGAGCCGCCGGGAGTGGAGTCCGGCATCAAGAACGCGTAAAGATTGCCGGGAAACGGCAGTGTCAGTGCCATCCGGACCATGTGAGCATGCACCTGACGGCATGACGACGCGATGGACGGGCGGTGGGGGCGGATGGGCTGGTTGCTGGGTCTCGGCATCGCGGGCCTCGTGCTCCTGGTGCTGTCCCTCGCCCTCGACGGCGTCCTCGAAGGACTCTTCGACGGCGTCGGCGTGCTGGACGGCCTCTTCGACGGGCTGCTCTCCCTTCCCGTCATCGCCGGTTTCGTCTCGATGCTCGGTTTCTCCGGGGCGATCGCCATGGGAGCCACGGACGTGGGCGTGGCCGGCGCGACCGCGATCGGCACACCGGCCGGGCTCGCCACAGGCTGGCTCGCCTACCGTCTCGGCCGGGTGCTCTTGCGGGACCGTTCCGGTGCGGCTCCGCGGCACTCCGATCTGATCGGCGCCTCGGCATCCGTGGTCACGGCGATTCCGGCCGACGGCTACGGGGAGGTGCTGGTCCGGCTGGCCGGGCAGCCGGTGAAGCTCTCCGCGAAGAGTCCGGCGGCGGTCGGCCGGGGGGCCGAGGTCTGGGTGGAGGCGGCGCTGTCCCCGACAGCGGTGTCCGTACGTCCCGTGGAGCGCTGACCTCCGCGCCCGTGGCCCGCTTCATCGCGCCGCCCCGCGTCGTGCCTGTTTCCGCACCATCTTCCGATCACCAGAACCCGTCTCGATCCGCCGTCCCCCGGGAGGGCTGAGGGGAATCTCCATGAGTCCAGTCGTCTTCGCCGCGGTGGGAGTCGTCGTACTCCTCGTGCTGCTCGCTCTGGTCGTCGTCACCCGTTACAAGGTGGCCGGGCCGAGTGAGGCGTTCATCGTCACCGGCCGGCGCGGCAAGCAGTCCACCGATCCCGAGACCGGACGGGTCTTCACCGACAACAGCGGGCAGAAGGTCGTGGTCGGCGGCGGCGTGTTCGTCGTGCCGTTCGTGCAGCAGAAGTTCACCCTCGACCTGTCCTCGCGGCACATCCCCGTCGCGGTGCGCGGCGCGGTCACCCTGCGCGGGGTGAAGGCCCATCTGGAGGGTGTCGCGATCGTCAAGGTCGGCGGGACCGAGGACTCGATACGGGCCGCCGCCCAGCGTTTCCTGATGCAGCAGGACGGCATCGTCGGCTTCACCCAGGAGGTGCTCTCCGGCGCCCTGCGCGCCATCGTCGGCCGGATGTCGGTGGAGGACATCATCCGCGACCGCGCGGCCTTCGCCGGCCAGGTCGCCGAGGAGGCGGAGGCGAGTCTGTCCGGGCAGGGCCTGGTGCTCGACGCCTTCCAGATCCAGGACATCACCACCGAGGGCTCCTACCTCGAGGACCTCGGCCGGCCCGAGGCCGCCCGCGCCAGGCAGGAGGCCGACATCGCCGAGGCCGTCGCCCGCCGGGCGGCCGAGCAGGCCCGGCTGAAGGCCGAGGAGGAGATCGCGATAGCCCAGCGCACCTTCGCGCTGAAGCAGGCCGAGATCAAGGCCGAGACCGACGAGGCGGCGGCCCGAGCAGCTGCGGCCGGCCCGCTCGCCGAGGCCGCCCGGCGCCAGGAGGTGCTCGCCGAACAGGAGAAGGTCGCCGAACGGCAGGCCGCGCTGACCGACCGCGAACTGGACACCAAGGTCCGCAAGCCCGCCGACGCCGCCCGCTACCAGGCCGAGCAGGAGGCCGAGGCCCGCCGTATCGCCCTGGTCAAGCAGGCCGAGGCGGACGCCCAGCGGTCCCGGCTCACCGGTGAGGGCGAGAAGGCGCACCGCGCCGCGCTCGCCGACGCCGTCCGTATCGAGGGCGAGGCCGAGGCCGCCGCGATCGGCGCGAAGGGCGCCGCCGAGGCGGAGGCGATGCGCAAGAAGGCCGACGCGTTCGACCGGTACGGCGACGCGGCCGTCCTTCAGATGCTCGTCGAGGTCCTCCCCCAGGTGGTCGCCAAGGCGTCCGAGCCGCTCGGCGCCATCGACAAGATGACCGTCATCTCCACCGACGGCGCCTCGCAGCTCTCCCGCACGGTCGCCGACAATGTCGCCCAGGGCGTCGAACTCCTCAGCTCCACCACCGGAGTCGACCTCGCCGAACTGCTGAAGGGCATCACCTCGCGCAACGGCGGTGCGCGGCCTGAGGCCACGGCGTCCTCGGCGTCCGCGGAGGCGAACGGCAAGATCGAGATCACCGGCTGAACGCAACGCGGAGGGTGACCTGAGCCCGGGCGGCCGTAAACCGCCCGGGCGTCTCGCGGACGGACGGCGGCGCGGCACGAGGAGGCCGTGGCGGACGTGTTCCCGCGAGCGGGATCGGACGGTCCCGACCCCGTCGGCCGACGGCCGACGGCAGGACGAGCGGCTCGGCACACCACCTGACGGCGTGGGGCCGACGGTGGGCGGTGGCGTACGCCCGGCGACCGGCCACTCGCCGACCCGGCGGGAAACGGCCGCACCGCTGTCAGACGCGGGTGAGTTCCGCGGCGCCGAACGAGACGTCGAATCGGTCGCACCAGATGCTCACGCTGTTGTAGCTCGACGGATCCACGTCCTTGGGCAGGAGGTAGTTCTGGCTTCCCTTGTTCCCCTTGAGTCTGCCCAGGCTGACGTGCTTGCCGTCGTCGAAGACGCGCCAGCCGGCCTTCCCCTTCGTCACATGTGCGTCGGTCAGCCAGACACGCAGGTCCGGTCCGTTGCTGGTGTCCAGGCTCTCGAGCCGCAGGACGTGAGAACCGTCGGCCAGCCGTACGAGCTTCACCGTGCCCGAGGTCGCGTGCTCGTGGCTGATCAGCTCACCACCCGCCAGTGTCTGCGGTGCGGCGACCGCGGGCTGTTCGGCGGGGTCGGAGGGCTTGGCGGGCCCGGAGGCGGGCTCGGAGGGCTCGGAGGGGCGCGCCGCAGCAGCGGGAACGGAAGCCTCCACCACCCCCGGCAGGGCCTCGTCGACGGTCTCGTCCTGCCACAGCTTCCACGGCTGGAACCAGTACAGCCCGAAGCCCATACCGCCGATCGCCACCACCAGCACCGCGATGACCGCCGGCCTGGTCAGTGTCTTCCGCACGCGCCCCACCCCTGCCTCGTCTCCTGGGAGTTCCGCTTGTCCTCCCATTCAACGGAGACGAGCGGCCGTTCCGCACCCCACAGGTGATGACGGAATCCTTACGCCGCGGGCGGCACCGGTCGCAACGGCCGTACCGGCAGGAGCAGTCGACACGGCGAGGGCGTCCGCCGAACGGCGCCCTCGGCGGTGGACCCGCTCCGCTCCACCCGCGCCACGTCCCGGGTCGTCTCCGGCGGCGCAAGCACGGTTGTTCCGGGCCTCGGTGCCGGGCATCTGCCGGTGCCCGGCACCGAATCCACCCCCGTACTCCCCCGTGCTCCCCCGTGCTCCCCCGTGAGCCATGCTGCACGGTCCGATCCCGGCCGCGCATCGCCGGTTTCCGGCAGTGTTCATTAGGGTCTGCATGCCGGTGGCCGCCAGAAGACGTCACCGGCGCGTCAAGCGTCCGGGGGGCCACATGACAGACCGGGAGCGTCCCGAGCGGTATCTGGACGGTTATGCCGAGATCCTGACCCAGGTGTCGGCCACCGGGCGACGCCTCACCCGGGACGAGCTCGCCTCCCGCCGCGCCCTGGGTGAGCGGGCCGCCGAGGCCGGCCACGGGCTGCGGGCCCTCGTCAGCGAGCATCTGACCGCCGCCCGCTCGGCCTGGCCCGGTTCGCCCGGCTCCGCCGACGGCGCGCTCGCCGCCGTGCAACAGGTCGTCGACGCGTTCGCCGAGGGGTACGAGCGCGCCCAACTCCTCGCCGTGCGCCAGGAAGAGGCCGCTCGCCGGGAGTTCATCGACGACCTCCTCTACGGCCGCAGCGACCTCGGCCGACTCGCCGAACGCGCCGAACGCTTCGGTCTGCGCCTGTCCCACGCGCACGCCGTCGCCGTCGCACAGGGCCCCGCCGCCTACGACGAGGGCGACCCGGTGCCCCGGCAGGTGGAACGGGAAGTCATCTCCCGTTTCGGCGACCGCAGGGTCCTGCTCACCACCAAGGACGGCCGGCTGCTGTGCATCGCCCCCGGCCACCAGGACGAGGTCCTCGCCTACTTCGCCAAGCAGGCGCACGCCGCCACCGACGGCGGCCGGGTCGCCGTCGGCCGCCCCCGGCCCGGCCCCGGAGGAGTCGTCCACTCCTACGAAGAGGCTCTCAACACCCTCGAACTCGCCGAGCGCCTCGCCCTCGACGACCCCGTCCTGCACGCCGCCGACCTGCTCGTCTACCCCGTCCTCACCCGCGACCGGCAAGCCATGGCCGACCTCGTCGCCGGCACTCTGGGCCCGCTCACCACGGCCCGCGGGGGCGCCCAGCCCCTCCTGGACACCCTCACCGCGTACTTCGACTCCGGCTGCGTCGCCGCCGGGGCCGCCCGCCGCCTCTCCCTCAGCGTGCGCGCCCTGACCTACCGCCTGGAACGCATCCACAAGCTCACCGGCGCCGACCCCGCGGATCCCGCCCACCGCTACATGCTGCAGACCGCGGTCATCGGCGCGCGGCTGCTGGACTGGCCCGCCAACGACCTCTGAGGCGGTTGGTGGAGATGTGCGCGAAGCGCGCCGGGCCATGGCCCGGCGCGCTTCGCGCACATCTCCACCAACCGCCCAAGGAACTGTTTTCGCAGGGCGACGAGGATCAGATACTCATGGTCTGTCACCGTGGGTAGTTATGGGCCGCGCGCAGCCGCTCACTCGGATCACCCGGCTCACCACCGACGATGTCCTCCAGGAAGAGGGCGAGGTCCTCGTCTGCCTCAGTGACCCGCCCTCACCTGTCCCCGAGCCCTTCGCCTCGCTGCTGCTGGCCTGCCTCGGCCAGCGCCCGAACACCCGCTGGCTGCTCCTCGGCCGCCGGGCCGGGCAGCCCATGACTTCGGACACCCTCGAACTCCGGTTCCGTCGCCTGGGCTTCCCCACCCAGCGGGGACGCACCCCGGCCATCCGTCACCTCGTCCTCCAGGCACCTGCACCCGTGATCGCCCGCATGCTCGGCTACCACAACGACACCACCGCCCAACTCGCTGCCGAGAGTGGAGGGACCTGGCGGCACTATGCCCCGGCGATCACGCACGGTGAGATCAAGCCTTCGTCGGTCAGGGAATGCGCGACTCTTGGTTACGAGAGGTCCGCCAGTTGACCGAGGCCGGATTACGCGAGGTCGCCAGTTCTGGCCGGGGTCGACACGCTCATGTAGTATGCATTGCATGGTAGCTGGCAAAGCAAGAGATCAAGCGGAGGCCCGCGGTGTGAGCCAGCTACGCAAGGGCGTGCTGGAGTACTGCGTCCTGGCGTTGCTGTCTGACAGGCCACGCTATGGGGTGGAGCTGCTGGAGGCTCTTGCGGATACGCCGGTCATGGCGACCAGCCAGGGGACGTTGTATCCGCTGCTGTCTCGTCTGCGCAGAAGTGGCCTGGCGGACACGTACCTGGTGGAGTCGGCCAGCGGTCCGTCCCGCAAGTACTACGAACTGACCGACCAGGGCCGACAGGCCCTGGCGGAGTTCTCCGGGCACTGGCCCGGTTTCCGTGATGCTGTTGACCGTTTCCTCGTTTCTGGAGCTGAATCATGAGCGACGCCCTGACCCACCCGCTGGTTCGCGCTTACCTGGCCTCGGTCGACCGGGAGGCAGCAGTGCTGTCCGACGACCGGCGCCGTGACCTGTTGGCGGACCTGCGCGAGCACATCGAGTCTGTGCTGCCGCAGGGTGCCGATGACGCGGCGGTCCAGCAGGCTCTGGACCAGCTCGGCACCCCCCGGGAGATTGCCGCCGCCGCGATCGCCGAAGAGCCCGGCGTCACCCCGCTGCAGCCGCAGAGCAGCGCGCGCACCACTCTGACCCTGGGCATGATGGTTTTGGCTGCCCCGTTCTTCGAGGTCCTCGGCATCGGCCTCGTAGTGGCCGTCCTTGCCGCCGTGCGGATCTGGCGCTCTACAGCATGGACCAGGCGGGACAAGCACCTGGGCATCCTCTGCGCCCTCTCACCCCTACTGGTGATCCCCGCGGCTGCCGCACTGTTCGTTCTCGCCGGCGGCCTCGGTCCCGAGGAACTCTTCGGCAGTTTCCTGATCGCCATGGTGATCCCGCTGGCCGGAGCTATCCGACTGGGACGCAGTGCCGCACGCCTGCGCCCCCAAGCAGCCTGAAAGGCCCGCCTCAACGGCTCCTGCTCCGATCAGGACATGGCCCACCTGACCGCCGTCTTCCACGAGACCACGGCATCCCTGCGCCGGGTCGGCCCCCGGTTTGCCAGTTCCGCCACATCGACCTTCAACGCCACCTGGCATCCCGCCCTGTTCCATAGGGGCCCGTCAGCACCGGATACCTCAAGCGGCACCTGCTGCAAGGTCACCACGCTAGCTACAGAGAGTGATGCTCGCCCTTACCCGGTGGGCACATTGGCGACAGTTGAATACGCGAGCTCGCCAGTACTGGCCTCCTGTCCTGCTCAGCGCCCGGTCACAGCCGATCCGCCGTGAGCGTCGCACTCGTGCTACCTGCGCGTTCTTCACCGACTCCCATGGCGCTGAGGAGCACTGTCAGAGGCCATCCTGAGGAAGGTGAAGCGCGCTGTCGTACGGGCCGGGCGGGATGTGAAGGGTGGCGGTGTCGTAGTCGCCGAAGCGCAGCACGTTGTCCCTGCGGTGCGGACTGAGCGCGGCGATGTCGTCGGGGTTCACCTCCCGGCCTTGGGCGGCCATCTGGCGCAGTGTTTCGGTCATGTCGACGGTGGTCGAGAAGATGATGCTGTTGGCCATCAGGTCGAGGAACTTGACGGCCTTCTCCTGAAGTTCGGGATCGCGGGAGCGCAGGTAGCCGTCCCCGCCGAAGTGCAGCCACTTCGTGTACCCGTTGTACGCCTCGGCCTTGTTCGTCGCCCTGGTGATCTGCTCCCGCAGCTGCGGGTCCGACAGGTAGCGGAGCAGGACGATCGTCCGGACGGCGCGACCGACCTCGCGAAAGACCCGGTAGATCTGGTTCTTGCGGGAGTGGTTGTTCAGGCGCCGCAGGAGGGTGACGGAGGACACGGTGCCTTCCCGTACGGACAGGCCGACCTGCATGAGGTCCTTCCAGCCGCTCTCGATGAGCTGCCAGTCGATGCAGGTACGCGGATCAGCGGAGAACAGCGCGTCGACATGCCGGTAGCGCACCTGGGTATCGGGGCGGTGGAAGGTGAGGTCCTGGAAGTTCCGGATCCGCGGCAGCAGGTCGATGCCGAGCAGGTGGGCGAGCCCGAAGACCGGGAAGGACTGGCCCTGGGTGTCGGCATGTACGGTGTCCGGCCTGACCTCCGACTCGTTCGCAAGGAGCGAGTCGATGAGGTAGACGGCCTCCCACACCCCACATGGGATGAACCGGGAGAAGAGCGCAACGTAGGTGTCGGAGACCAAGTGGTGGGCGATCCCGCCGTAGCCGCCGTAGCGGATCGAGGTCTCGGCGAGGAGGTTGTCGATGACGGTGTCCATCATGGTGCCGTCCACCGCCGCCACCGACCCATCCCCCCACGCCGCGGTCAGGTCCAGGCCGGCGTGGGCGTTGACGACGTCGGCCCCGCACCGGTTGAGAACCGGGATGCTGAAGTGGCGCTTCGCGATCGCGCCGAGCTCGTGCGCGGCCACGCTGCCCCGCATGTGGCGCACCGCCTGGGCAGGGCCGAGCCCGGAACCGTAGACGAACGCGGTGGTCACGTAGCGCGGCAGGGGCTCCTTCAGCTTCGGCGCGCTGCCCGAGCGCGGGCCGGGCCGTTGCCACCAGTCCGTCCAGTGCGCCGCCCGCGCCAGATGTTCCAGCACGCTGCGGGCGGGAAGCCGCTCGGAGAGAGCTTCCTCCAGCTTCTCCGCGGAGGCAGTGCGCTCGCCTGCTCTGCGTAGGGCAAGGGAGGGGACGCCGGTGACCGGGTCGATGGTGAGGTCCTTGTTGTCCGGATACCCGGCGTCCACGGTCTCAGCGATCATGGTGAGCCGCTCGCGCAGCCGAACGGTGAACTCGCTCGCGGTGGCCGGGAAGCCGGCCTGCTCGCAGAAGCCCGCGAGCTTGGGCTCGCACTGCTC
>NZ_BMTL01000019.1 GCF_014649655.1 Streptomyces humidus | reverse complement strand
TCGAGTTCGACCAGGTCGTGGCCACCCCGCACCTCGGCGCGTCCACCGACGAGGCGCAGGAGAAGGCCGGCATCGCCGTCGCCCGCTCGGTGCGCCTCGCCCTCGCCGGTGAGCTCGTCCCGGACGCGGTGAACGTCCAGGGCGGTGTCATCGCCGAGGACGTCAAGCCCGGTCTGCCGCTCGCCGAGCGCCTCGGCCGCATCTTCACCGCGCTGGCCGGCGAGGTCGCGGTCCGCCTCGACGTCGAGGTCTACGGCGAGATCACCCAGCACGACGTGAAGGTGCTGGAGCTCAGCGCCCTCAAGGGCGTCTTCGAGGACGTCGTCGACGAGACGGTGTCGTACGTCAACGCTCCGCTGTTCGCGCAGGAGCGCGGTGTCGAGGTGCGGCTGACGACCAGCTCGGAGTCGGCCGACCACCGTAACGTCGTGACCGTGCGCGGCACCCTCTCGGACGGCGAGGAGGTGTCGGTCTCCGGCACGCTGGCCGGTCCGAAGCACCTGCAGAAGATCGTCGCGGTCGGCGAGTACGACGTCGACCTCGCGCTCGCCGACCACATGGTCGTCCTCAAGTACGAGGACCGTCCGGGCGTCGTCGGCACCGTCGGCCGGGTCTTCGGCGAGGCCGGGATCAACATCGCCGGCATGCAGGTCGCCCGCGCGGTCGCCGGCGGCGAGGCGCTGGCCGTCCTGACCGTCGACGACACGGTGCCGCCCGCGGTGCTGGCGGAGGTCGCGGAGGAGATCGGCGCGACGTCTGCTCGTGCCGTGAACCTCGTCTGAGGTTCGCCGCACGGTCCGGGGGCTGCCGCCCCCGGGCCCCCGCTTCGGCCCTGAAGGGGCCTCGTCCTCAAACTCCCCCGAAGGGGCACCCCCGGACGGGCTGAAGCAACCCGAGGCGGCTCGAAGACGCACGCCGGACGGGCTGAGGTTCTCAGCCCGTCCGGCGTTTTCGTCCGTCACGTCACCCGGCGTCGCCGACGCGGCTCCGTCGCAGTGTCGCCGTCGCCGCCACCGCGGACCCCGCGAGGACCACCGCTCCCGTGATCGCCGCCCCCTGCATCCCGTGGGTGAAGGCCTCGCGGGCCACGGCGGCCAGGGCGTCTCCCGTGCGCCCGGGCAGGTGAGCGGCGGTCGCGAGGGCCCCGCCGAGGGTCTCGCGGGCCTCCGCCGGGGCCGAGGACGGCATGTCGTGGCGGTAGATCGCGGTGCCGATGGAGCCCAGGACCGCCATGCCCAGCGCGCCGCCGAACTCGGCGCCCGTCTCCAGCAGGGACGACGCGGAACCGGCGCGCTCGGCCGGGGCCGTGCCCATCGCCAGGTCCGTCATCTGGGAGATGACCATGACGATCCCGGAGGCGAGGATCCCGCAGGCGGTCAGGACGAGCCACATGGAGTCGGTGCCGGCGAGGGCGAGCAGGCCGTAGCCGGCCGCGCCGATCGCGAAGCCCGCCGTCACGACGTGGGCCCGGTCGACGCCCTTCTGGACCAGGGAGGTGGCCAGCGGGGCCGCCATGCCGATCGGGACCGAGGGCAGCAGTGCCCACAGCGCCGCCTCCAGCGCGCTCTTGCCGAGGACCGACTGCAGGTACTGCGTGGTGAAGAACGCCGAGCCCAGCATCCCGAACGAGGAGACGAGGTTCAGCACGACCGCGGGGGCGAAGCCGGGCCGGCGGAACAGGGCGGGGGAGATCATCGGGTCGTCGGCCGTGCGCTGGCGGTGGACGAACAGGGCGGCGAAGAGCAGGCCCACGGTGATGGAGACGACGTACGGGGTGTGCCATCCCTCGGAGGCGATCTCCTTCAGGCCGTAGACCACGGGGAGCACGGCGGCCAGGGACAGCGGGACGCTCAGCCGGTCGAAGCGGCCCGGGGCGGGGTCGCGCGACTCGGGCAGCAGGATCGGGCCGAGGACCAGCAGCAGGGCCATCGCGGGCAGGTTCACCAGGAAGACCGAGCCCCACCAGAAGTACTCGACCAGGACACCGCTCATCACCGAGCCGAGTGCGATGCCGCCCGTCATGACGCCGGACCACAGGCCGATCGCCTTCGCGCGCTGGCCGGGGTCGGTGAACATCGTGCGGATCAGGGCCATCGTCGAGGGCATCAGCGTCGCGCCGCCGATGCCGAGGACCGCGCGGGCGGCGATCAGGGTCCCGGCGCTGTCGGCGTAGGCCGCGGTCAGCGAGGCGGCGCCGAAGGCGGCCGCGCCGATCAGCAGCAGCCTGCGGCGGCCGACGCGGTCGCCGATCGCACCCATCGTCATCAGCAGGCCCGCCAGGACGAACGCGTACACGTCGAAGATCCACAGCTGTTGCGTGCTGCTGGGCTCGAGGTCCGCGTTGATCGCGGGGATGGCGAAGTAGAGGACGGAGACGTCCATGGAGACCAGCAGCAGCGGGAGCATCAGCACGCCGAGGGCGGTCCATTCGCGGCGGCCGGCGCGGGCGGCCGGGGGTGTGGCGGTGCTCGTCGGGTTCGTCATGCCGATGACTGTACGAGCGTATTAAACGGTTGTCTAGAACGAATGTGTAAGTCATGCGTATGGGACGTCTGTATGGATCGGGAGTAGGGTGGCGGGCATGGGACACCGTGAGGATCTGCTCGAAGGCGCCAGGCGCTGTCTGCTGGAGAAGGGGTTCGTGCGCACGACGGCGCGCGACATCGTCAAGGAGTCGGGGACCAACCTCGCGTCGATCGGCTACCACTACGGGTCGAAGGACGCCCTGCTGGTGCAGGCCTACGTCTCGCTGATCGAGGGCATCGGCGACACCTTCGACCCCGGCTGGGGAGCGGGCGGCGAAAGCCCGTCGGCCCCACGCTCGCTCGACCGCTTCCAGGAGGTCTGGGCCAACGTCATCCGTTCGCTGCCCGAGGCCCGGGCGGTGTGGATGCTGACCCTCGAAGTCATCCTCTACGCGGACCGGTTGCAGGAGGTGCGCTCCCTGCTGGCCGTGGCGCAGGAGCAGGGCCGCGCGGGGATCGTGCCCCTGTTCACCGGCGTTCCCGAGGACGAGCTCGACAAGGAGACCGTCGACTCGGAGGGCCGCTTCTACCAGACCCTCCTGAACGGGCTCATGGTCCAGTGGCTCTTCGACCCGCCCTCGGCGACCGACGCGGCGCAGCTCACCGAGGGGCTGCGGAGGGTGATCGCGGGCGCGGCGCGCGACTGATCCGTCCAGGGGGCCGGATCAGGGCAGCCGGGCCGCCTTCAGCGTCATGTGCAGCAGCAGCCGGTCCTCGCCGTCGTCCAGGTCGAGGCCCGTCAGCTGCTCCACCCGTGACAGCCGGTAGTACAGGGTCTGCCGGTGGATGCCCAACTCCGCGGCCGCGCGGCCGGCCTGGCCCGCGCAGTCGAGATACACCTCGGCGGTGCGGGCCAGTTCCCGGTGGGCGGGCGCAGACAGGGGCAGCACGGAGGGGTCCCGGGCGGCTTCGGGCGGCAGCGAGGTCAGCAGACGGTAGGGGCCGACTGACTCCCACCGCGCGACCGGTCCGAGGCGCGGCTCCGCCAGCGCGGCCCGCGCCGACGCCGACGCCTCCTCCCAGGCCGCCCCGAGCCCGGCCAGCCCGACCCGCCCGGCGGCCACCCCTGCCGCCGCCTCCGCCGCCCGCTCCAGCAGGCGGGCCGCCGCGGACGTCGCCGGGGTGAGGGTGTCCGCCGACCGCAGCCGCACCAGCACCGCCAGACAGTGGCCGGCCGTCGCCCACGGCACCGTGCACAGCGCCGTCGCCCCCGGCAGGGTGCGCAGCGAGGGGGCCTCGTCGGGGTCGGCGGACGGCCAGGGGGCCACGCACACCACCGTGTGCGGGCCGTCCGCGCGGGCGCCGAGCGCGGTGCGCAGCTCCGCCACCGCCATGTCCCGGGGCCAGCCCCGCCCGGCGGTGAGCACCGCCCGCAGCTCCCGGGTGAGGTCCGCGCCGTGCTGGGCCTCGTCGGCGAGAAGGGCGCCGATCCGTACGGTCACCTCCATCGCGGCCGCCAGCTGGGCGTCCGTGGGGCCGGGGTCGTCGTCCAGCAGCCAGACGTAGCCGAGGGCGACCCCCCGGTGCCGGACGGGCAGGCAGACGCGGCCGCGGTGGACCCCCGCCTCCGGTGTCGGCGGGATGCGGACCGGGCCGGTGGCGCGGGTGATGCCGAAGCCCTCGAACCAGGTGCGCACGGCCGTCGTGGAGCGCCGGGTCAGGATCGAGCGGGTGCGCACCGGGTCGAGCGCGGACGCGTCCAGCTCGCCCTCGGCGTCGTACGCCCCGAACGCGATCAGCTCGAAGTCGCGGTTCTCCAGGGTCGCGGGGGCGCCGAGCAGCTCGGAGATCTCGTCGACGAGCTCCTGGTAGTCACCCGCGTGGGAGGAAGATGCAGCATCGGCCGTCACGTGGGCATTCTCCCCCATTCCCGCACCCCCTTCATACATCTGTCTGAGATCTGCGGCACGGATGCGTGACAGCTGTCGATGGCCCACGATCGGAGGGATCCTTAGGTTTCACGGTGGTTCTGTCTGCTGGTCTGTGGAGGTGCCCCGTGCTGGGTCCCGTGATTCTCGCCGCGTCGCGCAGCGACCGGATGCGACGCCTGATCTCGGCGGCCCCGGTGACGAAACAGGTCGTGGACCGCTTCATCCCCGGCGAGACCCTCGACGACGTCGTGCCGATCATCGAGGAGCGCACCGCCCAGGGGCTGGAGCTGACGATGGACGTCGTCGGCGAGGACATCACCACCCCCGACCAGGCCCGCGCCGCCCGTGACGCCTACCTGGCCCTGGTCGACCGCCTGGCGGAGCTGGAGCTCGGCGCGCGGGTCGAGTTGTCCGTCAAGCTGTCGATGTTCGGCCAGGCCCTCCCGTCGCCCGCCACCACCCTGAACGAAGGGCCCCGCGGGCCCGCCCCCGCATTCCAGGGCGGGCACGAGCTGGCGCTCGCCAACGTCCGCCCGGTCGTCGAGGCCGCCGCCGCCATCGGCACCACCGTCACGCTCGACGCCGAGGACCACACGACCCTCGACTCGATGTTCGCCATCCACGAGGGACTGCGGAAGGACTTCCCGCAGACCGGCTGCGTCATCCAGGCCTACCTCTTCCGCACCGAGGCCGACGCCCGCCGGCTCGCCGCGAGCGGCAGCCGGGTGCGGCTCGTGAAGGGCGCGTACAAGGAGCCCGCCGAGGTCGCCTACCAGCAGAAGCACGAGATCGACAAGGCCTACGTCCGGATCCTGCGCACCCTGATGGAGGGCGAGGGCTACCCGATGGTCGGGTCCCACGACCCGCGCCTGATCTCCATCGCGCAGGAACTCGCCCGCAGGGCCGGCCGCAAGCCCGACGAGTACGAGTTCCAGATGCTCTACGGAATCAGGAGCGACGAACACCTGCGGCTCGCCGCCGAGGGCCACCGTATGCGCGTCTACACCGCCTTCGGCACCGACTGGTACGGCTACTTCATGCGCCGTCTCGCGGAGAAGCCCGCCAACCTGCGGTTCTTCCTGCGTTCGATGGTCAGCAAGGGCTGAGCCCACCCCCGCTCGCAACACCGCTCAGTAAGGAGTTACGGAACTCATGGACGCTGTGACCCAGGTCCCCACCCCCGTCAACGAGCCGGTGCACGGCTACGCCCCCGGCTCGCCGGAGCGCGCCCGGCTGGAGGCCAGGCTCAAGGAGCTGGCCGACAACCCGGTCGACCTGCCCTGCACCATCGGCGGCGAGCGGCGGATGGGCGGCGGTGAGCGGTTCGACGTGGTGCAGCCGCACCACCACAAGGCCCGCCTCGGCACGTATGCCAACGCCACCCGGCAGGACGCGCAGGACGCCGTCGACGCGGCCCTCGCCGCCGCGCCCGCCTGGCGCGCGATGTCCTTCGACGACCGCGCCGCGATCATCCTGCGCGCCGCCGAACTGCTCGCCGGCCCCTGGCGCGAGACGCTCGCCGCCTCGACGATGCTCGGCCAGTCGAAGACCGCCCAGCAGGCCGAGATCGACTGTCCCTGCGAGCTGGTCGACTTCTGGCGCTTCAACGTCGCCTACGCCCGCCAGATCCTCGCCGAGCAGCCGCCGGCCAACTCCCCGGGCGTCTGGAACCGGCTCGACCACCGCCCGCTGGAGGGCTTCGTCTACGCGATCACGCCGTTCAACTTCACGGCGATCGCGGGCAACCTGCCGACCGCGCCCGCGCTGATGGGCAACGTGGTCGTGTGGAAGCCGTCCCCGACGCAGACGCACGCCGCCGTGCTGCTGATGCGGCTGCTGGAGGAGGCCGGTCTGCCCAAGGGCGTCATCAACCTGGTCACCGGCGACGGCCTGGAGGTCTCCGAGGTCGCCCTGAACCACCGCGACCTCGCCGGCATTCACTTCACCGGCTCCACCAAGACCTTCCAGTACCTGTGGAAGACGGTCGGCGCGAACATCGAGAAGTACCGGTCCTACCCGCGCCTGGTGGGCGAGACCGGCGGCAAGGACTTCGTCGTCGCCCACCCGAGCGCCGACCGCGCGGTGCTGAAGACGGCCCTCACCCGCGGCGCCTTCGAGTACCAGGGCCAGAAGTGCAGCGCGACCTCCCGGGCCTACATCCCCGCGTCGATCTGGAACTCCGGCTTCAAGGAGGAGTTCGCGGCCGAGGTCGACCAGCTGACCATGGGCGACGTCACCGACCTGTCGAACTTCCTCGGCGCGGTCATCGACGAGCGTTCCTTCGCCAAGAACAAGGCGGCGATCGACCGCGCGAAGGCGGACCCGTCCTGCACGGTCGTCGCCGGCGGCACCTACGACGACTCGGTGGGCTGGTTCGTCCGCCCGACCGTCGTGGAGTGCACCGACCCGGAGAACGAGGTCTTCATGACCGAGTACTTCGGCCCGTTCCTCGCGGTACACGTGTACGACGACAGTTCGGCCGACGCGTACGACGCGATGCTGACGCAGATGGAGTCGGTGTCGGACTACGCGCTGACGGGCTCGGTCATCTCGGGCGACCGCGCGGCCGCCGCGTACACGATGGAGAAGCTCCGCTACGCGGCCGGCAACTTCTACATCAACGACAAGTCCACGGGCGCGGTCGTCGGCCAGCAGCCGTTCGGCGGGGGCCGCGCCTCCGGCACCGACGACAAGGCCGGCGCCCCGCAGAACCTGATGCGTTGGACCCTGACCCGCGCCATCAAGGAGACCCTGGTCCCGCCGACCGACTACACGTACCCGCACATGGGCTGACGCGCGCACCGGGGCCGGGACCGGCCGGGTGACAAGAGGGCCGGGTGGCAAGAGCGCCGGATGACACGAGGGCCGGGCGATGCGCCCGGCCCTTCGCGTTTCCCACGGCGCCGGGCGGGGCCCTCACCAGGGCGCCATGCCTCGTGTTAACCGGTCAACATGCCGTGAGTGGTTAGAGAACCGGCGCTCCGTCTCAGATAGTAGGAAGTCCGAGTAACTGTGGAGACAGCCGCGCGCTCCTCCCTTAGCTTTGTAGGAGCCGAACGTCTCGCTCGATCAAGCGCATGGCGGTCGTGATCCGGACCTCCGGCAGGCAACCCCTGCGGTCCGCTCCCGCCCCTTGGGGGCGCCCCCCGCCCATTAGGCAGAGGGGGAGTCTCGTCACCCCTTTGGCACTCCCTGGAATTCGAAGGAGTCGATTCCCCATGGCCGAGACGACCGTCCGCCGCCGAGTCCGTCATGTCTCCCGTACGAGCGAGTCCGACCGCAAGAACGCCGCCGCCGCTCTGCAGCGCGCTCTCGACCGACGCGACAACGGCGGCGAGACCGGCCACTGAGGCCACTCTCCCCGCAGTCCGGGAGCCGCACCCGGCCAGGGTGCGACGCGGGCGCCCGAACGGGACTCGGGGGTCCGCGCCGCCCCTCGGACCCCGCGTCCGCCCACGACGCGGCTGTCCGCATGACGGACGGTCCATGTCATCCCATGGGACGAGGAGTAGGGTTCCCGCATGTCTCGCAGCCTCAATCTCGCAGTGATCCCCGGTGACGGCATCGGCCAGGAGGTCGTGGCCGAGGGTCTCAAGGTCCTCTCCGCCGTCCTCCCGCAGGACGTGAAGCTGGAGACCAAGGAGTACGACTTCGGCGCCCGGCGCTACCACGCCACCGGTGAGACTCTCACCGACGCCGACGCGGAGGCGCTCAAGCAGCACGACGCGATCCTGCTCGGTGCGATCGGCGACCCGAGCGTGCCCTCGGGCGTCCTGGAGCGGGGCTTCCTGCTCAAGCTGCGCTTCCTCTTCGACCACCACGTCAACCTGCGCCCCTCGAAGCTGCTCCCCGGCGTGGCCACCCCGCTGGCAGGCCAGCCCGAGATCGACTTCATCGTGGTCCGCGAGGGCACCGAGGGCCCGTACACCGGCAACGGCGGCACGATCCGCAAGGGCACCCCGCACGAGGTCGCCACCGAGGTCTCCGTGAACACGGCCTTCGGTGTCGAGCGCGTGGTCCGCGACGCCTTCGCCCGCGCCCAGGCCCGCCCCCGCAAGAAGCTCACGCTGGTCCACAAGAACAACGTGCTGGCCTTCGCCGGTCACCTGTGGACGAACGTCTTCAACGCGGTGGCCCAGGAGTTCCCCGACGTCACCACGGACTACATCCACGTGGACGCCGCGACGATCTACCTGGTCACCGACCCCGCGCGGTTCGACGTGATCGTCACCGACAACCTCTTCGGAGACATCATCACCGACCTCGCCGCGGCCGTCTCCGGCGGCATCGGCGTCGCCGCGAGCGGGAACATCAACCCCTCCGGCGAGTTCCCCTCCATGTTCGAGCCCGTGCACGGCTCGGCCCCGGACATCGCAGGCCAGGGCAAGGCCGACCCGACCGCCACGGTCCTGTCCGTCGCCCTGCTGCTGCGCCACCTCGGTCACGACGCCGAGGCGGTCCGCATCGAGGACGCCGTCTCCGCCGACCTGGCGGAGCGCGGCACGCTGCCCGCGCGCAGCACCTCGGAGATCGGCGACGCGCTCTCCGCACGAGTAGCCGGCTGACCCCGGCGCACGACGCGACTCCCCGGCTCCCCAGGAGCCGGACGGAGACCCAACGAAGCCGCCGGGGCCGCATCAAGCGCCCGGCGGCTTCTCGTATGTCCTGCCGGGTGTCACCATCGACCCCGGGTCGCATTCACGCCGTTTTCTTCCGTGGACCCCGCTTGCGATAATCGAACGCGGAGCCGCGGTATCAGGCAATGCTCGAACGTCCTGACGCCGGCCACTGGCCGTACGGACGTGAGCGCGGCCCGTCACACACAACCGGTGAAGGACAACCACTCATGACGACGCCCACGATCGAGCTCAAGCCCTCCGCCAGCCCGCTCTCCGCCGCCGAGCGCGAGGCGATCCTGGCGAACCCCGGCTTCGGCCGCCACTTCACCGACCACATGGTGACGATCAGGTGGACCGAGGGCCGCGGCTGGCACGACGGTCAGCTCGTCCCGTACGCGCCGATCCCCCTCGACCCGGCCACCAACGTCCTGCACTACGCGCAGGAGATCTTCGAGGGGCTGAAGGCCTACCGCCGTCCCGACGGCTCCGTCGCCACCTTCCGCCCGGACCAGAACGCCAAGCGGTTCCAGCGCTCCGCCCGCCGCCTGGCCATGCCCGAGCTGCCGGTCGAGACGTTCATCGAGGCCTGTGACGCGCTCGTCGGGCAGGACAAGGACTGGGTGCCCGCGCACGGCGGTGAGGAGTCCCTCTACCTGCGCCCCTTCATGATCGCGACCGAGGTCGGCCTGGGCGTGAAGCCGGCCAACGAGTACCTCTTCATCGTGATCGCCTCGCCGGCCGGCGCCTACTTCCCGGGCGGCGTCAAGCCCGTCTCCATCTGGGTCTCCGAGGACCACGTCCGCGCCGTCCCCGGCGGCATGGGCGACGCGAAGACGGGCGGCAACTACGCCGCCTCCCTGCTCGCCCAGGCGGAGGCCGCCGAGCAGGGCTGCGCCCAGGTCTGCTACCTCGACGCGGTCGAGCGCAAGTGGGTCGAGGAGCTCGGCGGCATGAACCTGTACTTCGTCTACGGGAACAAGATCGTCACGCCCTCGCTGACCGGCTCCATCCTGGAGGGCGTCACCCGCGACAGCCTCCTCGCCGTCGCCCGCGACCTGGGCTACGAGGCCGAGGAGGGCCGCGTCTCCGTCGACCAGTGGCAGCGCGACTCCGAGAGCGGCGCGCTGCACGAGGTCTTCGCCTGCGGCACCGCCGCCGTGATCACCCCGGTCGGCACGGTCAAGCGCACCGGAGGCGAGTGGCAGCAGTCGGGCGGCGAGCCCGGCGAGGTCACCCTCAGGCTCCGGCAGGCCCTGCTGGACATCCAGCGCGGCACGGCCGAGGACAAGCACGGCTGGATGCACCGGCTGGGCTAGGACTCGGGCCAGGACCTGACCCGGTCTCCGGCCTTCTCGGCCGACGTCGTCGCAGGGCCACCCCCGCCGGGGTGGCCCTGCGACGTTCTGGCCCTGCGACGCTTCGGCCCCGCGGTGTTCCGTGGGGCACCCTCGTGTCCCGCTTTTTGAGCGCTGCTCGAAAAGTCTGCTCCGAACCTTCTGATCATCGAGCAGAGCGTTTAGAGTGCTGCTCAAAGATGGACAGGGAGGCCATGTGCGACTCACCCCCACCGAGCGGGACCGGCTGCTGCTCTTCGGGGCCGCCGAGCTGGCCCGGGCGAGAAGGGCCCGCGGACTGCGGCTCAACGTGCCGGAGGCGACGGCGCTCATCGCGGACACGGTCTGCGAGGCGGCCCGCGACGGCGTCCGGCTCGCCGAGGCGATCGAGCGTGCCCGCTCGGTCCTCGGCCCCGACGACGTCCTGCCGGGCGTCGCGGACGTCGTCACCGAGGTGCACGTCGAGGCCGTCTTCGACGACGGCTCACGGCTCGCCGTCGTCTCCGACCCGATCGGCGCGCACGAGGCCCACGGCGCCGAGGGCCAGGGGCCGGGCGCGCTGCTGCCGGGGCCGGGGTACGACGAGCCCCAGGCGGTCGTGCGGCTGACCGTCGTCAACACCGCCGCCGTGCCCGTCTCCGTCACGTCCCACTTCCACTTCTTCGAGGCCAACCCGAGGCTGGACTTCGCGCGGGACGCCGCCTACGGGATGCGGCTCGCCGTCCCCGCCGGGTCCTCCGTGCGCTTCGGGCCGGGGGAGAGCGCCGAGGTCGGGCTGCTGCCCATCGGGGGCGAGCGGGTGGCGATCGGCTTCGCCGGCCTGGTCGACGGGCCGCTGGACGCCCCGGGAGCCCGTGAAGAGGCCCTGCGCCGGGCCGCCGCCTGCGGATACCTGGGAGCAGAAGCGTGAACCCCTACGAGTACGCCGCCACCCACGGCCCCCGCGCAGGCGACCGCCTCCGGCTCGGCGACTCGGGCCTCGTCGTCCGGGTGGAGTCCGACTCCCAGCTGCCCGGCGACGAGTTCCTCGTCGGCTTCGGCAAGACCGCCCGCGACGGACTGCACCTCAAGGCCGCCGCCGTCCGCGACACCTGCGACGTCGTCATCAGCAACGTCGTGGTCATCGACGCCGTGCAGGGGATCCGCAAGACGTCCATCGGGATCCGGGAGGGCCGGATCCACGCGATCGGACGCGCCGGGAACCCCGACACCCTGGAAGGGGTGGAGGTCGTCGTCGGCACGGGCACCACGATCGTGTCCGGCGAGGGCCTCATCGCCACCGCCGGCGCCGTCGACACCCATGTGCATCTGCTGTCGCCGCGCATCATGGAGGCCTCGCTGGCCTCCGGCGTGACCACGATCATCGGGCAGGAGTTCGGGCCGGTGTGGGGCGTCGGGGTCAACTCGCCCTGGGCGCTGCGGCACGCGTTCAACGCCTTCGACGCCTGGCCGGTCAACATCGGCTTCCTGGGCCGCGGTTCGTCCTCGCACGAGGCCCCCCTGGTCGAGGCGCTCGCCGAGGGAGGCGCCCTGGGCTTCAAGGTGCACGAGGACACGGGCGCCCACACCCGTGCTCTGGACACGGCGTTGCGGGTCGCCGAGGAGTACGACGTCCAGGTCGCCCTGCACAGCGACGGGCTGAACGAGTGCCTGTCGGTCGAGGACACCCTGAGCGTCCTGGAAGGCCGCACGATCCACGCCTTCCACATCGAGGGCTGCGGCGGCGGCCATGTGCCCAACGTGCTGAAGATGGCCGGCGTGCCGAACGTCATCGGCTCCTCCACCAACCCCACGCTCCCCTTCGGCCGGGACGCCGTCGCCGAGCACTACGGCATGATCGTCTCCGTCCACGCGCTGAAGACCGACCTGCCCGGCGACGCCGCCATGGCCCGCGACCGCATCCGCGCCGGGACGATGGGCGCCGAGGACGTGCTGCACGACCTGGGCGCGATCGGCATCACCTCCTCCGACGCGCAGGGCATGGGCCGCGCGGGCGAGACCGTCCGCCGCACCTTCGCCATGGCCGGCAAGATGAAGAGCGAGTTCGGCGCCCCGCACGAGGACGACAACGAGCGCGTCCTGCGCTACATCGCCAAGCTGACCGTCAACCCGGCCATCGCGCACGGACTCTCGCACGAGGTCGGATCGATCGAGGTCGGCAAGCTCGCCGACATCGTGCTGTGGCGCCCCGAGTACTTCGGCGCCAAGCCCCAGCTGGTGCTCAAGTCGGGCTTCCCCGCGTACGGAGTGACCGGCGACCCGAACGCGGCCACCGACACCTGCGAACCCCTCGTCCTCGGACCGCAGTTCGGGGCGTACGGCGCCACGCCCGCCGACATCTCGGTCGCCTTCGTCGCCCGGGCGGCCCTCGACCAGGGCGGCGACTCGATGCCCACCCGCCGCCGCAGGGTCGCCGTCCGCGGCACCCGCGGCATCGGCCCCGCCGACCTGCGCCTGAACTCCCGCACCGGAGCGGTCGACGTCGACCAGCGCACCGGCCTGGTCACCCTCGACGGCGAGCCGCTGCGCTCCGAACCGGCCGAGTCCGTCTCACTCAACCGCCTGTACTTCCTCTGAGGATCACTCATGTCTGCTGCCGACGACGGCTTCCGCATGCCCGCCGAGTGGGCCCCGCACGAACGCACCTGGATGGCGTGGCCGGGCCCCAATCCCACCTTCGACGACCCGGAGGACCTCGCCGCCTCGCGCATCGCCTGGGCCTCGGTCGCCCGCGCGATAGACCGCTTCGAGCCGGTGACCGTGGTGTGCGGCCCCGGACAGTCGGCGGACGCCCGAGCCCTGCTCGGCCCCGGCGTGCAGACGGTCGAGCGCGAGCTGGACGACGCGTGGATGCGCGACATCGGCCCGACGTTCCTCACCGACGGCCGTGAACTGGCCGCCGTCGACTGGACGTTCAACGGCTGGGGCGCACAGTCCTGGGCCCGCTGGGAGCACGACGCGAAGATCGCCGCCCAGGTCGCCGACCTCGCGGGGGCCAGGACGTACGCCTCGCGGCTGGTCAACGAGGGCGGTGGCATCCACGTCGACGGCGAGGGCACGGTTCTGCTGACGGAGACGGTCCAGCTCGGCCCCGAGCGCAATCCCGGATGGACACGGGAGGAGGTCGAGGCCGAGATCCACGCCATGCTCGGCACCCGCAAGGCCGTCTGGCTGCCCCGCGGCCTCACCGGCGACTATCCCCCGCAAGGCTTCGGCACCCTCGGCCACGTGGACATCGTCGCCGCCTTCGCCCGGCCCGGAGTCGTAGTCGCCCACCACCAGCCGGACCCGGCGCACCCCGACCACGAGGTGACGAAGGAGACCATCGGGCTGCTGAAGGCGCAGACGGACGCGCAAGGCCGCCGGCTGGAGGTCGTCGAGGTCGCCGCCCCCACCGTCCTGGAGGCCGACGGGCACTGGGCCGACTACTCCTACATCAACCACTACCTCTGCAACGGCGGCGTGGTGCTGTGCGCCTTCGACGACCCGCGCGACGAACTCGCGGCGGAAGTCTTCCGCCGGCTGTTCCCGGAGCGGACGGTCACCCTCGTCGACGCCCGTACGATCTTCTCCGGTGGCGGTGGCATCCACTGCATCACTCAGCAGCAGCCGAGGGTCTGAGACCCGGAGCCGACGACCGAGGACAGAAGGAGCCGGGACATGGCCGGAGCGGCACGGGCGCGCAGGAACGCCCCGCCCCGCGAGGACGTCCTGGCCGCCGCCATGAGGATGATCGCCGAGCGCGGTCTGGAGAAGCTCACCATGGCGGCGCTCGGCCGCGAGGTCGACATGAGCAGCGGTCATCTCCTCTACTACTTCCACTCCAAGGACGAGCTCCTGCTGCGCACCCTGGAGTGGAGCGAGGGCCGGCTGGGCGCCGAGCGTGCCCGGCTGCTGGCCCGTGCCGCTCCCGTGCGCGAGCGCCTCGACGTCTACATCGACCTGTACGTGCCCGACGGCCACCGCGACCCGCACTGGACGCTCTGGCTGGAGGTCTGGAACCGCGCGCAGAACGCCGCCCTCGGCGACGCCGCGGACGCCCGCGACCGTCAGGCGGCCATCGAGGACGCCTGGCACCGCGACCTGGTCGCCCTGCTGGCGGAAGGGATGTCACGGGGCGAGTTCCGGCGGACGGACCCCGACCGGTTCGCGACCCGGCTGCGAGCCCTGCTCGACGGATTCTCCATCCATGTCGCCGTCGGCTTGCCCGGCTCGGACCGCGAAGAGGTCCTCGCGCATGTCGGCGAGTTCCTCGCCGAGAGCCTCCTCACGCAGGAGTGAGAACGCGTTGCTCGCATCCTGAGACACCCTGTGAGCAAACGGACGGTCTGTGCCAGACTGCCGCCGTGCTCTCGTTCGCCACGATTATTGGCAGCAGGCGCGCCGGTCCGCAGTGACCGCTCCGTACGACCAGGTACGAGCGGCCATCGTCGTCCTCGACCCGCGCGCAGACCTCTCGCACCCGCGAGGGGTTTTTCGCTTTTCTGGCCCACCCGCAGCCGGGAGCGAGAGCGCGAGGGACCATGGGGGGCGGCGGAGCCGGTCATTCCGGTAACGACCGAGATCCGACACAGGAGCCTTCCGACCATGACCGCACCCAGCGAACTCGACGATTCCTTCCACGTCTTCGACACCACCCTGCGCGACGGCGCGCAGCGTGAGGGCATCAACCTCACCGTCGCCGACAAGCTGGCGATCGCCCGGCACCTGGACGACTTCGGAGTCGGCTTCATCGAGGGCGGCTGGCCCGGCGCCAACCCGCGGGACACCGAGTTCTTCGCCCGCGCGCAGGAGGAGATCGACTTCCGCCACGCCCAGTTGGTCGCCTTCGGCGCCACCCGCCGGGCAGGGGCGAAGGCCGCGGAGGACCCGCAGGTCAGGGCGCTGCTGGAGTCGGGCGCCGGGGTGGTCACCCTGGTGGCGAAGTCCCACGACCGGCACGTCGAGCTGGCCCTGCGCACCACCCTGGACGAGAACCTGGCCATGGTGAGCGACACGGTCTCCTTCCTGAAGGGCCAGGGCCGCCGGGTCTTCGTCGACTGTGAGCACTTCTTCGACGGATACCGCGCCAACCCCGAGTACGCGAAGGCGGTCGTCCGGGCCGCCGCCGAGGCAGGCGCCGACGTGGTCGTCCTGTGCGACACCAACGGCGGAATGCTCCCGGCGCAGGTCCAGGCCGTCGTCTCGACGGTGCTCGCCGACACGGGCGCCCGGCTCGGCATCCACGCCCAGGACGACACCGGCTGCGCGGTGGCCAACACCCTCGCCGCGGTGGACGCGGGCGCCACCCACGTCCAGTGCACGGCCAACGGCTACGGCGAACGCGTCGGCAACGCCAACCTGTTCCCGGTGGTCGCGGCCCTGGAGCTGAAGTACGGCAAGAAGGTGCTGCCCGAGGGCCGGCTCCGCGAGATGACCCGCATCTCGCACGCCATCGCCGAGGTCGTCAACCTCACGCCGTCCACGCACCAGCCCTACGTGGGCGTCTCGGCCTTCGCCCACAAGGCCGGGCTGCACGCCTCGGCCATCAAGGTCGACCCCGACCTCTACCAGCACATCGACCCCGAGCAGGTCGGCAACACCATGCGGATGCTGGTCTCCGACATGGCCGGCCGCGCCTCGATCGAGCTGAAGGGCAAGGAGCTCGGCGTCGACCTGGGCGGCGACCGCGAACTGGTCGGCAGGGTCGTGGAGCGGGTCAAGGAGCGCGAGCTCAGGGGCTACACCTACGAGGCGGCCGACGCCTCCTTCGAACTCCTGCTGCGCGCCGAGGTCGAGGGCAGGCCGCTGAAGTACTTCGACGTCGAGTCCTGGCGCGCCATCGTCGAGGACCGCCCCGACGGCACCCACGCCAACGAGGCCACCGTGAAGCTCTGGGCCAAGGCCGAGCGCATCGTCGCGACGGCGGAGGGCAACGGCCCGGTCAACGCCCTGGACCGGGCCCTGCGGGTGGCCCTGGAGAAGATCTACCCCCAGCTGGCCAAGCTCGACCTGGTCGACTACAAGGTCCGCATCCTGGAGGGCGTCCACGGCACCCAGTCCACCACCCGCGTCCTGATCTCCACGACCGACGGGGCGGGGGAGTGGTCCACGGTGGGTGTGGCGGAGAACGTCATCGCCGCCTCGTGGCAGGCCCTGGAGGACGCGTACACCTACGGACTGCTGCGGGCGGGGGTGGACCCGGCGGAGTGATGCCAGAAAACCGTCGAATGTCCGCCATGTGAGGGTTTCGGGTAGTTTCGAGGTATGAAGGCCGTGCTCTCGACCCCTCGGGCCCGAGGCCTCACCGCACCGCTGCTCGCGCTGGTGCTCGTCGCCCTCACGGTGTGGACCGTGTGGGGGGCGGGCGCCCCGCGCGCGTCCGCGGCCACCGGCGTCACGGCGATCGCCGACTCCCTCCGTCACAGCCCGGTCTACGTCGATCCCGCGGCGTCGGACCAGCTGTCCCGGGCGGACGCGCGCGCCCTCGAGCGGCAGATCGAGAAAGCCGACAAACCCCTGTTCATCGCCGTCCTGCCGGCCGGCTACCCCACAGCCGGTCTCTTCAGCGACCTGCGTACCGCCACCGGGGTCACCGGCCTGTACGCGATCCGCCTGGGCGACCGGTTCGACGCCCGCGCGGACTCCTCCGTCCTGCCGAGGACGGCCGTGCGCAACCTGGTCGGCAGCGTCGGCGACGAGCGGAACGCCAGGACCCAGCTGACCGACTTCACCGACCGGGCCCTGACCCGCATGGGCGGCTCCGCTCCCGCGAGCTGGGACTCCGCCCACCCCGGCGCGATGATCTCGACCTCCGCGCTGATCGCCGTGGGCGTCGTGCTGGTGGCCGGCGGGGCGGGGGCCTACACCGTGGTGCGGCGGAGCCGCAGGCGCCGGGCCGAGGAGCGGCGGGCCGCGCTGGACCGGCTGCGGGTCGTCGTGGACGAGGACATCACGGCCTTCGGCGAGGAACTCGACCGGCTCGACTTCCATCCCGCCGAGGCGGGCGCCGACGACATCATGCGCGCCGACTACGAGCGCGCCCTGGACGCCTACGAGCAGGCGAAGACGGCCATGGCAGCGGCGGCCCGGCCGGAGGACGTCCGCGCCGTCACCGAGGCGCTGGAGGACGGCCGCTTCTCGCTCGCCTCCCTGGCCGCCCGCCGGGAGGGAAGGCCGCTGCCCGAGCGCCGTCCGCCCTGCTTCTTCGACCCCCGCCACGGCCCCTCGGTCGCCGACGCCACCTGGACGCCGCCCGGCGGGGCCACCCGTGAGGTCCCGGTCTGCGCGGCGGACGCGACCCGGCTGGCCGACGGCCGCGACCCCGTGATCCGTGAGGTCGACAGCGACTACGGCCGCCGTCCGTACTGGGAGGCCGGCCCCGCCTACGGCCCCTGGGCGGGCGGCTACTTCGGCGGGGGCATCCTGCCCGGCCTCCTCGTCGGCACGATGCTCGGCTCGATGATGGCCACCCCCTCCTACGCGGCGGACTACGGCAGCGGCTACGGCGACTTCGGCGGGTACGAAGGCGGCGACGTCTCCGGCGCCGACTTCGACCCCGGGGACTTCGGCGGCGGCTTCGGCGACGCGGGAGGCGGGGACTTCGGCGGAGGCGGAGGCGGCGGCGACTTCGGCGGGGGGTTCTGACCGGGCGGCCCCGGCGCGCCGGGGCGAGCCGTCAGTCCTGGGCGGCGGCCTTGGCGAAGCCGAGCAGGGCCTCGAAGTCGATCGCCCCCGGGTCTCCGTGGGTGTTCTCGGGCACGTGCATATGGCCGCACACGCCCTTGAACCCGTTCCACCGCTCGCCGCTCATCCGCTGCCCGCCCCCGTTCCCCCAGGACTTCGGGTACGCGGGCCACAGCGTCGGTCCGCGCAGCGGCACGTCGTGGTGGATGTGCATCCAGGCCAGGTACTGGGCGACGGCGCGCAGCGCCCACTCCGGGGCTTTGGGCCAGTAGACGTGGGCCTGGTCGTGGGTCTTCCACTTGGTGTGCAGCTCGGGGTCGCAGGTGCCGACGAGCTCCACCTGGCAGACGTTGAGCGTGTTCGTCTCGACGCCCCCGCGCCGGTTGACCAGCGCGCGCGAGGAGACGTCGATCTGGAAGTGCTGGTACCACTTCAGCCGCTTGGCCGCGAAGTCCGGCACGGCCGTCAGGTTGGGCGCGACCGAGCCGCCCTGGTAGTCGGGCAGCGAGCGGCCCTCCGTGGTGTGCAGGACGACGACGTTGACCTCCATGCGGTCGCCGCCGAAGTCGTCCTGGTACCAGTGGTCGCGGTTGGCTCCGGGGTAGTACTGGGGTCCGGTCTTGGTGCTCATGCTTCGCGACTGTGACACAGGACACACCAAGGGGCCGGAAGTTCTTCGCTTCCGGCCCCTTTCTGCCGGTATTCGCCGTATTCGGCCACGCGCTTACGCGTTCTTGATCGCCGAGATGTCGAAGTTCAGCCGGATCTTGTCGGAGACCAGGACGCCGCCCGTCTCCAGCGCCGCGTTCCAGGTCAGGCCCCAGTCCGAGCGCAGGATCTCGGCCTTGCCCTCGAAGCCCACCCGCTCGTTGCCGAACGGGTCCTTGGCGGAGCCGTTGAACTCCAGGTCGATGCTGAGGGGCTTGGTCACGCCGAGGATGCTCAGCTCGCCGGAGATGCGGTAGTCGTCGCCCCCCAGGGCCTCGGCGGAGGTGGAGCGGAAGGTCATCGTCGGGAACTCGTCGGTCTTGAAGAAGTCGGCGCTCTTCAGGTGGCCGTCGCGGTCGGCGGACCCGGTGTCGATGCTCTCCATCGTGACGTCGATGGAGGCGGTCGACCGGGACGGCTCGGTGCCGTCCAGCACCAGGGAGCCGGTGAAGTCGGTGAACCGGCCCTTGACGTTGGTGACCATCGCGTGGCGGGCGGTGAAGCCGATCGTCGAGTGGGCCGGATCGATCGTGTACTCGCCGGTCAGGGCGGCGAGCTCCGGGTTCACGCCGGCGGCGGAGGCGGTCTCGTCGGTGTTCTTGCGGCCGAAGATGCCCATGACGTGCTCCTTGGGGAACTTGGGGGAGGGGAGTCGAAGATGTTTAATCTTCAATGGATCGACATGGACGACAGTAGCCCCATTCCGTTCAACTTTCAACTTAATCGGGGGAGGGATTTCCGGCCGTCCGCCGCGAGGGAATCATGGCCCCGGACGCGTCGTCGAGGCTTCCGCAGGCCGCCGTCCGGCGCTGCCGGTTCACCCCGGGGAGGGCAGGCGTGGCGCGAAATGTGAGCCGGGTCTCAGTAGTCGGGTTTGTGTGACATCTACAACCCGCCAGTCCTTTGAGCAGTCGGAACGGCCGCATTCCGGCCCGGTTCTGTTCAGGGGTACCAGGAAAACGCTCCGAGGACTGTACGGAGTCGACGTCACTCTTTCCTTGGCGCGCTTCGTAAGGTCACTACATGACCGTTTTGGAAGAGACGACCGGCGAGCCGACCGCGGCGCCCTCGGAGCCCACGGACGCGCGCGGCCGCGTGGCCGAGCTGCACGAGATCCGCGCCCAGGCGCTGGCCGGCCCGAGCGAGAAGGCGACCCAGGCGCAGCACGCCAAGGGCAAGCTGACCGCCCGGGAGCGGATCGAGCTGCTGGTGGACCCGGGATCCTTCCAGGAGGTCGAGCAACTGCGCCGGCACCGGGCGACCGGGTTCGGCCTGGAGGCCAAGAAGCCCTTCACCGACGGCGTCATCACCGGCTGGGGCACGGTCGAGGGCCGGACGGTCTTCGTCTACGCCCATGACTTCCGCATCTTCGGCGGCGCGCTGGGCGAGGCCCACGCCACCAAGATCCACAAGATCATGGACATGGCCATCGCGGCCGGCGCCCCGCTGGTCTCCCTCAACGACGGCGCCGGCGCCCGCATCCAGGAGGGCGTCTCGGCGCTCGCCGGTTACGGCGGCATCTTCCAGCGCAACACCCGGGCGTCCGGCGTCATCCCGCAGATCAGCGTGATGCTGGGCCCCTGTGCGGGCGGCGCGGCCTACAGCCCCGCCCTCACCGACTTCGTCTTCATGGTCCGCGAGACCTCGCAGATGTTCATCACCGGGCCGGACGTGGTCAAGGCCGTCACCGGCGAGGAGATCACCCAGAACGGCCTCGGCGGCGCGGACGTGCACGCCGAGACCTCCGGCGTCTGCCACTTCGCCTACGACGACGAGGAGACCTGCATCGCGGAGGTGCGCTACCTCCTGTCGCTGCTGCCGCAGAACAACCGTGAGAACCCGCCGCGCGTCGACTCCGCCGACCCGGCCGAGCGGCGCGGCGACGTCCTGCTCGACCTGGTCCCGGCCGACGGCAACCGCCCGTACGACATGACCAAGGTCATCGAGGAGATCGTCGACGACGGCGAGTACCTGGAGGTCCACGAGCGCTGGGCGCGCAACATCATCTGCGCCCTGGCCCGGCTCGGCGGCCAGGTCGTCGGCATCGTGGCCAACCAGCCGCAGTCCCTCGCCGGCGTGCTGGACATCGAGGCCAGCGAGAAGGCCGCCCGCTTCGTGCAGATGTGCGACGCCTTCAACATCCCGATCATCACTCTTCTGGACGTCCCCGGCTTCCTGCCCGGCGTCGACCAGGAGCACGGTGGAATCATCCGCCACGGCGCGAAGCTGCTGTACGCCTACTGCAACGCGACCGTGCCCCGGATCTCGCTGATCCTGCGCAAGGCGTACGGAGGTGCCTACATCGTCATGGACAGCCAGTCCATCGGAGCCGACCTCACCTACGCCTGGCCGACGAACGAGATCGCCGTGATGGGCGCCGAGGGCGCAGCCAACGTCATCTTCCGCCGTCAGATCGCCGAGGCGCAGGACCCCGAGGCCATGCGGGCCCGCATGGTCAAGGAGTACAAGTCCGAGCTGATGCACCCGTACTACGCGGCCGAGCGCGGCCTGGTCGACGACGTCATCGACCCCGCCGAGACCCGCGAGGTCCTCGTCAGGTCCCTGGCGATGCTGCAGTCCAAGCACGCGGACCTGCCCTCGCGCAAGCACGGCAACCCCCCGCAGTAACCCGACGGACCCCACGGGTAACCCGGCGGATTCCCTGCGGAAACCTCATCCACGGAGACTGACACCCATGAACGCTCCCGACATCCGAGTCGAGAAGGGCCATGCCGAGCCCGAGGAAGTCGCCGCCATCACGGCGGTCCTCCTGGCTTGCGCGGCCGCCCGCCCCTCCGAGCCCACCGCGCACCGCTCCCGTCCCAGGGCAGGCTGGCGCCGCCTGGAACGCGAGGGCGGTTTCCGCGCCCCGCACAGCTGGCGCTGAACCCTCCTGCGTGTCCCTGAAGGGGCCCACCCGTCCGGGTGGGCCCCTTCGGCGTGGGCGGGCGTGGGCGGAGGCCTCCTCGGCGCGGGCGGAAGCGGGGCGAGCGCCGCCACACGAAAGGCCCCCTCGTCGCCGAGGGGGCCTTCGGTGTCGCGGGGGAGGGCGGCGCTACCGCAGGCGTGCCATCAATGCGTGCTCCACCAGGGTGATCAGCGCGGACTTGGCGTCGGCGCGATGGCGGGCGTCCGTCGTGATGATCGGGGTGTCCGGGCCGATCTGCAGCGCCTCCCGCACCTCGTCGGGGTTGTACGGCTGGTTGCCGTCGAAGCCGTTCAACGCGATGACGAAGGGGAGGCCGCTGTTCTCGAAGTAGTCGACCGCGGGGAAGCAGTCGGCGAGACGGCGGGTGTCGACGAGCACGATCGCGCCGATGGCGCCGCGCACCAGGTCGTCCCACATGAACCAGAAACGGTCCTGGCCCGGCGTGCCGAAGAGGTAGAGGATCAGGTCCTGATCCAGGGTGATGCGGCCGAAGTCCATCGCGACCGTGGTGGTCGTCTTGTCCCCGGTGTGGGTGAGGTCGTCGATGCCCGCCGACGCGGACGTCATGACGGCCTCGGTGCGCAGCGGATTGATCTCCGAAACAGCCCCGACGAACGTGGTCTTGCCCACGCCGAAGCCGCCCGCCACCACGATCTTCGCGGAAGTGGTGGAGCGGGAGGGACCCCCGCTAGAGCTTGCGAAGTCCACTGAGCACCCTTTCGAGCAGTGTCACGTCTGGCTGGCCGCCGGCGGTCTCGTCGCCGCCGGGCTGATGGATGGCGACCAGGCCCGCCTCCGCCAAGTCGGCGACGAGGATCCTGGCCACGCCGAGAGGGATGGTCAGCAGCGCCGAGATCTCGGCGACCGACTTGATCTCCCGGCAGAGGTTGCAGATCCGCTGATGCTCGGGCAGCTGGCCCTGCATCTGGTGCGGCTGCGCGGTGGTGTGCACCAGCGCCTCGATGGCGAGCTGGTAACGCGGGCGGGTCCGGCCACCGGTCATGGCGTACGGACGCACCAGCGGGTTGTTCGCCGCCCCGGCGGGAGCCGCCTCGGGGCTGCGGCGATGCGGCTGCACGGGCTGGATGCGCGGCGCCTGCGGCTGATCGTAGGGGGACGGTCCGGGGCCCTGGGGGGAGTAGGGCCGCTGCTGGCCGGGCGCGGAGGGGAAGCTGTAACGGTTCGGGTTCTGGGAACCGTCGCCCTGGCCCTGGGCGGGCCCGTACGACCAGTTGCCCGAATTGGAACCGCCTGGTGGTGTTGCCACTCTCTCTCCTCCTCCGACTGTGCCTGGCGCTCATCACGTGGAAGCCGCGTCCCGAAACCCTACGGCCTCGGGACGCCAAAACGCACCGTCCCGCTGTTAGTTGAGAAGGCTCCCTTGGAGCTCCGCACGAAGGTCGGGCGTCAGGACCGAGCCCGCCCGGTCCACCAGAAGGGCCATCTCGTACCCAATGAGGCCGATGTCCGCCTCGGGATGAGCGAGAACCGCGAGCGAGGAACCGTCCGAGATGGACATGAGGAAGAGGAATCCCCGCTCCATCTCCACAACCGTCTGGTTCACGCTGCCTCCCTCGAAGATCCGGGAAGCGCCTGCCGTCAAGGACGTCAGGCCGGAGGCGACGGCCGCGAGCTGGTCGGCACGGTCGCGGGGAAAGCCTTCGGACATCGCCAGAAGGAGTCCGTCGGCGGAGACCACCACCGTGTGGGACACCCCCGGGGTGTTGTCCACGAAGTTGGTGATCAACCAGTTCAGGTTCTGTGCCGCCTGGCTCATCGGGCTCACACTAACGCTCCTGGTTGTAGGTGCTGTCAGGACCACCGTGCTGGTTCCTGGTGGCCTGGCCGTTCGTTTCACTGCTGCCTGCGTTGCGCCCGCGCTCGACGCCCCGACGCAGGTTGCTCAACCTGCCGCGGACGTCCTCGGGGGCGCGGGAGACCTGTGGGCCGCCCTGGGGGGTGTTCTCGGCGGCGCCCTCGATCAGGTTGGCCTTGGGCACCCGCCGCGGCAGGCCGGAGGAGGTGACCCCGCCCGCCTTGGGCTTCTTCAGAGCGGAGGCCTGGTGCCAGCGCTCGTCGTTCGCCGATCGCCAGACGTCGCTGCCGCCGCCGTTCTCGGAGGAGGCCGGCGCTTCCTGCCTCGCGGGCCGAGTGCCGTTCGCACCGCTTGCGGTGGATCCGCGGCGAGGCAGACCGGCTTCGGTCAGCGCGTGGGGGGCGGAGGGAGCCGGTCCCGGACGGTCGAAGCCTACGCGGTTCTGCTCATCCGCGTCAGCGGCCTGCGCTGATTCCGCTTCCGGAGCGTACTGGTCCGGATAGCCGTTCTGGTAGCCGTTCGTGTGACCGTTCTGCTGAGGCCAGTCGTCCTGGTAGGACTGCTGCTCCTCGTAGGGGCGGAAGCCCTCGGAGGCGCCGGCGGAGGCCGCCGGCCGCTCCTCCTGGACGGGCTCGGTGTACGCGGGGTCCGGGTAACCGGCGTTCGGCGGGAACGCGTCGCCCTGCGGCAGGCCCCCGTTCGCGGAGAAACCGTCGCCCTGCGGCAGGCCGCCGTTCGACGGGAACGCGTCCCCCTGCGGCAGGCCGCCGTTCTGGGCGTAGTACTGGTCGTCGTACGCCGGGCGCTGCTGCTCCTCGTACGCCGTCTGCTGGTCGAACGTCCCGGGCAGGTCGGCATAGCCGGTGGCGCCGGCGTCGTAACCGCTCTGGGCGCCGTTCTGCGCGGGGTCGTAGCCGTTCTGCCCGGCGTCGTACTCCGGGGTGCGGGCGGCGTCGAAGTCCTCGCCGTAGGAAGGGGTCCCGGCCGGCTGCTGCTGCCCGGGCTGTCCGGACTGGTCGGGCTGTCCGGGCTGCAGGCCGTGCTGGTCCGACTGGTCCGAAGGGCCCTCCAGCGCCGACGCGCGCCGTTCCTCACGCATCAGGGAGCGGCCCACCGGGTCCAGCTCGCGGATGTCGTCGGGGACCTCGTAGCGGCTGTCGTCGAAGCCGAGTTCGGCGGCCGTGCGCATCGGCAGCCCGGTGCTGAAGTCCTCGCCGCCGTAGTTCTGCTGCTCGGGAATGATCTGCGAGACCGTGAAGTCGTCGCGCGACTGCTGCTGCTCGCCGCCGCCACCGTGGGTGATGGCGTCCGGCAGCATGACCAGCGAGGTGGTGCCGGCCTGCTCGCCCGAGGGGCGCAGCTGGACGCGGATGCCGTGCCGGTCGGACAGCCGGCCGACCACGAACAGACCCATGCGCTGCGAGATCGCGGCGTCCACGGTCGGGGGGTTGGCCAGCTTGTGGTTGATGTCCGCGAAGTCCTCGGCGGTGAGACCGATGCCCTTGTCGTGGATCTCGATCATGACGCGACCGTCGGGGAGACGGGTGGCGGTGACGCGAACCTTGGTCTGCGGGGAGGAGAACGTCGTGGCGTTCTCCAGCAGCTCGGCCAGCAGGTGCACGAGGTCGGTCACGGCGCGGCCGTGGATCTCGGCCTCCGGGACGCCCGACAGCTCGATGCGCTCGTACTGCTCCACCTCGGAGGAGGCGGCACGCAGGACGTCGACCAGCGGGACCGGCTGGTCCCAGCGGCGGCCCGGCTCCTCGCCGGCGAGGACCAGGAGGTTCTCGCCGTTGCGGCGCATACGGGTCGCGAGGTGGTCCAGACGGAACAGGTTCTCCAGCTGGTCCGGGTCGGCCTCGTTGTTCTCCAGGTCGGTGATCAGGGTCAGCTGGCCCTCGATCAGCGACTGGTTGCGGCGCGAGAGGTTGGTGAAGATCGCGTTGATGTTGCCCCGCAGCAGCGCCTGCTCGGCGGCGAGCCGGACGGCCTCGCGGTGGACCTGGTCGAAGGCGCGGGCGACCTCGCCGATCTCGTCCGTGGTGGTGATCGGGATGGCCTGGACACGGGTGTCCACGCGCCCGGGGTCCGTGCGCGACAACTGGTCGACCAGCATCGGCAGCCGCTGCTCGGCGATGCCGAAGGCGGCGTTGCGCAGCTGGCGCATCGAGCGGCTCATCTGACGGGCCACGGCGCCGGCGAGGATGAACGCAAGGAGCAGGGCGACGACGACGGCGGCACCGGTGATGATCGCGGAGGTCTTGGCGTCGGCGGCGATGTCCGAGGCGTCGGCCACCGCGCGGTCGATGAGTTCCGTCTCGACCTGGCTGTAGGCCTCGAACTTCGTGGTCGCGGCGGACATCCACGTCGTGGCGGTGATGCCCTGCGTGGCGAGCTGGGAGGGGGTCCGCCCGCTGCTGATCGCCTGGACCATCTTGTCCATCGCGGGCGGAGCGACGAAGTCCTGGTTCGCGGCCTCCGCCTTGGCCTTCGCGTCGGCGATCTGCTTCTGACCCGCCGCGTTCTTCTCCTGCATGACCTGCGTCAGCCGTGCCGAGTCCTGGACGGTGCCGCCGGAGACGTACTCCTGCTGGGCGATGCCCTCGAGATAGGCGTAGGAGGTGAAGGCGGTGACTTGTTGCGCGTAGACCTTCTCGTCGGGGCTCGGCCGGACCAGCAGGTGCATGCCGATGGCGCGTTGCAGGGACTCGGCGCCCTTGGCGAGGGCGATCGCGTAGACGGTGCGTCCGTAGGCGGTGATGTTGCCGGTGCCCAGACCGAGCTCGTTGGAGAACTCCATCAGGAGGTGCTCGACGGCGACGTAACCCTCTTCGGTCTTCACCGGGTCCAGCGCCTTGGTGTAGGCGGCGGCGCGGATCTGCTTCAGTGCCGGCTCTGCCTGCTCCACGAGCTTGAGGCGCCGATTGAGGCCCTCCTTGTCCGGCATCCCGACGACCTGGTCATGGAAGGCGGCGGCGGCGGTGTCGGTGGCGCTGCGGGCCTGCTGGACGATCGGATCGTTCTTCTTGTTCTGCAGCAGCGGCTGGGCGGTGACGTCGCGTTCGTTGAGCAGCGCCTCGGCGTACTCGCCGGAGGCGGCCACGATCCTGGCCACCTTCTCCGCGTCCTCGGCCTCCTGCCAGGTGTCGATCGAGCTCTTCACCTGGAAGCCGCCCATGACCAGGCCGACCACCACGGGTATGAGCAGGATCGCGTTCAGCCGGGTCGGCACCCGCCAGTTGCGCGGCGAGAGACGGCCGCCGCTCTTCGCGGGCGCGGCCGTCGGCTCCGAGCCGGGCACAGGGGCGGTCGCCGCTCCGCGCGGCGGCGGGGTGAAGTTGCCCCGCGCCGCCGGCTCGGGACTTTTCTTGCTTCGCCTCACTCGACCAACAACCTCTCGGCGGTCGGCACCTTCGTCGTGCCGCAGTGTCTCAGAGCCCGGTCAGCCATCGACCATGAGTACGTCATTGACTATTGGGCAGTTCAGGCATTCCAGCACGACGACCAGTCCTCTTCCAAACATGGGAAAGAGAGGGTTCGGCGTGATGTAAACCCCAGATAAAACGGTCAAAAAGAACGAGCCCCGCCAAATGACGGGGCTTTCGTGCGCACAGCGAGACCGAGCGACCGCGACGCGTGGCGGCATCGGTCGATTCCTCTGCCGAAACGTTATGAACACCGGAGCCGGCCGTGTCAAAGGCCACAGCCGGCTCCGAAGCGTCTACGACAACTGCCGTAGGGCACGGGGTTTTTGAAAGCTACCGCAGTCGTGCCATGAGCGCGTGCTCGACCAGTGTGATCAGCGCGCTCTTGGCGTCCGAGCGGTGCCGGGCGTCCGTCGTGATGATCGGGGTGTCCGGGCCGATCTGCAGCGCCTCGCGCACCTCTTCGGGCTGGTACGGCTGCTGGCCGTCGAATCCGTTGAGGGCGACGACGAACGGCAGACCGCTGTTCTCGAAGTAGTCGACCGCGGGGAAGCAGTCGGCCAGCCGCCGCGTGTCCACCAGCACCACGGCGCCGATCGCGCCGCGCACCAGGTCGTCCCACATGAACCAGAAGCGGTCCTGGCCCGGCGTGCCGAACAGGTAGAGGATCAGGTCCTGGTCGAGCGTGATACGGCCGAAGTCCATGGCCACCGTGGTGGTGGTCTTGTCCCCGGTGTGGGTGAGGTCGTCGATGCCCGCGCTCGCGGACGTCATCACGGCCTCCGTGCGCAGCGGGTTGATCTCGGAGACGGCGCCCACGAACGTGGTCTTGCCCACGCCGAAGCCGCCCGCCACCACGATCTTCGCGGAGGTGGTGGCCCGCCCTCCGTCAGAGCTTGCGAAGTCCACTGAGCACCCTTTCGAGCAGCGTCACGTCAGGTGCGCCGCCGTTGTTCTCGTCGCCGCCCGGCTGGTGGATGGCCACCAGGCCGGCCTCGGCGAGGTCCGCGACGAGGATCCGAGCCACACCCAGCGGCATGGCCAGCAGCGCCGAGACCTCGGCGACCGACTTCACCTCACGGCACAGGTGGCAGATGCGCTGGTGCTCGGGAAGCAGCCCCATGAGCGCTGCCGGGTCGGCCGTGGTGCTGATCAGCGCCTCGATGGCGAGCTGATAGCGCGGCCGGGTCCGGCCACCGGTCATCGCGTACGGACGCACCAGCGGCTGGTCGCCCTCATCCCCGTACGGCTCCGCGTACGGGTCATGATGGGCGGTGGGCGGGGTCATGGATCCTCCGGGCGGGACAGCATTCTCGGATTGTCGTGCCGTCCGTCTGGGCCGGTGGGGGGATTGTGTCGGCCGGACGGTGATTTCGTGAGGTGGGTGGTACGCGGGCGGGTCAGTGGAGCAGACTGCCCTGGAGCTCGGCGCGCAGATCGGGTGTGAGCACCGCGCCCGCACGATCGACGAGGAGCGCCATCTCGTAACCGACGAGGCCGATGTCGCACTCGGGGTGCGCGAGCACCGCGAGCGACGAGCCGTCCGAGACGGACATGAGGAAGAGGAACCCTCGCTCCATCTCGACGACGGTCTGCGCCACGCTGCCGCCCTCGAAGATCCGGGACGCGCCGGCGGTCAGCGAGGTGAGTCCCGACGCGACGGCCGCCAGCTGGTCGGCGCGGTCACGCGGGAAGCCCTCGGACATGGCGAGCAGGAGCCCGTCGGCGGAGACCACGACGGTGTGGGACACCCCTGGGGTGTTGTCCACGAAGTTGGTGATCAACCAGTTCAGGTTCTGTGCTGCCTGGCTCATCTGGCTCAACTAACGCTCCTGCTGGTGAGTGGGGCTGGGGAAACTGCCGGTCTGCGGGCCTGTACCGGCCTGTCGACCCTGTGCGATGCCCCGACGGAGATTGGTCAGCCGGCCGCGTACGTCGTCAGGCGAACGCGAGACCTGCGGACCGCTTTGGTGCTGTTGCTGCTGAGCTGTGCCCGGGACGAGGTTCGCCCTGGGCACCCGGCGCGGCAGACCGGAGGTGGTGACGCCGCCCGCGGCCGGCTGCCTGACGCGCTCGGCCTGCCGGACGAGTTCGTCGTTCGGCGAGGTGCGCCAGGAGGCACTGGCGGCAGCGGGACGCTGGGGAGCGGCCGGAGCCTGCTGCGGCTGCTGCTCGTGCTGCTGCGGCTCCGGAGCCGTGCCGCCCGCCTGCTGACCGTGGAACCAGTTGGTCTCCAACGTGTCGTACAGCGGAGTGCGACCGTCGCCGGGGCCTGCCGGCGGCAGGGCCTCCGGCCGGTCCGGAGCGCCGTAGCCGTTGGGCTGCGGCGCGGCGAACCGGTTGCCGGCCGAGGGGTCCTGGCGGTCGGGCAGCGCGTACTGCCCGGTGCCGGAGCCGTCGTAGCCCGGAGCGGCGAACTGGCCGGTGGAGCCGTTGTCGTAGGCCTGCGGCGCGAACTGGTTCGGGTTCGACGGGGCGTTCTGCCCGCCGGGAGCGCCGAAGACGTCGGAGCGGGTGAAGTTGTTGTCGTCCGGACGGCCGGCCGGGCCGGGCCGCTCGAACCGGCCGGTGTCCTGCCGCCCGTTGACGCCGTTCAGGCCCGGGCGCTGGAACTGGCCCGTGTCCTGCTGTCCGTCGTAGCCGCCCTGGGGGTTGCCCACGACCGGGAACTGGCCCGTGCCGTGCAGACCGCCCGCCACCGGGCGGCCGAAGTCGGCGGGACCCGACGGGCCCTGGCGCTCGTCCATCCGCGGGATCGCGGGTATCTCGGCCGTGGCGCCCGGACCCTGCCGGTCGTCGATGCGCGGCAGACGCGACGTCTGGGCGACGTCCGGCTCCTCGTGGCCGCGCGGGGCGTCCAGCGGGGTGCGCGGCACCGGCGGCTGGGCGTTCTCGTCGCCCCAGCTGGTCACGCGCGGCTGCGGGTTGCCGCCGGGCAGCTCGGCCCGCGGACCCCCGCGCGGCGGCAGCTGCGGCTGACGGCCGCGGCCGCCCTGTTCGTTCTTGCCGCCCCGCTGCTGCGGCGGGCGTCCGCCGCCGAACATGTCCGGGCCCTGCGAGCCGGTGCCGGCGGCCTGCAGACCCTGCGGCGCGCCCGGCGTCTGGCCGCCGAAGCCGGCCTGAGCCGGCCGGCCCTGCTGGGGGGAGAGCGGAGGCTGCTGCGGCCCGCGCGGAGGCTGGCCGCCGGGACGGCCACCGCCGTCACGGCCGGGCAGCGCGGCCCGGGGACCCTGGCCCCCGCCGAGCAGGCCGCCCCCTGCGGAGCCGGCGCCGAGAGCGCCGCCGCCGTTCGGGGCGCCCGCGCCGAGGGAACCGCCCTGCGAGCCGCTCTGGCGTCGCGCGGCGGCGACGCCCGCGGCGGCCTGCGCGGCGGCGGGGCCACCGGCCGTGCCGCCCTGACCCGGCTTGGGCTGGGGCTTCTTGCCGCCCTGGGCGACGTCCACGGGCAGCATGACCAGCGCGGTCGTGCCACCGGAGTCGGACGGGCGGAGCTGGATGCGGATGCCGTGACGCTGCGACAGCCGGCCGACCACGAACAGACCCATGCGGCGGGAGACCGACACGTCCACGGTCGGCGGCGAGGCGAGCCGCTCGTTGATCGCGGCGAGGTCCTCGGGGGAGAGGCCGATGCCGGTGTCGTGGATCTCGATCAGCACCCGGCCGTCGGGCAGCGCGTGGCCGGTGACCTTGACCTTGGTCTGCGGAGAGGAGAACGAGGTGGCGTTCTCCAGCAGCTCGGCGAGCAGGTGCACGAGGTCGTTGACGACCCGGCCGGCCACTTCGGTCGTGGGCACGGAGGACAGCTCGATGCGCTCGTACTGCTCCACCTCGGAGGCCGCGGCGCGCAGGACGTCGACCAGCGGGACCGGACGGGTCCAGCGCCGGCCGGGCTCCTCACCGGCGAGGACGAGGAGGTTCTCGCCGTTACGGCGCATGCGGGTCGCGAGGTGGTCGAGCTTGAAGAGCGAGGACAGCTGGTCCGGGTCGGCCTCGCGGGACTCCAGTTCGGAGATGAGCGAGAGCTGACGCTGGATGAGGCCCTGGGAGCGGCGCGAGAGGTTGGTGAACATCGCGTTGACGTTGCCCCGCAGAAGGGCCTGCTCGGCGGCGAGGCGGACCGCCTCGCGGTGCACGTCGTCGAAGGCCGCGGCCACCTGGCCGATCTCGTCCCGGGAGTGCACACCGACCGACTCCACGGACGTGTCGACGTCCTGCGGGTCGGATTCGGACAGCTGCTTGACCAGCTCGGGCAGCCGGTCCTGGGCGACCTTGGTGGCGGTCTCCTGCAGGCGGCGCAGCGAGCGGATCATGGAACGGGCGACGACGAACGCGCCGACCAGCGACACGCCCAGCACGAGCAGGATGAGCGCACCGGAGATGATCGCCTCGCGCTCGGACGCGGCGCGCAGCTCACGCGCCTTCTGCTCCATGTCCTCGAGCAGCGTGTGCTCGATGTTGTTCATCTGCGCGATCTTGGTCGAGCTGTCGTCGATCCAGTCCTGGTACGACCGCTTGTCCAGCGACTGCAGACCGGTCCCGGAGCTGAGCGCACGGGTGGCGTAGGTGTCGGCTTCCTCGATGACCGGGTTGCCCTGCTCGACGGGCTTCAGCAGTTCCTCGGCGCCGTCGTCGCCGTAGATGCTGCGGAAGCTCGCGAGCTCGGAGTCCTGGTTCTCGAGCGCGGCCTGGGCGTACTGCCGGTCGTTCTCGGAGATCTTGCCGTAGACCCGGGCGTTGTCCGGCAGTGCGGCGGACAGGACCGCGCGCTGGACCGAGGCGTACTCCTTGGCGGAGGAGAAGGCGGCCAGGGCACGGGTGCGCTGGATCATCTCCGGGTTGCTCGTGGCCTGGGCCATGTCCTGGGACAGGTCGAGCAGGCTGGTGATCAGACGGTGGTAGGCCTCGACCGTCTGGGTGGAGTTGCCCTTCTCCGTGTACGCCGTGTTGCGGATCTTGGCGAGGTTGCCGAGGTCGCTGAGGAGGCCCACGAGGCTGTCCCGGACGCCCTGCAGGTTGCCGTCCGTGCTGGCGGTGTCGATCTCTTCCGAGGCGTCCTGGAAGGCGATCAGCGCCTTGTCCGTCTTGTCCCGGTAGCCCTTGACGCCGAAGTCGGAGGCCTTGCCGTCGTGCGCCAGCGGACCGGCGGAGCGGTCGCGCTCGTTCTGCAGCTGCACGGCCAGTTCGGTGGCCTGCTTGGTCATGTCCGTCAGCAGCTTCATGTTGTCGAGCTGCTGGATGTCGTCCATCGACTGGTTGATGCGCACCGCGCCGAGCGTGGTGGCCGCGACCACCGGCAGGGTCAGCAGCGCCACCAGACGCGTGGAGATGCGCCAGTTGCGCAGCGCCGCGCGCGAGCCCGTACCGGGGGGACCGGTCGGCGGCTTGACCGTCGGAGGCGGGGGAGGAGAGCCCGGCGGCGTGGACGCGCCGGGTCGCCCGGGGCGCTCACCGCCGTCGCCGGACGCGGCCGTGCCCGGGTTCTGGGCGTGCTGGGGCGAGGAGCCGACTGCCATCGGGCCGGTCCCGCCGTGCGGCTCCGGCTCGGCCGAAGCGCTGCCATCCCTCTTGAAACGTCCCTGCACTAGCGTCGCAACCTCTGGACCAGGCGCCCCTCCGCGTGAACGGAAGGACGGTGTCGGCGTGTTGAAGGGCGTCCTGAATTACGCCCCCCGGAGTCGTGAGTACCGGCGCCGGCTCCCCCAGACCTCGCCGCCGCCGGGCGCTCTGGCGCGCCCTTTGTGCGCCGGCTCGATCCCGCGGCGGTCCGAGGAATTCCAGCACAGTGCAGGATCTCCAACAAGGCCCGTTGTCCAGGCTGTGACATCCGTGACATGAAGTGAGGGTGTTGTCACGGGATGTAGAAACCGATCCCACATAAGGCGGACATAAGCGGGCGAAGCCGCAGGGTGCAGAGGGTGTCCCAGTCGCCATGATCAGGAGCGGAATATATAGTTCAGTCAGTCAATGTCCGCTTCGTCACGTTCGATTGACGGCCCGAATTGACCGTTTCGCCTCTTGATTCGTGAGCAAACTCACACGTCGATCATGTGACCTTCACGCGTTCGGCGGGATTCGCGTGTTTAGCCTGACGTTTTACAGGGATGGCAAATCCGACAAGCCGCGTCCGCGCAGGGTCCCTCGAAGGGCCTTTCCGGCGCCCGGAAACGACAGGGTCGAGTTCGACAGTGAAGACGACGACGATGTTCCACAAGATCGCCAACCCGCGGCGCACGACGCTGGCGCACCTCGCGGGCGCCGACGAACTGCGGCTCCCCGAGCAGCCGGAGCACTCCGTCGACCTCCCGGCCCAGACTGCCAACCCCAAGCGCACCATCCTGATGGAGATTCCGGTCGCGGCGTCCGTCGTGCAGTAGTTCCACCCCGTTGATCCACACGATCCTCACCGATCTTCGTGGAGGGATACGGACACCGGCCGCCGAATGCTCAAGGCGACCTCCACCGATGTCAAGGGCGTCCCCGGCCGGGGACGCCCTTCCGCGTTAGCCTGGAGCGTCACACTCCAGCCAGCTCAGTCAAGGGGCCAACCAACCCGTGCGCATCGCCAGGTTCTCCATCGACGGGAACGTCGCCTTCGGCGCGGTCGAGGGCGACGAGCCGGACGGGCTCGTCCTCGACATCATCAAGGGCATCCCGTTCACGGACTTCGAGCTCTCCGGCACCAAGGTGCCGCTGAGCAAGGTCCGGCTGCTCCCGCCCGTGCTGCCCAACAAGGTCGTGGCCTTCGGCCGCAACTACGCCGAACACGCGCGCGAGCTGGGCAACGAGGTCCCGGACGCCCCGTTCGCCTTCTTCAAGCCGTCCACCTCGGTGATCGGCGACGGCGACGCCATCCAGTACCCGTCCTTCTCCGCCGAGGTCCACCACGAGGCCGAGCTCGCCGTGGTCATCGGCCGGCTGTGCCGCGAGGTCCCCCGCGAGCGCGTCAAGGACGTGATCTTCGGCTACACCTGCGCCAACGACGTCACCGCCCGCGACGTGCAGAAGCGCGAGAAGCAGTGGGCCCGGGCCAAGGGCTTCGACACCTCCTGCCCGCTGGGCCCCTGGGTGGAGACCGGCCTGGACCTGAAGACCGCGGGCGACCTCACCGTCCAGCTCACGGTCAACGGCGGGCAACGGCAGCTCGGCCGCACCAGCGAGATGATCCACTCCATCGAGGATCTGATCGTCAACATCACCGAGGCCATGACGCTGCTCCCCGGCGACGTGATCCTCACGGGCACCCCGGCAGGGGTCGGCCCCCTGGTCGTCGGCGACGAGGTCGCCGTCACCATCGAAGGCATCGGCACTCTCACCAACAAGGTCGTCAAGCGTGGCTAGCGCATCCGCCCCAGCAGTCCGTGTCCGTTTCTGCCCCTCGCCCACCGGCAACCCCCATGTGGGCCTGGTCCGCACCGCCCTGTTCAACTGGGCGTTCGCCAAGCACCACCAGGGCACGCTGGTCTTCCGCATCGAGGACACCGACGCCGCCCGCGACTCGGAGGAGTCCTACACCCAGCTGCTGGACTCGATGCGCTGGCTGGGCTTCGACTGGGACGAGGGCCCCGAGGTCGGCGGCCCGCACGCGCCGTACCGCCAGTCGCAGCGCATGGACATCTACAAGGACGTCGCGGCCAGGCTCCTCGACGCCGGCCACGCCTACCGCTGCTACTGCTCGCAGGAGGAGCTGGACACCCGTCGCGACGCCGCCCGCGCCGCCGGCAAGCCGTCCGGCTACGACGGCCACTGCCGCGACCTGAGCGCCGAGCAGGTCGAGGAGTACACCGCCCGGGGCCGCACCCCGATCGTCCGCTTCCGGATGCCCGACGAGACGATCACGTTCACGGACCTGGTCCGCGGTGAGCTGACGTTCACCCCGGAGAACGTCCCCGACTACGGCATCGTCCGCGCGAACGGCGCACCGCTGTACACGCTGGTCAACCCGGTCGACGACGCGCTGATGGAGATCACGCACGTCCTGCGCGGCGAGGACCTGCTGTCGTCCACCCCCCGCCAGATCGCCCTCTACAAGGCGCTGACCGAGCTGGGCGTCGCGAAGTCCGTGCCCGCCTTCGGGCACCTGCCGTACGTGATGGGCGAGGGCAACAAGAAGCTGTCGAAGCGGGACCCGCAGTCCTCGCTCAACCTCTACCGCGAGCGCGGGTTCCTCCCCGAGGGCCTGCTCAACTACCTCTCCCTCCTGGGCTGGTCGCTCTCGGCCGACCAGGACATCTTCACGATGGACGAGATGGTCGCGGCCTTCGACGTGACCGACGTCAACCCCAACCCGGCGCGCTTCGACCTGAAGAAGTGCGAGGCGATCAACGCCGACCACATCCGTCTGCTGGACGTGAAGGACTTCACCGAGCGCTGCGCCCCCTGGCTGAAGGCCCCGGTCGCCCCCTGGGCGCCGGAGGACTTCGACGAGGCCAAGTGGCAGGCGATCGCCCCGCACGCCCAGACCCGGCTGAAGGTCCTCTCCGAGATCACCGACAACGTCGACTTCCTCTTCCTGCCGGAGCCGGTCCTCGACGAGGCGTCCTGGGCGAAGGCGATGAAGGAGGGCAGCGACGCCCTGCTGACCACGGCGAGGGAGAAGCTGGAGTCGGCCGACTGGAGTTCGGCCGAGTCCCTGAAGGAGGCCGTCCTGGCCGCCGGCGAGACCCACGGCCTCAAGCTCGGCAAGGCCCAGGCCCCGGTCCGGGTCGCCGTCACCGGCCGCACCGTCGGCCTGCCCCTCTTCGAGTCCCTGGAGATCCTGGGCAAGGAGAAGACGCTGGCCCGCATCGACGCGGCGCTGGCGAAGCTCGCGGCGTAACGCCGGAACGCGCGTGAGGGGCGGCTCCCGGACTTCCGGGAGCCGCCCCTCACACAGTCGCCTCAGACGGCGTCGCTCTCGTCGATCAGGTAGGCGAACTCGTCGAAGATCTCCAGCACGACGACGACGAGCACGGCTGCCGCCACCATGTACTCCAGCACGACGCCCGGGGCGACGTACGCCTTGCGCAGGTGCTCGTCGGGGCCGAGCTGTGCGGTCGCGACCTTGCGGAACGGATCGCGCGCCAGTATCCGCACGGCCTTGTCCAACTGAGCTCGACGCTCGCCGGGCAGGCCGTCGTACGCCGCCCGGGCCTCGACGGTGAACTGAACTCGGTACTCGCTCATGTCCTCAGTGTGCCAGCCCGCGATACGGTCGGGGCATGAGCATCCGTGCCGTTGTCTGGGACGTCGACGACACCCTCTTCGACTACACGACCGCCGACCGCGAGGGCATGCGGTCGTACCTCACCACCGAGCGGCTGCTCGACCGCTTCGGCACCGCGGAGGAGGCCCTCGCGCGCTGGCGGGAGGTGACCGACCAGCAGTGGGCGCGGTTCTCCGCGGGCGGGATCACCTTCGAGGACCAGCGCCGCGACCGGGTGCGGGCGTTCCTGGAACGGCCGGAGCTGACCGACGCGGAGACGGACGCCTGGTTCCGGCGGTACATCACCCACTACGAGGCCGCCTGGTCGCTCTTCCCGGACGTCCTGCCCGTGCTCGACGCCCTCGCCGCCAGTCACCGCCACGCGGTGCTCTCCAACTCCAGCATCCACGTCCAGGACCACAAGCTGCGCGTCCTCGGCGTCCATGACCGCTTCGAGGTCATCCTGTGCGCCGCGGAGCTCGGCGTCTCCAAGCCGGAGGCCGGCGCTTTCCTCGCGGCCTGCGAGGCCCTTTCCCTGCCCCCGCACCAGGTGGCCTACGTCGGCGACCACCCGGAGATCGACGGGCGGGGCGCCGCAGACGCCGGACTTCTCTCGGTGTGGATCGACCGCTACGGAGGCGGGGCCACCGTCGAGCTCCCGTCCGGCCGGCACCGCATCGTCAGCCTCGCCGAACTTCCCGCGCTCCTCGGCCCGGATACCCGTTTTGGAGCGCAGTCCACCTTCGGGTAATGTTCTTCCTGCGCCGCCGGAGAGCGGGCCGAAAGGCCGGAACCGGGGGAGCGAAACTAGAACGAGATCCCTTACGGGGCTTGCGTTCCAGTGGCCTATGGTGTAATTGGCAGCACGACTGATTCTGGTTCAGTTAGTCTTGGTTCGAGTCCAGGTAGGCCAGCTCGCAGAGCTCATCTGCGCACGTGGAGTTCGCCTCCACAAAGCCCCCGTTGTGTAGCGGCCTAGCACGCCGCCCTCTCAAGGCGGTAGCGCCGGTTCGAATCCGGTCGGGGGTACAGATCCTTCCCGCGGGGGGAGTTCGGGTAGCTCCCGCTCGCCTCGATGCAGGATCGCTAGGGCCCCCGTTGTGTAGCGGCCTAGCACGCCGCCCTCTCAAGGCGGTAGCGCCGGTTCGAATCCGGTCGGGGGTACAAACTGGTCTAAACCACATTGGTCTATGGTGTAATTGGCAGCACGACTGATTCTGGTTCAGTTAGTCTAGGTTCGAGTCCTGGTAGACCAGCTCGGATCTGCGGAAACGCAAGATCCTCGCCCCCGTTGTGTAGCGGCCTAGCACGCCGCCCTCTCAAGGCGGTAGCGCCGGTTCGAATCCGGTCGGGGGTACGCATCAAGGAAGGCCCTCCACTTCGGTGGGGGGCCTTCGCCGTGCTTCCTCAGGCGGCTCCTGCCCTGTCTCGTCGTGTGTCGGCTCCGGTGCGTCCACCCGGACCGGCCCCGTTCCGCGCGCTCACCGGAAGCCGTGCCGCCGGGCCGACTCCGTTTCCTGAGCCGCCCGGTTGCGGCCGCGGCAGCGGTTCGAACGGGGACCGCGCCGATCGCGGCAGTCCCGGTCCGCTCCGCCTTCGACTGCCGCGCCTCCGTGAAGCGCAGGTCGGGCGAGACCGCCCGGTGCGACAACCAGGCCCAGGACACGAGCAGTTCGGCGTCCCACTCGTAGCCGGCGCAGGTGCTGGACCGGTTAGCGTGCAGGTCGGCGCTCCGGGAGTTCTCTCGTGTGCCGGGCGCGGGCCGCCGCGCGGCCGGTCGCGCCCGCGCGGCGGAGCCGCACGGGGACACGGTCGCGCACCCTGGACAGGCTGTCCTGCCGTGGGGGAGGAGCGTGCCGCGGCGTTGAGGCCCGCTCTTCCCCCCTCACGGTGTCAGCCCGTCCGGCGCAGGGCCTCCGACAGGCGGCCCGCCGCGTCGATCACGGCCTGGGCGTGCATACGGCCCGGATGACGGCTCAGGCGCTCGATGGGGCCGGAGACGGAGACGGCGGCCACCACGCGGTTGGAGGGGCCGCGCACGGGAGCCGACACCGAGGCGACGCCCGGCTCGCGCTCGCCGATCGACTGGGCCCAGCCGCGGCGCCGTACGCCCGACAGGGCCGTCGCCGTGAAGCGGGCGCCCTGCAGGCCGCGGTGCAGCCGCTCGGGCTCCTCCCAGGCCATCAGGATCTGCGCCGACGAGCCGGCCTTCATCGTCAGCGTGGAGCCCACCGGGACCGTGTCCCGCAGCCCGGACAGGCGTTCCGCCGCGGCCACGCAGATGCGCATGTCGCCCTGGCGGCGGTAGAGCTGCGCGCTCTCGCCCGTGATGTCGCGCAGGTGGGTGAGCACCGGGCCGGCGGTGGCCAGCAGGCGGTCCTCGCCGGCGGCCGCGGCCAGCTCGGCGAGCCGGGGGCCCAGGATGAACCGCCCCTGCATGTCCCGCGCGACCATACGGTGGTGTTCCAGTGCCACGGCCAGACGGTGGGCCGTGGGTCGTGCGAGTCCGGTGGCAGCGACCAAGCCTGCGAGGGTGGCCGGGCCGGACTCCAGGGCGCTCAGGACAAGGGCTGCCTTGTCCAGGACGCCGACGCCGCTACTGTTGTCCATGAAACGATACTCCCGTCTCACTCTGTGAAACGCAAGTTCAATTTTCCGTGAGACGCGCAACCCTTGGACACATGGCGGCCCGCAGACCAACGGGCCTGGCGGCGGGTGCCCGGGAACGCGGAGAACACGACCGAGGGCGTCGCCTCCACAAGATCTCTAGTTGGGCCGGTGCGTCTTCGCCGGCCGGAGGGAAAGCGATGGGTAGGACACTCGCGGAGAAGGTCTGGGACGACCATGTCGTCCGGCGCGCCGAGGGCGAGCCCGACCTCCTCTTCATCGATCTGCACCTGCTGCACGAGGTGACCAGCCCCCAGGCCTTCGACGGCCTCCGTCAGAACGGCCGCCCCGTGCGCCGTCTCGACCTCACCATCGCGACCGAGGACCACAACACCCCGACCCTCGACATCGACAAGCCGATCGCCGACCCGGTGTCCCGCGCCCAGCTGGAGACGCTGCGCAGGAACTGTGCCGAGTTCGGTGTGCGGCTGCACCCGCTCGGCGACGTCGAGCAGGGTGTGGTGCACGTCGTGGGCCCGCAGTTGGGTCTGACCCAGCCCGGCATGACCGTCGTCTGCGGCGACTCTCACACCTCCACGCACGGAGCCTTCGGCGCCCTGGCCTTCGGCATCGGCACCTCGCAGGTCGAGCACGTGCTGGCCACCCAGACGCTGCCGCTGGCCCGCCCCAGGACCATGGCGATCACGGTCGAGGGCGAGCTGCCCGACGGCGTCACGGCCAAGGACCTGATCCTGGCGATCATCGCGAAGATCGGCACCGGCGGCGGCCAGGGCTACATCCTGGAGTACCGCGGCTCAGCCATCGAGAAGCTCTCGATGGAGGCCCGGATGACCATCTGCAACATGTCGATCGAGGCCGGCGCCCGCGCGGGCATGATCGCCCCCGACGAGACCACCTTCGCGTACCTCCAGGGCCGCGCCCACGCGCCCGAGGGCGAGGACTGGGACGCGGCCGTCGCGTACTGGAAGACGCTGAGGACGGACGACGACGCCGAGTTCGACGCCGAGGTCGTCATCGACGCCGCCGCGCTGTCGCCGTTCGTCACCTGGGGCACCAACCCGGGCCAGGGCGCGCCGCTTTCGGCCGACGTCCCCGACCCCGCTTCGTACGAAGACGCCTCGGAGCGCCTCGCCGCCGAAAAGGCCCTGGAATACATGGGGTTGGAGGCCGGACAGCCGCTGCGCTCCATCAACGTGGACACCGTCTTCGTAGGTTCGTGCACCAACGGCCGCATCGAGGACCTGCGGGCCGCCGCCGCGATCGTCGAGGGCCGCAAAGTCGCCGACGGCGTGAGGATGCTGGTCGTTCCCGGCTCCGCGCGGGTCGGTCTGCAGGCCGTTTCCGAGGGCCTGGACGTCGTCTTCAAGGAGGCCGGCGCCGAATGGCGGCACGCGGGCTGCTCGATGTGCCTCGGCATGAACCCCGACCAGCTGGCGCCGGGCGAGCGCTCCGCGTCCACCTCCAACCGCAACTTCGAGGGCCGGCAGGGCAAGGGCGGCCGCACCCACCTGGTGTCGCCGCAGGTCGCGGCCGCCACGGCCGTCCTGGGCCACCTGGCATCCCCGGCCGACCTGTCCGACGCCGAGACCCGTACGCCCGCTGGAGTCTGATCAGTCATGGAAGCATTCACCACGCACACCGGCCGGGCCGTCCCGCTGCGCCGTTCCAACGTCGACACCGACCAGATCATCCCTGCTCACTGGCTCAAGAAGGTCACGCGGGACGGTTTCGAGGACGGTCTGTTCGAGGCCTGGCGCAAGGACGCGGACTTCATCCTCAACCGTCCCGAGCGGCAGGGCGCGAGCGTTCTGATCGCCGGCCCCGACTTCGGCACCGGCTCCTCCCGTGAGCACGCCGTCTGGGCGCTGCAGAACTACGGCTTCAAGACCGTGATCTCCTCCCGGTTCGCCGACATCTTCCGCGGCAACTCGCTCAAGAACGGCCTGCTCACGGTCGTTCTGGACCAGAAGACCGTGGAGGCGCTGCAGGAGCTGAGCGAGAAGGACCCGCAGGCCGAGATCACGGTCGACCTCGAGGCGCGCGAGGTGCGCGCCGAGGGGATCACCGCCGCCTTCGAGCTGGACGAGAACTCCCGCTGGCGGCTGCTGAACGGCCTGGACGACATCTCCATCACCCTCCGGAACGAGGGCGACATCGCCGCCTACGAGGCCAAGCGCCCGTCGTACAAGCCGAGGACGCTCCAGGTCTGATCCAAAGGCCCCGGGAAGCCCCGGGCAGGTCGAGTTTCGGCCACCGCGACACCCCCGCCGTACCCCCGATCCCACCGATCGGGGGTACGGCTGCGTCTGCACCCGTTCGGCCCTGCGGGCCTTCGTCGCCGCTGTCAACTGCCCACGTTAGGGGCGCTGTTGCCGGGGTATGCGGCTGGTGAGGACGTGACCGCCGGAAGCGCCCGGACGGCCGTCCGAGGCGGCAGTTGCCCCCTGGACGGGCGACAACTCGCCCCAGATGGCACAATCTGTGCATGGAACACGACGGCCAACTCGAGCTCTATACGGCGGTCGCGAACCAGCTCAAGGAAGCGCACGCGAGAGTGCGCGCACTGCAAGTCCCGGAGGGCGTACGGATGGCGCTGACCCGGAAGCTGCTGGTCATTACGGCCGCGGCCAAGCACGATCTCGCCGATGCGACAAGGCGTCTGGAGCGGTTCATGGTGGACCTCGACGAGGGGCGAACGCCCGAAGAGGACCGTTGACCGCCTCCGGAACAGCCGATTTCGTTGCGGCACAAGGGTGATTAGCCCGTTTCGTGTTTGATTTGCGGTATATATCTGCCTAACGTGCGAAAAAGCTTGAACAGTATCGTTCCGGCTAATGTCTCCGAAGGGGAAGACGTGAACAAGGCGCAGCTCGTAGAAGCGATTGCCGACAAGGTGGGCGGCCGCCAGCAGGCCGCCGACGCGGTCGACGCGGTCCTGGACGCCATCGTCCGCGCTACGGTCGCCGGCGACCGGGTCTCGGTCACCGGTTTCGGTTCGTTCGAGAAGGTCGACCGGCCGGCCCGCTACGCTCGCAACCCCCAGACGGGCGAGCGCGTGCGGGTCAAGAAGACGTCCGTGCCGCGTTTCCGCGCGGGCCAGGGCTTCAAGGACCTGGTGAGCGGGTCGAAGAAGCTCCCGCGCGGCGGTGAGGTCGCCGTCAAGAAGGCCCCCAAGGGCAGCCTGACCGGCGGCGCTTCCGCCACGGTCAAGAAGGCCGCCGCGAAGAAGGCCACCCCCTCGACGAGGGCCGCCGCCGCGAAGAAGACCACGGCCACGGCGAAGAAGACCACGGCCAAGAAGACGACGGCGGCCGCGAAGAAGACCACCGCGAAGAAGACCACGGCCAAGAAGACGACGGCGGCTGCGAAGAAGACCACCGCCGCGAAGTCGGCCACCGCCAAGAAGACGACGGCCAAGAAGGCCCCGGCCGCGAAGAAGGCGACGGCCACCAAGGCCCCCGCCAAGAAGTCGACCGCGCGCAAGACCACCGCCAAGAAGGCCACCGCCCGCAAGGCGTAGGGCACCTGGGGCACTCACACGCCGGGCCGGACTCCCTCTCGGAGCCCGGCCCGCGGCGTGTGCGGAGCCCGCTCAGAAGGTCTGCAGCGTCACCAGGGTGATCCGGGGGCCGGAGCCGTCGCCGCGCTCCTCCGTCTCGATGCGCACCCGCTGTCCGGGCCGCAGCAGCCTCAGCCCGCCCGCGTCGAACGCCGGGGCGTCGAACGGCACCGGTGTGCCGTCGTCCAGCAGCACCTGTCCGCTGCGCGTGGCGGGGTCGTACGTGTATGCGGTCGCCTGCATGGCGGCAGCCTACTGCCCCGGGATGAGCAGCCGCGCGGCCGCCGCGGCCGTCCGGGGCCCCACTCCCAGGACCAGGGCGGCGCGAAGATCCTCGCCGGTGTCCACGTCCTGGCGCACCGAATCCACCGCGTCGAGACGGAGTTCCTCGGCTCCGGACGCGCGATGCCGGGCGCGTGAGTCCGCGCCGAACGCGGGCCGCAACGCCCGGCCGGGAGCGGCGGTGAGAAGCGTGGTGCCGATCGCGGCCGCGTCCGGGAGGAATGCGCGGGGGAATTCGGCGGCCGCGTCCAGCACGCGCGCCAATTCCGGCGGGCGCAGCGCCGGCAGGTCGGCGTTGAGGGCCGCGAGCGGGGAATCGGGACGCAAAGCCCGTACGGCGGCCGCCCCGTGCGCCAGGGCGGCGTTGAGGCCCGCGCGCGGCTCGTCCGGCACGATCCGCACCCCCGGCGCCGCCAGGGTGCGTGCGGCCAGGGCGTCGTCCGTGACCACGGCCACATCCCGCACCGCCGACGAGGCCAGCGCGGCGGCCACGGTGTCCGCGGCGAACGCCAGGGCGAGCCCGGGGCGCAGCCCGTCGGCGGCGGTGTCCGCGAGCCTGCTCTTGGCCAGCGCCAAGGGCTTCAGGGGTATGACCAAGGTCCACTGCACCGGCGTACCGTCTCTCTCTCGTCGCGGCCATTGTCACCCGGCTCGTCCGCAGGTCGGAGGGGCGGGCGTACGGTGTTCTCGACAGACCAGCGGCCCGGGGCGACACTTGTGCGGCCCCGGGTCCAGGAGCAGGCCTTGGGAAGTCCTAGAGGAAGGTGTCCGCGTGCCCCGCCGCAGAATCGGCTTCTGGTACCGCTTCGCAGCGGTCCTCTGCAAACCCTGGCTGGTGGTTCTGATCAAGCGGGACTGGCGCGGAATGGAGCACATTCCGGCCGAGGGCGGATTTATCACCGCGGTGAACCACAATTCACATGTCGACCCGTTCGCGTACGCCCATTTCCAGTACAACAGCGGGCGGGTACCGCGATTTCTCGCGAAGAGCGGGCTTTTCACGCACGGATTCGTCGGGGCCGCGATGCGGGGCACCGGACAGATCCCCGTCTACCGCGAGAGCACGGACGCGTTGAGCGCCTTCCGGGCCGCGATCGACGCCGTGGAGCGCGGTGAGTGCGTCGCCTTCTACCCCGAGGGCACCCTCACCCGCGACCCCGACGGCTGGCCCATGACCGCCAAGACCGGCGCGGCGCGTGTGGCCCTGCAGACCAGGTGCCCGGTGATCCCCGTCGCCCAGTGGGGCGCCAACGAACTGCTGCCGCCCTACGCCAGGAAGCCCCGCCTCCTTCCGCGCAAGACCCACCATGTGCTCGCGGGCCCGCCCGTGGACCTCGCCCGGTTCTACGGCCACGAGATGACCCCCGAGCTCCTGAAGGAGGCGACGGAGGTCATCATGGCGGCCGTGACCGCCCAGCTGGAGGAGATCCGCGGCGAGAAGGCGCCCGACAGGCCCTACGACCCGCGCCGGGAGCGGATCGAGCAGCGCCGTCGTACCCAGGCGGAGACCGGCGCGGAGACCGGCGTCGAGATCAGTCACGAGGGAGAGAACAGCAAGTGAGCAAGTCCGTGAAGGCAGCGGTGTTCAGCGCCGGTTCGTGGGGGACGGCCTTCGGCATGGTGCTCGCCGACGCGGGATGCGACGTCACCCTGTGGGCGCGTCGCCCTGAGGTGGCCGAAGCGATCAACACCACGCGGGCCAACCCCGACTACCTCCCCGGCATCGAGCTCCCGGGGAATCTGCGGGCCACGACGGACCCCGCCGAGGCCGCCGCCGACGCCGACTACACGGTCCTGTCGGTGCCCTCGCAGACGCTGCGCGCCAACCTCGCCGACTGGACCTCCCTGCTCGCCCCGGACACCGTCCTGGTGTCCTTGATGAAGGGCGTCGAGCTGGGCACGACCATGCGGATGAGCGAGGTGATCGAGGACGTCGCCAAGGTGGGCCGGGACCGCATCGCCGTGGTCACCGGACCGAACCTCGCCAGGGAGATCGCCTCCCGCATGCCCGCCGCGGCCGTGGTCGCCTGCACCGACGAGGCCGTCGCCCAGCGGCTCCAGGCCGCCTCCCACACGCCGTACTTCCGTCCCTACACCAACACCGACGTGGTGGGCTGCGAGCTGGGCGGCGCGGTGAAGAACGTCATCGGCCTCGCGGTCGGCATCGCCGACGGCATGGGCCTGGGCGACAACGCCAAGGGCTCGCTGATCACCCGCGGGCTCGCCGAGACCACCCGACTGGGCCTGGCGATGGGTGCGGACCCGCTCACCTTCGCCGGACTCGCCGGACTGGGCGACCTGGTGGCGACCTGTTCCTCGCCCCTGTCCCGCAACCACACCTTCGGCACCAACCTCGGCAAGGGCATGACCCTCCAGGAGACCATCGCGGTCACCCGGCAGACCGCGGAGGGCGTCAAGTCCTGTGAGTCGGTGCTGGATCTGGCCCGCCGGCACGGCGTCGACATGCCGATCACCGAGACGGTCGTCGGCATCGTGCACGAGGGCAAGCCTCCGGTGGTCGCCCTCAAGGAGCTGATGTCGCGCAGCGCGAAGTCCGAACGACGCTGAGCGAACCCGGTGGGCGGACGCTGACTCCTTGCTCTACCACCGGGTACTCTCAAGCCGATATGAGCACCGAGAACCTCCCCCAGAGCCTTCAGCAGCCCGTCCGCAAGCCGCGGGTGGCCGTCGTCTTCGGCGGCCGCAGCTCCGAGCACGGGATCTCCGTGGTCACCGCCGGCGCGGTCCTGCGGGCCATCGACCGGACCAAGTACGAGGTCCTGCCGATCGGCATCACCCGCGAGGGCCGCTGGTTCCTCACCGCCGACGAACCCGAGCGCATGGCGATCACGGACCGCCGTACGCCCGACGTCGACGAGCTCGCCGAGTCGCGGGACGGCGGAGTGGTGCTCCCCGTCGACCCCGCCAACCGCGAAGTCGTGTACCACGAGCCGGGATCGGTGCCGAAGGCGCTCGGCGAGGTCGACGTCGTCTTCCCGGTGCTGCACGGTCCCTACGGCGAGGACGGCACCGTGCAGGGTCTGCTGGAGCTCTCCGGCGTCCCGTACGTGGGCTCGGGTGTGCTCGCCTCGGCCGTCGGCCAGGACAAGGAGTACATGAAGCGGGTGTTCACCTCGTTCGGGCTCAAGGTCGGCCCGTACGTGGTGATCCGCCCCCGCGAGTGGGAGCAGGACGAGCCGGGCGCCCGCAAGAAGATCATCGACTTCGCGGGCGAGCACGGCTGGCCGCTCTTCGTGAAGCCCGCGCGCGCGGGCTCGTCCATCGGCATCACCAAGGTCGACGATCTCTCCGGGCTCGACGAGGCGATCGCCGAGGCCCAGCGCCACGACCCGAAGATCCTCGTCGAGGCGGCGCTGCGGGGCCGCGAGATCGAGTGCGGCGTCCTGGAGTTCGAGGACGGCCCCCGGGCCTCCCTCCCGGCCGAGATCCCGCCGCCGGACGCGCACGCCTACTACGACTTCGACGCCAAGTACATCGACTCCACCCCGGGGATCGTCCCGGCGCCGCTGACCGACGAGGAGACGGCGCGGGTCCGCGAGCTCGCGGTGGACGCCTTCGAGGCGGCGTCCTGCGAGGGCCTGGTCCGCGCGGACTTCTTCCTCACGGAGGACGGCGAGTTCGTCATCAACGAGATCAACACGATGCCGGGCTTCACGCCTATCTCGATGTACCCCAAGATGTGGCAGGAGACCGGGATCGGCTATCCCGAGCTGGTGGACCGCCTGGTGCAGGCGGCGCTGCGCAGGTCCACGGGCCTGCGGTGATCCGGGGCTGACCGGTCCGGAACCGGTCCCGGACAGGTCAGCCGCGGACCGGTCGGACGTCTAGTCGGCGATCCCCTCGGGGATCGCCTTCTTGATGGCCGGCGCCAGATCGATCAGGGCCGCGGAATCGTCCGAACCCTCCGGCACCGTCACCTCGACGTACACGAGCCGGTTGGCCGTGGTGAAGCGGTTGCCCCCGCCGTCGCGCTTCTCCATCAGCCAGCCGACGCCGTTCACCTCGCCCGCCACCGCGTCCGGGTCGGCCCCCTCGGGGACCTTCGGATCGGTCATCTTCGGCGGCCGCGTGACACCGCAGCGCAGTATGATCGCGGAGCCTCCCCAGCCCGCGGTCAGCGCGGAGGCGGGCTCGGGATCGTGGCGGCTCTCACCGTCCACCCTTGACGGCAGCGCCTTGTCCAGGTTCCGGCACAGTTTCGTGGCGTTCGCGCCAGGGCTGGGAACCGCCGTCGGCGCGCTGTCGTCTGCCGAGGAGCAGCCTGCGGCCGCGATCAGCAGGACGAGGGCGGACAGCCCGAGGACAGGGCGACACCGGTGACGGAAAAGGTTCACCGGCCAAGGTTAGACGGGGGCTACAGATGGACCACCGGGCAGGTCAGGGTGCGGGTGATCCCGTCCACCTGCTGGACCCTGGCCACCACCATGCGGCCGAGGTCGTCCACCGTGTCGGCCTGGGCCCGCACGATCACGTCATAGGGTCCCGTCACGTCCTCGGCCTGGACCACGCCAGGGATTTTGCCGATCTCCTCGGCGACGGTCGACGCTTTGCCGACGTCCGTCTGGATCAGGATGTACGCCTGTACCACGGAACCTCCAGGGCGGCCACGAGGATCATGTGGGGAAAAGGAACGCCACGGTATCGCGTCGCCGCGCGCCGCGGGGAGACCTACGCGGACCACGGCTCGCGCGCCGGGGTACGGGGGCAGGACAGAAGTCGACGGCCGTCTCGACCGTATCGAGGACACTGGGTATGCGCGACCGGGCACGGACAGGCACAGAAGGGGCCGAAGGGTAGATGAAGGGCACTGTCGGTGAACTCGGCGAGTTCGGGCTCATCAGGGAGCTCACCTCCCGTCTCACCACCACCAGCGCGGTCCGGGTCGGCCCCGGTGACGACGCCGCGGTGGTCGCCGCGCCCGACCGCCGGGTGGTGGCCAGCACCGACATCCTGCTGGAGGGCCGGCACTTCCGCCGCGACTGGTCGACGGCCTACGACGTGGGCCGCAAGGCCGCCGCGCAGAACCTCGCCGACATCGCAGCCATGGGCGCGGTGCCGACGGCCCTGCTGCTCGGCCTCGTGGTGCCCGCCGAACTGCCCGTGACCTGGCCGTCGGAGATGATGGACGGCCTGCGCGACGAGTGCCAGGTGGCGGGCGCCTCCGTGGTCGGCGGCGACGTCGTGCGGGGCGACACGATCATGGTGTCGATCACCGCGCTCGGCGATCTGCGCAACCAGGAGCCCGTCACCCGGGGCGGCGCCCAGCCCGGCGACCTCGTCGCGGTGACCGGCTGGCTCGGCTGGTCCGCCGCCGGGTACGCGGTCCTCTCCCGAGGGTTCCGCTCGCCCCGCGCCTTCGTGGAGGCCCACCGCCGCCCCGAGCCGCCTTACCATGCGGGTCCGGCGGCCGCCGGGCTCGGCGCGACGGCGATGTGCGACGTGAGCGACGGGCTGATCGCCGACCTCGGGCACATCGCCGAGGCCAGCAAGGTCCGCATCGACATCCGGTCGGGCGCCATAGACATCCCCACCCAGATGAACGACATCGGGCAGGCTGTCGGCGTCGACCCCATCCAGTGGGTGCTCACCGGGGGAGAGGACCACGCCATCGTGGCCACCTTCCCGCCCGACGTGAAACTCCCCGCCCGCTGGAAGGTGATCGGCGAGGTGCTCAACCCCTCCGCGCTGCCCCAGGTGACGGTCGACGGCGCGCCCTGGACCAGCAAGGGCGGCTGGGACCACTTCGGGGAGCTGGAGTCATGACCGTCCACGGGACCCCGCCCCGGGTGCTGACCGTGGCAGGCTCCGACTCCGGCGGCGGGGCCGGGATCCAGGCCGACCTGAAGACGATGCTCGCCCTCGGCGTGCACGGCATGAGCGTCGTCACGGCCGTCACCGCGCAGAACTCCCTTGGCGTGCAAGGGGCTTGGGAGCTGCCGGTGGAGGCGGTCCGCGCCCAGTACCGCAGCGTCGTCGACGACGTCGGGGTCCAGGCGGTCAAGACGGGGATGCTCTCCTCCGCCGAACTCGTCGAGACGGTCGCCGAGTTGCTGGCCGGGACGGACGCCCCCGTCGTCGTCGACCCGGTCGGTGTCTCCAAGCACGGCGACCCGCTGCTGGCCGCCTCCGCGCTGGACTCCGTGCGGACGAAGCTGCTGCCCCTCGCCACCGTCGCCACCCCGAACCTCGACGAGGTGACCCGGCTGACCGGCGTGCGGGTCGAGTCGGAGGAACAGCTCAGGGACGCGGCGGCCGCGGTGCTGGCGTACGGGCCGCGCTGGGCGCTGGTCAAGGGCGGCCATCTGCCCGGCGATGCCCTGGACCTGCTGACGGACGGCGTCGAGGAGCACTGGCTGCGCGCCCCCCGGCACGACAACCGGCACACGCACGGCACCGGCTGCACCCTGGCGTCGGCGATCGCCGCGCAGCTCGCGAAAGGGGGGTCCGTGCCGGAGGCGGTGGCGGCTGCGAAGCGCTACGTCACCGGGGCGATCGCCGCCGGGTTCGCCCTGGGCGCGGGCATCGGCCCCGTGGACCACGGCTGGGCCCTCGTCCGGGACGCCGGGGACGCCTCGGGTGCTCCGGCGGCTTGACGTCCGTCGCCCCGGCCGCGGGCCGGGCGGGAGCGGTTCGGGCGGGCACAGCAAGAAGCCGGCCCACACTTGGTGGACCGGCTCGATGCAGCGAACCAGCAGTGGCCGCGCGCGATGGGGTTCCCCCCGGCTCGAACGGAGTCGAGAGCAGGGGGACGTGCGTCAGCGCGAGACCTTGCCGGCCTTGATGCACGAGGTGCAAGCGTTCACGCGCTTCGGCGTCCCGCCGACCACGGTACGGACGCGCTGGATGTTCGGGTTCCAGCGACGGGACGTACGGCGGTGCGAGTGCGAGATGTTGTTGCCGAAGCTCGGCCCCTTGCCACAGACGTCGCAGTTGGCAGCCACGGGTCACTCCAAAGACTTCAGATGCACTTACGGATGATCCCGGCATGCCGGGATCAGGATCTAGGATCTGAGTGGCGCTGCCAGGGGGATGGCCCGATGCGGATCGGGCAACCGGAGCAGCATACAACGGCTGCGCCGGTACAACGAAACTACCATGGCTGCTCAGGGGCCCGGCCCCCGCCCGGTCGGCCCCCGTCCGCTCCGGCCCGGCCCGCTTTCCACCGGACACCCGCCCGGGGTCTACGCTGCGTCCAGTCCAGCAGCCGGGGAGGCGCAGGTGGCGCAGGTGCCGCAGACATTCTTCGATGCTCTCGCGGTGCGCACCTGGTGCGGCCTCGCCCTCACCGCGCTGGGGCAGGCGCGTGAGGAGATCGACGCGATCAACGTGTACCCGGTCGCGGACGGGGACACCGGCACCAACCTGTACCTGACCGTCGAGTCGGCGGCGACCGCCGTCGAGGCGGTGTTCGCCGGGTACGAGGCCGGGTCCGGCGCCGGTTCCGCGCCCGCCGGGAAGCCGTCCCTCGCCGACGCCGTCCGCGCGATGGCGCACGGCGCGCTCATCGGGGCGCGCGGGAACTCGGGGACGATCCTCGCGCAGCTGCTGCGCGGCATGGCCCAGGTCCTCGCCGCCGAAGGCGAGGCCCCGCACACCGACGGACGGGGGCTGCGGACGGCCCTGCGGCGCGCGGCCGACTCCGCCCGTCAGGCCGTCGCCCACCCCGTGGAGGGCACGGTGCTGTCGGTCGCCTCGGCCGCCGCGGACGCCGCCGCGACGGCGGCGGGAGCACAGGACGCGGAGGGCGACTGCGGGATCGTCGCCCGCGCCGCCTACCAGGGAGCCTGCGCGGCGCTCGCCGCGACCCCGGGGCAGCTGGCCGTCCTGGAGCACGCCGGTGTCGTCGACGCGGGCGGCCGGGGTCTGGTCGCGGTGCTCGCGGCGCTGGTGGAGACGTTCACCGGCGAGGCGCCCGGGTACTCCGCGGTCGCTTCCGGGGGTCCCACGCGCGAGGGGCGCGCGGAGCCGGTCCGGGAGGACGACGGCGCCGGGCGTGCGCAGGACTGCGGCGACGGGCCGGAGGGCGGGGGCGGTCCCGCCTTCGAGGTGATCTACCTGCTGGAGGCCGAGGACGTCGCGGTGGGGCGGCTGCGCCGGCGGCTGGACGCCCTGGGCGACTCGCTCGTCGTGGTCGGCGGCGACGGCCTGTGGAACGTCCACGTGCACGTCGACGACGCCGGCGCCGCCGTGGAGGCCGGCGTCGACGCGGGCCGGCCCTACCGGATCCGGATCACGCACTTCGGCGTCGGCGACGCGCACACGCGCGGGAGCGAGCGTCCGCCCCGCGAGCGCGTCCAGCGGGCGGTAGTCGCCGTCGTGCCCGGTGAGGGACTGGCCGGGCTCTACGCCGAGGCCGGCGCGACCACCGTGCTCGCGCGCCCCGGGGAGCCGCCCGCCAGCGGCGAGCTCGTCGAGGCCGTGCGACGGGCCCACGCGCGCGAGGTCGTGCTGCTGCCCAATGACGCCGACCTGCGCCACACCGCCGCCGCGGCCGCCGAGCAGGCCCGCACGGAGGGCATCCGGGTCGCCCTGATCCCGACCCGCTCCGCGGTCCAGGGGATCGCCGCCCTCGCCGTCCACGAACCGGACCGCCGCTTCGACGAGGACGTCGTCTCGATGACCTCGGCGGCCGGCGCGACCCGCCACGCCGAGGTCGTCGTGGCCGAACGCCAGTCGTGGACCATGGCCGGCATCTGCCAGGCCGGAGACGTCCTGGGGCTCGTCGACGGCGACGTGGCCGTCATCGGCTCCGACGTGACCGCCACCGCCGAGACCGTCCTGAACCGCATGCTGTCGGCCGGCGGCGAACTCGTCACCCTCGTGCTGGGCGACGACGCCCCCGAGGGCGTCGCCGAGCACCTGGAGGCACGGGTGCGGGAGGCGTACCTCGCGGTGGACACGGTGGTGTACCGGGGCGGCCGGCAGGGAGCCCTGCTGCTGATCGGCGTGGAGTAGCCCCGGTCCCGGATCGGTCAGCGGCCCTTCTGCTCCTCCGCCACCTGCAACAACTGCTCCGCCTCGGCCCGCCGGGCCCGCACCGTCTCGTCCTCGCCCTGTTCACCCGCTTCGCCGCCGTGCTCGCCGTGCCCGCCGTGTACGGCGTCGGCGGCCGTCCCCGCGCGCGTCCCGGCGTCGGCGTAGGAGCGCAGCACCGCACGCGCGCGTGCCGCGGCGGCCGCCGGGCGCCCCAGGTCGCTCTCCAGCCAGCCGGCCGCCAGCTCCGCGCTGGTCCGGGCGTGCAGGGCGCTGTCGCCCAGGGCCACGAACACCGCGACGGCCTCGGCCATCTGGGAGAGCGCCTCGTCCAGGGCGGTCCGGATCGAGTCGTCGTCGGCGTCCTCGGCGGCGGAGCGGGCCAGCAGGTCTCCGAACTGGCGGTGGGTGTCGCCCAGTTCGGCGACGAGCCGGCCGCGCACCTCGTCGTCCCGCGCCGCGTCGAACGCGTCCGCGCACTCCTCCAGCGCGGCAGCCATCAGCTCGCGCGCCGTCTCCGTGCCGTCCTCGGTGCGCAACGCCAGCCATGCACGGGCCCGCAGCGAGCGGACCAGGCCATGGACGTTGCCGAGGTCGCGCCACAGTGCGCCCGCGCGCGCGTAAGCCCGGTCCGCCTCGGCGTGCAGGCCGGCCTGGCCGAGCGACTCGGCGGCCAGGTGCGCCAGGGTCGCGTGGTCGTGCTGTTCGGGCCAGTGCCGGGCCAGCTCGGCGGCCTGCAGCCGCCGCTCGGCGGCGTCGCGGTGGTCCCCGAGCTCGCTGAGGCAGTCGCCCAGCCACCACAACGTCTGGACGACCGCGCCGTCGCCGTGCGTCTCGGCGCTCAGGTCCGCGAGCGCCGACTCCAGCACCTCCGCGGCCTCGGCCCAGCGGCCCTGCCGGACCAGGTAACCGCCGAGCTGGTGCCGCGCCCACGCGCCGAACGTCGGTCCCAGACCGGCCTCGTCGGCCCAGTGCGCCGCCTCCAGGGCGTGCTCCGCCGCCTCGGCGGCCTCCCCCCGGCCCCCGACCACCTCGGCGAGCTGCAGATGCAGCTGAGCCCGCCCCACCGCTTCCAGGAACGGTCCGCCGTGCTCCAGCGCCGCCCGCAGCGCCCGCTCCGCCTCCACCATGTCGTCCAGCTGGTGGGCGAGACCGGCCAGCCGGGCCTCGTACTCCACGGCGAACCACGGCAGACCCGCCGCGACGAACTCGCCCGCCGCCCGCGCGAACAACTCCACGCCGCCGTGCGGATCCCCGGACCGCACCGCCACTTCGGCGAGCATCGCGCGGCCCTCGGCGACCCGTGCGGCGAGCCGTACGTCGTCGCCCGCCCGGCCCTCCACCAGCGCCAGCAGTTCCCGCACGGCTGCTTCCGCCGCCGTCAGGACGGCTTCCTCGACCGGTCCCTCGGCCTCGTGGACGCGCCGCATCAGGATCCGGGCCCGCGCCATCAGCACGCCTGCCGCCTGCGGCACCTGCGTGCCGCCGTCGGCGTACAGCGCGAGGACGCGGTCGTAGGGGTCCGCCACCGCCGCGAGCGCCTCGTCGACCTCGCCGGCGAGGGCACGGACGTAGGCCGCACGCGCGCGTGCCGCCAGCGCCTCCCCGGGGTCGCCCGCCCGCGCGTACAGCTCGGCCGCCCGCTCGAACCTCTCGGCGCCCTCGGGGCCCAGGCCTATCGCCTCGTGGTCGGCGATCTCCGCGCGGTCACGCGCCTCCAGCTCCCCGCCCTCCGAGCCCGCGGCCGCGGCCGCCTCGGCCACCCGCGCCCACGCCTCGACGGCATGCGGCTGGAGGGTGTCCGACAGCCGCCGGGCCTCGACCAGCAGAGCCGCCAGGTCCGGCTCGCCGGACTCCCCGGCCGGAGCCTGCGCCCGCGCCGGGGGCGTCGGCGCGGCCGCGGCGGACACCGGTCGCGCGGCCCGTACGCCCAGGGGCAGCCGCTCCGCCAAGGGCCGCTGCGCCATCCGCGCGCGTGCCCGCTCGCCGACGTGCCGCGTGCCGTTGCGCTCGTCGAAGCGCGCGGCCAGCGCGAGCGCCTGTTCGCGCGCATGGTCCGCGAGTTCGACGGCGGTCCACTCCCGGCCGGCCGGCCCGGGCACCCGCCGGCCGCCGAGCCCGAGCCCGGACAGCCGCTCCATGAGCAGCGCCACCACGCTCAGGAACTCCAGCTTGCTGCGGGGATGCCCCTCGTCGGTGAAGTACGCGGGCCGCTCCGCGAGCAGCTCCAGACCGCGCGCCTCGTTGCCGGTCAGCGCGCAGAACTCGACGTGGTCGGCGTAGGCGCCCCGCATCGACTCCATGGGCCGCACCAGCCGCAACCCGCGCAGATGGTGGGCGCGGGCCTCGTCGGTGCGGCCCAGCCGCAGCAGCGGCAGCAGCGAGGAGGCGAGCACGGTGTGCGGCTCGTGCGCGCACGCGTACTCGCCCTCCAGGACCGGCGCCCACACCCGCAGGGCTTCGGCGTCCCGGCCGCGCTCCGCCTGCCACCAGCCCTGCCCGTGCAGCTCGCACGCGTGACAGTCGGCCATGGTGTCCCGGTCCGCGGCCAGCCAGGCGGCGAACGCCCGCTCGGCCCGCTCCACGTCCCCCACGTGCGCGGCGACGCTGAACTCGGCGCTGCGCACCGCCCGCTCGGAGTGCCCGGCGAGGCGGTAGCGGTGCTCCATCTCGCCGAGCCACTTCTCCACCGACGCCAACGGCACGTGCGGCTGGTCGAGCATGCCCGCCGACATCCACTTGAAGACCCAGTGCAGCGAGTGCGTCTCGTACGCGTCGAAGTCCTCGGGCCGCTCGTCCCACATGCGCAGCAGCCGCGCGAACGGGACGAACATCTTCGCCTTCTCGGAGCTGTAGTTGTAGACCTTCAGCTGGTGCCCGAGCGCCTCGATCACGGCCAGCGGGATCTTCAGCTTCTCGGCCTCCAGCAGCAGCTGCTCCGCGCGCGCGTTGCGGGCCGGCCCCTCCGGCTGCTCGCCGTTCTCCGCCATCGCCCGGCGCAGGGAGTCGAAGTCCGTGATCTCACTCATCGTCGGCCGCCCGTCCCTCCGTCGGCGCTCCGTGGGCCGACTCCCCGTGTGTGGCCCATTCCAGAAGGCCGATGAACGCCCGGTTCAGCAGCGCCGAGTCCGCCGGCCGCAGGGGCCGTTGCGCCATCAGCAGCGCCTGCCCGTACAGGGACTCCGTGGCCGTGCCGATCAGCTCGGGATCGTGCAGCGAACCGATCCGCCGGACCAGCGGGTTGAGATGGTTGAGCACCAGACGCGCGCGGGGGGCGCTTCCCCGCAGTGAGCCCAGGATGCCCGCCCACAGGTCGTCGGCCTGCTCCTCGGCGTCGGCGCGCGCCTGCTCGTGCCGGGCCGCCCGGTCGTCGAGATGCAGCGCGGGCACCGACAGCGGGTGGAAGGCCCGCAGGACGACATCGCAGCCCAGCGCGTCCAGCTTCGCCCGCGCGGCCGCCAGGAAGCCCGCCAGCGCCAGCTCCTCGGCCGGGTCGACGCCGTCCAGGTGGGCGGTCACGGTGTCCGCGTCCAGCTCGGCGACCACGGTCCCCGGCCGCACCGAGGGCAGCGCCTCCACCAGCTCGCTGTCGTACGTGTAACCGCCGTTGACCACCCCGACGCCCTGCGCGGACGCGATCGGCGCGACCTGCCGGTACTCCTCCACGGTCCGGGTGAAGTGCACCACCGGGTGGCGCTGCGCGAACTCCTCCAGCGACAGCCGTCCGTCGGTCGTCTCGAAGGGCAGCCACGGCAGCATCGTGCGCAGCATCTCCCGGTCGTGCCGGGCCAGGGACTTCACGCCCAGGTGGTGCACCGCCAGGAAGGCCGCGAGCCGCTCCGGATCGCCTGCGGCCAGTCCCGTCAGCCAGGTCCGGATCCGCCCGCCCAGGGCCTCGCGCACCGCGGCCAGCGTCTCGTCCTCGTACAGCGATTCCCGCGAGGCCGTCGGACGCAGGCTGTCGGTGTCCAGGACGCAGCGCACGAAGAACGCCCAGTCGGGCAGCAGCTGTTCGCCGCGCTCGGTCAGCAGCATGCCCTTGAGGTGCACCCGGTGACCGCCGCGCTGCGCCGGGCTGACCGCCGACGGCAGCACGTACGCCACCCCGCGGATCCCCGCCAGCGGCACGTCCAGCTCGATCGCGTCCAGCGGGGTGAAGCCGAACAGCTCGTGACAGTGACGGGCCAGCGCGACCCGCCGGCCGGCGGGGGAGGGGTACGCGCGGTCCCAGGGTGCGGGCCGGTCGGTCACCGGCTCGTCGCCGACCCGGACGTCGTACGGCAGCAGCGACCCGAAGTCCCGGGCCAGCGCCAGCACCCGCGACTCGGCGAGCCACTCCCCGGCCCCGGCCCGCGCCACGAGATGCACGGTGGTGCCCGGCTCGGGACGCTCCTCGTGGGGCAGCGTCCGCACGGTGTACGAGCCGTCGTCGCGCGCCGTCCACTCCACGGGCGGCGCCTGCGGCGTACGGGCGCTGCGGCTGACCACCCGGATCCGCTCGGCCACCACGAAACAGGCCAGCAGCCCGATGCCGAACTGCCCGAGGAAGTCCGAACGGACGTCCTGCAGGCCCTCGGCGCGCTTGGAACTGCGCCCGATCGTGGCCAGCAGGCTGTGCACGTCGGCCTCGGTCAGCCCGACGCCGGAGTCCTCCACGCGCAGCCGGCCGTCAGCCGCGAACAGCCGCACCCGCGCCGGGGCGTCGGGCTCCTCGGCCCGTCGGGCCGTGACGGCGTCCACCGCGTTCTGCAGCAGCTCGCGCAGGTAGACCCTGGGACTCGAGTAGAGGTGATGGGACAGCAGGTCCACCAGGCCGCGCAGGTCGACCTGGAACGTATGAGGGGGCTGGGGCGCCTGGGATGACTGTGAGGTCTGGGAGTCCATCGCTGCAGCGCCGCGGGCTGGGGAGGAGCACGGCGCGGGGTCGGGCGGTCCCGGTGGGGCGGTGACCGCGGATGATGGCCGGAGCGGGTCATCCTAGGGCCCGAACGAGCCGTCTGACCAGGGGTTTCGGGACACCTCTACGGCAATGTCAGTGCCGTGGTGTGCAATGGATCCCGTGCCCGCGCTGAAAGAACCACTGCAACGACCGCTGAAGTCGGTGCTCGGCCCAGCCACCGCGAAGGTGATGGCCGAGCACCTCGGCCTGCACACCGTCGGCGACCTTCTGCACCACTACCCCCGCAGATACGAGGAGCGCGGCCAGCTCACCCACCTCGCCGACCTCCCCATGGACGAGCACGTCACCGTGGTCGCCCAGGTCGCCGACGCCCGGCTGCACAGCTTCGCCTCCGCCAAGACCCCCCGGGGGAAGGGACAGCGCCTGGAGGTGACCATCACCGACGGCAGCGGCCGGCTCCAGCTGGTCTTCTTCGGCAGCGGCGTGCACAAGCCCCACAAGGACCTCCTGCCCGGCACGCGCGCGATGTTCTCGGGCAAGGTCTCGGTCTTCAACCGCCGCCTCCAACTGGCCCACCCGGCCTACGAGCTGCTGCGCGCCGACACCGAGGAGTCCGTCGAGAGCTGGGCAGGCGCCCTCATCCCGCTCTACCCGGCCACCGCCAGACTGGAGTCCTGGAAGATCGGCAAGGCGATCCAGACCGTCCTGCCCGACGCCCGCGACGCCGTCGACCCCCTCCCGGAGTCCCTGCGCGAGGGCCGCGGCCTGGTCTCCCTCCCCGAGGCCCTGCTGAAGATCCACCGCCCGCAGACCAAGGCCGACATCGCCGACGCCCGCGCCCGCCTGAAGTGGGACGAGGCGTTCGTCCTCCAGGTCGCCCTGGCCCGCCGCTGGCACGCCGACGCCCTGCTCCCGGCCGTCCCCCGCAGGCCCGCCCCCGACGGCCTCCTCAGCGCCTTCGACGCCCGCCTCCCCTTCACCCTCACCGAGGGCCAGCAAAAAGTCTCCAAGGAGATCTTCGACGACCTGGCCACGGACCACCCGATGCACCGGCTGCTCCAGGGAGAGGTGGGTTCGGGCAAGACCCTGGTCGCCCTGCGCGCCATGCTCGCCGTGGTCGACGCCGGCGGCCAGGCCGCCCTGCTCGCGCCCACCGAGGTCCTCGCCCAGCAGCACCACCGGTCCGTCGTCGAGATGATGGGCGACCTGGCCGAGGGGGGCATGCTCGGCGGGTCCGAGCAGGCCACCAAGGTCGTGCTGCTGACCGGCTCGATGGGCGTGCCGGCCCGCCGGCAGGCCCTGCTCGACCTGGTCACCGGGGAGGCCGGCATCGTGATCGGCACGCACGCCCTGATCGAGGACAAGGTCCAGTTCCACGACCTCGGCCTGGTCGTGGTCGACGAGCAGCACCGCTTCGGCGTCGAACAGCGCGACGCCCTGCGCGGCAAGGGGAAACAGCCCCCGCACCTGCTCGTCATGACGGCCACGCCCATCCCGCGTACCGTCGCCATGACCGTCTTCGGCGACCTGGAGACCTCGGTCCTCGACCAGCTCCCGGCCGGCCGCTCGCCGATCGCCACTCATGTCGTCCCGGCCGCCGACAAACCCCACTTCCTGGCGCGCGCGTGGGAGCGCGTGCGCGAGGAGGTGGCGAACGGCCACCAGGCCTACGTCGTCTGCCCGCGCATCGGCGACGACGGCGACGAGCCGGACGCCCCGAAGAAGGCCGGCCGGCAGGAGTCCGCGCAGGACGAGGCGGAGAAGCGGCCGCCGCTCGCGGTCCTGGAGGTGGCCGAGCAGCTGGCGAAGGGCCCGTTGAGCGGACTGAGCGTGGAAGTGCTGCACGGCAGGATGCACCCCGACGACAAGGACGCCGTGATGCGGCGCTTCACCGCCGGGGACACCGACGTCCTGGTGGCGACGACCGTCATCGAGGTCGGCGTCAACGTCCCCAACGCCACCGCGATGGTGATCATGGACGCCGACCGCTTCGGCGTCTCCCAGCTCCACCAGCTGCGCGGCCGGGTGGGCCGTGGCTCGGCCCCTGGCCTGTGCCTGCTGGTCAGCGAGATGCCGGAGGCGAGCGCGGCCCGGCAGCGGCTCACCGCCGTCGCCACCACCCTCGACGGCTTCGAGCTCTCCCGCATCGACCTCGAACAGCGCCGCGAGGGCGATGTCCTCGGCCAGGCCCAGTCCGGCGCCCGCACCTCCCTGCGCGTCCTCGCCGTGATCGAGGACGAGGAGGTCATCGCGGAGGCGAGGCAGGAGGCGGTGGCGCTGGTCGCGGCGGACCCCGAGCTCAGCGGCTGTCCGGGCCTGCGGACGGCCCTGGACGCCCTCCTGGACGAGGAGCGGGAGCAGTACCTGGAGAAGGGCTGAGCGGCGGCGGCCGGCCTTCGAGGAGCCCGGGGCCGTCCTCCCCCGGACGGCCCGCGCCACCCGTGCGCGGCCGCCCGGGCCCGACCGCTGCCGCACACGTCCCCACCGCGGTCGCGCGCACCTCCCGGCCGCTGCCGCAAGCGCCGCCGCGGCCCCGAAGGAACCGCTGCCGCACGCGCCGCACCGCGGTCGCGACCGTGCTCGCGTACGACCGGCACGGCTTCCCTCGCCTCCGCCTGCCAGACTGGACCCCGTAACCGCTGCCGAACAAGGACCCGAGATGACCCGCGTGATCGCTGGCGCAGCAGGCGGACGTCGCCTGGCCGTCCCGCCGGGGACCGGCACCCGCCCCACCTCCGACCGCGCCCGCGAAGGTCTCTTCTCCACCTGGCAGTCGCTCCTCGGCGGTCCCCTGGACGGCGAACGCGTCCTCGACCTGTACGCGGGGTCCGGCGCAGTCGGCCTGGAGGCGCTCTCCCGCGGCGCGCACCACACCCTCCTGGTCGAGGCCGACGCCCGCGCGGCCCGCACGATCCGGGAGAACGTGAAGGCCCTCGGCCTGCCCGGCGCCGAGGTCCGCGCGGGCAAGGCCCGGCAGGTCGTCCAGGAGGAGCCCGCCGCGCCGTACGACCTCGTCTTCCTCGACCCTCCGTACGCCGTCACCGACGACGATCTTCGCGAGATTCTGCTCACACTCCGCTCGGGGGGCTGGCTAGCGGCCGACGCCCTCGTCACCGTGGAGCGCAGCACCAGAGGCGGGGAGTTCCACTGGCCGGACGGATTCGAGGCGCTTCGGGCCCGTCGCTACGGCGAGGGAACGTTTTGGTACGGTCGCGCCGCCTCTACGTGCGAAGACACGCGATGACCGGACCGGAGAGCGAGGGAACACAAGTGCGCCGTGCCGTCTGTCCCGGGTCGTTCGACCCGATCACCAACGGACACCTCGACATCATTTCCCGCGCCTCCCGTCTGTACGACGAGGTCTATGTCGCGGTCATGATCAACAAGTCGAAGAAGGGCCTGTTCGACGTCGACGAGCGGATCGACCTGATCCGCCAGGTCACCGCCGAGTACGGCAACGTCCGGGTCGAGGCCTTCCACGGTCTCCTCGTCGACTTCTGCAAGCAGCGCGAGATCCCGGCCATCGTCAAGGGACTGCGCGCGGTCAGCGACTTCGACTACGAGCTGCAGATGGCCCAGATGAACAACGGCCTCTCGGGCGTCGAGACGCTGTTCGTGCCGACCAACCCCACCTACAGCTTCCTCTCCTCCTCCCTGGTCAAGGAGGTCGCCACCTGGGGCGGCGACGTCTCCCACCTGGTGCCTGCGCAGGTCCTCGCGGCGCTAGGCGAGCGCCTCCGGCGGGACTGACGCCGAACGGGGACTCCTGACGGCCCGTCATCCGGTGTCCGGCGGACATCCCCTGGCCGTACAGTCGTTCCGTCCGTCTCCAACACAGCTGTAGAGAGTGGCGAGCAACCGGTGGACGTGCAGAAGAAGCTCGACGAGATCGTCACGGCGGTCTCCAGTGCCCGGTCGATGCCGATGTCGGCCTCGTGCGTGGTCAACCGCGCGGACCTGCTCGCCCTGCTCGAAGAGGTGCGCGCGGCCCTGCCCGACTCGCTGGCCCAGGCCGAGGAGCTGATCGGCGGCCGTGAGCAGATGGTCGAGTCGGCCCGTCAGGAGGCCGAGCGGATCATCTCCACCGCGCACGCCGAACGCGGCTCCCTGATCTCCGACACCGAGATCGCCCGCCGCTCACAGGCCGAGGCCGACCGCATCCTCGCCGAGGCCCGCAAGGAGGCCGAGGAGGTCCGCGCCGAGGCCGACGACTACGTCGACTCCAAGCTCGCGAACTTCGAGGTCGTCCTCACCAAGACGCTCGGCTCCGTCGGCCGAGGCCGCGAGAAGCTCCTCGGCACCGGTCCGGGCGTCGACGAGAACGGCTACGAGGACGAGGACGCCCCCGAGCGCAGTCACGACCCCGAGACCCTGCGCCGTGACGCCGACGCCTACGTCGACACCAAGCTGGGCGCCTTCGAGGCGGTCCTCGCCAAGACCCTGGAGGCGGTCGGCCGCGGCCGCCAGAAGCTGCACGGCCGCATCGCCACGGACGACCTCGGCGCCCTCGCCGGCGACACGACGACGTTCCAGCACTCCTCCGACGCCGACTACCTTGCCGATCTTGCCGCCCTGGCGCAGCAGGACGCGAACGCCGGACAGCCCGTCCAGCAGTCGTACGAACAGCAGGAAGCGCAGCCGGCCTACGGCTACCAGCAGGCGGCGGACGGCTACCCGCAGCCTGCGGACCCCTACGGCGGCTACCAGCAGCAGGAGCAGCAGGTCTACGGTCAGCAGGACGCCTACGGCTACCAGCAGGCGGACCCCTACGCGTACGGCTACGACGGCGGGCAGGCCCCCTACGACACCCACCAGGCCGCCCAGCAGCCGCAGCAGCAGGCCCAGCAGTCGCAGCAGCAGCCCCAGGCGGGGTACGCCCTGGACGAGACCAGCCTCTTCGACACCGGCATGATCAGTGCCGAACAGCTGCACGCGTACGAGCAGGAGCGCGGCCTGTAGGGACGTCGTCGCGCCCACCCGATTGGGCTGTGGCCGAAAGCTCCAGTATCCTGGCTCTTCGGTCGCGTGTGCGTTCACTGACTTCGTATACGCCCGCGATCACCGCTGCCCGCAGCACCGAGGGCAGCGGCCCTCATCGAGTTCGAAGATCGAAAGCAGGAATGGCCCTGAACGCCCGCCTCGACCACCGCAACCCTCTTGTGTTCGACACACACGAGCTGGGGCGGCGTCCTGGCGCGCTGCAGCGCCTGACCCGCGAGATCGACGCTCCCAAGGATCTCGGGATCCAGGAAGTCGTCGGGGTGCCGGAAGGCGCCCCGGTGGAGCTCGAACTCCGACTCGAGTCGGTCATGGAAGGGGTGCTCGTCACAGGCACCGCCCGTGCGCAGGCCGAGGGAGAGTGCGTAAGGTGTCTGGAGCCGCTCGAGCTTGATCTCGAAGCGGAGTTCCAGGAGATGTTCTCGTACCCTGACGCCGACGACCGGGGCCGTGTGAAAGCGGAGCCGGCCGACGACGCCGAGGAAGACGAGGACAGGCTCTTTCTCGAGGACGGCCTGTTCGACCTCGAACCCGTGCTGCGTGATGCGGTGGTGCTCGCACTGCCGATGCAGCCGGTGTGCCAGGAAGACTGTCTGGGTCTGTGCTCCGAGTGCGGAGCACGGCTCACGGACGACCCGGACCACCACCACGACGCCACCGACATCCGTTGGGCGGCACTGCAGGGACTCGCCGGTTCACTCGGAGACGGCGAGAAGGACGAGATGAGCGGCGGCGTGCCTCGATCAGCGCCCGCCGACGAGAAGCAGGAGAAGTAGCCGTGGCTGTTCCGAAGCGGAAGATGTCGCGCAGCAACACGCGCCACCGCCGGTCGCAGTGGAAGGCTGCGGTCCCCACCCTGGTTGCGTGCGAGCGCTGCCACGAGCCCAAGCTGCAGCACATCGCGTGCCCGTCTTGCGGCACCTACAACAAGCGCCAGGTCCTCGAGGTCTGAGCGGCTGGTGAGAGGCTTCATGTCTGACGCCAAGGCGGACACGACCGCCAAGAAAAAGGCGGACACCACAGCCTCGTCCCACACGCTTCTGGAAGGGCGGCTCGGCTACCGGCTCGAGTCCGCCCTTCTGGTGCGTGCGCTGACCCACCGTTCCTACGCATACGAGAACGGCGGTCTGCCGACGAACGAGCGGCTGGAGTTCCTCGGGGACTCCGTGCTCGGCCTCGTCGTCACGGACACGCTGTACCGCACCCACCCCGACCTGCCCGAAGGCCAACTGGCCAAGCTCCGGGCCGCGGTGGTCAACTCGCGTGCGCTGGCGGAGGTCGGCCGCGGCCTCGACCTGGGCTCCTTCATCCGGCTGGGCCGGGGCGAAGAGGGCACGGGCGGCCGGGACAAGGCTTCCATCCTCGCCGACACCCTGGAAGCGGTGATCGGCGCGGTCTATCTCGACCAGGGCCTCGAAGCGGCCTCCGAACTGGTGCACCGCCTGTTCGACCCGCTGATCGAGAAGTCCTCGAACCTCGGCGCCGGCCTGGACTGGAAGACCAGTCTCCAGGAGCTCACCGCGACCGAAGGGCTCGGAGTCCCCGAGTACCTGGTCACGGAGACCGGCCCCGACCACGAGAAGACCTTCACTGCTGCCGCCCGCGTCGGAGGCGTCTCGTACGGCACCGGCACCGGCCGCAGCAAGAAGGAGGCGGAGCAGCAGGCCGCCGAGTCCGCGTGGCGGTCCATCCGGGCCGCGGCGGACGAGCGCGCCGAGGCGGAGCAGACGGCCCAGGCCGTCCAGGCCGCCGAGGGCAGCACCCCGGACCCCGAGTCGGCCTCCGCCTGACGAACACCGCAGCAGTGACAACGTAGAACAGCAGTACGAGACGAGCGCCCGCCCCCGTAGGGAGGCGGGCGTTCCGTACGGGGGATCACATGCCCGAGTTGCCCGAGGTCGAGGTCGTCCGGCGCGGTCTGGAGCGGTGGGTCGCCCATCGCACGATCGCCGACGCCGAGGTGCTGCACCCGCGCGCCGTACGCCGGCATCTCGCCGGGGCCGAGGACTTCGCGCACCGGCTCCAGGGTCATCGCGTCGGAACCCCGGGCCGGCGCGGCAAGTACCTGTGGCTGCCGCTGGAGGACACCCGCCTGGCGGTCCTGGCCCACCTCGGCATGAGCGGTCAGCTCCTGGTCCAGCCGCACGAAGCCGCCGACGAGAAGCACCTGCGCCTCCGGGTGCGCTTCGCCGACGAGGTGGACACCGAACTGCGCTTCGTGGACCAGCGCACCTTCGGCGGCCTGTCCCTGCACGACACCACCCCCGACGGCCTGCCGGACGTCATCGCGCACATCGCCCGCGACCCCCTCGACCCGCTGTTCGACGACGAGGCGTTCCACCAGGCCCTGCGACGCAGGCGCACCACCGTCAAGCGCGCCCTGCTCGACCAGTCGCTGATCAGCGGCGTCGGCAACATCTACGCGGACGAGGCGCTGTGGCGTGCCCGACTGCACTACGACCGTCCCACCGGCAGCCTGACCCGTCCGCGCACGCGCGAACTCCTGGGGCACGTCCGGGACGTGATGAACGCGGCGCTGGCCGTCGGCGGCACCAGCTTCGACAGCCTGTACGTCAACGTCAACGGCGAATCGGGCTACTTCGACCGGTCGCTGGACGCCTACGGGCGTGAAGGGCTGCCCTGCAAGCGGTGCGGCACGCCCATGCGCCGCCGCCCGTGGATGAACCGGTCCAGCTACTTCTGCCCGAAGTGTCAGACTCCGCCGCGCATCTCGTCGTAACGCTCGCGGGCGGCGAGGACGTCGTCCATCCGCCCTTCGAGGTGGTGGATCAGGCCGAGCAGGCGTTCCGCCACCTCGCGCCCCAGCGGGGTCAGCTCGTAGTCCACGCGGGGCGGGTTGGTGGGCTGCGCCTCGCGGTGCACCAGACCGTCGCGCTCCAGGGCGTGCAGCGTCTGGGACAGCATCTTCTCGCTCACGCCGTCGACCCGGCGACGCAGCTCGTTGAACCGCAGCGAGCCCTCGTACAGCGCGCCGAGCGTGAGTCCGCCCCAACGGCCGGTGATGTGCTCCAGCGTGCCGCGCGAGGGGCAGGCCTTGGCGAACACGTTGAACGGGAGGGCGTGGTCCTCCTCGCTCGCCTGGGTGATGTTCATACCCGCGAGCGTACTCCAAGGCAGCGCGAACCGGCAGATTGCACTAACCAGAAGTTAGTGCTTTCCTTTGGTTATTGCCCTTGAGCTGTATTGCAGCTCTCTCCACGAGGAGTGACCATGTCGACCCCCGTTGTCCCCGTTGTGCCCGCTGCCCCCGTCGTCTCCGTCGCCTACCACTCCGGCTACGGCCACACCGCCGTCCTCGCCGAGGCGGTGCGCGCGGGAGCCGTTGACGCCGGTGCCGACGTGCACCTGATCAAGGTCGACGAGATCACCGAGGAGCAGTGGGCGCTGCTCGACGGCTCCGACGCGATCGTCTTCGGCTCGCCCACCTACATGGGCACCGCGTCCGGCGCCTTCCACGCCTTCGCCGAGGCGACCTCCGCCCGCTGGGCCACCCAGGCCTGGAAGGACAAGCTGGCCGCCGGCTTCACCAACTCCGGCTCCAAGAGCGGCGACAAGCTGCACACGCTGCAGTTCTTCCAGATCCTGGCCGCGCAGCTCGGCATGCACTGGGTCAACCTCGGTCTGCTGCCCGGCTGGAACAGCTCCACCGGCTCCGAGAACGACCTCAACCGCCTCGGCGTGTTCCTCGGCGCGGCCGCACAGACCAACGTGGACGAGGGGCCGGACGCCGTGCACAAGGCCGACGTGGCGACGGCGGAACACCTGGGCCGCAGGGTCGCCGAGACGGCGAGGGTCTTCCTGGACGGCCGCGCACAGGTTGCCTGACCTGTTTGCGGGCGCGGCCTTCGGGCCGCTCGCGAACGTCTCAGTGGCCGAAGACGAAGAGGGCGCCGGTTCCGCGGCCTGCCACCGTGCCGTCGAACAACGCTGCGAGCTGCGACTCCGCTGTCGACGGCGTCAGTGCCAGCGGTCGTGAAGCGCCGACCGTGGGTGCCCCTGCGACGGACCGGGGCGCGTCATGCCCCGGTCGAGGGCCGCCGCTCGTGAGTCCCGGTGACGCCCGCCCGCGAGTGATCGTGGATGCTGTGCGGAGAGGGGCCACGGCATGGTCCGTGGCTGATCACGGTTACCGACGAGGGGGATTCCGAGGTATGAGCGGCAGAGTGACGGCGGTCAGCAGCAACGGGGAGTACTCGTTCACCAAACCGAACCGGGACAGCGTCAGACTGCTCGCCGGGCTCGGCGTGGAGGGCGACGTGCACGCCGGTGTGACGGTCAAGCACCGTTCGCGGATCGCGCAGGATCCCACCCAGCCGAATCTGCGCCAGGTCCACCTCATCCATGAGGAGCTCTTCGCCGAGGTCGCCGAAGGAGGGTTCGAGGTGGCGCCCGGCGAACTCGGCGAGAACATCACCACGCGCGGCATCGATCTGCTCGGTCTGCCGGTCGGCACCCTGCTGCGCATCGGCGACTCCGCGGTCCTGGAGGTCACCGGTCTGCGCAACCCCTGCCTGCAGATCGACCACTTCCAGGACGGGCTGCTGAAGCGCGTCGTCGGCCGCGACGAGGCGGGGAACATCGTGCGCAGAGCCGGAATCATGAGCATCGTGAGGGAGGGCGGCGTGGTTCGCCCCGGCGACGCGGTCGAAACGGAACTTCCCAGCGGTCCGCACCGGCCTCTGGACCGGGTCTGACCACCTTCCCCGCAGGCAGTGACACGGAGCATCACCCCGTCGTGCGGGTCGCCCTGCCGCGGAGGCGCTCGACCTTCCTCCGGTCACGGCGTCGCCGACCGGCGAAACCGGGAACCGGGCCACCGTGCGCAGCGCCTTCCCCGACGGCCCCCGCCCCGGGAGAACGGCCCAGGAGCAGGAGCAGGAGCAGGAGCAGGATTTCGGCCCGCGGGTGTCTCAGTAGCCGAAGTCCTGGGTCCACCAGGGGCCGCCCGGGCCGAAGTGGACGCCGACACCGAGGGTCGTGAAGTCGCAGTTCAGGATGTTCGCCCTGTGGCCGGGGCTGTTCATCCAGGCCGCCATGACCGCGGCCGCGTCGGCCTGACCGCGGGCTATGTTCTCACCGCCGAGACCGGATATGCCGGCCTCGGCCGCCCGGTCCCAGGGGCTCGCCCCGTCCGGGTCGGTGTGGTCGAAGAAGCCGCGCGCGGCCATGTCGTCGCTGAACTTCTCCGCGAGGTCCGACAGTGAGCTGTTCGCCGCGACGGCGCTGCACCCGGCCTTGGCCCGCTCCTCGTTGACGAGGCTCAGCACCTCGGCCGCGGCCTGCGCCGCGGCCGAGACCGTCACCGGCGTCTCGACCCGCTGCGGGGCCTTGGCGGCCGGCTTCGAACTGGACGGCGTGCTCTGCGGCTTCCGCGCCGGCTTCGAGGGCGTGGCCTGCGGGTTCTCGGTGGCCGTCCTGCTCGGCGAGGCCGACGGCGCGGAACGCGAGGGCGCGGAGGCGGAGGCGGATGGGGACGTTGACGGGGAGGCCGAGGAGGCGGACGGCGAGGCTGCCCGGCCGGCGTCACGACCGGTCGACGCCGCGCCGCGGTCGGACTCGGCCGGACCGGAGGCGCCGCCCTGCTCGGCGGCCGAGTTGGTCGGCGATCCCGCGGCCTGCACCTTGTCGGCGGGGCCGTTGCCGCCGCCGAGCCGGTAGCTGTCGAGACCCGGCACCACGCCCGTGGCCACCGCGACGGTGCCCAGGGCGACCGCCGCGGAGACGCCGAGCAGGCCCGTCTTCACCGGCGTGACGACCCTCTTCCTGCGGCGATGGCCCGAGCCGTTCCGGGCCGGGCCCGGCCCGGGGCCCCTGCCGCCGGGGGTGAAACCGCCGAAAGCGGCACCGTCGGCCGGGAACACGGCGGTGTCGGCGCGCCCGTGCTCGTCGTCCAGGGCGTACAGGTACTCCTGGCTCCGGGCCACGGTGTCGGCGTAGGCCTCGGGGTTCAGATACGGGGCGATGCCCGCCGTGGGCCGGCCGGCGCCGTACCTGTCCAGCAGGGTGTGACTGTCCGCGTGCGAGCCGTGCGTCTGTGTGACCCCCGTGGCGCGGCTCGTGGCGGCGCGGCCGGCGGCGGAGCGTCGGTGGCGTCCCATGTCCTTGCCTCTCGTCCAAGCGGTGTTCCCACAGCCGGCCGGGGTGCGGGGCGTCGCGCGCCTCCTGATCCCCCTGGCCGACCGGAACTCACTCGATCGAGTGAGTTTCATATGCGAATCATTGGATCGGGACGGTACCGCATGGCGCCGGGGGTGGAAGTGCCCCGAGAGACTTCGCCCGGTTAGGTTGCACACATGAGCGAGGACGTACGGCTGGTCGCCTGGGTGCGTGGACACGTCCAGGGCGTGGGATTTCGCTGGTTCACGCGGGCCAAGGCCCTGGAGATCGGCGGCCTGAGTGGTTTTGCTCTCAATTTGGCCGACGGCAGGGTCCAGGTGGTCGCCGAGGGCGGCCGAGACGGCTGCGAGGACCTCCTCGGCTGGCTCCTCGGCGACGACACGCCCGGGCGCGTCGACGGCGTCACAGAGATATGGGACACACCGCGCGGCGGCTACGACGGCTTCGCGATCCGCTGAGGAAGGTGCGTGAGCCGGGGCCGCGAAGGCCGGGGGACGTGCCGTCGGCAGCCGCCGGAAGCGGAAAGGGGCAGGTGGTTGCCAAGAATCGCTTGCGGTGGGAAGCTCCGCACGCAAGGATGATCGCCACGCCTTCAGGGCCCCGCAGAATTCGCAGCGCCGCCGTAACGGCCGCGCGCCACCGGGTTGCCCGCCAATACGGGGCGTGATCGTGTTGACCGTCAAACTTTTTGGTGAGACGCTGAAAGCACCCCGCGCACCTCAGCTGTTCGGCATGGATGAACGGCAGTAAGAACACCATCCCGCCGGACATCGCGGGTGCGAAATCCCTCACGACCCACACCGCTTCGGTCGGTCACTCATTGTGGAGGACCATCCATCATGGCAAAGGCGCTTCTCGGTTACGTCGGCGGCTCCGACCCGCGACTCCTCGCCGAGATGCGACGGCTGCAGCAGCGTGTACAGGATCTGGAATCCGAGCTCGGACGGATCCAGGCCGAGAACGACGCGCTGACGGCTGCCGCTTCTCACGAATCGCTTCTGGAGAGCATCGACGCACGCCAGGCGGAGCCTGCGCTCACCTGATCGCTGCACCGCTGCACAACGGCATCGCAGTGGTCGGGCGGCACACACCAACCGCGTCGGACCGCTAAGTTGTCAGAGTTTGCAAGGGACGCCTCCTCGGCGTCCCTTCTTTCTTTCCCGCCGCTCCTGTGGCCCCCGCCGTTGCTTCCCCCACGCACCCTTTCAGTCTCTTAACGTTTGGTGTGCCCTGCGCGTTCACGGGTGAAACCGCGGGTTCATGGAGTGAGACATTCCCGGAAGGTAGAGTCCAGCGCCGTGCACCTCAAGGCCCTGACCCTCCGGGGGTTCAAGTCGTTCGCCTCGGCCACCACGCTCCGGTTCGAACCGGGCATCACCTGCGTCGTCGGTCCGAACGGTTCGGGCAAGTCCAATGTGGTGGACGCCCTCAGCTGGGTCATGGGGGAGCAGGGCGCCAAGTCGCTGCGCGGCGGCAAGATGGAGGACGTCATCTTCGCCGGTACCACCGGCCGCCCCCCGCTGGGCCGTGCCGAGGTGTCCCTGACCATCGACAACTCCGACGGGGCGCTGCCCATCGAGTACGCCGAGGTCACCATCACGCGGATCATGTTCCGCAACGGCGGCAGCGAGTACCAGATCAACGGCGACACCTGCCGCCTGCTCGACATCCAGGACCTGTTGTCCGACTCCGGCATCGGCCGCGAGATGCACGTCATCGTCGGCCAGGGCCAGCTCGACTCCGTCCTGCACGCCGACCCGACGGGCCGCCGCGCCTTCATCGAGGAGGCCGCGGGCGTCCTCAAGCACCGCAAGCGCAAGGAGAAGGCGCTGCGCAAGCTGGACGCGATGCAGGCCAACCTCGCGCGCGTGCAGGACCTCACCGACGAACTGCGCCGTCAGCTCAAGCCCCTCGGCCGCCAGGCAGCCGTCGCCCGCCGCGCCGCGGTCATCCAGGCCGACCTGCGCGACGCCCGGCTGCGCCTCCTCGCCGACGATCTCGTACGGCTGCGGGAGGCCCTGCGCAGCGAGGTCGCCGACGAGGCCGCCCTCAAGGAACGCAAGGAGGCCGCCGAGCAGGAGCTGCGCAAGGCCCTGCAGCGCGAGGCCCTCCTGGAGGACGAGGTCCGCCGGCTGACACCACGACTGCAGGGCGCCCAGCAGACCTGGTACGAGCTGTCCCAGCTCGCCGAACGCGTCCGCGGCACGATCTCGCTCGCCGACGCGCGCGTGAAGAGCGCCACCTCGGCGCCCCCCGAGGAGCGGCGCGGCCGTGATCCCGAGGACATGGAGCGCGAGGCCGCCCGGGTCCGTGAGCAGGAGGCCGAGCTGGAGGCCGCCCTCGAAGCGGCCCGGCACGCCCTGGAGGACACCGTCGCCCACCGCGCCGACCTGGAACGGGAGCTCGCCGCCGAGGAACGTCGGCTGAAGGACGTGGCCCGGGCCATCGCCGACCGCCGCGAGGGACTCGCCAGGCTGAACGGGCAGGTCAACGCGGCCCGCTCGCGTGCCGCCTCCGCCCAGGCCGAGATCGACCGGCTGGCCGCCGCGCGAGACGAGGCACAAGAACGCGCCGTCGGCGCGCAGGAGGAGTACGAGACGCTGAAGGCGGAGGTCGACGGCCTGGACGCCGGCGACCACGAGCTGGGGGAGCGGCACGAGGCGGCCAGGCGGCGGCTCGCCGAGGCGGAGGCCGCCCTCACCGCGGCCCGCGAGGCGGCCACGGGGGCCGAGCGCAGCCGCGCCGCGACCCAGGCCCGGCGCGACGCCCTGGCGCTCGGGCTGCGGCGCAAGGACGGCACCGGCGCGCTGCTCGGCGCGGAGGACCGCCTGAGCGGTCTGCTCGGTCCGGCCGCCGAACTGCTCACCGTGACGCCGGGTCACGAGGCCGCCCTCGCGGCGGCCTTCGGGGCGGCGGCGGACGCGATCGCGGTGACGACGCCCGCGTCGGCGGCGGACGCGATCCGCCTGCTCCGCAAGCAGGACGCGGGCCGCGCCGCGCTGCTGCTGAGCGGCGCTCCGGACGAGCCGCCCGGGGAGCGGCGCGGCGACGGGCCGCCCTGCGCCGCCGACCTGGTCCGGGGTCCCGCGGAGCTGATGCCCGCCGTGCGCAGGCTGCTGCGCGGGATCGTCGTCGTCGGCACCCTGGAGGACGCCGAGGAACTCGTCCGCGGCCGTCCCGATCTCGTCGCGGTCACGGCCGAGGGCGATCTGCTGGGGGCGCACTTCGCGCACGGCGGGTCGGCCGGGGCGCCCAGTCTGCTGGAGGTGCAGGCCTCGGTCGACGAGGCCGCCGTCGAGCTCGAGGATCTGGCCGTGCGGTGCGAGGAGCTGGCGCGGACGCAGAGCGAGGCCGGGGAACGGCGCAGGGAGTGCGCCGCGCTCGTCGAGGAGCTGGGGGAGCGGCGGCGGGCCGCCGACCGGGAGAAGTCGGCCGTGGCCCAGCAGCTCGGGCGGCTGGCGGGTCAGGCCCGGGGCGCCGCGGGCGAGGCCGAGCGGTCCGCGGCGGCGGCGGCGCGGGCGCAGGACGCGTCGGACAGGGCCGTCGAGGAGGCCGAGGAACTGGCCGAACGGCTCGCCGTGGCCGAGGAGATGCCGGTCGAGGAGGAGCCCGACACCTCCGTGCGGGACCGGCTCGCCGCGGACGGGGCGAACGCCCGGCAGACCGAGATGGAGGCGCGGCTGCAGGTCCGCACCCACGAGGAGCGGGTCAAGGGGCTGTCCGGACGGGCCGACTCCCTGGACCGGGCCGCGCGCACGGAGCGTGAGGCACGCGCGCGTGCCGAGCAGCGACGGGCGCGGCTGCGGCACGAGGCCGCCGTCGCGGAAGCCGTCGCCTCCGGCGCCCGGCAGCTGCTCTCCCACGTCGAGGTGTCCGTCGGGCGGGCCGAGCAGGAGCGCGTGGCGGCGGACGCGGCGAAGGCGCGCCGGGAGCAGGAGCTCGCCGCCGCCCGCGCCGCGGGGCGCGATCTGAAGGCGGAACTCGACAAGTTGACGGATTCGGTTCACCGGGGCGAGGTACTGGGAGCGGAGAAGCGGCTGCGGATCGAGCAGCTGGAGACCAAGGCATTGGAGGAGCTCGGTGTCGAACCGGCGGGGCTCGTGTCGGAGTACGGTCCGCACCAGCCGGTGCCGCCCTCGCCCCCCGCCGAGGGCGAGGAGCTGCCGGAGGATCCGGAGCACCCGCGCAACCGGCCCAGGCCGTTCGTCCGGGCGGAGCAGGACAAGCGGCTCAGGGCCGCCGAGCGCGCGTACCAGCAGCTCGGCAAGGTCAACCCGCTCGCCCTCGAGGAGTTCTCCGCGCTGGAGGAGCGGCATCAGTTCCTCAGCGAGCAGCTGGAGGACCTGAAGAAGACCCGGATCGACCTGCTGCAGGTGGTCAGGGAGGTCGACGAGCGGGTCGAGCAGGTCTTCACCGAGGCCTTCCGGGACACCGCGCGCGAGTTCGAGGGCGTGTTCGGCCGGCTCTTCCCGGGCGGGGAGGGACGGTTGATCCTGACCGACCCCGACAACATGCTCACCACGGGCGTCGACGTCGAGGCGCGGCCTCCCGGCAAGAAGGTCAAGCGGCTGAGCCTGCTGTCCGGCGGCGAGCGCTCGCTGACCGCCGTCGCCATGCTGGTGGCGATCTTCAAGGCGCGGCCCAGTCCGTTCTACGTCATGGACGAGGTCGAGGCGGCCCTCGACGACACCAACCTGCAGCGGCTGATCCGGATCATGCAGGAGCTGCAGGAAGCGTCGCAGCTGATCGTGATCACCCATCAGAAGCGCACGATGGAGGTCGCCGACGCGCTGTACGGCGTGTCCATGCAGGGCGACGGCGTGTCGAAGGTGATCAGTCAGCGGCTGCGCTGACGGGCGGCCACCCGGGCCTCGGTGCCGACGCCGCGACCTGCACTGTCTTCAAGAAGTGAACGTATGTGGCCGAATCCTGTCTCGGTTCTCACAATTTCCCGCGTTTGATTTGGAAACTTGAAGACATAAGGTCAGGAACGTTGGATTTACCTTCAGGTACCACCTACCTGGAGGCTGACCGCGCCGGCAGCGTTGCCGGTGGCCCGAGGAGTGCACGTGACCAGCACAGCGCAGACATCCCAGACAGGAGCCGGGACGGCTCACCCCGATCATCTCGGGCATGTCATCTTCATCGCTGCGGCGGCCGCGATGGGCGGCTTCCTGTTCGGCTACGACAGCTCCGTGATCAACGGCGCCGTCGAGGCCATCCGGGACCGCTACGACGTGGGCTCCGCCGCCCTCGCCCAGGTCATCGCCATCGCCCTGATCGGCTGCGCGGTCGGCGCCGCGACCGCCGGCCGCATGGCCGACCGCATCGGCCGCATCAGGGTGATGCAGATCGCCGCCGTGCTGTTCACGGTCAGCGCCGTCGGCTCGGCCCTGCCCTTCGCACTGTGGGACTTCGCCCTGTGGCGGGTCGTCGGCGGCTTCGCCATCGGCATGGCCTCCGTGATCGGCCCCGCCTACATCGCCGAGGTCGCCCCGCCCGCCTACCGCGGCCGGCTCGGCTCCTTCCAGCAGGCTGCGATCGTCATCGGCATCGCGATATCGCAGCTGGTCAACTGGGGTCTGCTCAACGCCGCCGGCGGCGACCAGCGCGGCAGGCTCATGGGCCTGGAGGCCTGGCAGGTCATGCTCGGCGTGATGGTCGTCCCGGCCGTTCTGTACGGCCTGCTCTCCTTCGCCATCCCCGAGTCCCCGCGCTTCCTGATCTCCGTCGGCAAGCGCGAGCGGGCCCGCGGCATCCTGGAAGAGGTCGAGGGCGACAGGATCGACCTGGACGCCCGCGTCGCCGAGATCGAGCACGCGATGAAGAGCGAGCACAAGTCCACCTTCAAGGACCTGCTCGGCGGCTCCTTCTTCTTCAAGCCGATCGTCTGGATCGGCATCGGCCTGTCGGTCTTCCAGCAGTTCGTCGGCATCAACGTCGCGTTCTACTACTCCTCGACGCTGTGGCAGTCGGTCGGCGTCGACCCGACGGACTCGTTCTTCTACTCCTTCACGACGTCGATCATCAACATCATCGGCACCGTGATCGCCATGATCTTCGTGGACCGCGTCGGCCGCAGGCCGCTCGCCCTCATCGGCTCCGTCGGCATGGCCGTCGGCCTTGCCCTGGAGGCCTGGGCCTTCTCCTTCGACCTCGTCGACGGCAAGCTGCCCGCGACGCAGGGCTGGATCGCCCTGATCGCCGCCCATGTGTTCGTCCTCTTCTTCGCCCTGTCCTGGGGCGTCGTCGTGTGGGTCTTCCTCGGCGAGATGTTCCCCAACCGGATCCGCGCCGCCGCCCTCGGCGTGGCCGCCTCCGCGCAGTGGATCGCCAACTGGGCCATCACCGCGAGCTTCCCGTCGCTGGCCGACTGGAACCTCTCCGCGACCTACGTGATCTACACGGCCTTCGCCGCGCTCTCCATCCCGTTCGTCCTGAAGTACGTCAAGGAGACGAAGGGCAAGGCGCTGGAGGAGATGGGCTGAGCCCCGTCACGAGGCCGTCGAGCCCCCTGGACCCGTCACGAGGCCCTTCGAGCCCCCTGGACCCGTCACGAGGCCCTTCGAGCCCCCTGGACCCGTCACGAGGCCCTTCGAGCCCCCTGGACTCGAGGAGCCGGGCCGAGTCCCCCCGCTGCCCGCTCCTCGACACCCGTGCGTCGTGCTGCCCCGGCTCACTCCCCGAGCCGGGGCAGCACGCGTTCGCAGAACAGCCGCAGACTCCGCCGGCCCTCCTCCACCGGCATCCCGCCCGCCAGCGGGTGCAGGACGAGGTTGTCGAGCCCCTGCGCCACGCACGCGTCCGGCGTGAGGATCCGGTACACGCCCTCGTCCCGGAGCTCGTCGACCGTGCGCGCCCCCGACCGCACCGCCGACCGGATGTCCCCGGACTGCCACGAGGCGTAGGTCCGGGCCTCGTGCAGGAAGTGCCCGCCGTACAGCGCCCAGGCCCGGTCCGGATCCTCGGAGATGTGCAGCAGCGGGGTCTCGGCGCCGGGCATCATCGTCCAGCCCTCCGTCCCGTACTCCACCAGCCGCTCCTTGTAGTAGGCCTCCAGCTCCGGCAGGTGCGCGCTGGGGAAGAAGGGCAGACCGAGCCGGGCGGCCCGGCGGGCGGCGGCCCGCGAGGAGCCGCCGACCAGCAGCAGGGGATGCGGCGCGGTGGCCGGGCGCGGGGTCACCCGCACCGTGCGGCCGCGGTACTCGAACTCCTCGCCGGTCCAGGCCCGCAGCACGGTCTCCAGCAACTCGTCCTGGAGCCGGCCCCGGCGCGTCCACTCCACGCCCGCCCGCGCGTACTCCTCGGGCCGGTAACCGATCCCGGCGACCGTGACCAGCCGGCCGCCGCTCAGCAGATCGAGGACCGCGATGTCCTCGGCGAGCCGCAGCGGGTCGTGCAGCGGACCGATGACGGCGGAGACGGTCACCGCCAGCCGCCGGGTCGCCCCGAGCACCGCGCCCGCGAAGACGAACGGCGACGGCAGCCAGTTGTTCTCGACGCCGTGATGCTCCTCGGTCTGCAGGGTCGTGACGCCCTGCTCGTCCGCGTACGCGGCCATCTCCAACGCGGCCTGATAGCGGACGCTCAGCTCGGCGGGGGTCGCACCGGGCGCGACGAGATTGAAACGGACGACGGTGACGGGCATGGGGACCCCCTTCGGCGGATGTCGGGGACGGTAGCTGACGATACGTCAGATAGCCATGGCCGTGGCCGGGGCCCTGGAGGGCGTTCACCCGCTCGCGGCCCTCGTTCCTCGAACGCCCCGCCCCGCCCCGCCGCGGCTCGGTCGGTCGAGGGAGCGCGTTCCCGGTCAGCGAGCTCGACCTGGCGTCCGGGGCGCGCGACGTCGAAAGTCTCGTCCTCACCGGCATCGCGACGAGCAACGTGGCGCCGTCCGACCTACGGCACGCCGTCGATCCGGACTTCGGCCTCACCGTGCCGGCGGACGCCCGACTCGGCACCGACCCCGAGGCGCACCGGATCCTCACCGGGAAACCGTCCCGCGGTGGGCGGACGTCGTCATCGTCGAGGACCGGCTCGAAGCCGTCGCCGCGCAGCAGCCCGGCGCGGCGGCCCGCCCGTGGACCGGAGCGCGGTCCGGCCCGATGTGCCGACCGTCCCGGCGGGGAGGGGTCGCGCATACTGGGTGCGTTATGGAAACCGTCATCCTTGCTGTAGTCATCGCCGTGGTCGTGCTCGCGGTGCTCGGCGGGCTCGTCGTCGGCAGCCGACGGCAGAAGTCGCTGCCCCCGCCGCCCCCCACCGCGCCCGACATCACCGCCCCGCCGGCCGAACCGCACGTCGGCGACGAGGCCGAGACGCCGCGCGACGAACCGCGCCGCACGATCGAGGAGGTGGACCTCCCCGGCGGCGGCGCGACCGGCACCGTCGTCGAGGAGCCGCCCGTCGGCCCCGCCCTCGAGGTTCCCGAACTCGAGATCCCGGAGCCCACCGAGGGACGGCTGATCCGGCTCCGCGCCCGGCTCTCCCGTTCGCAGAACGCCCTCGGCAAGGGGCTGCTCACGCTGCTCTCGCGCGAGCACCTCGACGAGGACACCTGGGAGGAGATCGAGGACACCCTGCTCACCGCCGACGTCGGCGTGCAGCCCACCCAGGAGCTGGTCGAGCGGCTGCGCGAGCGCGTGCGGGTGCTCGGCACCCGCACCCCGGAGGAACTGCGCGCCCTGCTGCGCGACGAGCTCCTCAAACTGGTCGGCACGGACGTCGACCGCACCGTGAGGACCGAGCCGGCGGACCGCAAGCCGGGCATCGTGATGGTCGTCGGCGTCAACGGCACCGGCAAGACCACCACCACCGGCAAGCTCGCGCGCGTCCTCGTGGCCGACGGGCGCACCGTCGTGCTGGGCGCCGCCGACACCTTCCGCGCCGCCGCCGCCGACCAGCTCCAGACCTGGGGAGAGCGCGTCGGCGCCCACACCGTGCGCGGCCCCGAGGCCGGCGATCCCGCCTCCGTCGCGTTCGACGCGGTGAAGGAGGGCAAGGAGATGGGGGTCGACGTCGTCCTCATCGACACCGCCGGCCGGCTGCACACCAAGACCGGCCTCATGGACGAGCTCGGCAAGGTCAAGCGGGTCGTCGAGAAGCACGCCCCGCTGGACGAGGTGCTGCTGGTCCTCGACGCCACCACGGGGCAGAACGGGCTCGTCCAGGCCCGAGTCTTCGCCGAGGTCGTGGACATCACCGGCATCGTGCTGACCAAGCTGGACGGCACGGCCAAGGGCGGCATCGTGGTCGCGGTCCAGCGCGAGCTCGGGGTCCCGGTCAAGCTGGTGGGACTCGGCGAGGGCGCGGACGACCTGGCGCCGTTCGAGCCGGAGGCGTTCGTCGACGCCCTCATCGGAGACTGAGCGCACCGAGCGCACCGAGTACACCGAGAAGCGCGGGGTCCGGGCGAGCGTCGGCCGCCCCCCGCCGGACTGCGAGAAGCGCCCGCCTCCCAGGAGTGGGAGCGGGCGCTTCGCCGTGTGCGCCGCCGCAGGCGCCGCACCCGTAGTGCGCGCACGTGGCGTGTCCGGTCGTGCGGCCGTCCCGGCTCAGGCGCGGGAGCGGTGCGCCAGGTAGGCCAGGGTGCCCAGCAGCAGCCGTGCCTCCGGCGGACGGGTGGCCGAGTCCAGCGCGGGCGGGCGCAGCCAGCGCGCCGGGCCGAGGCCGCCGCGGTCGGAGGGCGGGGCCGTGATGTGCGAGCCGGGGCCGAGACCGCGCAGGTCGAGGGCGGTCGGATCGTCCCAGCCCATGCGGTAGAGCAGGCCGGGCAGCTCCGCGGCGGCACCGGGGGCGACGAAGAACTGGGTGCGTCCCTGCGGGGTGGCGACGACCGGGCCGAGAGGCAGGCCCATGCGCTCCAGGCGGACCAGGGCGCGCCGGCCGGCGGACTCGGCGACGTCGATCACATCGAAGGCGCGCCCGACGGGCAGCATGATCGCAGCGCCCGGGAACTCCGACCAGGTCCTGCTCACGTCGTCGAGGGTGGCTCCGGCGGGGACCCGGGGAGCGAACTCCAGCGGGTGCGCGCCCGGGGAGCGGCAGTCGGGGCGCCCGCACGAGCAGACGCCCGCCGCGGCCCGCGCGCCCGGCACGGCGTCCCAGCCCCACAGTCCCGTGAATTCGGCGACGGCGATGCACTCGGATCCGCGACCTCGCCTGCGCACGCCGGATCGGATCTCGCGAATGCCGCCGATCGTGAAGCCCATGCCCCCTCCAACGGGTCCGACTGCCCCCTTCAACGGGGCCGCCGCGACAGTGGTTACGCAGTGGTCCCGAGTTGTGACTCTGTGTGGTTTCGCTTCCCGCGGGCCGGGTGTTCCAGGCAGCGCCCGGAAGCGCCCTCGGTGGTGTGCTCGGCCGCGCGCGCCCCTGAGTGCTTCGCTCCGCTCGCTCTCGGCCGTCCCGAGTCAAGTCAATCGCGTGCGGGCCACCGAGAGTTCATTCGAAGGGGTGGCGAATGGTGGCGTTTCCGGGATCGCCGTGGCTGAGGGCGTGATCGTAGGACTACGTTGAGTGTGCGGGTCATGGAGGCGCATGCGCTTGTGGGTATGCCGGAGGCAAGTCGCCCGTCCGTTCGCAGGGTGACAAGCGCCGTACGGCGGGCCGTATTTACCGGCATTCTGATAGGGCTTGGCGCACTCGGTGACAAGTGGTCTGAGGAATGGGGGCGTTCCAGTGAGCGGCAACGGCGGAAGCGGAACCAACGCTGCGGGCGCGGACAAGCGCCCGAACGAGCTGCTCACTTCGTGGTTCGCGCGCAGCGGCTGGTCGAAGGGCGAACTCGCGCGCCAAGTCAACCGCCGAGCACGGCAGTTGGGTGCCAGTCACATCTCCACGGACACCTCCCGGGTGCGCCGCTGGCTGGACGGCGAGAACCCCCGCGAGCCCATCCCCAGGATCCTGTCCGAGCTGTTCTCCGAACGGTTCGGCTGCGTCGTCTCCGTCGAGGATCTCGGACTGCGCGCCGCGCGCCAGGTGCCCTCCGTGACCGGCGTCGACCTGCCGTGGACGGCCCCGCAGACGGTGGCCCAGCTCAGCGAGTTCTCGCGCAGCGACCTGATGCTGGCCCGGCGCGGCTTCCTCGGGACCTCGCTCGCCCTGTGCGCGGGGCCGTCCCTCATCGAGCCCATGCAGCGCTGGCTGGTCCCCTCGCCGCCCGCCCAGCTCGCGGAACCGGACTCGATGCCGACCAGCCGGGCCCGCGGCCGGCTCTCCCGGCCCGAACTGGAGCTGCTGGAGTCCACCACCGTGATGTTCCGCCAGTGGGACGCCCAGTGCGGCGGCGGTCTGCGCCGCAAGGCGGTCGTCGGACAGCTGCACGAGGTGACCGACCTGCTCCAGGAACCCCAGCCCGAGGCCACCTCGAAGAAGCTGTTCAAGGTCGCCGCCGAACTGGCCGAGCTGGCCGGCTGGATGTCGTACGACGTGGGTCTGCAGCCCACCGCGCAGAAGTACTTCGTCCTCGCGCTGCACGCGGCCAAGGAGGCCGGTGACCGGCCGCTCGGCAGCTACGTGCTGTCCAGCATGAGCCGCCAGATGATCCACCTGGGCCGGCCCGAGGACGCGCTGGAACTGATCCACCTCGCGCAGTACGGCAGCCGGGACTGCGCCGGTCCGCGCACCCAGTCCATGCTGTATGCGATGGAGGCCCGCGCCTACGCCAACATGGGACAGCCCGGCCGGTGCAAGCGGGCCGTGCGGATGGCCGAGGACACCTTCGCCGAGGCCGACGAGTGGGACGAGCCCGACCCCGACTGGATCCGCTTCTTCTCCGAGGCCGAGCTGTACGGCGAGAACAGCCACTCCTTCCGCGACCTCGCCTATGTCGCCGGCCGCAGCCCCACGTACGCCTCGCTGGCCGAGCCCTTGATGCGCAGGGCCGTCGAGCTGTTCGCGGGCGACGACGACCACCAGCGGTCCTATGTGCTGAACCTGATCGGCATGGCCACGGTCCATCTCCTGCAGCGTGAGCCCGGGCAGAGCGCCGCCCTCGCCACCCAGGCCATGAAGGAGGCGACGAAGGTGCGCTCGGAGCGGGTCAACACGCGTATCCGGAAGACCGTCGACAGCGCTGTACGCGATTTCGGGGAGCTCTCCGAGGTCGTGGACCTCACCGAGCGGCTCACCGTCGAACTCCCGGAGACCGCCGAAGCGGTCTGACCCGCTCCGCATAACCTCAGAGCCCCGGCCGCGGCCGGCCCTCCCGAACAGCCCGACTCGGCTCCCCCGTGCCAGGTCATCGGAAGGCCGACCGCGGCCGGTTTCACTTCCTCCACCGAAGATTGCGCCACGATAACGATCCACTCGCCGGACATCAGGCAGTTCATCGAGGCGTAACGCGGCAGGTGTCTTCGTCACGGCGGCGAAACAACGAGGGGCTTCCACCGAAACGGCACTGCGCGAATCTCATGGCGCATAACCGGCCCACCCCTCACGAACCCGCTCTGGCTTCGCCCGCACGGGGCCGTACCTACGACGAGGAGACGCCGATGGCAGCAGCCATCACGCTTGCCGCGGAGGCACCCAAGCTGTCCTCCGCGAACACAGGCTTCATGCTCATCTGTTCCGCCCTGGTGCTGATCATGACCCCGGGCCTCGCCTTCTTCTACGGCGGCATGGTCCGCGTCAAGAGCACGCTGAACATGCTGATGATGAGCTTCATCAGCATGGGGATCGTCACCATCCTGTGGGTGCTGTACGGCTTCTCCCTCGCTTTCGGGACGGACTCCGGCAGTCTCATCGGATGGAACTCCGACTGGGTCGGCCTCAGCGACATCGGCCTGACGCAGCTGTGGGACGGCTACACCATCCCGATCTTCGTGTTCATGGTCTTCCAGATGATGTTCGCGATCATCACCCCCGCCCTGATCAGCGGCGCGCTCGCCGACCGCGTGAAGTTCTCCGCGTGGGCGCTGTTCGTCGCCCTGTGGGCCACGGTCGTCTACTTCCCGGTCGCGCACTGGGTCTGGGGCGCCGGCGGCTGGGCCTTCGAGCTGGGCGTCATCGACTTCGCGGGCGGTACGGCGGTGCACATCAACGCCGGCGCCGCGGCCCTCGGGGTGATCCTCGTGATCGGCAAGCGCATAGGGTTCAAGAAGGACCCGATGCGCCCGCACAGCCTGCCGCTGGTCATGCTCGGCGCCGGTCTGCTGTGGTTCGGCTGGTTCGGCTTCAACGCCGGCTCGTGGCTCGGCAACGACGACGGCGTCGGCGCGCTGATGTTCGTCAACACGCAGGTCGCCACCGCCGCCGCGATGCTGGCCTGGCTCGCCTACGAGAAGATCCGCCACGGCGCGTTCACCACGCTGGGCGCCGCCTCCGGCGCGGTCGCCGGTCTGGTCGCCATCACCCCCTCGGGCGGTGCGGTCTCCCCGCTCGGCGCGATCGCCGTCGGCGCCATCGCCGGTGTGCTCTGCGCCATGGCCGTCGGTCTGAAGTACAAGTTCGGCTACGACGACTCGCTCGACGTCGTCGGCGTCCACCTCGTCGGCGGTGTCGCCGGCTCCCTGCTGATCGGCTTCTTCGCCACCGGCAAGGGCCAGTCCGACGCGACCGGCGTCTTCTACGGCGACCACTCCTTCGACCAGCTGTGGAAGCAGTGCGCCGGCGTCTTCGCGGTCCTCGCCTACTCGCTGGTGGTCTCCGCGGTCCTCGCCTTCCTCCTCGACAAGACCATCGGCATGCGGGTCCCCGAGGACGACGAGGTGGCCGGTATCGACCAGGCCGAGCACGCCGAGACCGCATACGACTTCAGCGGGGCCGGCGGCGGCGCCGCCCGCACGACCGCCCTCCCGACCGCGGTCGCCGACGCGAGCAAGAAGGTGGACGCATGAAGCTCATCACCGCCGTCGTCAAGCCCCACCGGCTCGACGAGATCAAGGAAGCCCTGCAGGCCTTCGGCGTGCACGGTCTGACGGTCACCGAGGCCAGCGGCTACGGTCGTCAGCGGGGCCACACCGAGGTCTACCGTGGTGCCGAGTACACCGTCGACCTGGTGCCCAAGATCCGCATCGAGGTGCTGGCCGAGGACGACGACGCCGAGCAGCTGATCGACGTCATCGTCAAGGCGGCCCGCACCGGCAAGATCGGTGACGGCAAGGTCTGGTCCCTCCCGGTCGAGACGGCCGTACGGGTCCGCACCGGCGAGCGCGGCCCGGACGCGCTCTGACGGCAGAACAGAACAGGAGTCGCTGGGTGACGGGTACGAACGTGCACAAGGACGCAGAGGACTCAGGACCCAGCGGCTACGCGGCGGCCCGGCTGCGCCTCCTCACCGAGGGGGTGCGGTCCGGGCCGCCGCGCCGTGCGGCCCTCGCCGAACTGACCGACGAGTGGCTGGCGGGCCTTTTCGCCGCCGGCGCCGAGGACCTGAAGGGGGTGTCCCTGGTCGCCGTCGGCGGTTACGGCCGCGGAGAGCTGTCCCCGCGCAGCGACCTCGACCTGCTGCTGCTGCACGACGGCGCCGACGGCAAGGCGGTCGCGGCCCTCGCCGACCGCCTCTGGTACCCCGTCTGGGACCTGGGCCTCGCCCTCGACCACTCCGTCCGCACCCCGGCGGAGGCCCGCAGGACCGCCGGGGAGGACCTCAAGGTGCAGCTCGGCCTGCTGGACGCCCGCCACCTCGCCGGCGACCTCGGCCTGACCGCCGGGCTGCGGACGTCGGTCCTCGCCGACTGGCGCAACCAGGCGCCCAAACGGCTCCCCGAGCTCCAGGAACTCTGCGCCGAGCGCGCCGAACGCCAGGGGGAGCTGCAGTACCTGCTGGAGCCGGACCTGAAGGAGGCGCGGGGCGGCCTGCGGGACGCCACCGCGCTGCGCGCCGTCGCCGCCTCCTGGCTGGCGGACGCCCCCCGCGAGGGCCTCGACGACGCCCGCCGCCGGCTCCTCGACGTCCGCGACGCCCTCCACCTGGCCACCGGCCGCGCCACCGACCGGCTCGCCCTCCAGGAACAGGACCAGGTCGCCGCCGAGCTGGGCCTGCTGGACGCCGACACGCTGCTGCGGCAGGTGTACGAGGCGGCCCGCGTCATCTCGTACGCGAGCGACGTCACCTGGCGTGAGGTGGGCCGCGTGCTGCGGTCGCGCGCCGTCAGGCCGCGGCTGCGCGCCATGCTCGGCGGCGGAAAGCCGGTCGCCGAGCGGTCTCCGCTGGCCGAGGGCGTCGTCGAGCAGGACGGCGAAGTGGTGCTCGCCCGTGCCGCACGCCCCGAACGCGACCCCGTGCTCCCGCTGCGTGCCGCGGCCGCCGCCGCACAGGCCGGCCTCCCGCTCTCCCTGCACGCCGTACGGCGCCTCGCCGCGACCGTGCGCCCGCTGCCCACGCCCTGGCCCGCCGAGGCCCGCGAACAGCTGGTCACCCTGCTCGGCTCCGGCCGGCCCACCGTCGAGGTCTGGGAGGCGCTGGAGGCCGAGGGCCTGATCACACAGCTGCTGCCCGACTGGGAGCGGGTGCGCTGCCGGCCGCAGCGCAACGCCGTGCACATCTGGACCGTCGACCGGCACCTCATCGAGACCGCCGTGCGCGCCTCCGAGTTCACCCGCCGCGTCAGCCGCCCCGACCTCCTCCTGGTCGCCGCCCTGCTGCACGACATCGGCAAAGGCTGGCCCGGCGACCACTCCGTGGCGGGCGAGATCATCGCCAAGGACGTCGCCGCCCGCGTCGGCTTCGACCGGGCGGACGTGACGGTGCTGTCCTGCCTCGTCCGCCACCACCTGCTGCTGATCGAGACGGCCACCCGGCGCGACCTGGAGGACCCGGCCACCGTCCGCTCGGTCGCCGACGCGGTCGGTTCACAGAGCACCCTCGAGCTGCTGCACGCGCTGACCGAGGCGGACGCGCTCGCCACCGGGCCCGCCGCATGGTCCTCCTGGCGGGGTTCGCTCGTGGCGGACCTGGTCAAGCGGGTCGCGGCGGTCCTCGCCGGGGACGAGCCCGAGGAGCCCGCCGCCGCCGCGCCCACCGCCGAACAGGAGCGGCTCGCCATCGAGGCGATCGCGACCGGCAGTCCGGTGCTGTCCCTGCACGCGCAGACCGAGCCGCCCGCCGAGGACCGGCCCGCCGACGACCCCGAGCCGCTCGGGGTGGAGCTGCTCATCGCGGTGCCCGACCAGGCCGGCGTGCTGCCCGCGGTGGCCGGCGTGCTCGCCGTGCACCGGCTGACCGTCCGCACGGCCGAGCTGCGCGCCCTGGAGCTGCCGGCCGGGGTCGAGGGCTCCGTCCTGCTGCTGAACTGGCGGGTCGCCGCCGAGTACGGCTCCCTGCCCCAGGCCGCCCGGCTCCGCGCCGACCTCGTGCGCGCTCTCGACGGCTCGCTGGACATCGGCGGACGGCTCGCGGAACGGGACGCCGCCTACCCGCGCCGCCGGGGCGTGGTGGCGCCCCCCTCGCGGGTGACGGTGGCCTCCGCGGCCTCCCGCCACGCCACGGTGATCGAGGTGCGCGCCCAGGACGCGCCGGGCCTGCTGTTCCGGATCGGACAGGCCCTGGAGGACGAGGGACTGCACGTGCGCAGCATGCACGTCTCCACTCTCGGCGCGAACGCGGTGGACGCCTTCTACGTCACCGGAGCCGACGGCGCGCCCCTCCCCGCCGACGAGGCCGCCTCCGTCACCCGCAAGCTGGAGGAGACGCTGCGGGCGTGAGTCCGGCCGCGCGGGTCGTCCCCGTCCGCTGAACACAGACAGGCGGGGACGAATGTCTTGCGCGGCCGGATACCCTGGAAGACGCTCAGACTGCCCCCGACTCCGAGGACCGACGCCGCCGTGTTCGATACTCTCTCCGATCGCCTTTCAGCGACCTTCAAGAACTTGCGCGGCAAGGGGCGCCTGAGCGAAGCGGACATCGACGCCACGGCGCGCGAGATCCGCATCGCGCTCCTCGAGGCCGACGTCGCGCTGCCTGTCGTCCGCACGTTCATCAAGAACGTCAAGGAGCGGGCCCTCGGCGCCGAGGTCTCCAAGGCGCTGAACCCCGCCCAGCAGGTCCTGAAGATCGTCAACGACGAACTCGTCACGATCCTCGGCGGCGAGACCCGCCGGCTGCGTTTCGCCAAGCAGCCGCCCACCGTGATCATGCTCGCGGGTCTGCAGGGCGCCGGCAAGACCACCCTCGCGGGCAAGCTCGGCCGCTGGCTGAAGGAGCAGGGCCACTCGCCGCTGCTCGTCGCCTGCGACCTCCAGCGCCCCAACGCCGTCAACCAGCTCAGCGTCGTCGCCGACCGCGCCGGCGTGGCGGTGTACGCCCCGCAGCCGGGCAACGGCGTGGGCGACCCGGTGCAGGTCGCCAGGGACTCCGTCGAGTTCGCCAAGTCCAAGATCCACGACATCGTGATCGTGGACACCGCCGGCCGGCTCGGCATCGATGCCGAGCTGATGCGGCAGGCCGCGGACATCCGCGACGCCGTCTCGCCCGACGAGATCCTCTTCGTCGTCGACGCGATGATCGGTCAGGACGCGGTCAACACCGCCGAGGCCTTCCGCGACGGCGTCGGCTTCGACGGCGTGGTGCTCTCGAAGCTCGACGGCGACGCCCGCGGCGGCGCGGCCCTGTCGATCGCCTCGGTGACCGGCAAGCCGATCATGTTCGCGTCGAACGGCGAGAAGCTCGACGAGTTCGACGCCTTCCACCCTGACCGGATGGCCTCCCGCATCCTCGACATGGGTGACCTGCTCACCCTGATCGAGCAGGCGGAGAAGACGTTCAGCCAGGAAGAGGCCGAGAAGATGGCCTCCAAGCTGGCGTCCAAGAAGGGCCAGGACTTCACCCTGGACGACTTCCTGGCCCAGATGGAGCAGGTCAGGAAGATGGGCAGCATCTCCAAGCTGCTCGGCATGCTGCCCGGCATGGGCCAGATCAAGGACCAGATCGCCAACCTCGACGAGCGGGACGTCGACCGCACGGCCGCGATCATCAAGTCGATGACCCCGGGCGAGCGCCAGGACCCGACGATCATCAACGGCTCGCGCCGCGCTCGTATCGCCAAGGGTTCCGGCGTCGAGGTCAGCGCCGTGAAGGGCCTGGTCGAGCGGTTCTTCGAGGCCCGCAAGATGATGTCCCGCATGGCCCAGGGCGGCGGCATGCCCGGAATGCCGGGGATGCCGGGCATGGGTGGCGGCGCCGGGCGGACGAAGAAGCAGCCGAAGCAGGCCAAGGGCAAGCAGCGCTCCGGCAACCCGATGAAGCGCAAGCAGCAGGAGCTGGAGGCGGCGCAGCGGCGCGAGGCCCAGGCCCAGGGCGGCAACGCGCTCGGGCTGCCGCAGCAGGGCGCCAAGGACTTCGAGCTGCCGGACGAGTTCAAGAAGTTCATGGGCTGAGTCCCGACACCGCCGAGGGCGCTCTCCGAGCCGGAGGGCGCCCTCAGCGCATGCCGTGACCGGGGCTCTGTCGTAACGTCCAGATATGAGCAATGCCGCTCCGGCGCGCAAGACTCCGGAACAGCCATGGCGTACCGAGGGCACCCCGGACGACGGAACGCGCCCCCCGGACGGCAGGAGGATGCGCGGCCGCTGGTGGGGGCTGGCCGTCACCGCGGTGGTCGTCTTCCTGCTGGTGTACATCGGGCTGAACTACCTCGGCGGCGGAAACGAGCCGACGATCTCCTACACGGAGTTCAGCAGACAGGTCGACGCGGGCAACGTCGACAAGATCTACTCCAAGGGCGACGCCATCCAGGGCCGGCTCAAGAAGGCCCGCCAAGATCCCGAGGGCGGCGGCGAGTACACCACGTTCAGGACGCAGCGCCCGGCCTTCGCGGACGACGAGCTGTGGAAGAGCCTGGAGCGTCAGCACGTGACGGTGACCGCGCGGCCGGTCGTGCAGCAGCGCAGCCTGCTGTCCAACGTGCTGATCTCGCTGGCGCCGATCGTGCTGCTGGTGGCCCTGTGGATCTTCTTCGCCCGGCGCCTCGGCGGCGGCACGGGCGGCATGGGCGGCGGCATGCTCGGACGCAAGACGCCGCCCAGACCGGTGGGGCTGCGGCCCGGCGCCCGGCGCACCACGTTCGCCGACGTCGCCGGCATCGACGAGGTCAAGGGCGAGCTGGACGATGTCGTCGACTTCCTCGAACACCCCGAGCTGTACCGCCGGATGGGCGCGAAGATGCCCCGCGGCGTCCTGCTCGCCGGCTCGCCGGGCACCGGCAAGACCCTGCTGGCGCGCGCGGTGGCGGGCGAGGCCGGCGTGCCGTTCTTCTCCGCGTCGGCCTCCGAGTTCATCGAGATGATCGTCGGCGTCGGCGCGTCCCGGGTCCGTGAGCTGTTCGCCGAGGCCCGCAAGGTGGCGCCGTCGATCATCTTCATCGACGAGATCGACACCATCGGCCGGGCCCGCGGAGGCGGCGCCTCGGTGAGCGGTCACGACGAGCGCGAGCAGACCCTGAACCAGATCCTCACCGAGATGGACGGCTTCACGGGCTCCGAGGGCGTCATCGTCATCGCGGCGACCAACCGCGCCGACATCCTCGACCCGGCGCTGACCCGGCCCGGCCGTTTCGACCGGGTGGTCAGCGTCTCCCCGCCGGACCGCGCCGGACGCGAGGCGATCCTCGGCATCCACACCCGCGAGATCCCGCTCGCGCCCGATGTGGACCTGGCCCGGGTGGCCCGGACGACCCCCGGCATGACGGGAGCGGATCTGGCCAATCTCGCCAACGAGGCCGCGCTGCTCGCCGTGAAGCGCAAACAGGAGCAGGTGACCCGGGCAGACCTGTCCGAAGCGCTGGAGAAGGTCCAGCTCGGAGCCGAGCGCACGCTGGTCATGCCCGAGGAGGACCGCCGGCGCACCGCGTTCCACGAGAGCGGCCACGCCCTCCTCGGCATGCTGCAGCCCGGCGCCGACCCGGTCCGCAAGGTCACCATCGTGCCGCGCGGCCGCGCACTCGGGGTGACCATGTCGACGCCCGAGGTCGAGCGGTACGCCCTCTCCGAGGAGTATCTGCGCGGCCGGATCATCGGAGCCCTCGGCGGCATGGCGGCCGAGCACGTCGTCTACGGCGTCGTGACGACCGGCGCCGAGAACGACCTGGAGCAGGTCACCAACATCGCGCGCGGGATGGTCGCGCGGTGGGGCATGAGCGAACGGGTGGGCCGTCTCTCCGCCCTCCCCAGCGACGCCCAGCAGGCCTACGGCCTCGCCGCCGCCCCGGCGACCCTCGACGCCATCGACCACGAGATGCGGCGGATCGTCGACGACTGCTACGACGAGGCCTGCCGCAAACTCCGCGACCACCGGGGGCAGCTGGACGACCTGGCCCTGGCGCTGCTGGAACACGAGACGCTCGAGGAGGCGGACGCGTACCGGATCGCGGGCGTCACCAGGCTGACCAAGACCGACGAGGAGACCTGACGGGCGCGGCTCAGGCGGGCGCGGGGCACGGGTGCGTCAGGGATCCGGGGAGACGCACGCACGGGTGCGTCAGGGCGTGCGGGCGATCAGGTACTGGAAGACGTTGGGCATCCACACCGTCCCGTCCGACCGCCGGTACGGTTGCAGCGCCTCCGAGACCTCCTTGTCGACCTGCGCCTGGTCCGTAGCCGTCACCGCCGCGTCGAAAAGGCCCGTGGAGAGCAGCCCTCTGAGGGCGCTGTCCAGGTCGGCGTACCCGAACGGACAGGCCACCCGGCCCGATCCGTCCGGCCGCAGTCCGGCCCGCCGGGCGACGTCCTCCAGGTCGTCGCGGAGCCCCGGACGTAACCGGACCGTGCCGCGGTCCTGGTCCGCCAGCCTGGCCGCGACCCGGAGAACCGCCGTGGTGGCGCAGCGCTCGGGCGGACCCCAGCCCACCAGCACCACGGGCGCGCCGCGCCGGGCGAGCGGGGCCGCCGCCGCCAGCAGTGCGGTCAGCGCCTCCGTGTCGCCCGCCACCCGTCCGATCGGCTCGAAGGCCGTCACCACGGTGTACGCGGACGCCCGAGCGGCCGGCCCGTCCGTGGGCAGCCGGTCGACGAGCCGGACGTCCGCACGCGCGCGTGCGCCCCCGTTCTCCCGGAGCAGCCGCTCGCGGGCGAGGGCCAGCCGCGCGGGGGAGGAGGACTCGACGCCGGTGAGCGCCGCGCCCCTGGAGGCCGCCATCAGCAGGGCCAGCCCGGAGCCGCAGCCGAGGGACAGGAGCCGGGTGCCCGGCCCCACGTCCAGTCGCTCGTGGACGGCCTCGTAGAGCGGAACCAGCATCCGTTCCTGGATCTCGGACCAGTCACGCGCGCGTGCACCCAGATCCACGCGGGACGCCGGCCCCGCGTGAGGCGGGTGCTGTCGCACGAGCACAGGTGTCATGGAAAAGCGCCCCAATCCGCCGAGAGTCTGCCGCTTGTGAGTGTGCCGCTCGACTCGATCAGTCGGGCCCCCGTGCGGTGCCCTGGCACCGCTCCCGTATGCCAGGTAACTCCCCGTCTGCGGCCGCGTCCAGGGGTTGAGGAGCCCTGGTTGGGGACGGCATGTGCCGGTGGCGAGAATTCACATTCCGGCAACTCGGGGCGCTACCGTCGCGCCATGGCCGCGGCGCCCGTTCTCCCCTCGCGGGTGGACGGGGCACGGTGACCGGACGACGGGGGGGCGGGCCGGTGCCGGACGCCGGGGACGCTCCCGGTAACGTCGCGGTGCCCGCGCGCGCTTACTCAGACAGCGTCCCGTGTAGGTGACGGCGGCCGAAACGCCTCTTGCGCCCCGGCGGAACTTCCGCACCCCGGCGCGCGGACCCGGTCCACGCGCCCGGTCGTAGTGAGGACTACGCACCAGCTTGGTATGAGCTGCGAGGCTTCTCCGCAGATCAGCGCACCCGCCCTCGTCCGGACGCATGAGTGCCAACTGACGGGTACGTGCAAATTATTTGGGATGCCCCGGAATAGGAACACAGGGGCACCCCCGCTCGTTGTCATTACGTGAGCACGACACAGACACCACCAGTTCTCGCCGCAGAACTGGCAGAGGCGTGGGCCGACATTCAGCGGTACCACCCCGAGCTGCCGGATCTCGCCGCGCCAGAGTCCCTGATCGGGGAGTCGTCGTCCGCCTGCGGTCACGAGCTCTCCTTCGAGCGACTGCTTCATGAGGCAGTCCATGGCATCGCCGCCGCCCGAGGCGTCCGGGACACCTCCCGTGCCGGCCGCTACCACAACCGCAGATTCCTCGCGATCGCCGAGGAGCTGGGTCTTGACCATCCCGATGAGCCCCATCCCAGCAGCGGGTTCTCCCTGGTGACGCTCAACCCCGAGGCCAAGCGTCGCTACCGGCCCACCATCGAGCGCCTCCAGCGGGCCCTCAAGGCCCACACGGCGGCCACCTCGGCCGACACCGCCCGCACCTTCCGCGGCCCGGCGGCCCGGCACGGCTCCTCGGGCGGAGGCGTCCGGGTCAAGGCGGTCTGCGACTGCGGTCGCAACGTACGGGTCGTGCCCTCGGTCCTCGCCCAGGCGCCGATCGTCTGCGGGGGCTGCGGCAAACCGTTCCGGATCCCGGAGATCGCCGGCGCGGCGTAACCCGGGCGGCCCCGTACCGGCATCTCGTGGCTGCCGGTCGAAGGCCAGAAGGCACGGGTGGGCGCGGCCGGAGCCCCGTGGCGCCGGTCGCGCACCCGACGCGCGCCCGCGACGCCGGGCGCCGAAGCGGTGTGCCCCGTCGCCGGCGGCCCCTCGGCCCGAGGCGACCCGCGGGGTGTGGCACAATGGCTAGCTGTACTCGACAGTCGCACAGGACCCCTCTCTCCTCCGGCTGACGCGTCCATCGGGCACTCGGGTACCGCAACCCCACGCGGCAACTTCGCCGTGCCCAATCACGTCAAAACCAGGAGAACCCACTCCCGTGGCAGTCAAGATCAAGCTGAAGCGTCTGGGCAAGATCCGTTCGCCTCACTACCGCATCGTCGTCGCCGACTCCCGTACCCGTCGTGACGGTCGTGCGATCGAGGAGATCGGCAAGTACCAGCCGACGTACCACCCCTCGGTCATCGAGGTGGACGCCGACCGCGTGGCGTACTGGCTGGGTGTCGGCGCGCAGCCGACCGAGCCCGTCCTCGCCATCCTGAAGAAGACCGGCGACTGGCAGAAGTTCAAGGGCGAGCCCGCCCCGGCGCCGCTGCTCGTCGCCGAGCCGAAGAAGGCTCGCCCGCTGTTCGAGGCCCTCGGTGGCGACGACTCGGGCAAGGGTGAGGCGATCACCCAGAAGAAGAAGGCCGAGAAGAAGGACGAGGCCGCCGCCGAGTCCTCTGAGTCGACCGAGGCCTGAGCACCATGCTCGAAGAGGCGCTTGAGCACCTCGTGAAGGGCATCGTCGACAACCCCGATGATGTGCAGGTCGCCTCGCGCAACCTGCGCCGCGGGCGCGTGCTCGAGGTCCGGGTCCACCCGGACGACCTCGGCAAGGTGATCGGTCGCAACGGCCGCACCGCGCGCGCTCTGCGCACCGTCGTGGGCGCCATCGGCGGCCGGGGCGTCCGCGTCGACCTCGTCGACGTGGATCACGTCCGCTGACGCGTTTCGCAGCACCGGCTCGGGCCGGGGAGGGCCACTGGGCCGTCCCCGGCCCGTAGTCGTTCCGGCACTCGTGACCACCGGCATGACGCACTCGTCACCAGGCATGACAGGGCACGGAAGGGCGCGAGAGGGCATGACAGGCACGGCAGGCATGACAGGCACGACAGGAGATCTTGAGAAGTGCAGCTCGTAGTCGCACGGATCGGCCGCGCCCACGGCATCAAGGGCGAGGTCACCGTCGAGGTACGCACCGACGAGCCGGAGCTGCGGCTCGCGCCCGGCGCCGTCCTGTCCACGGACCCGGCCTCGACCGGCCCGCTGACCATCGAGACCGGCCGGGTGCACAGCGGCCGTCTCCTCCTGCGCTTCGAGGGCGTGCGCGACCGCAACGCGGCCGAGGCCCTGCGCAACACGCTCCTGATCGCCGAGGTCGATCCCGAGGAGCTGCCCGAGGAGGAGGACGAGTACTACGACCACCAGCTGATGGACCTGGACGTGGTCACCAAGGACGGCGAGGAGGTCGGCCGGATCACCGAGATCTCCCACCTCCCCTCCCAGGACCTCTTCATCGTCGAGCGGCCCGACGGCAGCGAGGTGATGATCCCGTTCGTCGAGTCGATCGTCACCGAGATCGATCTGGAGGAACAGCGTGCGGTCATCGACCCGCCGCCCGGTCTGATCGACGACCGCGCCGAGACCGTCTCCTCCCGCGACCCGGACGGGGACGGGTCCTGATGCGCCTCGACGTCGTCACGATCTTCCCCGAGTACCTCGACCCGCTGAACGTCTCCCTCGTGGGCAAGGCCCGCGCGCGTGGCCGGCTGGACGTGCGCGTGCACGATCTGCGGGAGTGGACCCACGACCGGCACAACACGGTCGACGACACCCCCTACGGCGGCGGACCGGGCATGGTCATGAAGACCGACCCCTGGGGCGACGCCCTCGACTCCGTCCTCGCCGACGGCTACGAGACGGGCGCGCACGCCCCGGCGATCGTCGTCCCGACGCCCAGCGGTCGCCCCTTCACCCAGGAACTGGCCGTCGAGCTCTCCGAGCGCCCCTGGCTGATCTTCACGCCGGCCCGCTACGAGGGCATCGACCGGCGGGTCGTCGACGAGTACGCCACCCGGGTCCCCGTCTACGAGGTCTCCATCGGCGACTACGTGCTGGCCGGCGGAGAGGCCGCCGTGCTGGTCGTCACCGAGGCGGTGGCCCGTCTGCTGCCCGGCGTGCTCGGCAACGCCGAGTCCCACCGCGACGACTCCTTCGCTCCCGGCGCCATGGCCAACCTGCTGGAAGGCCCCGTGTACACCAAGCCGCCCGCCTGGCGCGGCCGGGAGATCCCGGAGGTGCTGCTCAGCGGACACCACGGCAGGATCGCCCGCTGGCGACGCGACGAGGCGCTGCGCCGCACGACCGCCAACCGGCCCGACCTGATAGAGCGCTGCCCGCCGAAGGCCTTCGACAAGAAGGACCGCGAGATGCTCTCCATCCTGGGCTGGGCGCCCGACCCCGAGGGCGAGCCCTACGGGCGATTTTGGCGCAGGACCGAGGGCGTGGAAGAATAGGCCGCTGTTGTGCGCCGTCCGGTGTGCGCCCCTGCCGCAGGGGGACACGACGCCCGCCTCGACGGGCACACGGCACTCAATCCTCGAACATCTAGTTCCGTTGATGACCTGTGGCATCAGCGAAGAAAGCAGACGAAATGTCTCACCTGCTCGAATCTCTCGACGCCGCGTCGCTGCGCACCGACGTCCCGGCCTTCCGCCCGGGTGACACCGTCAACGTCCACGTCCGCGTCATCGAGGGCAACCGCTCCCGTGTGCAGCAGTTCAAGGGCGTCGTCATCCGCCGCCAGGGCGCCGGTGTCCGCGAGACCTTCACGGTCCGCAAGGTCTCCTTCTCGGTCGGCGTGGAGCGCACCTTCCCGGTGCACACCCCCATCGTCGAGAAGATCGAGCTCGTGACCCGCGGCGACGTGCGTCGCGCCAAGCTCTACTACCTCCGTGAGCTGCGCGGCAAGGCCGCGAAGATCAAGGAGAAGCGCGACAACTGAGCACCTTCCGGGGTTCACAGAGGGGCCGGATAGCATCTGGCCCCGATGGACACCGAAGCTCAGCCGGCGAAAGAGCGCGACCGCGCCTCCCGCCCTTCCGCCCCCGAGGACGTCTCCCAGGAGACCCCGGGGCCGGAGGGACCGGAGGACCGGTCGCGTTTCGCGTTCGCGGGCCGGATCGCCCAGCGGCTCCCGGGCGGCAGGGTCGGTCCGACCCTGCTGGCCTGCCTGGTGTTCCTGCTGGTCCTCAACGCATTCGTGGCACAGCCGTTCCAGATTCCCAGCGGATCCATGGAGAACGGATTGAGGATCGGAGACCGGGTTCTCGTAAATAAGTTGGCGTACCGTTTCGGTGCCGAGCCGCGGCGCGGCGACGTCGTCGTGTTCGACGGCACCGGGTACTTCGGGAACTCCGACTACGTCAAGCGCGTCGTGGGGGTAGGTGGAGACCACGTGGTCTGCTGCGACAAGGAGGGGAGGATCCAGGTGAACGGCCGGTCGGTCGACGAGTCGACCTTCCTGTATCCCGGCGACAGCCCGTCCACGGTCGACTTCGACGTGGTCGTGCCCGACGGCGCCCTGTTCGTCCTCGGCGACCATCGCAGCCGCTCCAGCGACTCGCGGGACCACCTCGGCTCACCGGGCGGCGGCATGATCCCCGTCGACGACGTGATCGGCCGCGCCGACTGGATCGTCTGGCCCTATGCGCATCTCACCCGGCTGTCCCGCCCCGGCGCCTACGCGCGCGTGCCCGCCGCGGAGGGCGCCCATGGGTAACCGCGGCAGGCCGCGCGGCGTGCCCGCGTCCCCGGCGGACAACCTGCTGCCCACGGGCTCGCGACGCACCTCCGGGCCGAGCAGCGGGCGCTCGCGCGCGGAGCGGCGCAAACTGCAGCGCAAGGTCAAGCGCAAGCGCAGGCGGTCGGCCGTCCGGGAGATCCCGCTGCTGGTCGGCGTCGCCGTCCTGATCGCCCTCGTCCTGAAGACGTTCCTCGTCCAGGCCTTCGTGATCCCGTCCGGCTCGATGGAGCAGACGATCCAGATCGGCGACCGCGTCCTGGTCGACAAGTTCACCCCGTGGTTCGGCTCCAGACCCGAGCGCGGGGACGTCGTCGTGTTCAAGGACCCCGGGGGCTGGCTCAACGACGAGCAGCCCACCGCGAAGAAGAAGGACCCGGTGGTCGTCAAGCAGGTCAAGGAAGGGCTCACCTTCATCGGTCTGCTGCCGTCCGACAACGAGAAGGACCTCATCAAGCGGGTCGTCGGAGTGGGCGGCGACCGCGTCGTGTGCTGCGACACCCAGGGGCGGGTGACCGTCAACGGCGCTCCCCTGGAGGAGGGGTCGTATCTGTATCCCGGCAACGCGCCCTCCAACACCCCGTTCGACATCACCGTCCCCCAGGGCCGACTCTGGGTGATGGGCGACCACCGGGCCAACTCGGCCGACTCCCGGTTCCACATGAACACCGACTACCGCGGCACCGTCTCGGAGGACGAGGTGGTGGGCCGGGCCATGGTCATCGCCTGGCCGCTGGGTCACTGGGTGCATCTCAAGGAACCGCAAACTTTCTCCTCCGTGACCGGCTCGGCTCCTGCGGCGACCGCGGCCGCCCGGCTGTCGCATAGTGTTGCTCCCGGCGATCCGAACGGATCGGTCCGACAACTCCCGAGCCCTGCGGAACTCCCGCTCGTTATGGGAGTGGTGGGCCTGCGTCGTATGTGGGGCAGGCAGCGGCACAGAGTGAGGAGTTGGCGTGGGGGATGTGGCGGTTGGCGCACGGTCCGGGCACGACGGCGAGGATCACCGCGGACACCCCGTGGAGGCCGCCGACCGGGCGCCGGACGACGGCGTGACCTCCGGGAGTGACCCTGCGGCGGGAGGCGACGGCCCGCCGCCGGGCGAGCCGCCCCGGACCGGCGGCGAGGGATCCGGCGGCCCGGCGCCGAAAGCGAAGAAGCCCCGCTCCTTCTGGAAGGAGCTGCCGATCCTGATCGGCATCGCGCTCGTCCTGGCGCTGTTGATCAAGACGTTCCTGGTGCAGGCGTTCTCCATCCCGTCCGCGTCGATGGAGAACACCCTGAGGATCGGCGACCGGGTTCTCGTGGACAAGCTGACCCCGTGGTTCGGCTCCGAGCCGGAGCGCGGCGAGGTCGTCGTCTTCCACGACCCCGACGACTGGCTGGCAGGCGAGAACCCGGCCGAGCCGAACGCGTTCCAGACCGTCCTCAGCTGGATCGGCCTGATGCCGTCCGCGGAGGAGAAGGACCTGATCAAGCGGGTCATCGGCGTCGGCGGCGACACGGTTTCCTGCAAGGGCACGGGCCCGCTCACGGTCAACGGCAAGGCGCTGAACGAGCCGTACGTCTACCCCGGCAACACCCCGTGCAGCCAGGACGACCAGGGCGGCCAGTTCACCGTGAAGGTCCCCAAGGGCTTCGTCTGGGTGATGGGCGATCACCGGCAGAACTCGCGCGACTCGCGCTACAACCAGTCGGACAGGAACCACGGCATGGTGCCCGTCGACCAGGTCGTCGGACGCGCCATCGTCAAGGCCTGGCCGATCAGCCACTGGGGCACGCTGCCGGTGCCGGACACCTTCGACCAGACCGGCCTGAACGACCGGTCGGCGGCCTCCGCGGCGCTGACGGTCGCTCCGCAGGGCCTCGCCCTGGTCGGCGCCGTGCCGGTCGTCCTGTGGCGTCGTCGGCGTGCCCAGGACGCCGAGACCCGCTGACCTGACCCTCTCCGCCGTGCGACCCCCTTCCCGAGCCTGTGACCGAGGCCCGGGGAAGACCGGGGGCGAAGGGCTGACCCGGCTCGGTACCGCCGGGTAGGGTGCGGATCCATGGGTGGCGAGAGCACGACGCGTACGGCCCCGCACAGCGGCGGCGGCACCAGCAGTGGCCCGGTGGGCAGCCGGACCGGACAGCGACTGTCCGGCCTGGCCGTCGCACTGGGCCTCGTGTTGTTCCTCGGCGGATTCGGCTGGGCAGCCCTGGCCTACCGGCCGTACACCGTGCCCACCAGCTCCATGAGCCCGACGATCGCCGCCGGCGACCGGGTGCTGGCCGAGCGGGTCGACGGCGGCGAGGTGCGGCGCGGAGACGTGGTCGTCTTCACCGACAAGACCTGGGTCAGCAACGCGCCCGTGGTCAAGAGGGTGGTCGCCGTCGGCGGCGACACGGTCTCCTGCTGCACGGACGGCAAACTGACCGTCAACGGTAAGCAGATCGACGAACCGTATCTGCCCCCGGGCAGCCTGGCCGAGAACAAGAACATCCCGACCGTGAAGGTCCCCGACGGCAGGCTGTTCCTGCTCGGCGACGAGCGGGAGGGCTCCCTGGACTCCACCGCCCACCTCACCGACGCCGCCCAGGGCACGGTCGCGCGCAGTGCCGTCAAGGCCCGCGTGGACGCCGTCGTCTGGCCCATGAACGGCATGCTGAAGCGGCCCACGGGCTTCGAGGCACTCGGCGCCCTCTCCGAGCCCGGCCCGCTGGGCACGATCGGCTGGCTGATCGTCGCCGGGGCGGTGCTGGTCCTCGGCGGCGGGGCCTACGGCCCGATCGCCAAGCGGACCGCGGGGGGCCGTGACCGCGCCCGGCCGGAGCCTGCCGGTGTCCGCTGACCCGGCCGGCGAACCGGCGGCCACGGACGTCGGCTCCTTCGGGGGCGGGCTGCGCAAGGTCGCCCGGGTCGTCCTCCTCGACCCGCAGGACCGCATCCTGCTGCTGCACGGCCACGAGCCGGACGATCCCGCCGACGACTGGTGGTTCACGCCCGGCGGCGGTGTGGAGGGCGACGAGACCCGTGAAGAGGCCGCTCTGCGAGAACTCGTCGAGGAGACCGGCATCACCGAGGTCGAGCTGGGCCCGGTGCTGTGGCGGCGGGTGTGCTCGTTCCCCTTCGCGGGCCGGCGCTGGGACCAGGACGAGTGGTACTACCTGGCCCGCACGACCGAGACGGTGATCCGGGCGACGGCCCTGACCGAGCTGGAGCGGCGCAGCGTCGCCGGATCGCGTTGGTGGACGTGTCGGGAACTGACCCGGGCACATGAGACGGTGTATCCGACCAGACTCGCCGAGCTGCTGCGCACGCTGCTCGACGACGGTCTCCCGGCCGGGCCCGTAACCCTTGACACGGAAATCGTCTAGGGGCACGCGGGACTGGCGCACAATGGGGAGATCGCACGGCTGAAGGGGAACATGCCATGAGCGCCGAGGACCTCGAGAAGTACGAGACCGAGATGGAGCTGAAGCTCTACCGGGAGTACCGCGATGTCGTCGGTCTGTTCAAATACGTGATCGAGACCGAGCGGCGTTTCTACCTCACCAACGACTACGAGATGCAGGTGCACTCGGTCCAGGGTGAGGTGTTCTTCGAGGTGTCGATGGCCGACGCCTGGGTGTGGGACATGTACCGGCCGGCCCGGTTCGTGAAGCAGGTGCGAGTGCTCACGTTCAAGGACGTGAACATCGAGGAGCTGAACAAGAGCGATCTGGAGCTCCCGGGCAGCTGAGTCCTGCGAGGCGCCTTCCAGCCCTCCTCGTTCGCCACCCGTGTGGGTGACGGAGTTTTCCACAGCCGTCGGGTTGTCCACCAAGATCCTTTTCGTGGCGGCGGATGCCTGAGCGTGGGTGCCGGAGGTGGTGCCCACATGAGCACGAACACGGATCTGGCCCGAGGAGCACTCGGCAGGTACGGCGAGGACCTCGCCGCGCGGCGGCTCGCCGAGGCCGGCATGACGGTCCTGGAGCGCAACTGGCGCTGCGGCAGGACCGGCGAGATCGACATCGTCGCCCGGGACGGCGACGTTCTGGTCGTCTGCGAGGTGAAGACCCGCAGGGGCGGCCGGTTCCAGCACCCGATGGCCGCGGTGACGCCCGAGAAGGCCGAGCGGCTGCGCGTCCTCGCCGCGCGATGGATCCAGGCGCACGGGGGAGCCCCGCCGGGCGGAGTCCGCATCGACCTCGTCGGCGTGGTCCTGCCCGGCCGCGGAGCGCCCGTCCTCGAGCACGCGCGGGGGGTGGCCTGAGATGGGGTTCGCGCGTACGTGCTCGGTGGCACTGGTCGGCGTCGAGGGAGTCGTCGTCGAGGTCCAGGCCGACCTGGAACCCGGGGTGGCTGCGTTCACCCTGGTGGGGCTGCCGGACAAGAGCCTGAGCGAGAGCCGGGACCGGGTCCGGGCGGCGGTGGTGAACTCCGGCGCCGAGTGGCCGCAGAAGAAGCTCACGGTGGGCCTCAGCCCGGCCTCCGTGCCCAAAGGAGGGTCGGGCTTCGACCTCGCCGTCGCCTGCGCTGTGCTCGGCGCGGCCGAGCGGATCGACCCGAGGGTGCTCGCCGACATCGTGATGATCGGGGAGCTGGGTCTGGACGGGCGGGTGCGCCCGGTCCGGGGCATCCTTCCCGCGGTGCTGGCCGCGGCCGACGCCGGGTACGAACAGGTGGTCGTGCCCGAGTGCGCCGCCGCCGAGGCGTCGCTGGTGCCGGGCGTCTCCGTGCTCGGCGTGCGCAGTCTGCGCCAGCTGATCGCCGTCCTCGCGGACGAGCCGGTGCCCGAGGAGGAGCCCGACGAGACGGGCCGCCCGGATCCTCTCCTCGCCGGTCTGCGGATGCCCGGCGCCGGCGCGGTCACCGGCATGCACGGCATGGGCGCCGCCCAGCAGGACCAGGGGCACGACCTCGCGGACGTGGTCGGACAGCGCTCCGCGCGCACCGCCGTGGAGGTGGCCGCGGCGGGCGGACACCATCTCCACCTGGAAGGGCCGCCGGGAGCGGGCAAGACCATGCTCGCGGAGCGCCTGCCGGCGGTGCTGCCCCGGTTGAGCAGGCAGGAGTCGCTGGAGGTCACGGCGGTGCACTCGGTGGCCGGCCTGCTGCCGCCGGGCAAGCCCCTCATCGACGTGCCCCCGTACTGCGCGCCGCACCACTCGGCCACGATGCAGTCGCTGGTCGGCGGCGGCCCCGGGGTCGCCCGCCCCGGCGCGGTGTCGCTGGCCCACCGCGGGGTGCTCTTCCTCGACGAGACCCCGGAATTCGGCAGCCACGCCCTCGACGCCCTGCGGCAGCCGCTGGAGGCGGGCCATGTGGTGATCGCGCGCAGCGCGGGCGTGGTGCGGTTCCCGGCGCGGTTCCTGATGGTCCTCGCGGCCAACCCGTGTCCCTGTGGCCGCTTCTCGCAGCGTGACTCCCTGTGCGAGTGCTCGCCCTCCGCGATCCGCCGCTATCAGGGACGGCTGTCCGGCCCGTTGCTCGACCGGGTCGACCTGCGCGTCGAGGTCGAACCGGTCAGCCGGGCCGAGCTCGCCCACCGCGGTCCCGGCGGCGAGTCCACCCGGACCGTCGCCGACCGGGTCCGGGCCGCCCGCGACCGAGCCACGGCCCGGCTGGCGGGCACTCCGTGGCGCACCAACAGCGAAGTGCCGGGCCGTGAACTGCGCAACCGCTGGCACGCCGCGACCGGGGCCATGGACGAGGCGGAGCGCAGCCTGGAGCGCGGGGTGCTGACCGCGCGGGGGCTCGACCGTGTGCTGCGCGTCGCCTGGACCGTCGCCGACCTCGTCGGTCACGACCGGCCGGACGCGATGGACGTGGCCCTGGCCCTGCAGTTGCGCACGGGGGTTCCCCGGGGAGTCCCGATGGCCCTCGGGGCGCTGACGTGAACGCCGCCGCCCCCGCCGACGACCGGCTCGCCCGGATCTTCCTCGGACGGGTCGTCGAGCCCGGGGACGAGGTGAGCGGCCGGTGGGTGCGGGAACGGGGCGTGCCGGAGGTGGTACGCCGGTTGTGCGGCGACGGGGAGCCCCTGCCCGGGGTGACCGCGCGACGGTGGGCCGGGCTGCGGGCACGGGCCGGACAGGCCGACCCGGAGCAGGATCTCGCCGTCGCGCGGGAAGCCGGGGTCCGTTACGTCTGCCCCGGCGACGCCGAGTGGCCGGGCACGCTGGACGAGCTCGGGGACGCCCGACCGCTGGGGCTGTGGGTGCGAGGACGGCCCAGCCTGCGCATGTGGGCGCTGCGGTCGGTCGCCGTGGTCGGCGCCCGCGCGTGCACCCAGTACGGCGCCCACATGGCGGCCACCCTGGCCTGCGGCCTCGCCGAACGAGGATGGGTGGTCGTGTCCGGCGGGGCCTACGGAGTCGACGGCGCCGCCCACCGGGGCGCCCTCGGCGCGGGCGGCGCCACCGTCGCCGTCCTCGCCTGCGGGGTCGACCGGCCCTATCCGAGCGGCCACACGGAGTTGATCGGCCGGATCGCGGAGCAGGGTCTGGTGGTGGGGGAGTTGCCGCCCGGCGACCATCCCACGCCGAGCAGGTTCATCCAGCGCAACCGGGTGATCGCCGCGCTCACCCGGGGCACCGTCGTCGTCGAGGCCGCCTATCGCAGCGGCTCGCTGGTCACCGCGAGGGCGGCGCAGCGGCTGGGCCGGCACACCATGGGCGTCCCGGGCCCGGCCACCAGCGGACTGTCCGCAGGGGTGCACGAACTGCTGCGGGGAGAGGCGGTGCTGGTCACCGACGCCGCGGAGGTCGTCGAACTGGTCGGGGACATGGGGGAGCTGGCCCCGGACCGGCGCGGCCCGGCGCTGCCGCGCGATCTGCTGGAGCCGGGCGCCCGGCGGGTCCTGGCCGCCCTCCCCGCCAGGCGGCCCGCCGCGCCGAAGGAGATCGCCCGGGAGGCCGGCACCACACCGGACGACGCGATCGCCCGGCTGTACGAACTCAGAGCGCTCGGCTACGTCGAACGACACGGCGACGGCTGGAAGTTGACACGCCAGGCGATGGTCTCCGTTCGAGGGGGTGGGCCCCGATGCTGACTCTCGGGGTTCGGCCGTCCGGGGGAACGCCGAAAGCCTTGGGAATTCCGGCAGTTGACCCGCTCGGCCGTCACACGCAGCGACCGCCGTGACCCTGGAGTGCGGTCAGCGGAACGTATCTGCGTACCGGTCCGGGCTCGCTCTTCGCTCACCGCGACACCCCAGTCACGCTACGCTCACGTGGATTCCGGCACAGACCGGATTACTGCACCACGCGGTATCGACATCACGCACTTCACGGCAGAACGGCACAAGGCGACGAATGCCCCAGCACACCTCCGGGTCCGACCGGGCGGCGATCCCCCCAGCCGCCCGTGACGGTGGCAGCGTGCGGCCGCCCGCTCCCTCGACGCTCGACGAGCTGTGGCGGTCGTACAAGGCGACAGGGGACGAGCGGCTGCGCGAACAGCTGATCCTGCACTACTCACCGCTGGTGAAGTACGTGGCGGGGCGGGTGAGCGTCGGTCTGCCGCCCAACGTGGAGCAGGCCGACTTCGTCTCCTCCGGGGTCTTCGGGCTGATCGACGCGATCGAGAAGTTCGACGTCGACCGGGAGATCAAGTTCGAGACCTACGCGATCACCCGGATCCGGGGCGCGATGATCGACGAGCTCCGGGCGCTGGACTGGATCCCGAGGTCGGTGCGGCAGAAGGCGCGCAACGTGGAGCGGGCCTACGCGACGCTGGAGGCGCGGCTGCGGCGGACGCCCACGGAGTGCGAGGTGGCCGCCGAGCTGGGCATCGCCGTCGAGGAACTGCACGCCGTGTTCAGCCAGTTGTCGCTGGCCAACGTGGTGGCCCTGGAGGAACTGCTGCACGTCGGGGGGGAGGACGGCGACGGCCTCAGCTTCATGGACACGCTGGAGGACACCGCCGCCGACAACCCGGTGGAAGTGGTCGAGGACCGGGAGCTGCGGCGGTTTCTGGCCCGGGCGATCAACACGCTGCCCGACCGGGAGAAGACGGTCGTCACGCTCTACTACTACGAAGGCCTGACGCTCGCGGAGATCGGGAACGTGCTGGGCGTGACCGAGAGCAGGGTCAGTCAGATCCACACCAAGTCCGTGCTCCAGTTGCGCGCGAAACTGGCGAGCTTCGGCCGCTGACACGGAGGGGCGACACGAACGCGGTCGGCGTCCCTCCCCACGGGGGCGGTGCGTCCGTAAAGTGGTCGGCGTGCCAAGGATTCGAGCGGCCTCCGTGGCCGAGCACCGGTCGATGCAGCGTGCCGCCCTCCTGGACGCGGCCCGCACCCTGTTGTCCGAGGGCGGGACGGAAGCGCTGACCTTCCCGGCCCTCGCCGAGCGGACGGGCCTCGCGCGTTCGTCCGTGTACGAGTACTTCCGGTCGCGGGCCGCCGTGGTCGAGGAGCTGTGCGAGGTCGACTTCCCCGTGTGGGCGGCCGAGGTCGAGGCGTCGATGGCCGCGGCCGACGGGGCGGATGCCAAGGTCGAGGCGTATGTGCGGCGGCAGCTCGCGCTGGTCGGGGACCGGCGGCACCGGGCCGTCGTGGCGATCTCGGCGAGCGAGCTGGACGCGGGCGCCCGGGAGAAGATCCGGGCGGCGCACGGTGCTCTCGTGGCGATGATCGGCGAGGCGCTGGCCGACCTCGGGCACACGGAGCCCCGGCTGGCGGCCATGCTCCTGCAGGGCGTCGTCGACGCGGCCGTGCGGCGCATCGAACTCGGGGCCGCCGAGGATCCCGCGGCGATCACGGACGCGGCGGTGGCGATGGCGCTGCGCGGGGTCCGCGGCTGAGGAGCCGACGGTCGGGATCACGGCTGGGGTGCTGCTCCGGGAGCCGGGGTGCGGTGTGCGGGGCAGGGCGGGAGCCCGTGGCCGAGAAGTCGATGTGCCGTTGCCGGCCGGACCCCACGGCCGGACCCCACGGCCGGACCCCACGGCCGGACCCCACCGCCGGCCGCCGCCGGCCGGCTGGTGTGCCGGGACAGGACAGGGGTCTGCGACCGGGGGCTGCTGTCCCGGGACGCGGCACCGGTCCGGGTCGAGGGTCGATGTGCTGGATCTGGGCACGGTTACCCGACCGGGGGCTGCTGTGCCGGATCCGGGCACGGTTATCCGGTCGAGGGCTGACGGTGCTTGATCTGGGCACGGTTATCCGGTCGAGGGCTGACGGTGCTTGATCTGGGCACGGTCACCCGACCGGGGGCTGACGGTGCTTGATCTGGGCACGGTCACCCGACCGGGGGCTGCTGTGCTTGATCTGGGCATGGTTGCCCGGTCGGGGGTCGATGTGCCGGGTCACGGCAGGGGGATTCCGAGGACCGGCAGGAGCCGGGCCGGGAGCCTTCGCATCAGCCATGGTGGCAGCAGTGACAGCGGGTCCAGATAGGTCTCGCCTCTCAGCAGCCCCCAGTGCACGCAGCCGCCGGGGCAGTGCGAGCCCGCCGGCTCGACCGCGCCGACGACCTGGCCCGCGACCACCCGGTCGCCCTGGCGCACCGACGCCCGTACCGGCTCGTACGTCGTCCGCAGGGGCGGCTCGCCCGTCGCCGCGAGTTCCACCGCGACGACGCCTCTGCCCGCCACCCGTCCAGCGAAGGACACCCGCCCGGCGGCCACCGCCCGCACCGGCACGCCCGGCGCCGCCGCCAGGTCGACCCCGCGGTGGCCGCGCGCGTACGGCGTCGTCGGCGGTTCCCAGCCGCGGATCACCGGCGGGCGCGAGCCCACCGGCCAGACTCGGGCCACCGCCGGGACTGGCGGGTCGGGCGGGTCAGCCAGGTCGGGCGGGACGGGCGGGACGGGCGGGACGGGCGGGGAGGACGACGCGGGTGGGGCGGGAGGGGGCGCCGCGTCCCGCGGCGGGGGCAGGGTGGCGGCCCGTCCCGCGGACGCCAGCATCATGATCGTCAGCAGCGGCGCCAGGCCGCCGAGAAGTCGCTTCGCGTGCATGCGAGAACCGTTGTGCATCCCGTCCGTCACCGGCCCGGGCCTGTGGACCGCCCGGCGGTTGTGGACAGCGGCGTCACCCGGTGCCCCGCCGGTCCCGTACACTCCTTATGGCGATCCGGGTCACCGGGTCGACTTCGCACGCCCCGGTAACGGGGACCGGCCCCGGTCGGTCCTCCGGTACTCGCGCCCCTCGGTCCTCAGCGGCTCGGCGCATCGCGGGGCGTCAGGCGCGGGAGCCGTCCGGCACCCGCGGCACAACCGAGAAAAACAAGGAGAACGGCCATGGCCGTCGTCACGATGCGGGAGCTGCTGGAAAGCGGCGTCCACTTCGGTCACCAGACCCGTCGCTGGAACCCGAAGATGAAGCGCTTCATCTTCACCGAGCGCAACGGCATCTACATCATCGACCTGCTCCAGTCGCTGTCGTACATCGACCGCGCCTACGAGTTCGTCAAGGAGACCGTCGCCCACGGCGGCACGGTCATGTTCGTCGGCACGAAGAAGCAGGCGCAGGAGGCCATCGCCGAGCAGGCCACCCGCGTCGGCATGCCCTACGTCAACCAGCGCTGGCTGGGCGGCATGCTCACCAACTTCTCGACCGTCTACAAGCGCCTTCAGCGCCTCAAGGAGCTCGAGCTCATCGACTTCGAGGACGTCGCCGCCTCGGGTCTGACGAAGAAGGAGCTCCTGGTCCTCTCGCGTGAGAAGGCCAAGCTCGAGAAGACCCTCGGTGGTATCCGCGAGATGTCCAAGGTGCCCAGCGCCGTCTGGATCGTGGACACCAAGAAGGAGCACATCGCGGTCGGCGAGGCCCGGAAGCTCAACATCCCGGTCGTCGCCATCCTCGACACCAACTGCGACCCCGACGAGGTCGACTACAAGATCCCGGGCAACGACGACGCGATCCGCTCCGTCACCCTGCTCACCCGCGTGATCGCCGACGCCGTCGCCGAGGGCCTCATCTCCCGTTCCCGCGTCGCCACCGGCGACAAGGGCGAGAAGGCCGCGGGCGAGCCGCTGGCCGAGTGGGAGCGCGACCTGCTCGAGGGCGACAAGAAGGCCGACGCCGAGAACGCGGACGCCGCCGAGAAGCCCGCCGAGGCCGCTGCCGAGGCCGCCGCCGAGGCTCCCGCCGCTGAGGCGCCGGCCGCCGAGGCCGAGGCCCCTGCCGCCGAGGCCGCTCCGGCCGCCGAGGGCGAGCAGGCCTGACGCAGGCCGTGAGCCGTGCGGTCGCCGTCGTGTCCGCACGGCCCCGGGGAGGAAGTGACGGCGGGGGCGCCGAGTGCGCCGCCCGCCGTTCACCCACAGCCCCCAGATCTTCGTAGATCTTCGAGACTTCGAACTCCGAGAGAGATTCACAGATCATGGCGAACTACACCGCCGCTGACGTCAAGAAGCTCCGTGAGCTCACCGGCGCCGGCATGATGGACTGCAAGAAGGCGCTGGACGAGGCCGAGGGCCAGGTCGACAAGGCCGTCGAGGCGCTCCGCATCAAGGGCCAGAAGGGCGTCGCCAAGCGCGAGGGCCGCTCCGCCGAGAACGGCGCCGTGGTCTCGATCATCGCCGACGACAACTCCTCCGGCGTCCTCGTCGAGCTGAAGTGCGAGACGGACTTCGTCGCCAAGGGTGACAAGTTCCAGGCCGTCGCCACCGCGATCGCCGAGCACGTCGCCAAGACCTCCCCGGCCGACATCCAGGCGCTGCTCGCGTCCGAGATCGAAGCCGGCAAGACCGTCCAGGCGTTCGTGGACGAGGCCAACGCCAACCTCGGCGAGAAGATCGTGCTGGACCGCTTCGCGCAGTTCACCGACGGCTACGTCACCGCCTACATGCACCGCACGATGCCCGACCTGCCCCCGCAGATCGGTGTCCTCGTCGAGCTGGACAAGCCGAATGCGGAGATCGCCAAGGGCGTCGCCCAGCACATCGCCGCCTTCGCGCCGAAGTACCTCTCCAAGGAGGACGTGCCGGCCGAGGTCGTCGAGTCCGAGCGCCGCGTCGCCGAGGAGACCACCCGCGCCGAGGGCAAGCCCGAGGCCGCCCTGCCGAAGATCGTCGAGGGACGCCTCAACGGCTTCTTCAAGGACGCCACGCTGCTCGGTCAGCCGTACGCGCTCGACAACAAGAAGTCCGTCCAGAAGGTCCTGGACGAGGCCGGTGTCACCCTGAAGCGCTTCACGCGCATCAAGGTCGGCATCTGAGTCCGTACCGCGATCGACGCGTCGGCCCGATAGGGTCGGGTGCAGTCGTCCGGTACGCCGTCACGCGCACGTGTGACGGACGACAGCAGATCTGACAAGGAGGCCATTGCCGCGCATGGGTTGCCCACCACACCCCACCGGCAATGGCCTTCTTCGTATGTGCACCACGCGAAAGAGGCGGGATCTCCCATGACCACCAAGGCCCAGAAGAGCGAAGACGGCAAACTGCACGGCCGGTTTCTGCTGAAGCTGTCCGGTGAGGCATTCTCCGGCGGCGGAGGCCTGGGCGTGGACCCCGACGTGGTGCACAAGATCGCCCGGGAGATCGCGGCGGTCGTCCGTGACGGCGCGGAGATCGCGGTCGTCATCGGCGGCGGCAACTTCTTCCGCGGCGCCGAGCTCCAGGTACGCGGCATGGACCGGGCCCGCTCGGACTACATGGGCATGCTCGGCACCGTCATGAACTGCCTCGCCCTCCAGGACTTCCTGGAGAAGGAGGGCATCGACAGCCGCGTGCAGACCGCCATCACCATGGGCCAGGTCGCCGAGCCGTACATCCCGCTGCGGGCCGTGCGGCACCTGGAGAAGGGCCGCGTGGTGATCTTCGGCGCGGGAATGGGCATGCCCTACTTCTCGACCGACACCACCGCCGCCCAGCGGGCCCTGGAGATCGACGCCGAGGCGCTGCTCATGGGCAAGAACGGCGTGGACGGCGTCTACGACTCCGACCCGAAGACCAACCCGTCCGCCGTCAAGTTCGACGCCCTCGGCTACGGCGAGGTCATCACCCGCGATCTGAAGGTCGCCGACATGACCGCGATCACGCTGTGCCGCGACAACAAGCTGCCGATCCTCGTCTTCGAGCTTCTCGCCGAGGGCAATATCGCCCGCGCCGTCAAGGGTGAGAAGATCGGCACGCTCGTGGGTGAGCAGGGCAGCCGGTCCTGACCGGCGCCCTCCCGGTTTTCCACGACAACGTTCGACCGGGGGACGGACCCTGGTCGGAGGATGGACAATGTCCTGCCGGTCGGTGACCGTGCAGGAAGAAGACGCGACGCAGCCGGCCGCCGCCTCGCAAGGATCCGCAGCCGGGCCTACTCAAGACACGCAGGAGCAAGTGGTGATCGAAGAGACCCTCCTCGAGGCCGAGGAGAAGATGGAGAAGGCCGTCGTGGTCGCCAAGGAGGACTTCGCCGCGATCCGCACCGGCCGTGCGCACCCGGCGATGTTCAACAAGATCGTTGCCGACTACTACGGCGCGCCGACGCCGATCAACCAGCTGGCTTCGTTCTCCGTGCCGGAGCCGCGCATGGCGGTCGTGACCCCGTTCGACAAGACCGCGCTGCGCAACATCGAGCAGGCGATCCGCGACTCCGATCTGGGCGTCAACCCGAGCAACGACGGCAACATCATCCGCGTGGTGTTCCCCGAGCTGACCGAGGAGCGCCGCCGCGACTACATCAAGGTCGCCAAGGGCAAGGGCGAGGACGCCAAGGTGTCCATCCGCGCGGTCCGCCGCAAGGCCAAGGACGCGATCGACAAGCTGATCAAGGACGGCGAGGTCGGCGAGGACGAGGGCCGCCGCGCCGAGAAGGAACTCGACGACACCACCGCGAAGTACGTCGCCCAGGTGGACGAGCTCCTGAAGCACAAGGAAGCGGAGCTGCTCGAGGTCTGATGAACGACTCTTCCTGGGGCTCACCGCCACACGCCGGGTCGCGGGCCGGGTACTGGGGGCCCGTCGACCAGGGGCCTGTCCAGAGGGCCGCCCCGGCGGGTCCCGCGTACGATGCGCCTGAGGCGCAGCAGACTCGCCCCATGCCCATCGTCCCCGACGTACCCGCGCACGGCGGAAACCAGGATGACGACCGGGGGGCCGCTCGGCTGGGCGGCCCTTTGTTCCACGACGAGAACTACGGCAACGCGCCCTACGGCGGCGAGCCCCACGGCCTCGCCGTCCACGGCGACGACACCCCGACGGCACGGCCCCCTGCGGCGGCGCCGCAGAATCCGGAGCCCATGCCCGACGCCCCTCACCCGGTGCCCGCGCCGCAGAAGAAGAGCGCGGGCCGAGACCTGGGCGCGGCCATAGGCGTCGGGGTCGGGCTCGGCGCGGTCATCGTCGCGTCGCTGTTCGTCGTCAAGGCCGTGTTCGTCGGCGTGGTCGCGGTCGCCGTCGTCGTCGGCCTGTGGGAGCTGACCAGCAGGCTGCAGGAGCGCAAGGGCATCAGGGCGCCGCTCGTGCCGCTCGCGGTCGGCGGGGCCGCGATGGTGGTCGCCGGATACGTCCGGGGGACCGAGGGCGCCTGGGTCGCCATGGCCCTCACCGCGCTCGCGGTGCTGGTCTGGCGGATGACGGAACCGCCCGAGGGCTACCTCAAGGACGTCACCGCCGGCGTCTTCGCTGCCTTCTACGTTCCGTTCCTGGCCACGTTCGTCGCCCTGATGCTCACCGCCGACGACGGGGCGTTCCGGGTCATGACCTTCCTGGTCCTGACGGTCGTCAGCGACACCGGCGCGTACGCCGTGGGCTGGCGTTTCGGCAAGAACAAGCTCGCCCCGCGCATCAGCCCGGGCAAGACCCGCGAGGGTCTGCTCGGCGCCGTCGCGTTCGCGATGGTCGCCGGTGCGCTGTGCATGCAGTTCCTCATCGATGACGGCAGCTGGTGGCAGGGGCTGGTGCTCGGGTTCGCCGTCGCGGCCAGCGCCACGCTCGGCGACCTCGGCGAGTCCATGATCAAGCGGGACCTGGGCATCAAGGACATGGGCACGCTGCTCCCGGGGCACGGCGGCATCATGGACCGGCTGGACTCCCTGCTGCCGACGGCTCCCGTCGTCTGGATGCTGTTCGTGCTGTTCGTGGGCTCGGGCTGATCAGCGCGCACGCCGGCTCCCGCGGGCCCTCGTCCTGATCGTCCGGGACGGGGGCCCGCTGCCGTGGTCGAGAGGCCGGGCCGGTGGGACGATTCTCGTGAAGGCCCGCACAGGGGGGATCGTCCTGAAAGGGGGCGGACCGTATGTCCGGCTTCCATGAATCGATCGACGTCGACGCCACTCCCGATGACGTATGGGCCTATGTCATCGACCCTTCCCACCTGCCCGAATGGCAGGCGAGCGCGGTCTCGGCGGAGGCTGTCGACCCCGGGCCGCCCGATGTCGGCTCCCGGGTGCGGGTCACGCGGCACGTCGGCAGCCGGGAAATGCCGATGACCATGGAGTACACCGAGTACGACCCGCCGCACGCCTGGTCGCTGCAGGGCATCGACGGCCCGGTGCGCGGCCGCTTCCACGGCGAGATCCTGCCGATCGACGAGGGCCGCCGGTCCCGTGTGATCATGGATCTCGACTTCGAGGGCAAGGGGATGGGCAGGATCCTCGTGCCCCTGGTCGTCCGCCGCCAGGCCCGCAAGGAGTTCCCGGTGAACGAGCGGCTGCTGAAGAGCCACCTGGAGCACGGTCCGGCGTAGGCGGGCTTCGCCTCGTTCGCGTCCCGGCCCCGCGGACCGCACCACTCGCCCACGGTCGCCGTGCGGCCGGCACGGCCGACGACGCGGCGGGGTGCAAGGCGGCAAGAAAGTCGAAAAGGCGGTCGAATTCGGCAAATACCTCCCCGCTCCACGCTCTTGCTGGTTCTGGGCGACGTCGCGAAGTTAACGCCTTCCTCGACGGGATCGGATCGGAGGCGGAGCCGGGAGTATTCGGCCTCGGATTTCCTGCCGGTGTGCACGCGGAATCGAGGATCTCTCGCCGTCGGCGGGCCGCCCGATGGACGCCCGGTGTGACCCGATGAGCACCCTTCCCCCGGACGTCCCCCCTGGACGTCTCCTCGGGACGTCGTTCCCTGTGCCTGAAGTGGTGTACCCGGCGCGGCAGTTGAAGCTGACGGGTGGTGCGAGCCGTGCGATGTCGCTCTGATCCCGACTCGGGGCGACCGTGGGGATATATGGTGCGCAAAAGCGCTTGGCCATGGTGAATGCGGTGTGAGAGCGTACGTGCGGACCCCGGGTCCTGCGCAATGCGTCGGATATCGGTGCTTGCGCCCGTTCGCTCTTTGTCTCCTCCAGATCGGAAATGACTGCCGAGATGAAAGCCATATCCCTGCGCCGCTGTTCCGCTGTCGCCGCCGCCACGGCATGTCTGGTCATCGGAACCGCGACTTCCGCCAGCGCCGGAACCAATTCGCCTGTGTCGGACGCGAGCAACGGCGACGGCTACGCGTACTTCGTGGCTGACGGCGACAAATTCCTCATCCATGACAACCAGTGCGACAACGGGACCGTCTGGGCGCAGCTGACCTGGTACAAGTCCGGCCAGGGATGGCACTTCAGGACGATCCACAACACGTCCGGATGCAACACCACGGACGAGCGGCACCCGTGGAACATCCCCGAGGGCGCGGACGTCTGGGTGAGGGCCTGCGGCAGCATGTCCGACGGCTACTCCAACACCGGCGACGGCGTGCTCAGCGCCGGTCACGACTGCGACTTCACCCAGGGCGGCCAGCACGGCGTCGCCTGAGCCGTCGGCACGCCGTCCCCCGCGCGCGGCACCGCGTCCGGGGGACGGCCTGCCCGCCGGCCTCAGGGCCCGGGCCACGGGAATCGATCTGCGACACTGGTACAGCCATGCCTAAGCCCGGAGAACTGATCACCCCCGGGCATGAAGAAGCCCCCTACCAGCGGTTTTATCGCCAGTAGGGGGCCGTCTTGTGCCCAGTGGGCCGTCGGTGGGCCGTCAGGGCTCCTGGGCCGTGCCGAAGACGTCGTCCAGGGCCCGGCGAGCCCGCTCGCGGCTGCTCGGCATCAGGTGCGCGTACACCCGCAGCGTCATTGCCGGATCGGCATGGCCGAGGTACTCGCTCACGGCCTTGATGCTCTCGCCCGCGTCCAGGAGGACCGAGGCGTAGAAGTGGCGAAGGGCATGCATCCCGTGCTGCCGGGCGGAGGCGTACGGCTTCCCGGCTTCCGGCGTCGGGATGAGGCCGGCCGCAGCGAGGGCGCGCTTCCACTCGTAGAAGTTGAAGTTGCTTCGCCAGACGATGCCGCCGACCGTGTTCGTGAAGATCAGACGCCGCTCGGTGAGCGGGCCGTCCGGCCGGCCCCACGGCAGCTTGATGCCCACGGGCGGGTGATTCTTCATGTGCTGCCGTAGGGCGGAGGCCACCGAGGTCGGCAGCGGTACGTCCCGCTCCTTGTTGCCCTTGGGCGGAGCGAACACTGCGACGCCCCGGATCAGCTTGACCTGAGTGGTGACCCGCAGCGTGTCGCCGTCGAGGTGCACGGCGTCCTCCGACAGACCGATGATCTCGCCCTGACGGAGACCGCAGCCGCTGCCCACGGAGACCATGGCCTGGTACCGCTCGGGCAGAGCGTCGCGGACCGCGTGCACTTGGGACGGGAGCCAAGGCACGACCCGGGCGGCTGAGACGGCCGGCGGGCGGACGGATGCGGCCGAGCACGGATTCCGGGCGAGGTGGCCGTCATCCACGGCGGCCGACAGCACCGCGCGGACGTTGGCGTATATGTTGCGGGCGTAGCTGCCGCCTATCGCCGGGTCGTTCTCCAGGTCGCGCACGAACTCGCGGATGTGGACCGGCCGGAAGGACCCGAGCGGGCGCGCCCCCACGCGAGGGAAGGCGTGCAGCCGAAGCCGGGTCTCCACCCCGATGCGCGTGTTCAGGTCGGTCGTCTGGCCCGTGATCCAGCGCTCCGCGTACTGCTGGAAGGTCATGCGGGCGGCCTTGGGGTCGACGTACTGACCACGAGACATGTCGGCCGCCGTCTCGGCCAGCCACTCTTCAGCCTTGCGCTTCTGGCGGTCGGGGAAGGACCGGCTTTTCTCGGTGCCGTCGGGACCGACGTATCGGGCCCGGTAGCGCAGGCCGCCGCCGTAGCGGTCGGTCTTCACCTTCACCGGCTTGCCGTCCGGACCCGTCTCTGTCTTGTACCAGCGATCCTGCACGTGACCGGGCATCAGGCGGCCACCTCCGTCAGACCGTCGACCCACTCGCGAAGCCGGACGGGGTCGTAGCGAAGGTGCCGGCCGACGCGGAAGGCCGGAGGACCTGAGCGCTTCCGCCGCCACTGGTACAGCGTCTCTACCGGAACGCCGAGCAGCTCGGCGACGTCGGCCGGGGTCAGGTAGCGGTCGGGAAGCGTATGGACGGTCACGCGGCGGCTCCTTCCATGGCGAGCTGGTCGCGTAGTGCTTCGCGGGCGGTTTCGCGGTTGGCCTGGAGGCCGCGGGCGATGGTGGCGGCGAGGGCTGATTCCCCGGGGGTGTGGCCATGTCCGGCGTACTGCCAGTCGGCCAGGACGAGGACTGTGTCCGGCTCGACGTCCTCGAGGCCGAGGGCGGCGTGTTCCTGTGCGGCGCGGTAGTCGGCGCGGGCCTGGCGGAGTTCGCCGAGAGTGGTCGAGTAGCGGCGGGACTTGGAGGAGAAGTGCCCCCGGAAGCCGAGCATGTGAGCCCAGGCCCAGAGGCGGCGGTCGGGGTAGAGCGGGTCGAGTTCCTTGCACGCGGTGATGAGGCGGCGGGCGTGGTCGGGGACCTGGTGACGGTCGAGTTCGGCGAGTTCGCCGATGCGGCGGTCGAGGGTGCCGGTGTTCTCGGCCGCCTTGGTGGCGTACTTGGCGACGTAGGAGGCAACGGCCTGTTCGGTGATGTCGGAGCCGTCTCCGAAGGCCTTGATGGGGCGGACGTCGAGCTGGGTGCCCCAGCCGAAGGTCCGGGCGGGCTCGTCCCCGGCCGCGGGCACCGAGACGGACGTGTAGGAGTGGACGGCGGCGGCCTGGATGGCGTCAGCGAGGAGTCCGACGGTGGCCCAGGCCGGGGGCGTGGTGTCCGGTCCGTCGGGGCCGTCGATCCGGATGACGGCGTGGAAGTGCAGGGCCCCGCGCTTCTGGAACTCGGCGACCTTGCCGTAGGAGACCCGGGCGGCTTCCTTCAGCTCCCGTTGGGAGAGGCCGGCGCGGGCGGCGATCTCGCGACGGAGCCGGTTGGTGAAGCGCTGCCACAGCTGTCCGGCGTGGTTGTTGAACAGGACGGCGCCCGCGTAGTCGTAGGTGGCCGGGGCGAGGGCGGTGCCGAGTGCGGGGTCATCGGCTGGGTGGACGGTGCCGCAGCGGCAGACGCCGTGATCGGGGCGGTTGTGGACGCGGCCGAAGGACGGGGCCGTGAGGGTGGCGAAGACCCGGGGGTGATCGCGGACCGTGGCAGGGACGTCTCGACGATCGTCCCCGGCGAGGCCTGCGCGGATCAGGTGGTAGGTGTCGCCCGCGTACGTCCAGGCGCAGGAGGGGCAGCGGGAGGCGCGGCGGTTGCCGCAGGCGAGACGCAGGCGTCCGCCTGGTTCATTCTCGGTGGAGTAGTGGTGCAGGGTCTCGCCGGTGGTCTTGTCTTTGGTGAGGGTCCAGCCGGTGAGGTGGATGGGGTCGGAGCAGCCGCCGGTGCGGCGGATCTGGTCTTCCCAGCGGTCGTAGTCGGACGCCGAAGCCACCCTCAGCAGGTCGCCGAGGGTGGTCGGGTCGAGCAGGGTGTCAGGCACGGGCGCCCTCGCGGTTGCGGCGGGTGCGGGCGGTGCCGGTGCCCTGGCAGGCCGGGCAGTGCGCGGTGATGGTGCGGAGGTGGCCACGGTGGTCGCGGCCGCCGAGAGTGATAGCGGCGGCGAAGCCGTCGCAGGCCGGGCAGATCCTCGGCGGGCGGGGAGCCTGGTGGGCCATGATGGTGGTTCCTTTCGATTGCGGTTGGAAGGAACGGCCCCGGGTGGCGGCGTGCTTGGCGGCTTGTGCGCCACCCGGTGGCCTCTCAGCGAGTGGTGCGGGAGCCCCGACGGCCACGGCCCTTGGCGGCGTACATGGCCGCGTCGGCGGCGGCGAGCGCATCGGGCAGGACGGGCATCGGCAGCTCGGAGATGCGGCAGGCCCCGACCGAGGCGGCCAGCGGCAGCGACATCCCGTCGTAGTGCAGCGGCCGGTGGAGTGCGGCGGTGAGCGCGTCGAGGTCGGCGGCGGCCAGGTCCCGGACGACGGCGACGAATTCGTCTCCGCCCAGGCGGCCGGCGGTGCCGCTGCGTCCGCACCAGGTGCGCAGCCGGTCGGCGGTGGCGATGAGGGCGGCGTCCCCGGCGGCGTGGCCGTGGGTGTCGTTGAGGGTCTTGAAGTGGTCGAGGTCGACCAGGAGGACGGCGGCGTTCGAGTGCCGGCGGATGAGGTGGTCGGCGCGGTCGGTCCATCCGGCGCGGGTGTGCAGGCCGGTGAGCGGGTCGCGGCGGGCGCAGGCGAGGCGGCGGGCGAGGATGCCGCCGTGCACGGCCCAGCCGAGTAACGGCAGGATGCTCGCGGTGGTGTGCGGGTCCATGGCGTTCTCCTTGGCGATGCGGTTGGCGTACCGGAACGCGGTCCCAGAGGCGGCGGCGTGCTTGGCGGCTTGTGCGTCGCCCCGGGGACCTTTCAGCGGTGGTGCTGGGAGGAGACGAGTGAGCGGATGACCAGGGCGCAGACGGCGACCGAGGCGGCGGTGACAGCGACCGCCAGGAGCATCGAGACGAGGACCGTGCCGACGACCAGGACGACGGCGGTGCCGCCGCCGACGAGGGCGAGCACGGAGCCCGGGGTGAGCTGCACGGTGGGTCGCGAGGACGCCGGGGCCTGAGCGGCCGGGGCCGGGGCGGGCGTGACGGGGACGTGCTGGATGACGGCGGTCGGCTCGACGACGGCGGGCCGGGAGACGAGCCCGGTCGGGGTGGGCATGGTGGGGATCTTCGGGCGGAGCATGGCGGGTCTCCCTACTTGGTGATGGCGGTGTCGATGACGGGGGCGAGGAGGCTGTCGGCGATGAGGTAGCCGCCGAGGAGCAGCACCAGGACCAGCCAGAGCGGCGGGCGGAAGAGCTTGCAGCCGAGGTAGCCGACGACGGCGAGGGTGAACCAGAGCGGGACCTGCATGGCGGTGTCTCCTAGCGGACGCGGCAGCGGTGGGTGCGGGCGGCGAGTTGGGCGGCGGTGCCGCTGGAGTAGTCGGCGGACCAGCCGCAGCGGTCGGCGGTGCAGACGGCGGCATGCTTGGTCTGGCCGTTGCGGTCGCGGTGGGTGCCGATCTGCACGGGGCCGATCCGCATGACGGAGTGGAAGTTGTCGCGAGCGGGCATGACGGTGGTTCTCCCTTCGAGGTCAGGCGAGCTGGGCGGCGATGGCATCGGCGAGGTGGGGCGGGACGCCGAGGCGGGCGCGCAGGGTGTCGGTGTCGATCGGGCCGCCGGTCCGGTCGCGGTATTCGGCGGCGACCTTGCGGGCGTGGTCGACGAGAACGGCGGGAACCGCGGGCGTCGAGTCGGCGGGCGGAAGGGCCGGGGGCTCTTCCACCGGGGTGGGCGAGGGCTCCGGTTCGAGCACAGGCGCGAATTCGGGGAGCGGCTCAGGGGCGGGGACGGTGTCGGGTTCCGGGGCCGGTGCGGGTGCCGGCGGGGTGGGTGTGTGGTGGTCGGCGGAGTGGGCGAGGAGGGTGCCGCCGAGGAAGGCGAGGGCGGGCCATCCGGCGATGCCGAGGCGGAGCAGGGCGGGCGGGTCGGCCAGGTCGAGGAATCCGGCGGTGGCGATGTTCGCGCCGAGGGAGGCGAATAGGGCGATGAGGAACCAGCACCAGGCCAGCCGGGACGGGCCCTCGGAGCGCAGTCGTCGCCAGGCGGCGACCAGGAGCAGGTCCACGCTGATCGGGTAGGCCCACGCCTTCCAGCCGTCCTGCCCGGCAGCGGCGGCCAGGTCGTGCAGGTGGGCGAAGGACAGCGCTCCGGCGATGACAGCCTGGACCAGGACGGCGTCCACGCGCAGACCGTGGCGGGCGGCCATCAGGACCCCTCACCGGGCATGGCGGGCGGCTCGGGGAGCGAGGCGGCCAGGGCGGGGCTGACGGCGTCGACGAAGTCGAGGTCCGCGCCGGTGGTGTCGGCGTAGAGGGCGAGCTGGCCGAGGAGCAGGACGGTACGGGCGAAGTCCTCGCAGTCGGGGCACATGACGGGGGTTCTCCCTTCATCAGGCATGGCAGGGGTAGGGACCGGGCGCGAAGGCGGTCGCGCCGACCGTGGAGCGTGGAGCTCAGGCCGTAACGGGCGCGGCCTCGGCCAGCTGCTCGACCGCCGGGGCGGTGCCGGTCAGCTCGGGCCGGAAGGGAGCGAGTTCGGGCAGGTCCGGGGTCCGGTCGGCATGCCGGTTGCAGATGTTCACGGCCTGGCGCAGGGAGGTGTGCGGGGCGCGGATGCGGTGCCAGCCTCCGGTGGAGTCCCCGGCGATGGCGACGCCGCGCAGTTCGGCGGGGATCTGGATGGCGGCCAGCACGGCGTCCGGGGAGATGTCGCCGAAGGCCATCTTCGCGGAGGTTTCGTCGTTGACGCGGTGGGCGGTGCGGCCGGTGAGCTGGGCGCGGAGCATGGTGATGCCGTCGCCGAGTTCGGAGCCGAAGCGCTGGCCGCAGATCTCGAGGTAGATGCCGGCCGCGCGGCCGAGCTGGGCGAGGCGGACCAGGGCCTTGATGATCCGGTCGCGGCGTGGGTCGCTCTTCTTCGTGGCCAGCGCGAGTTCGGCGACCTCGTCGACCAGGACCACGACCGGCACGGGCCGCAGGTGTTCGGGCAGGTCCCAGATGTCGGCGGCTATCTCCGCGTCTGCGATGGCGGAGGTGATGCGCTGTTCGGCGCGGATGACCTGGTAGACGCCCTCCATCCGGGACACGAGCGCGTCCAGCAGCTCGGCGGCGGTGTCGGGGTTGTCGGCGAGGGCGGAGAAGCGGCGGGCGAGGGGGAACAGCTCGACGCCCTGCTTGCAGTCGATGCCGACCAGGGCGACGTCCATCGGCGCGAGCCCAGCGACCAGGTTGCGCTGATAGACCGACTTCCCCGACTCCGTCGCACCGAGGGTGAGGGCGTGCGGGACGGCCCGGTAGTCGCGGTAGTGGACGGACCCGTCCTCGCGCAGGGCGACCGGGACGAGCATCGGGCGGGTATCGACCGCAGCGGGCATCTGCACCCGCTTGAGGACGTCATAGCCGGTCATCCGCACTTCCACGACCCCGGAGCGCACCTCACGCGAGGTGACCCCGTACATCGAGAACGAGTGCCGGAGCCGGTCCGAGGAGGCGGCGACGTCGAAGGCATCCTGTCCGGGCCGAAGACCCAGCCGCAGCACCAGGCCGGTCCGGGTCGGGCGGACACGCAGGATGCGCGGCGGGCGGGACTGCGGGACGTCCCGGCCTGCGACCCGGGCCAGGGCCAGCCGCCAGCGCGAGGGCGGGACCGTCAGCCCGCAGGCGTCCATGACGGAGGCGTAGCGGACCAGGACCCGCAGCGTGGCGAGGGTGACGCCGAAGGTCATCCAGTACCAGGCGGGACGCCGCCACCGCAGGAGACCCGCAGGGGCGACGACCAGCACCAGAGCGACCGTTAAGGCGGTCATGATCAGGCCGCCTTGGACTGCGCGGCAGCGGCGACCAGAGAGGTCACGGCGACCGCACGGAAGGCGATCCCGTGCCGCTTCTGACCGTTGAAGTCGTTCTCCCACGGCCGGGCGACCAGGCCCGTGAGCGCGACCGGCGTGCCCATGGCCAGCTCACCGGAGATACCCGGCTCCGGGACCGCGATGGAAAGGATCTCCACCTCATCGTTCGCCGCGAACATCACGTCCACGGTCATCATCTTCGCGCCGGTCTCCACGTCGATGGCGATCTCACCGGTGCGGCGGTCCTTGACCTTGGGCTGCGGGGTCTTGGCGACCATCACGGTCGCGGCGGAGGTGTCCACGGGGATCTGACGCATCGTCTTGTCTCCTGTTGTAGCGGGCTGTTGACCGACTCCCGTCGGTGAGATCAGGAGACCGCGAGAGGGGGTGGACACATCACGGTCCGTCTGGACGTTTAGGGACGTCTGAGTTATCGTCAAAACGTCCCTGAAGCGTCCGAGGAAGGGTAAGCCATGGCGAACGAGCGTCTGCGCGCGGCGATTTCGGCGAAGGGCGAGACCATCCAGTCCGTGGCTCAGCACGTCGGGGTCGACCCCAAGAGCGTGGAGCGCTGGATCACGACCGATCGCACTCCGCACCGGGGGCACCGCTGGAAGGCCGCGAGCTACCTCGGCGTCGACGAGGTCTATCTCTGGCCTGCCGTCGAGAAGCAGGCCGAGACGGCGAGCACGTCCGAGCTGATCACTTACTACCCGCACCGGGGCGCGGTGCCGGCCGCGCTGTGGTCATCGCTCATCGAGAAGGCGGCGGACCAGGTCGACATCCTCGTGTACGCGGGGCTGTTCCTCTTCGACAACCACCCCGACCTGCCGTACGAGCTGGCCGAGAAAGCCAAGGCCGGGGCCCAGGTGCGCGTCCTTCTCGGCGACCCGGAGTCGGAGATGGTCCGGCAGCGCGGCGAAGAGGAAGGCATAGGAGACGACCTGGCCGCACGCGCCCGGATCACGCGGCGCTACCTCGAACCGGCGATGAAGACACCCGGCGTCGAGATCCGGCTGCACGACACGATCCTCTACAACTCGATCTACCGCTTCGACGACGACGTGTTGGTGAACCCGCACGTGCTCGGAGCTCCCGCCGGGCAGAACCCGGTACTGCACTTCCGCTACATCCCGGGCGCCCGCACCTTCCGGCACTACATGCGGAGCTTCGACTACACGTGGGAGCGAGGGCGGCCCGCGTAGTCCAACTGCGGTCCCATCGTGCGAGGCTGGAGTCATGGCCCGCGTCGACTACATCAACGATCCGAACGCCCCGAAGGCGAACAGCATCGTCCCCTCGGTCACCGCCGTTGCGTGCAACGAGGCTGGAGAGGTCCTGCTGATCCACAAGACCGACAACAACCTGTGGGCCCTGCCGGGTGGCGGCGTCGACGTCGGCGAGTCGGTCGCGGATGCAGCGGTGCGCGAGACCAAGGAGGAGACCGGCTTCGACGTCGAGGTGACGGGCCTGGTCGGGCTCTACACCGACCCCGGCCACGTCATGGCCTACGACGACGGCGAAGTGCGTCAGCAGTTCTCGATCTGCTTCATGGCCCGGATCACCGGGGGCGAGCTGCGCACCAGCAGCGAGAGCAAGGAAGTGGCGTTCGTCGACCCGAGCAGGCTGGACGAGCTGAACATCCACCCGTCCATGCGGATGCGGATCGAGCACGGGTTGGCCGACCGGGCAGAGCCCTACATCGGCTGAGGGTGTCGGTAGGGTCCACCCATGAAGGAAACCGACCCGTCAGCGGAAGCGGGCAAGGGGCGAGTGCCGCTCTGGCTGGACCCCGAAGACCTGCGTTGGCTGGCCGACCACTGCTGTTGTCCCGCGAACGCATCCGATGCGGACAAAGATCGCTGCGGACGGTTGCGATTCCGCGCCAGCGCCGCGCTGCACAAGCACGGACAGCCCCGTTGACCGAGTGATCAGGTGCTCACTCCAAGACGGTTCCGCGTCCGCTCAACAGCAGCGCCGAGGTACGGCCGCGCCTTGCTGATCGCGTTGTGCACTTCGCTGCCGGGCTCGTAGCGGACGAGGATCTCGTCGATGCGGGTGTCGAAGTCGAAGGACTGCCCCGCGGGGCCCGTCGTCATGTCGGCCATGATCAGGGCGTCCAGGACCGGCGAGTCTTCCCGCTCGTAGACGGCCAGCTCCGCCGAGAGGCCGCGTTGCTCCGCCTCGTACACGGCACCGGAGTGATGGGCGACCAGCCTTACGAGACGTGCCGGCGCACCCAGCGTTTCCAGATGGCGCGCGCCATCGATGGGGTGGAAGCCGGTGTCACGCAGTTCGGGGGCGTAGCCGATGTCGTGCAGCCACGCGGCAGCGACGAGGAGATCCCGGTCAGCCTCAGACACAGCCCCGGCGATCTCTTGCGCCCGAGCGGCCACGGCCTGAGTGTGCAGCCAGCGGTTCCCGAGCGGAGGCAGCAGGGACTCGGCGAGGTCCGCAGCCCCTTGGGGCGTGTCCAGTGCAGAAGGCATGGATGGAACGGTATCCGAGACGAGTACGGAGCCGACAGGCCTCGATCGAGCGGTTCGTGATCACGAGCGCGGTAGAACTTTCCCTACTTCATCAAGAGCCCGCGCACGGCGCGGGCGCGCGCCGCCTCTGCGGCGCGGCCTGCCTCCTGTCTGCGCCCCGGCTGGCCGCGCCCGGCGGCGCGCTCGCGGCTGCGGGCATGAAGCGGGAGACACCCTCTGTGGCTGGGGCGGTCGGCTCCACGGCTTTAGGCAGCCACTTTGGGGGGAGCCTCGAAGATCATGGCCCCAACGTCGTGCTTTACGGGCAGGTCCACTGACTGCCCGACTCGCCATCAGCTTACGGGGCCATGATCACTCCCCCCAAAGCAGCTCCAGCCCAAAGCCGCTCCACCGACCTAGTCTCGAAGTTCATCAAGGCTGGGATCGTTAGCAATCCACCATGAGGGAGGGTATCCCGGCAGAGGCGGTGCTCCTCCCAAATGGTTAGCCAAAAGCCAGCTTCCGTCAGAGTTGTGCATGAGGAAAGTCAATCCTCCAGGTACCGGAGTAGGGGAATTGACGAAGTAGCCACCGCTTTCACCCAGCGGCGCTACGATCACGAGGTCGTAGTCTCGGGCAACTCGTCGACGCCTGCTTGCCCCGCCTAGCTGATCGGGGTCAATTTCGCCCCATGCGTCTTGGAAGAACTCAACCTCAGCAGAGGAGAAGGCCTCCCAAAAGGCGTGACCACTTCGAGTGATCATCATGGCATCGGTTGTGGCCTGCATCTGTGCTTCATCATCTCCGGTGAAGGCTCGGGCATTCCATAGCCATGCCTGAATTCGACACCGGAGCCAGTTCTCATCAGCCAGGTTCACTGCATCGTCGAACTCTCCCGCCGTCATATGGCGTATGAAGCGGAATGCCACCCCGAGTTGCCCCTCATCTTCGAATCTCCCGTCCGAGCTCATAGCTGCCATGGCGACTGACGTCACTATTGATTCTGCGGGGGACTGAGAACCGAGAGGATGTGCACCCTCGGGCATTTCATTCTCTGCATCAGGGGGAATCTCCCTGTTGGTGGTCATTCCCAAGATGGAGATTGCCATTGAGGCAGCCAAAGCGCCTGTGACCAATGAGTACCAAACGAAACCGTCTCTGTTTAGCCAGTATGTCCAGCTCCCGAATGCGAGTAGGAGGATGGTGGCGAAAACGACGGAACCTTTAGGGATCGGCTTTTTGGGAGCGCCGATCGGTTGTCCGGAGAGTTTCGCAACGTCTAAGGCGATCTTTCCGTGCAGCCAAGCGACGGCAGGAGTGTGATCGCGCAAAATCGTGTTCTTTTGAAGTTCTTCTGCCAAGCTCAGGTTTTCTCTGATCTCATTGCGTCGCCGCCTGGTTCGGCTAGTTACACCAGCCAGTGTTCCTGCGGCGGCAAGCACCGAGACCACTGCGTTGGCGATCCCCTCCGGATTCATGTGCTGAGCGTACCTAGCAGGCGAGCCGCCTTCGCTGAAAGAGAGCAAGTGCTGCATGGGCAAGTCAACGTTCGCAAGCGACAGCCAGGCCACCCGGGCCGTCCCTGGGCCGTCCGAGGTCGACCAACGCTGACAGTCGGCACCCAGGGGTGACCACCCCCACCCCGCTCTGGCCTGGGGCCCCGCAGATGATCTGCCACACTGGACGTGTTATGCCTGCACCCGGAGAACTCACTTTCGTCGCCCCCCGCGGAGCCAAGAAGCCGCCGCGGCACCTCGCCGACCTCTCGCCCGCCGAGCGGAAGGAGGTCGTGGCGGAGATCGGGGAGAAGCCGTTCCGCGCCAAGCAGCTCTCGCAGCACTACTTCGCCCGGTACGCGCACGACCCGGCGGAGTGGACCGACATCCCCGCCGGCTCCCGCGAGAAGCTGCGTGAGGCGCTGCTGCCCGATCTGATGTCGGTCGTCCGGCATCTGTCGACGGACAAGGGGACCACCCGCAAGACGCTGTGGCGGCTGTTCGACGGCACGCTCGTGGAGTCGGTGCTGATGCGCTACCCGGACCGGGTGACCATGTGCATCAGCTCGCAGGCGGGGTGCGGGATGAACTGCCCGTTCTGCGCCACCGGGCAGGCCGGGCTGGACCGGAACCTGTCCACCGCAGAGATCGTGCACCAGATCGTCGACGGTATGCGGGCGCTGCGCGACGGCGAGGTGCCTGGCGGGCCCGCCAGGCTCTCCAACATCGTCTTCATGGGGATGGGCGAGCCGCTCGCCAACTACAAGCGGGTCGTCGGCGCCGTTCGCGCGCTGACCGACCCCGCCCCCGACGGGCTGGGGCTGTCGCAGCGCGGGATCACCGTGTCGACGGTCGGGCTGGTGCCGGCCATCCACCGGTTCTCCGAGGAGGGCTTCAAGTGCCGGCTGGCGATCTCCCTGCACGCCCCGGACGACGAGCTGCGGGACACCCTCGTCCCCGTGAACACACGGTGGAAGGTGCGTGAGGTGCTGGACGCCGGGTTCGAGTACACCGAGCGGTCCGGTCGCCGGCTCTCCATCGAGTACGCGTTGATCCGGGACATCAACGACCAGGCCTGGCGCGGCGACCGGCTGGGCCGGCTGCTGCGCGGCAAGCCCGTGCACGTCAACCTCATCCCGCTGAACCCGACTCCGGGCTCGAAGTGGACGGCCTCCCGGCCGGAGGACGAGAAGGCCTTCGTCGAGGCGATCGCCGCGCACGGGGTGCCGGTGACCGTCCGGGACACCCGTGGCCAGGAGATCGACGGGGCGTGCGGTCAGCTCGCGGCCACCGAGCGGTAGTCTGAGGACCGTACACATCTTCATATTCCGACAGGGGAGCGCCACAGCGCTGAGAGTGCGGCACCCAGGCCGCAGACCCTCTGAACCTCGCCCAGGTCATTCTGGGTAGGAAGTTCGGTCATCACTCGAGCTGTTGCGCCCTGCCCGGAGTCCCGTGCGGACCCGGGCGGGGCCGCGTCTCTTCCTGGTCAACCCCAGGAGGAAAACCAGTGCAGAACAAGACCTTCGTGGCCGTGGCCGTCGGGCTCGGCTTGGTCGCCCTGCCCGCGTTGTCCGCGTGCGGATCCACGGACGGCAAGGGGACGGCGTCCTCGACGGGCTCCAAGACGGTCACCCTCGTCAGCCACGACTCGTGGGCCGTCTCCAAGAGCGTCCTCGCCGGCTTCGAGAAGCAGTCCGGGTACAAGGTGAAGGTCCTCAAGGACGGCGACGCCGGGCAGGCCGTCAACAAGGCGATCCTCACCAAGGACCACCCGCAGGGCGACGTCTTCTTCGGCGTCGACAACACCCTTCTGTCCCGTGCTCTCGACAACGGGCTGTTCCAGTCGTACGAGGCCGCGGGGCTGGCGCAGGTGGGCAGCCAGTACCAGCTGGACGCGAAGAAGCACCGGGTCACGCCGGTCGACTTCGGCGACATCTGCGTCAACTACGACAAGGCGTACTTCACCGCGCACAAGCTGGCCCCGCCCGCCTCCTTCGACGACCTGGTGAAGCCCGCCTACAAGGACCTCCTCGTCACCGAGAACGCCTCCACCTCCTCGCCCGGCCTCGGCTTCCTGCTCGGCACGGCCGCGAAGTACGGCGATGGGGGCTGGGAGGGCTACTGGAAGAAGCTCAGGGCCAACGGCGTGAAGGTGGTCGACGGCTGGGAGCAGGCCTACAACGAGGAGTTCTCCGGCTCCGCCGGCGGCAGGAAGGCCAAGGCCGACCGGCCGCTCGTCGTCTCGTACGCCTCCTCGCCTCCGGCCGAGGTGATCTACGGCGACCCGAAGCCGTCCACCGCGCCGACCGGCGTCGCGTCCGGCACCTGCTTCCGCCAGATCGAGTTCGCGGGGCTCTTGAGCAACGCCTCCAACAGCGCGGGCGGCAAGGCGCTGATCGACTTCCTGATCGGCAGGAAGTTCCAGGAGGACATGCCGCTCAACATGTTCGTGTACCCGGTGGTGAAGGGCGCGGCCGTGCCCGCCGAGTTCACCCGGTTCGGGCCCGCCGCCAAGGAGCCCGAGACCATGGACCCGGCGAAGATCGCCGACCGTCGTGACCAGTGGGTCAGGTCGTGGACCTCGCTCGTGCTGAAGTGACCCCGGCCAAGGCCGCCGGGGGAGCCCGGGGCGCCCGGGGGAGCGCGGCTGCCCGGCTCGCTCTCCTGGCCGTGCCCGTCGCGTTCTTCGCGGTCTTCTTCGCCTACCCGGTCGCCGCGATCGTCGCCCGGGGACTCCACGTCGACGGGTCGTGGCGCTTCGGACGGCTGTGGGACGTGCTCGGGCAGTCCGACATCCGGCACGTGCTGTGGTTCACCACCTGGCAGGCGCTCGCCTCCACCGCGCTCACGCTGCTGGTGGCGCTGCCGGGCGCCTATGTCTTCGCGCGCCTCGACTTCCCGGGCAAGCAGACGCTGCGAGCCGTCGTCACCGTCCCGTTCGTGCTGCCGACGGTCGTCGTCGGCACGGCGTTCCTCGCGCTCGTCGGGCGTGGCGGGCTGCTCGACGACCTGTGGGGCGTACGCCTCGACACGACCGTGTGGGCGATCCTGCTGGCACACGTCTTCTTCAACTACGCGGTGGTCGTGCGGACGGTGGGCGGGCTGTGGGCGCAGCTCGACCCGCGGCAGGAGGAGGCGGCGCGGATGCTGGGCGCGTCCCGGGCGCGGGCCTGGCGCACGGTGACCCTGCCCGCGCTCGGGCCCGCCGTCGCCGCGGCCGCCCTGATGGTCTTCCTCTTCACCTTCACCTCCTTCGGCGTGGTGCAGATCCTCGGCGGCCCCGCCTTCTCCACCCTGGAGGTGGAGATCTACCGGCAGACCTCCGAGATCTTCGACCTGTCCACGGCCGCCGTCCTCACGATCGTCCAGTTCGCGGCCGTCGGCGCGGTCCTCGCCGTGCACGCCCGGACGGTGCGACGGCGGGAGACCGCGCTGCGGCTGGTGGACGCGGCGGGGACGGCGCGCCGGCCGCGCGGGGCCGGGCAGTGGGCGCTGCTGGCCGGGGTGCTCGCGAGCATCGCCGTCCTGCTGGTCCTGCCGCTCGCGGTGCTGGTGCAGCGCTCGCTGGACGCGCCCGGGTTCGCCTACTACCGGGCGCTGGTCCGCGACGACGGGAACGTCTTTCTGGTCCCGCCGATCGACGCGATCGGCAACTCGCTGCAGTACGCGGTCGCCGCGACCGTGATCGCCCTGGTCGTCGGCGGTCTCGCCGCGGCCGCGCTCACCCGGAGGGACGCCGGACGGCTGGTCCGGGGCTTCGACGCGCTGCTGATGCTGCCGCTGGGCGTCTCCGCGGTGACCGTGGGTTTCGGGTTCCTGATCGCGCTCGACGAGCCGCCGCTGGATCTGCGCGCCACGTGGATCCTGGTGCCGCTGGCCCAGGCGCTGGTCGGCGTGCCCTTCGTGGTGCGGACCATGCTGCCGGTGCTGCGGGCGGTGGACCAGCGGTTGCGGGAGGCGGCGGCCGTGCTCGGGGCGTCGCCGTGGCGGGTGTGGCGCGAGGTCGACCTGCCGATGGTGCGACGGGCGCTGCTGGTCGCGGCCGGGTTCGCCTTCGCGGTGTCGCTCGGGGAGTTCGGGGCGACGGTCTTCATCGCACGGCCCGACAACCCGACGCTGCCGGTGGCCGTGGCGCGTCTGCTCGGCCGGGCCGGAGAACTCAACTACGGCCAGGCGATGGCCCTTTCGACGATTCTGATGGTGGTGTGCGCGGTGGCCCTGCTGGTGCTGGAGCGGCTGCGGACCGACCGGGCGGGAGAGTTCTGATGCGAGCGCTCGAACTGGATCGGGCCACCGTGCGGTTCGGTGGGCGGGCCGTGCTGGACGCCGTCGATCTCGTGGTCGCCGAGCACGAGGTGGTGTGCGTGCTCGGGCCCAGCGGCAGCGGCAAGTCGACGTTGCTGCGGGCCGTGGCCGGTCTGCAGCCCCTGGACTCCGGCCGCGTCGCGCTCGACGGGCGCGACCAGGCGGGGGTGCCCGCGCACCGGCGCGAGCTGGGGCTGATGTTCCAGGACCACCAGCTGTTCCCGCAGCGGGACGTCGGCGGCAACGTGGCCTTCGGCCTGCGGATGCACGGCATGCCGAGGGACCGGCAGGGCGAGCGGGTGAGGGAGTTGCTCGAACTCGTCGGGCTGCCGGGCGCGGCCGGACGGGCCGTGGCCTCGCTCTCCGGCGGTGAGCAGCAGCGGGTGGCGCTGGCCAGGGCCCTCGCGCCGCGGCCCCGGCTGCTGATGCTCGACGAGCCGCTCGGTCAGCTCGACCGTTCGCTGCGGGAACGGCTGGTCGTCGAACTGCGGGAGCTGTTCGGCCGGTTGGGGACCACGGTGCTGGCCGTCACCCATGACCAGGGCGAGGCGTTCGCGCTGGCCGACCGGGTCGTGGTGATGAGGGACGGCCGAATCGCCCAGTCCGGTTCGCCGCTGGAGGTGTGGCAGCGGCCGGCGGACGCGTTCGTGGCACGCTTCCTCGGCTTCGACAACGTGGTGGAGGCCACCGTCACGGGCGAGGTCGCGGTCACGCCGTGGGGCAAGGCGCCGGTGCCGGCCGGTTCCGGTCAGGGGGCGCGCACACTGCTCGTCCGGCCCGCGGGCGTGCGTCTGGGGGACGCGGACGACGGGCTGCGCTGCACGGTCGCCGCCCGCACCTTCCGGGGCACGCATGTCGCCCTGCACCTCCAGCCGGAGGGCGCACCGAGGCTGGAGGCGGCGTGCGCACTGCGCGACGCGCCGGAGGTGGGGAGCACGGTGGGGGTGTCCTTCGACCCGGCCGAGATCGTGGTGCTGGACTGAGCCCCCGGCGCCTAGGGTGCTCGCCATGACTGTTCTCACGCATGACCGGTATTGTGACGAAATCGCCCATCAGGTCGGTGAGTTGAGGACGGTGGTGACTTCCGGGGCGGATCTGGCGGCGACCGTGCCGACCTGCCCCGACTGGACGCTGGAGCAGCTCGTGCGGCACATGGGTGGCGCCCTGCGCTGGGTGGACGCGCTGGTGCGGACCCGGGCACGGGAGAACGTCCCGGACGAGCGGATCCCGCTGCTCGGCGGACCGGAGGGCGAGGGCGACCCGGCCGCGCTCGACGCCTGGCTCGCGCAGAGCGGCGAACTGGTCGTCGGCGCGCTGCGCGAGGCCGGCCCGGACACGAAGGTGTGGAGCTGGGCCGGAGTGCCCGACAGCGGTTTCTGGGCGCGCCGGATGACCCATGAGATCACCGTGCACCGCGCCGACGCCGCGCTCGCCGCTGGACTGTCCTACGAGGTCGCGCCGGACGTGGCCGCCGACGCCGTGGACGAGTGGCTGCAGCTCGTGCGGTGGGTGCAGCGCAACGAGCCGCACGCGGCGGCCCGGGAACTGCTCGTCGCGGGCCGCACCCTCCAGCTGCACGCCACCGACGCCCCCGCCGAGCCGGGCGCGGTGCCGGATGCGACGGCGCTCTCGCCGGCCGGGGAGTGGGGGAGGGTGATCGAACTCACCGAGCAGGGCGTCGAATGGCGTCCCGGCCACGGGGAGACGACGGTCGCCCTGCGCGGCCCGCTCACCCGCGTGCTGCTCGCGTTCTACGGTCGGCTGCCGCTGGACAGCCCCGGCCTGGAGGTGCTCGGCGAGCGCGAGGTCCTGGAGTTCTGGCTGGAGAAGGCGACGTTCGGCTGAGCCGGACCGACGGACGGCCCGCTCTCGGATCGGGGGCGGGCCGTTCGTGTTCGGTTCGTGGGGGGCGCCGTGCGGTCAGCGTTCGCCGGCTCCACGGCGGCGCATTCCGAAGAACACCGCGCCGCCGCCGACGACGACCAGGACGGCCGCGATGCCGACGATCAGGCCGGTGTTGGAGTTGGCGCCGGTCTCGGCGAGGTTGGACTCCTGGACCGCGGGCGACGGGGCGTTGCTCGCGGGGGGCGGGGGCGCGGCGGTGTCGCCCGTCGCATCCGAGGGGGACGGGGCCGGGGTGACGGTCCCGGCCGACGGCGAGGCGGTCCGGGACGGCGTCGAGGACGGCGTCGCGGACGGGGTGGTGGTCGCGGGCGGAGTGTCCTCGGCCGCGCATGCCCTGGAGGGGGTGGTCACGTTCGGCGCGATGTCGGCCCCGCTCGCAGGGATGCCGGTCGCGGCGAGTTTCTTCTTGGCGGCCGCGACCGGTACGACGTGGATCCGGTATTCGGCGTTCGGCTCCCAGGCCTCGGCGAAGGAGACGGTGACAGCGCCCTTCTTGGAGCCCTTGACGGTCTGGGCCGCGCCGACCTGCCTCAGGTCGGCGCCGTTGTTCTCCAGGAAGACGGTGATCTCGGCCGGGGCGTCCAGAGGGCCCTTGGCGGTGACGGTGATGACGCCCCTCGTGCCGTCACAGGCGGCAGCGGCGGAGAAGTCGCCGATCTCGGTGGCCGGCGCGGTGCCGGCGGCGCTGAGCGCAAGGGCCGCGGACGCGGCGGTGACACCGAGGATGCGCACCGAACGGGCGGCGGTACGGCGGGAAAGGGACACGTTTGTCCTTTACGGGAAGCGCAACTGCAGGGGGTGGAGGGGGAGATGGCGCCCCCGGTGAGCCGAGTGCGTCACCATCCCCAGCAGGCTCACAGGTCTATAAGCGTTTCATAAGCAGTGTCAATGCGGCCACCCCTCTGAGGGGTTGGCTTTGCCTGCTTATTAACCACCGAGACGTTTCAGCGCCTCCGGCGCCTCCTCGATCCGGTCGACCAGGGCGATACGGGACTCCATGGACCGCTCCCGCGCCAGGGACCGCAACAGCGGCCAGGCCGGCAGCCGTTCCGTCCAGTGCGCACGGTCCACCAGCACCATCGGCGTCGGCTCGCCACGCGACTCGTAGTAGTTGGGCGTCGCGTCGTCGAAGATCTCCTGGACGGTCCCGGCGGCGCCCGGCAGGAACACCACGCCCGCGTTGCAGCGGGCCAACAGGCCGTCCTCCCGGACGGCATTGGAGAAGTACTTGGCGATGTGCGCGGCGAACGGGTTCGGCGGCTCGTGGCCGTAGAACCAGGTGGGCACGGCGACCGAAGGCCCGCCGCCGGGCCACTTCGCGCGGACCTCGAAGGCGGCCCGCGCCCAGTCGGTGACCGAGGGCGTGAACGCGGGCGCCTTGGCGAGGATCCGCAGGGCCTCGGGGAGCATCCCGGCGCCGAAGGGCGCCGCGTACGCGCCGAGGTTGGCCGCCTCCATGGCGCCGGGTCCGCCGCCCGTGGCCACCGTCAGTCCGGCGCGGGCGAGTTCACGGCCGAGCCGGGCGGCGCCGGCGTACTCCTCGGTGCCGCGCGCCATCGCGTGACCGCCCATCACGCCCACCACGCGCGCGCCGACGAGCAGTTCGTCCAGGGCGTCCGAGACGGCTTCGTCGTGGATCGAGCGGAGCATCGAGCCGAAGATGTCGCCGTCCGCCTTCGTGCGCTGGAACCACGCGTAGGTCCGGGCGTCCGGGGTCGCCTCGTACCCCTCGTCGAGGGACGCGAACAACTCGTCCGGCGAGTAGACGCAGCCACGGTACGGGTCGAAGGCCAGCCCCGGCACGGGCGGGAGGACCAGGGCGCCGCAGGCACGCGTGCGGGCGGCGGCCGCCGGGTCCATCGGGCAGCCGAGGAAGACCGCGCCCGAGGTGTCGAGCGAGAGCAGGGCGTCCGTACGGTCCGTCAGGTCGACGGACTGGACGCGGAAGTGGCTGAGCGTGCCGTGAGCGGCGACCACCTCGTCGAACTCGGCGAGGGACTCGATCTCACGGTCGTGGGAACCGTCGAACGGCTGGGCGGGTGTCGTCGGATGCACCCGCCCATGCTAGGCACCGGCCGTGCCGGCGCTCGAGGCCGTCCCCGGTTTCGTTCCCGGCTCGGCCCCGCCTCGGTCCCGGTTCGCTTCCGGCTCGGCCTCGGCGCCGGTCAGCTCTGGACGGCCGACGGGTCCATCCAGACGATCTCCCAGGTGTGGCCGTCGAGGTCGTCGAAGGAACGGCCGTACATGAAGCCGTGGTCCTGGGTCTCGCCGCTCGGCGAGCCGCCCAGCGCGAGCGCCCTGTCGACCAGTTCGTCGACCTTCTCGCGGCTCTGCGCGCTCAGCGCGATCAGCACCTCGCTGGTGGTCGCGGAGTCCGCGATCTCCTTCTTGGTGAAGGTCGAGTAGAACGGCTTGGTGAGGAGCATCGCGACGATCGTGTCGCTGATCACCACGGAGGCGGCATTGTCGTCGCTGAACTGGGGGTTGATCGAGTAGCCGAGGTCCGTGAAGAACTTCTTCGAGGCGTCCAGGTCGTTCACGGGCAGGTTCACGAAGATCATCTGCTGGTGGGCGGAGGTGCTCATCTGGTCTCTCCCGGTGGATCGCTGCTGTGTGTGGTGCGTTGTGTCGAGGGGTAGACCGGGGGACTGCGAGGAACTCATCGGCGCGGGGGAATATTTTTTCGTGCCGGTGCGGGGGTGCGGGAGGCTTCAGCGCATCAGCGGCAGGGCCGCCAGCTCGGCCACGATCAGGGTGAGCGGGGCGAAGAGCGCCAGCAGGGCGCCGGTGCGCAGGGCGGCGGCGCTGCGCAGCGTCCTGGCCGGGGCGCCGAGGCGCAGGAGGGCGGCCGTGGTGTCGGCGCGGGACTGCCTGGCCTCCACGGCAGCGGTCAGCAGCGTGGCGACGGCGCAGCCGGCGACGACCAGGGCGCCGAGGACGGTGAGCGGGCCGAAGGAGGGGTCGGCCGGGTCGTACAGCCGAACCATCGTGAAGGCGCCGGAGGCCACCGCGCAGACCACGCCCAGCGGACGGCCGACGCGGGAGGCCTCCTGCATGAGACCGCGGCCCGCCAGGAGACGCAGGGCGCCGGGGCGGACCGCCTGCAGCAGGCGGCCGCACAGGTGGGTGAGGCCGGGACCCGCGAGCGCCAGGCCCACGGCGGTGAGCGTCCAGCCCAGCAGGGCGGCCGCGGGGCCGGTCGGCAGGCCGCCGGGGAGGGGGAGACCGCCGACGTCGGGGCCGCGGTCGGCGTACGCCTCCACGGCCAGACCGGCGGCCAGCAGGGCCGTGCCCCAGGGGAGGGCGGTGGGCTCGGGGGCCGGGACGTCCCGCGCCTGCGGGACGTCCAGGTGCGCGGAACCGTTCACGGAACCCGGGACGGTCTCCCCGGGAGCGCCGTCCGCCGGGGCGGGGAGCGCGCCCTCCGGGCGCGGGGGTGCGCTCCCCGGGGCGGCGGCGGCCGGGGCGGTCCCGGCGAGGGGGCGGACGGCCCGGCTGCCGAATCTGCCGTACGCGCCGAACGTCTCTCCCGGTCCGGTCGTCGCGTACGCCCCGAACCGGCCGGATCTGCGCGGCGCCGTCCGGGCCGCCACCCGCGCGTCCCGCGGGCGCAGCATCTGCATCACCGCGATCGACGAGGACACCGGGACGAAGGCCAGCAGGGTCAGCGCGGCGGGCAGCGGCAGCGGGCGGCCGGCCGCCAGGAAGTCGCGGGCCGCTCCGTCGAAGGGCATGCCCGTGAGGTCGCCGCGCAGATGGAGGAAGACGAGCAGGGCCAGCATGGAGCCGAGCAGCGTGGACAGGGCCGTCGTCATCGCCGAGACGGCCATCAGGCGGGCCGGTCCCAGGCCGGCCGCGGCAAGCCCGGGGCGGGGCCGGGTGCCGGGGTCGGTGCGGGCCACCGCCAGCGCGAGGTGGACGGTCGCGGCCAGCGGGACCAGGCACCAGGCCAGCCGGAGCGCGGAGGCCGCCGAGTCCTCGGGGTGGGCCAGGGCGTGGCCGAGGGTGCTCAGCAGGAGGAAGCCGGTGCCCGCCGACGCCGTCGCCACGAGGAGGCGGCGCAGCTGGACGGCGGGACGAGCGCTGCGGGTCAGACGGAGAGCGAGCACGCCGCCCCCCGGCCTTGCGACTCCGCGACCGGGGGCAGGTGGACCGTCTTGACCCGCCGCCCGTCCAGCAGCGGCACCGTGCGGTCGGCGAGGGCGGCGGTCTCCGCGTCGTGGGTGGCCAGGATCACCGTGATGCCGTGCGCGCGGGCGGCCGTCGTCAGGGTGCGCAGGACGTGGGCCCGGTCCGCCCGGTGCAGCGGGGCCGTCGGCTCGTCCGCGAACAGGACCGAGGGGGCCGGGGCCAGGGCGCGGGTGATGCAGACCCGCTGGCGCTCGGCGTGGGTGAGCTCGTGCGGGCGGCAGCGCGACCGGTCGCCGACGTCCAGGCGCTCCAGCCACTCCAGCGCGGCGGCCTTGGCCCGCCGGCGGCCGGTGCCGCGCAGCATCAGGGGGAGGGCCGCGTTCTCCCAGACGTTGAGCTCGGGGACGAGGAGCGGCGCGGGGTCGATCCAGCCGAAGCGGTCGCGGCGCAGCCGTTCGCGGGCCGTCGGACCCATCGTGTGGACGGGCACGCTGTTGAACCAGACTTCGCCGCTCCGGGCGCGCGCGAGGCCCGACAGGCAGCGCAGCAGGGTCGTCTTGCCGCTGCCGCGCGGTCCGCTGACGGCCAGGATCTCGCCCTCCCGCACACCCAGCGAGACCCCGCTCAGCCCGGGGGAGCCGTCGGGGTGCGAGAAGTGCAGGGAGCGTGCCCAGAGCACGTCGTTGTCCGGCCGGGCCTCCATGGGCGTACACCTCGGTTCAGATCTGTGGTTCCCGTGCCCTGTCCCCCGTGCGGGGGAACGAAGGCAGGGCCGATCGGTCACTGGCACGCTAAGGAGGCGGGAGCGGGCATCCGGACAGCACACGGCCCCGGGCCGCCGTTTCTCACTCGAACGGTCGACGCCGGGGCCGGTGTTGATCAGCTGATCAGGCTGATGTCACAGCTTGGTCCACGCCTCCGTCAGCGTGGCGCGCAGGATCTGCTCGATCTCGTCGAACGTCCCCTGGTCGGAGATCAGCGGCGGGGCGAGCTGGACGACCGGGTCGCCACGGTCGTCGGCACGGCAGTAGAGGCCGTTGTCGTACAGCGCCTTGGACAGGAAGCCGTACAGGACGCGCTCGGTCTCCTCGTCGTTGAACGACTCCTTCGTGGCCTTGTCCTTGACCAGTTCGATGCCGTAGAAGAAGCCGTTGCCGCGGACGTCGCCGACGATGGGCAGGTCGTGCAGCTTCTCCAGCGTGGAGCGGAACGCGCCCTCGTTGTCCAGCACGTGCTGGTTGAGGTTCTCGCGCTCGAAGAGGTCGAGGTTGGCGAGGCCCACGGCCGCGGACACCGGGTGGCCGCCGAAGGTGTAGCCGTGCAGGAAGGTGTTGTCGCCCTTGTAGAACGGCTCGGCGAGCTTGTCGGAGATGATGCACGCGCCGATCGGGGAGTAGCCCGAGGTCATGCCCTTGGCGCAGGTGATCATGTCCGGGACGTAGCCGAACTTGTCGCAGGCGAACGTCGTGCCGAGGCGGCCGAAGGCGCAGATGACCTCGTCGGAGACGAGCAGCACGTCGTACTGGTCGCAGATCTCGCGCACCCGCTGGAAGTAGCCGGGCGGCGGCGGGAAGCAGCCGCCGGCGTTCTGGACCGGCTCGAGGAAGACCGCGGCGACCGTCTCCGGGCCCTCGAACAGGATCTGCTGCTCGATCTGGTCGGCGGCCCAGCGGCCGAAGGCCTCCGGGTCGTCGCCGAAGAGGGGGGCGCGGTAGATGTTGGTGTTCGGCACCTTGTGCGCGCCCGGGACGAGTGGCTCGAACGGGGCCTTCAGGGCCGGGAGACCGGTGATCGACAGGGCGCCCTGCGGGGTGCCGTGGTAGGCGACCGCGCGGGAGATGACCTTGTACTTGTTGGGCTTGCCCGTCAGCTTGAAGTACTGCTTGGCGAGCTTCCAGGCGGTCTCGACGGCCTCGCCGCCGCCGGTGGTGAAGAAGACCTTGTTCAGGTCCCCGGGCGCCTGGTCGGCCAGGCGCTCCGCCAGTTCCACGGCCTTGGGGTGGGCGTAGGACCACACCGGGAAGAACGCGAGCTCCTGCGCCTGCTTGAAGGCCGCCTCGGCGAGCTCGACACGCCCGTGGCCCGCCTGGACCACGAACAGGCCCGCGAGACCGTCGAGGTAGCGCTTGCCCTTGTCGTCGTATATGTACGTGCCCTCGCCCCGGACGATGGTCGGGACCGGCGAGTTCTCGTACGAGGACATGCGGGTGAAGTGCATCCACAGGTGGTCGTACGCGGTGCGGCTGAGGTCCTTGGTGCTCACGGTTATCGGGTCCTCACGGTTATCGGGTTCCCCACATGTAGGTCTGCTTCTTCAGCTTCAGGTAGACGAAGCTCTCGGTGGAGCGCACGCCGGGCACGGCGCGCATGCGTTTGTTGATGACGTCGAGCAGGTGGTCGTCGTCCTCGCAGACGATCTCGGCGAGGACGTCGAACGAGCCCGCCGTCATCACCACGTACTCGACCTCCGGCATGGCGCTCAGCGCGTCGGCGACGGACTCGACGTCCCCCTCGACGTTGATCCCGACCATCGCCTGCCGGCGGAAGCCCACGGTGAGCGGGTCCGTGACGGCGACGATCTGCATCACGCCCTGGTCGAGCAGCTTCTGGACGCGCTGGCGCACGGCCGCCTCGGACAGGCCCACGGCCTTGCCGATCGCGGCGTACGGCCGGCGGCCGTCCTCCTGCAGCTGCTCGATGATGGCGAGACTCACGGCATCCAGGTGAGGGGTGCTGCCGTTCCTGGACTCGCGGGAGTCCCTGTGCTCTGCGCTTCGACTGGCCACGGGGTCACTGTGCACGACGTCTCGACAGTTCCGCAAGGTCGAGGCGATGAAATTCGTTGTCTGGGTGTGTGAGATCTGCGGAATCCGCAGACTTCACGCGTTCGGGGGTGTTGAAAACGCGGGTCCGCGGATTAGGGTGATGTCTCAGTCCATGGGCACCCCTCAGCAGTGAGAACCGATCAGGAGGCGGGCAGTGAGCACCGAGCTGCGTCCGATGCGCAAACTACGGAATTACATCGCCGGTGAGTTCCGGGACGCCGCCGACGGGCGGACCACGGAGGTGGTCAACCCCGCGACCGGCGAGGCGTACGCGACCGCGCCGCTGTCCGGCCAGGCGGACGTCGACGCCGCCATGGCGGCCGCCGCCGAGGCCTTCCCGGGCTGGCGGGACGCCACTCCGGCCGAGCGCCAGAGGGCCCTCCTCAAGATCGCGGACGCGTTCGAGGAGCGCGCCGAGGACCTCATCGCGGCGGAGGTGGAGAACACGGGCAAGCCGATCGGGCTGACCCGCTCCGAGGAGATCCCGCCGATGGTGGACCAGATCCGCTTCTTCGCGGGCGCGGCCCGGATGCTCGAGGGCCGCTCGGCCGGCGAGTACATGGACGGGATGACCTCGATCGTCCGGCGTGAGCCGGTCGGCGTCTGCGCGCAGGTCGCGCCGTGGAACTACCCGATGATGATGGCCGTGTGGAAGTTCGCCCCGGCCATCGCGGCCGGCAACACGGTGGTGCTCAAGCCGTCGGACACCACCCCGGCGTCCACCGTCCTGATGGCCGAGATCATCGGTTCGATCCTGCCCAAGGGCGTCTTCAACGTCGTCACCGGCGACCGGGACACCGGCCGGCTGATGGTCGAGCACCCCACCCCGGCGATGGCGTCCATCACCGGCTCGGTGCGCGCCGGCATGTCCGTGGCCGAGTCCGCGGCCCGTGACCTCAAGCGCGTCCACCTGGAGCTGGGCGGCAAGGCGCCGGTCGTCGTGTTCGACGACCTCGACAGCGCGGCCATCGCCAAGGCCGTCGAGGACATCGCGGTGGCGGGCTACTTCAACGCCGGGCAGGACTGTACGGCCGCCACCCGCGTCCTCGTCCAGGAGTCCGTCCACGACGAGTTCGTGGCCGCGCTCGCGAAGGCCGCGTCGGAGACGAAGACCGGGCAGCCGGACGACGAGGACGTGCTGTACGGACCGCTGAACAACCCCAACCAGCTCAAGCAGGTGGCCGGCTTCATCGAGCGGCTGCCCGCCCACGCCAAGGTCGAGGCCGGCGGTGAGCGGGTCGGCGACAAGGGCTACTTCTACGCCGCGACCGTCGTCTCCGGGCTGAAGCAGGACGACGAGATCATCCAGAACGAGGTCTTCGGGCCGGTCATCACCGTCCAGTCCTTCCGGGACGAGGACCAGGCCGTGGAGTGGGCCAACGGCGTCGACTACGCCCTCGCCTCCTCGGTGTGGACCAAGGACCACGGCCGCGCCATGCGGATGTCCAAGAAGCTCGACTTCGGCTGCGTGTGGATCAACACCCACATCCCGCTGGTGGCCGAGATGCCCCACGGCGGCTTCAAGAAGTCCGGTTACGGCAAGGACCTCTCGGGCTACGGCTTCGACGACTACACCCGCATCAAGCACGTGATGACGTCCCTCGACGCTTAGGGCTCGGCGGGTACGTCCGCGGACGGGCACGGCGGTCCTTCGCCGTGCCCGTCGCGCTTCGCCCGGCGCCGGCGGCGGTGTCGCGCGTCGGCGTCGGCGTCGATCAGGGCTTCACCGTGTGCGTCGGCGGCTCCGGCGCGGTCGCCTGCGAGCGGCTGCGGGGGCGCGTCCCGCGGCGATCGGGCGCGGCCTTCGCGACTTTGCCATCTCTTTACAACCTGTTCCCGGGCTGCCTCGTCTCTTCGCTCGATCCGTCAACGGACCGATGAAAGAGAGCGATTCATGCGACTCATGCCCCGAACGGGCCTTGCCGCCCTGGCAGTTGCGAGCACGGCCCTGCTGATCGGCGCTGCGCCCGCGCTCGCCGACGGGCGGACGCCGACCCCCGTTCCCAGCACCCGCGGTGAGAGCCCCGCCACGGACGGGTCCGACCGCGGCGCGACCAAGGCGTCCGAGGGGACCATGGCTCCGGCCACCGACCGCGGCCAGGTCGGCGTCGTGCCGAGGGGAGCGGCCGACACCGGCGTCGCCGAGTCGCCCTCCGAAGGCAACGGCACGCTGATCGGCGGCGGCGCGGCGGCGGCGTTCGCCGCGGCCGGCTCCGTCTTCTACGTCGTGCGGCGCCGGAGGGCGACCGGCGCATGAGCCCGCTCTCCAGGCGCGCCCCGGCACTCGCGGCCCTGGCGGTGCTGCTGTTCACAGGCTGCGCCGCCCAGGGGGCCGAGCCGGCCGCGGAGCCCGGCACGACCGGTACGACCGCCGCGGGCGGACACTCCTCGGCCGATTCCGCTCCGGCCGCCCGAGCCGCGCGGCCTCTCGCGCGCTCGGTGCCGGTCACGCTGCGGATCCCGGCCATCGGGGTCGACACCCCGGTCATGCGGCTGGGACTGGCCGCCGATCGCACGGTGCAGGTGCCTCCGGTCGAGCGGCACGACCGCGCGGGGTGGTACGAGCACTCGCCGACGCCGGGGCAGACCGGACCGTCGGTGATCCTCGCCCACGTCACGGTCGGCCAGTACGGCGACGGCGTGTTCCGGCACCTCGACCGGCTGCACCAGGGCGACCGGATCACGGTGCGCCTGGAGAACGGCACGACGGCCGGATTCGTCGTCACCCGGGTGCGGACCGTCGAGAAGGCGCGGTTCCCCACCCAGGAGGTCTACGGGAACGTGGGCCGGCCCGAACTGCGTCTCATCACGTGCGGCGGCCCGCGCACCGGCGACGGGTACCGCGACAACGTGATCGTCTTCGCCGTGCTCAGCACCGGGACGTCATCGGGATCCGGATCCGGGCCCGGATCCGGATCCGGTGACGCGTCGAGTACTGCGGGAGAACGTTGAAACGCTCACGCTCACGCTCACGCTCGCGCGAGAGGGCGGCGTCCGAACTGTTCGCCGCCCTCTACCCCCGCCTCGCCGGCTGGTGCCGCCGTCTCGTCGACGACGACGAGACGGCGCACGAGATCGCCTCGGAGGCGTTCACCCGGCTCTGGGCGCGCTGGACGACGGTGAGCGAGCCCCAGGGCTTCCTCTTCGTCACCGCCGCCAACCTGGTCCGCGACCACTGGCGCAAGCTGGAACGGGAGCGCCGGGCCGTGCGCCGGGTCACCGTCGAGGTCGCCGTCGCCCCGCCGGCCGAACAGGCCGACCCCTCGGTGCGGATGCTCGTGCAGTCCCTGCCCGACCGGCTGAGGGTGCCGATTCTGCTGCACTACTACGCTGACATGCCGATCCGGGAGGTGTCCGTGCTGACCGGACGCAAGGAAGGAACCGTCAAGGCCGATCTGCACGCGGCCCGCGAACTGCTCCGCGTCCACCTGAGGAGAAGCCTTGATCACACCGGCTGACGACTTCGACGACGGCCCGGACCTCGACCCCGACGACCCCCTGACCGTCATCCTGCGACCCCCCGCCGGCCACCTCGGTCCGCCGCCCGGCCGTTACGAGGAGATCCGTCGCGGTGCGGTGCGCCGCCGGACGCTGCGCACCGCGGCCGGGGTCGGAGCGGCGTGCGCGGTCACGGTCTTCGCCGTCCTGCTGCCGCTGCGTCTGACGGCGTCCGACGCGCCCGTGCGCCCGTCGGTGCCGCTCGCCCCGCCCGCGGTGACCGGCGGGCCGTCGACCGGACCCCTGCCCGGGCCGGCCACGACCCCGTCGGACAGCGCCCAGCGCCCTACCCGGGGGGCGGCCGACACACGCGCCCCCGACACCCCGGCTGCGCGCGTCGGCACCGATGTCCCGGGCACGGACCGCACCCTCGGCACGGGTCCGACGCCGAGCGCGCGGGACACGCGGTCGACCCTGCCCGGCACGCGGTCCAGTACGCCGTCGCCGTCGAAAGCGCGCCGTTGAGGCCGATTCACGCACCGTAGCCGTCCGGGGCCGACTGCTCCTACCATGGAGTCCGCCGTCGGGGGAGGGTGGTCGTGTCGCGCAGTGCACCGCAGCCGTCGGGACGTCGTCTCGAGGAGTCGATCGCCTGGGCGGTCCGCAACGCGGACGGCCTCGTGGCGATCGCCGTGGCCCTCACCGTGGGGCTGCTGGACATCACGGACAAGGACTTCGACGACGACATCGTCACCGGCTCCATCCTCCTGGTGCTGGCCGCGCTGGTCTACGGCTCGCTGACCGAGCGCCGGCGCCGGATGGCCGACATCCGGGCCGCCACCGCCGGGACCGGCCGGGCGATCGAGGACCTGGCCATGGTCCGCACGCTGACCGGTCCGGAGGTGGGGCAGGCGCACGAGCGGGCCCGGCGCAGCACCAGCCGCTGGGTGTTCAAGGGCGGCACCGGGACCTATCTGCGCGCGGTCACCCTGCCCGAGTGCGTGCTGGAGGCGCAGCGGCAGCGCCGCTCGCTCAGCATGAAGATCGACATCGTCGACCCGGCCGACGACAAGGTGTGCGAGGCCTACGCGCGCTTCCGGCGCACCTTCGGACACGGGGACGGCGACGGCTGGACGCCGGAACGCACCCGCAAGGAGTCCTACGCAACCGTCGTGGCCGCCAGTTGGCACCGGCAACGGCTGGACACCCTGGAGATCGACGTCCATCTCAGTTCCGTGGCTCCGGCGTTGCGCTTCGACCTGTCCGACACCTGCCTGATCATCACCCAGGACGACCCGCGCCGCGTCAGCCTGTTCGTGGAGCGGGGACGGCCGCTGTACGACTACTACGTCACCGAGTTGCACCAGAGCCGCGAGCAGGCGGTCAAGCTCGATCTGCGGGAGGCGACCCCGCTGAGCGAGGAGCCGACCGTCGACGAGGTCAGACGTCTGCTCGACCGGCTCGGACTGGCGTTGCCGGCCGGTTTCACCGACCGCGACGTCGCCGACGTCATCGACAAGGCGCTGCGTGCGGAGGACCCCTACCGCCGGTGAGCGCGTCCTCCGCCGGATCCTGACGAGAGGCCTTCGGGAGAGTGATGGACTACCCGGCCCTGGAACGGGCCGCGCGGCGGGGTGCGACCGTCGAGCTGGTGCGGCACGCCGCAGCGCAACTCGAGGGCGTCGTCTCCGGCGGCCGGGCGCTGCGCGCGGTGCGTCATCCGCTGGGGTTCGTCTGCCTGCCCGTCCTGCGCGACGGGGCGCAGGGCGTGTGCGTGCATGTCTTCGGACCGGCCGACCCCATCCTGACCGGCCACCAAGTGCACTCGCACAGCTGGGAGTTGACGAGCACGGTGCTGTACGGGGAGCTGAACAACCGGCGGATGGAGGTGACCGAGGAGGCGGCGCGGCCCACCCACCGTGTGTTCGAGGTGCACAGCGCACCGTCCGGGGTGGACGAACTGCGGCCCACCCGACGGCTGGTGCGCTGTCTGCCGGGCGCCGAACAGTCGAGCTCACGGGGGCAGACCTACGCCCTTCCGGCGGGCGAGTTCCACACCACCGTGGTGCCGGACGGCCGTCCGACCGCCACCCTGGTGCTGGGGCGGACGCTGCCCGGCCGGGCGGACCTCTCCCTGGGCCCGATACGGGCTCCGGGCCACCGGGTGGTCCGCAGGATGTGCGACGCGGCCCAGACCGTCCGGATCGCCCAGGCCGCGCTCAGGAGGATCCATGAGGCACACCCCCCGTCCGTCTGACTTCACCGCCGAGTGCCGGACGGCGGTGGCGGCCGCCGAGGCGGCCGGGGCGCTGCTGCGGTCGCGGTTCCCCGACGGGTTCGCGGCCCGTCCCAAGGGCGCCCTCGGGGACGTCGTCACCGACCTCGACCTGCTGGCCGAGAGCATGGTCGTCGACCGGATCCGCGCCGACTTCCCGCACGACCGCGTCCTCGCCGAGGAGGCCGGCGACCTGGGCGGTGGCGACGGCGGGGGCGGCGGCCGCACCTGGCTGGTGGACCCGCTCGACGGCAGCAACAACGTGGTGATCGGCCTGCCCGTCTACGTGGTCGGCGTCGCCCTGTGCGTGGAGGGGGCGCCGGTGGTCGGCGTGGTGCACGACCCGGTGACCGGACGGACCTGGACGGCCCGGCACGGGGCGGGCGCGCACGGCCCGGCCGGCCCGCTCGCCCCGGCGCGTCGGCCGCAGTCCCCCGCGGGGCCGCTGCTGGCCTGGACCCAGGGACACGCGGTCCGCCGTGACGATCCGGCCGTCCGCGTCCTGCGGCACGGCCTGGAGCTGCGCGCCCGCCGGCTGCTCCAGCTCTGGGCGCCGCTGGTCGCCTGGGCCATGCTGGCCAGGGGCGACATCGACGGCTTCGTCGGCTACCGCGCCGAGGCCATCGACCTGCCGGCCGGCGCCCTGCTGGCCCGGGAGGCCGGGGTGGTCCTGCGCCGGCTGGACGGCGGCGAGTTCACGGCCGGCTTCACCGGCCCCGACACGGACCGCTCCTTCGTCGCCGGCCGTCCCGAGATCCTGCCGTCCCTGCTGGACATGGTGGCGGCCGTGACCCCCCTCCTCGGCAGCGCGCCGCAGGGGCGGGCCGGGACGACGGCCGCCGGGTGAGGACGCGACGGCCGTCGTGCGACGGCGCCTCGGCTGCCGGGTGAGGACGCCGCGGACACCGGGCGGGCGCGCCGTGACCACGGGGTGGCGGCACCACGGCTACCGGGTGAGGGCCAGGGCCGCCACCGACGCCGTCACCGCCGTGACGGCCAGTACCGCCCCCGTGCCGACCAGCCGGGCCAGCGGCACCCGCACGCCGTGCGCGACGCAGCGCTCGTACCACAGAAGGGTCGCCAGGGAGGCCCACGGAGTGACCACCGGGCCGGCGTTGGTGCCGATCAGGAGCGCGAGGAGCTGCTCGTGGTTGCCGACCGGCACCGCCCCCTCGCCGGCCAGATAGACGGGCAGATTGTTCAGGACGTTCGAGAGCCCCGCGCCGACGGCCGCCGCGCGGAACCGGCCCAGGACGCCGTCGTCGTCGCCGACCGCGGCGGCCAGCAGGCCGTGCAGGCCGTGCGCGGTGACGGTCTCCACCACGAGGAACATCCCCGGCACCATCACCAGCAGCCGCCACGGCACCAGGGACCACCGCAGCGCCGTGCGCTCCCGCAGCGCGAACGCCGTGACGGCCACCGCCGCCGCCGTCGCGGACGCCGTCCACAACGGCACGTCGGCGACCAGGATGGCCAGCAGGAAGCCGCCGCAGGCGAGAGCGCAGGCGCGGAAGAGCACCGGGTCGGCCGGGCGGTGCGCCGCGGGCGGCACATACCGCCCGGCTTTCGCCGGCCCTTCCTCCTGCCCGACGCGGACCGCGCCCGGCCCGCCCCGCTCCCGCCGCCGTGCCTCCGCGTCCGTGCGGCGCGCGGGGCGCCAGAAGAAGACCCACAGCCAGGCCGTGGTCACGGCGATCGCCGCCAGCTGCGGAGCCCACATCCGGCCCGCCAGCCCCAGCGAGGACAGCGCCACCCGGTCCGCGGCCAGCAGGTTGGTCAGGTTCGAGACGGGGAGCAGCAGGCTCGCGGTGTTGGCGAGCCAGACCGTCGTCATCGCCAGCGGGAGGGCCGCGATCCCGACCCGGGAGGCCAGCGCCAGCATCACGGGCGTCAGGAGCACAGCCGTGGTGTCCAGGTTCAGGGAGATCGTCGTGACCGACGCGAAGGCCACGCACAGCAGGAACAGCAGCGGGCGGCTGCCCCGGCCCGCCCGCGCGATCCGCGCCGCCACCACGTCGAACACCTCGGCCCTGCTGGTGAGTTCGGCGAGCACGATCACCGTGCCCAGGAACGCCAGCAGCGGCGCGATCCGGGTCATCGCACCGGACGCGGAACCGGTGGGCAGCAACCCCGTGGCCACGCAGGCCAGCCCGGTCGCCAGGAGGGCGATCGCCACCCGGTCCAGGACATGCAGACGCCGTAAGACACGCACGAGGGGAAGGGTCGCACAGTTGTGCGTCCGTGTGACCAGGGGCTGCTTCGGGACAGATTCGCCGCGGGGGCCCACCGGCCGCCCCCGCGGCTGCGAAAACAGTTCATGCCGACGCTCGTTCACTGCATCATGAAGACATGGGGGAACGTCAGATGAGCGGTGACACGGAGCCGTTGGACTTCTTCGTCAGCTACTCGCCGGCGGACGAGCGCTGGGCGTCCTGGATCGCCTGGACACTGGAGGAGGCCGGATACCGGACCGTCGTGCAGGCCTGGGACTTCGTGCCGGGCACCAACTTCGTCGACTTCATGGACCGCGGGGTGAGCGAGTCCGCGGCCGTCATCGCCGTCCTCTCGCGCAACTACGAGCGCTCCCGGTACGGCCGCATGGAGTGGCAGGCCGCCCTGCGCGCCGACCCGGACGTGCCCGAGCGCCGGCTGATCACCGTCCGGGTCGAGGACATCCCGGTGGAGGGGCTCCTGGCGACCCTCACCTATGTGGACCTGGTGCCGGTGACCGACCCGTCCGCCGCCCGCGACCTGCTGCTCACCCGGGTGCGCCAGGCCCTCGACGGCCGGGCCCGGCCCAGCCTGCGGCCCGGCTACCCCGGCGACGGACAGCCCGGGCCGCCCGCCGCGCCGGCCCCGGTCGCGCCGCGGACCGGCCGGCCGCTCGGGCGGACCGGCTGGGCCGGACGGCGCAGGCCCGCCGCGCCGCCCGGCTACCCGCGCGTCGCCGGAGCCCCGGCGACCCGTGACGCGGTCACCGTGCTGCAGCTGGCCGGGCCCGCCTTCGGACGCGGTCAGGACCCGGCCGAACTGCAGGCGGCGATCTGGGGCGACCTCGTCGAGCTCACCGACGCGGGCGCGCCCGGCCCCGATCTGCTCGTCGTCACCGGCGACCTCACCGCCTCCGGCAGCCCCCGCGAGTTCGACCAGGCGCTCTCCTTCCTCACCGGACTGCGGGCGCTGCTCGGCCTCGAGCCGCACCGGGTGGCCCTCGTCCCCGGGGGCCACGACGTCAACCAGGCCGCGTGCCGGGCCTACTTCAGCACCTGCGAGGCGGACGAGATGCCGCCCCGGCCGCCGTACTGGCCCAAGTGGCGGCACTTCGCCCGGCTCTTCCAGGAGCTCTACCAGGGGCTCGACGCCGTCTTCGACAGCGATCAGCCGTGGACCCTCTTCCCCGTGCCCGAACTGCACACCGTCGTCGCCGGGCTCAACTCCTCGATGGCGTACAGCCACCGGCTCGACGACCAGTACGGCTTCGTGGGCCCCGAGCAGGCCGCCTGGTTCGCGCAGGCGCTGCGGCCCTACGAGGAGGAGGGCTGGCTGCGGATCGGCGCGCTGCGGCACGCCCCCGGCACCGCCCGCGCCGGCGTGCTGCGCGGCGCAGGCGCCCCGGACGGCTCGGGGCCGCTGCGCGACACCGACGTGCTGGCCCGGCTCACCGCCCCCCGGCTGCATCTGCTGCTGCACGGCCCGACCGGCCCCGGCGCGCACTCCGTGCTGCCCACCGCCGTCGGCGAGCTGCCGCTGCTGGCCGCCGCCGGCCCCGCCCGGCACCAGCTGCTGCGCATCGGCCGCGACCAACTGGCCGTCTGGCCGGGCCCCGGCGAGCCGCGCCGCACCCGGGCCGACTGGCGACGGGCCCACCGCGCCCTCGCCCCCGACGAGGCAGCCGGCGCCCCCGGCGACGCTCCCGGCGGCACACCGGACGCGGGCGCCGACCCCGACCCTGAGCCGCGCGCCGTGCCGTCCCCCGCCGAGATACTGCTGGCCCGGGTCGCGGAGGTGTGCCGGACCCGGCACGAGGGCGCGCAGATCCGACCGGTGGCCGGACCGGTGCCCCAACTCCTCGTCACCTGGACCCAGTCGGGCTTCGTGCGGCAGCAGCGCGTCGCCGTCCACACCGGCACCCCCACCGACCAGGACGTCGAGCGCGTGGTCGCCCTCGTCCACGCGGCGGACTCCGAGACCGAGGCCGAACTCGTCCACGACGGCCCGCCGCCCGCCCGGGAACTGCGCGACCAGGCCCGCCGCCGAGGCGTCCGGGTGCGCAGCTTCACCGAGTTCCAGGGCCTGCTCGACCTGCGGGCGTACGTCGGAGCCCAGAGCGAGCGGCTGCGCACCGATCCGCGTTACCCGCCGGGCATGTACCTGCCCCAGCGCTACCGCGAGATCGAGCGCCTCGACGCCGAGGACCGCGACGGCCTGGTCGACGACATGCTGCGCCTGCTCGACTCCGACCAGGGCCGCTTCCTGCTCCTGCTGGGCGACTTCGGCCACGGCAAGACGTTCGCCCTGCGCGAGCTGGCCCGCCGCATCCCCGTCGAACTCCCGCACCTGGTACCGCTGCTGGTGGAGCTGAACGCACTGGACCGGGCCTACTCCTTCGAGGGCCTGGTCGCCGCCCACCTCGCCGCCCACGGGGTCGACAACATCGACCTGCGCGCCTTCCGGTACATGCTCCAGCAGGGCCGGATCGTGCTCCTCTTCGACGGCTTCGACGAACTCGTCACCCGGGTGACGTACGACCGCGCCGCCGAACGCCTCCAGGTGCTGCTCGACTCCGCCGTCGACAGCGCCAAGATCGTCGTCAGCAGCCGCACCCAGCACTTCCGCTCCCAGGGACAGGTGCTGACCGCGCTCGGCGAACGCGTCGGCCTGCTCCCGCACCGCCGGGTGCTGTCCGTCCAGGAGTTCACCCCGCAGCAGATCCGCGCCTACCTGGTCAACCGCTACGACGGCGACGACCGCGCCGCCGACCGCCGGGTCCATCTGCTCGACGCCATCCCCGACCTGCTCGCCCTGTGCCGCAACCCCCGTCTCCTCGGCTTCGTCGCCGACCTCGACGACGACCAGCTGCGCGCCGTCGCAGGGGCGGGCCGCGCCCTCAGCCCCGCCGGCCTCTACCAGGAGGTGCTCACCGCCTGGCTGCGCTTCGAGCAGCAACGGGCCGGCGGCGGCGCCGGACGGGCCCCCGGACTCAGCCTGGACCAGCTGTGGCGGGCGGTCACCGCGCTCGCCCTGCGACTGTGGCAGAGCGGCCAGGACTCACTGCGTCTCGACGAGCTGACGGACGTGGCCGAGACCCTCACCGGACTCGCCGACAGCCGTCTGTCCGTCCCGCAGGCCGCGCACGCGGTCGGCTCCGGCAGCCTGCTGGTGCGCGGCGACGACGGCGTGTTCCGGTTCATCCACGGGTCGGTGGTGGAGTGGCTCATCGCCCGCGAGTGCGCGCTGCGTCTGGCCGCGGGGGACAGCACGCTGCTGGGCCGGCGCGGGCTCAGCCGGCTCGCCGTGGAGTTCCTGTGCGACCTGGCCGACCACCGGGCCTGCCAGGAGTGGGCGGAAGGCGTGCTGGACGAGCAGGACTCCGGCGGTGCGGAGGTGTCGCGCGCCAACGCCGTGAAGATCCTCTCCCGGCTGAGGGTGCCCGCCCACACCGATCTGCGGGGCGCCGCCCTCGGCGGTGAGGACCTCTCCTACCGCGACTTCTCCGGCGTCGACCTCACCCGCGCCGATCTCACAGACGCCCGCCTGGTCGGTGCGAACCTCTCCGGCGCCGTCCTGCGCGACGCCCGGCTGACCGGCGCGCGGCTCGACGGGGCCGACCTCAGCGGCGCCGACCTGCGCGGCGCCGACCTGCGGCGGGCCCGGCTGATCCGCACCGACCTCACCGGCGCACGCGTCGAGGGCGGCAACTGGCGGCGCGCCGCGCTCATCGGCGCGACCACCGGGGCCGGGCTGCCGGACACCCCCGAACTGGCCGCCGCCGCGTTCGCCCCCGGCATGAGCGTCGACTCCGGGTTCCGGCCCTGCGCGGTCGGCGTGCCCTACGGCTTCGACATGCGCACCAGCCGGCTGCCCGAACCGATCTCGTACAGCCCGGACGGCGAACTGCTCGCCGTGGGCAGCGAGGACGGCGGGGTCCTGGTCTGCGACGCCGTCACCGGCACCGCGCTGCGCACCCTGCAGGGCCACACCGACCGCGTCTACGCCGTCAAGTTCCGCGCACGGGTCCTGGCCACGGGCGGCGCCGACGGCACCGTGCGACTGTGGGACCCGGTGTCCGGCGCGTGCCGGCACGTCCTGCGCATCCATGACGCCGGCGTCTGGCCGGTCGTCCTCGACGCCGCCGGCGCCCTGCTGGCCACCGGCGACGCCGACGGTGTGGTCACCCTGTGGGACACGGCCACGGGCCGGCCCCTGCACCGGCTCCCGGGTCACTCCGCGCCCGTCTACACCGTCGCCTTCGCGGCGGACGGCCGCACCCTGGTCACCGGGGACGCCTCGGCCGCCGTACGGCTGTGGGATCTCGCCGACGGCCGCCTGCTGGGCGCGCTGCCCGGCCACCGGGGCGCGGTGTTCCGGGCCCGGTTCAGTCCCGACGGGACGCTCCTGGCCACCGGCGACATGGGCGACGGGCGGGCCGGGACCGTGCGGGTGTGGGACGTGGCCGGGCGGCGCGTGCTGCACACCTTCGACGGACACGCGGGCCGCGTCTACACGCTGGACTTCCACCCCGGGGGCCGGTTCCTGGTGAGCGGGGACACCGAGGGGGAGGTGCGGCTGTGGGACCTGGCCGCCGGGGCCGGCGCCGGGGTCCTCGGCGGCTGCCGCGGAGCCGTGTACCAGGTGCTGTTCGACCCCGAGGGAACCCTGCTCGCCGCCGGGGACAGCCAGGGCGTCGTGCGGCTGTGGCGCGTCGACCCGCAGGGCGACCCGGTCGCCGTGCCGCTCACCCGCAGGCCGCCCGAGCACCGCGGCTCGGTGTGGGTGTGCAAGTTCCGTCCCGCCGGGGAGGGGACCGCGGGGCCCGCCGGGGCCGGGCTCGCCCCGGACAGCGGCTCGCTGCTGGTCACCGGCGGCAACGACGGTGTCGTCCGGCTCTGGGACCCGGCCACCGGCCAGGGGCGGCGGATCCTGCGCGGACACGGGCGGCGCATCGCCACCCTGTCCTTCAGCGCCGACGGCTCGATGCTGGCGGCCGGCGGCAACGACGGCGTAGTCCGGCTGTGGCACACCTCCTCCGGGCGGCGGCTGCGGGAGCTGGCCGGACACAGCGACCGGCTGGTCTCGGCCGTGTTCAGCCCCGGCGGCCCCCTGCTGGCCACCGCGAGCAGCGACGGCGACATGTACCTGTGGAACGCGGAGACGGGCGAGTACCAGCGCGAGATGGACGTGGAGACCGACCACGTCTGGGCGGAGGCGTTCAGCCCGGACGGCGAACTGCTGGCCACCGCCAACGACGACGACACGGTGTGCCTGTGGTACCGGGCGACCGGCGCGCACGTCGTCACCATCGGCGAGCACTTCGGACGGGTCCGCTCCATCGGCTTCCGGCCCGACGGCGCGGTCCTGGCGACCGGCTGCGACGACCGCAAGGTGCGCCTCTGGGACGTCGCCGAACGCCGGGTCACCGCCGTGCTCGACGGACACGCCGACCGGGTGTACGCCGTCACGTTCGCGGCCGACGGCTCCTGGCTGGCCAGCGCCTCCTGGGACGGCCGGGCGGTGATCTGGCGCGACGGCGCCGCCGTGCACCGGCTGACCGGCCACACCGGCAAACTGTGGACGGCCGCGGCCCATCCGCGCCGCCCGCTGCTCGCGACCGCCGGCGACGACCGGACGGTCCGCCTCTGGGACGCCCGCACCGGCCGCGAGGCCGCCGTCCTGACCGGCCACACCGGCCGGGTGCTGGCGGTCTCCTTCAGCCCCGACGGCTCGCTGCTGGCGAGCGGCGGCGAGGACGGCACCGTCCGGCTCTGGGAGGTCCCCGCCGACGGCCCGGTCGCGCTGCGCGCCGTGCTGGTCGGCCTGCCGGGCGGCTGGGCCGCGCTCGCGCCGTCCGGCGGCTACAAGTACGAGGGAGACGTCACCGGCGAGTTCTGGCACGCGGTGGGCATGTGCCGGTTCGAGCCGGGCGAGCTGGACGGCCACCTCCCGGGCGTGCGCGAGGTGCCGTTGGAGGAGCCGCTGCGGTGAGGACCGCCCGCTGCGGAAGCGGGGCCGTGCTGCGGCTCCGCGCGGGTCAGCGCCGCTCGCGCAGCGCGGTCAGGACGTCGATGCGGTTGGTGGTGACGGAGTCGACGCCCAGCGCGATGAGGCGGCGCAGGGCGCGGCGGGTGTCGGGGGTCCAGACGGAGAGCAGGAAGCCGTCGTGGTGGACGCGCGCGGCGAGGTCCCGGTCCACCAGGGAGAAGCGGTAGTTGAGCCAGCGCGGCTTCACCACCGCGAGCAGCGCGGGCCGCGGGGGCGCCAGGCTCGTGCAGGTCAGCGCGATCTCGGCGGACGGGTCCGCGGCGCGCACGGCGAGCATCGCCACGGCGTCGGCGCAGTAGTGGACCCGGTCGGCCGCCCCGGCCTCGCGCACGACGTCGACGATCCGCCGCGCCGTGCGCTCCTCCCGGGTGCCCGGCAGGTCGAGCATCAGCCGGCTGTCGTCCGTCGCCGCGAGCGCCTCGGCAAGGGTGGGCACCGCGCCGGCCGTGAGTCCGCTCACCTCGGCGGCGGACAGCGACCGCAGCGGCCGGTCAAGCCCCCAGAGCCGCTTCAGCGTCTCGTCGTGCAGCAGGACGGGCACGCCGTCCCTGGTGAGCCGGACATCGCACTCGACGGCGTCCGCGCCCCGGTCGAGCGCGGACCGCAGGGAGTCGATCGTGTTCTCACGGAAGCGGTAGGGGTCGCCGCGGTGGCCCACGGCGGTCACGTTCTGCATGGGCCCATTGTGGCGGGCCGTGGCGGACCGCGGTCAGGGGGCGAGCCACCCGGCGGTGTAGGCGTCGATCTCGTCGCTGACGCGTCGCTTGCCGGCCTCGTCCAGGAAGGAGGCCTCGACCGCGTTCTTCGCGAGGGCGGCGACGCCGCGCTCGTCCAGGTCGAGGAGCCGGGCGGCCACCGCGTACTCGTTGTTGAGGTCGGTGCCGAACATGGGCGGGTCGTCGGAGTTGATCGTCACCAGGACGCCGGCCTCGACGAACTCCCTGAGGGGGTGCTCGTCGAGGGCGCGGACCGCGCGCGTGGCGATGTTCGAGGTGGGACACACCTCCAGGGCGATGCGCTGCTCGGCGAGGTGGGCGAGCAGTTTCCCGTCCTGTGCGGAGCTGGTGCCGTGGCCGATGCGCTCGGCGCGCAGATGGGTCAGCGCGTCCCACACCGTCTCGGGGCCGGTGGTCTCGCCGGCGTGCGGCACCGACCGCAGTCCGGCGGCGATCGCCCGGTCGAAGTGCGGCTTGAACTGGGGGCGCGGCACGCCGATCTCGGGCCCGCCGAGCCCGAAGGAGACCAGCCCCTCGGGGCGGATCCGGTCGTCGGTGGCGAGCCGGGTCGTCTCCTCGGCGGCCTCCAGCCCGGCCTCGCCGGGGATGTCGAAGCACCAGCGCAGCACGGTCCCGAACTCCGCCTCGGCGGCCTTGCGGGCGTCTTCGACGGCGTCCATGAAGGCGAGTTCGTCGATGCCGCGCCGGGTCGAGGAGAACGGGGTGATGGTCAGCTCGGCGTAGCGCACCTGCTGGCGGGCCAGGTCCCGGGCGACCTCGTAGGTCAGCAGCCGGACGTCCTCCGGGGTGCGGATGAGGTCGACGACGGACAGGTACACGTCGATGAAGTGGGCGAAGTCGGTGAACGTGAAGAAGTCGGCCAGGGCCTCGGGGTCGGTGGGCACCTTGGAATCGGGGTGCCGGGCGGCCAGCTCGGAGACGATGCGGGGGGAGGCGGAGCCGACGTGGTGGACGTGCAGTTCGGCCTTCGGCAGCCCGGCGACGAAGGCACGCAGATCGCGGCCGCCGGCCGCGGCCGCGGCGGTGGGGCCGGCGGGCGTGCCGGACGCGGGGGAGCCGGACTCGGCGGCTGCTGAGGATGCGTCGAGGCGGTCGGTCATGGGGTCCTCCCCGGGACGGCGCCCCGGGTCCGGCGGGCCGGACGGGACGCGGGTGATCGGCTGATCGGTGGGCCGGGGTCATCGTAGGCGGAGGGGGGCGAGGGGCAGCCGCGGGCCCTCGCCCCGGACGCACCCCGCCGGCCACGGGCCGTAGCATGACGGAACGTGCGCGGGGCACAACGGCGTACGGGTGACGGAACGGCAGGACGCAGGCCCGGAAGCGGGCGACAGGGGGAATCACGCATGTCCGACGAGGCGCCGAAACCGGGCGACGACGCCACCCGGCCGCCATGGCCCGCCCCCGCCTCCGCCCCCGCCCCCGTCTCCGGCGAGACGGACGGTCCGCGGGACGCGGTCGGACGGGTTTCGTTGGGCAAGGACGCGGAGGGCGCCGCTCCGTCGGGCGGCGATGCCGGGGCGGCGGTCCCGGACGTCGTGGGCGAGGGCGAAGCCGACACCGGGCGTTCCCCGTGGTCCGCGCCTGACTCCGGCGGGGCGGACGCGGCGCCGGCGGCCGGGGGCGCGGCGGGTGCGACGGGCGGGGCGGGTGCCGCGGGCGGGGCTGATCCGTGGGCCGCTCCGGGTGACGGCGAGCCGAGCGGGCGCGGGCACACCGCCGCCCCGGCTCCCCTCCCTCCCGGCCAGGCGTCCCCGTCCGTCCACGACCAGCGGACGGTCCCCTCGCTGCCGGCAGCCGCCGATTCTCCGCAGCCCTGGACCGGCCCCTTCGCGCCTCCTGCGCAGGGTGGGTGGTCGTCGGGGTCTTTTCCGCCTCCGAACCCGGCTGCGGCTGTCGGCGGCCCGCCGCCCGGCCCCTTCGCGCCTCCCGCGCAGGCCGTCCCGCCGCCGCCCATCGCTCCCGACGGGCCGGGACAGATCCCCTACGGTTACCCGGGCGGCCACGGCCACGGCTACCCGACCCCGCCGCCGCCCTACGGGGGCGGGTACGGCCCGTACGGCTGGCCCGGTACCGGGGCGGGGGACAGCAACGGCATGGGGGTCGCCGGGCTCGCGCTCGGGATCCTCGCCTCCGTCGTCTTCTGCCTGTGGCCGGTCGCCGTCGTCCTCGGCGTCCTCGGCATCGTCTTCGGCGCGATCGGGCGCCGTAAAGCCGCCCGGGGCGAGGCCTCCAACCCCGGTCAGGCGCTGGCGGGCATCATCTGCGGAGCCGTGGGCCTGGTGCTCGCCCTCGGGTTGGGCGTCCTGACGATCGTGGTGTCCTGAGACGCAGCCGACGGACGGCGCCGGCGGTTCAGCCGCCGGCCCGCAGCCGCTCTCTCGCCTCCATCAGCGCGAACCCCAGCAGGTTCGGCCCCCGCCACCGCTGCGGATCCGTCGCCGCCTCGTCGTCCGCCGCCAGACCTATGCCCCACACGCGGTCCAGAGGGCTCGCCTCGACCAGCACCCGGGCGCCGGTGCCCAGCAGGAACGCGCGCAGCCCGTCGTCCGAGGCGAACTTGCGGACGCTGCCCTCGACCACGATCCGGAACCGCTCCCGCGCCCAGACGTCCTCGTCGAAGCCGCGCACCAGCCGTCCCACCTTCTTCGCCTGCGCGGGGGACCCGGCGGCGAGCGCCCGCCGCTCCGCCTCGGCGTCGCCGAACAGCCGCGCCTTCTCGGCCATCATCCAGTGCTCGGCCGTCGCATAACCGACTCCGTCGACCACGAACGGTGACGGCCACCACTGGCTGAGGCAGCTCGAACCGATCCGCCCGTCCGGTCGCTGCCGGTGCCCCCAGAAGTGCAGGCACTTGATTCTCGCCCCCGCCCGGACGGCGCTGACCAGCGCCTCCCGGTCCTCGATCCTCTCCATGCAGCCGAGGATGGCACGCGCCACTGACAGAGCGTCCCTCCTTTTCGGCTCCGACTCGACACCTGGTCGCCCCTCGCCGAGTGATTCCGTCGCGTAACCAAAAGGCAACAACGGAATCACTTGTTGGAGTGCCCTTGCTCTGCCAGGATCGGCAATCAAATCGAGCTGGAGCTACGCCACCCGTCGCCGAACGCATCGGGGCGAAGGCGGAGGAGAGCGACATGCAGGACCGGTTTCCCGCACAAGAACGTTTCTCGGACGGCGCGCAGTACATCGCCGGCCGCCTGACGAAGGGCACGTCCGGCGTCACCCACACCGTGGTCGACCCCGCCACCGGCGAGGATGTCCTCACCTACGAGCTGGCGGGCGCGGACGACGTCGACGCCGCCGTCGCCGCCGCGCGCGCGGCCTTCGCCGGCTGGTCCGCGGCCACTCCGGGCGAGCGCTCCGACGCCCTGCACCGTTTCGCCGCGGTCCTCGCCGGCCACGCCGAGGACCTGGCCCGCGCCGAGTCCCTGCAGTGCGGCAAGCCGCTGAAGCTGACCCGTGAGTTCGACGTCCCGGGGACGATCGACAACACCTCCTTCTTCGCCGGCGCGGCCCGTCATCTCGCGGGTCAGTCCGCCGGCGAGTACTCCGGCGACCACACCTCCTACGTCCGCCGTGAGCCCATCGGCGTCGTCGGCTCCATCGCGCCCTGGAACTACCCCCTCCAGATGGCCGCCTGGAAGATCCTCCCGGCGATCGCCGCGGGCAACACCATCGTGCTCAAGCCCGCCGAACTCACCCCGTTGACCTCGCTCCTCTTCGCCCAGGCGGCGACGGAGGCCGGGATCCCCGACGGCGTCGTCAACATCGTCACGGGGACCGGGCGGGCGGCGGGCGAGCGCCTGGTCGGCCACCCCGACGTCGCGATGACGTCCTTCACGGGCTCCACCGCCGTCGGCAAGCGCGTCGCCGAGGTCGCCACCGCGACCGTCAAACGCCTGCACCTGGAGCTCGGCGGAAAGGCGCCCCTCCTGGTCTTCGACGACGCCGACCTCGAGGCCGCCGCCAACGGCGCGGTAGCGGGCGCGCTCATCAACACCGGGCAGGACTGCACGGCCGCCACGCGCGCGTACGTGCAGCGGCCGCTCTACGAGGCCTTCGTCGCGCGGACGGCCGCGCTGATGGAGACGGTACGGGTCGGGGACCCCTTCGCCCCCGGCACCGACCTCGGCCCGCTGGTCTCGCATGTCCAGCGCGACCGGGTCGCCTCCTTCGTCGACCGGGCGCGCGGCTACGCGCGTGTGGTGACCGGCGGCGAGGCGCCCCGGGGGGAACTGGAGAAGGGCGCCTACTACCTCCCCACGCTGATCGCGGACGCGGCCCAGGACAGCGAGGTCGTCCAGTCCGAGATCTTCGGGCCGGTCCTGGTGGTCCTGCCCTTCGACGGCGACGACGAGGGCGTCGCCCTCGCCAACGACACCCCCTACGGGCTGGCCGCCTCCGCGTGGACGCGGGACGTGTTCCGGGCGAACCGGGCCACGCGCGAGATCAAGGCCGGATGCGTGTGGATCAACGACCACATCCCGATCATCAGCGAGATGCCGCACGGCGGTTACAAGGCCTCCGGGTTCGGCAAGGACATGTCGGTGTATTCGTTCGATGAGTACACCCAGGTGAAGCACGTTATGTTCGATAATACGGCGGTGGCTCGCAAGCCCTGGCACCGCACGGTCTTCGGGGACTCGTAAGCACCGACGACCCGGCCGCCGACCACAGCCGTACCTCCCGAAAGGGCACCACGCGCATGGAGCAGTACGAGCCAGACCGCCTCAGCCCGGCCCACCTGGCCGCCCTACGGCGCAGCTTCCGCAACGGCAGGGCGGCCATGACCCGCCGGTCGGTGCTGCGCGCCTCCGCCGGCGGCGCGCTCACCCTGGGCGGCCTCGGCGCGCTGAGCGGCTGCGGGATCCCCGCCGCCGGCAAGTCCCAGGGCGGCGTCTCCGCCGACGACCACTCCGCGAAGGAGAAGGTCGTCAACTTCTCCAACTGGCCGGAGTACATCGACGTCGACGACAGCGGCAAGCACCGCCCGACGCTGGACGCGTTCCGCAAGCAGACCGGCATCGCGGTCACGTACACCGAGGACATCAACGACAACGACGAGTTCTTCGGCAAGATCCAGCCGCAGCTCGCCGCCGGCCAGGACACCGGACGCGACCTCATCGTCTGCACCGACTGGCTGGCCGCCCGCATGATCCGGCTCGGCTACGTCCAGAAGCTGGACGCGTCCAACCTGCCGCACGCCTTCGCCAACCTGTCGGACCAGTTCCGCAGCCCCGACTGGGACCCGGGCCGCGCCTACTCGTACGTGTGGCAGGGCATCTCGACGGTCGTCGCCTACAACAAGAAGGCGCTCGACGGCGTCGAGGTGAAGTCGGTCTCCGACCTGCTCGACAACCCCAAGCTCAAGGGCCGGGTGGGTCTGCTGACCGAGATGCGCGACACCGTCGGCATGACCATGCTCGACATGGGCAAGGACCCGGCGAAGTTCACCGACGACGACTACGACGCGGTCATCGCCCGCCTCCAGAAGGCCGTCGACAGGGGCCAGATCCGCCGCTTCACCGGCAACGACTACACGTCCGACCTCAGCAAGGGCGACCTGGCGGCCTGCGTGGCCTGGGGCGGCGACATCGTCCAGCTCCAGGCGGACAACCCGGACGTCGCCTACGTGATCCCGGACAGCGGCTACATGACGTCGACCGACAACCTGCTGATTCCCAACAAGGCGCGCCACAAGACGAACGCCGAGCGGCTGATCGACTACTACTACCAGCCCGAGCCGGCCGCCGAACTCGCCGCGTACGTCAACTACGTGAGTCCGGTCGCCGACGTGAAACCGTACCTGACCAAGATCGACAAAACGGCCGCGGACAACCCGCTGATCCTTCCCGACAAGGCCATGGCCGCCAAGTCCCACGCCTTCCGCTCCCTGAGCCCGAAGGAAGAGACCGCCTACCAAGCGAAGTTCGCGAAGCTGACCGGGGCGTGACCACGATGAAGACGAACGACAGCGGCAGCGGCGACGTCCGCCTGACCGGCATCAGCAAGACCTACGGCGCCTTCACCGCCGTCCATCCGCTGGACCTGACCGTCCCGCAGGGCTCCTTCTTCGCCCTGCTCGGCGCCTCCGGCTGCGGCAAGACCACCACCCTGCGCATGATCGCCGGCCTGGAGGAACCCTCCTCCGGGACCGTGCACCTCGGCGACCAGGACGTCACGGCCCTGCCGCCGTACAAGCGTCCGGTGAACACCGTCTTCCAGTCCTACGCCCTCTTCCCGCACCTCGACATCTTCGAGAACGTCGCCTTCGGTCTGCGCCGGCGCGGCATCAAGAGCGTGAAGAAGCAGGTAGAGGACATGCTGGAGCTCGTGCAGCTCGGCGAGCAGGCCCGCAAGAAACCGCACCAGCTCTCCGGCGGCCAGCAGCAGCGCGTCGCGGTGGCCCGCGCCCTGATCAACCACCCCAAGGTGCTCCTCCTCGACGAGCCCCTCGGCGCCCTCGACCTCAAACTGCGGCGCCAGATGCAGCTGGAGCTCAAGCGCATCCAGACCGAGGTCGGCATCACCTTCGTGCACGTCACGCACGACCAGGAGGAGGCCATGACCATGGCCGACACGGTCGCGGTGATGAACGGGGGCCGTGTCGAGCAGCTCGGCTCGCCGGCCGACCTCTACGAGAACCCGCACACCACGTTCGTCGCCAACTTCCTCGGCACCTCCAACCTGATCGAGGCCGAGGTCGACTCCAGGAGCGGCGACGACATCGTCCTCAAGGCGGGCGGCGGCAAGCTCGTGCTGCCCGAGGCGCGCTGCTCCGCGCCCACGACGACCGGCGGCAAGGTGCTGGTCGGCGTCCGCCCGGAGAAGATCACCCTCACGCACGCCGACGACGCCGGCGAGATACCCGAGGGCCGCAACCGCATCACCGGGAAGATCGCCGACTCCTCGTTCATCGGGGTCTCCACCCAGTACGTCATCGACAGCTCGGTCTGCCCCGACTTCGAGGTGTACGCCCAGAACATCGACCGTGACGCCAGGCTGGTCCCCGGCGCCGACGTCGTCCTGCACTGGAGCCCCGGGCACACCTTCGGACTCGACGCGGCACAGGACATCGACGCCGGCATCCAGGAAGAGGCGGCGGTCTGAGATGGCGACGCTCACCGAGGCGCCCCCGCCTCTCTCCCCGACGGCGCCCGCCACGAAGCCGCCCCGCAAGCGCGGCCGCCTGACACCGTACTGGCTGCTGCTGCCCGGTCTGCTCTGGCTGGTCGTCTTCTTCGCGCTGCCGATGATCTACCAGGCCTCGACGTCCGTGCAGACGGGGTCCCTCGAGCAGGGCTACAAGGTCACCTGGCACCTCGCGACCTACTGGGACGCGCTGACCGAGTACTGGCCCCAGTTCCTGCGCTCGGTCCTCTACGCGGGCGCCGCCACGGTCCTGTGTCTGGTCCTCGGCTACCCGCTGGCGTACCTGATCGCCTTCCGCGCCGGACGCTGGCGCAACCTGATCATGATCCTGGTGATCGCGCCGTTCTTCACCAGCTTCCTGATCCGCACCCTCGCCTGGAAGACGATCCTCGCGGACGGCGGCCCCGTCGTCGGCGCCCTCAACACCCTGCACGTCCTCGACGTCACGAGCTGGCTCGGCTGGACCGCCGGCGACCGCGTCCTCGCCACCCCGCTCGCGGTGGTCTGCGGTCTGACGTACAACTTCCTGCCCTTCATGGTGCTGCCGCTGTACACCTCGCTCGAGCGCATCGACGGACGCCTGCACGAAGCGGCGGGCGACCTGTACGCCAAGCCCTCCACCACCTTCCGCAGGGTCACCTTCCCGCTGTCGATGCCGGGCGTGGTCTCCGGAACGCTGCTGACCTTCATCCCGGCGGCCGGCGACTACGTCAACGCGGAACTCCTCGGCTCGACCGACACCCGCATGATCGGAAACGTCATCCAGACGCAGTTCCTGCGCGTCCTGGACTATCCGACGGCGGCGGCCCTCTCGTTCATTCTCATGGCCGCGATCCTGCTCATGGTCACCTTCTACATCCGCAGGTCCGGGACGGAGGATCTGGTCTAAATGCCCTTCGTCAACTGGCTCAAGCGCCATTTCGTGGTCATAGCGGGACTTCTCACGCTCGCCTATCTCCTGCTGCCGAACATCGTCGTCACGGTGTTCTCCTTCAACAAACCCAAGGGCCGTTTCAACTACGAGTGGCAGCAGTTCTCCACGGACGCCTGGAAAGACCCGTGCGGGGTGGCGGGCCTGTGCGGCTCGCTCTCGCTCAGCCTGCAGATCGCGGTCTGGGCGACCCTCGGCGCCACCCTCCTCGGCACGATGATCGCCTTCGCCCTGGTGCGCTACCGCTTCCGCGCGCGGGGCGCCGTCAACTCGCTGATCTTCCTGCCGATGGCCATGCCCGAGGTCGTCATGGCGGCCTCGCTGCTCACCCTGTTCCTCAACCTGGGCGCCCAGCTGGGATTCTGGACGATCCTCATCGCCCACATCATGTTCTGCCTGAGCTTCGTCGTGACGGCCGTCAAGGCGCGCGTCATGTCGATGGACCCACGGCTGGAGCAGGCCGCCCAGGACCTCTACGCCGGACCCGCGCAGACGTTCCTGCGCGTCACCCTGCCGATCGCCGCCCCCGGGATCGCCGCGGGCGCGCTGCTCGCCTTCGCGCTCTCCTTCGACGATTTCATCATCACCAATTTCAACGCGGGCTCCACCGTCACCTTCCCCATGTTCGTCTGGGGTTCGGCACAGCGCGGCACGCCCGTCCAGATCAACGTCATCGGCACGACCATGTTCCTCGTCGCGGTGCTGCTCGTCCTGACGTCGATGATCATCAGCAGTCGCCGCACCAGGCAGAAGGCATGAGCCTGCGAAGACCCCTGTAGGGAGTTGACATCATGGCCCCGAGCGCCATGAACCGATGGACCACTTCTCTTTCCGACGCCCGGCCGGTCCCGTACTGGCTGGAGGACCCGGGCAGGCCCCGCCCCGAGGCCGCGCTCACCGGCTCCGAGACCTGCGACCTGCTGGTCGTCGGCGGCGGCTACAGCGGACTGTGGACCGCGCTCGTCGCCAAAGAGCGCGAGCCGCAGCGGGACGTGGTGCTGCTGGAGGGCCGTGAGGTGGGCTGGGCCGCCTCCGGCCGCAACGGGGGCTTCTGCGCGGCCTCCCTCACCCACGGGCTGTCCAACGGGCTCACCCGCTGGCCGGACGAGATCCACCGGCTCCAGGAGCTGGGGATGCGCAACCTCGACGAGATCGAGGCCGCGACCGTCCGGCACGGCATCGACTGCGACTTCGAGCGCACCGGCGAGATCGACGTCGCCACCGAGGAGTACCAGGCGCGGGAACTGCGCGAATGGTTCGAGGAACTCGACCGCCGCGGCCTCTCCGACGGCATCGAGTTCCTCGACGCCGACGCGGTGCGCGAGCAGGTCGCCTCGCCCACCTTCCTGGCCGGCCTGCACGACCGCCGGGGCGTCGCCATGCTCCACCCGGCCAAACTGGTCTGGGGCCTGAAGGCGGCGTGCCTGCGGCTCGGGGTGCGCGTGTACGAGCACACGCCCGCCCTGGACCTCAAGCCGTACGGCGCCGCGATGGCCGTCCGCACCCCGTACGGGCAGGTCCGCGCCCGGCAGGTCGCCCTGGGCACCAACATCTTCCCCAGCCTGGTCAGGCGGGTACGGGCGTACACCGTGCCGGTCTACGACTACGCGCTGATGACCGAGCCGCTGACCGCCGGACAGCTCGACTCGATCGGCTGGAAGAACCGGCAGGGGCTCGGGGACTCGGCCAACCAGTTCCACTACTTCCGCCTGTCGGCCGACAACCGGATCCTGTGGGGCGGCTACGACGCCGTCTACCCCTACGGGGGCCGGGTGCGCGCCGAGTACGACGACCGGCCGCAGACGTACGCCAAGCTCGCCGAGCACTTCTTCGGCTGCTTCCCGCAACTGGAGGACGTCCGCTTCACCCACGCGTGGGGCGGCGCGATCGACACCTGCTCGCGTTTCTCGGCGTTCTTCGGCACGGCCCACGGGGGCAGGGTGGCGTACGCGGCCGGCTACACCGGTCTGGGCGTCGGGGCCACCCGGTTCGGGGCCGAGGTGATGCTCGACCTGCTGTCGGGGGAGCGCACCGAGCGGACGTCGCTGGAGATGGTCCGCAGGAAGCCGCTGCCCTTCCCGCCCGAGCCGTTCGCCTGGACGGGCATCGCCCTCACCAAGTGGTCGCTGGCCCGTGCCGACGCGCACGGCGGACGGCGCAACCTGTGGCTGAGGACGATGGACAGACTGGGCCTGGGCTTCGACAGCTGACCGACGGGCGCGGCCTGCTCCGGTTCACTCCGACGGGTGGCCCGAACCCGCGTAATGCCCGCCGGGAACCTCCCTCTCCCCCGTGTGACGCGAACCGCGTCCACGAGTGAAGGGGAGGTCCGCTCATGGCTGGGGAGAAGACGGCCGTCGCATGGCTGGCATCGGTCGCACCGGATCCCGCGGCGTGCCGCCGGGAATGGGAACGCGACCCGCTGGGACTGGCGGCGCTGCCCGCGGGCAGGGCCTGGGACGTGCTCATCCTGCCCGGCGGGCTCGGCTGTCGCACCCTCGACGTGCTCACCCGGATCCTCGACCGGCCGGGCCCGGTGCTCGTCGACGCCGACGACGACCGCGTGGGCTTCTTCGTGACGCCCGGGACGGCCGGGCGCTGGCTCGGCACCGGCATCCGCACGGCCGGGGCCGGCGCCTGGATCGTCGTGCCCCGTCCGGGCCGCTCGACCGGGACCTTGCGCTGGCTGGTCCCGCCGGACGGCACCGGCACCCTGACCGACCCGATGCTCCTCGAACTCGCGATGCACGAGGCGGCGGCCGGCCTGGCGGACGGATCGGCGGACTGACCCCCGGACGGCTCCGGCCGCCGAACCGACGGCAGCCGTCCGCGCGCGCCTCACGATGCTCACGGCCGTCGGTTCGAGGGCGCCGACGGCCCGTGCCGCCGCCCCGCCCCGCGCTCCCGCCCCGGGACGGCTCCCGGGGCCGACGGCCGGTCTCGCGCCGCCGGCGAGGGCGTGGGGGCGTCGCGCCGGGCCGGGGTCAGTCCGTCGACGTCGTCTTCAGGGCCAGCCACAGCTCCATCCGGACGTCCGGGTCGTCCAGGGAGCGTCCGAGGATCTCCTCCACCCGGCGCATGCGGTAGCGCAGGGTGTGGCGGTGGACGCCCAGGTCGGCCGCCGCCGCGTCCCACTGGCCGTGCCGGGACAGCCAGGCCCGCAGGGAGGCCACCAGGTCGCCGCGACCCGTCGCGTCGTGTTCGTGCAGAGCCCGCAGCAGACCGTCCGCGAACGCCTTCACCGCGTCGTCCGCGAGCAACGGCAGCACGGAGCCCGCCGCGAGCTGCTCGTGCTCCACGAAGAACCGGCCCCGTCGCCGTGCCACGGACAGTGCCTGTTGCGCCTGTCTGTACGCCGCGGCCGCCGCGATCGGGCCCGCGGGCGCCGACAGCCCCACGACCGGCTCGCCCTCGTCGCCGGTCCCGGGCCCGGCGACGTCCTCCGCCCGCGCCCCCTCCCGCGCCGTCGCGTACCGCGCGCACGCCGCCGCGGCCGCGCCCCCGTCCTTGACCAGCGCCATCAGCCGGTCGCCCTCGGGCACCGCCAGCACGGCCTCCCCGGCCCGGGCGGCCGCCGACTCGATCGCCTCGACCAGACCGCCGAACGGGTCGGCGGCCTCCACGCGCGCGTGCGGCCCGTCCGCGGCGCCCGCCGCCCCTCGCGCCGAAGCGTCCGCGTGGGGCCGCGAGGCCGACGCCGCCTCGGCGACGATCACCCGGAAGGGGGCGTCGAGCAGATCGCCGTACAGGTCCCCGGCAACGGCCCGCGCGTGGTCGGGCTCGCCCGCCAGCAGCATGCGCAGCACCGCCGCGCCGATCCGCTGCTGCGCCGCGTACAGCGGGCGGGAGCGTTCCGTGGTGAGCGTCAGCAGGGCGATGGCCGAGTGGACGGCGTACCGCTCGGCGGTGCCCGGCGCCGACGCGGTGCCGACGGCGAGCGCCGCGCGCGGATGCCGGCCCGTGCCCAGGGAGTGCAGTTCGATCCGGTCGTCGTGCCGGTCGTCGGAGAGGGGGCGGTCCGCCGCCCCGCTCCCGACGACCGCCGAGGCGGGGGCCGGCCGCTCCCGCAGCCGCTCCACCTCCGCCGTGAGCCGCGCCGCCCGGCGGCCCGCCCACTCGGGTGCGGCCGCCACCACGGCGCCCGAGGCGTCGTACAGGGCCGCCCACCCGTTCACCTGGGCGGCGAGCGCGCCGAGCAGTCCCTCGGGGCCCTCGGTCAGCGCCTGCCGGGTCAGCTCCCGCTGGGCCGCGAACCCGGCCGTCACCGCCCGGTACTGGTCGGCCGCGATCGCCGCCGACACCGCCTTGCTGATGGCGAGGAAGGGAGTGCGGCGCGGCACCTCCAGCAGCGGCAGGCCTTCCTCCTCGGCCGCGTCCACCAGCGCTCCCGGGATCTCCTCGTAGTTGACGCCCACGGCGAAGCCGAGCCCGACCACCCCCGCCTTCGCCAGCCGCCGGACGTATTGCCGCATGGCCTCCGGATCCTCGGCGTCCAGCTTGAGCGCGGTGATCAGCAGCAGCTCCCCGCCCTCCATGTAGGGCACCGGGTCCGCGAGTTCGCTGACGTGCGCCCACCGCACCGGCACGTCCAGGCGGCCCCCGCCGGCCCGTACGGTCAGCTTGAGCGCGGAGTGGTGGACGAGCGAGGCGAGCGTGGGAGGCATGGGGCCTTCAGGTCGAGGAGGCGATCGATCGGCGAGATGATCTTTTGGCCGCATCGTATGAAGGGCCTGTACCGATTCTGCCTCACCGTAAGGGCCCGTGGGGCGCCGCTCAGCCGCGCAGATCCACCAGCAGCGGCGGCGTGTGCTCGCCTCCCACGCTGGTCAGGGACAGCACCGCGTGTCCGGGCGGGACCTCGTGCGCCAGCCGTGACGCCGACCACCGCTCCCGCTCGACCTGGCGCACGGTCACCGCGTCCGTGGTCACCGCGTTCCCGGTCACCAGCTTGCGCAGCGCGTGGATGGCGCGGGTCATCGGCTGGTCGGCGAACACGGTGTGCTTGGCGACCTCCGTGGTCTCCACCCACTCGGTGCCCCAGGTCTGCGCGAACCTGCCGCCGTCCCAGGTGGTGATCCCGGAGAACGCCATCCGGCAGCCGACGGCCCCGTACAGCGGCCCGTGCAGGGCCTCCGGGACGTCGCCGATCGTGCGCAGCGCGAGCACCACGCCCGCGTTCTGCGAGCGCAGCCGCTGCAGCCGGCGCACCGACCCGTCGGTGACGGCCCCCGTCGCGTCGTCCAGGACGAGACAGGCGAAGTGGTCGTGCCGCTCCCGGACGACGGCGTGGAACTGCGCGAGGACCAGCCGGGTGATCAGCCGGGCGGCCTCCTCGTGGCCGCGCTCGGGCAGGTCGATCCGCACCCGGAGCGGGTGGTGGGCGACGGCGCGCAGCGAGAACGTCCGGTGCGCGTCGCCGTCCGCGCCGAAGAACCCCGCGAACACGGGCCGGCTCAGCAGCGCCAGCCGGTCGGCCAGGGCACGGCCGGGGTCGCCCGGCGCACCCGTCTGCCGGATACGCGCCTGCAGCTCGCGCCGCATCACCTCGTCCCCGGCCACCGCCTCGCGCAGCGCCGACAGCGCGCCGGGCTCGCCCTCCAGCAGCTCGCGCAGCTCGGCGAGGGCGGGGAAGCGCCCGTGCGCGGCGCGGTAGGGGCCGAGCAGCTGGGCGAGCGCCGTGGCCGCGCTCTGAGCGCTCACCGAGTCGAGGTCGCCGGCCAGCCCCTCGGCGAGGAGGGCGGCGGCCTCGTCCGGATCGTCGCAGCCCGCGTACGGGTCCAGATCGTGCACCGACGCCGGGTCGCCGATCCGGACGATCACGTCGAAGGAGGAGTCGGAGCCGAGCGGGCCGCTGCCGGGCGAGGACACCGCGACCACGGCGCACGTCCCGGTCAGCGCCTGCAGGGCCAGCGCCTCGGTCAGCGGCTCGGTCAGGGTGCGCGTCTTGCCCGAGCCGGACGGCCCGACGGCCAGCAGCGACGTGCCCAGCAGATCCGGGCCGAGCGCGGCGCCCGCGTCGTGATAGACGGGCGGAGTGCGCTCGGCGGCCACCCAGCGGCCGATCCGCACCTGTCCGGCGAGCAGGTCGTGGCGGGCGCCGCGCCGGGGCAGGTCGCGGTCGCCGGAGGGGTGCGTCCAGGCCGCGCCGCCCTGGCGCAGCACGGTCTCCCGGAAGTCCCCGAGCCCCGCGCTCCACGCCTGGCGCACCCGCACGCAGTCCACGTCGTTCATCCGGCCGGCGGCGACCTCGCCGGTGAGGAGGTCGGCCGCCTCGTACTGCCCGGCGTCACGCAGCTCGGGCCACTGCGAGCGGGGCCGCTCGGCCGGGCGCGCGCCCTGTCCGGGGCCGGCCCGCCGGGCCGCGAGCCGCTCCTTCGCGTACGGCAGCCAGCCCCCGACCCGCGCGAAGGGCCAGACCACCAGCAGCGTGATCACGGCGTACAGCGCGTTCGTGAACAGGGGGGAGGCGAAGAGCTCGTACCCGCCGGAGATCAGCACGATGAGCGAGAACAGCGGGTCGACGACGGGCAGCGCGTCCCAGCCGACGCCGAAGGCCTCGGGGAAGACGAAGCTCAGCGCGGCCAGGGCGCCCAGCAGGGCGATCAGGGCCCGCGCGGGCTGCGGCCGGCGCCCGACGAAGTGCCGCACGACATGCGGCCAGCTGCCCAGCCGGCCCATGGCGTACAGCAGGACGGCGAAGAAGACTCCGTCGTAGACCACCCGCGCCTCGGCGCCGTCCATGGTCTTGGGGGAGGCGATCGTGCCGCCCCACCACCAGTCGCCCGGAGTGAACAGCCGCAGCAGGGTGAACTGGTAGGGCAGGGCGCCCCGCCGCCACAGCGACCACAGCACCAGCGCGACCACCAGCGGGACCAGCATCCCCACGACCGTCACCGGCGCGAGCCGCTCCGACTCCCGCGGCGGCTTCGACGGCCGGTGCCCGAACCGCCAGATCCCCGGCCTGGCCGCCGGCCGGGCCTCGTCGAGCCAGGCAGCGACTGCGGACGCGGCCCGCGGCGCGTGCTCGGCGGCCGGCGGCACGCCCGGGGGGCGGGCCGGCCGCGGCGGCGCCGACGGCGGGTGCGTGGGCGGGTGCGCGGGCCCCGCCGGGCGCGGCACGGGATTCGCATGAGTGCCCCGCGCGTCCTGCGTCCCGTCGCTGTCCATCGACCCTGCCCCCCGACCAGCTGTTCCCTCTGTCATCAGCGAGTCAATCTAACGCGCCCGCAACGGGAGTTCACCGCTTACGCGGCCGGGCCCGCGGGGACGGCCTCCCGCCGGCACTGTCCATGACGGACAACCCGTCCGCGCGACACCGCCCACATGGAGCATGCCCACCCTCAGCCCGTCGTCCTAGCCTGCGGGAAGAGAAGGAAAGCGTCCGCAAAGCACCGTTCGCAGAACCACAGGAGCCGTCATGACCGCCCTTCCGCAGGAGCGCCGCGTCGTCACCGCCATCCCCGGCCCGAAGTCGCAGGAGCTGCAGGCCCGCCGTACCGCCGCGGTGGCGGCCGGCGTGGGCTCGGTGCTCCCCGTCTTCACCACGCGCGCGGGCGGCGGCATCATCGAGGACGTCGACGGCAACCGTCTGATCGACTTCGGCTCCGGCATCGCGGTGACCTCCGTCGGCGCGTCCGCCGAGGCCGTGGTGCGCCGGGCCACCGCCCAGCTCGCCGACTTCACCCACACCTGTTTCATGGTCACCCCCTACGAGGGCTACGTGGCGGTCGCCGAGGCCCTCGCCGAACTCACCCCGGGCGACCACGCCAAGAAGTCCGCGCTGTTCAACTCCGGCGCCGAGGCCGTCGAGAACGCCGTCAAGATCGCGCGTGCGTACACCAAGCGCCAGGCCGTCGTCGTCTTCGACCACGGCTACCACGGCCGGACCAACCTCACCATGGCGCTGACGGCGAAGAACATGCCGTACAAGCACGGCTTCGGTCCGTTCGCCCCCGAGGTCTACCGCGTCCCGGTCGCCTACGGCTACCGCTGGCCCACGGGCGCCGAGAACGCGGGCCACGAGGCCGCGGCGCAGGCCATCGACGAGATCACCAAGCAGGTCGGCGCGGACAACGTGGCCGCGATCATCATCGAGCCGGTGCTCGGCGAGGGCGGCTTCATCGAGCCCGCCAAGGGCTTCCTTCCGGCCATCAGCGAGTTCGCGTCCGCCAACGGCATCGTCTTCGTCGCCGACGAGATCCAGTCCGGCTTCTGCCGCACCGGCCAGTGGTTCGCCTGCGAGGACGAGGGCATCGTCCCGGACCTGATCACCACGGCCAAGGGCATCGCGGGCGGGCTGCCGCTCGCCGCCGTGACCGGCCGCGCCGAGATCATGGACGCCGCGCACGCGGGCGGCCTGGGCGGCACCTACGGCGGCAACCCCGTCGCCTGCGCGGGCGCGCTCGGCGCGATCGAGACGATGAAGGAGCTCGACCTCAACGCCCGGGCCAAGCACATCGAGGCCGTCATGAAGGGCCGTCTGACGGCCATGGCCGAGAAGTTCGACGTCATCGGCGACGTCCGCGGGCGCGGCGCGATGATCGCGGTCGAGCTGGTCAAGGACCGCACGACGAAGGAGCCGAACCCCGAGGCCACCGCCGCCCTCGCCAAGGCCTGCCACCAGGAGGGCCTGCTTGTCCTGACCTGCGGCACCTACGGCAACGTGCTGCGCTTCCTGCCGCCGCTGGTCATCGGCGACGACCTGCTGAACGAGGGGCTCGACATCATCGAGCAGGCTTTCGCGCGCATCTGAGCCGGGGTGCCGCACAGCTGAGTTCCGCGGCGCCGCACAGCGTGTGAAGAACGTGTGCGGGGAGGATGGCGGGACGGGACATGGCCTGTCCTGCCGGCCGTCGCTGCCGTAGGTTCTCCCCAGATGAGAGATACACCCCGTCCACAGGGGACTGTGGACGGACACCGGGCCGGGGCCTCCCCAGCTTCGACCTGGTCGTGCCCTCGCGCACACAACCGGAGCTTCCGGCTTCGGAGTCTCCACACCGATCGGACGGTCGTCCGCCCCAAACCCCCCGGGGCGGCCGACGATCCGGTCCGGACGGCCACCCCGGAACCACCCCCCCTGTTCCGGGGTGGCCGACCTCCTTCTCTGGTGCGGACCACGAAAGACGGACCCCGGACGCGATCCGGGGTCCTTTTCGTTTCCTGTTCCTCTTCCTGTTCGTGTTTTGGTCCGGTCCGGTCCGGGTCTGTTCCGGGCGGCTTCGATCCGGCGGTTCTCCGTCGGGTTCTCCGCCGGTTCTCCGTCGTGCGGCCGCCGCTGAGAAGCTGGGACCCATGCCGTCCCGCCCGAGCCGCGCCCTCCTCGGCCTCCTGCCGCCCGCCGTCCTCTTCGCGCTGGTCACCTGGCAGGTGGCCGTCGACGGGCCGCTCCTGGGTCCGGACGAGCGTCTCAGTCACGCCCTGGTCCGGCCCGGCCGGGCCGGCGAGCTGCTGGCCGACCTGGGGAACGTGCAGGTCGCGTTGCCCGTCCTGGTGCTGGTCGCGGGCTGGGCTGCGTGGCGGGGCAGATGCGCGGGCGGTGCGCGGTGGTGGGTGCCGCCCGTCGCCGCCCTGTGCCTGATGGCGCTGGTGCCGCTGATCGTCGTCCCCCTGAAGGAGTGGACCGGCCGGCCCGGTACGCCCGCTGTGCCGCCTGCCACCGGCTACTACCCCTCCGGGCACACCGCGACGGCGGTCGTCGCCTACGGTTCCGCGGTACTGGTCCTGCTGCCGTGGCTGCGTACCGCGCCCGCCCGCCGGGCCGCCGTCGCCACGGGCGCGCTCCTCGTTCTGGCCGTCTCCGCGGGACTGGTCCGGCGGGGCTACCACTGGCCGCTGGACGTCGTGGCGAGCTGGTGCCTGGGCGCGGTGCTGCTCGGTGCGCTGCGGCTCTTCCTGGAGCGGGAGTGGGATCCGGAGCGGGATCCGGAACCGGGTCAGGAACCGGATCCGGGAGCAGGCCCGGGAGCAGGCCCGGGAGCAGGCCCGGAGCGGCGACAGGACAGGCTCGGTGGGGGGCGGGGCGGCGACCACGCCAAACCGGCGCACACCCGTCGTCCACCCGTACGACTCGGACAAGCGACCCGTCGGCGTCCCACCCCTACGGTGGAGCACACACACCACAGGACACCCCCTAAGCGGAAGGGCCGGGACTCCCATATGACTTCCCTCCACGCCTTCTGGCTCGCCGGCCGCCAGGTCACCGGCGAGGACGGCTTCGACGTCACCTCGCCCTGGGACGGCCGCCTCGTCGCCCGGGTCGGCGTGCCGACGGACGCCCAGGTCGAGGAGGCCGTGGCCGCCGCCCACGCCGTCCGGGACGAGTTCGCCGCGACCCCGGCCCATGTGCGCGCCGCCGCTCTCGACCATGTCAGCAAGCGGCTCGCCGAGCGCACCGAGGAGATCGCCCAGCTGATCTCCGCGGAGAACGGCAAGCCGATCAAGTGGGCGCGGGGCGAGGTCGGCCGCGCCGTGTCGGTCTTCCGCTTCGCCGCCGAGGAGGCCCGGCGTTTCAACGGCGGCGAGGCCCAGCGCCTGGACACCGACCTCGGCGGTCAGGGGCGGCTCGCCCTCACCCGGCGCTTCCCCAAGGGTGTCGTGCTCGGCATCGCGCCGTTCAACTTCCCGCTGAACCTGTGCGCCCACAAGGTCGCCCCGGCGATCGCGGCCGGTGCGCCGATCATTCTCAAGCCCGCCCCCGCGACCCCGCTGTCCGGCCTGATCATCGGCGATCTGCTCGCCGAGACGGACCTGCCGGCCGGCTCCTGGTCGATCCTGCCGGTCGCCAACGACCGCATGCCCGCCCTCGTCCAGGACGAGCGGCTGCCGGTCATCTCGTTCACGGGCTCCGAGCAGGTCGGCTACGCGATCATGGACTCGGTGCCGCGCAAGCACTGCACCCTGGAGCTGGGCGGCAACGGCGCGGCCGTGGTCCTCGCGGACTACGCCTCCGACGCCGACCTCGACTGGGCGGCCACCCGCATCGCGACGTTCTCCAACTACCAGGGCGGCCAGTCCTGCATCTCGGTGCAGCGGGTCGTCGCGGACGCCTCCGTCTACGACCGGCTGCTGCCGCGCATCGTCGCCGCCGTCGAGGCCCAGGTCACCGGCGACCCCGCCGACGACGCCACGGACGTCGGTCCGCTGGTGAGCGAGGCCGCGGCCGAGCGTGTCGAGGCCTGGGTCGACGAGGCCGTCGCCGCGGGCGCGAAGCTCCTGGCCGGCGGCAAGCGCGACGGCGCCTCCTACGCGCCGACCGTCCTGGCCGAGGTGCCGTCGGACACCACGATCGCCCGTGAGGAGGTCTTCGGGCCGGTGCTCACGGTGCAGCGGGTGAACGGCGAGGCCGAGGCCTTCGCGGCCGTCAACTCCTCCAAGTACGGCCTCCAGGCGGGCGTGTTCACCCACGACCTCCAGGTCGCCTTCCGTGCCCACCGTGCGCTGGAGGTCGGCGGCGTCGTCGTCGGCGACGTGCCCTCCTACCGCGCCGACCAGATGCCGTACGGCGGCGTCAAGCAGTCCGGGGTGGGCCGCGAGGGCGTGAAGTTCGCGATGGACGACTACACCTACGAGCGGGTGCTGGTCCTGACGGGCATCGCGCTCTGATTCATGGGAACCGTTTTCGTATAGCTTGCCCGAAGCGGCCCGGCACCGATGCCTTCCGGTGCCGGGCCGCTTCGCGTCGGCTCCCGCGGACCCTCAGCCGGAGAAGCCGACGTGCGCGAGCCGCAGTGGGCCGCGCAGTCCGATGCGCAGGTCGCGCACGCCGTCGGCGGTGAAGGCGGCCTCGACGCGGACGTAGTCGTAGGGGCCCGCCGTGGGTGTGCCCAGGGTGAGCACGACCGGCGCGCCGCCGTCCGGCGTGACCTCGACGGTGCCCTGCCCGGCCACCGTGACCGTGACGCCGGTCGTGCCGGACCGGAAGTCGCAGGCGCGGTAGAGAAGTTCGCCCGTCCCGCCCGCGCCCGGCGTCACCGCGTCGCCGGACGTCTTCGTGCGGTCGACGATCTCGCAGCCGCTCTGCTCGTCGAAGGCGACGGCCGCCAGACCGCCGTCCAGGACCTCGCGCGGGCCGGACGGCTCGCCGTCGAGGGTGACGGTCCCGCGCAGCCGGACGTCCGCGCTGGACGCGCCGACCAGGAGGTCGTAGGGGCCGGACTCCAGCCGCCACCGGTCGTGGGCCACGTCCCAGAACGCGAACGCGGACAGCGGGACCTCGAAGGACAGCTCGGTCCTCTCGCCGGGCGCGAGCCGCACCCGGCGGTGACCGAGCAGCTCGCGGCGCGGCCGGACCACCGAGGGCTCCACGGCGCGGGCGTAGAGCTGGGCGACCTCGTCGGCTGTCGTCGCACCGGTGTTGGCGACCGTGAACGTCACGTGCACCGAGCCGCCCTCGACGCGCAGCGCCAGGCCGTCGTAGGAGAACGACGTGTACGACAGGCCGTGTCCGAACGGGAAGAGCGGGTCGCCCTCGAAGTAGAGGTACGTCTGCCGGGCCCCGATCACGTCGTAGTCGAGCAGGTCGGGCAGGTCGGCGTCGTCGGCGTACCAGGTCTGGGGCAGGCGGCCGGCGGGGGAGACGTCGCCGGCCAGGACCCGCGCCAGGGCGGCGCCCGCGGCCTGGCCGCCGTGCGCGGTCCACAGCGCCGCGGACAGCGGCCCCGGCTCGAAGGCGTAGGGGTACGCCGACACCAGGGCCAGCACCGTGCGGGGGTTCGCCGCCCGGGCGGCCGCCAGCAGCCGCTCCTGGTGGGCCGGCAGCCGCAGCGTCGTGCGGTCCTCGGTCTCGCGGCCGTTGATGTGCGGGTCGTTGCCCGCCACCACCACGACCACGTCGGCCCCGGCGGCCGCCCGGCTCACCGCGTCCTCGCCCCGCTCGACGACGACCAGCTCGAAGACCTCGGGATCCGCCTCGGCAACCTGCACGCCGTCGGCGGCGACACAGACGTGGCGACCCGTGCCCACGTGCAGCAGGAGGTGACCTTTTCCATGTGGTTCGAGGCGGAACGTCTCCTGCACGATCCAGCCGCCGGGCTGGTCGGCGGAGGCGCGCAGCCGCCCGTCCTCGGCCACCGACAGATAGCAGCCGTCGGGGGCGCGCAGCGTGAGCACCCCCTCGCCCCAGTCGGCGAGCGCGAACTCCGTGCCGACGGGGTCCGTGGTCAGCGGCGGCAGGTCCGTGCGGCCGGTGAGGAGCGCCGGGTCGAGGGCGCCCTCGGCGCCGCGCGCCCCGGCCGCCGCCCCGGGAGCGTCGGGGACCTTCAGGAACGTTCCGGCGGAGGTCCGCAGCCGCACCCGGTCCACGCCCTCGGCGAACCCGACCCGCTCGGCGCCGAACCGCTCGTACAGCCCCTCCAGCGGAGTGGAGCGATGCATCAGCGTGCCGCTGTACCAGTCGAGCTTGCACTCGTCGGCGAGCAGGCCGACCACCGCGATCCGGGTACCGTCGGCCAGCGGCAGCACGCCGTCGTTGCGCAGCAGGACGACCGCCCGCTCGGCGGCCTCCCGGGCGAGCGCCCGGTGGGCCGGGGTGTCGAACGCGCCGGTGCCCGCGTGCGGGTCGAGGTGCGGGTCGAACTCGCCCAGGCGGAACCGGACCGACAGCTGGCGGCGGACCGCCGTGTCCACGTCCGCCTCCGTCAGCAGGCCTTGCTCCAGGGCGCCGGTGACCCGGGCCGTGATCGTCCCGCCGTCGCTGCCGTGGTCGGTGAAGCTGTCCACGCCGGCTGTCAGCGCCGCCGCCGTCGCCTCCTCGTGGGTGTCGAAGTAGTGCTCGGAGTCCACCAGGTTGGAGGGCGCGCCCGCGTCCGAGCAGACCAGCAGCTCGTCGCCGGTCCAGGTGCGCAGGTGCTCGCGCAGATACGGCGAGACATGGTTGGGGCGGCCGTTGACCAGGTTGTACGCGGGCATCACCCCGGCCACCCCGCCCGCCTGCACGGTCTCGCGGAAGGCACGCAGGTCGTACTCGTGCAGCACGCGCGGGCGGACCGACGACGACGTGACGTCCCGGCCGGTCTCGTTGTTGTGGGCCAGCCAGTGCTTGAGGACCGGGGCCGTGCGCCAGTACGTGGGGTGATCGCCGCGCAGCCCGAGCGTGTAGGCGGTGGCGACGGCCGAGGTGAGCTTCGGGTCCTCGGAGTAGCCCTCCTCGTTGCGGCCCCACAGGGGGTGGCGCAGCAGGTTGACGGTGGGCGACCAGACGTTGAGGCCGACGCGGTCGTCCCGGGCGCGCATCGCCCGGACCTCCTTGGACACCGCCTCGCCGACACGGCGCACCAGGTCGGTGTCCCAGGTCGCGGCGAGACCCACGGCCTGCGGGAACACCGTCGCCGGGCCCATCCACGCGACACCGTGCAGCGCTTCCTGCCCGGTGCGGAACGCGGCGATGCCGAGCCGCTCGACGGCGGGTACGAACTGGTGCAGGAAGGAGACCTTCTCCTGTGGGGTCAGACGTGACAGCAGGTCGTCGATGCGCTTCGCGAACGGCAGCTGCGGATCGCGGAAGGGCGGCGTGGGCGGCGGGTGTGCGGTCACGGTGAGGATCCCTTTGCGGTGGACCGGGAAGACTCTTTCGAAGCGCTTCGATGCTCATTCGGCGAGAGGACGGATGTCAAGAGAACCTCACGCTGATTTCAAGCGGGCCCTACCCGCATGTCACCCCGCGCGCCTCGGAGGAATCTTGGGAGCGACCCTTGTGCACCCCCGGACGTTCACTTAACCTCGCAGCAACATCGAAGCGCTTCGACTGAGTTCGACGCCGTTGGGCGCTGTTGGGCGTCGTCGGACGTCGCCGGTCGAACCTGTCGCTTCAGCTCAGCCAGTTCCACTCGAGACACCGCAGCCGACGGCCACCGCCGGGTGTCCTGGTGCGCCACGAAGGGTTGACGCAATGACGCCGAACGCCGCTTCCCCCACCTCAGGTCCTTCCGGGCCCAGCCGGAGAAGCTTCCTCGCCTCCACGGCGGTCGCCACCGCAGCGGCGGCGGGAGGGATGCCGTTGCTGGCCGCATGCGGCGGCTCGGACAGCGGCTCGCGCGAAGGCACCACGTCGGGCAAGGACGCGAAGAAGATCCTCCCGGCGTACATGGCGAGCAACGTGGTGGCGCCGGACATCCCGGCCAAGAACGGCTCGGCGATGGGCTTCACCGGCAAGCTCGATCTCGCCGCGCTCAAGACCTCGGTGCCCAAGGCGCTCGGCAAGGGCGGCAAGGTCACCGTCATGTCGCCGTTCTGGGGGTCGCCGCCCAAGGCCGACAACGCCTACTACCGGGGGATGAACTCCCTCATCGGCGTCGACGTCGTCTGGCAGAACCAGGACGGCAACACCTACGACCAGAAGCTCGGCGCGGTCCTCGCCTCCAGCGACGTCCCGGACGTGGTGGTCGTCCCCGGCTGGAACATGACCGGCCGGATACCCAGCGCGATCATCAGCAAGTTCGCCGACCTCGGCCCCTACCTCTCCGGCGACGCCGTGAAGGAGTACCCGAACCTCGCCGCGATCCCCACCGACGCCTGGCAGCGCTCGATCTTCGGTGGCAGGCTGCTCGGCCTGCCGCAGCCCTCCCCGTACGTCACCGGCATCGTGCCCCTGTACCGCAAGGACATCTTCGACAAGCAGGGGTACACGGTCCCGCGCTCCGCCGACGAGTTCATGGCGCTGGCCAAGGAGATCACCGACGCCAAGGCCAAGCGGTGGGCCTGCCTGGACATGAAGTGGACCGCCTGGCAGATGTTCGGGGTCTTCTCGGGCAGCGAGAAGCCCCTCGGCTGGAACCTCGTCGACGGCAAGCTCGTCAACCGCGTCGAGACCGACGAGTACCTGGAAGCGCTGGAGTGGACCCGCAAGCTCTTCGCCGCCGGCGTCGTGCACCCCGACGCCAAGCTGGGCAAGACGGCCCCCGACCCCGGCCCCAAGTTCGCCGCCGGCGAGTTCCTGATCTACGCCAACAACATCAGCCAGTGGTGGGGCCGCACCGCCGAACAGGCCACCCAGAACCCCGAGTTCAAGGTCTGGGGCATGGACGTCTTTGCGCACGACGGCGGCGACCCGCATCTGTGGGCCGAACAGCCCGCCGGCATCTTCGCCTTCGTCAACAAGAAGGCGTCCGAGTCGGTCATCCGTGACGTGCTGGCCGTCGCCAACGTCACCGCCGCTCCGTACGGCACCAAGGAGTACATGATGACCAACTACGGTGTGGAGGGCACCCACTACACGGTCAAGGACGGCGTCCCGGTCAAGACCGACAAGGGCAACAACGAGGTGTCGAACGCGTACGTCATGGTCGCGAGCCCGGCCGCCACCATCGCGCACCCCGACTTCCCCGCCGTCGCCAAGGCACAGGTGGAGTGGCAGCAGCGCGCGGGCTCCTTCACCAGGAAGTCCTCCTTCTACGGCATGCAGATCACCGAGCCGGCCCGGTACACCAACCTCTCCGACGGCTTCGAGCAGCTCGAGGACGACATCACCCGGGGCCGCAAGAAGATCAGCGACATGCAGCAGGCGGTCTCCGACTGGAAGAGCAAGGGCGGCGACAAGCTGCGCGACTGGTACCGCAAGCTGCTCGACGACAACGGCACGGCGGCGAGCTGACCGGCGGCGAGGCAAGGAGAACGCCGTGGCCCACAGCACGGTGCCTCGGAGCGACGCCGAGGCGGACGAGACGGCGAACACACCGGCGGCGCCCGGCGGCGCGGAGGGCGCCCGGCGAAAACCGCCCTCGGGAAGACTGAGCCTGCGCCTGCGCTTCAGACGCGACCGGGTCCTGCTCCTGATGACCCTGCCGGCCGTCCTCCTCGTCCTGGTCTTCAGCTACGTGCCGATCCTCGGCAACGTCGTCGCCTTCCAGGACTACGACCCCTACGTCAGCGACAACGGGATCGTCTCGATCCTGCACAGCCCCTGGGTCGGCTTCGACAACTTCCAGCGGATCTTCGCGGACTCGGCGTTCTGGGACGCGGTCCGCAACACCCTGGTGCTGTTCAGCCTTCAGCTGGTGCTGTACTTCCCCATCCCGATCGTGCTCGCGCTGCTCATCAACAGCGTGGTCAGGCCGAAGGTGCGGGCGCTGTCGCAGGCGATCCTCTATCTGCCGCACTTCTTCTCCTGGGTCCTGGTCATCGCCGTCTTCCAGCAGCTGTTCGGCGGCGCGGGCCTGCTCTCCCAGCTGCTGCGGCAGCACGGCTACGACGGTCTCGACATCATGACCGACCCCGGCACCTTCAAGTTCCTGATCACTGCGGAGAGCGTGTGGAAGGACGCGGGGTGGGGGATCATCGTCTTCCTCGCGGCCCTGGCCTCCGTCCCGACCGACCTGTACGAGGCCGCGGCGATGGACGGCGCCGGCCGCTGGCGCCGCATGTGGCACGTGACGCTCCCGGCCCTGCGCCCGGTGATCGCCCTGCTGCTGGTGCTGCGGGTCGGCGACGCGCTGACGGTCGGGTTCGAACAGATCCTGCTGCAGCGCGACGCGGTGGGGCCGGGCGCGTCCGAGGTCCTCGACACGTTCGTCTGGTGGAACGGTGTGCGCAACCAGGACTTCGGCTACGCGGCCGCCGCCGGCCTGGTCAAGGGCGTCGTCAGCCTCGGGCTGGTCCTCGCCGCGAACAAGGTGGCCCATCTCATGGGCGAGCAGGGGGTGTACAAGAAGTGAGCACGACACTGGAGAAGCCCGCGCGGAGACCGGCGGGCACGAGCGGCCCGTGGTCCGCCCCGCCCCGGCCGGCCTGGGAGGAGGAGCCCGGCAGGGCGGGCCTCGCGGGCAAGAGCCTCGTCCTGGCGCTGGCCTGCCTGGGGATCCTCTTCCCCATCTGGATCGTGGTCGTCACCAGCCTCTCCTCCCGCCGGACGATCGACGAGGCGGGCGGCCTGGTGATGATCCCCAAGGGCATCACCTTCGTCGCCTACGAGGAGCTGCTGAGCGGCGGGCAGGTGACCCGGGCGGCGGTGATCAGCGTCCTGATCACCCTGGTCGGCACGCTGTTCTCGATGGCGGTGTCGGTGCTGTGCGCCTACGGACTGTCCCGCACGGGGTCGCTGGGCCACCGCTGGCTGCTGCTGGCCCTGCTCGCGACGATGTTCTTCAGTGCCGGTCTCATCCCGACGTACCTGCTCGTGCAGTCGCTCGGCCTGACGGACAGTTATCTCGCGCTGATCCTGCCGAGCGCGATCAGCGTCTTCAACATCCTCGTCCTGCGCGGCTTCTTCATGGGCATCTCGCAGGAACTCACCGACAGCGCCCGCATCGACGGGGCCGGTGACTTCCGGATCCTGTGGCAGATCGTCATGCCCCTGTCGCGCGCGGTCCTCGCGGTGATCACCCTGTTCTACGCCGTCGGGTACTGGAGCGCGTGGTTCAACGCCTCGCTCTACCTGAACGACCAGGACATGATGCCGCTGCAGAACGTGATGATCCAGCTGGTGCAGAAGCAGGAGGCGCCGGTCGGCCTGGGCCAGGCCATCAAGACCGGTCAGCTGTCCGGGCTGGCCGTTCAGATGGCGGTGATGGTGATGGCCCTGCTGCCGGTCGCCGTGCTCTCGCCGTTCGTCCAGAAGCACTTCAAGAAGGGGATGCTGACGGGAGCCGTGAAGGGGTGACGTCCGGGCCCGGCGGCGCCGTCGGGCGCCGGACCGGCCGCGGGCCGTTCCCGGCCCGAGGTGGCCGCCCCGCCGCGGAACCGAGCCGACACGGCCTGGCCTTCCGCGGGGAGTCGCCCCCTCTGCGCGCCGCATCGGCCGCCCGCGCCTCCGCGGCGGCGCCCCGACGGTGCGGACGAGTGTCCCGCGGGCGCGGGCGAGTGTCCCGCCCTCTCAGCAGCTCATGTCCCCGACTCACCCCCGAGGTACCCCCATGCACGCGTCCCGCCGTACCGTCCTCGCCGGCACCGCGGCCGCCGACCGCCCCCGCCTCGCCGACGTCACCCGCGGCCGCATCCTCTTCGGCGGCGACTACAACCCCGAGCAGTGGCCCGAGGAGACCTGGCACGAGGACGTCCGGCTCATGCGGGAGGCCGGCGTCAACTCCGTCACCCTCGGCGTCTTCTCCTGGGCCCGCCTCGAACCCGAGCCCGGAGCAAGGGAGTTCGGCTGGCTCGACACGCTGATGGACCTGATGCACGCGGGCGGCATCGGGGTCGTGCTCGCCACCCCGACCTCCGCCCCGCCCCCCTGGCTGGGCCGGATCCACCCCGACACCCTCCCCCGGGACGAGAACGGAGACGTCGAGTGGTGGGGCGGCCGCCAGCACTTCTCGCACTCCAGCGCCACCTACCGGCGCCTCGCCGCGGCCATCACCGAGGACCTGGCCGCCCGCTACGCCGGCCACCCCGCCCTCACGATGTGGCACATCAACAACGAGTACTGCACCGCCGACCACGGCGACGAGGCGGCCGTCGCCTTCCGCCGCTGGCTGCGCGACAGGTACGGCACGCTCGACGCCCTCAACACCGCCTGGGGCACGGCCTTCTGGAGCCAGGGCTACGACAGCTGGGAAGGCATCCTCCCCGCCCGCCGCACCCACTACCTGAAGAACCCCGCCCAGGTGCTGGACTTCCGGCGCTTCACCTCCGACATGCTCCTGGAGTGCTTCCTCGCCGAGCGGGACATCGTCGCCCGGCACACGCCGCACATCCCGGTCACCACCAACTTCATGCCGATGTTCGCCGGCCAGGACGCCTGGCGCTGGGCCGAGGAGGAGGACGTCGTCTCCGTCGACCTCTACCCGGACCCGCGCGACCCGCTGGGACCCCAGCACGCCGCGCTGGTCCAGGACCTGACCCGCTCCCAGGCCCGCGGCCCCTGGATGCTGATGGAGCAGGCGGCGGGGCCCGTCAACTGGCGCGGGGTGAACCATCCCAAACCGCGCGGACTCAACCGGCTGTGGTCCCTGCAGGCCGTGGCCCGAGGCGCGGACGCCGTCTGCTACTTCCAGTGGCGGCAGTCCCGGCAGGGCGCCGAGAAGTTCCACTCCGGGATGGTCGGCCACGCGGGGGAGCACGGCCGCACCTTCCAGGAGGTGAAACAGCTCGGAAACGAACTGGCGCGCATCGGAGCAGAAGTGACGGGCAGTCACATCAACGCGGACGTCGCGATCCTGCACGACTGGCATGCCTGGTGGGCCGCCGCCCAGGACGGCCGCCCCTCCGCCCACGTCGACCACGCGGACATCCTGCACGCCTGGCACCGGGCCCTGTGGGAGGCCGGTCTCGCCACCGACTTCGCTCACCCCGAACACGACCTCACCCGCTACCGGCTGATCGTCGTCCCGCAGCTCTACGCGATGACGGACGCGGCGATCGACAACCTGGTCGCCCATGTCCGCGGCGGCGGAGCCCTGGTGGCCGGCTTCCTGACCGGCGTGGCCGACGAGGACGACCGCATCCGGCCGGGCGGCATGGACGCCCGGCTGCGCGAGCTGTTCGGCATCCGCACCCTGCACGAGTGGTGGCCGCTGGAGCCGGGGGAGACGGCCGCGACCGACGGGTTCGACGCGACCCTGTGGTCGGAGGAGCTCGAAGCCGACGAGGACGCGGTGGACAGCGCCTACAAGGGCGGGGAGCTCGACCGGCTGCCCGCCGTCCTGCACAAGGACCGCGCCTGGTACGTCTCCACCCTCCCCGAGCCGGACGCTCTGCGGGACCTGCTCGCGCGCGTCGCCGCCGGCGCGGGCGTGCGGCCCGTCCTCGAGGGCCTCCCGCCCGGTGTGGAGGCCGTGCGCCGGGGAGACCTGCTGTTCCTGCTCCACCACGGCCGCGAACCGGTGACCGTCGAGCTGCCCGGCGCCCACCACGACCTGCTCACCGGGACGACCGTCACCGACGAGATCACGCTGGGCCGCTACGGGGCGGCGGTGCTGCGCCCATGACCGACGCCTCCGCGCACCCGCACCCCGCCCCCGCGCGTCCGCGCCTCACCTCCGCGCATCCCGCGCCTGCGGATCCCGGCCCAGCGCACCCCGCGCGTCCGGGCGTCCGGGCCGTCCTCAGGCCGCACCGCGGCCTCCGCAGAGAAGTCCGGACTTCCTCCGGTGACGCCCGGCCGCTCGGCCTGGCCTCCGGAGGAGACCACGTCCTCACCCCGGGGACGTGGTGAAGCCCAGGAAAAACCGCGTATCCCGCATCTCCCCCCACCCATGGAAGGGACACCATGGCAACGCGCACGCTCCGCAGGATCATCATGGCGACGCTGGCCCCGGCCCTCGCGCTCGGCGCCACCGTCGGCCTCGCCTCCGCCCCCGCCTCGGCCGCCGTCTGGAACTCCTGCGACCAGTGGGGCAACACCACCCTCAACGGCTACACGCTCTACAACAACATCTGGGGCTCCGGCGCCGGCAGCCAGTGCGTCTGGGCCAACTCCGGCACCAACTGGGGCGTCTGGGCCAACCACCCGAACACCGGCGGCATCAAGTCGTACCCCGACTCCAAGAAGGTGATCAACAAGTCGATCACCTCCCTCGGCTCGCTCTCCAGCAGCTACAACGTCACCGTCCCGTCGTCCGGCGCGTACAACACCTCGTACGACATCTGGGACACGGCGCACCGCTACGAGATCATGCTCTGGGTCAACAAGACCGGACCCGTCGGCCCCCTCGGCTCCGCGCAGGGCAACGTCACGCTCGGCGGTCACTCCTGGACCGTCTACAAGGGCAACAACGGCGCCAACGAGGTGTTCTCCTTCATCCGCACCTCCAACTCGTCCTCCGGCACGGTGAACATCCTGCCGATCCTCAAGTGGATCAAGGACACCAAGGGATGGTTCGGCAACGAGACCATCGGAGACCTCCAGTTCGGCTACGAGATCACCTCGTCGTCCGGTGGCCTGAACTTCACCACCAACAACCTCACCGTCAGCAGCAGTTGACCTGATCAGAGGGTGGCGTCGGGCGGGACGACCGCATGCGTACGATCGCCCCGCCCGCGCCGCCCTCGCCCCGCGCCGGGCGAAGGCTACTCCGCCACCGGCAGCCGCGCCCCGTCGCGCAGGAACAGCGGGAGCCGGTCCAGCGGCGCGTCGACCGTCACGGCCGCACCCCCCTCGTACACCTCGCCCGTCCACGCGTCGGTCCAGCGCGCCCCCGCCGGCAGGTACGCCGTGCGGGCCGTGGCGCCCGCCGTCAGCACCGGGGCGACGAGCAGGTCCCGGCCGAAGAGGTAGGAGTCGTCCACCGACCAGGCCGCCCGGTCGTCGGGAAACTCCAGGAACAGCGGCCGCATGGGCGGCAGGCCCTCCTCGTGCGCCTCCCGCATCACCCGCAGGACGTACGGCTTGAGCCGCTCGCGCAGCCGCAGGTACTTCTCCAGGACCGCCCCGGCCTCCTCGCCGTACGACCACACCTCGTTCGGGCCGCCCGTCATGTCCGGGCCCAGCGGCATCCCGGGGTCGCGGAAGCCGTGCAGACGCATCAGCGGGGACAGCGCGCCGAACTGGAACCAGCGGACCATCACCTCCCGGTACCGCGGGTCGTCCGGGTCGCCGCCGTGGAAGCCGCCGATGTCGGTGTTCCACCACGGGATGCCCGACAGCGCGGTGTTCAGGCCGGCCGCGATCTGCCGGCGCAGGGTGGGGAAGTCGGTGCCGATGTCACCGGACCACAGGGCGGCGCCGTAACGCTGGCTGCCCGCCCACGCCGAACGGTTCAGGCTGACGATCTCCTCCTCGCCGGCCGCGCGCAGACCCTCGTGGAAGGTGCGGGCGTTCTCGGCCGGGTAGATGTTGCCGACCTCCAGCCCCGGACCCGCCCAGTACCGCAGGTTCTCCTGGAACCCGGGCTTCAGCTCGGGCTCGCAGGCGTCCAGCCAGAACGCCGTGATGCCGTACGGGGTCAGGTAGTTGTCGCGGATCCTCGACCACAGGAATTCCCGGGCCTCGGGGTTCGTCGCGTCGTAGAACGCCACCTGGACCGTCGAGGCGACCCCCTTGTCCGGCCAGTCGGCGTGGGCCGTCGGGCCGTACTCGGTGCCGATGAAGTATCCGCGCTGCTCCATCACCGGATGGTTCTCCGACAGCGGGGACACCGACGGCCAGACCGACACCACCAGCTTCACGCCCAGCTCGTCGAGTTCGCGGACCATCGCCGCCGGGTCGGGCCACTCGCTCGGGTCGAACTTCCACTCGCCGAGGTGCGTCCAGTGGAAGAAGTCGCAGACGATCGCGTCCAGCGGCAGGCCCCGGCGCTTGTACTCCCGTGCCACGTCGAGGAGTTCGTCCTGGGTGCGGTAGCGCAGCTTGCACTGCCAGAACCCGGCCGCCCACTCCGGCAGCATCGGGGTGCGGCCGGTGACCGCGCTGTAGCGGCGCTGGGCGTCGGCCGGGGAGCCGGCCGTGATCCAGTAGTCGATCTGACGGGCCGAGTCCGCGACCCAGCGGGTGCCGTTGCCGGCCAGCTCCACCCGGCCGATCGCGGGGTTGTTCCACAGCAGGGTGTAGCCGCGGCTGGAGGTGAGCACCGGGATGCCCACCTCGGCGTTGCGCTGGACCAGGTCGAGGACCAGGCCCTTCTGGTCGAGCCGCCCGTGCTGGTGCTGGCCCAGCCCGTACAGCTTCTCGTCCTCGTACGCGGCGAACCGCTGCTCCAGGCGGTGATGGCCGTGGCCGACCGCCGTGTACAGACGCGAGCCCGGCCACCAGAAGTGGGCGCGCTCCTCGGCCAGGATCTCCGTGCGGTCGTCCGTGCGCAGAAAGCGGATCAGGCCCTCGGCGTTCACCTCCACGGTGAGCGCGCCGACCGTCAGCCGCGCCTCGTCGACGCCGGTCTTGACGGTGGCCTCGGCGGCCGGCGGCTCGTCGAGCAGCGCGCCCGGCAGGCCCGGCAGGATCGGCCCGCCGAGCCGGGCGCGCACCCGGACGGCGTCCGGGCCCCAGGGTTCGATGCGCAGGGTCTCCTGGCGGCCGCTCCACTCCAGCGCCCCGCCCTGCTCACGGAAGGTGCCGGCGGTGGGGGAGGACTGCGCGAGGCTGACCTGAGGCCGGCTTCCGGCGGGCTGGTTCATCGGGATTCCTCCGTGAAGGTCAAGTGGAGTGCTCCTTGGGAGTGCAGACACGGCGGTGCCCCGGCAAGGACACGGCAGCGGTCCGGCGGGGGTCTTTCAGGAGGCGACGGGAGCCGGTCCGGTGCTCGCCCGGACCGTCAGCTCGGGCGCGATCAGCACGACCTCGTCGCCGCCGTGCCCCTCCAGCTTGGCGACCAGGCGTTCCACCGCGTGCCGGCCCATCTCCTGCGCCGGGATGGCGACGGAGGTCAGCCGCACCGAGGCCTGGACGGCGACCTGGTCGGGGCAGATCGCGACCACCGAGACGTCCTCCGGCACGGCCCGGCCCTGCTGGCGCAGCAGCGCGAGCAGCGGCTCCACCGCCGACTCGTTCTGCACGACGAAGCCGGTGGTGCCCGGACGTTCGTCGAGGATCCGGGCCAGGGTCGCGGCCATCGCGTCGTACCCGCCCTCGCACGGCCGGTGCAGCAGCCGCAGGCCCAGCTCCTTCGCCCGGCGGCGCAGCCCGTCGAGCGTGCGCTCGGCGAAGCCGGTGTGCCGTTCGTAGACCGCGGGGGCCTCGCCGATGACGGCGACGTCCCGGTGGCCGAGCGTGGCCAGATGCTCCACGCACAGCGCGCCGGTCGCCCCGAAATCCAGATCGACGCAGGTCAGCCCAGCGGTGTCGGCCGGCAGGCCGATCAGGACGGAGGGCTGGTCGGTGGAGCGCAGCAGCGGCAGCCGCTCGTCGTCGAGTTCGACGTCCATCAGGATCATCGCGTCGGCGAGCCCGCTGCCGGTGACGCGGCGGACCGCGTCGGGCCCCTCCTCGCCGGTGAGCAGCAGGACGTCGTACCCGTGCGTCCGTGCCGTGGTGGCCACCGCGATGGCGATCTCCATCATCACCGGCACGTAGATGTCGGTGCGCAGCGGGATCATCAGCGCGATGATGTTCGACCTGCTGCTGGCCAGAGCGCGCGCGCCCGCGTTCGGGTGGTAGCCGAGCTCGCGGATGCTCTGTTCGACGCGCTGCCTGGTCGTCGTGGAGATGGACCGCTTGCCACTGAGGACATAGCTCACCGTGCTCGCCGAGACTCCGGCGTGCTGGGCGACCTCGGCGAGGGTGACCATCCAGCTCTCCAAGTTTTGTGAAGCGCTTCGACAGTGCGCATTGCGAACAGGGGCGGGTGAGGGTGGTTCGACAGTAGCTCTAGCGCGAGTGGGTGTCCATAGGTTGTCGAAGCGCTTCGACTGCGACTTGTGGGGGATTGGTGGAGAAGAGTACGGGAAGCGGCCGGCGGAGTCGCCCCACTCGTTCGGCGCAGGCCGCGCGGCCGCGGCCGGCGCCCGCGCGGCCGGCGCCAGGACGCCGTGGAGGGCCGGGGCGCCACCGCTCCCGGGACGCGGCCGCCCGCCTCGCGCCCGCTCGAAGGCACGCGCGTGGGGTGGCCGGCTCGGCCCGGATCGGGTACCAACGATCGGGTAGCACCCATCGGTAACCAATGTGGTCCGAGATCCCGATTCGCGGCGAGGTGAGCCTCATGTCCGCACCACCCCTCAAGAAACCCACCGTCACCGAGCAGGAGGCCCGTCAGGTCGCCGAGGCCGCCCGGGAGCAGGACTGGCGTAAGCCCAGCTTCGCCAAGGAACTGTTCCTGGGCCGCTTCCGCCTGGACCTCGTCCACCCGCACCCGGTCCCCTCCGACGAGGCCGTCCGGCGCGGCGAGGCATTCCTGGCCAAGCTCCGCGACTTCTGCGAGACCCAGGTGGACGCGGCCCGCATCGAACGCGAGGCCCGCATCCCCGACGAGGTCGTGCGCGGGCTCAAGGAGCTCGGCGCCCTCGGCATGAAGATCGACCCCAAGTACGGCGGCCTCGGCCTCACCCAGGTCTACTACAACAAGGCCCTGGCCCTGGTGGGTTCGGCCAGCCCCGCCGTCGGGGTGCTGCTCTCGGCGCACCAGTCGATCGGCGTGCCGCAGCCGCTGAAGATGTTCGGCACCCCCGAGCAGAAGCAGAAGTTCCTGCCCCGCTGCGCCACCACCGACATCAGCGCCTTCCTGCTCACCGAGCCGGACGTCGGCTCCGACCCGGCGCGGCTGGCGACGAGCGCGGTGCCGGACGGGGACGACTACGTCCTCGACGGGGTGAAGCTGTGGACGACCAACGGCGTGGTCGCCGACCTGCTGGTGGTGATGGCGCGGGTCCCGAAGAGCGAGGGGCACAAGGGCGGCATCACCGCCTTCGTCGTCGAGGCGGACTCGCCCGGGATCACCGTCGAGAACCGCAACGCCTTCATGGGCCTGCGCGGCATCGAGAACGGCGTCACCCGCTTCCACCGGGTCCGGGTCCCGGCCGCGCACCGCGTCGGCCCCGAGGGCGCCGGGCTGAAGATCGCCCTGACCACGCTCAACACGGGCCGGCTCTCCCTGCCCGCGTCCTGCGTGGCCGCCGGCAAGTGGTCTCTGAAGATCGCCCGTGAGTGGTCGGCGGCCCGTGAGCAGTGGGGCAAGCCGATCGCCCACCACGAGGCGGTCGGCGCGAAGATCTCCTTCATCGCGGCGACCACCTTCGCCCTGGAGGCGGTCCTCGACCTGTCCTCGCAGATGGCCGACGAGGACCGCAACGACATCCGCATCGAGGGCGCGCTGGCCAAGCTCTTCGCCTCCGAGATGGGCTGGCGGATGGCCGACGAGCTGGTCCAGATCCGCGGCGGACGCGGCTTCGAGACCGCGGACTCCCTCGCCGCGCGCGGCGAGAAGGCCGTCCCCGCCGAACAGGTCCTGCGCGACCTGCGGATCAACCGGATCTTCGAGGGCTCGACGGAGATCATGCACCTCCTCATCGCGCGTGAGGCCGTCGACGCCCACCTCACGGTCGCCGGCGACCTCATCGACCCCGACAAGTCCCTCCAGGACAAGGCGAAGGCGGGCGCGAACGCCGGTGTCTTCTACGCCAAGTGGCTGCCGAAGCTGGTCGCGGGGCCGGGACAGCTGCCGTCTTCGTACGGGGAGTTCAAGCACGCAGGCGTCGACCTGTCGCCGCATCTGCGGCATGTCGAGCGGCACGCGCGCAAGCTCGCCCGCTCCACCTTCTACGCCATGTCCCGCTGGCAGGGCCGGATGGAGACCAAGCAGGGCTTCCTCGGCCGGATCGTCGACATCGGCGCGGAGCTGTTCGCGATGAGCGCGGCCTGTGTGCGCGCCGAACTGCTGCGCTCGCGCGGCGAGAACGGGCGCGAGGCCTACCAGCTCGCCGACGTGTTCTGCCGGCAGTCCCGCATCCGCGTCGACGAACTCTTCACGCGACTGTGGCACAACACCGACGACCTGGACCGCAAGGTGGTCCAGGGCGTCATGGCGGGCGTCTACGAGTGGCTGGAGCAGGGCGTCGTCGACCTGTCCGGAGACGCTCCGTGGATCGCCGACGCGACCCCGGGCCCCAGCGAGCGGGAAAACGTCCACCGCCCGATCAGGTGATCCTTCGAACACGGTTGCCAGGCGGCCAGGTCACAGGGCGTCCCTCCGGGGGACGCCCTGTCCTGCCGCCTCCCCGTTGCGGCAACAATGGGGGGATGAGCGACAGTCCAGCCCCCCTCGCCGATCCGCATCTCGTCTACGACCCCGTCGTGGACGACGGCCCCAAGGACGTGGTGATCCTCGGTTCCACCGGTTCGATCGGGACCCAGGCCATCGACCTCGTGCTGCGCAACCCGGACCGGTTCCGGGTGACCGGCCTGTCCGCCAACGGCGGCCGGGTCGCCCTCCTCGCCGAGCAGGCCCGCCGGCTGCGGGCACGGACCGTCGCGGTCGCCCGCGAGGACGTCGTGCCCGCCCTGCGCGAGGCCCTGGCGGCCGAGTACGGCACGGGAGAGCCGCTGCCCGAGATCCTCGCCGGCCCCGGCGCGGCCACCGAGCTGGCCGCCTCCGACTGTCACACCGTGCTGAACGGCATCACCGGCTCCATCGGTCTCGCGCCCACCCTCGCCGCCCTGGAGGCGGGCCGCACGCTCGCGCTCGCCAACAAGGAGTCGCTCATCGTCGGCGGCCCGCTGGTCAAGGCGCTCGCCGAGCCGGGGCAGATCATCCCGGTGGACTCCGAGCACGCGGCCCTCTTCCAGTGCCTCGCCGCCGGCACCCGGGCCGACGTCCGCAAGCTGGTCGTCACCGCCTCCGGAGGCCCCTTCCGCGGCCGCACGAAGGCGGAACTGGCCGGCGTGACGGTCGAGGAGGCGCTGGCCCACCCCACCTGGTCCATGGGCCCGGTGATCACGATCAACTCCGCGACCCTCGTCAACAAGGGCCTGGAGGTCATCGAGGCGCACCTGCTCTACGACATTCCCTTCTCGCGCATTGAGGTGGTCGTCCACCCTCAGTCGTATGTCCACTCGATGGTTGAGTTCACGGACGGATCGACACTGGCGCAGGCGACGCCCCCCGACATGCGCGGGCCCATCGCCGTCGGCCTCGGCTGGCCCGGGCGCGTCCCGGACGCCGCCCCCGCCTTCGACTGGAGCACCGCGTCGACCTGGGAGTTCCACCCCCTCGACGACGAGGCCTTCCCCTCGGTGGGCCTCGCCCGGCACGTGGGCGAGCTCGCGGGCACGGCCCCCGCGGTGTTCAATGCCGCGAACGAGGAGTGCGTGGAGGCGTTCCGCAGGGGCGCGCTGTCGTTCAACGGCATCATGGAGACCGTCACCCGGGTCGTGCACGAGCACGGCACGCCGGTGACGGGAACTTCACTGACCGTGTCGGACGTCCTCGAAGCGGAGACCTGGGCACGGGCCCGGGCCCAAGAACTGACGGCTACCGCGGAGGCGCGTGCATGACAGCCCTGATGATGATCCTCGGCATAGTCGTCTTCGCGGCGGGGCTGCTGTTCTCGATCGCCTGGCACGAGCTGGGGCACCTGTCCACGGCCAAGCTCTTCGGCATCCGGGTCCCGCAGTACATGGTCGGCTTCGGCCCGACCGTCTTCTCGCGCAAGAAGGGCGACACCGAGTACGGGGTCAAAGCGATCCCGCTGGGCGGCTACATCCGCATGATCGGCATGTTCCCGCCGGGCGACGACGGCCGGATCACGGCCCGCTCCACCTCGCCCTGGCGCGGCATGATCGAGGACGCCCGCTCGGCGGCCTACGAGGAACTGCAGCCGGGCGACGAGACGCGCATGTTCTACACGCGCAAGCCATGGAAGCGCGTCATCGTGATGTTCGCCGGACCGTTCATGAACCTGGTGCTCGCGATCGGGCTGTTCCTCACCGTCCTGATGGGCTTCGGCATCTCCCAGCAGACCACCAGCGTCAGCTCCGTCTCCCCGTGCGTCATCGCGCAGAGCCAGAACCGTGACGCGTGCAAACCGTCCGACCCGGCCTCCCCGGCCGCGGCCGCCGGCATGAAGCCGGGCGACCGGATCGTCTCCTTCGCCGGAGAGAGGACCGACGACTGGGACACCCTCTCCGACCTGATCCGGGTCAGCGCCGGCAAGGACGTCGCCATCGTCGTCGACCGCAAGGGCCAGGAACTGACCCTGCACGCCAAGATCGCCACCAATATGGTCGCCAAGAAGGACTCCAGCGGGGCGTACGTCCAGGGCCAGTACGTCAAGGCCGGATTCCTGGGCTTCAGCGCGGCCACCGGCGTCGTCAAGCAGGACTTCGGCGACTCCGTGTCCTGGATGACCGACCGGGTGGGCGAGGCCGTCGACTCCCTCACCGCCCTGCCCGGCAAGATCCCGGCCCTGTGGAACGCGGCCTTCGACGGCGCGCCCCGCGAGCCCGACTCGCCCATGGGCGTGGTCGGCGCGGCCCGCGTCGGCGGCGAGATCTTCACCCTGGACATCCCGGCCTCGCAGCAGCTCGCCCTGGCCGTGATGCTCGTGGCCGGCTTCAACCTCTCCCTGTTCCTGTTCAACATGCTCCCGCTGCTGCCGCTCGACGGCGGGCACATCGCGGGCGCCCTGTGGGAGGCGCTGCGCCGCAACACGGCCAAGGTCCTGCGCAGGCCGGACCCGGGCCCGTTCGACGTGGCGAAGCTGATGCCGGTCGCGTACGTGGTGGCGGGCATCTTCATCTGCTTCACCGTGCTGGTCCTGATCGCCGACGTGGTCAACCCGGTGAAGATCTCGTAGCGACTGCTCCTCGTCGCCCCCTGCGGCCCGCGGCCCGCGGTCCGGGACGGCCCGGCACTCTCCTCGTGCCGGGCCGTCCCGCGTCACGGGGGTTCGACGACCGAGGGGCGCCCCGCCCGGGTGGTTCCCGGGTGCGGACGTGCTCCCGCCCCGCCCGGTGCCGTAATCTCGAAGCCTGGAACCCGCCTGAAGACGGGACCTGGACCTTGATCCACGACTTGGGGTTGCACAGCAGATGACTGCGATTTCTCTCGGCATGCCGTCCGTTCCGACCAAGCTCGCCGAGCGCCGCAAGAGCCGGCAGATCCAGGTCGGCTCCGTGGCGGTCGGCGGGGACGCGCCGGTGTCGGTGCAGTCGATGACGACGACGCGTACGTCGGACATCGGTGCGACGTTGCAGCAGATCGCCGAGTTGA
>NZ_BMTL01000018.1 GCF_014649655.1 Streptomyces humidus | reverse complement strand
GAGCAGTGCGAGCCCAAGCTCGCGGGCTTCTGCGAGCAGGCCGGCTTCCCGGCCACCGCGAGCGAGTTCACCGTTCGGCTGCGCGAGCGGCTCACCACGATCGCTGAGACCGTGGACGCCGGGTATCCGGACCACAAGGACCTCACCATCGACCCGGTCACCGGCGTCCCCTCCCTTGCCCTACGCAGAGCAGGCGAGCGCACTGCCTCCGCGGAGAAGCTGGAAGAAGCTCTCTCCGAGCGGCTTCCCGCCCGCAGCGTGCTGGAACATCTGGCGCGGGCGGCGCACTGGACGGACTGGTGGCAACGGCCCGGCCCACGCTCGGGCAGCGCGCCGAAGCTGAAGGAGCCCCTGCCGCGCTACGTGACCACCGCCTTCGTCTACGACTCCGGGCTCGGCCCCGCCCAGGCGGTGCGCCACATGCGGGGCAGCGTGGCCGCGCACGAACTCGGCGCGATCGCCAAGCGCCACTTCACCATCCCGGTTCTCAACCGGTGCGGGGCCGACGTCGTCAACGCCCACGCCGGCCTGGACCTGACCGCGGCGTGGGGTGACGGGTCGGTGGCCGCGGTGGACGGCACCATGATGGACACCGTCAACGACAACCTCCTCGCCGAGACCTCTATCCGCTACGGCGGCTACGGCGGAATCGCGCACCACTTGGTCTCCGACACCTACGTCGCGCTCTTCTCCCGGTTCATCCCATGTGGGGTGTGGGAGGCCGTCTACCTCATCGACGCGCTGCTCGCGAACGAGTCGGAGTCAGGCCGGGCACCGTACACGTGGACACCCAGGGGCAGTCCTTCCCGGTCTTCGGGCTCGCCCACCTGCTCGGCATCGACCTGCTCCCGCGGATCCGCAACTTCCAGGACCTCACCTTCCACCGCCCCGACCCGCGAGCGCGTTACCGGCATATCGACACGCTGTTCTCCGCCGACCCGCGCACCTGCATCGACTGGCAGCTCATCGAGAACGGCTGGAAGGACCTCATGCAGGTCGGCCTGTCGGTCCGGGAAGGCACCGTTTCCTCCGTCACCCTCCTGCGGCGCCTGAACAACCACTCCCGCAAGAACCAGATCTACCGGGTCTTCCGCGAGGTCGGCCGCGCCGTCAGGACGATCGTTCTGCTCCGCTACCTGTCGGACCCACAGCTGCGGGAACAGATCACCAGGGCGACGAACAAGGCCGAGGCATACAACGGGTACACGAAATGGCTGCACTTCGGCGGAGACGGCTACCTGCGCTCCCGAACTCCAGGAGAAGGCCGTCAAGTTCCTCGACCTGATGGCCAGCAGCATCATCTTCTCCACCACCGTCGACATGGCCGAAACCCTGCGCCAGATGGCCGCCCAAGGCCGGGAGGTAAACCCCGACGACATCGCCGCGCTCAGCCCGCACCGCAGGGACAACGTGCTGCGCTTCGGCGACTACGACACCGCCACCCTCCACATCCCGCCCGGCCCGTACGACAGCGCGCTTCACCTTCCTACGGGTGGTCTCTGACAGTGGGGCGGCCGAGATCGGCGGCCAACCGGAGTACGACCGGAACAGGCAATCGCAGTAAATCTGGGCATCTTCGCTCGGCGGGATCCGCAGGAGTACGCCGTACGTAAGGGTGGATCGGCCGGAGTGAGCCAGTCCTACCTGTTGGAGGGAACCACCGGCCCCGGGCAATCAGGACGTCGGCTTCGTGGTGCCAGCCGAGGAAGGAGTAGAGGCGCTGCCCTTCCTCACTGGCGATGAGAAGACCGGTACGGGCGCCCTGGACCACGGCGGCCTCCGCCGGAGTGCCCATCATGGCGCGGCCCAGGCCGCGTCGGCGGTGCACCGGGTCCGTCTCGATGCGATCGGCGATCGCGACGGGCCGAAATCAGCCATGTCGGCTCGGGTGACCCTCGCCGGACAGTTCCAGGGCACCCGCTTGGTCTCCGCCGTCGCGGCAAAGAACGCGAACAGAATCTTCCCCGGGCCTGTGGGGCAGGGCGCCTGGCGAGCACCTCTCAAGGGTCAGGCCATGGGTGGTGGGCGAGGTGGTGACCCCTTCGCTCTGGAGCCGGCGGCGATCGCACACGGGCGACTCGCGCGGGGTGTGTACTCACGGCAGGCTCGTGCTCCGTGTCACGCCTGCCGAGACGGCCCGAACCTGAAGCGCCAGAGGCTGTAAGAGATCCGGCCCGGCCGTACATCTCCCGGTTGACGGCCGTTGATGGACGGAACATGGAGGTGCCGTGAGACGACGACGAACAACCGCCGGGGAGTACGGGGACCCGGCCGGACACCGGGCCTTGGAGGCTCTCTATACGGCTCATGCTGATCGGGTACTGGCGTATCTGCTGCACCGTACGGACCGGGAGACAGCACAGGACATCCTGTCGGAGACCTTCGTGCTGGCCTGGCGCAAGTCCGGGTCCGTACCCGATGATGCCCTGCCGTGGCTGCTCGCCTCGGCCCGGCGGCTGCTCGCCAACCGCGTGCGGTCCGACCAGCGGCACCGCGCACTGACCGAGCGCTTGGCGGTGATGGCCGACCGGACAGGGGCTGCGGAGATCGGGGACGCGATAGGGACGCGTGCCGAGGTGGCCGCCGCGCTGTCGGCGCTTTCCGAACAGGACCGGGAAGTACTCGTGCTGAGCGCCTGGTACGGCTTGACGGCCAAGCAGGCGGCCGTGGTCGCAGGCTGCACGGCCACTGCCTTCGCTGTGCGCCTACACCGGGCGCGCAAACGGTTCAGGGCAGCGCTGCCCCGTGCAGGCCATGCACAGCCGGTCCATGGCGCTCTTGCCCAGCCCTACTTCACCCAACGGGAGTCAGCATGAAGCAGACCGTCACCCAGCACAGCCAGGCGCCCGACCTCGCCGCCATCCGTGCCCTGCGCCCCGACGGCACCGAAGGCTGGGCAGCGTCCGCAGACGGCAAGGCCGTCCTGCGGGAGGTCCTGCGACGTAGCGAGCAGCCGCGTGGCACAGCCGGTTCCGGGAGGCGCCGGCACCTGTTCATGGTGGGTGCGGTCACGGCCGTCCTCCTCGGGGGCGCCACCACGGCTGCCGTAGCCACATTCGGGCCATGGGGCGAGGACGGGCGCAACGTCATGTGCGCTCGCACGCTGTCGCCCGAGGCGGACCTGAGCCAGCTGCCGCTCAAAGCCATGAAGGATTTCGATCCGCAGGACGCGGCGCGTTCCTGCGCGGCGTCCTGGGACCGGATGTGGAACCAGCCGGCACAGGGCACAGTGCCACGGACCCCAAGGCCGACCCGGTTCGCGGCCTGCTATTTCCCCAACGCGCAGCCCGACAGCGGCGAGTCCTCCGCCACCGACGGCCATGCGGAACTCGGCGGGCCGGTGATCTACCCGGCGGACGGCTACCCCACAAAGAAGGCGGCCTGCGCGGCCATCGGCTCCAGGCCCGTGGCAGGCGGTTGAGGCTGACTGGGGTCGACCAGGTTCAGTAGGGTCGGGGACTGGCGCGGTGGCCTGTGAGGGCTCCGTTTCCAGCCCCCGACCCAACTCAGCCCGTCTGAAACCGGCATAGTTGGCAGTGGGTAGGAGAAGTTCCTCTTCTCGGTCATCACTCTGCGTATTCACTAGCCGAGGGATGTGCCCCAACAACAGGTCTCTGGGGCTGGATGTCGGCCGGGGTGCAGCTGCAGTACTCAGGGACCGTTCCTGGCCTATACGCGTACTCGTGGGCATGCGCTGATCGACCGGGAACCCGTATTTGCCCGAGCCCTGGATCACCGATCCCGCCTTGTGCCGGCGGGCGGGGATTCCGCAGGGGACCGAGTTCAAGACCAAGCCGCGGCAGCCCATGGCGACGCCGGCGCGGGCGTTCGCCGCGAACGTGCCGTTCAGCCGGGTCACCGCCGATGAGGCATATAGGCAGGTCAAGTACCTGCGGTTGTGGTTGGAAGCGCACGACGCCGCACACGTGCTGGTCACCTGGGTCAACGACACCCAGGTCACCCCCGGCGGTCACGAAGCCCGAGCGGACGAGTCGATCACAGGCCTGCCGGCTCGGTCGCGGCGGCGGTTGTCGGTCGGTGCCGGTGCGACGTACTCGTGGCGAGCCTGGACCTGACCGACGCCGCTCCCCGTGCCCGACTGATCGGGGTACGAGTGGCGAGAAAACCGCGGCTGGCTCGCGGTGGTCGAGGGCGAGCGGTGGCGCTCTGCGACGGCGACTGCGCCGCTGACCTGCGTAAAGTCATGCCGGGCCGAGCTAACTGCGCATAGTGGGTAGCCCGCCACGATGGTGCCGGGTTTGACATCTGGACAGGGAGTCGGCATGTGGATGGTGATCGGGGTGGTGATAACCGTGGTCACGATGCTGTGCGGCACGAAGATCATGATCGAGTGTCGCAGGGAGCGGCGCCGTGAGTTGCGCGACCAGCAACGTATGCAGACCTCGGTCTCCCTTCCGGGCGGCAGCAAACTCGCCGGGATCGACACAGACGGGGCCACGACCGTCGGCAAGAAGCACAACGCCGCGCTGATCTGCCTGGCCCGCCGACGCTGCGACGTCCTCTACGCGATGCTGCGCAACGGCACCCACTACCGGCATCCCGAGCCAGCTCCCGCCGCAGCTGCGGCTTGACAACCACATAGGGACACCCCCCAGCGCGTTCGGCGTGCTCAGGGGGCCTTCCTTGGGGCGCTGGGCCGTCTCTGGGCCGTCACTCTCCGGACGGCTCCTCGGTGTCCGAGGCTATGGTCCTGGCCGCTCCAGCGGCACCGGTGGTGTGGCTGCTGATGGTGGCCTTCGTGGAGGCGGCTGAGCGGTGGCCGGGACGGTACGACCAGGGCCCGCTGCACGCAGGTGCGGCGGGCCCTCTCGTCTGCCGGCGACGTCCTCTCCGCTCAGGCAGCCCTCCTGCGCGCCTCCGTCAGCTCGCCCCGGTGCACCCCGGACGCGCGCACGGCGGCGGGAGTCCGCCGGACCGCCACCATGGCCACGTCGTCGGTGAGCCGGGAGCCCGCGTACTGGCGCAGGTCGCGGTGGACGGCCTTCACCAGCTGCTCCGGTGGCAGGCCGGCCCAGCGCCGGAGCCGCTCGGCGAGCGGGTAGAAGGTTCCGGACGCGTCCCGGGCCTCGGTCACCCCGTCGGTGTAGAGCAGGAGTGTGGACCCGGGCGGGAAGTCGGCCCGGTCCACGATCAGCTCCCCGCCGTTCAGCTCCTCCAGACCCAGCGGCGGCACCGGCACGGTGGGCTCCAGCGGAGTGACGGTGCCGTCCTGGAGGAGCAGCGGCGCCGGGTGCCCCAGGTTCGCGAGGCGCAGGGGGCCGTCCTCGGCGAGTTCCAGCACAACCGCGGTGACGAACGACTCCTCCCCGTACTGGCTGCCCGAGCCGGACCCCGACTCCGCGGCCGCGCGCAGGTCCTGGATCTCCTCGTGGAACGCCTCGCCCAGCTCCCGCACGACGTCCGGCAGCGGGCTGCCGTGCCGGGCCGACTGCCGGAAGCTGTTCAGCACGCAGCTGACCATCTCCAGGGACGCGAGACCCTTGCCCTGCACGTCACCGAGGAGGACCCGGGTGCGTTGACCGTGGTGGGCGACGGCGTAGAAGTCACCGCCGATGGCGGACTCCTCGTCCGCCGCCTGGTACAACGACGCGACCTCGAACGGGCCGACCCGGCGCGGCAGCGGGTGCAGCAGCACCCGCTGGGTGACCTCGGCCACCCACCGGGACTTGGCGAGCTCCCGCTCCCTGCGCACCCGCACGGCGCTGGCCGCCACGGCGGCCGCACTGATCAGCCCGATGGTGACGAGCTGCACCGGGAAATTCGCGGTGCCGATCTGCCCGTTCCGCGCGGAGGCCGCCACCACGCAGGGAAGGGTTACCGCAGTCACCTGGAGAACTCCGGCAGGAGTGCAGAAAATGGCCGCGAGGGCCGGGGCCGCCACCATCATGGGCCCGAAGCGGACCACCGGGGGCGTCACCAGGTCCCCCATCAGCAACAGGACCGGCAGGAGCGACAGCGCCGCCACCAGGACCTGGGGACGACGGCACATCTCGCCGGCGCGCGACAGCCCGCCGCGGATGTCTCGCACTCCGGTCACCTCCAGCCTGCGCGGCCCCGAGTCCCGGTGCTTCCTTCCCTCCAGGGAAGCGGGCCCGCCCGGCGAACCGCAATGGGCCGGTTGGTCCACCTTTGAGGCGATTATCTGCATACCTCCTCCTTCGGCGGTCGCCGACTGCCCGGATGCATGTCGACGCATGACGGAGCGGGCCGGTTCCCACGGCCTCCGGCCCGCTCCGCATCACTGGTGGTAGGGGTGCATCAGTAACCGTGACCGTGGTGGCCCCCGGAGAAATCGTCCCGGAAGTCGCCGTGGTCACCGTGATCCCCGTAGTCACGGCCCAGGGCGGGGAACAGAGTGCTGAACGCGATGGCGCCTGCGGGGCCGCCTGTGGGCCGTCCGAGGCTGGCCGCCGGCGACAGATGACGACAGCCAACGACACCCGTGCGACCCTTCGGCCGCAGGCCGATGGCGGTCTGGCCGCTTGGCTGGAATCGAAGCGGCCACTCACCAGGCCTGAGCGTCACATCGACACGATGCGGTGCCTACTCGCCGAGGATGACGACGCCCTCCTGTTGCACGAGTACGACCTAACCAGTGATCCGCAGACAGTCGCCGTCGTGAGAGCTCAGCGACGCGCAGCGGGACAGCGCCGCCGTAGGCTGCGACGACTGGCAACGCGTCGACGCTCCGCGAAGTGACATCAGCGGATGACATTCCCCTGCCTTGCGCGAGCTGGCCGGGCTGTCGCGCAGGAGCGACGCGACAGAAATCCGTGAGCTGTACGTCCAGGCCCTGCACGAACTCGGCGTACCGCTTCCCGACGAGAAGGCGGCCGGCCGACGCCTACTGGCAAGCCTCGCGTTCGGTCTCGCGAGAGGCGAGCTGAGCCCGGGGGACGTGTCTGACCGGTTGTCGATGGCGGTCGCAGCCGGCACCCATGAGGAAGCACGGTTCCTCTCCGTCGCAGCGCACTACAGCGAATGGATCGGCCCCGACGAGCTCTCACGATGGGAGCACGACCTGAGAAGCGCGGCCCACTCGTTGACTGCCTCCACCACCCTCGGCACCGCCCTTGGCATTTTGAGTTCGCGGCGCGACTGACTCACCGCCCGAACATGCTCTCGTGGGGACCGGCGTGCGCAGCACCCGGACCGGGTCCCGCATCAGATCGGGTGCCTTGCTTTCGGGCCTCGCAGCCTGAGCGGTGCGCGGCTGAGCGGTGCGCGGCTGAGCGGCCGCCACGTCCGGCGAGTCCTCGTGCGGTCACCGCCCCGGTGACCTGAGCGACGGCTGTGACGTATCCCACCGGAACTCGCCCGCACCGAGCGTCAGTTCAAGACGTGACCACAGATATGCGAACCCGGGTGCGAAACGGAGATCCGGACGCCTTCGCGGAACTCTTCGACGAGTGCGCCCGCGCGGTGTACAACCACGCCTTCCGGCTGACCGCCGACTGGTCGCTGGCCGAGGACGTGATGTCGACGACCTTCATGGAGGCGTGGCGGCGCCGGGCCTCGGTCGAGGCCGAGGGCGGCTCGCTGCGGCCGTGGCTGCTGGGCGTCGCCACCAACGTCGCCCGTTCCCACCACCGCAGCAACCGCCGCTACCGCAACGCGGCGAGCGCCGCGGCCGCCGCGTACGCCGCCGAGGAACGGGTCGAGGACCACGCCGAGGAGACCGCCGGGCGCCTGGACGACCGGCGCCGTATCAACGCCACACTCACCGCCCTCAGCCTGCTCAAGCGCCCCGAGCGTGAGGTCCTGACGCTGTGCCTGTGGGAGGGGATGGAGTACGCCGAGGCGGCCCGTGCCCTCGGTGTCCCGGTCGGCACCGTCCGCTCCCGCCTCTCCCGCGCCCGCGCCAAGCTGCGCAAGCTCGCCGACGCGCAACTGCTCGGAGAAAAACGGGAACCCACCCGCATGAACCGGCAGATAACAGGTGATCGCGGATACGCGGTCCGGTCCGCACAGGAAGGAAACCGATGAACGCCAGCCCCTCCCACCGGCCCCACCCGGCCGAGTGGACGGAGACGCAGAGTCTGCTGCCCTCCGCCGAGCGGGATCTGCCGGCGGGCCGCCACCAGTTCCACAAGGAGCAGATGATGGCCCGGATCCACGAAGACCTCCGCACCTCCTCCCGTCCGTCCGGCACCTCTCCGGTCGCGCCGGTGAAGCGCTCCAACCCGTTCCTGCGCCGTACGATCCTCCTGCCCGCCGCGGCCTTCGCCCTGGCCGGCGCGGTCGCGGGCGGCCTCGCCCTCACCGGCGGCGGGACCCACGGCGGCAAGACCGCCCTGGCCACCGGCCCCGCACTGACCACCAGGTTCGGCGTCGCCGACGCCAAGGGCGCCCCCCAGCTCCTCGAACGCATCTCCCTGGCCGCCGCCGACACCTCCGCGCCCACCCCGCGCAAGGGCCAGTACATCTACATCGCCTCGAAGGTGGCCGACAGCTACATCAAGACCGTCGGCGACAAGAGCGAGGTGGTCAGCGACGAGCTGCACTCCCGCCAGGTCTGGAACTCCCTCGACGGCAGGGACGGTTGGCTGATCGAGGCCGGCAAGACGAGCGACAAGGGCATCACCCTGAAGAGCGACACCCCGTTCAGCGGCGCCTACAACGCCCTGGCCGGGCTGCCGACCGACCCCGACGCGCTGCTCCAGCGGATCTACCGCGAGTCGGACGCCGTCCGGGACCCCGAAGTCCCGCGCGACCAGGCCGCCTTCGTCGCGATCGGCGATCTGCTGAACGCGAGCTACCCGCCCGCCGAGGTCGGCGCCGCCCTCTACAAGGCCGCGGCCAAGATCCCCGGCGTCGTCTCGGTGGATGACGCGGTCGACGCCACGGGCCGGCACGGGGTCGCGATCGCGCGGGAGGACTCCGGCAACGGCGAGCGCATCGAGTGGATCTTCGACAAGAAGACCCTGCGGTTCCTCGGCGAGCGCATCGTGGTGGTCAAGGCCACGGCGGACAATCCCCTCAAGGTCGGTACCGTCACGCACACCAGCGCGATCACCGAGCGCGCGGTCGTCGACGCCAACAAGCAGCTCCCCGGGCAGGCGAGCTGAATGCGCGACAGAACCACAAGCGCCTCGCTGGCCGCCCTGCTGGTGGCGGGGCTGATGACGGGCGTCTCGGTGGCGGCCACGGGCTCCGGCCTCGGCTTACGGACGCAGGACACCGCCACCGTCGCGGCGCCCGGCGGCTCCGCCCTCGGCGCGCGGACCGCGGGCTCCGCCTCCGCGGCCGGCCGGTACGTCACCCTCCTCACCGGCGACCGGGTCCGGCTGGACGCCCGGGGCCGGGTGACGGGCGTACGGCGGGCACCGGGCCGCGAGCACGTCCCGGTGTCCGTGCGCGGCGTCGGGAGCGATCAGTACGTCGTTCCCGCCGACGCCGCAGCCCTGATCGGCCAAGGCCTCCTGGACAAACGGCTGTTCGACGTCAGCGGCCTGATACGCGCCGGCTACGACGACACCCGGCGCGGCACGCTCCCGCTGATCGTGTCGTACGAGGGCAAGTCCGCCCAGCGCAGGAGCACCCAGAAGTCACTGGTCGCGGACGCGGACGCCACCGTGCGCCGGGAGCTGCCCAGCGTGGCGGGCGCCGCGATCACCGTGCCCAAGGCCGGGGCCGACGACATGTGGCAGGCCCTCACCGAGGGGAAGGGAGTCGCGCGGGTCTGGCTGGACGGCCGGTTCAAGGCGTCGGCGGACGAAGGCGGCGCGAAGGCCGGGGAGGCGGGCGGCGGCGTCGCGCAGATCGGCGCCCCGGCCGCCTGGGCGGCCGGATACGACGGCAAGGGCGTCAAGGTCGCCGTCCTGGACACCGGCGTCGACACCACACACCCGGACCTCGCCTCGGCGGTGAAGGCGTCGAAGGACTTCACCGGCACCGGCAGCACCGACGACATGGCCGGCCACGGCACCCATGTGGCCGCGACGCTGGCGGGCTCGGGCGCACGGTCCGGCGGCCGGTACAAGGGCGTCGCGCCCGGTGCCGGGATCCTCGACGCCAAGGTGCTGGACGACAGCGGCGAGGGCAGCGACTCCAGCGTCATCGCCGGCCTGGAGTGGGCCGCCGGGCAGGGCGCCAAGGTGGCCAACCTCAGCCTGGGCCAGGAGGACACCCCGGGGGAGGACCCGGTCGAGGCGGCGGTGAACGCCCTCTCGAAGAGCACCGGCATGCTCACCGTCGCCGCGGCCGGCAACGAGGGCCCCGGCGCGGGAACCGTCGGCTCCCCGGGGGCCGCGGAGTCGGCGCTCACCGTGGGCGCCGTCGACGGCGAGGACCGGCTCGCCGACTTCTCCAGCATCGGCCCGACCGCCGACAGCGCGCTGAAACCGGACCTCACGGCGCCGGGCGTGGACATCGTCTCGGCGAGGGCGGCGCACGGTCACTTGGGCGACCCGGCCGCCGACGGCTACGTCTCCATGTCCGGTACGTCGATGGCGACGCCGCATGTCGCGGGGGCGGCCGCGATCCTCGCCCAGCGGCACCCCGACTGGACGGGCGCACGGATCAAGCAGGCGCTCACCGCGTCCACCACCCCGACCACCGGCGCGACCGGCTACCAGCAGGGGACGGGCCGGGTCGACGTGTCCAGGGCACTGGAGGGGGCGGTGGCGAGCGAACAGACCTCCGTGTCCTTCGGCAAGCAGCTGTGGCCCCACACCGACGACCGGCCGGTCACCCAGCACATCACCTACCGCAACGACGGCGACCACCCCGTCACCCTGGACCTGACGGCCACCGCGACCGGCCCCGGCGGCAGCACGTCCCCCGAAGGCATGTTCACGCTGAGCACCACTCAGCTCACCGTCCCGGCGGGCGGCACCGCCGGCGTCGACCTCACCGCGGACACCCGCGTCGAGGCGGCGGACGGCGCCTACTCGGGCACGCTGCTCGCCACCGCGCGGAACGGCGCCGACCCCGCGGCCGTACGGACCGCCTTCGGCGTCGTACGCGAGGCCGAGGCGTACGACCTCACCCTGAAGTTCCTCGACCGCGGCGGCAAGCCCGTGAGCGCTCCGCTGACCGAGATCCTCGGGTACTCGGGCACGTACTGGACCACGAACCTCGCGGACTCCGAGCAGATCTCCAAAGGCGTGTACCGGGTGCGGGTCCCGCGCGGCGACTACGTCGTGGACACCGTGTTGGACGACGCCGGGGGCGCCTCCGCGCTGGTCCGGCCGAGGCTCTCGCTGACCGGGGACACCACGGTCGTCCTCGACGCGCGCAAGGCGAAGCCGGTCCGGATCACCGCGCCGCAGGGCGCGAAGATGTCCGACGGCCAGCTCAACCTCGCCGTGGGCGCCGGGGACACCGGGAGCGAGCCGCACAACAGCACCCTGTTCTGGGGAACGTTCAAGAACCTGCGCACCGCGACCCTGGGACCGACCGCCCCTCCCGGGAGGCTCAGCACGCAGCTCGGCGGCCTGTGGCAGAAGGGCAGCACCACCTACCACCTGCTCCACAACCTGCCCGACCGCTTCCCCACCGGATATCGGCACACCACGCGCATGAACGAACTGGCCCTGCTGAAGCGGAACTTCGGCTCGTCCGTCGCACACCGCACGGGCATCGTCAACGTGCTGTGGAGCGGCCCCACCCTGTCGCTGGGCACGGTGAGCGACCCCTTCCCGCTGCCGACGACCGCGAAGATCTACGTCACCACGCCCAAGGGCTTCAAGTGGACGGCCAACCTGGGCCAGCGAAACGCCTCCGGAGACGACGAGGACGTCTTCTACGGCACGGAGAGCGCGAAGTCGTACCAGGCGGGCCGGACCTACGCGGCCACGTACAACGTCGGTGTCTTCAGCCCGATCACCGGCGGCCAGTACGGCGCACGGCGCGACGGCGACACCCTGGACCTGTGCGTCCCCGACCTCGCCGACGGGAGCGGACACCCCGCCTTCTCCACGGCGAAACGCCACACCACGGTCACCGCGGACGGCAGCACCCTGCTCGACGACGACGGAGACCTCTGCCAGACCGTGGAGAAGCTCCCGTCCGTCCCGGCCCGCTACACGATCCGAACGAACCTGACCCGCCCGCCGGGCGTGGCCACGACCACAAGCCGCCTGACAGCGGCCTGGACCTTCACGTCCAGCCCGTCCGGCTCCGGCTCGCTGCCCCTCTCCACGGTCCGCTTCCACCCGAAGCTGACCCCGACCGGCACGGCCCTCGCAGGCCGCCGCACCACGATCCCCCTCTCCCTCCAGGGCCCGGCGGCCACCCACCTGGAATCCCTGACGGTGAAGGTCTCCTACGACGCCGGCAAGACCTGGTCCCCCGCCCCGGTGACCACCGCCCACGGCAAAAGGACCCTCACCCTGACCCACCCGGAGAACGCCCGCTCGGTCTCCCTCAGATCCACCCTGACCGACACCACCGGCAACACCTACGCGGTGACGATCCTGAAGGCATACCTCCTGACCTGACTTGGTCCAGCCTCGCCCTTTCACGAGGCGGGCTGTCCGGCAGGCGGCCAGGAAAGCAAAAAAGTGCCTCTGAACAGCAGGAATGAGGGATTGTTGAGGTCCTTGTTCCTGCCAACGCCAGAGGCACTTCCCAGGTGAAGCACCCTATCGGGTCCTACCCCCGTGTCCGCGTCCAGGACGACGGCCGCCGGGCCGTCTCCCGGGCCGGGTCGGTCCTGCTCATCGAAACGGTTCGCAAGACCGGTCTTGACCAGGCCATATCCCAGACCATCCCCCCTCTGCTTCTCGTCAGGGCGCCCAGGTCATCCTTCCACCGGCGCCCTCTCCGGCTGCCAGATCCCGCCTCACGCCCACGACGACCGTGTCGGGGGGTGTGAATCCCTCAGCAGTCCCGGACAAGCCAGGCATTACGGACGAACGAGATGGGCAGGAGACGTGGATCCGCCGCACCGAGGAAAGTGTCTCCCGGCGGAAGGCAACGCTCCTCATCAGGCCAGAAGGCGAGATCGACATGAACGAGTTGCCTGTGATCGGTGCAGTTGTTCCAGTGAGCGAACATGAAATAGGGATAGGCGCTGTCCCTGTCCACGCGGAAGTTGCATGGATTCGCCTGACGGGCTTCCGCCTGTGCGGCCGAAATACCAGCGGTGGAGGTGACCGCGGCAACAGTCATTGCTGTTACCACTGCAACTCTTCTGCATAGTCCGAGAACTGTCACAGCCAACCTTTCCAGGATCCGTCGACCCGTTCTGGGGCACTCCAGGGGTTTACGGCCCTCATCCCTTCCGCTCAAGTTCGCTCGATTAACTCGAACATGTAATCTTCGCCCAAATGCGCAAGCCTCGCGGCAAAGAGCGACTTTCCGTCAGGACTCCCGGTCCGCCCACACGAGGCTCTCGCCGACGTGGACGCCGGACGGGTCATGGACATGTGCCTCTACGGGCACCCGGCAGTGCCGCGTGCCCGCAAGATTCCGGGACCTGCAGGCAGACGCTCACGGAGCCGGGCTCCAGATGGCGCTCACCTCTGCGCGGTTCAGCTGACTGCGCAGTTGCGACGCGGCAACGAATTCCGTCGAAAGAACGCGTTCAAGCGCTGCGCGCTCGTCGGTGTTCAGCGGGCGTGGGCCGATGGAAGGAGGATGCTTCCCCACCAGCCCGCCACCGCTATTCGCTAGCAGCCGAATGCGGCCAGTCCCACGACCGGTGCGGCGACGAGTGCACGCGCTTCATGGCCTGGCTCGAGGGATAGGCGCACCCAGCCGAAGGCGATCGACCGACTCGGGACGCCGATGCGTGTTGATGCCTGGCAGTCGCTTCGTGGGCCCGAACGGTAGCCCGGGCCCCCTGTTCAACCGCGTTGTTCAGCCGCGCTGTTGAAGGTGCCCGTACTCGATGCGAGCAGCAAGGCGGGGCAGGCTCGCTGGTCAGGTCGGAAAGGGCGAATCCCCTGGCGTCTCCGGGAAAAATTTGGTGTGATTTCCGTGTGTCTGACGAAGAGATACTCATCAAGCGTCTCAAGGAATCGGGATACGCAGCCAGGGAGGTGAGGAAAGCCACCGGCGGAGTGGTCGCAATTGCAGGTCTGGTGACTCTCGAGGATGATTCCCAGATATTCGCCAAAACGCTTCTCGAGCCGGACCGGGACATTTTCCCCGTCGAGGCCGCCGGCCTGACGGAGCTTCGCGAGACCGGCGGGGTGATCACGCCGGAGGTGCTGTGCGCCTCGCCCCGGCTGCTCGTGCTGGAGAAGATGTGGCCACGCCGCGACGACGAGCGTTTCTGGGAGCGGCTCGCCCACGCCGTCGCCGCCCTGCACACCTCCGCGACCGCCGAGCGGTTCGGCTGGCACCGTCCGGGACGGCTGGGCCGGCTGTGTCAGGAGAACACGTGGGACAGCGACGGGCACGCGTTCCTCGCGGAGCGGCGCATCCTGCGCTGGCTGTCGGAACCTCTGGTCGAGGCGGCCTTCGACGCCGCGGAGCGGCAGGCCCTGGAACGGCTCTGCGCCGCCCTGCCCGAACTCGTGCCGGACCGGCCCCCGTGCCTGACCCACGGCGATCTGTGGCAGGAGAACATCGTCGCCACCGCCGACGGCGCGCCCGCGCTCATCGACCCCGCCGTGTCCTACAACTGGCCGGAGATCGACCTCAGCATGCTGTGGTGCTCCCCGCGCCCGCCTGCCTCGGACCGCTTCTTCGCCGTGTACGAGGAGATCACGGGGATCGAGGGCGGCTGGCGGGACCGGATGAAGCTCTTCCATCTTCGGGAACTGCTGAGCGTCATCGCCCACGGCGACGACGACTGGGGGGCCGCGGAGGCCGTTCGGGAGGTCATCGCCCCGTTCCGGCGGGACGACGGCCCTGCGACGGCGTGACCGGCGTACCGCCGGACTCCCCGCCGTCCGCCTTCGGGGCCGGCATCCCGGCTTCCGCCCCGCACGGGTGGCGGACCAGGTACCGGTGCTTGCGGATCTCGAAGTCCATCGCACCCCTTGAACCGGGGTGTTGCGACGACCACCGGAACCCGAGCGCCGGGGGGCCTCACCGTGTGTCTGAACGCGCACCCGAAGGGCGGGCGGTCTGCCCGGACGGACCTTGTCCCGACCCTCCAGGTGGCTTACAACGGGGTGAAAAACCCGTGCTGTCGGAGAGGACTCGCGTGCACTACCAAGGACACGGACACGCCCGTAGGAGCGAGAACTCCTCACCCACGTCGCGTGCCGGGACGTCTCGTCCGGGTCTGACAGGCGCCTGGTTGACCCACCTGCAACGTATCGCGGCCGGCGGGAGCGGGTCCGCCGGCCGCGAGGAGGAGTCAGCCGACCACGCTCAGATACAGCGCCTCGCAGTGGACAAGGCCCTGGATTCCCCGGCACGCCAGCTGGATCCCGGCTTGCGGAACGAGATGGAGGCACGCTTCGGCGGCGCGGACTTCAGCGGTGTCAGGGTGCATGACGGACCTGCCGCTCGGGAGGCGGCGGCCCTCGTCGAGGCCAAGGCGTTCACCACCGGTCAGAGCATCGTGGACGGCGGCGGAATGAGCCGGAAGGACTGGGCGCACGAGTTGGCGCACACCAGGGACCAGATGGAGGGGCCCGTCCCGGGTGTGGACAACGGCGCCGGTCTGAGCATCTCGCGGGAGGAGGACTCCGGTGAACGCCATGCCGTCGACACTGCGGACCGGGTCATGCAGGGGCCCGCGCCCGTCCAGAGGATCGCGTCCGGCGGGCGGACGGGCGACGTCGAGCAGCACCGGCACGGCCAGGGCTGCGGGCACAACGTGCAGCGTGTCGCGACCGGCGCCGTCGCGGTTCAGCGCACCAACCGGGCGACCCGGGAGGACATGGAGGCGTCCAGGTCCGCTGCGGCCTTGACCCGGACCGCCCGGCTGCTCCGGTCCCAGGGCAAGGACGCCCTGGCCGCCAAGCTGGAGGACCAGCTGGACAAGTCGCTTCCCCTCCCCGCGGAGGGGACGGTCGCGTTCGCCAACGAGATGCTGGTCCAGCAGCGCCACGGCCGACGCTACAAGCTCTCCCTCGACCTCTCGACGATGCTCTACTACGCGGCGCCTCACGAGGGTCGCAAGCAGTACGGAGCCCCTGAGCCGGCGAACGGCAAGTACAACTTCGTGATTCCCGTCCGGAAGCCGGACAAGATCATGGCCTCGCAGGTCGGCAACGAGCACGAAGAGGGGCATTCCGCGCTCGCCAAGGCCACGAAGGCCGGGGACGGGCACGTGTACTGGGCGGGCACGGCCGTGTTCACCGACGGCGTCCTGGAGAAGTGGACGAACGACAGCGGCCACTACCGGCCCACAGGCGGTGACGCGGGCCAGGTGGCCGGCATCACGGGTGGCTTCCCGGTCGACAAATACAAGAACTTCGACGACCCGGGCGGCGCGGGCTGACGCGCGGAAGGAACGCGGGCGCCGGCGCTACGCGGGAGAGGACGCGGGCGCGGGAGAGGACGCGGGCGCGGGCTCGGGCTCGTATGGCGTCTCAGGGTTTCGGCAGCGCCTGCTCGGCCCAGATCACCTTGCCCTGGGGGGTGTAGCGGGTCCCCCAGCGTTCGGTCAACTGCGACACCAGGAACAGGCCCCGGCCGCCTTCGTCGGTCGTCGTGGCATACCGCAGGTGAGGCGAGGTACTGCTGCCGTCAGTGACTTCGCAGATCAGCGCGCGGTCGTGAATCAGCCTCATGTGGATCGGCCCGCAGCCGTAGCGGACGGCGTTGGTGACGAGCTCGCTCAGCACCAGTTCCGTGCTGAAGCCCAGTTCGGACAGCCCCCACTCGTCGAGCTTGTCGGTCGCCATTGCGCGTACCCCGGCGACGGCGGCCGGATCGGGCTGCACGTCCCACTCGGCGATCCGGTCCGGCGGCAGCGCATGGGTACGGGCGATGAGCAGAGCCACGTCGTCCGCGGGGCGTTCGGGCAGCAGCGCTGCCAGCACGGCCCGGCAGCTCTCCTCCGGCGCGCGCTCGGGCTGCCCCGCCAGGGCCTTGCGCAGGAGTTCCATTCCCTCGTCGAGGTCGCGGTTGCGGTCCTCGATGAGACCGTCGGTGTACAGGACGAGCTGGGAGCCTTCGGCGATCTCCAGTTCAGCGGCCTGGAAGGGCATGCCGCCGAGACCCAGCGGCGGACCCGGCGGCAGGTCGAGAAAGGTGACCTGTCCGTCGAGATGGACCAGCGCGGGCGCCAGGTGGCCCGCGCGGGCCACCGTGCAGCGGCGCGTCGTAGGGTCGTAGATCGCGTACAGGCAGGTGGCGCCCACGACGCCGGCCGGGCTGTCCGTGCCCGCCTCGTCCTGGTCGATGCGCCCGACCAGGTCGTCCAGGTGGCTCAGCAGTTCATCGGGCGGCAGATCGAGCGTGGAGAAGTTGTGCACCGCGGTGCGCAGCCGCCCCATGGTCGCGGCGGCGTGCAGGCCGTGGCCGACCACGTCCCCGACGACCAGCGCCACGCGGCTGCCCGGCAGGGGGATCACGTCGAACCAGTCGCCGCTGACACCCGACTGGGCCGGGAGGTACCGGTAGCCGACATCGAGGGCGCTCTGCTCGGGCAGGCCCCGTGGCAGCAGGCTGCGCTGGAGGGTGACCGCCAGGGCGTGCTCGCGCGTGTACCTGCGGGCGTTGTCGATGCTGACCGCGGCCCGGGCGACCAGTTCCTCAGCGAGTGAGAGCTCCTCCTCGTCGAAGGGGTCGTGCTCCTCGGAGCGCCAGAAGTTGGCCATGCCCAGGACGACACCGCGGGCCTGGATCGGAGCCGTGATGAGCGAATGGATGCCGTAGTCCACGATCTGCCCGGCGCGTTCCGGGTCCTGCAGATGCCAGCCCTCCGCGGTGGACAGGTCGGGCACCAGTTCCGAGCGGCCGGTGCCGTAGCCGCGCGCCTGGGGCGTGGAGGGCAGGAAGTCGATCAGCCGGCCCTTCTCGTAGAGCGGCTGGTCGTCGCGGATGCCGCAGACGGCGACACGTCTCATTCCCTTGGCCGTGCTCGCCGGTTCCTCGCCGTGCAGCACGGCGTCGGCCAGGTCGACGGTGACGAAGTCGGCGAAGCGCGGGACGGCGATCCGGGCGAGTTCGTCGGCCGTCCGGACGACGTCCAGTGTGGTGCCGATGCCCAGTCCGGCGTCGTAGAGCAGTTTCAGCCGCTCACCGGTGACTTCGGCTCTGCCGGACACCGCCCGCAGCTCCGTGGAGTCGCGCAGGGTCACCACGGTGCCCTTGGGGCCTCCGCCGCGGTCCGTGAGCCGCTGGTTGACCACCAGCAGCCGTGGCCCGGCCAGGTGCACCTCGTCGTTGGCCTCGCGGCCGGAGCTGAGCAACGACATCATCTCGGGTTCGAGGGACGGCATCTGGGACACATGCTGCCCCTCCGCCTCCGGGGGCAGTTCCAGGAGCCGCCTGGCCTCGTCGTTCGCCAGCAGCAGGCGCCCCTCGTCGTTGACGATGAGCACCCCTTCGCGCACGGAGTGCAGCACCGTGTCGTGGTGCTGGTACATGCGGGCCATCTCGTTCGGGGCCAGGCTGTGGGTCTGCCGTCGCAGCCGCCTGCTGACCAGCACCGTGGCGGCGGTGGCCGCTCCGAGGGCGACCGCCCCGGCGGTCAGGATGATCGGTATCTGCCGCTCGACGAGACCGGTCACGTTCTTGACCTTCAGCCCGGCGGAGACGAGGGCCACCACCTGGCCCCGGGCGTTCCGAATGGGCACGGTCGCCTGGACTTCCTGCCCGAGGGGGCCGTGCACGCTTTCGGTGTAGACCTTTCCCGCCAGCGACGGCTCGATCTTCCCCACGAACCGCTTCCCGATCCGGTCCGGCAGGGGGTGGGTGTAACGAATCCCCTTGGTGTCCATCACCACGACGAAGTCGACGCCGGCGGACTTGCGTCCGGCCTCGGTGAGCGGTTGCAGGATCTTCGAGGGATGGGGGGCCTGCAGCGCGGACAGAATGCCCGGGGAGTGGGCGAACGTCTGCGCGACGGCTATGGATCTTCGTTTGGCCTCGGCGTCGGTGTGCCGCTGCGACTGCAGGACCAGGGCGAAGACGGCGAATGCCACGAGCAGCACCACCAGGGCCACCTGCATGAGGAACATCTGCCCCGCGACGCTTCGCGTGTTCTTCCGCACCAGTGACCACAGCCGCGCTATATGACGATCTCGGGCAAAACGGTCTTCCATCTGGCCTTTCTAACACTGCTCACCCCGCTTAGTCACGGGCCTGCCTTCACAGCCTCCGTACCCGGCGGGGTGGCGGCGCCCTCGGTCTAGACGGGCTCGTCCTCCTGTTGCCAGGCGCGAGGCCAGTTGCCCGACGGCGGGGGCGGGCCCGCTATGTCCAGGTCGCGTCGGGCGAGCGCGTAGAAGGCGTCCCGCGCGCGGCTCACCTGCTGGACGGCTCTGGTCCATCCTGCGTGACCGTCCTTCAGGCCGCGCGCGTACAGCTCGACGTTCCACACCGCCTCGTGCCACTTACGCGCCGCGCCGATCGTTTCCGCGTCTCCGATCAGGAGGACGGACTCCCACTCGGCCGCCCGCCGCACCTCGTTCTCCGCGAGCTGTGTCATGCCCAGTTCGAAATCGAGCGGGTCCGCGGCGTGCGGAAAGCCGCGTGTGGCGCCCATGCGCTGCGCGATGCTCAGCTGCTGCTTCAGGATGTTGGCGTAGGACGCGTACGCGTCCAGTCGCTTCGCGTCCCATCGCTCGGCTCGGCCTCGCCGCCACCGGCTCCGCTCCGCGATGCTCGTCGCCACGTAGGAACTCGCCGCTCCGACCACCACACCCAGCAAAGCCGGGACCTGCTCCCACAACGCCGTTTCCCCCTGCTCTCAGATGTCCGACGCCCCCGTGGGAACACAGTGCCGTACTCGGGGGCTTCAGGACAGGCTGCGGCCCCGATCACTCGGCCTCGTCGGCCGAACCGGCGCTCCGGCCCGCGCTCGTCAGCCTCTCGTGGTGGGGCTCGCGGCGGCGCGCGTGGTGGTGCTGTGGCGGACTCTCAGTTCGACGGGGACGAGGGTCAGGGCGGGGACGGCAGCCGTGGGCGGTTCACCGGGCCGCGGCAGGCTGTCCATCCGGTCCAGCAGGATGCGCAGCGCGATGGTGCCGATGTCCGTGAAGTCCGTGCGGACCGTGGTCAGCGGCGGCAGGAAGTGGGCGGCTTCCGGGATGTCGTCGTAGCCGACGACGCTGACGTCCTCGGGGACCCGGCGTCCGGCCTCGTGGAGGGCGCGAAGGAGGCCCAGTGCCATCTGGTCGTTCGACGCGAAGACCGCGGTGAGGGTCGGGTCCTTGGCCAGTGTGCGGCCGAGGTCGTAGCCGGAGTCGGCGCTCCAGTCGCCCACGAGGGGGGCGTGGATCTGCGCTCCGGCCGCTTTCAGGGTGTCGCGCCAGCTCTGCGCCCTTCGGTCCGCCGACGACCAGCCCGTCGGGCCCGCGAGGTGCCGGACCGTGGGGTGGCCGAGGGAGAGGAGGTGCCGCGTCGCCTTGCGGGCGCCGGTGCGGGCGTCGGAGGTGACCATGGGAGTGCCGTCCCCGAGGTCGTTGTCCATGACGACCAGCGGGGTGTCCAGCCGGGCCTCGGCGAGCGCCCGGGCCACCCTGACCTGCGGGGCGATCGCGATCACGCCGTCCGCGCCCTCCGCCGACAGCCGGTCCGCGGCCCGCACGACCGTGTCCCGGTCCGCCGTGTCCAGGGCGATGGAGCTCACCAGGTAGCCCGCCTCCTGCGCCGCCGTGTTGATCGCGGTCAGCGTGGAGGCGGGGCCGTAGCGGGCGGCGTCGAACGAGATCACGCCGAGCATGCGGGTGCGGCCGCTGGCCAGCGAGCGAGCGCTGCTGCTGGGGCGGTAGCCCAGCGTGCGCATGGCCGTACGGACGGCCTCCCTGGTCTCGGCGCGGACGGCCGGGTGGTCGTTGAGCACCCGGGAGACCGTCTGCTTGGAGACGCCGGCCAGTTTCGCGACGTCGTCCATCACCGGGCGGGCGCCCGCGAAGTTGCGGCGGCTGCGTCCCTTGGTCGCCGGGCCGTCGGCGGCGCCTGGGGTCATGGTGGGTGCTTCCTTCGGCCTGGGGTGGTCCGCGGGCGAGTCCGGTCCCGACCGCGGATCCGACGGGCCTGCCCTGCCCGGCGGACCCACAGGATAGGCCGGTGGCGGGCGAGGGCGCGGGACGGCGAAGGAGAGTCGGGGAGGGCGGCGGAGAGAGGGGAACGGGACGGGGAGGGTGAGGGGCGCGGGCAGTGGGAGGGGTGGGCGGCGGTGCGTTGTGGGTCAGGGGCCGGTCGGGCCCAGGTCGGGGGTGTCCGTGAGATGGGCCCGGAGGGCGGTCGTGCCGTGCAGTTCGAGGAGGACCAGTTCGTTGACGCCGGGGCGCAGGACGGGGGCCGGCACGTAGAGGGTGCGCTGCGGGCCGCGGTTCCAGTAGCGGCCCAGGTGGAAGTCGTTGATCCAGGCCTCGCCCTTGGTCCAGCCGGGGAGGGAGAGGAACGTGTCGGCGGGGTCCGTCACCTCGAACTCGCCGTGATGGAAGGCCGGTTGGACGCAGGGCGACTCGGTCGAGGTGGCCTCGGCGGCGGGTTCCGGCGTGGCGAGGGCGTGGTCCAGCGGCAGGGCGTGGCAGTCCCAGCCTCGCAGGGGGGCGCCGTTGAAGGCGACGGGACCCAGGAGGCCCTTGGGGACGCCGATGCGCGGGCCGTAGTTGACCCGGCCCATGTTCTCCACGAGCACCTCCAGGACGGCGTCGGGGCGCGGGACGTGCACGGGCAGCGTCTCGTCGTAGCGCTCGCGTTCCAGCACGCCCACGGGAGCGCCGTCCAGGAAGACCTGGGCCCGGTCTCCCACGCCGCCCGCGAAGTGGAGGAGGCCGGGGCCGTGGGCCGGGACGGTCGTCCGGTACAGGGTGTATCCGGCCCGTCGGCCCAGGTCGTCCGCGGTGAGCGGATCCGCGGCCCGGACGGGGTTCCCGGCGAGGGAGAAGAGGGGGGTCCGGTGGGTCAACTCGACTGTGGTCTGCGGGAGTTTGGGTGCCGGGGCGGGCGCAGGCTCGTCGGGGACAGGGGCGTGGCGGGCTATGACCTCACGGAAGGCGTGGTACTTCGGGCCCGGGTCGCCGCTCTCGGTGAGCGGGGCGTCGTAGTCGTACGACGTGACGGTGGGGGCGAAGGCATGGTGGTGGTTGGCGCCGTTGGTGTGACCGAAGTTGGTGCCGCCGTGGAACATGTAGATGTTGACCGACGCGCCCGCGGAGAGGAGCCGGTCCAGGTCGGCGGCGGCGTCCTCGGTGTTCCTCCCGTGGTGCGGGCCGCCCCAGTGGTCGAACCAGCCGATCCAGAACTCGGAGCACATGAGCGGGCCTTCGGGCTGCGCCTCACGCAGTCGCCGCAGCGACGCCTCGACGCGGCTGCCGAAGGTGCCGGTGGCCAGAACGCCGGGGAGCGTGCCGTTCTCGAGGTGGTCGCCGTCGGTCTGGTCGCAGGTGAAGAGGAGTTCCTCGACGCCGCGTGAGCGGAAGGACTGCTCCAGATGCTTGAGGTAGGCGGCGTCGTCGCCGTAGGCGCCGTACTCGTTCTCCACCTGGACGGCGATGACCGGACCGCCCGCCTCGGCCATGTACGGCAGGAGCGGCGGGAGGAGGAGGTCGAGGTAGCGGTCGATGACGTCCGTGAATCGGGGGTCGCTGCTGCGCAGGCGCATGTCGGGGTGGGCCGTGAGCCAGTGGGGCAGGCCGCCGCCGTCCCACTCGGCGCAGATGAAGGGGCCGGGACGCAGCAGGACGTGCAGTCCCTCCGCGGCGGCCAGGCGGAGGAAGCGGGGCAGGTCGAGGAGGCCGTCCAGGACGAGGGTGCCGGGTCCGGGCTGGTGGAGGTTCCAGGGGATGTACGTCTCCACCGTGTTCAGGCCCATGAGGCGGGCCTTGCGGAGGCGGTCGGTCCACTGGTCGGGGTGGACCCGGAAGTAGTGCAGGGCGCCGGAGATGATCCGGAACGGGGCGCCGTGGAGGAGGAAGCCGTCGGAGGTCGTGGTGAGGGCGGGCATGGGGTCCCTTCGGTTCGGGTGCGGCGCGATGCGGTTCGGGTGGGGTGGGGTGCGGTTCAGGTGGGGTTCGGGCGCGATGCAGTTCAGGTGGGGTTCGGGCGCGATGCGGTGTGGACCCGTTCCGGTCGAGGGCGGTTGCGGGTGGGTCGTTCCCGCGCCCTCGCTCTCACGGGGACGTCCGGTGCTTCCGTGTCGCGCGGATCAGCCAGAGGGTGGCTGCCAGGCAGGCTGCCGAGACCGCGGCGAGGATGAGGGGGACGGCCCGGACGCCGGACCACTCGATGGTCCTGCCGAGCGCCGGGCCCGCTGCCACACCGCCCAGCATGGACGCGGCGATGACCACCGCTCCGGCGCGGCGTGCTCTCGGGGCGGCCCGGCTGAGCCAAGGCAGGCCGGTGGGGAAGATCGGGGCGATGAAGAGGCCCACGCCCGCGTAGGCGTAGGGGGCGAGGTCGGGGACTCCCGCCAGGAGCAGGCACGCGGTCATCCCGGCGCAGGAGACCGTGATGATGGCCTGGGCGGAGAAGCGCAGGGCGATCGGGGCGACCAGGAAGCGGCCCACGGTCATCATCAGCCAGTACACGCTGGTCGCGGTGGCGGCCGCGCCCGCGCCGTAACCGACGGTCTCCAGATGGGTGGGCTCCCAGCCGCCCACGCCCGCTTCTATGCCCACGTGCAGGACGTAGAGGGTGACGAAGACGGCGAGGACGGAGCGCAGGGCGGCGTCCGCCGGCCCGCGGCCCGCGGCGCCGGCCTCGGGGCCGCGGGACTCGGGATCGGTGCCGGACTGGACATGGGGGCCGGACTCGGGATCGGCGCCGGACTCGTCGGTGGAGTGCGGGACGTGGTCTCTCACGCCTCGCAGGCAGAGCAGCAGGGGGAGGTTGGCGAGCGCGAAGGCCAGGAAGAGGGCTGGGTAGTGCTCGGATCCGACCACGCCGATGAGGGCGGGGCCGAGGATCGCTCCGATGCCGAAGTGGGCGTTGAGGATGTTGAGCATCGCCGTGGAACGGTGTCCGAAGCCGACGGAGAAGAGCTGGTTGAGGCCATAGTCGATGCCGCCGAAGCCGAGCCCCGCGACGAACGCCGAGACGAGGGCGACGGGCCAGTGGGGCGCGAGTGCGAAGCCCGCCGCTCCGGCCGCCATCAGGAGGTACGAGGAGCCCAGGATCTGACGGTTGCCCGTGCGCCCGTAGCGCCGGTCGCAGAGGAGGACTCCGACGACACCGCCGACGAAGTGGGCGCTCAGGCCGAGTCCCGCCGCGGAGGGCGAGAGGCCGAACCGGTCGCGGAGGGACGGGATCGAAGGGCCGTAGAGGGCTTGCAGGGCGCCTATGAGGACGAAGCCCGCACAGGAGGCCACGACCGCGGTCGTGGTGAAGACGGGGGTGAGCGGGGCGGCCGGCCCGGGCGGGGCCGTCGGCCGGGGGTGGGCGGCCGGGGTGCGCTGTGCCGTGGGGTGGTCGGTCACGCGGACTCCAGTGGCGGACGGCCCACAGCGGTGGGGGTGCGGTTGCTGCTCCGACGAGCGTCGATGTTACCGGTAACATCACAACCGTCAAGATGGCCGTCAAGATGGCCGTCAGGTGGCCGTCAGGTGGCCGTCAGGGCGGCCACCGACAGGAACACGGGGTGGCGGGCCGGGCACGGACCCGGCCACGGGCGCTGCCGCGCGGGCCGGCCGCCCAGCCGGTCAGGCCGTGCGTTTGCGGGCCGCCGTCTTCTTCGCCGGGGTCTTCTTCGCCGTCGCCGTCTTCTTCGCGGCGGTCTTCTTCGTCGTGCTCTTGGCGCTCGCCGAGCTCTTCGCTCCCGTCGCGGTCTTCGAGGACGTCGACTTCCTCGTCGCCTGGGTCGACTTCCTCGGGGCCGCCGCCGTCTTCTTCGCCGCCGACGTCGATTTCTTGCCGCCGGTCTGCTTGGGCGCGCCGCGGGCGGACTTGCGCTGGGGCAGGCGACTCACCTTCGCCTCACCCGACGCAGACGCAGACCCCGACGCAGACCCGGATTCGGAGCCCGAGCCGGAATCGGAGTCGGACTCGGAGTCCGCCGCCCGCTCCGGCTCCTCACCCCGCGACTCCTTCGCCGCCCGCACGCTCTTCTCCAGGGCGGCCATCAGGTCCAGCACCTTGCCGCCGGACGGCGCGCTCGGGGCTTCCCGCGGCGTCTCACCGGCCGCCTTCGCCGCCACGACCTCCTCGACGGCCTCGCGGTACTCGTCGTGCAGGTCGTCGAGGTCGACCTCGCCGAGGGTGTCCATCAGGGCGTCCGCGAGGTCGAGTTCCTTGTCGCGGACGGTGACGGAGGTGTCCGGTGCGACGCCTTCCGGCGCGCGGACCTCGTCCGGCCAGAGCAGGCCGTGCATGGCGATCGCGTCGCCGACCACGCGGAGCATGCCGAGGCGTTCACGGCCGCGAAGGGCGTACTTCGCGATGGCCACCTTGCGGCTGCGCTTCAGGGCCTCCCTGAGCAGCGTGTACGGCTTCGCCGCCGGGGCGCCGCCCGCCTGGAGGTAGTAGGCGGCGTCCATCTGGAGCGGGTCGATCCGGTCGGCCGGGACAAAGGCCACGATCTCGATCGTCTTCGCGGTCGGGAGCGGCAGATGGGAGAGGTCCTCGTCGGTGATCGGGATGATCGTGCCGTCCGCGTCCTCGTACCCCTTGCCGATCTCGGCCGAGCTCACCTCCTTCTCCTCCAGCTCGCAGACCTTGCGATAGCGAATGCGGCCGCCGTCCTCGGTGTGGATCTGACGGAAGGAGATCGAGTGGCTCTCGGTGGCGTTCACCAGCTTGATCGGGATGCTGACGAGGCCGAACGAGATGGCGCCGTTCCAGATGGATCGCACGTGCAGCACCCTCCCGAGTGAGCGTTATGCACCAGTTTTATGTGATTCTCATCGTATGACGCCGATCACCGAGGTGGAGGGGCGGCGGCTCGCGCTCAGCAATCTGGAGAAGGTGCTGTATCCGGCGACCGGGTTCACCAAGGGCGAGGTGCTGCACTACTACGCGACCGTCGCCGACGCCCTGCTGCCTCATCTGCGCGACCGGCCGCTGTCCTTCCTGCGCTACCCCGACGGGCCCGACGGGCAGGTCTTCTTCGCCAAGAACGTGCCGCCGGGGACGCCGGAGTGGGTGACCACCGCCGAGGTGCCGCGTTCGGAGGGCCCGGCGCGGATGGTCGTGGTGCAGGATCTGGCGAGCCTCGTCTGGGCGGCGAACCTCGTCACCGAGTTCCATACGCCCCAGTGGGTGATCCAGCGGCCGGAGCTCGCCGACCGGCTCGTCTTCGACCTCGACCCCGGTGCGCCCGCGACCGTCGTCGAGTGCTGCGAGGTCGCGCTGTGGCTGCGGGAGCGGCTGGCGGCGGACGGTATCGAGGCGTATCCGAAGACGTCCGGCTCGAAGGGGCTGCATCTGCTGGCGGCGGTGCGGGGGGCGTCGTCCGAACGGGTCACGGAGTACGCCAGACAGCTGGCCGTGGAGGCGGAACGGGCCGCTCCGCGGCTGGCTCTGCACCGGATGACGCGGAGCCTGCGACCGGGAAAGGTGTTCGTCGACTGGAGTCAGAACGCGGCGCGCAAGACGACGGCCGCTCCGTACACCTTGCGGGCACGGGCCGAGCCGACCGTGTCGGCGCCGGTGACGTGGGAGGAGGTCGAGGAGTGCCGGTCGGCCGGGACGCTCACGTTCATGGCGTCCGACGTCGCACCGCGGTTGCAGGACTTCGGCGACCTGCTGGCGCCGCTGACCGATGCGGGGCGGGCGGGGACGGTGCCGGAGGGCGGGGCTGCGTCCTGAAGCGTGGGACCCGTGGGGCGCGTGGGGCGCCTCGTGGACGGCGCCCGTTCACACCCTCTTCCTCATCACACCCTTGCCCAGGTTCCCCGGTCTCTCGCCATCGCGTGCAGGGCTTCCACGTCCGCCGGTTTGAGCACGCCGCCCAGCCGGGCCAGGCCGGGGAGGTCGGCGTCGGTCAGGATCCGGGTCGCCCGCGGGGGCGCCGTGACGGAGACGTCCGTCGGGCCCACGAGGGCCAGCACGGGGTGGACCTCGGCCGTCAGGGCGTGGGAGGCGCGGTCGGCCTCGGCGCGCACCCGGCGCAGCAGGGGCTCGGGGGTGCGGCGGCCCAGGGCGACCATCGGGTCGGCGATCCGGACCCGCTGCCTGCGGGCGTACACGGCGTGGACCGCGAACAGGCCGGCCGGGCCGATGGCCAGGTGGTGGACGCGGTCGCCGCCGGGCAGCGCGACGGAGTGCAGGGTGTGCCAGCCCGCGCCGTCGAGACGGTCCAGCGCCTCGCCGACCGTCTGTTCGGCCGTCAGGGCATGGCGGCGCGGGTCGGTCCTGAGCCGGTGGGCGGGGGGCGGGTCGCGGTCCAGGTCGATCACCAGGGCCTCGCCGGGGCGGTTGGGGGCCAGGTCGTCGTCCGGGTGGAGGGAGAGACGGGCCAGCTCCACCGGGGTCGGCACCGGGGGCGGGCCCACCGTGACCGGGCCCGTGAGGAAGGGGCCGAGGGCTTTCAGGACGTCCTCCCTGCGGTCGTCCCCGATGAGGTTGACCCTGGCCGACTCACGGTCGTACCAGGCTATGTCGCTGCCGTCCGCGAGGCGGACGTAGAGCCGCTCCCGACCATGCCGCCGGGTCGGTACGACGCGCAGTCCGTTCATGCACCATCACCCCTACGACCATGGGAACAGGAGGGGCGCTCCAGGGGCAAGAAGGCGGTTGCCTCCGGCGCGAGGTGGGCAAGCACTGGGCAGCGCGTTTGGGGAGGCGCCGTTGCGGACCCGCAGGAAGCAACCCGACGTACCGGTTCCGGACCGCCCGTGGAGCGAGATCGTGCCCGGCCTGTGGATGGGCGGCCACGAGTTCCGGGGGCCCGGCGGAGAGCGGCGGCTCGCCGTGGCGCGCGACGAGTTCGATCTCGTCCAGACGCTGACGCGGGCCCGGCAGGGGCACGGACCCGATCCCGGCGTGCGCCACCAGGTGTGGCCCATCCCGGACGGTCCGCTGGACGGGACCCAGCTCGCCGGGGTGATCCGGCTGGCGCAGGCAGCGGGAGACGCGCTGGACGAGGGCCTCACGGTGCTCGTCCGCTGCTACAGCGGTTACAACCGCTCGGGCCTGGTCGTGGCCCACACGTTGACGGACCTGGGTCATTCGGCCGACGCGGCCATCCGGCTGATACGGTCCCGGCGCTCGCCCTGGGCCCTGCACAACGAACTGTTCGTGGAGTACCTGCGGGCGGGGCTGCCCACGGCCAGGCTCTTGGAGGAACTCGCCGAGTAGCCGAGTAGCCGAGTAGCCGAGCGGCAAATCGGCCGAGCGGTCCAGTCGCCCAGCGGTCCAGTGGCCGAGTGGCTGAGAGGCCCTGTGCGCGAGCGGCCGAGCTGCTGAACGGCCGGGTGGCCGGGTGATCGGGCAGCCGGGCAGCCGGGTGACCGGGCAATCGAGTGGCCGAGCAATCGAGCGGCCGGCTGCCCGAGCAATCGAGCGGCCGGCTGCCCGAGCGCTCGGGCAGCCGAGCGCTCGGGTAGCCGGGTAAGCGTTTCGCCCATGGTCAGCGTCACAGCACTCATCCACAGCACTGCGCCTCAGCGCCGCAGTACGCTGCCTCAGCTCCACCGGCCCACCGGTACGCAAAACGGACTTCCCTATGAATAAGGTGTACGGGGCCTGCCATCGCCGTCACCCAAGAGGAGCCCCAGGAGTCCCGTGTTCCACAGCCGCCCCGGCCGCCCCGGTCTCCCCGGCCGCCCCGGTCTCCCCGGCCGCCCCGCTCGTCCCCTGCTCGTCGCCGCCGTCGTCTTCCTGATGGCCTCCGCCGCCGTGGGCTGCGGTGACGCCGGCGACCTGCAAGGCGCGGGGTCGACGCCGACGGCGGTCAGCCCGGACAAGCTCTGGCCCGACCTGCACCCCGCCTCCAGCCCGGCGTTCGACATCGGCGAGGTGGAGACCCAGGTGGTCAAGGGCATCACCGTGCCCGACGGCGACATCCGCAGGGTGGACCCGGTCGCGGTGGTGCGCAGGGAGATCGCCGACCACCCGGGCGACTACGGCGCGGGATCCTACGCCGAGACGGCCCGGCGGATGGCCGACTGCGGCAAGAGCGGCGCGGAGGGCCGCAGATGTCCCGTACTCAAGGCGTACTACCGGGACCTCACCGGCGACGGCCGCCCCGACCTGACCCTCGGCTTCCGGCAGCTGCCGGGCAACCTGACGGCCGTCCGCGTCTACACCGTGCGCAAGAACAGGCTCGTGCAGGTCATGGCGTACGAGGATGCCGTGAGCGGGGTCGAGCTGGCCAGGCGGTCCGTGATCATCCGCGCGCCCTCGGAGGTCGCGGGCTACGAGTACCGGCTGCAGTGGACCTGGGACCAGCAGCAGCAGGCGATGCTGCTCACCCATGACGAGATGCTCCGCACCGGCAGCCCCAAGCGCTCCCGCCGGCGCTCCGCGTCCGTCACCCCCGCCCCCTCGGCGTCGCCGTCCCGCCCGCCGGCCGCGTCGTCCGCGCCCGCGTCTGCGTCCGCGTCGTCGCGGGTGTCGTCGTCCGCGAGCGGCCGATGAGGCCGGCGCTGCCCTCCTGGGCCGGCACGCTCGCCGTGAAGGCCGCCGCCTTCATCACGGTGATGTGCTGCGCGCTGGCCGCCCTGCTCGGCATCCTGGTGCACGTCTCGGTGACGAACCAGACCGTCGGCCGGGCTCGCGACCTCGCGCTGTCCCGGCTGGAGGACGCGACCACGGCGTTCGAGGCCGGGGGCTCGCTCGGCCAGGAAGCGCGGCTGGATCCGCCCGAGCTGCCCCCGTCGCTGCGGAGGCTGGCGGTGGCCGGGGAGCGCGGCACGATGGTCGCCGACCGCCGGGGCCGCCCCACGATGTGGGCGGCGGGCCCCGCCGACGGCGAGCGGGCTCTCGCGGTCGCGATCGACTACTCGCAGAGCGCCCACACCATCGAGGCGCTCGACACCGCGATCCTGTGGTCGTCGGCGCTGGCGATCGGCGCGACGCTGATGGTCGGCGCCGTCGCCGTGACCCGGGTGACCCGGCGGCTGCACACCACCGCACAGGTGGCCCGCCGGATCACCGCCGGCGACCTGGACGCGCGCGTGGACGACCGCCGCGCCAAGGAGCCGGGCCGACCGCAGGACGAGGTGGGCGCGGTCGCCGTCGCGCTGGACTCCATGGCCTCCTCGCTGCAGGGCAAGCTGCTCAGCGAGCAGCGCTTCACCGCCGACGTGGCGCACGAACTGCGCACCCCCCTGACCGGGCTGCACGCGGCGGCCGAACTCCTGCCGCCCGGACGGCCGACGGAACTGGTGCGCGACCGGGTGACGGCGCTGCGCACGCTGACCGAGGACCTGCTGGAGATCTCCCGGCTGGACACCGGACGGGAACGGCTGGAGCTGGACGTCGAGGACCTGGGCGCACTGGCGGTGCGGGTGGTGCGGGCGGTGGAGGCCTCGGACTTCTTCGGAACCCCGCCGGCCGCCGGGCCTCCGGCGGCCTCGGGGACTTCGACCGCCGCCGGGGCGTCGGCGACCGGCGGGGCGTCGGCGACCACGGACGGCGAGGTCGCGGTCGTCATCGTCCGGGACACGCACGTGGAGACCGACCGGCGGCGGCTGGAACGGGTGCTCGGCAATCTGCTGGCCAACGCGCACCGGCACGGGCGGGCCCCGGTGACGCTGACGGTGGACGGGCCCGTGGTCACCGTGCGGGACCACGGGGACGGATATCCGGAGTACCTGGTCACGCACGGGCCGCAGCGGTTCCGCACCGAGGGCGGGGCCAGGGGGCACGGGCTCGGGCTGACCATCGCGGTCGGGCAGGCCGAGGTGCTGGGGGCGCGGCTGGCGTTCACGAACGCCCCGGACGGCGGTGCGGTGGCGACGCTGACGCTGCCTCAGTCGCCGCCCGCCCCGGCGCGCCTCCCCGATGGCGCAGCGTGACGGGCGGCCCGCACAAACCGCTCCTAATGTGGCGATTAGTCAGGTTCACCCTCTTCATGGAGGTATCGCCATGCCCTTGCGTTCGGCTCTCACCCGTCTGGCCATGGTCACCGCGGCGGGCGCACTCGCCACCACCGCGGCCGTCGCCCCGGCCCTCGCCGACGACTGGGACGGCGACGGCGGCGGCAACAACACCCAGAGCGACGACTCGTACGACTGGCTCGGCCAAGGCGGCCAAGGCGGCGGAGACGGCGGAGACGGCGGAGGCGGCCAGAACGAGCAGCTCGGCAACCAGAACGGCCAGGGGAACCAGAACGGCCATACCGGCCAGGGCAATCAGGCCGGCCAGGGCAACCAGAGCAGCCAGAGCAGTCAGGCAGGCCAGGGCCACCAGAACAGCCAGGGCAATCAGGCCGGCCAAAGCAACCAGCACAGCCAGGACGGCCAGAACGGCCTGACCGGCCAAGGGAATCAGAACGGCCAGAGCGGCACCTGGCAGTCCGGCGGCGGCACCGGCGGCGACGGCGGCGCCTGGCAGTCCGGCCACCAGAACGACTCCCGCCACTACCGCGGGCGCGTCACCGCGAGCGAACTGCTGCTGCGCAGCGCACCCAACCGCGGCGGCCAGGTGATCCGGGTCGCCCGTCGCGGCGAGATCGTCTCCATCTTCTGCAGGACCCCCGGCCAGAACGTCCAGGGCAACCCCGTCTGGTACCTCCTCACGGACGGCACCTGGGCCTGGGGCGCGGCGCGGTACATCGACGTCATCGGCGCGACGCCGCGCTGGTGCTGACACGAAGACCGTCCAAGGCTCGCAGGAGCCCTATTTGGGTAGGTTCCGGACATGACGAAAGCCGGAGTCGGAGCAGGAACGGGCACCACCGTGGCGGCCGACGCGCCCGCCGCCACGGTGGGCCTCCCCCGGCGCCGCGGCGTCGAACTGTCCCTCATCGTGCTGGCCGTCCTGCTGTCCGTGTACGGGTACTGCGCTGTCGGCCTGGCCCGGAACGGCTCCCTTCCGCCCGGCGCCGCAGGTTACGGCGCGGGGCTCGGCGTGCTCGCGCTGCTGGCACATCTCGCGGTGCGGCTGCGCGCTCCCTGGGCCGACCCGCTGCTGCTCCCCATCGCCGTGCTGCTCAACGGGATGGGCCTGGTGCTGATCTACCGGCTCGATCTGGAGACCCCCGGCGAACGGGCGGCGCCCACGCAACTCGTGTGGTCCACGGTCGGGGTGGCCCTGTTCATCGTGGTCGTGACGGCACTGGGCGACCACCGCGTGCTGCAGCGGTACTCGTACGTGTGCGTGGTGGCCGCACTCGCCCTGCTGACCCTTCCGATCCTGTTCCCCGCGGTCAACGGGGCCCGCATCTGGATCCGGATCGCCGGTTTCTCCATCCAGCCGGGGGAGTTCGCCAAGGTGCTGCTGGCGGTGTTCTTCGCCGCCTACCTGGCGGCCAACCGCACGGCGCTGTCGTACGCGGGCCGCCGGATCTGGCGCTTCAGCCGGATGCAGCTGCCCACCGGGCGGGTGCTCGGCCCGATCGTCACGATCTGGCTGCTGAGCGTCGGCGTGCTGATCCTGGAACGGGACCTCGGCACGTCCCTGCTCTTCTTCGGCCTGTTCGTGGTGATGCTCTACGTCGCCACCGGCCGCACCGGCTGGATCGCGGTGGGTCTGCTGCTCGCCTCGCTCGGCGCGGTCGCCGTCGGCCGCCTGGAACCGCATGTGCACAGCAGGATCGAGGACTGGCTGCACCCCTTCGCCTCGATCGAGGCCGGTCAGGGCGCCAACCAGCTCGCGCAGTCGCTGTTCTCCTTCGCGGCCGGCGGGGCGTTCGGAACCGGGCTGGGCGTCGGCCACTCGATCCTCATCGGCTTCGCCGCGAAGTCGGACTTCATCCTGGCGACGGCGGGCGAGGAGCTGGGCCTGGCGGGGCTCTCTGCGCTGTTCCTGCTCTACGGCCTGCTCGTCGAGCGCGGCTACCGCGCGGGGCTGTCGGCGCGCGATCCCTTCGGACGGCTGCTGGCCGCCGGGCTCGCCTCGATCGTGGCGTTCCAGGTGTTCGTGATCGCGGGCGGGGTGACCGGCCTGATCCCGCTGACCGGGATGGCGATGCCGTTCCTGGCCCAGGGCGGCTCCTCCGTGGTCACCAACTGGGCGATCGTGGCGCTGCTGATCCGGGTGAGCGACTCGGCCCGCCGACCCTGCGGCGCCCCGTCCGCCGCCCCGCCGACCGACCCGGCCGCCGCCCCGCTCGCCGGTCCGGTCGCCCGTCGGGCGGCCCGACGGCCGCACGGACCGACCGCCGTACAACCCACCGAACCGCGCACCGAACCCCCCACCGCGCCACTCGGCGTACAACCCGGCGAACCGGTCGACGCGCTGGTCGACAAGGGTCCCAAGAGTCCAGGGAGAACCGGGTGACCCGGCACATCCGGCATGCCGCCGTCTTCTGCGCCCTGCTGCTGGCAGCGCTTCTGGTCAACGCCGCGCGCGTCCAGCTGGTCCAGTCGGGGTCCTACGACGCCAACCCCGCCAACCGGCGTGGCTCCATCGCCCGTTACGCGCAGCCGCGCGGTGACATCCTCGTCGGCGGCACGCCCGTCACCGGCTCCCGGGACACCGGGGAGCAGCTGCGCTACGAACGCACCTACCAGGACGGGCCGTTGTACGCACCGGTGACCGGATTCGCCTCGCAGGTGTACGGGACGACGTTCCTGGAGCACGCCGGTGACGCGTTGCTCTCGGGCTCGGATCCGCTGCTCTCGCCGTTCCCGTTGTGGAACGACGTCACGCACGGCCGGGCGCCCGGCGGCGACGTGGTGACGACGCTGAACCGCCACGCCCAGTGGGCCGCCTACGAGGGGCTGGACGGGCGCAAGGGCGCGGTGGCGGCGGTGGAGCCGTCGACGGGGCGGGTGCTGGCGCTGGTGTCCAGTCCGTCGTACGACCCGGGGATGCTGTCCGGCAACGACGCCCGGGCCGAGCGGGCCTGGGCCCGGCTCAACCGCGACCCGGACAAGCCGATGCTGAACCGTGCGGTGCGGCAGACGTATCCGCCGGGGTCGACGTTCAAGGTGGTCACCGCGGCGGCGGCGCTGGACGCGGGCGTCGTCACGGACCTGGACGCGGCGACGGACTCCCCCGCCCCCTACCGGCTGCCCGGCACGACGACGAGACTGACGAACGAGGGCGACGGCTGCGAGGACGCGTCCCTGCGGGAGGCCTTCGAGTGGTCCTGCAACACGGTGTTCGCCAAGCTCGGCGTGGACACGGGACTGTCCGGGATGACCCGGACGGCCCGGGCGTTCGGCTTCAACGACGAATCCGTGCGGATCCCGTTCGGCGTCGCGCCGAGCACCTTCGACACCTCGCTCGACAGGGCGCAGCTCGCGTTGTCCTCGATCGGTCAGTACAACACGCGGGCCACCCCGTTGCAGATGGCGATGGTGTCGGCGGCCGTGGCCGACGGGGGGCAGGTGCGCACGCCGTACCTGGTGGAGCGGACCACACGGAAGGGCGGGGCGACGGTGGCCACGGCCGGCTCCCGGCCGTCCCGGCAGGCGATGCTCCCCTCGACGGCGAGGCGGCTGCGGGAGCTGATGGCGGACGTGGTGCGGGAGGGCACCGGGACCAACGCCGCGATCCCCGGCGCGATCGTCGGCGGCAAGACGGGCACCGCCCAGCACGGCCTCGGCAACGCCGGCATTCCCTACGCCTGGTTCGTCTCCTGGGCGCAGGGCCAGCGGGACCCGGTGCCGAGGGTCGCGGTCGCGGTGGTGGTGGAGGACGGGTCGGCGCGCCGCGGGGACATCACCGGGGGCGGGATGGCGGCGCCGATCGCGCGGGCGGTGATGGAGGCGGTGCTCGACTCGTGAGCCGTCGGGCTTCCGGGGCCCGGCCGGCAGGACTTGCGAAGTCGGCCGGCAGGACTCCCGAAGTCGTAGGACTCGGCAAGAAGTGGCGTCCGAGGGATTGACGGCCTTGCTGACAGGCAGTCTCATAAGAGGCATGACGACCCTCACGGATGCCGACGCGCTGGAAGGGCTGCGGGACGCGCTGGGCCTGCTCAAGGACCGGGAGCAGGTGGCCGAGCGGCTGCTCGCGTCCTCCGCCAAGCACTCCTTCGACCCGGACGAGGAGCTTGACTGGGACGCGCCCTTCGAGGACGGCAAGTGGTTCTGGCCGCCGGAACTCGTGTCGCTGTACGACACGCCGATGTGGCGGCGGATGAGCGAGGAGCAGCGGATCCTGCTGTCCCGGCACGAGGCCGCCGCGCTCGCCTCGCTCGGCATCTGGTTCGAGATCATCCTCATGCAGCTGCTCGTGCGGCACATCTACGACAAGGCCGCGACGAGCGCGCACGTGCGGTACGCGCTGACCGAGATCGAGGACGAGTGCCGGCACTCGAAGATGTTCGCCCGGCTCATCGCGCGCGGCGGCACGCCCCTGTACCCGGTGAGCCGTGCCCACCAGAACATGGGCCGCCTGTTCAAGACGGTCTCCACCACCCCCGGCTCCTTCACCGCGACCCTGCTCGGCGAGGAGGTCCTCGACTGGATGCAGCGGCTGACCTTTCCCGACGATCGGGTCCAGCCGCTGGTCCGGGGCGTCACCCGGATCCACGTCGTGGAGGAGGCCCGGCACGTGCGCTACGCCCGTGAGGAGCTGCGCCGCCAGATGGTGACGGCGCCGAGGTGGTCGCAGGAGTTCACCCGGGTCACGTCCGGCGAGTTCGCCCGGGTGTTCTCCGTGGCCTTCGTGAACCCCGAGGTCTACCGGAACGTGGGCCTGGACCGCCGCGAGGCCATGGCACAGGTGCAGGCGAGCGGGCACCGGCGGGAGGTCATGCAGACGGGAGCGAAGCGGCTGACGGACTTCCTGGACGACATCGGCGTGCTGCGCGGGGTGGGCCGCCGCCTGTGGAAGTCATCGGGCCTGCTCGCCTGACAGAGAGGTCGTGAGGCGGCGACGCCACCGGTCGGTCTGCCCCTCGCCTGACCGACGTCCTCGCGGGCGCCGCCCGACAGGGCGGGAGCGCTCGCCCGGCCGGGCGGGGGGGTCGTCCGGCCGGGGCGGGGGGTCGTCCGGCCCGGGCCGGGAGCACTCGCGGGCGGGGGCATCGTCCGAGCGGGGGGCCGGGCGCTGTGCCGTGCGGGCGATTACGCTGCTCGTCATGACGCCAGCCGCCCCCGCCTACCGTCGTCTCAGCGTCGAGGAGCGCCGCAGTCAGCTTCTCGACGCGGCGCTGTCGCTCTTCGCGCACCGCGTTCCCGAGGACGTCTCGCTGGACGACGTGGCGGAGGCAGCCGGGGTGTCCCGGCCGCTCGTCTACCGGTACTTCCCCGGCGGGAAGCAGCAGTTGTACGAGGCCGCGCTGCGCTCCGCCGCCGAGGAACTGCACCACTGCTTCGACGAACCCCAGGACGGCCCGCTCCTCCCCCGCCTCGCCCGCGTGCTCGACCGCTATCTGACCTTCGTCGGCCGTCATGACGCCGGCTTCAGCGCACTGCTGCAGGGCGGCAGCGTCGTGGAGACCTCCCGGACGACCGCGACCGTGGACGGCGTACGGCGGGCCGCCGCCGAGGCCATCTACCGCCACCTGGCGGTTCCCGACCCCGGTCCGCGGCTCCGGATGACCGTACGGATGTGGATCACGGCCGTCGAGGCGGCCTCCCTCATCTGGCTCGACGAGGACAAGCAGCCGCCCGCCGACGAACTGCGGGACTGGCTGGTCGACCAGTTCGTCGCGGTCCTCGCGGTGACCGCCGCGCGGGACGCGCAGACCGCCGAACTGGTCCGGGGCGCGCTGGGCACGGAGACCTGATCGACACTGGTGCCGTGAAGAGCGAAGACACCCCCTTCGAGGGCGGTCCCATGGACGGCCGGGTGCTGCCCGTGCTGCTGGGTCCGACCGGGCACCCGCCCAAGACCTACCGCATTCCCGTCCCCGACGCGGCCGGGGGCCCGCCGGCCGTCCTGGTCTACCGGCGCGTGCCGCGCGGCCACAGCAGGCGGCTCGGGCTCCCCCGGGGCTGGAAGTACGAGTTCGACCCCGAAGGGAAGAAGGACGAGCGGCTGCGCTGGCCCTGGTCCACGCCCCCCGCGCGACCGGACGCGCGACCCGGCGGGGGGCGGGAGTACCGGCCCCGCGCCACGCCCGACGCCACGCCGGAGGAAGGGCGGGACGACGCCGACGGGTGACGTCGTTGCGCCGAACCGCGCACGCCCGGCGCGCGGACCGCGCGCGCACGCCTGATGCTCACCCTGCGGGATGGAGGGGCCACCCCGCAGCGGAGGTGATGTCGTGTCAGGAAGACTGCTGCGTCTGGCCTGTACGGTCTCCACGGCGGCCCTCGCCGCGCAGACCGTGCTGGCTCCCGGACTCGCCGTGGCCACGACGGGGGCCATGGCGGCCGGCGAACGGACGACGGCCGCACCACGGACCCCGGACAGGCAACAGGACCGGCAACGGGACCGAAAACCGGACTCAGGCACAGGTGCAGGCACAGGCTCGCATTCGGGTCAGGACGCGGACACGGATCCGGCCTCGGGCGGACCGTCGGCGACCGGGGGAGACGCACCCGACGCACCCGACGTCCCCGACGCACCCGGTCAAGGGGCGGACCCGGGCTCCGCTCCGGGCGGACGAACCGTGGCCGAGTTGCTGAAGGACCTTCAGCGGCTGTACCGGGAGGCCGAGGCGGCCACCGAGGCCTACAACGCCACCGAGGAGCAGCTCCGGCGGCGACGGGCCGAGACCGGGCGGCTGGACACCGACCTGGTCAAGGCCCGGCTCTCGCTCCACGAGAGCCGGAACGCGGCCGGGCGGCTCGCCCGCCGGCAGTACCAGGGCAGCACCGCCCTCTCCCCCTACGTACGCCTGCTGCTCGCCCGGGATCCGCAGCACGCTCTCGACCAGGGCCATGTGATCGGCCGGCTGGCGCGCGAGCGGAAGGAGACGGTCGGGCGGCTGGAGAACGGCGAGCGCAGAGCCGCCGGGCTGGCCCGCCGGGCCCGCGCCGCTCTCGACGCCCAGCTCACCCTGACGGCGCGCAGGAAGAAGGAGCGCGACGCCGTGCGCCGGCGCCTGGACGAGGTCGAGAAGCTCCTGGCCTCCCTCACCGCCGAGCAGCTCACCGCGCTCGCCGCGTTGGAGAGCGACGGGGTGGCGCGGGCGCAGAAGAGGCTCGTGGCGTCCGGTGCGCTCGGCGACGACGGCAAGCCGTCCGAGCAGGGCGAGAAGGCCGTGCGGTACGCGGTGCGCCAGCTCGGCAAGCCGTACGAGTGGGGCGCGCAGGGGCCGAGGTCGTACGACTGCTCCGGCCTGACCTCGCAGGCCTGGGAACATGCCGGGACCAAGGTCCCCCGGACCAGCGAGGAGCAGTGGGCTCGGCTGCCGAGGATCCCGCTGAAGGAGCTGCGCCCGGGCGACCTGGTGATCTACTTTCCCGAGGCCACGCATGTGGCGATGTACCTCGGGCACGGCATGGTGGTGCAGGCCCCGCGGACCGGCGAGAAGGTGAAGGTCTCCCCGATCGCGTCCAACCCGGTGCTCGGCGCGGTGCGTCCGGATCCGGGCGGCGAGCCCCTGCGCCGGTACCGGCCGCCGAAGCTCCCGCCGGCGGCGACCGGGGCGGGAGAGGCGGCGGACCGTCAGGCTCCGGTCAGCGAGCCCAGGTAGGCGGCGGTCTTCTCGGGCTCGTAGAAGAAGTTCTCGAAGTCGGCCGGGTCGTTGAAGGCGTTGGCGAAGCGGTCGGCCGCGGGCTGCAGCTGTCCGGCCGCGCCGAGCAGGCCGATGATGTGCTCCGGCGGCGGGGCCAGCATCGCGTTGGTCCACTTGGTGACGTGCCGCGCGGTGTCCCAGTACCGTTCGAAGGTGGCGCGCATCCATTCCTCGTCGAACTCCTTCTCCCCGCGCTCCAGGATCGACGCGAGGTACGCGGCCGCGCACTTGGAGGCCGAGTTGGAGCCCTGACCGGTGATCGGGTCGTTGGCGACGACGACGTCGGCGACGCCGAGGACCAGACCGCCTCCGGGGAGCCGGCCGACGGGGTTGCGGACGGTGGGCGCGTAACGGCCGGCCAGGGTGCCGCCGGCGTCGGTCAGTTCGACCCGGGTGGCCCGCGCGTACTCCCAGGGCGTGAACTTCTCCATGAGCGCCAGGGTCAGGGAGAGGTGTTCCGCGGGGTCCTTGACGCCGTTGAAGACGTCGAGCGGGCCGCCGGGTATGCCCTCCCAGAACAGGATGTCCGCGCGGCCGGAGAGGGTGAACGTCGGCATGACGAACAGTTCGCCGACGCCGGGGACGAGGTTGCAGCGGACCGCGTCCAGGTCCGGGTGCTCCGGGCGCGGGCCCATTCCGTGCACGTAGGCGACGGCGAGGGCGCGCTGCGGCTCGCTGTAGGGGGAGCGCTCCGGGTCGCGGCCGAACATCTGGACCAGCTCGCCCTTGCCGGCCGAGACCAGGACGAGGTCGTAGGCGCGGGAGAAGTAGTCGAGGTCGGAGACGGCCGCGCCGTGGATGACGAGCTGGCCGCCGCGCTGGGCGAACGTCTCCATCCAGCCGGCCATCTTGACCCGCTGGTCGACGGACTGGGCGTACCCGTCCAGTCGGCCCAGCCAGTCGATCGCGCGCTGGGTGGGGCCCGGGTCGTGCGAGCCGGGAGCGGCGACCGAGACGCCCAGGCCCTCGATCCTGGGGGCCTGCTGCTCCCAGAAATTCAGCTGGAGGTCGCGCTCGTGCTGCAGGGCGGTGTGGAACATGCACTGCGTCGACATGACCCGGCCGGAGCGGATCTCGTCCGCCGTCCGGTTCGACATCAGGGTGACCTCGTACCCGTGCGACTGGAGGCCGAGGGCGAGCTGGAGACCGGACTGGCCGGCTCCGACGACGAGTATCTTCCGCATGCGGGGGACTCCTTGAAGGGCCTTACTCGGGGGTTTCGTCGAGCGCGTGGCCCACCAGGGCCAGGAGGGTCTCGATCACTGAGATCCGGCGCCGCGCATCCATGATCATGACAGGTATGTGCGGGGAGATCGTCAGCGCCTCCCGCACGTCCTCCGGCTCGAACAGCTCGCTGTCGTCGAAGTGGTTGACGGCGACGACGTAAGGCAGCCCGCAGCTCTCGAAGTAGTCCAGCGCCGGGAACGAGTCCTTGAGGCGGCGGGTGTCGGCCAGCACGACCGCGCCGATCGCGCCGCGCACCAGGTCGTCCCACATGAACCAGAACCGCTGCTGGCCCGGCGTGCCGAACAGGTAGAGCACCAGGTCGTCGTCGAGCGTGAGGCGGCCGTAGTCCATGGCGACCGTGGTGGTGATCTTCTCGGGCGTGCCGGTGAGGTCGTCGGTCTCCTCGCTGGCCTCGGTCATCAGCGCCTCGGTCTGGAGGGGCTCGATCTCCGAGACGGTGCCGACGAGGGTGGTCTTGCCGGCGCCGAAGCCGCCCGCTATCACGATCTTGGTGGCTATGGGGGCGCGGGTGCGGTCCGTCTGCCACGGCTGCAGGGGTTCGTCGGGCCCGGTCACGGGCCCGGCGAGGGGGGAGACGCCAAAGGAGGCGGCGGCGTCAGAGACGACGGAGTCCACTCAGCACCCTTTCCAGCAGAGCGCGGTCGGGACGGCCCGTACCGTGAGCGGTACCGGTGCCGTACACACGGATCTTTCCCTGGTCCGCGAGGTCGCTGAGGAGCACCCGGACCACGCCGAGCGGCATCTTCAGCAGCGCGGCGATCTCGGCCACCGTGCGCATACGGCGGCACAGCTCGACGATGGCCCGCAGTTCCGGCATGACCGTGGACTTGAGCGAGCCGTTCGTGAGCTCCCGGCGTTCCTCGGGGGCTTCGAGGGCCGCCACGAACGTCTCGACGAGGAGGACGTGTCCGAAGCGGGTACGGCCGCCGGTGAGCGAATAGGGGCGCACCCGGGCGGGTTTGCGGTCGCCGCCGCGGAGCGGGAGCTGCTGCCTGCCGCCCTGCGGCTGCTGCGGGACGGCGCTCATCCGATGCTCCCCGTCGAGTCGGACTCCAGCGACTGCCTCAGCTCGCTGCGCAGTTCGGGGGTCAGGACGTGTCCGGCGCGGCCCACGAAGAGCGCCATGTGGTACGCCACCACGCTCATGTCGCAGTTCGCGGAGCCGTGCACGCCCAGGAGCGAGCCGTCGCTGATCGACATCACGAAGAGGCTGCCCTCGTCCATCGCGATCATGGTGTGCTTCACTCCGCCGAACGCCATGAGCTTGGCGGCTCCGACGGTGAGGCTGCCGATGCCCGAGACGATGGTGGCGAGGTCCGCGGAGGAGCCGCGCGGGCCGGAGGGTCTGGCCTCGCGGGCCTGCCGGGCCTCCTCGTTGTGCGCCGCGTCCGAGGACAGCAGGAGCAGGCCGTCCGAGGACACGACGGCGACGGACTGGATGCCGGGGACCTCCTCCACGAGGTTGGTCAACAGCCAGTGCAGGTTACGGGCTTCACTGCTCAGTCCGAAGGTACTGGGCGCGGTCAACTGCTTGCCTCCTCGACTGTGCCCCCCGTGCCGTCTTCGGCGTGTACGTGTGCTTCTCGAGCTGCTTTTGCTGCGGTGTCGCGTGCTGCGTCGCGTACTGCCCCTTGCGACGGGACCTGGTTCTGGCCCGTCTTCTCGGCGATCTCCGCCTCCACGTCGCGGTAGCCGGCCTCCGCCCCCCGGCGGAAGCCGCCCAGACGGCGGCGGAGGGCGTCCGCGTCGACGGAGCCGGTCCGCTGGCGCGGGGTGTGGGCGGGTGCGGTGATCTTGGGTGTGCGCTTGGGGAGGCCCTTGTCGGTGAGGGGTTCCTCCGGGGCCTCGGACGTGCGTGCGTGTTCCGTCCCCGCTTCGCCTGCGGCGGTCTCGCCGGCGGGGGCGGGCGCCTGCCGGGACGCGTCCTCGTGGCCGGCGGCCGGGGACGCGTGGGCGTGCTCGTCCTGCGTGGCGCCGGGCTCCCCCTCGGGGTCCGGCAGCAGGAGTTCCATGGTGGTCTCCGCGGGCGACTCCGCGGGGCTCTCCGCCGGGCTCTCCGCCTGCCGGACGGCCTTCTCGGCCAGCGCGATCAGCGGGTCGACGGGCTTCGAACGGCCCGGCAGGACGTTGGAGTTGGCCTCCGCGTCGGCGCCGGGCAGGGAGAAGGAGTGGGCGGCCCCGGCGGACGGCGCCGAGGAGGGGACCGCGGCGGCCGGGGCGGCGGCGAGGAGCTGGGTCGGCAGGACGACGACGGCGGCCACCCCGCCCTGCTTCTGCTCGCGCAGCCGGACGCGCACCCCGTGCCGGTGGGCCAGCCGGGCCACCACGTACAGGCCGAGGCCGAGTCCCTCCTCGCCCTCCTGGTCGTAGGGCGTCTCGGGGTCGAACTCGGCGAGGCGGGCGTTGAGCCGGCCGAGCCGGTCGTCCGGGATCCCGATGCCCTCGTCCTGGACGGAGAGCATGACCTCGCCGTTCTCCAGCAGCCAGCCGGAGACCTCGACGGGCAGGTCGGGCGGGGAGAACGAGGTGGCGTTCTCCAGGAGTTCGGCCAGCAGGTGGGAGAGGTCGTCGGCGGCGAAGCCCGCCACGTGCGCGTGCGGGGGCAGCGCCGAGATGCGTACGCGCTCGTAGCGCTCGATCTCGCTGACGGCCGCGCGGACCACGTCGACCAGCGGGATGGGGCCCGCGTGCTGCTGGACGTGCTCCGTGCCGGCCAGCACCAGCAGGTTCTCGCTGTGCCGGCGCATGACCGTGGCGAAGTGGTCGAGCTTGAAGAGCGTGGCCAGCCGGTCGGGGTCCTGTTCCCGCTCCTCCAGGCCCTCGATGACGGCGAGCTGACGCTCGACCAGGCCGAGGGTGCGCAGGGCGAGGTTGACGAAGGTGCCGCTGATGCTGTCCCGCAGCCCGTCCAACTGGGCTGCAGAGGCGTCCAGTTCGGCGCGCAGTTCCTCGCGGGCGTCGGCCATCCGCTGGCGCTGGCCCACGAGGTGCTTGCGGTCGGACTCCAGGGTCGCTACGCGCTCGTGGACGGCGACGGCGTGCTGGTGCAGGGCGTTGACGGAACGGACGACCTGGGCGAACTCGTCGTTGCGGCCGGTGAACGCGACCGGCTCCTCGGCCGCCGGGTTCTCGGCCCCGGCCAGTCGCGCCGAGCCCCTGCGCAGCACGGACAGCGGGCGGGTGAGGCTGCGCGCCATGCCCGTCGCCACGGCGACCGCGAGCAGCATCAGCGCGCCGAGGACCGCGACGCGGATCTCCAGGCCGGTGACGTCGTCGTCGCGCAACCGGGCGAGGTCCTCGACGCGGTGGCCGTAGAGAGAGGACTCGGCCCCGCGCATCAGGTCGAGGCGGGCGGAGAGCGCCGCGTCCAGCTTCTTGACGCCGGTGTCGAGGTCGCGGCCGCTCAGCTCCGGCTGGTCGGTGAGGGATGCGAGGTAGGCCTCGGCGGCGTCGACGTCGCCACCGGTGACCGTGGAGTCGTAGGAGGCGACCGCGTCCTCGGGCGCGCCCTCGCGGAAGTCGGCGAGGGCCGCGTCGGAGCGCAGCCGGGCCTGCTGCGCGGCGGCGGTGAGGGCGTCGCGCTGCTTGGTGTCGGCCTTGGAGGAGACCTTCACGGTGCTCGACCGGCCGCTGACGGGGTCGTAGGAGGTCTCCTCCTCCGTCGGCACGTTCAGCGCCGCGAGCAGCAGCCCCCGGGCCGCGGAGGCCTGCTGGACGGCGCTGTCGAGCTCGGCGAGGGCGTACGCGCCGGAGCCCGCGCGCGGCGGCATCTCCTCGGCCAGCCGGTCCACGAGGACGTGGAGCGCGGCGATGGCCTCGGAGTAGCCCTGATGCGCCTGGAGTGCGGTGCTCTTGCCGGTGAGGGCCGACTGCCGCACCGACGGGACGGCGGCGAGGGCACTGCGCAGCGCGGCCGAGACGTCCGTCCGGGTGGTGAGTTCGCGCGCCTGACGGTCGACCCGGGCGCCGCCCTGCGCGGAGGGCGCCCTGGACTTGACCCGGCCGGCCGCCACGTAGGCGGTGACCTCGTCGCGCTCGTCCGCCAGGGACTGGGCGAGGGCGAGGGCGTCCTGGCTCTGTTCGGCCAGGGTGACCAGGTCCTGGGAGTCCTTCAACTGGCCGGACGCGGCCAGGACCGAGGGCGCGCCGGCTCCGGCTATCGCGGCGGCCACCACGGCCACCGCGACGATCAGCCGGTTGCGTACGTGGGTCGGGCGGCCCTTGCCGACAGGGGTGCGCTCCGCGCCCCCCTCGGAGGCCGTCTGGCTGCCTGTACGCCGAGGCCGCGTCTTCTGCACCGGTGCTCGCATTCCTGACTCGTTTACCCATGGGCCGGATTTGACGCTCCGTCAACTGGCGCGTACGTCCGGTACGGTTTCCGACCCTCCCAGTGCCGGTGTGCGGGGGCCGCGCATCGCTTGCCCCGCCACCCGAAGGAGTGAACATCGGAGGGGAGTTGGCGGGCAAGTTCCCCTGGCGTGTGCGGCGGTCCTGACCGACAGGCCGGTTGGACGTGGGCGGCGGGCTTTGGCAGTATTCGCCGACACGTCTTCCCGGAGTGCTTCATTCCCGCCCAAAACAGGCGTCTGACCTGCGGCGGCGCGCCCGTTCGGGACGCGATGGCAGTCTTTGCGAAGACTGTGGAGGCGTCGTGCAGACTGGCCGGATGCGCACGGAACTTGTGTCGGACGGCGGCGATCCGGCCCGCCCCAACGAGGACTTCGCGAGCATCGGGCTTCCCGCCTCCGGGCAGGGCGGTTCGCTCGTCCTGCTGGACGGCGTGACCCCGCCGCGGGACGGCGCGGGCTGCCGGCATTCGGTCCCCTGGTTCACGGCACGGCTGGGCGGCGCCCTGACCGAACTGACCGTTTCCCTCCCGGATGTTCCGCTGGCCGAGGCGCTCGCCCTCGCCATCGCGCGTACCGCCGAGGCCCACGCGGAAACCTGTGACCTTTCTCACCCGCGCACACCGCAGGCCACGGTGGTCCTCGCGCGGTGGTCGCCGGAGAGCGTCGAGTACCTGGTCCTGTGCGACGCGACGCTGCTGCTGGCGTCGCCGGACGGCAGGGTCGCACCCGTGCGCGACGACCGGCTCGCCGGGCTGCCCCGCGCCCTGCTGCGCAGCGCCGACGTCGTGGACGGCACTCTGCGCAACAAGGAGGGCGGGTTCTTCACGGCCGCGGCCGACCCCTCGGTGGCCGCCCGCGCGGTGACGGGCGCCGTGCCACGCCCCGAGGTCGCCACGCTGGCCGCCCTGTCGGACGGGGCCGCCCGCTGGACGGAGCTGTTCCACCAGGGCGACTGGACCGACCTGTTCGCCCTGGTCCGCCAGGAGGGGGCCCGTTCCCTGGTGGAGCGGGTCCGGCGACTGGAACGGGCGGACGACGCGACCGGCCGCGCCCGCCTGACCCGGGCGAAGACACACGACGACGCGACGGTGGTCTACGCGGACCTGTGAAACCCGGCCGCGGCCCGGCGGGCGGCCGTGGCCGTGACGGGGCCGGACGGGGTTACTTCTCCATGCCGCGGTTCAGCTGCTGCAGCAGACGGGCCAGCTCCGCGACCTCGGTGCGGTCCCAGTGGGAGAAGTGGCTGACGTACCGCTCGCGGCGGGCCTCGCGGACCCGGCCCACCCGGCTGCGGCCCTCCTCCGTGAGGTCGACCAGCCAGGCGCGGCCGTCCGCCGGGTCCGGTGCGCGGGCGACGAGGCCGAGCTGTTCCAGGGCCCGCAGCTGACGGGACATGGTGGCCTTGCCGACGCCGATGTAGGCGGCGAGCTCCGTGGCACGCTGGCGGCCGCACTCCTCCAGCCGGACGAGAAGCCCGTAGGCGGCGGACTCCAGGTCCGGATGGACCTCGCGGGCCATCTCGCCCTGGTTGGCGCGGGCACGGCGCAGCAGCACCGTGAGCTCCCTCTCCAGGGAGAGGAACTCCCGGTCGCCCTGCTCCACACCACGCGACGACCGTCTGTCGTCGTTCGTGTCCTCGTGCACGTCAGCACCCCTGATCTCACCGGTCGCCGCGGTCGCGCAGCGCTCAAGTATTCCCCAGGCGCAGGCCGGCGGCCCGTCTCAGGGCCGTGTGCCGGGCACTGCGGGCACGGCGAAGACCCGGGCCTCCCTCACGGGACCCGGGCCGCGCCGTCCCGCGGCGTCCGTCACGCCGCCACGGGAACCTCCGACGCCGCGCCGTTCACGGCGGGCGCGAGCGCCAGTTCCAGCACCTGGCGGACGTCGGTGACGGCGTGGACGTCGAGCTTGTCCAGCACCTCCGCGGGGACGTCGTCCAGGTCGGGCTCGTTGCGCTTGGGGATGATCACGGTGGTGACGCCGGCCCGGTGCGCGGCGAGCAGCTTCTGCTTCACGCCGCCGATGGGCAGCACCCGGCCGGTCAGGGAGACCTCGCCGGTCATCGCCACGTCCGTGCGGACGAGCCGCCCGGACAGCAGGGACGCGAGGGCCGTCGTCATGGTGACGCCGGCGCTCGGGCCGTCCTTGGGGACCGCGCCCGCCGGGAAGTGGATGTGCACGCCCCGGTCCTTGAGGTCGCCCACCGGCAGTTCCAGTTCGGCGCCGTGGCTGCGCAGGAAGCTGAGCGCGATCTGCGCCGACTCCTTCATCACGTCGCCGAGCTGACCGGTCAGCGTCAGGCCCGCCGCGCCCGTCTCCGGGTCGGCCAGCGACGCCTCGACGAAGAGGACGTCACCGCCGGCCCCGGTGACCGCGAGGCCGGTGGCGACCCCGGGGACGGCGGTCCGGCGCTCGGCCGGGTCCTGGGCGGACTCGGGCACGTGGTGCGGCCGGCCGATCAGGGCGCGCAGGTCCTCGTCCCGGACGGTGAAGGGCAGCTCCCGCTCCCCCAGCTCGTGCTGGGCCGCGACCTTGCGCAGCAGCCGGGCGAGGGAACGCTCCAGGGTGCGCACGCCGGCCTCGCGGGTGTACTCGCCGGCGAGCTTGCGCAGCGCGCTCTCCTCGAGGACGACCTCGTCGGTGTCCAGGCCCGCCCGCTCCAGCTGGCGCGGGAGCAGGTGGTCGCGGGCGATGACGACCTTCTCGTCCTCGGTGTAGCCGTCGAGGCGGACGAGTTCCATGCGGTCGAGCAGGGCCTCGGGGATGGCTTCGAGCACGTTGGCGGTGGCGAGGAAGACCACGTCCGACAGGTCGAGCTCGACCTCCAGGTAGTGGTCGCGGAAGGTGTGGTTCTGCGCCGGGTCGAGCACTTCGAGGAGGGCCGCCGCCGGGTCGCCCCGGAAGTCGGAGCCCACCTTGTCGATCTCGTCGAGCAGGACCACCGGGTTCATCGACCCGGCCTCCTTGATCGCCCGCACGATCCGGCCGGGCAGCGCGCCGACGTAGGTACGGCGGTGGCCGCGGATCTCGGCCTCGTCGCGGACGCCGCCGAGGGCGACGCGGACGAACCTGCGGCCCATCGCGTGGGCGACGGACTCGCCGAGCGAGGTCTTGCCGACGCCGGGCGGCCCGACGAGGGCCAGCACCGCGCCGCCGCGCCGGCCGCCGACGACTCCGAGGCCGCGGGCGCTGCGGCGCTTGCGCACGGCCAGGTACTCGGTGATGCGCTCCTTCACGTCCTCCAGGCCCGCGTGCTCGGCGTCGAGGACGGCCCGGGCGCCCTGGATGTCGTGCGCGGCCGTGCTGTCGTCGGTGCGTTCGTTCCACGGCAGTTCGAGGACGGTGTCCAGCCAGGTGCGGATCCAGGAGCCCTCGGGCGACTGGTCGCTGGAGCGCTCCAGCTTGTCGACCTCCTTGAGGGCGGCCTCGCGGACCTTCTCGGGCAGGTCGGCGGCCTCGACGCGGGCACGGTAGTCGTCGGACTCCTCGGCCGCGTCCTTGCCGTCGCCGTTGAGGTCGCGCAGTTCCTTGCGGACGGCTTCGAGCTGACGGCGCAGCAGGAACTCGCGCTGCTGCCTGTCGACGCCTTCCTGGACGTCCTTGGCGATGGTCTCGGCGACGTCCTGCTCGGCGAGGTGGTCGCGCAGGTGCTGGGCGGCGAGCTTCAGGCGGGCCACCGGGTCGGCGGTCTCCAGGAGCTCCACCTTCTGTTCGGTGGTCAGGAACGGCGAGTAGCCGGAGTTGTCGGCGAGCGCGGAGACGTCGTCGATGGCCTGGACGCGGTCGACGATCTGCCAGGCGCCGCGCTTGCGGAGCCAGGCGGTCGCGAGCGCCTTGTACTCCTTGACGAGTTCGGCGACATGGCCGGGCAGCGGCTCGGGGACGCTCTGGTCGACCGTGACGCCCTCCACCCACAGCGCGGCGCCGGGGCCGGTGGTGCCGGCGCCGATCTTCACACGGCCGCGGCCGCGGATGAGCGCGCCCGGGTCGCCGTCGGCCAGCCGGCCGACCTGCTCGACGGTGCCGAGCACACCCGTGCTCGCGTACGTGCCGTCGACGCGCGGCACCAGCAGGACGCGCGGCTTGCCCGGTTCCGAACGGGCGGCGGCCTGCGCGGCCTCCACCGCGGCGCGTACGTCGGTGTCGTTGAGGTCCAGCGGAACCACCATGCCGGGGAGCACGACCTCGTCATCGAGAGGCAATACGGGCAAGGTGAGCGGTGCGGACGTCGAAGCCATGATCTCCCCTTCGGCAGTCAAGTTGAGCTATGCCGACTCAATGCACGTGAGCCTGCGAATGTTCCCCGCACTCCCGCCCGTTCGCTGTGGGCGATCAGAGTCGGGTGCGCGCCGCGGGAGTCGTTCTGCGGGCGCGCCGACGGGGCGCGCCGAGCGGCGGCGGGCGGCGCGGCGTTCACGGGGGACGCACACGGGTGACGTCCGGCGACCGTGGGGGCGCACCCCTCGGCGCCGCACGACGGGGCACGCCCCCCGCGCCCCCTGCCTGCACCCCGCCCACTTCCGGCATTCGCCCCGAACCCGCCCCGCGGCCCGACCACAATGCGCGTATGACCGATGACTGGAAGCGACGTCTGGACGCCCTGCACGCGGAGCTGGTCCGCCGGGACGACCCCGTCGCCTGGGTGACGGAGGCGGACGCGGTCGAGGCTTCCCGGCGCTATCCGCACATCGCGCTGCGCGGGCCCGTCTTCGGCGTCGCCAGACTGGACCCGGCGACCGCGGAGCCGTGCTGGCGGCTGCTGAAGCCGGTGGTGGACAACATGCCGCAGCAGGCCCGGGACGGGCTCAACTCGCACCTGTGGTTCCAGGCGAAGGACGGCACGGGCGATCCGGCGACCCGGCGCGGCCTGCTGGCGGCCGTCGCCGTGCTGGAGCGGGCCCCGGCCGACGAGGTGGAGGCGCTGGGGGTGCGCTACCGCGTGGTGCGCGGCGACGAGTTCGCCCGCACGGGTGACGACGGTCCGGAGCCGCCCCGGCCCACCGACCCGGAGGTCCTCGACCCGTCGTGGGAGGAACCGTGCGCCGTGCCGTCCCCGGACGTGGACTTCGTCCTCGATCCCGACCGGGACGAGGGGCCGATGGCGGGCGCCCTGCGCCTGGGGCTGCGCGACTTCACGTACACGGGTGCCCGCTTCCCCGCCGACGTGCGCGCGGACTCCGCGCGGGCGGCCCGGACGCACCCGGACGTGGTCAGGCTGCCGGTCGGCTTCTCGGTGGCCGAGCGCGACGAGTCGGGCTGGACCGCGTGCGGCTCCCTGACGGCCACCCCGCACGAGGCACGCCGCTCGCTGTACGAGGGGATGGCCCGCGTGTGGGCCATGCTGTACCGCTTCGACGAGCGCAAGAAGGCCGTGTACGCGCGGGCCGCGGAGACGTTCCGCAGCGCCGGCCGGGCCGACGAGGCGAGCGTGGAGGGCCGGCTGTTCCGGATCTGCCGGGTCGAGCGGATGGTCCGCCTGGGCCCGGACGGCCCGGAACCGCCGCGGCCGTCGGACGTCGACGAGTACGGCCCCATGAAGCTCCACCCGACGCTGCACGAGAACGGCACCGTCCAGTTCGACGACTGACCGCCACCGCCCCCGGACCTCGCCCGAGGTTCTGGCCCCGGACGGACGCGCCGGTCGAGCGGACCCTGCCCGCGGCCCACTACGCCGGGTTACGCTGCGCCACCGCTGTCGTCCCTGCCCCAGACGGGCCGCCGGCCCGGATCGCGGGCCCAGCGGCGCGCCCAGGGCCAGGCGGCGACGCCGGTCGCCAGCGCGATGAGGTGCCCCCAGTCGGTCATGGGGTCGGTGTAGGCGAGCAGGTCCTGCAGCAGCATGGCCCCGAAGCCGGCCAGCAGGGGCCAGCGCAGCCACGGCCGCAGCAGTCCCGCGAGCGCGCCCACGCATGCGGCGACGCCGAAGCTGATGCCGTAGTCGAGGCGGTGCAGCGAGCTGTCGGGCAGCCGCCCCGCCAGGACGGCGAGTCCGACCGGGACCTCGGTCGCGAGGGTGGCCAGGACATGTCCGAGCAGGAAGACGACGGCCGTGCGGGCGCCGCCGACGCGCCGTTCCAGCGCCGCGAGGACGACCAGGAAGCCGAGGGTGAAGGGCGAGGCGAAGCCGCCCGCCACCCACAGCGCGCTGGCCGCCAGCACGGACGCCGGCGCCTGCACGAGATGCGCCACGTCGGTGCTGGAGCCCTGGAGCAGGGTGTACACGAGAGCGGGGTCGAGGTGTTCCGCGAGATACGAGGTGACGGCGAGGACGGCCGCGTAGCCGAGCGTGAACGGAACCGGGACCCGGATCCGGCGCGGAGGGCGGAGGCCCGCCCCGGCAGACGGCCGGACGGCCGACGGGGTGCGCTGCCCGGGGATGCCGTCCAGGAGCCCGGAGACGTCGGGCAGCCCGCGGGCGCCGAGCAGCTCTCGGTCGTCGGGCGACTCTCGGTCGTCGGGCAGCGCGCGGGCGTCGGGCGGGGGCAGGCTCGTGGGGGAGGCCGTGCGTTCCACTGAGAGGCGCTCCTTCCGTTTCCCCCACCCTTCGGGGCCCGGCCGCCCGCTGTCTGTGACCGACGCCACGTGCGGGCCGATTCTCAGGAACCTCTGAGAGTTCCCCCCGCCTCTTCTCACCCGCCTCGAACCGTTCCCGAACGCACGTGCGTCAACCTCGTCCGCCCTCCGGGGAAATTCCCTCAACGAACGGTCACGGAACTGCCAGGATGGAGCAATGGCCATCCCGTACGACATCCCCGACGCGCCAGAGGTCCTGGACCGCCGCGAGGGCCCTTACGGCGAGGTCGTGCTGCGCCGGCACGGGGAGTTGCTCCAGATCATCGCCAACGGCTGCTTCCTGATGGACACTTCGGACGGCCGCTCGGAGCGGCTGCTGGTCGACGCGGCACGGGACGCGCTGGACGACCGTCCCGCTCCCGCCCTGTTGATCGGAGGACTGGGCGTCGGCTTCTCCCTCGCGCACGCCGCCGCCGATCCCCGCTGGGGCGCCGTCACGGTCGTGGAGCGCGAGCGCGCCGTCATCGACTGGCACCTGAACGGCCCGCTGGCCGCCGTGTCCGGCCCGGCCCTGGCCGATCCCCGCACGAAGATCGTCGAAGCGGATCTTCTGGACTTCGTCAATGAGACATGTGCCACTTTCGACGCGGTGTGCCTGGACATCGACAACGGGCCGGACTGGACGGTCACCGAGGGCAATGACAGCCTGTACTCGGTGTCCGGACTCTCGGGCTGCGCGCGGGTGTTGAGACCGGGCGGAGCCTTGGCGGTGTGGTCGGCCCGGCCCTCTCCGGAATTCGAGGGAACCTTGGGGAATGCCGGGTTCCAGCGGGTGCGTACCGAAGAGATCCCGGTTGCCCGAGGCGTGCCGGACGTGGTGCATCTCGCCGTCCGACCTGGATAGCAAAGCCGTGGTGACTCCCCGTACGCTGCATCCCTGACGCCGATCATTTACGCGTCAACCGCAGTCATGCGCAATCAAGGAGCCACCCCACTGGTTCCGGAAAGCACACTCAGGGGCGGGCGATGGAGCAGACACACACCGCACACAACACCGCGGCAACGGCGACTCCGGGCGCGCAGCGGCGCGTCCTGGTCGTCGAGGACGACCCGACGATCGTCGACGCCATCGCCGCCCGCCTGCGCGCCGAGGGATTCCTCGTGCAAACGGCGGGCGACGGTCCGGCGGCCGTCGACACGGCAGAGGCCTGGCAGCCCGACCTGCTGATCCTCGACATCATGCTGCCCGGCTTCGACGGCCTGGAGGTCTGCCGCCGCGTGCAGGCCGCCCGTCCGGTGCCGGTCATGATGCTCACCGCGCGCGACGACGAGACCGACATGCTGGTCGGCCTCGGCGTGGGCGCCGACGACTACATGACCAAGCCCTTCTCGATGCGGGAGCTGGCGGCACGCGTGCACGTGCTGCTGCGCCGGGTGGAGCGGGCCGCCATCGCGGCGACGACCCCGCGCAGCGGGATCCTGCGGCTCGGCGAGCTGGAGATCGACCACGCGCAGCGCCGGGTGCGGGTGCGCTCGGAGGACGTGCACCTCACGCCCACCGAGTTCGACCTGCTGGTCTGCCTGGCGAACACCCCGCGCGCGGTGCTCTCCCGTGAGCAGCTGCTGGCCGAGGTGTGGGACTGGGCGGACGCCTCCGGCACCCGCACGGTCGACAGCCACATCAAGGCGCTGCGGCGGAAGATCGGCGCCGAGCGGATCCGCACGGTGCACGGCGTCGGCTACGCGCTGGAGACCCCGACGCCATGAGCCGTGGGCAGGACGGACCGAGAAGCCCCGCTCCCGGCCCCGGGGAGCCCTGGGGCGGGATGCGGCCGTTCTCGATCAAGACCAAGCTGGGCGCGCTGGTCGTCATCTCGGTGCTGATCACCACCGGCCTGTCGATGATCGCGGTGCACACCAAGACGGAGCTGCGCTTCATCACGGTCTTCTCGATGATCGCCACGCTGCTCATCACGCAGTTCGTGGCGCACTCGCTCACCGCGCCGCTGGGCGAGATGAACACGGTGGCCCGGTCCATCTCGCACGGCGACTACACCCGCCGGGTGAGCGAGAAGCGCCGTGACGAGCTGGGCGACCTCGGCCAGACGATCAACGTCATGGCGGACGAGCTGGAGGCGCAGGACCGGCACCGCAAGGAGCTGGTGGCCAACGTCTCGCACGAGCTGCGCACGCCCATCGCGGGGCTGCGCGCCGTCCTGGAGAACGTCGTCGACGGCATAGCCGAGGCGGACACCGAGACGATGCGCACCGCCCTGAAGCAGACGGAGCGGCTCGGACGGCTCGTGGAGACGCTCCTCGACCTGTCCCGCCTCGACAACGGCGTCGTCCCGCTGCGCAGGCGGCGCTTCGAGGTGTGGCCGTATCTGTCGGGTGTGCTGAAGGAGGCCAACATGGTCGCCTCGGCCCGCGCCACCATGGGTTCGGGCGGCAGCCACACCCGTACGGACGTCCATCTGCACCTGGACGTCACTCCCCCGGAGCTGACCGCGCACGCGGACCCGGAGCGCATCCACCAGGTCGTCGCGAACCTGATCGACAACGCGGTCAAGCACAGCCCGCCGCACGGGCGGGTGACGGTGAAGGCGCGGCGCGGGGCGCTGCCGGACTCGCTGGAGCTGGAGGTGCTGGACGAAGGGCCCGGCATTCCGCGCTCGGAGTGGCACCGCGTGTTCGAGCGGTTCAACCGGGGGACGGTCCGCCGGCCGCACGGGCCGGGCAGCGACGGCGGCACGGGGCTGGGACTGGCGATCGCCCGCTGGGCGGTCGATCTTCACGGAGGCCGGATCGGCGTGGCCGAATCCGAGCGGGGATGCCGGATTCTTATCACTCTTCCGGGAGAGTCATCCGTTCCAAGTTGACGTAAAGTTTCTCGAGAAGCCACACCATCCGCGTGTGCCCGCGCGGCCGGACGCGTGTCGTCGGGTGGCGCACCGACCCAGGTCGGCACAGGTGTACGCGCCCGGCGCGCGTCATCCGCTCCCCTGCATCCCTGGCGACGCACAACCGCGCTTGTTTCCCGCCATTTTCACCCCCGAAACACACTTTCCGATGTGACTTACACGACGATGGACTGGTCCGGCCTGACCTTCCCCCTCCAGGGGGCGTAGCCTTTATTCCCGCTGTCCATCACCTTGTGAAGCGGAAGAGGGCGGTTGCCGCCGTGTCGCCACAGTCCCCCAGTAACTCCAGCATCTCGACCGACGCAGACCAAGCGGGCAAGAACCCCGCTGCCGCGTTCGGGCCGAACGAGTGGCTCGTCGACGAGATCTATCAGCAGTACCTCCAGGACCCGAATTCGGTAGACCGCGCCTGGTGGGACTTCTTCGCCGACTACAAGCCAGGAGCGGCCGCTCCCTCGGCTCCGGCGGGTACTGCGGCCGCGGGGGCCGCAGCGACCACCACCACGCCCACGGCGCCCGCCGCCGCCCCGGCCCAGGCGGCGCCCGCTGCTCCGGCTCCCGCCGCCGCGGCTCCCGCCCCGGCCGCCCCTGCGAAGCCCGCGGCCGCCGCCCCGGCTCCGGCGAAGGCGGCCCCCGCCTCCCCCACGCTCGGATCCACTCGCGCGGGGGGACCCCCATCGCCGGCCGCCGCCGCGAAGCCCGCGCCCGCCGCCGCGGCGCCCGCCTCCCCCGGGGGCCCCGAGTTCGTGACGCTGCGCGGCCCGTCCGCCGCGGTCGCCAAGAACATGAACGCCTCGCTGGAGCTGCCCACGGCCACGTCCGTGCGCGCGGTCCCGGTGAAGCTGCTGTTCGACAACCGCATCGTCATCAACAACCACCTCAAGCGCGCCCGGGGCGGGAAGATCTCCTTCACGCACCTGATCGGCTTCGCGATGGTGCAGGCCATCAAGGCCATGCCGTCGATGAACTGGCACTACGCGGAGAAGGACGGGAAGCCCACCCTCGTCAAGCCGCCGCACGTCAACTTCGGCCTGGCCATCGACCTGGTGAAGCCCAACGGCGACCGCCAGCTCGTCGTCGCCGGCATCAAGAAGGCCGAGACGCTGAACTTCTTCGAGTTCTGGCAGGCCTACGAGGACATCGTCCGCCGCGCCCGCGACGGCAAGCTGACGATGGACGACTTCACCGGCGTCACGGTCTCCCTGACCAACCCCGGCGGTCTCGGCACCGTCCACTCGGTGCCGCGTCTGATGCCCGGCCAGTCGGTCATCATGGGCGTCGGCTCCATGGACTACCCGGCGGAGTTCCAGGGCACCAGCCAGGACACCCTGAACAAGCTCGGCATCTCGAAGGTCATGACGCTCACGTCGACCTACGACCACCGGGTCATCCAGGGCGCCGCCTCGGGTGAGTTCCTGCGGATCGTCGCGAACCTCCTGCTCGGCGAGAACGGCTTCTTCGACGAGATCTTCGAGGCGCTGCGCATCCCCTACGAGCCGGTCCGCTGGCTCAAGGACATCGACGCCAGCCACGACGACGACGTCACCAAGGCCGCCCGCGTCTTCGAGCTGATCCACTCCTACCGGGTCCGCGGCCACGTCATGGCCGACACCGACCCGCTGGAGTACCGCCAGCGCAAGCACCCCGACCTCGACATCACCGAGCACGGCCTCACCCTGTGGGACCTGGAGCGCGAGTTCGCGGTCGGCGGCTTCTCCGGCAAGTCCCTGATGAAGCTGCGCGACATCCTCGGCGTGCTGCGCGACTCGTACTGCCGCACCACCGGCGTCGAGTTCATGCACATCCAGGACCCCAAGCAGCGCCGCTGGATCCAGGACCGCATCGAGCGCCCGCACACCAAGCCGGAGCGCGAGGAGCAGCTGCGCATCCTGCGCCGGCTGAACGCGGCGGAGGCCTTCGAGACCTTCCTGCAGACGAAGTACGTCGGCCAGAAGCGCTTCTCGCTGGAGGGCGGCGAGTCCGTCATCCCGCTGCTCGACGCGGTGCTGGACTCGGCCGCCGAGTCCCGCCTGGACGAGGTCGTCATCGGCATGGCCCACCGCGGCCGGCTGAACGTCCTCGCGAACATCGTGGGCAAGTCGTACGCGCAGATCTTCCGCGAGTTCGAGGGCAACCTCGACCCGAAGTCGATGCACGGCTCCGGCGACGTGAAGTACCACCTGGGCGCCGAGGGCACCTTCACGGGCCTGGACGGCGAGCAGATCAAGGTCTCGCTGGCCGCGAACCCCTCCCACCTGGAGACGGTCGACCCGGTCATCGAGGGCATCGCCCGCGCCAAGCAGGACATCATCAACAAGGGCGGCTCGGACTTCACGGTCCTGCCGGTCGCCCTGCACGGCGACGCGGCCTTCGCGGGCCAGGGCGTGGTGGCCGAGACCCTGAACATGTCGCAGCTGCGCGGCTACCGCACCGGCGGCACGGTCCACATCGTCATCAACAACCAGGTCGGCTTCACTGCCGCCCCGGAGTCCTCGCGCTCGTCGATGTACGCCACGGACGTGGCGCGCATGATCGAGGCCCCGATCTTCCACGTGAACGGCGACGACCCGGAGGCCGTGGTGCGCGTCGCGCGCCTCGCCTTCGAGTTCCGCCAGGCGTTCAACAAGGACGTGGTGATCGACCTCATCTGCTACCGCCGCCGCGGTCACAACGAGTCGGACAACCCGGCCTTCACCCAGCCGCTGATGTACGACCTGATCGACAAGAAGCGCTCGGTGCGCAAGCTGTACACCGAGTCCCTCATCGGTCGCGGCGACATCACCCTGGAAGAGGCCGAGCAGGCGCTGCAGGACTACCAGGGCCAGCTGGAGAAGGTCTTCACGGAGGTCCGCGAGGCCGTCACGGCCCAGCCGAGCGCGGGCCCGGTGTCGGACCCGCGGGCGGAGTTCCCGGTCGCCGTGAACACCGCGATCTCCACCGAGGTCGTCAAGCGCATCGCCGAGTCCCAGGTCAACATCCCCGACTCCTTCCACGTGCACCCGCGTCTGCTGCCCCAGCTGCAGCGCCGGGCCACGATGGTCGAGGACGGGACGATCGACTGGGGCATGGGCGAGACGCTGGCCGTGGGCTCCCTCCTCCTCGAGGGCACCCCGGTCCGGCTGTCCGGCCAGGACTCGCAGCGCGGCACCTTCGGCCAGCGTCACGCGGTCCTCATCGACCGCGAGACGGGCGAGGAGCACACCCCGCTCCAGTACCTCGCCGACGAGCAGGCGCGCTACAACGTCTACAACTCGCTTCTGTCCGAGTACGCGGTCATGGGCTTCGAGTACGGCTACTCGCTGGCCCGCCCGGACGCGCTGGTGATGTGGGAGGCGCAGTTCGGCGACTTCGTCAACGGCGCGCAGACGGTCGTCGACGAGTACATCTCGGCCGCCGAGCAGAAGTGGGGCCAGACGTCCGGCGTCACCCTGCTCCTGCCGCACGGCTACGAGGGCCAGGGCCCGGACCACTCCTCGGCCCGTGTCGAGCGGTTCCTGCAGCTCTGCGCCCAGAACAACATGACGGTCGCGATGCCCACGTCGCCGTCGAACTACTTCCACCTCCTGCGGTGGCAGGTGCACAACCCGCACCACAAGCCGCTGGTCGTCTTCACCCCGAAGTCGATGCTGCGTCTGAAGGCCGCCGCGTCGAAGGCGGAGGAGTTCACCACGGGCCAGTTCCGCCCGGTCATCGGCGACGCGTCGGTCGACCCGAACGCGGTGAAGAAGGTCGTCTTCTGCACCGGCAAGGTCTACTACGACCTGGACGCCGAGCGTCAGAAGCGCGGGGCCACGGACACGGCGATCATCCGGCTGGAGCGGCTGTACCCGCTGCCGGGCGCCGAGGTCCAGGCGGAGGTCAACAAGTACCCGGGCGCCGAGAAGTACCTGTGGGCCCAGGAGGAGCCGGCCAACCAGGGCGCCTGGCCGTTCATCGCCCTGAACCTGATCGACCACCTGGACCTCGCGGTCGGCGCGGAGGTGCCGCACGGCGAGCGCCTGCGCCGTATCTCGCGCCCGCACGGCTCGTCCCCGGCGGTCGGTTCCGCCAAGCGTCACCAGGCGGAGCAGGAGCAGCTGGTGCGTGAGGTGTTCGAGGCGTAGTCCTCGGGCCGTCGCGCGCAGGGCCCGGCCCCCGGAAAGCTGAGCTTTCCGGGGGCCGGGCCCTGCGGCGTGCCGTCCTCAGATGACCTGGGGTTCGAAGTCCCAGTACGGGCGGTTTCGGGAGCGGGCCGAGACGGTGTGCGGATGCTTGCTGCCCAGCGTCGCGTCGAGGTCGGCGAGGGCCTCCTGCTCGGCCTTCTCGGCCTGCCGCCGGTCCCGCAGGCCGCGCAGGTCCGCCGCGTGGGCGATCCGTGCCGACAGGGTCAGCGGATGGGTGCGGCCGAGCGACTCGACGGCGCGGGTCACGGTGTCCCGGCTGAGGTCGGCGGCGCTCTCGGTGTCGCCGACGATGTTGCGCAGGGCCGAGGCGTTCAGGGCGCAGCCCAGCGTCCAGGGATGGTTCTCCCCCACCGCCTCGGTCATCGCCGCGAGCGCCTGCTCCAGGAGGACGTGCCCGGCCTCCCGCTCGCCGACGTTGCGCAGGATCAGCGCCTGGTTGGCCCGCGCGCCGGCGACGAAGGGATGGCCCTCGCCGAGCATCACCTCGTAGCGCGCGACGACGGCCTCGCTGAGCTCGCGGGCCCGGTCGATGTCGCCGTGCTCGCGGGCGTAGCAGCTCTGGGCCGTCGCGAAGATCAAGGTCAGCGGATGGGTCTCGCCGAGCACCCGCTCGCCGCGTTCCAGCACGCTGGACAGCAGGTCCCCGGGCTCCTGCGGGTCGGCGCCGCGGTCACGGCGGCGGTCGCGGTCGCCGAGGCGGTAGCGGCACAGCGCGAGGTTGTGCTCGGCCTTGAGGGTCTGCGGGTTGTCGCGGCCCAGCACCCGGCGGATCTCGCCCACGTTGTTCGCCTGGATGGACTCGGCCTCGGTGTAGTTGCCGAGGAGGCGCAGGTCGATGGCGTAGGAGATCTCGGAGCCGAGGGTCCACGGATGCCGGGCCCGCAGCAGCTGGCGCCGGGACTCCATGGTGCGCCGGTCGTGTTCCAGGGCCTCCTGGTAGCGGCCGAGGAGGCGCAGCGAGACGGCCAGGTTGTTGCGGGAGTTGAGGCTGCGCGAATCCTGTTCGCCGAGCAGTTCGCGGTAGGCGACCAGCACCCACTCGGACAGTTCCAGCGCCTCGTCGTAGCGGCCGAGGCCGCGCAGGTCGGCGGCGAGGCCCGCGGCGGCCCGCAGGTGCTCCAGGTCCTGGGACCCGCGCTCGGCCTTCAGGTGCTCGGCGGCCGCACGGCTGAGGGCCTCGGTGCGCGCGTAGTCGCCGGTGGCCCGCAGCAGGTTGGTGTAGTGGTAGGTCAGCTCCCAGATCCTGGGGTGCGTCGGGCCGAGCAGCTCGCGCCAGGCGTCCATCGCGCGTTCGCCGAGCTTGATTCCGGCGTTGTACTCGCCGGAGAAGTACATGTAGCGCAGGCAGTTGAAGACCAGCCGCTGCACGTTCGGGTCCTGGGTCTGCAGCACGTCCGCGTACTTCAGGTGCGGCACGATCTCGGCGTACCCGGGCCACAGGTCGGGGTCGGTGGGACGGCGCGGGTCGGCTCCCGCGAGGGCCTTCCGTACGACGTCGACGAACTCCTTGCGGTCCGCGTCCGGCATGTCCTTGTGCACGATCTGGTGGACCATGCGGTGCAGGTACAGCGACTCCCCGGACACGGAGCCCTCTTCGCCCGCGGTCTCGTGTGACTCGAGGCGGACCACCGAGTACTGGCGGAGCTGGTTGATCGCCTTGTTCCACAGCAGCGGGTCGTTGAGGAGTCCGGCGAGCTGTTCGGGCAGTTCGTCGCTGGACATCTCGCGCAGCAGGCGGACGGGGATGAAGCCCGGGGCGAAGAACGTGCACAGCCGCAGCAGGTCGACCGACTCGGGGACGGTCTCACGGAGTTTGTTCAGCAGTATCGACCAAGCGGTCTGGAAGGCGAGCGGGAAGTCCGCCGACACCTTCACGACGTCGTTGTCGATGCCGCCGTCCAGCAGGGCGATGTAATCCCGCACGGACAGGTCGGAGTCGTTCAGCCAGCCCGCCGTCTGGTCCAGCAGCAGCGGCAGGTCCTCCAGCGCGTCCGCGAGCTGGCTCGCCTCGGCCTCCGACAGCCGGGGCGCGCGGCGGCGGATGAACGCCACCGACTCGTCCCGGGCGTACACGGGCACCTCCAGCAACTTGCTGTTGTGCTCGGTCCATTCGGGGTTGCGGGAGGTGATCAGGACATGGCCGGGGCCGGTCGGCACCAGGTCCCAGACCTGGTCGGGTTCGTCCGCTCCGTCGAGGATCAGCAGCCAGCGCCCGTAGGGGTCGCCGCGGCGCAGCGCGTCGCGGACGGCGCGCAGCCGTTCGCCGTACTCCTGGCCGGTCTGCAGGCCCAGCTTCGGGGCGAGTTCGGCCAGCAGACGGCGGTAGGTGACGCGCTTCTCGGCGTTGACCCACCACACGACGTCGTACTCGGAGCCGAACCGGTACACGTACTCGGCGGCCATCTGGGTCTTGCCGACCCCGGACATGCCGTGGAACGTGACCACGCCGGCGCCCGGCTCCGCGCCCTGGAGGAGGTGGTAGGCGTCGTTGAGCAGCACCTCGCGGCCGGTGAAGCGGGTGTTGCGGCGGGGCACCCCGCCCCAGACCTCGGGCATCGCCGCGGGGAAGCGGGGGCCGCGGCGGGCGGCGTCGGGGGTCTCGGGCAGCGGGTCGAGCGGCAGGTCGAGCCGGTCGAACAGGCGGCGCTCGGCCTCTTCGGAGCCCATGTTGGTGAGGTCGACCGGGGCGAGGACGGCGGTCGCCGCGGGCACGGACGCCGTGGTCACGGAGACGGCGGCGAACCGGGACGGGTCGGGGGCCACGACCTCGCGCAGCGCCGTGTTCCACTCCTCCTGCGTGCGGGGCCCGAGTTGGAAGTACCACTCGCTGACGACGATGAGGATGCGTCCCTCGGCGAGTTCGAGGTCGCGCAGCAGGTCGACCAGGGGCACATCCGCCGGGGAGTCCCAGCGCAGGTAGACGACCCGCAGGCCGCGCCGTTCGAGCCGGTCTCCGATCCAGGCCGCCCAGGCCCGGTTGAACCCCGCGAAGTGGATCGTGACCGTCTGCTTCGCGGACCTCCTCCCGGTTGCCCCGACCGGCGTACGAGCTCCAGACATGCAGCGGCCTCCAGCACGTAGTACCTCGAAAATCGTAGGACCTCGGCGCGGCGCGCGTAAGTCCGCGGACCCGTTCGGCGCGCGCCTCGGCCCGACGATCTTCGCGCACCCGAGGGCGCCGCGCAGGCCATCCTCATCCTTTCGGGCGTGGCAGGGCGGGAGCATGACGCTGCGTCCACAGGGCGCGCGCGGCCTTCACGTACGCCTGGGCCCGGACGGTGTGGTCGCGGGGCGCCGGGTGTTCGGCCATGCGTTCGTAGGCGGCGGCCATCTCGTCGACGAACCGGCGTCCGGGGACGGTGAGGTCGGGCGAGGCGACGAGGGCCGGCAGGGCCGCTGCCACCTGGGCGCGGTAGCGGGCGTGCCGGGACCAGGCGTACTCGGCGTCGGGGGGCGGGGTGACGAGTGCCCGGCGCTGGAAGTACTCCGCGAGGGCCAGATGCGAGTAGACGCCCTGCAGCAGGCTGTCGTAGGGCCGGGGAGCGGTCTTCCAGGGGGCGAAGTAGCGCGCTTCGGAACCGGCGTGATGGAGCGTCACCAGATCGCCGAGGGCCGCGAGTTTGGCGTGGTGCAGTTCGTGGACGACGGTGGCCGCCAGGGCCACGGCGTCCTGCGGAGGGCTGGCGAGCAGGGCGCCGAACGCCTCGTGGCGGGTCGCGCTGCAGCTGTCCCGCCCGTCGGCGCCCGCGCCGGGCGGTCGCTCCAGCGGGACCAGGCAGCGCAGCAGGGCCGACGCCTCGGTCACCCGCTGCTCGCCGCCGGTGCGCAGTGCGGCCGCGGTGCCGGACCAGGCCTGCAGCCACCGCTTGCGGTCCGCGTCGTCGAGGGTGGCCGGGCCGCCGAGCGTGCGGTGCCGGGGACCGGGTGCGCCCCGGTACGGGTCGAGGTCGTCCAGGGGCATGGGGGCGGCGTCCGGCAGCAGCCCGGGCAGGGCGTGCGCGGACGTCCAGGCCAGGGCCCCGGACCAGGCCCCGATCCCGCTCTCCAGGTGCACGACGACGTCCGGCACGCCGGACTGACGGAACGTCAGCCTTCCGTCCCGGTGCCCGAGGCCGACGGGGGCGTCGCCCGGGGCGGCCGTGCGCAGGGAGCCGAGGGAGGGCAGCGTGAGCACGCCGGCGCGGGCGGTCAGGCGGACGGCGAAGGGGATTCCGGCACGGGCCGCCGCGACGGCGGCGACGGCGCTGAAGTGGGCGAGGTCCTGCCGGAGCCTGCGCGCTCCGCGCCCGTCCGGGGAACGCTCGCGGTGGTCGAGTCCCCGCAGGCAGCTCAGGGCCCACGGGCCGGTGAGGGGATGGAAGATGCGGGCACGCGCGGGCGAGAGCGCGCCGCCGGGCGGGTGGACGGCACCGGGCGGGTGGACGGCACCCGGTGGGTGGTGGTGGGCGCTGGGCGGGTGAACGGCGCCGGGCGGGCCGGGGTGGGCGGCCGACGGACGAGGGGCGCCGGGTGAGTGGCGGCCCCCGGGCGGGCGAGGGGTGGCTGCGGGGGACGGTGCGCGGTCGGCCTCGGCGAGCATGGCCCAGTCCTCGCGCAGCCGCGCCTTGCGCTCGGCGGGGCAGACAGCGGGATCCGCCGCGTCGACCGCGTCGAGCACGGCGCGCAGCAGGAGCAGCCGCCGGGTGTCCTGGTCCCGCACCAGGAGCGCGAGCGTCCCGGCGCCGCCCCCGGTGCTCCCGAGTTCCACGAGAGCCTCGTCCGGGACCGACGACGCGATCACGAGGCGACCTCGTCGCGGACCGCGGGGGTCGCGTCCGTCGCGAGTCGGGCGGCGACGTGGTGGATGAGGCGCTGGAGATCGGCGCAGTACACGGACGGGTTGCGGAAGCCGTGGCCGGCCCGGTACCGGTGGGCGTAGTGGCCGCCTCCGCAGACCCTCAGCAGGGGGCAGGCCCGGCACCGGTCCGCGAGGGCGGCGGCGCCCGCCTGCCGGGCCGCCACCGCGGGGTGCCGCAGCGCCTCGTCGAACGCGTGCCGGAAGACGTCCAGGCCGGTGCGGGCGGCGCCGTCGTAGGCCGACTTCAGGGAGTCGACCTGCTCGACGGATCCGTCGGTCTCCACCACGACCGCGTCGAAGGGCGCGAGCCCCAGGGCCTCGGTGGCCGAGGGCAGTCCCAGCAGGAGAGCGACGCACTCCTCGAAGAGGCGGATCCGCGTCTCCCGCCTGCCGGCCGTCCACCAGCGGTCGAAGACGGCGCACAGCCACTCCCCGTGCCGGGCGCCCGCCCAGTGGGGCGGCGGGGCGGACCAGTTGCCGTGCGGCAGCAGCAGGTTGAGCGCGGGCGGGCGCAGGGTGAGCAGCGACTCGTACGTCTCCACCGGGTCCAGCGTGACGTCGACGACGGTCAGGACGCCGGCGTACGCCTGCGGGGCGCGGTCGGCGAGCAGCAGGGCCCCGCGTGAGGCGGCCGGCCAGGACGGGCGTCCGGCGTGGTCGACGCGCCGCGCGTTGTGCGCGGCGAGACCCCCGTCGAGGCTGACGCCGATCCGCAGGCCGGAGTCGGCCAGGACGGCGAGCCGCCGTGCGGTGAGGAGGGTGGCGTTGGTCTGGACGACGGCGTCGACGGTGCAGCCGGCCGGGACGCGGTCGCGGACCAGCGCGGTGAAGCGGGCCAGCGTCCCGGCCCCGGCCAGCAGGGGTTCGCCGCCGTGCAGGACGAGCGAGAGCGAGGTCAGGGCGTGGGCACGGGCGTGCTCGGCGATCCGGGTCGCGGTGCGGTCGAGGACCTCGGGAGCGGCGGCCGCGGGTCGGGAGCGCCAGGTCCGGTCGGGGCCCGCGTAGAGGTAGCAGTAGGTGCAGGCGAGGTTGCAGCGGCCGTGCACCTTCACGATGAACTGCCGGAAGGCCTGTCCGGACACTCCAGCACCCCCATGCCTTCGCCCCTGTGCGCCGCACGGGGGCGCTTTCCCGGACCGACGCCGGGCACAAACCCCGCCAGACCGTTTTTGTCCGAGTCGCGCACACATCAGCCCAGAACTGACGACAAACGATCGAATCAGCTCACGCACCCGCTTCTCCGGGGCGGCGACGCACACCGACTCCCGGCCTCGCACAGCCCTCGCATCGTCCTCGCACCGGTCCGGAGGCGGACTCGGCGGGCGCGGCTCTCGGGCGGCTCGAGCGGACCGGCTCGACAGCTCAGCCGGTGCGGGCGACACGGCAGCTCCGGTCGGTCCAGGCCGCTCGGGCGGTCCTGGCGGTTCAGGCCCTCGGGCGACACGGCAGTTCGAGCCGGTTCGGGCCGTGGACCGGCGTGGTGTGGCCGGGCGGGGTCAGAGTACGGAGTCGAAACCCCACAGCGTCTCGCTCGACAGCCCCGCCCGGTCGCGCAGCTCCGCGACGACCTCGCGCAGCACGGGATGGCCGATCGTTCCCAACTCGGTCAGATCCAGGGCCAGCAGATCCGGCAGCGGCTCCGGCAGAGGATCCGGCGCGAAGGTCTCGTCCGGCGCCCGCGGCGCCACGGCCGTCCCCGCCGCGCGCGTCATCCCCGTGGGCTCGCCCCGTACGTCCATGCCCGTCCCTCCCCGTTCGCCGGGCTCATGTCACCCGCTCCAGTGCGGCCAGCCGCGCCGCCGTGTCGGCGGGCGTCGGGCCGTCGGCGACCAGACCGCCCTCCGGCAGCCGCGACCACTCCTTGCGCGCGATCCGGTAGGCCTCGCGGGCCGCGCGCGGCCGCGCGGCCGCCTCATAAGACCTACCCCGCCAGTGGTGCGCCTGCGCGCCCAGTTCGACGGCCTCCTGACGGCGGCGATCGGTTTCGGCCACCTGTTCCGCCTCCCGAGCGGCCTCCGCCGCGTCCCGGAACGCGTCGACCGCGAGGTCGAGGCGGGCCGGACGGCGCAGGCTGCGATAGGCCTCGTACTGGACCTGACCGAGGTCCAGGCTGCAGCGCGCGGCCAGCAGCGGGTCCTCCGCGTCCGCTGCGGCGAGGCCGAAGAGGTGCTCGGCCTCACGCAGGTCGACGCGGTCCCCGCGCAGCCGGTAGCGCAGCATCAGCGCGCGGCCGAGCAGCAGCAGCCGGTGGGCGACCCGGCGGCTGCCCGCCGGGGTCTCCATCCGGCAGTCCCGCAGGACGCGGATCGCCCGGGACAGCATCCCCTGGGCGCGCGCGTACGGGAGCCCGGCCAGCCGCAGCAGCGTCTCGCCCCATTCGGCGAGGACGTCCGCGTGCGCGGGCGCGTCCCGTGACATGCGCTGAGCGGCCTGCTCGAAGCGGTCCGCGGCCGCCTCCAGTTCCGCCGGTTCGCCCGACTCGGCGTAACGGGCCACGGCGATCCGGCCGGCCCGCGTCAGCAGAGCCGCCCGCTGGCCCTGTTCGCGCACCAGGGCGAGAGCCTCGTCCACCCTGGCCTGGGCGTCGCGCAGCGGGCCGCCCGCCTGCAGCAGCGCGTCCACCAGGTCGAGCAGGATCCGTACGCGCGCGCGTGCCGACTCGGCGTCGTAGGGCTCCGCGTCGGAGTCCAGGGCGTTGCGCAGGGACTGCGCCCCCTGCTCGGCGTAGAGCCGGGCCTGGCCGGGGTCGGCGGTGGCGCCGGACAGCCGCAGCAGGATCCGGCCGTGTTCCAGGGGCAGTTCGGGCGGCCGCTGCCGGCGGTCGGGCCAGACGTCGGCGAAGGCCTCCAGCATGCCGACCGCGCCCTGGAGCAGGGCGCTGTCCCCGCCGAGCCGCCACTGCGCCTCCAGGGCGCGCACCCGTTCCAGGGTGAGCTTCAGCGCCTGGTTCTCGTCGAGGCCGGGGGCCGCGCAGGCGACGGCGTACTCGCGGTCGGCGCGGCGCAGCAGATCCAGTGCGCCGGTCGGATCGCCGTGCCGCCTGCGGTCGGTCGCGGCCGCGTGCAGCACCCGGGCCAGCACGGCTCGTTCGTGCAGTCGGCGCGGATGCGCGGCGGCCCGTTCCGCGGCCGCCTCGGCCTCCTGAAGCAGCTCGTCGCCGCCCTGCACCTCCCACAGACGCAGCGTGCAGTGCGCGTACTCGGCCCACAGTTCAGGGTCCGCGCCGGCGGGCCGCTCGCGGCCGGTGGCGCCGCGCAGCAGCTGCACGGCGTCGATGACGTCCTGGATCATGCCCTCGGCGTCGAAGCGTTCGATCAGCGCGCGGGCGCGGCGGACCGCCTGGTGGGTCGGCCGGTCCGCGTCCGGTCCCGGGCCGGTCCGGGCGCCGTGGCTCTCGAACTGCTCGGGCAGCGGCATGAACCGGCGCAGGACGCGTGCCGCGACCTCGGCGAACGGCTGCGGCACGGGGGTCTCCTCGCCGGTTCCGCCGTGGTCGGCGTGGTCGGCGTGGTCGGCGGGCCGGACGGCCGGCGCGTACGGGCGGCCCGCACCGCTGTCGCCGAGCTGGGCCAGGGCGAGGGCGGGGAAGTTGGGGCCGCCCTTGCCGAAGCGCTGCTCGATGTACTCCGAGCAGTGCTTGAGCACGAGCATGGCCTCGTCGCGGCCGAGCCGGGACAGCAGGGCGTCCCGGATGTCCGGCTCGATGCCGTACCACTGGGCGCCGCCGTCGGCGTGGTCCTCGGACGCGCGCGTCAGCAGACCGCCGACCAGCACCTCGGCGAGGTCGGACGGGCCCGAGTCGGGCAGCATCGTGCGCTGGACGAGCTGCATCACCGGCAGGCACAGCGGCGCGGCGGCCAGCTGGACGGCGAGCCGTCCGGCGGCCGGGGAGGCGCTGGAACTGAACCTGCTGACCCGCTCGAAGGGCGTGCGACGCCGGTCCGCGCGCGGGGCCGGCGCGGGCTGCTGGTCCGCGCGCACCCAGCCGACGGCGCCGGGCACGGGCCCACCGCCGGCCAGCAGTCCGGCCCAGGCGCCGAGGGCCACCGGCTCGGGCGGCAGCACCGGCACCGGCAGCGCTCCCCCACGGGCCTCCGCCGGGACGCCCGCCGGGGTGCGCACGGACAGTGCGGCGGCTCCGCGGAGCGTCTCGCCCCGGCTCAACTCGCCGAACATCACGGGCAGTCGGGTGCGGTTCCACAGGCGTTGCGGCAGCGGCTGGAGCACGGCGACCGGCCCCTGGCGGGAGAGGTGGTGCAGCAGCCGGTGCGCGTGGCCGCTGTGCCACAGGGGCCCCGCGCAGTCGCTGACGAACAGGACGATCCGGCGGCCGGTGGGGTCGCTGAGCCGGTCCGTGGAGTGCAGCGGCGCCGCGTAGGCGTCGGGGCTGCGGCTGACGGCCGCCTCGCCGTCCGGGCCCTGGTGCAGATGGCTGACGCGGATGTCGGAGAAGGCTCCCAACTGGCCGAACACCTGTTGCAGTTCGACGAAGAGGCGGTCCCACACGCGCATCGACGAGGAGGCGTCCAGGACCAGTTGGAGCCGGGCGTCGCGCCGGGTGACGGCACGGTGGACGGGCAGGATCAGTCCGCCCGCCTGCGCGCTGCGCTCCGCCGTCGCGGTCTCGTCGAGGCGTGTGCGCAGGGGCGGTGCGGGGCTGCGGTAGCGCTGCAACCGCCTGAGCGCGCGCTGGAGTTCGAGCAGCGACGGCAGTGCGGGGGCGGCGGGCACGCCCACCGGCAACGCGGTGGTCCGGCTCGCGCCCCGGCCACGCGGCGCCCCGTCCTGCGGCACCGGGTACAGGCTCACCCGCCCGTCGGGCGTCACGTCCTGCGGCGGCCGTCGCGGGCGTTCGCTCCGGTCCCTCCGGTCGCTCCGCGGCGATGTGGTCGCGGCGCGGCCGTGCGGTCCGCCGGGCCGCGCCGGCCGCCCGTCGCGTCCGGACCGCGTCTCGTCTGCGTCCGGCGCGGCCGCCGGCCGGGCCCATCGGGCCAGCCACAGCGCGTCGCACAACTGCGCCACATCGGGGTCGAGTCCGACGCCGCGCAGTCGCGCGACGAGCTCGGCGAGCGGATCGCCGCCGTGCGCCGGCGGGGGTCCGGCGTCGGGACGGTTCCCGTCGGGCGGGACGGGGCCGTGACGGGCCGCTGCGTCGGGCATCAGGCCCTCACCTCGGGCGGTCGAGTCGCTGGACGAGCAGGTCGGCCAGGCGGTCGCGGCTGGGCGGCGCGGCCGCGTCGGTGAGGTAGATCGCGTTCAACAGCTGGTCCGCGGCGAGGAGTTCACTGCGCGACCGCTCCAGGAACCGGGTGATCAGATCGTCCCCCGCGCGTGCCGCCTCGTCACCGAGATGAGCGCGGACGAAGGTGGCGAGCCGGTTGTGGTCGGGGCGCCCCAGCTCCAGGTGGATGCACCGGCGCATCAGCGGGGCCGGGAAGTCGCGCTCCCCGTTGCTGGTGAGCACCACGAACGGGAAGGCCCGGCAGCGCACCCGGCCGTCGCGGACCCGGACCTTCACCCCGTCGGCGGTCAGCACCTCCGCCTCGCCGTCCGGCAGCCGGTCGGCGACGCGCTCCAGCTCGGGGATCGCGAACTCGCCCTCCTCCAGGACGTTCAGCAGGTCGTTGGGCAGGTCGATGTCGCTCTTGTCGAGCTCGTCGATGAGCAGCACGCGCGGGGTGTCGGACGGCAGCAGCGCGGTGCCGAGCGGCCCCAGCCGGAGGTAGCTGCCGATGCCCTCGACCGCGCCGGGCGAGCCGGCCGCCGACCCGAACCCGCCCTGTGCGGCGATCTGGACGTCCTGGAGCCTGGCGATGGCGTCGTAGTGGTAGAGCCCGTCCTGGAGGGCGGAGCGGCTGACGATGGACCAGCGCAGCACGTTGCCGAGGCCGAGTTCGTACGCCACCGAGTGGGCGAGGGTGCTCTTGCCCGCGCCGGGACTGCCCGTGACGAGCAGCGGACGGCGCAGATAGAGCGCCGCGTTGATCATCTCCAGCTCCTCGGCGCCCGGCCGGTGCAGTTCGGCCAGATGCCGGTGCGCACCGAGCCTGCGGTCCTCGGACCCGTCGCCGGAGCCGGCGGCGTCCCGGCTGGTGAAGTCCCGCCAGGGGGGCGGAGAGGGCAGCCGCTCGATCCCGTCGTGCGGTTCGCCGGCGCCTCGGTAGATGAGCCACTCACTGGATTCGGTCATGATCCGGTCCTCGTCACTCGTCCACCGCCGCGGCCGTCCGAACGTGCATCACGTTATCCATCCTGAGAGTGCCTGGTAAGGGGCCGATGAGCCCCGCGGGCGGCTGGGTTCAAGGGGCCTCCAGCAGGTCGCCGGCGCCCGGGAGGGGATGGTGGGGGTCGTCGTACAGCAGGGCCACGCCGTCGGCCCAGAAGGTCTCCGTGCGTCCCGCGCGCAGCCGCATGCGGAGGTCGTGCACGGCCTCGGGGAGGTGATGCGCGCTGGCCGGTTCGGCGATCTCGTCGATCGTGCCGCGGTGGAACTCACCGCACACGGCGTCGGGCCGGCCGCGCCGACGGCGCCACAGGGCCACCCCGTAGCCGCCGAGGACGATCCGGGCGAGTGCCTCCGCGTCGTCCTCGTAGCGGAGGTCGCCGTACCGGCAGAGCACCGGGACGGTGCCGTGCGACAGGGCGCGCAACTGCTCCACCGACGGCACGGGTTTGCGCAGGCCCTCGTCGCAGTCCAGGACTTCGGCCCGCGCGCGGTGGGCGTGCAGCCAACGCCAGCGGGCCCGGCGCTCCTCCTCGAGGTCGTCCCGGCCGTCCAGGTCACCCCAGTCGTCCACGTCGCCCCAGTCGTTCGGTTCGTCCCGCGACGCCCGCACCGACGCCTCCAGGCCGTCCCGCGCCTCCACGCCGTCCACGCCGTCCACGGCAGCCATGTCGCCCAAGTCGCCCATGCCGTCACCGGGGTGACGGCCGCGGGCCCGGTCGGGGCCGTCGCGGTCGGGCCGGAAGTGGTCCGGAGCGTCTACTCCATAGGCTCCATAGCCTTCATAGGCACCGTCCGCGCCGAACGCGCCGTACGCCTCCCCGGGGAGCCGGTCGCGGTCCGCGCAGCGCACGACGACCGGCCGCTGCGCACCCAACGGCTCCGTGTCGGGCGGGAGTTGCCAGGCGTCCACCTCGAGGCCCAGCAGCGCGTGGGGCAGCGCCACCTGCAACAGCGCGGGCCTGCCGGGCTCGTCGCAGTGCCGGAAGGCCTCCGCCAGCGGACCGGCCAGGTGCGCGGGCAGGTCGGCGAGAGGGGTGCGTTCGGCCTCGTGCAGCCGGACCGCCTCGCCGCCGGGCCCGGCGACCGAGACCGACCAGTCGCAGCGGTCCGGCTCCCAGCCGCGCCGAATGAGTTCGACCAGGGCGGACGGCCGCGCCGCACCGGCGACGGCACGGGCACGCACGCGTGCGTCGGACGCGATCCGCCGCTGCGGGACGCGCGGGCCGGGCCTCGCGGCGACGTCACGGCCCGGGCGTGGCGGGCGGGGCCCGCCGGGGACCGTGCCGGACCTGTCCAGGACCGTGCCCGGCCTGTCGAAGAGCGTGCCGGGCTCGTCGCCGTCCGACCGCCGCCGGGCCTCCTCCCGCCTGCGCAACCGCTCCATCCGCTGCTCGGCCAGGCCGGAGCGGTAGCGGGCGCTCAGGCGCTGCGCGGCCTGCCACACCCACACCCACAGGGCCTTCTCGGCGTCGGACGTGCTCGGCACGACGAAGGGGCGCGGAGCGGACATCGCGCGCATCGCGTAGTCGAGCACGAGCTCCAGCGCCCCGTCGTCACTGGCGCTCTCGTACAGCGCCCCGAGGCCGTCGCGCCAGCCGCGCGGCGCGGGCAGCGGGGTGGAGGCCTGGAAGTCGGGGAGCGAGTCGAGGATGTCCAGCAGGCCGCGGGTGCTCTCCGGCGGCGGGAGTTCGGCGAGCCGGCCCAGCAGCTGGATCCGCTCGTCCGGACTGAGCGTGCGGCCCGGACGGGCGCCGAGCCGGCCCTGCACGTCGGTCCACGTCTGGCGGCGGGACGCCGGGTGGCGCTGCCGGTCGCGGTGGTAGCGGTCGTGGGCATGGAAGACCGCCTGGTAGACGTCGCTGTGCTCGGCCGTCGCCCGCTCCCCGGGCACCCGCAGGGTGCGCAGTTGCTCGATCCCGGTGGACGTGCCGCCGGGCCGGTGGTCCGAGCGCGCCTTGAGCACGCCGATCACCTCGCCGCGCACGGGGTCGATCACCGGGCCGCCCGAGACGCCGTACGGCAGGTCGTTGTCGCCCAGGCGCATCTGCACGTCCGAGGACCAGCCGCCGATGGTGCCCTGCACCGTGAGCGTTCCGTCCATGACCTGGAGGCGGCCCTCGTTCTCGGTCCAGCCCGCGTACAGCACCCTGCCCTCGCCGTAGTAGGCCGCCGGGCGCTCGGAGACGTAGACGCACTCGTGGTCGACGACGGGTGAGGTCAGCTGGACCAGGGCGAGGTCCGGGGCCGGCCAGTTGCCGGCGGGCGCGGTCCGTCCGGCGTCGCCGGCGAGGTCGGGGAGCGTCGCCACGACCCTGCCGGGGGCCGTCGACACGCCGCGTCCCGGCGCTGTCTCATACACCACCGCGACCTCGCCCCCCTCCCCGCCGCAGGCCACATGTGCGCAGGTCAGAACCCAGTTCGGGGCGACGAAGAAGCCGCTCCCGAGGAACGTTGCGGGCTCCTCCAGGGCATACCCGACGACCGGGCGATGAATGCGCACCGTCGCCGCCACGACGAGTCCACGCAGCGCACGGCGGGCCGCATCGAAGGCGTTCGATGCGCCCGGGGCGTGCCCGCCCGTCACGCTCCGCCCCCGCCGCCGGGGCCGTCGCCGCCCCCGTGCATCGGCGCGCCGGGAGACGCCCCGGCGCGCCGAGCCGGGTCCCCGTCCGCCCCCGGGCCGCCCGCCGCCCGGCCGTCCGCCGCTGGGCCGTCCTGCGCGCGGGCGTCCGCAGCGGGGGGCGCGTCCGGTGCGCGGGGTGGACGGGGCGGGCGGGGCGGATGGGCCGGGTAGGGCGCGTGCGGCGCACTCGGCACGGGGTCGGCGGGGGCCGGGACACGTCCCGGCGGGACGTCGGCACGCGCGCGGGGCCCCGGCGCCGCGAGGGCCGCGTCCTCGGGCGCGGGTGCCCCCGTCGCGGTGCCTGCCCCCGTCGGAGCGCGCGTCGCCGTGGCAGGGGGCGGCGCGTCGAGGTCCGGCGGCCCGCTGTTCCAGGTGAGGGTCACGGTGATGCCCGCTTTGGCCTCGCCGTCGGCGAGCAGGCCGACGACCTTCCCGGCCTTGGCGGTCAGCTCGATGCCGAACTCGACGCTCACCTCGTCCGGCCGCACCGCGCGCAGCGGCTCCGCCAGCGACCGTGCGACTCCCGTGACGAGCGCGTGCAGGCTCTCGACGCTCGCCTCCACCCGCTCCGCGAACCCGGTGTCGCTGTACGACAACCGCCCGGACGGCGCGGACAGCTCGCCTGCGCCCGAGATCCTGGCCCATACGGGCGTCCCGTCCGGCAGCGCGATGCGCGCCACCCGTGTCACGTCCTCACCGCTCATGGCACTCCCCCGCTTCCCCTGTCCCCCTGCGCCTATCCTTTTCCTGTCCCCTCCGCACCGGAGAGCGACCCCTTCCTCCCCTCACAGGAACAAGGGTCCTTCCCCCGAGGGGGGATCCCTATCCCTGCGACGCACCCACGGAGCACGATCCATGTACTTCACCGATCGCGGAATCGAGGAACTCGAGAAGCGGCGCGGCGAGGAGGAGGTCACCTTCGAGTGGCTCGCCGAGCAGCTGCGGACGTTCGTCGACCTGAATCCGGACTTCGAGGTACCGGTGGAACGCCTGGCGACGTGGCTGGCACGGCTGGACGACGAGGACGACGAGTAGGGGCGGGCCGTTCACGGCCGGCTGCACGAAGAGGGGCGTCGGGCGACGCCCCTCTTCCCGTTCCCGGGCACCCCCCGGTCTTCCGGTTCTGCGGTCTTCCCGTTCTCCGGACGGTTGAGCTCAACCGCCCAGGAAGGTCTCGCTTCGGGATATCTCTCCGGGGCAAGAGTTGTGGCGTCGCAGCGTGAGCGGCCCCGGTCGCTGCGAGGTGGATGCCGGGTATAGTCGCGCGGTCGCGAAAAACGATGTCCCGCGGGTCCACCCGCCGGGCATCGCGCATACATCGATGCAGATGGTTCTGATCGGTGAGCGTCTCCTGCCGGGACCGGACTTCCCGTCCGCTCACGGCGCTGACCGTCGCCGACGCGTGTCGGCGTTGCAGAGGAGCGCAGCATGCAGAAGACCATCGCCATCGTCGGAGCGGGACTGGGCGGGCTGACGCTCGCCCGGGTGCTTCAGGCTCACGGCGTCGCCGCGACGATCTACGAGGGTGAGGCTTCGGCGGCGGCCCGGGCACAGGGCGGCCTGCTCGACATCCACGAAGAGACCGGACAGGTCGCGCTTCGCGCCGCTGGTCTGTACGACGAGTTCCTCACTCTGGTCCGCCCGGGCGAGGACGCCAAGCGTGTGGTCGACCGCCACGGCACGATCCTGTTCGACATGCCTGCGGACCCCGGTTCGGCCCGTCCTGAGGTGGATCGTGGCGAACTCAGGCGCCTGCTCATCGACTCGCTGGCACCCGGGACGATCAGGTGGGGTCACAAGCTCGCCTCGGTCCGGCGCCGTCCGGAGGGAGGCTACGTCCTCACCTTCGCGGAAGGATCCGCCACGCGCGCCGACATCGTCATCGGCGCGGACGGCGCCTGGTCGACGGTGCGTCCGCTGCTCACCCCCGCCGAGCCTCTCTTCAGCGGAACCTGCTTCATAGAGATCGCCCTCACCTCGGGCGGCCAGAACTTTCGGGCGAGCGTGGCTGCCATCGGCAGCGGCACGCTGATGGCGGTCGCGCCCGGCAAAGGCATCATCGCCCATCGCTACGCCGACGGGCGCGTGCGCGGATACGTGGCGCTGAACAAGCCCGAGGAGTGGATGAGGTCGATCGACTTCGGCGACCCGTCCGCGGGCCTCCGCCGACTTGCCGACGAGTTCGACGGCTGGTCACCGCTGCTCACCGCCTTCGTGGCAGAGAGCGACGCGGAACCGTGGCTCCGACCCGTCTACGCCCTTCCCGTCGGGCTCACATGGGACAGGGTGCCCGGAGTGACGCTCGTCGGCGACGCCGCGCATCTGATGTCGCCCTTTGCCGGCGAGGGCGCGAACCTCGCCATGTACGACGGCGCGGACCTGGCCGGCGAGCTGGCCGGGCAATCCGACATCGAGGTCGCGCTCAGCGCCTACGAAGAGCGGCTGTTCCCGCGCAGCAGCGACGCCGCCGGCCGCTCGGCGCAGAACCTGGAGATCTTTTTCGGCCGGGAAGCACCGCAGAGCGTAGTCACGCTGTTCGATCACTCCTGATGCCTCAGTCCGGGTTCGCGGCCTTGCCGCCGGACCCGACGGGGAACGGGTACGGCCACCGCGTGATCACCGGACGGACGGCTCGGTACCGGACGTCCCTGTACCTGCCGGCCGACGACCATGCGGCAGAAGACGTCGATGACGAACGCGGCGTACACCCAGCCCGAGAAGGTACGTGGCCGATCGCCACCGGCGTGACGGAAGGAGCACGCGGGCATCTCATCGGACCGCCTCGACGCGACGGGCGACCACTGGGGCCTGGCCGGAGCCGAAGCCGCCCTCAGGCTCCGCGCGGCCTGACCGACGTTCTTCCCTGAGCGAGAGCCACATCCCTCACCGATCGGGTGTCTTGACTTTCGACTGCCGCGATATATCGTGTTTCACGGGAGACGCGATATGGCGTGTCGTGTCGTCACCGCGAAGGAGGTCCGCACCATGTCCGAATGGTCCGTCGCCGAGCCGAGGAAGCTCTCCTTCGACGAGCCCGTGCGTGAACTGCACGTGCGAATCGTCGACGGCACCGTGAACGTGGTGGGCACCGACGGGAGAACGGCACGACTGGAGGTGTCCCGGATCGAGGGGCCGCCCCTGGTGGTGAGCCATCGCGACGGGACCCTGACGGTGGCGTACGAGGATCTGCCCTGGAAGGGCTTCCTCAAGTGGCTGGACCGCAAGGGCTGGCGGCGCAGCGCCGTCGTCTCGCTCGCCGTGCCGGCCGGCACCCGCGTGGAGGTGGGCGTGGTGAGCGCGGGGGCGGTGGTCTCGGGCATCGACGGCCCCGCCGAGGTGAAGGGCGTCAACGGCGACACGACCCTGGTGGGGCTCGCGGGCCAGGTACGTGCGGACACCGTCTCGGGAAACGTGGACGCCCAGGCCCTCACCGGTGACCTGCGCTTCCATTCGGTCTCCGGCGACCTGACCGTGGTCGAGGCGGGCTCCTCCGTGAAGGCCGACTCCGTCAGCGGGTCGATGATCGTCGACCTGGACCCGGCCGGCCGGCCCACGAGCATCGACCTGACGAGCGTCTCGGGCGAGATCGCCATCCGGCTGCCCCAGCCGGCGGACGCCCAGGTGGAGGCGAACACCGCGAGCGGCTCGGTCTCCAACGCCTTCGAGGATCTCCGGGTCAGCGGCCAGTGGGGCGCCAAGCGCATCACCGGCCGGCTGGGCGCGGGCAACGGCCGGCTCAAGGCCACCACGGTGTCCGGGGCGATCGCTCTCCTGCGCAGGCCCGCGGCGGACGATCCTTACGTCGACGCGCAGGACGAGGCTCCGTCCGGGCCGCGCTCCGACTCGGGGGAGAATGCCGATTCCGGCCCGGTCGGCGAGAACCTCTCCAGCGGCCAGGCCGACAGCACGACCGACAAGAAGGTGCTCTGAGATGCCTCCCGTCTTCGCCCATGGCCGCCTGCGCCTCTACTTGCTGAAACTGCTGGACGAAGCGCCGCGCCACGGCTACGAGGTGATCCGCCTCCTGGAGCAGCGTTTCCAGGGGCTGTACGCTCCGTCGGCCGGCACCGTCTACCCCCGGCTGGCCAAACTGGAGGCCGAGGGTCTGGTCACCCACACCACCGAGGGTGGCCGCAAGGTGTACGCCATCACCGACACGGGCCGGGCCGAACTGGCGGACCGCAGCGGCGAACTCGCGGACCTGGAGCTGGAGATCCGCGAGTCGGTCGCCGAGCTGGCCGCGGAGATCAGGGCCGACGTCCGCGGCGCGGCGGGCGATCTGCGACGCGAGATGCGCGCGGCGGCCTCGCAGGTGCGCAAGGGCGAGGGGGTGGGCTCCGCGGATCCCGGTGGGCACGGAGAGCCCGGAGAGTACGGCGAGTACGGGGACCGGGAGGCGTGGCGGGCCGCCAAGGAGGAGATGCGTCGCGTCAAGCAGGAGTGGAAGGAGCAGGCGCGCCGGGCCAAGGACGAGAGCCGCCGCGCGCGCGACGAGGCTCAGCGGGCGCGCCGCCAGGCCAAGGAGGCGCAGGACCGGGCGCGTTCCCAGGCCCAGGAGGAGGTCCAGCGCATAGCGCGCCGGGTGCAGGAACACGTCCAGGACCACTTCACGCGGGGCGACTGGCCGACGGGCGTCCGGGAGGGCCTGACGGAACTCGCCAAGGAATTCGGGGAGTTCGGCAAGGACTTCGGACGCGAGTACGGCAGGGACTTCGGTTTCGGCCGCCCCGGCGCCACCGGCCAGGGGGCGTCCACGGAGTCCGGCTCGTCCCCGAAGACGGCCGGATCAACGGGGACTGCGGCGGGCGCGCGTGCGGAGCACTCCGACATCCCGGAGTACTCCGACACCCCGGAGGACTTCCCCGCCGAGTACGAGCCGACCTGGGCCCACGAGGAGTCCAGCGGCGACCCCGCCCGGGACCTCGACCGGCTCCTCGACCGCTTCCGGGACGACATCCGGGACGCGGCCCGCGACCACGGCGTCACCGGCGGACAGCTCCGCGATGTGCGCCGCCATCTGTCCACGGCGGCGGCGCACATCGGCGTGGTGCTCCGCACCCCGAAGCCCTGATCCGGCCCAAGCCGAGCCCCGCACCCGACCCGAACCAGCCGAGCCCCGGCCCCGGAGCCGATCCCCCGGACCCCTGAGCCGCGGCTCACCGAAGCCTCAGCCGCCCTCCCCTCCCCGTCCCTACTCCCTCCCCCTCAACCGGCCTTCGCGGTGACGCCCCCGTCGCCCTCGTCACCTCCGTCGTCCCCGCGCCCGTCCTCGCCGTCCTCGCCGTCCTCGCCGTACAGCACGCGGGCGAGGGCGGTGTAGGTGACGCCGTGGTCGGCGAGGATCTCCGAGGGCGCGCCGCGGCGGGCGCTGAGGGCGAGCAGCAGGTGCTCGTCCCCGATGTGCCGTTCGCGGCGGGCGAGGGCGATGCGCAGTGTGTCGGCGAGCAGCTCCCGGGCCCCGCGGTCGAACAGCCGCCCGCCGAAGACCCGCGCGCCGGAGCTCCCTTTGCCCTCGGTCGCCAGCGCGCCCTCCCCGTGCGCCTCCTCCACCCGCGAGACGATCTCGCAGACGTCGATGCCCAGCCCCGACAGAGCGTCCGCGTCGGCCCGGGAGAGACCGCCCCGGCGGCGCACCTCGCCCAGATCCCGCACGAGCCCCTCGCGTCTCCCCGGCGGCAGCCCGAGCGAGGTCAGCGCGCGCGAGCCGCGACCGCCCTCCCCGTCGAGGAGGGCGAGCAGCACATGCGTCTCCTCCACCCGCTGCGCCCCTGCCCGTTCGGCATGCACCGCCGCCGAGCGCACCACGGCGCGCGCGTCCTTCGTGAACCGCTCGAACATCACTGCCTCCCGTACTTCTTGTGCACGGCCTGCCTGCTGACCCCGAGTTCCGCGGCGATCTCCTGCCACGACCAGCCTTGATTGCGCGCGCTGCGCACCTGCACGGCCTCCAGCTGCTCCAGCAGCCGGCGCAGCGCCGCGACGGCGCGCAGCCCGATCCGTGGATCGCGGTCGCCGGCACGCTCGGCGAGATCCGTTGCTTCGGTCATGGCGTCAACCTACATTGACAACAGGTGCGCGTCAACCGAGGTTGACAAGCGCGGGCGGAAAAGGGGCGGGCCCGGAACCCGGGACCGCCCCATGACCGTGTACGCCGGACCGCCGGCAGGCCGGTCAGCCGTGAGTGAGCACGATCTTGCCGAACTGTTCGCCCGACGCGAGCCGTTCGAAGCCCTCACGGGCCCGGTCGAGGGGAAGCACCTCGTCGATGACGGGGCGCACGCCGGTGAGGGCGCAGAAGGCGAGCAGGTCCTCCAGCTCGTCCTTCGAGCCCATGGTGGAGCCGACGATCTTCAACTCCAGGAAGAAGATCCGGGTGAGCTCGGCGTGCGAGGGCCGGTCACCGCTGGTGGCTCCGGAGATGACGAGCGTGCCGCCGGGCCGCAGCGACTTCACCGAGTGCGACCAGGTGGCCGCACCCACGGTCTCGATGACGGCGTCCACCCGCTGCGGCAGCCGGGCGCCCGGCTCCACCGCCTCGACCGCGCCGAGCTCCACGGCCCGCTTGCGCTTGGCCTCGTCCCTGCTGGTGGCGAACACCCTCAGACCGGCCGCCTTGCCCAGCACGATGGCCGCCGTGGCGACACCGCCGCCCGCCCCCTGGACGAGAACCGAGTCCCCGGGGCGCACGCCGGCGTTGGTGAAGAGCATGCGGTACGCCGTCAGCCAGGCCGTGGGCAGACAGGCGGCCTCCGCGAAGGAGAGCTCCCTGGGCTTGGGCAGGACGTTCCAGGTGGGCACGGCGACCTGCTCGGCGAAGGTGCCCTGGTAGCGCTCGGTGAGGATGGAACGGGGCTCGTCGGGGCCGACGCCGTGCCCGGTCTGCCCGATCACGGAGTGCAGGACGACCTCGTTGCCGTCCGCGTCGATTCCGGCGGCGTCGCAGCCGAGGATCATCGGCAGCCGGCCCTCCGGGAGGCCGACGCCCCGGAGCGACCAGAGATCGTGGTGGTTGAGGGAAGCGGCCCGGACGTCGACGACGCTCCAGCCGGGACGGGCCTCGGGGGCCGGGCGCTCCCCCAGCTCCAGGCCGGAAAGCGGCTGGTCGCGGTCGATTCGGGCGGCGTAGGCGGCGAACATGATCCCGACCCTAGGGTCCGGCGACGTCGAGCGAAACAGGACAGCGCTGTGAGACATGCCCTCTTGCACTCCGACGCCCGGCGGCCCGGCGAGGACGACTCGGCCCGTCCGGCGAGGACGACTCGGCGCGTCCGGCGAGGACGACTCGGCGCGTCCGGCGAGCGAGCGAGGACGGGGCACGTCCGGACCGAAGCGAGGGAGCTGGGACGGCAGCCCCGGGACACGCGCCCGGCCATCACCCGAACGGGCAGGCGGCGGGCGGCAGCGGCAGGAGCAGGGGAATAACGGAACGGCCCCGCCATGACCGGCGGGGCCGTCCGTGCCACGCGTCAGCGACGGGCGACGCCCTCGGCCCGAGCCGCGGCGGCGACCGCCGCGGTCACCGCGGGAGCGACCCGCTCGTCGAACGGCGACGGAATCACGTAGTCCGCCGCGAGGTCGTCCCCGACGACCCCGGCCAGCGCCTCGGCGGCCGCGATCTTCATGCCCTCGGTGATCCGGGACGCCCGCACCTGCAGCGCGCCGGCGAAGATCCCCGGGAACGCCAGCACGTTGTTGATCTGGTTCGGGAAGTCCGACCGCCCGGTCGCGACGACCGCGGCGTACTTCCGGGCGACGTCCGGATGCACCTCGGGGTTCGGGTTGGCCATGGCGAAGACGAACGCGCCCTTCGCCATCGAGGCCACCGCCTCCTCGGCCACCGTGCCGCCGGAGACGCCGATGAAGACGTCGGCGCCGGCGAGCGCGCTCTCCAGCGAGCCGGTCAGCCCGGCCTTGTTGGTGAAGGAGGCCAGCTCGCGCTTGACGTCGGTCAGGTCCTCCCGCTCCGCCGAGACGACGCCCTTGCGGTCGGCGACTGCGACGTCCCCGATGCCGGCCTCGACCAGCATCCTGGCGATGGCCACCCCGGCCGCACCGGCGCCCGAGATGACCGCGCGCAGCTCGCCGATGGCGCGCCCGCTCAGCCGCGCCGCGTTGCGCAGCGCCGCCAGCGTCACGATCGCGGTGCCGTGCTGGTCGTCGTGGAAGACGGGGATGTCGAGGGCCTCCTGGAGCCGGCGCTCGATCTCGAAGCACCGCGGCGCCGAGATGTCCTCCAGGTTGACTCCGCCGAACGAGGGCGCGAGTCGCACCACCGTCTCGATGATCTCCTCCACGCCCGTGCAGGCGAGCGCGATCGGAACCGCGTCCACCCCGCCGAACTGCTTGAAGAGGATGGCCTTGCCCTCCATCACGGGGAGGGAGGCCTCGGGGCCGATGTCGCCGAGCCCGAGCACGGCCGTGCCGTCGGTCACGACGGCGACGACGGACGACTTCCAGGTGTAGTCGTTCACCAGGTCCGGCTGCTCCGCGATCGCGGTGCACACGCGCGCGACGCCGGGGGTGTAAGCGAGGGACAGGTCGTCCTTGTCGCGGACCGGGACGGTGGCCTGCACGGCCATCTTTCCGCCTCGGTGCAGCGCGAACACCGGGTCGAACGAGTCGAGGGGCTCCGCACCGCCCTCCCGGCCCGTCTGGTCGGCGCTCTCGCTGCGAGGATTGACGATCTCCGCTGCCACTGTGTTGTACCCCTTAGGTCTGCATGGTTTGAGGGTGGCCACTCCTGATTGAGAAGTGGGCGGGCATCGCGCAGGACCCTGAGGTGATGCGTACGGGCGCCTGGCGTCGGGCGCGCCGCACACGCGCCCTGAGCCCCGGATGAGGGGTGTAAAAAACCTTCTTACCCGACGGAGACCACAGCCGACGAGTCCATTCGGTGCAAGGTCACATCCCCGCAACTGTGGACCTTCGACAGAGATCACCGCGAGCGGCACGGCTCGTGCCCGCGGACCGCCGGACTCCGGGAGACCCCTGACGCCCTTGACACCGCCTTGACGTGGGGTCGGGCCGATGACGGGACTCACAGCGGACGATCACATCAAGGGAGGAACCGAAGATCTTTCGGCCAGAACGGGAGATTCCCGCAGATGGTCCGGCTCCGTCCGGTCGTGATGTACCGGACTGATGCGTTTCGGGGGTGGCCCGTTATCCGATTTTGACATGGCTGGCCCCCTGAATGGCGTCGCCCGAATGGCAAGATGCCGTCATCACACGAGGTCGCGACACCCGAAGGTGTGTGCTCTCGTCGACCCGTCGACATGTGTCGAGCCATCGGCATCTCCATCCATCCGCCGGAGGAACCCACCATGACCGCACGCTCCACCCGACACACGACCGCCGCGCGCACCCGCCTGGCAGCGGTCGGATCTCTCGCGGTCGCGGGCGCCTTGCTGCTCACCGCCTGCGGCGACCAGACCGAGGGCGGCGGCAGCTCCTCCGAGTCGTCGACCAGCTCCGACAAGGCTCCCCTCTTCTCCAAGCTCCCGGCCGACATCCAGAAGTCGGGCGTCATCAAGGTCGGCACCAACGCCGAGTACGCCCCGATGGAATCCGTCGACGGCGGCAAGATCGTGGGTGTCGACCCCGACATCGCCGCCGCGCTCGGCAAGCAGCTCGGCGTCGAGTTCCAGTTCACGTCAGGCGGCTTCGACACCCTGATCACCGCGGTGAACACCGGCCGCTACAACGTCGCCATGTCGTCGATCACGGACAACAAGCAGCGCCAGGAAGGCCTGGACGACAAGGGCAAGAAGCTCGGCGAGGGCGTCGACTTCGTCGACTACTTCACCGCCGGCACCGCCGTCTACGTGCAGAAGGGCAACCCCAAGGGCATCAAGACCCTGGACGACCTCTGCGGCCAGACGGTCGCGGTGCAGCGGGGCACCACCTACGAAGAGGCCCTGCAGGCGCAGTCGAAGACGTGCACCGGGGGCGGCAAGAAGGCCCTCAAGATCGAGTCGTTCGAGAACGACACCGAGGCCCAGACCCGCGTGAAGTCCGGCGGCGCCGTGGCCGGCGTCAACGACTACCCGGTCGCCGTGGACATGGCCCGCAAGGCGGGCGGCGGCAACACCTTCGAGGTGCTCGAGAAGCAGTACGAGGCCGCTCCGTTCGGCATCGTCGTCGACAAGAAGAACACGCAGCTGCGCGACGCCCTCAAGGAGGCCGTCGACGCGATCATCAAGGACGGCTCCTACCAGAAGGTGCTGGAGAAGTGGGGCGCCGAGAGCGGCGCGATCAAGTCTGCCGCGATCAACGGCGGCAAGTGATCCACCCGCACCTCTCGAAGTCTTCGAAGGGCAGTCCCCATGACTGACAAGCTCGACAAGTCCTCCGCGGGCGCACCACCCGAGGACACCCCGCGGGGCGGCGAGGAGTCCGCGTACTCCGGGCCTCCGGAGGCCATCAGGGCCATTCCGGTGCGCCACTACGGCCGCTGGGTCAGCGCCGTCATCGTCCTCGCGCTGCTGGCGCTGCTGGTCAACGCCTTCGCGAACGGCGACATCCAGTGGAACACGGTCGGCGACCAGCTGTTCGACTCGACGGTCATCGCGGGCGCCGGGCGCACGCTGCTGATCAGCGTGCTGTCCATGGTGCTGGGCGTGGTCCTGGGCGTTCTGCTGGCCGTGATGCGGCTGTCGAAGAACCCGGTGACCAGCACGGTCGCCTGGGTCTACATCTGGTTCTTCCGCGGCACGCCGGTGTACGTGCAGCTGCTGATGTGGTTCAACCTGGCGCTGATCTTCCCGGTCCTGAACCTCGGTCCGATCTACAAGGACGAGATGACGGACGTCATGACGCCGTTCATGTGCGCCCTGCTCGGCCTGGGTCTGAACGAGGCCGCCTACATGGCCGAGATCTGCCGTGCCGGTCTGCTGGCCGTGGACGAGGGACAGACCGAGGCGGCCCACGCACTCGGCATGAGCCACGGCAAGACGCTGCGCCGGATCGTCATCCCGCAGGCCATGCGGGTGATCGTGCCGCCGACCGGCAACGAGTTCATCAACATGCTCAAGACCTCGTCGCTGGTGTACGTGGTGACGTACAACGAGCTGCTGCGCTCCACCTCGGTGATCGGCTCCTCGTCGTTCGCGGTGATGGAACTGCTCTTCGTCGCCTCCATCTGGTACCTGGTCATGACCAGCGTCTTCAGCGTCTTCCAGTACTACCTGGAGCGCTACTACGCCCGCGGTTCGAGCCGCAGCCTCCCGCCCACGGTCTTCCAGAAGATCCGGACGAACCTGCTCTCGATCGGCCGCGAAAGGAGTGCGGCATGACCGCGATGGTGAAGGCCGAGGGAGTCCACAAGTCCTTCGGCGCGGTCGAGGTCCTCAAGGGCATCGACCTGGAGGTCAAGAACGGCGAGGTGTTCTGCCTCATCGGCCCGTCCGGCTCCGGAAAGTCGACCTTCCTCAGGTGCATCAACCACTTGGAGAAGATCAACGCCGGCCGGCTGTACGTCGACGGGGACCTGGTGGGCTACCGCCAGAAGGGCGACAAGCTGTACGAGCTCAAGGACAGCGAGGTCGCGCTCAAGCGCCGGGACATCGGCATGGTGTTCCAGCGGTTCAACCTCTTCCCGCACATGACGGCGGCGGACAACGTGGTCGAGGCCCCGGTCCAGGTCAAGGGCGTCAGCAAGGCCCAGGCCCGGGAGCGGGCGCGGGAGCTGCTGGACCGGGTCGGCCTGGCCGACAAGGCCGGCAGCTACCCCTCGCAGCTCTCCGGCGGCCAGCAGCAGCGGGTCGCCATCGCGCGGGCGCTCGCCATGGACCCCAAGCTGATGCTGTTCGACGAGCCGACCTCGGCCCTCGACCCGGAGCTGGTCGGCGACGTCCTCGACGTCATGCGCGACCTGGCCGAGTCCGGGATGACGATGGTCGTCGTCACCCATGAGATGGGCTTCGCCCGCGAGGTCGGCGACAGCCTGGTCTTCATGGACGGCGGCGTGGTCGTCGAGTCCGGCAACCCGCGCGAGGTGCTGACCAACCCGCAGCACGAGCGGACGCAGGCGTTCCTGTCGAAGGTGCTGTAGCGGTACGCGGTACGTGCGAGGAGGGGCGGTACGGAGAACTCCGTACCGCCCCTCCTCGCACGTGCCGGGCCGCTCGCGGTTGCGTCCGTGGCGCCCCTGACGGTCGTCCGCGCGCCCGTCGTCGCCATCCCTTCCACAGGTTGCGTAATAGCCTGGAAGGAAGAACGGCCGTTACTCCGCCCGCACCCCGGCCACAGAGCGCCTCCGTAAGGACTACAAGTGGAACTGGCCTATTACTCGGACTACGCCGTGCGGCTCGTCAACAGCGAGGAGCCGGCCCGGGGCAAGGACTCCCTGACCTCGGTCGAGGCCGTCCGGAGCCTCTTCGGCGGCAACCAGTCGGCCGCCCGTCGTGCCACCGACGCGGACGTCACCCGGTTCCGCTCGGTCCGCGGCCGGCTGCGCGCGGTCTTCGAGGCGGCCGACGGCGGCGACGAGACGCTCGCGGTGGACCTGCTGAACTCCCTGCTCCTGGAGTTCCCGGTGAGCCCGCAGATCTCCGGCCACGACTTCCGCGACGACGACGGCCGCCCGCTGTGGCACATGCACCTGGCCGACCACCCGTCCAACGCGACGGCGGGCTACGCGGCCATCGCGGCCATGGGGCTGGCCTTCCATCTCACCGAGTACGGAGTCGACCGGCTCGGCCTGTGCGAGGCGAGCCCGTGCCGCAACGCCTATCTCGACACCTCCACCAACCGCTCCCGGCGCTACTGCTCCGACCGCTGCGCGACCCGCGCCAACGTGGCCGCCTACCGCGCCCGCAAACGCCTGGAGGCGGGCCACGGCGGCGACAGGGGCCTGGCCGCCGACAGCGCCCAGCGCAGCACGGCCGGCAGCGAGCGCTGATCCGGCTTCAGCGGACGGTACCGCAGCCGCGCCCTGCCCAGGATCAGCTCGTCGGGCACGGTCCCGTAGTCCGTGCTGTCACCGCCGGCGTAGGCGTTGTCGGCGAGGACCCACCAGCCGCCCTCCCGGCGCTCGGCGGCCCGCTTGACGACGAGCAGGTCCTGCTGGAACGGGTGCCGCAGCACGATCACGTCACCCGGCCGGACCCGCGCGCCGTACTGCACCAGCAGCAGGTCCCCGTGCCGGAGCGTGGGCACCATGGACGGGCCGGTCACCTCGGCCAGCCCGAAGGGCGCGGCGGCCCTGCCCCGCTCAGTGTCCTGCGACGGTTCCGGCATCCCCGGCACCTCCCCGGTCCGTTCCTCCACCAGTCCCAGTCTGACCCCGGACTTTTGTCCTAGGCCCCAGGGGGCACCCGCCAAAAGCCCTCCCTCAGGGAGTAATGTCCCACCTGAGAAGACGATCACGAGGAAGGAACGCTCCATGCTTTCCCGCCTGTTTGCCCCCACGGTCAAGGTCAGCGCACACTGCGACCTGCCCTGCGGCGTGTACGACCCGGCCCAGGCCCGCATCGAGGCGGAGTCGGTGAAGGCCGTGCAGGAGAAGATGGCCGCCAACGACGACCCGCACTTCCAGGCGCGCGCCACCGTCATCAAGGAGCAGCGTGCCGAGCTCGCGAAGCACCACGTCTCCGTGCTGTGGAGCGACTACTTCAAGCCCCCGCACTTCGAGAAGTACCCCCAGCTGCACCAGCTCGTCAACGACGCCCTGAAGGCCCTGTCGGCCGCCAAGGCCTCGACGGACCCGAAGACCGGCGAGAAGGCCCTGGAGCTGATCGCCGAGATCAGCGACATCTTCTGGGAGACCAAGAAGGCCTGACCCGCCGGTCCCCGCTCGTGACCTGCGATCGGTGCACCATCGCGGGTCGTGGGGGACGCTCGTCGGACCTGTGGAGGGGCCCGGTCGGACAGCCGACGCTGTCGTTCGACCGGGCCCCTTCGTCGTGCCGTTCGAGGAGACGCTCACCGACGCTCAGCCGTCGTCCTCCGTGTCGCCCTCGCCCACCTCCGGCAGGCCGGCCGCCGCGCCGACTGTGCGCGGGTCGGGGGCGCCGACGACCTCCGCGTTCTTGTCGTCTCAGTCGAACCGGGCGGGCGCGCTGCGCATGGCCTCGCCCCGGGCCCGCCTCGTGTCGTTGCTCTTCACTGCCTGACCGGCCGCGACGGGGAGCCGGGCGGACCGTCTCGGGCCGGTTCCTGACCTGCACGTGCCTCTGCCCCTGCCGCACGGGCCGGGCGTCAGGGGCCGCGGGCGTCAGGAACCAGGGGCGCGGCCGCACGCGACATGCCGCTCGCCGTCCGGACCGTGTTCGGCCCGTTCCGCGCGACACGGGTCGTCGTCGTCCACGTCCACCTGCGGGAACGACAGCGGAAGCGGCAGGGCGAGCCCGGAGGGCTCCCGCCCCGCTCCGACGGTCACGAGCTCCGGGCGGCGGGGGCGCCGGGCTCCTCCTCGGACTCGGCGGTGTGCCCGGAGTCGGCGGTGTGCCCGGAGTCGGCGAGGTGGGGCTGGGCCCCCGGCTCCACGTACGCCTCGCACTCGGGGTTGTGGCACGGCCCCGGCACCCAGCGCGGGACCCACACGCCCAGCGTCTTGTACCGCCGGACGACTGACTGCACGGGCTCCCCGCAGGCGGAACAGACTCGTTGTTCCCTGTCCATGTCCTCAGAGTAGGACGACCACCGCCAGAGCGCGCCCCACCGTGCGCCGACGTTCCCGGCAGCGGGCCCCGGCACCCGTACGATCCGGACGACGAGACAAGGGCCCCCGTCCGGACGGGCTCCCGGCCCGACCGACGCCCGGCCCGGGACCAACGGCGTCCCGCCCGGACCGCTCGGTGCGCGGCCAGGGCGAACGGCGGCCCCGGCCCGGACGGACGAGGGGCTCCCCGCCCGGACGCACCGCCCCGACGAACGACACACAGCCCCGACCCCCCGGCCCCGCCCCGGTCGACGGATGCGCCGTCGACCGGGGCGGGGCCGGTGAGGGGCCGAGGGCGGGCGGGTCCTACGTGCTGCGGCGGGTCACGAACTCCGCCAGGCACAGCAGGCCGCCCGCCGACTCCGGGTCGGGGATCGCCCGGGCCAGCTCCTGCATCGCACGGGCCATCCGGTCGGCCGCCTGCTCCTGCGCCCATGCGCGGCCGCCGGCCCGTTCCACGGCCAGCGTCGTGCGGTCCAGGTCGGCCGGCTCGAAGGGCGCCGCGTACAGCGCGGCCAGTTCGACGGCCGCCGGGGTGCCGGAGGTGAGCGCGGCGACCACCGGGAGGGACTTCTTGCGGGCGGCGAGGTCCGCGCCGGCCGGCTTGCCGGTGTGCCGCGGGTCCCCCCATATCCCGATGACGTCGTCGATGAGCTGGAAGGCGAGCCCGGCCTCACGGCCGAACGCGTCCAGCGCGGCGACGTCCTCCTCGGCCGCTCCCGCGTACAGCGCCCCGACCGCACAGGCGCAGCCGAGCAGCGCGCCCGTCTTGGCCTCGGCCATGGCGAGCACCTCGTCGAGGGTGATGTCGGCGGGCCCGCGTTTCTCCAAGGCGGTGTCCGCCTGCTGGCCGGCGCACAGTTCGATCACGCAGGCGGCGAGCCTGGCCGCGGCCGCCCGGGACGCGGGGTGCGGGTCCGCGGCGAGCAGGCCGAGGGCGAGGGCCTGCAGGGCGTCCCCGGCGAGGATCGCGTCGGCGTCGCCGAACACGGTCCAGGCGGTGGGCCGGTGTCGGCGGGTGGCGTCCCGGTCCATCACGTCGTCGTGCAGCAGCGTGAAGTTGTGGACCAGTTCGACCGCGGCGGCGGCCCGCACGGCCGCCGCGCGGGACGCCGGGCCGCCGAGCGCGGCGGCCGCGGCGAGCACGAGAGCCGGCCGGATCGCCTTCCCGGCGTTGCCCGCCGCCGGAGTGCCGTCCGCGTGCTCCCACCCGAAGTGGTAGAGCGCGATCCGACGCATCGAGGCGGGCAACGAATCCATTGCCGAACGCAGTTCGGGGTCGACCGCCGCCCTGGACCGCTCCAGGATCGCCGCGGCCTCGTGTCCGTCGGCTGCCCCGGAGCCGCCCTCGCCCTGGCTTCCGATGGACGTCCGCCTCTCGCGTGCCTCGCCCCGGCGCCGCCGGATGGCGGAGGTCACCGCCAGCGGCCGATCTCGACGTTCTCCAGGACGCCCAGCGCGTCCGGCACCAGCACGGCGGCCGAGTAGTACGCCGTGACCAGGTACTTGATGATGGCCTGTTCGTTGATGCCCATGAACCGCACGGACAGACTGGGCTCGATCTCGTCCGGGATGCCCGACTGGCGCAGACCGATGACGCCCTGGTCCTGTTCGCCGAGGCGCAGCGCGATGATCGAGCTGGTCCGCGCCGCGGTGACGGGGATCTTGTTGCACGGGTAGATCGGCACCCCGCGCCAGGTGGGGATCCGGTTGCCGCCGACGTCGATCGTCTCGGGCACGAGGCCGCGCTTGTTGAGCTCACGGCCGATCGCGGAGATCGCGCGCGGGTGGGCGAGCAGCATCTTGGTGCCGCGCCGCCTGCTGAGCAGCTCGTCCAGGTCGTCCGGGCCGGGCACGCCGTCGTGGGGCTGGAGCCGCTGGTCGTACTCGCAGTTGTGGAGGAGACCGAACTCCCGGTTGTTGACGAGCTCGTGCTCCTGGCGCTCCTTGAGCGCTTCGACCGTCAGCCGCAACTGCTGCTCGGTCTGGTTCATGGGCTGGTTGTACAGGTCGGCCACACGCGAGTGGATGCGCAGGACGGTCTGCGCGATGCTCAGCTCGTACTCGCGCGGCCTGGCGTCGTAGTCGACGAACGTGTGCGGGATGTCCGGCTCGCCGGCGTGGCCCACCGCGAGGTCGACCTCCTTCTCGCCGTACTTGTTGGTGCGCTGCTCGGGAATCGTGCGCAGTTGCCGGAGGTGTTCGCGCAGGGAGTCGGCGCGCTCCGCGACCTGCTCGAGGTCCTGCCGGGCCAGGATCAGCACCGTGCAGGCGGTGTCCGCGCGGGCGGTGTACTCCCAGATGGCGTCCGCGTCGAGCAGCGCCTGGTCGCCGAAGTAGGCGCCGTCGGCCAGGACTCCGAGCACCTGGTCGTCGCCGTAGGGGCCGGTGCCGACCTTCTCCACCCGGCCGTGCGCCAGCAGGTAGACCTCGTCGGTCTGGCTGCCGAAGGAGGCGATGACCTCGCCGGGGCCGAACTCCCGCTGCCTGCAGCGCTGGGACAGCTCCCCGAGCACCTCCTCGTCCTCGTAGGAGCGCAGCGCGGGCAGCTCGCCCAGCTCGGCCGGGATGACCTCGACCCGGTCGCCGGTCTTGACGAACGTGATGCGGCCGTCGCCGACCGCGTACGTCAGACGCCTGTTGACCCGGTACGTGCCGCCCTGCACATCGACCCAGGGCAGATTCCGCAGCAGCCAGCGGGAGCTGATCTCCTGCATCTGCGGTGCGGACTTGGTCGTGGTGGCCAGGTTCCGCGCGGCCGCGGTGCCGAGGCTCTGCTGCGGCTTGCCCGACTCCGAGCGGACCTCTTCGCCTACCGACATGAGAAATTGCCCTCCCGATTCATGCACGGGCGCCGAACTGCGCCGATGCACTGTTCACGTCGGCCAGCCTTCCATCACGGTGTGTGCTCGTGCTATTACCCGAAAGAGCGGGAATGGATCATCATGGCCTGGGAAGCGACACGTTCACCCGAACGGTGTTCGACAATGAGCGCGTGACCGACCTGCGCCCGAGCCTGCCCTCCCCGCTCCAGGAGGTCGCCGACGACCGGTTCGGACGACACGGCGTACGGCTGCTGCTGAAGCGGGACGACCTGATCCATCCCGAGCTGATCGGCAACAAGTGGCGCAAGCTGGCGCCCAATCTGGAGCGCGCGGCGGGGCGCACGCTGCTGACCTTCGGCGGCGCGTACTCCAACCACCTGCGGGCCACGGCCGCGGCCGGCCGCCTGCTGGGACTGCCCACGGTGGGCGTGGTGCGCGGCGACGAACTGGCCGGCCGGCCCCTGAACCCCTCCCTGGCCCGCTGCGCCGCCGACGGCATGCGGCTGCACTTCGTGGAGCGCTCGGCCTACCGGCGCAAGTCCGAGCCGGAGGTGCTGGCGGAGATCCTGGGCGCGGCAGGCGCCGAGGACGCGCACGTCGTCCCCGAGGGCGGCAGCAACGCGGCGGCCGTGCGCGGCTGCCGGGCGCTCGGCGAGGAGCTGCGCGGCCGGGCCGACGTGGTCGCCCTCGCCTGCGGCACCGGCGGCACGCTCGCGGGCCTGGCCGCCGGTCTCGCGCCCGGCCAGCGGGCACTGGGGATACCGGTCCTCAAGGGCGGCTTCCTGGGCGAGGCGATACGCGCCCTTCAGGTGGAGGCCTTCGGGGGCCGGCGGGGCGAGTGGCGGCTCGACGAGCGCTTCCACTTCGGGGGGTACGCGCGGGTCACCCCTGAGCTGGAGGCCTTCGCGGCGGACTTCGAGCGTCGTCACGACGTGGCCGTCGAGCGTCTTTATGTCGCCAAGTCGCTCTTCGCCCTCGCCGTCCTGGCCGAGGAGGGCGCCTTCCCGCGCGGGACCCGCCTCGCGGCCGTGGTGACGGGCGCGCCGTTCGGTGTGCGCTAGGCCCGCTCAGGTCACCTCCCGGTAGGCCGCCGCCTCCTCCAGGTCCAGCCGGCGCAGCAGCGTGCGCAGCATCTCGTCGTCGATGTGGCGGCCGTCGCGCAGACGGACGAACATCTCGCGCTCGGCGCTGATCATCTCGCGCGACAGCCGCCGGTAGGCGTCGTCGACGGTCTCGCCGGTGACCGGGTTGACCTGGCCCAGGCGCTCCCAGACGGCGTTGCGGCGGCGCTCCAGGACGTTGCGCAGGCGGTCCGCGAGGGGCGGGGGCAGAGCGTTGCGCTCGTCGGCCAGGAGGGCGTCCAGGCGCTCCTCGGCGACACGGGAGGCCTGGGCCTGGGCGTTGGCCTCGGCGAGCGTGGCGGCCTGGGGATCGGCCTCGGGGAACCGCAGCAGCCGGATCAGCGGCGGCAGCGTCAGGCCCTGGAGCACGAGGGTGCCGATGACGGTGGTGAAGGTGAGGAAGAGGATGAGGTTGCGGTACGGGAAGGGCGCGTTCCCGTCGTTCACGGTGAGCGGGATGGAGAAGGCGATGGCGAGCGAGACCACGCCCCGCATTCCGGCCCAGGCGATGACGAAGGGCCCTCGCCAGGTGGGGTTCTCCTCCCGCGCGCGGATGCGCGCCGACAGGAGCCTCGGCAGGAAGGTCGCCGGGTACACCCACAGGAAGCGGGCCGCGACGACCACGAGGAAGAGCACGACGGCGTACCGGACGGCGTCCAGCCCCTCGTAGGCGCCGAGGCCCTTCAGGACGACCGGGAGCTGCAGGCCGATGAGTGCGAAGACCGCCGACTCCAGCACGAAGGCGACCATCTTCCACACGGCCTCCTCCTGGAGGCGGGTGGCGAAGTCGACCTCCCACGCGCGGTGGCCGAGGTAGAGCGCGACGACGACCACGGCGATCACGCCGGAGGCGTGGAACTGCTCGGCGGCCGCGTACGCGACGAAGGGGATCAGCAGGGAGAGCGTGTTCTGGAGGAGGGGCTCCTTGAGGTGGGTGCGCAGCCAGTGCAGCGGGGCCATCAGGATCAGGCCGACGGCGGTCCCCCCGACCGCCGCCACCAGGAACTCCTTGATGCCGCCGGCCCAGGACGCGCCTTCGCCGACGACGACCGCGAGGGCGACTTTGTAGGCGGTGATCGCGGTGGCGTCGTTCAGCAGCGACTCGCCCTGGAGGATCGTGGTGATCCGGGAGGGCAGGCCGACGCGGCGGGCCACCGCGGTGGCCGCGACCGCGTCCGGCGGCGCGACCACCGCGCCCAGCACCAGTGCGGCGGTCAGCGGCAGCCCCGGCACGAGCAGGTAGGCGGCCCAGCCGACGGCGACGGTCGCGAAGAGCACGTAGCCGACGGACAGCAGCGCCACCGGCCGCAGCTGGGCGCGCAGATCCAGATAGGAGCTGTCGGTGGCCGAGGTGTACAGCAGGGGCGGCAGCAGCAGGGGCAGGACGATGTCGGGGTCCAGGGTGTAGTCCGGCACGCCGGGCGCGTAGGAGACCGCCAGGCCGACCGCCACCAGCAGCAGCGGCGCGGGCACCGGGGTGCGCCGGGCCGCCGCCGCGATCGCCGCACTGCCGGCCACCAGCAACAGCAGTGGCATCACGTCCATGTCAGGCCCGCCCTCTTCTTCCGCGCGGTCGTCCGCACGCCCGTCGTAATCTGGCAATCATGAAACAGTGCACCCACGCCGACGCGCTGCCCCACCCCGAGCCCGTCCCGCTGGGCGAGACATGTCCGGAGTGCCTGCGGGACGGCACCCACCCGGTGCAACTGCGGCTGTGCCTGACGTGCGGCCACGTCGGCTGCTGCGACTCCTCGCCGAGCCGGCACGCCACTGCGCACCACAAGGAGACCGGTCACCCGGTGATGCGGACGTTCGAGCCTGGCGAGAACTGGCGCTGGTGCTTCGTGGACCATGTGCTCGTATGACGCGTCCGAGCACGTTGCGGCCCTGTTCGCTGCGGCCGGTCGGCCTCCCCGCGGCGAGCGGTGCGGCCCCCGCGCGAACTTCTGGGGCGGTGCGACCGTTGAACTCATGAGACGCGTCGGCCGTCCGGCGGGTACGGTTCGACCATCTGACGCCTGGGTACGTCAACCCGGCGCGCCCTCTTCCCATTTGGGTCCGCAGACCTCTAGACACGGAGCGTGTTCACAGCTTTACTGTGAGTGACGCCGGGGGGTTGGGGTCCGGGACAGGAAACGTGAGGGCGCGATAGCGTCACCGCTGCACCACACATGCGTTACCCCGGGGGGCGACCCTCGGCCCCGAAAAGCTTGTACCACCTTGGAGGTGAGGGTGTCCCAGATCGCAGGCGAGCCCGCGACCCAGGACTTCGTGGAAGTCCGGCTGCCGGCTGCGGGTGCCTACCTGTCGGTGCTGCGGACGGCCACGGCCGGCCTCGCGGCCCGTTTGGACTTCACCCTGGACGAGATCGAGGACCTGCGCATCGCGGTGGACGAGGCCTGCGCGATCCTGCTCCAGCAGGCCGTGCCCGGCTCGGTGCTCAGCTGCGTGTTCCGGCTGGTCGACGACTCGCTCGAAGTCACCGTCTCGGCGCCGACCACGGACGGTCACGCGCCCTCGCGTGACACCTTCGCCTGGACCGTGCTGTCCGCCCTCGCGGGCAAGGTGTCCTCCGCGGTCGACGAGGACAAGACCGTGTCGATCAGCCTCTACAAACAGCGCGGCGCGGGACCCGGGCCGGCGTGAGGAACGGGGACGGGCCGGTGCGGGACGAAGAGCGCGGCGCACGGGAGCTGCCGGCCGGCGACGCCGGGATGCCGGTCTCTCCGGACGGTTCCCGACGCACGGCCGACGGCATCGACGGCATTCCCGAGCAGGCCCGGCCGCATCCGGAGGACTACCCGGCCTCCGCGCAGGCGGGCCCGCCGGACGCAGCCGTGCAGGACTCGCCCCGGGAGAGACGGCCCGGGGGCTCGCCCACGGGCCGGGCAGAGGCGAGGGCTCGACAGAGGGCGACGGGCGGGACGATGAGCGAGCACGAGCGAGACGGCGAACACAGCGTGCCGGGCACGCGGCACGAACCACCGGCGCCCCCTGCGCCGGTGCCGGCGCCGGGTGACCGCAGCGGGGCGCGGGCGATGTTCGTGGAGCTGCGCAAGCTGCAGGACGGCAGCCCCGAGTACGCGGAGATGCGCAACCAGCTGGTCCGCATGCATCTGCCGCTGGTCGAGCATCTCGCGCGCCGGTTCCGCAACCGCGGTGAGCCGCTGGACGACCTCACCCAGGTCGCGACGATCGGTCTCATCAAGTCGGTCGACCGCTTCGACCCGGAGCGCGGCGTGGAGTTCTCCACCTACGCGACGCCGACGGTCGTCGGCGAGATCAAGCGGCACTTCCGGGACAAGGGCTGGGCGGTGCGGGTGCCGCGCAGGCTCCAGGAGCTGCGCCTCGCGCTGACCACGGCGACGGCCGAGCTGTCGCAGCAGCACGGCCGCTCCCCCACGGTCCACGAGCTCGCCGAGAAGCTGGCGATCTCGGAGGAGGAGGTCCTGGAGGGCCTGGAGTCGGCCAACGCGTACTCCACGCTGTCCCTGGACGTACCCGACACCGACGACGAGTCCCCCGCGGTCGCCGACACGCTCGGCGCGGAGGACGAGGCGCTGGAGGGCGTCGAGTACCGGGAGTCGCTCAAGCCGCTCCTGGAGGATCTCCCGCCGCGCGAGAAGCGGATCCTGCTGCTGAGGTTCTTCGGCAACATGACCCAGTCGCAGATCGCGCAGGAGGTCGGCATCTCGCAGATGCACGTCTCCCGGCTGCTGGCGCGCACGCTCGCGCAGCTGCGGGAGAAGCTGCTCGTCGAGGAGTAGGCGAGCCGAGGCGCGGCCGTCGGCGGCCTGCGGCCACTCCGGTGCGGCCGGCACCCGCGTGCGGCGCTACTCCGGTGTGCGGCCGGGTCCCCGGATTCCGAGGGCCCTGGTCGTCTCCCGGTTCACCAGCAGCACGAGCGCGGTGACGGCCATGGCCATCAGGGCGATGCCCGCCGGGATGGCCATGCTGTCGGCCTGGAGCAGGGTGTAGGCCACCGGCAGCGCCATGACCTGGGTGATGACGGCGGGGCCCCGGCTCCAGCCGCGCAGGCTGAGCAGCCCGCGGGCGGCCAGCAGCGGCAGCAGCGCGAGCACGATCAGGGTGACTCCGCCGGTGACGGCCTGCTGCCGGTCGTCCGGGGCGCCGGTGAGGCCGAGGACGAGCATCCACACTCCGCCGGTGACCAGCGCCAGCCCCTCCAGCGCGCAGAGGGCGGCGGCGTACGTCACCCGGCGCGGGCGGGACGCTTCGGTTTCCGGGGCGGCGGGGGTCTGCTCACTGCTCACTCCTGAAGGGTAGCCCGCGCACCGGGCCCGTCCCCGGACCGTCCACAAGGCCGGGCGGCGCCCGTGTCGAGGCTCACTTCGTGATCTCTTACCCGATCCCCACCTCGGCCTGTGCCCGGTACCACCCAGTAGGTACGCTGCAACTCATGCGTGCACTTCTCGTGGTCAATCCGGCGGCAACCACCACCAGTGCACGGACGCGCGATGTCCTCCTCCACGCTCTCGCGAGCGAGATGAAGCTGGAGGCGGTCACCACCGAGTACCGCGGGCACGCGCGCGACCTCGGCCGCCAGGCGGCGGAGAGCGGGAACGTCGACCTGGTGGTGGCCCTCGGCGGGGACGGCACGGTGAACGAGGTCGTCAACGGTCTGCTGCACGCGGGCCCCGGCCCGGACCTGCCCGTTCTCGCGGTGGTCCCGGGCGGCTCCACCAACGTCTTCGCGCGCGCCCTGGATCTGCCCAACGATCCGGTGGAGGCCACCGGCGCCCTGCTGGACGCGTTGCGTGAGGGCCGCGAGCGCACGGTGGGCCTCGGCCTCGCCGAAGGCACGCCCGGCACGGAGGACGAGGCCGTGCCGTCCCGCTGGTTCACCTTCAACGCCGGCCTCGGCTTCGACGCCGGAGTGGTGGGGCGTGTGGAGCAGCAGCGTGAACGCGGCAGGAAATCCACGCACGCTCTCTACATTCGCCAGGCGGTGCGTCAGTTGTTGGGCGAATCACAGCGCCGGCACGGAACCATCACCCTGGAGCGGCCGGGCGCGGACCCCGTGACCGATTTGGTGCTGTCCATAGTCTGCAACACGGCTCCGTGGACCTATCTGGGCAATCGCCCGGTGTACGCGTCGCCTAAGGCCTCGTTCGATACAGGGCTCGACGTACTCGGTCTCAGCCGCCTGTCGAGCGTCTCGGTTGTCCGGTATGGCACCCAGTTGCTCACTTCGTCCCCCGAGCGGGGACCGCATGGCAGGCATGCCGTCTCCTTGCACGACCTGGACCGGTTCACCTTGCATTCGAAGGTCCCGCTCCCCCTCCAGATGGACGGTGACCACCTGGGCCTGCGTACCAGCGTGACGTTCACAGGCGTACGCCATGCACTGCGTGTGATTGTGTGAGCAGAAAGGGCTGAAGTCCTTTCACTCGAACGTTTAGGCCAGGATCCACCCCATGGAAGTACGGCTGTGACCTAGTCGACACCGAGGAATCAAAAAAAACTTTCCGGAAGGGGTTGTATCCGCCGCTGAGGTTTGCGAGTCTCTACGTGGCGATCGGGACAGCCCGCAACACCGGCATCCACTGATCACCGGAACCCCTCAACAAACTCCAGGACCACGCCAGGGAAACCCGGCTGGTGGCCCTTCATCTGTTGGGGGATTCGTGAAAGCGTTCACATTCACAAGCACCCCGCATGTAATACCAAGGAGAGGTAGCAGCCATGGACTGGCGTCACAACGCCGTTTGCCGCGAGGAAGACCCCGAGCTCTTCTTCCCCATCGGCAACACCGGTCCTGCGCTGCTGCAGATCGAGGAAGCCAAGGCCGTCTGCCGTCGCTGCCCCGTTATGGATCAGTGTCTGCAGTGGGCGCTCGAGTCCGGCCAGGACTCCGGCGTCTGGGGTGGCCTCAGCGAGGACGAGCGTCGTGCGATGAAGCGCCGCGCCGCCCGCAACCGGGCCCGTCAGGCCTCCGCCTGACAAGACCCGCCCCGCAAGCCTGAGCTTGGCGGCGCGTGTGCCTGTCGGCATTACTCCCTGACAGCGAGTACGCTTCTCCCGCCCCCGAGCCGCAGCGCGCAGTACCCCCGATGCGCAGCACAAGCTGGCAACGAGCATTCGAGCCCCGGACCCCTGAACGGTCCGGGGCTTCTTGCTGTGCGCGCTCGCCCCCGCGGCCGTCTCACCGCGCCGGTCTCACCGCGCGGGCCGCGCCGCCCGCGCGGCGCCGTCCCAGGGGCTACTTCTGCGAGCGCACCGGAATGTCCAGGATCACCCGCGTCCCGCGCTCCGGGGCCGGGACCATGTCGAAGGTCCCGCTCAACTCGCCCTCCACCAGCGTCCGCACGATCTGCAGGCCGAGGTTGCCCGAAGTGTGCGGGTCGAAGCCGACGGGCAGGCCGACGCCGTCGTCCTGAACGGTGACCAGCAGACGGGCCTCCTTGCTGGTGCCCCCGCGGACCGCCGAGACCTCGACGGTTCCCGTCTCGCCCTCGGCGAAGCCGTGCTCCAGGGCGTTCTGCAGGATCTCGGTGAGGACCATGGACAGCGGTGTGGCGACCTCGGCGTCCAGGATGCCGAAGCGTCCGCTGCGCCGGCCGGCGACCTTGCCCGGCGAGATCTCCGCGACCATCGCCAGCACGCGGTCGGCGATCTCGTCGAACTCCACCCGCTCGTCCAGGTTCTGGGACAGCGTCTCGTGCACGATGGCGATCGAGCCGACCCGGCGGACGGCCTCTTCGAGGGCCTCCCGGCCGCGCTCGGACTCGATGCGCCGGGCCTGGAGCCGCAACAGGGCCGCCACCGTCTGGAGGTTGTTCTTGACCCGGTGATGGATCTCCCGGATGGTCGCGTCCTTGGTGATCAATTCGCGCTCTCGGCGGCGCAGTTCGGTCACGTCGCGCAACAGGACGAGCGCGCCGATGCGGGTGCCCTTCGGCTTGAGCGGGATCGTGCGGAACTGGATGACCCCGTCGCGGGCCTCGATCTCGAACTCGCGGGGCGCCCAGCCGCTGGCGACCTTGGCGAGCGCCTCGTCCACCGGGCCGCGGGTCGGGGCCAGTTCGGCGGTGGTCAGGCCGAGGTGCTGGCCCACCAGGTCGGAGGCGAGGCCCATGCGGTGGAAGGCGGACAGCGCGTTCGGGGAGGCGTACTGGACGACCGCGTCGGCGTCGACGCGGATCAGGCCGTCGCCCACGCGCGGGGCCGCGTCCATGTCCATCTGCTGGTCGGGGAACGGGAAGGACCCGGCCGCGATCATCTGCGCGAGGTCGGACGCGCTCTGCAGATAGGTGAGCTCCAGCCGGCTCGGGGTGCGCACCGTGAGCAGGTTGGTGTTGCGGGCGATCACGCCCAGCACGCGGCCGTCGCGACGGACGGGGATGGACTCGACCCGGACCGGGACCTCCTCGCGCCACTCCGGGTCGCCCTCGCGCACGATCCGGCCCTCGTCCAGGGCGGCGTCCAGCAGGGGGCGGCGGCCGCGGGGGACGAGATGGCCGACCATGTCGTCCTGGTAGGAGGTGGGGCCGGTGTTGGGCCGCATCTGCGCGACGGAGACGTAGCGGGCGCCGTCACGGGTGGGGACCCACAGGACCAGGTCGGCGAAGGAGAGGTCGGAGAGCAGCTGCCACTCCGAGACCAGCAGATGCAGCCACTCGAGGTCGGAGTCGTCGAGTGCGGTGTGCTGGCGTACGAGTTCGTTCATGGAGGGCACGTCTGCGAGCGTACCCGGGGGTATGGGCGGGGCGGGAAACACCCGCGGGCCGCGGCGCCTGGGAGGGACCCTCAACCCTCCCGGCACCGCAGCCCGGAGCTGTATCCGGCCGCGGGGTGTGCGGTCCCGTCGACCGAAGGTGAGGAGCCGGGGCAGTCAGGGCAGAGAGCCCGGATCCTCGGTCCGCCTTCCTGTGCGGGGAAGACGGAGGCTCAGTGTGTCGCTGGGCCGTGTCGCTCGCCCCCGCCATTGTGGACTAGACCACTAGGCGTGTCCATGCGTCGGAGCTTGTTGGTTGTTGTGGTATTCGGGACGTCCTGTCATCCACAACGCAGCCTAGCCTGTACGGGTTCCCGCGCGGGGCCACATGGCGAGGGCAATTTCCGGGACCCGGCCGCCGCCGAGAGCGGTCGGCGGCCCGCCGCAGGGATCCCGGACCCCCTCCCGCCTGGGCCGGGACATCCGACTCTGTTAGATTTGACCCCCAAAGATTGGTCTAAACCACACACGCTTATGAGAACGGCGGGCCAGCGTGGAAGTTGTCATCGTTCCGGACGCCAGGTCGGGCGGCGAACTCATCGCCGAGGCCATGGCACAGCTCCTGCGACGCAAGCCGGACGCCCTGCTCGGCGTGGCCACCGGCTCCACCCCGCTGCCTGTCTACGAGGCACTGGCGGCCAAGGTCCGCTCCGGCGCCGTGGACACCGGGCGGGCGCGGATAGCGCAGCTCGACGAGTACGTGGGCCTGCCCGCCGACCACCCCCAGTCCTACCGCTCGGTGCTGCGGCGGGAGGTGCTGGAGCCGCTGGGCGTCGGCATGGAGGCCTTCCTCGGTCCGGACGGCGCGGCGGACGACGTGCAGGCGGCCTGCGAGGAGTACGACCGCGCGCTCGCCGCGGCCGGCGGTGTGGACGTCCAGCTGCTCGGGATCGGCACCGACGGGCACATCGGGTTCAACGAGCCGTGCTCGTCGCTCGCCTCGCGCACCCGGATCAAGACGCTGACCGAGCAGACCCGGGCGGACAACGCGCGCTTCTTCGACGGCGACGTCGATCAGGTCCCCCACCACGTCATCACCCAGGGCATCGGGACGATCCTGGAGGCGCGCCACCTGGTCCTGCTGGCCACCGGGGAGGGCAAGGCGGACGCCGTCGCGGCCACCGTCGAGGGACCGGTCGCCGCGGTGTGCCCGGCCTCCGCGCTGCAGCTGCACCCGCACGCGACCGTCGTCGTCGACGAGGCCGCCGCCTCCAAGCTGAAGCTCGCGGAGTACTTCCGGTACACGTTCGCGGGCAAGCCGCGGTGGCAGGGCATCTGAGGGCGGCCTCCCCGCACGACGCCGAAGGCGCCCGGCCCCTCTCCTGGGGCCGGGCGCCTTCGGCGTCATGGCGCTCAGCCGTGCGGGCCGGCCGCGAGGACCTCCGCCGCCGCGCGGCCGCAGACCCGGGCCGCTCCGTGGGTGGCGATGTGCAGAGCGCCCCGGGGCGGGGCCTGGGGGACGCCCATCTCGACGACGACGGTGTCCGGGCGGGCCGCCAGGAGGACGTCGAGGGCCTCCGCCATCCACGCGTGCCGGTGCTCGTCGCGGACCACGGCGACGATCCGCCGCTCCCCCGCCGCGGCCAGCGCCGCGTGCCCGGCGTCCGCGCCCGTGAAGCCGTCCGTCCGCGTGCCCGGCAGCAGCCGGAGCAGTTCCGCGGCCACGCCCCACGGGGTCTCGTCGCCGACGGCGATGTTCGTGACGGGGGTGAGCGAGGCGACGAACGGGGGGGCGACGAGCGGCGTGAAGACCTCGCCGCCGGTGAGCCGCAGGGCGCGGCGGGCCGCGATCAGGCCGACGTCGGCGCGCACGGCCGCACCTGCGGGGGCCGGCGTCCGCCCGCGGCCCGCCGCCGTCCAGCGCGCCAGTGTCCGGACCCGTTCCGCCGCGTCCGCGAGGCGCTCCTCGGGCAGCTCGCCCGAGCGGACGGCGGTGACCAGCGCGTCGCGCAGCCGGCGCACGGTGTCGTCGTCCGCGAGGCCGCCGCCCACGCAGATGGCGTCCGCGCCGGCGGCGATCGCGAGGACGCTGCCGCGCTCGATGCCGTAGGTCGCCGCGACCGCCCGCATCTCCATGCCGTCGGTGACGATCAGGCCGTCGTAGCCGAGCTCGTCGCGCAGGAGCTCGGTGAGGATGCGGGGCGAGAGGGTCGCCGGGCGGGCCGGGTCCAGGGCCGGGACCAGGATGTGCGCGCTCATCACGGCACGGGTGCCGGCGGCGATGGCCGCGCGGAACGGGGTCAGCTCGCGCTCGGTCAGGACGGCCGGGCCGGCGTCGATGCGCGGGAGCGCGTGGTGGGAGTCGACGGCGGTGTCCCCGTGGCCGGGGAAGTGCTTGGTGCAGGCCGCCACGCCCGCCGACTGCAGGCCGGTGACGTAGGCGGCGGTGTGCCGGGCGACCAGGCCGGGGGCGGCGCCGAAGGAGCGGACGCCGATCACCGGGTTCGCCGGGTTGGAGTTGACGTCGGCGGAGGGCGCCCAGTTGAGGTTGACGCCGCTCTCGGCGAGACGCCGGCCCAGCTCGGCGGCGACCTCCAGGGTGAGCGAGACGTCGTCCACCGCGCCCAGGGCGTGGTTGCCGGGGAAGCTGGAGCCGGTGCGCACCTCCAGGCGCGTGACGTCTCCCCCCTCCTCGTCGACCGCGACCAGGACGTCGTCCCGCTCGGTGCGCAACTGGGCGGTCAGCGCGGCGAGTTGTTCGGGCGATGCGATGTTCCTGCCGAACAGTCCCACCGACGCCAGGCCCTCGCCGAGCCGGCGCAGCAGCCAGTCGGGGGCGGTGGTGCCGGGGAAGCCGGGTTGCAGGACCGTCAGGGCGTCGCGGGTGAGTGTGCCGGCGCCGTCGGCGATCGTCGTCATCGGGGGCGTCATCCCTTCACGGCGCCCGCGGTCAGCCCCGCGGCCATCTTGCGCTGGACGAGCAGGAACAGGGCGACGATCGGTACGGCCATCATCGTGGCGCCGGCCATCATCGGGGCGTACTCGGTGCCGTGCTTGGTGGAGAAGTTGCTGAGCCAGACGGTCGCGGTCTGGTTCTTCTGGCTGAGCAGCATCAGGGCGTACAGGTACTCGTTCCAGGCCTGGATGAAGCCGTAGACCGAGGTGGCGACCATGCCGGGGGCCAGCAGCGGGAAGACGACGCGGACGAAGGCCCCGGTGCGGCTGCAGCCGTCCACCATCGCGGCCTCCTCCAGCTCCTTCGGGATGTTGACGATGAACCCGCGCAGCGTCCACACCGTGAAGGGGAGGATGAAGGTCAGGTACGTGAGGATCAGGCCGGAGAGCCTGTCGTACTGGCCCAGGTCGTTGAGCAGCAGGAAGACCGGGATGATCATGGCGACGAGCGGGATCATCTGGACGGCCAGGATGCCGACGATCACGATCCTGCGGCCGCGGAAGGCGAACCGGGAGATGGCGAGGGCGGCCAGCAGGCCGACGACGACGCCGATCGCGACGACCGCCAGGGAGACGGTCAGGCTGCGGCCCACCGGTCCCCAGAAGTCGGCGATGTGCAGCGCGCGGCTGAAGTTGGACAGGGTGAGGCCCGTCGGCAGCAGGCTCGGGTCGGGGTCGATGGCGTCCTTCGCCGGCTTGAACGCCGTGTTGAGCATCCAGTAGACGGGGAATCCCGCCACGGCGAAGACGAACAGGCCGAGGAGGTTCCAGCCGGCCTTGGACTTCCGGCGCCGGGGCCGGAGTCGGGGCCGGGGCCGGTCTCCGGCCGGGTTCGCCCCGGAGGCGATGGCGCTCATTCGACCTCTCCGATCTTCAGCATCTGACGCATGTAGACGGCGACCACCCCGAGCAGCAGCACCACGGTGACCAGGGCGATCGCCGAACCCTGGCCGTAGTCGTTGACGACGAACGCGCGGTCGTAGGAGTACGTCGTCAGCAGCTGGAACTCGGCCTCCGGATGCCCGTTGCGCATCACGAAGACCTGGGGGAAGACGCCCATGTCCCAGATGACCGACAGGGTCGTGAGCATCACGACGACCGGCTTGAGGACGGGCAGGGTGACGTACCGGAAGACGCCCCAGGCGCCGGCGCCGTCGAGGCGGGCCGCCTCCTCGAGTTCGGCCGGGACCTGGGTGAGGCCGGCGCTGAGGGTGATCACCACGAAGGGCACCGCGCCCCAGATCACCAGCAGCATGATCACCGCGAGGCCCTGCGGCCCGCTCGCGAACCAGTTGTGGCCGATCAGGTCGACGCCGGGCAGTCGGCTCAGCACCGCGTTGAGGATCCCGTAGTCGGAGTCGAACAGCCACTTGAAGACGGTGGTGGCGACGATGACCGGCATGCCCCAGCCGGCCACGAGCGCGATGTTGACGAGGGTCTTCACCCAGCCGGAGACGCGCTGGAGGAGCAGCGCGACCAGCATGCCGAGGACCATGGTCACGATCACGCAGCCGGCCGCGAACACGATCGTGCGCAGGACGACCCGCCAGAACTCGGCGTCGCCCAGCACGTCCGCGAAGTTGCCGAAACCCACCGACTCGGCCGGCTGGAAGCCCCACAGCTGGGACTGCCCGAACTTCTGGAAGGAGAGGGTGACCAGCCGGGCCAGGGGATAACCCATCACCAGGACGAGGACCAGCAGACAGGGGGCCAGGAGCAGCCAGGGGGAGGCGGTCCCGCCCGGACCGCGGCCGCCGCGGGGTCTCCTGGCGTCCGCCTCGCCGGCCGGTGGCGGCGGTGGCGACTGCCGCGTCGGCGGCACTTCGGCAGTGGTCGTGTCTGCGGCACTCATCCGCGCGCTCCTCAGCGGTCCCTCGGGTCGTACGGGGAGCAGGGCCCTGCCCGCTGCGGGGCCCTGCTCTCAGGTCACTTGTCGTTGATGACCTTGTCGATCGCGGCGTCCGCGTCCTTCGCGGCGGCCTCGACCGACTTCTTGCCGGTGCCGATGCTCTGCAGCATGGTCTGCAGCACCTGGGCCTTCTCGACGTGGCCCCAGCCGGGGGCCATGGGGACGAACCAGCTGGACTCGGCCGCGGTGGCCGGGACGGCCGTCTTCGGGTCGTTCTTGAGGGTCGCGAGATCGGTCTTGTTGTTGGGCAGGTTGCCCTTGGCCATCAGTCCCTTCTGGCCGGCGGGGCCGGTGAAGGCGTTGATCCACTCGGCGGCGAGGGCCTGCGCGTGGGACCTGACCGGGACGGCGAGGTCGGAACCGCCCAGGAAGACGGGCAGGTTCTTGCCGGACGGGCCGGGCATCACGAAGTTCTCGAGGTTGTCCTTGAGCTTGCCGGTCTTGTCGTTCTTCGGGTCGGCGGAGGTCGCGCCCTCCCAGGCCGCGCCGAAGATCATGCCGGACCTGCCCTGGCCGTAGACGATGTAGCGGTCCGACTCGTCCTTGGTCCTGTCGCCGTGCATGTACTTGTCGACGACCGTCTTGAACTCGTTCAGGCCCTTGAGCGCCTCGGGCGAGGAGAGGCCGGCCTTCCAACGGCCGCCTTCCTCCTTGGCGATGGAGCCGCCGGCGTCGTAGACGAACGACATGGCCGCGTACCAGTCACGGGTGGGCTGGTACCAGGCGGAGAACTTGTCGCCCTCCCTCTTCTGGACCTTGTCCAGGGCGGCGGTCAGCTCCGCGTACGTCCTGGGCGCGGACTTGACGCCGGCCGCGGCGAAGAGGTCCTTGCGCCAGTTGCCCACGCGGCCGCCGGCGTAGTACGGCACGCCGTAGGTCTTGCCGTCGTAGCTCACCGACGCCTTGAGGCCGTCGAGCCAGGCCGAGGAGTTGTCGAACCGGGCGGTGTCGAGGGGGGCGAACGCGCCCTTGACCATGTAGCCGAGCATCTCGGTGTTGCCCATCTCGACCACGTCGGGGGCCTTGTCGGTGGCGAGGACCGCGTCGAGCTTGGCGTTCTTGTCCGGCCAGCCGTAGTACTCGTGGTTGATCCTGACGCCGGGGTGCGCCTTCTGCACGGCGGCGTCGGCGGCCTTCACCAGCTCGGGCCAGTTGTTCTGCGCGTCGACGGTGAGCCAGACGGTCAGTTCCTTGGCGTCCGTGCCCTTCGAGTCCCCGCTGCCGCTGTCGTCCCCGCACGCCGCGATGGAGACCATCATGCCCGCGATACCGATCGCGGCTGTCAGCTTGCGCTTCACGCCATCCTCCTCAGGGATGCCACACCCCCCGCCCACGGGCCGGGACCTCGATCTGGACCAATGGTGTAGACCAGTGCGCAGAGCTTGGCTCAGGCCAATAGGCCTGTCAAGGGTGGCCGAACCCCCTCCGACCAGCCGTTATGCGACCTACATATGCAGGAACCTTTAAGTAAGAAGCCGTCGAAAACATCCACCCAGAGGGCGGTCGGTCCGGTAGACCATTTACCCTGGTGGACTAGACCAGCAAAGGTTGCGACGGTATACAGAAGGATCACGGGACGGCGGCGCGCGCATCGCCGCGCCCGTGCCACGATTGAGCCGCGGCCGACGGTGTGTCGGCCGTTTCGGCACCCGCAGCCGGGAAGGCAGGCCATGAGCACCGACGTCAGCAGTGCGGAGAACGAGGGTGGGGCGACCGTCCGTACCGCGCGTGTGCCCAAGTACTACCGCCTGAAGAAGCATCTGCTCGACATCACCGAGACCCAGTCGCCGGGCACTCCGGTCCCGCCGGAGCGCACCCTGGCGGCCGAGTTCGACACCTCGCGCACGACCGTCCGTCAGGCCCTCCAGGAGCTCGTGGTCGAGGGCCGGCTGGAGCGCATCCAGGGCAAGGGCACCTTCGTCGCCAAGCCGAAGGTGTCGCAGGCGCTGCAACTCACCTCGTACACCGAGGACATGCGCGCCCAGGGACTCGAACCGACGTCGCAGCTGCTGGACGTCGGCTACGTCACCGCCGACGACCGCCTCGCCGCTCTGCTCGACATCACGGCCGGCGGCCGGGTGCTGCGCATCGAGCGCCTGCGCATGGCCAACGGCGAGCCGATGGCCATCGAGACGACCCATCTGTCGGCGAAGCGCTTCCCGGCCCTGCGCCGGTCGCTGGCCAAGTACACCTCGCTGTACACCGCCCTGGCCGAGGTCTACGACGTCCATCTCGCCGAGGCCGAGGAGACCATCGAGACGTCCCTGGCCACCCCCCGTGAGGCGGGCCTGCTCGGCACCGACGTGGGCCTGCCCATGCTGATGCTCTCCCGCCACTCGCTGGACAGGACGGGCCGGCCGGTGGAGTGGGTGCGGTCGGTGTACCGGGGCGACCGGTACAAGTTCGTGGCGCGGCTGAAGAGGCCCGTCGAGTAGAGGGTCTGTGGAGAGCCTTCCGCCGACCCTGTCCGTCCCTTACATTGCCTGCGCATTACACATGTGATCAAGGCGATCGGATGAGGGGACGGAGCCGCCGATGTCAGAGACCCCGGAAGTGAGCGGAGGGCCGGTGGTGACGCCTGTGCGCGTCGTCATCGCCCTCTGTCTGCTGGCGCCCTTCGTGGCGATGCTGTGGGTGGGTTCGTACGCGAAGGTGGACCCGGTGTTCATCGGGATCCCCTTCTTCTACTGGTACCAGATGCTGTGGGTGCCCCTCTCCGCCGCGCTGACCGTGACGGCGTACAAGCTGTGGCAGCGTGACCGGCGCGGCCGCGTGGCCGCCGCCCCGGCTTCCTCCGGCGCCTCCCCGAAGGGCGGTGCGTCGGAGTGAAGGACGGCGTGAACGGCGTGGCGCTCGCCGTCTTCATCTTCTTCTTCCTGGCCGTCACGGCCATGGGCTTCCTGGCCGCGCGCTGGCGCAAGGCCGAGCACGACAGTCTCGACGAATGGGGCCTGGGCGGCCGGTCGTTCGGCACCTGGGTGACCTGGTTCCTGCTCGGCGGGGACCTGTACACCGCGTACACCTTCGTCGCCGTGCCGGCGGCGATCTACGCGGCGGGCGCGGCCGGCTTCTTCGCGGTGCCCTACACGATCCTGGTGTATCCGCTCATCTTCACGTTCCTGCCGCGTCTGTGGTCGGTGTCGCACAAGCACGGCTATGTGACGACCTCCGACTTCGTGCGGGGCCGCTTCGGCTCGAAGGGCCTGTCGCTGGCGGTCGCCGTCACCGGCATCCTGGCGACGATGCCCTACATCGCGCTCCAACTGGTCGGCATCCAGGCCGTGCTCGACGTGATGGGCGTCGGCGGCGGCGAGAACACCAACTGGTTCGTGAAGGACCTGCCGCTGCTGATCGCCTTCGGCGTGCTGGCGGCCTACACGTATTCCTCGGGTCTGCGGGCCCCCGCGCTGATCGCCTTCGTGAAGGACACGCTGATCTACATCGTCATCGCGGTGGCGATCATCTACATCCCGATCAAGCTGGGCGGGTTCGACGACATCTTCGCCAAGGCGGGCGAGGCGTTCAGCCAGACCAACCCGGCGACGGGCAAGCCGCGCGGCGCGCTCGCTCCCGCGGAGCCGGGCCAGTGGACGTACGCGACACTGGCGTTGGGCTCGGCGCTGGCGCTGTTCATGTACCCGCACTCCATCACGGCGACGCTGTCGTCGCGCAGCCGTGAGGTGATCCGCCGCAACACCACGATCCTGCCGCTGTACTCGCTGATGCTGGGGCTGCTCGCGCTGCTGGGCTTCATGGCGATCGCGGCCGGGGTCAAGGTCACCAACGGGCAGCTCGCGATCCCGCAGCTGTTCGAGGACATGTTCCCGTCCTGGTTCGCCGGTGTGGCGTTCGCGGCGATCGGCATCGGCGCGCTGGTGCCGGCGGCCATCATGTCGATCGCGGCCGCGAACCTCTTCACCCGCAACATCTACAAGGACTTCATCAAACCGGACGCGACTCCCGCGCAGGAGACGAAGGTCTCCAAGCTGGTCTCGCTGCTGGTGAAGGTGGGCGCCCTGGTCTTCGTCCTCACCATGGACAAGACGGTGGCCATCAACTTCCAACTGCTCGGCGGCATCTGGATCCTGCAGACCTTCCCGTCCCTCGTGGGCGGCCTGTTCACCCGCTGGTTCCACCGCTGGGCCCTGCTGGCGGGCTGGGCGGTCGGCATGGTCTACGGCACCTTCGCCGCGTACGGGGTCGCCTCCCCGACGCAAGCGCACTTCGGCGGCTCGTCGAAGGAGATCCCGGGCATCGGGGAGATCGGCTACATCGGCCTCACGGCGTTCGTCCTCAACGTCGTCGTCGCGGTGGTCCTGACGTTCGTCCTGAAGGCGGCCAAGGCCCCCGAGGGCATCGACCAGACGAAGCCGGAGGACTACACGGCGGACGCGGGCGACCCGGGCGTGCAGGTGGAGCTGCCGGCGGCGACGGCGGGGACGTCCCACTAGGGGCTGCCTGACCCGGTCACGCGAGTTCGCGCGCCCGGCGCCGGGGAACGGGCCGTCGGAGAAATCCGGCGGCCCGCTCTCGTGCGGTTGAAGCACACTGTCCGGTATGGACATCGACATCCGGACCGCGCTCCCCGCCGAGTTCGGGGCCCTCGGCGACCTCACCGCCCGCGCCTACCTGGACGACGGCCTCCTCGACTTCGGCGAGAGCGACGCGTATCTGCACGAGCTGAGGGACGTGGCGAAACGGGCGGCCGCCGCCGAGGTCCTGGTGGCCGTTGACGGGGAGCGGGTGCTGGGCGGAGTCACCTTCGTCCCGGGCCCCGGCCCCATGGCCGACATCGCGCGTCCCGGGGAGGCGGAGATCAGGATGCTCGCGGTCGGGCGGGCAGGCCGCGGCAGAGGGACAGGCGAGGCCCTCGTACGGGCCTGCGTCGAGCGGGCGCGCGGCACGGGGGGCCGCACGGCGGTCGTGCTGTCGACGCAGAGCACCATGCACGCCGCCCACCGGATCTACGCACGCCTCGGCTTCGTCCGCACACCGGAGCGGGACTGGAGCCCCCTGCCGGAGACCGCCGACATCACTCTGCTCACCTATCAGTTGACGCTCTGAAACCACCGCGACACAACATCTGGGGGTGACATGACGGGCGAGCACAAGATGTATGCTCATGCTCGCTGTCGCCGCAGGGGAATCCGGTGCGAATCCGGAACTGTCCCGCAACGGTGTACTCGCGTGCATCCATGCCGTTATGCGCACGCCTGTTCAGTCCGAGGTCCTGCCGACAGCGTGCCCGGCCGTCCGGTCCGGGCGCCCTGACGTCCAGGCCTCGCGGAGTGGGCCGGTGGACGCGACGCCCCCGCGCGCTCGTGTGCTGCCGCCTGCCCTGCGCCAGGCCCCCGCCGAGCGAGGGAGAGCCCCACGTGACCATCGCGCCAGCCGAACCGGTTTCAGTCGCCGAACTGGAGACCGACGGTCCCGGGACCGCGTTGCTGCGTACCCTGACCGAGCTGACCGCCGACCTGCCCGACGCCGACCCCGGCCGGGTCGCCGCCGCGGCCCTGCGCGGCCGGTCTGCGCGGGTCGCCTCCGAGATCACCGCGGAGCTGCGCGAGCTGGCCACGGAGGCTGCCGCCGGTCTGATCTCCGAGGACCCCGCCTACTCGAAGCTGGCCGCCCGGCTGCTGACGATCAGCATCGCCGCGGAGGCCGCCTCCCAGGGCGTCACGTCCTTCACCGCTTCGGTCGCCGTCGGCCACCGCGAGGGTCTGATCGCGGACCGCACCGCCGAGTTCGTGCGCGTCCACGCGGCCCGCCTCGACGCGCTGATCGACGAACGGGCCGACGACCGCTTCGGCTACTTCGGACTGCGCACCCTGCACAGCCGCTACCTCCTGCGGCACCCCATCACCCGCAAGGTCGTCGAGACGCCCCAGCACTTCCTGCTGCGCGTCGCCTCCGGCCTCGCCGAGGACGACACGGCCCGCGCCGTGGACGAGGTCGCCGCGCTCTACGGGCTGATGAGCCGGCTGGACTACCTTCCGTCCTCCCCCACGCTCTTCAACTCCGGCACCCGGCACCCCCAGATGTCGTCCTGCTACCTCCTCGACTCCCCGCTGGACGAGCTGGACTCCATCTACGACCGCTACCACCAGGTGGCCCGCCTGTCGAAGCACGCCGGCGGCATCGGACTGTCGTACTCCCGCATCCGCAGCCGCGGTTCGCTGATCCGCGGCACGAACGGGCACTCCAACGGCATCGTGCCCTTCCTGAAGACGCTGGACGCCTCGGTCGCCGCCGTGAACCAGGGCGGCCGGCGCAAGGGCGCGGCCGCCGTCTACCTGGAGACCTGGCACTCCGACATCGAGGAGTTCCTGGAGCTGCGCGACAACACCGGCGAGGACGCCCGGCGTACGCACAACCTGAACCTCGCGCACTGGATCCCCGACGAGTTCATGCGCCGGGTCGACGCCGACCAGCCGTGGTCGCTGTTCTCCCCCGCCGACGTGCCCGAGCTGGTCGACCTGTGGGGCGACGAGTTCGACGCGGCCTACCGCAGGGCCGAGGCCGCCGGTCTGGCCCGGAAGACCATTGCGGCCCGTGACCTGTACGGCCGCATGATGCGCACCCTCGCGCAGACCGGCAACGGCTGGATGACCTTCAAGGACGCCGCCAACCGCACCGCCAACCAGACGGCCGAGCCGGGCCATGTCGTCCACTCCTCGAACCTCTGCACGGAGATCCTGGAAGTCACGGACGACGGCGAGACGGCCGTGTGCAACCTGGGCTCGGTGAACCTGGGCGCGTTCGTCGACACGGCGAGCGGCGACCTCGACTGGGAGCGGCTGGACGAGACCGTCCGCACGGCCGTCACCTTCCTCGACCGCGTCGTCGACATCAACTTCTACCCGACCGAGCAGGCCGGCCGCTCCAACGCCCGCTGGCGTCCGGTCGGACTGGGCGCGATGGGTCTGCAGGACGTCTTCTTCAAGCTGCGCGTCCCCTTCGACTCACCCGAGGCCAAGGCCCTCTCCACCCGTATCGCCGAGCGCGTGATGCTCGCCGCGTACGAGGCCTCCGCCGACCTCGCCGAGCGCAACGGCCCCCTCCCCGCCTGGGACAAGACCCGTACCGCCCGCGGCGTGCTGCACCCCGACCACTACGGCGTCACGTTCGCCTGGCCGGAGCGCTGGGCCGCCCTGCGCGAGCGGATCGCCGCGACCGGGCTGCGCAACTCGCTGCTGCTCGCCATCGCGCCCACCGCCACGATCGCCTCCATCGCGGGGGTGTACGAGTGCATCGAGCCGCAGGTGTCCAACCTGTTCAAGCGCGAGACGCTGTCCGGCGAGTTCCTCCAGGTCAACTCGTACCTGGTGCAGGACCTGAAGGAGCTCGGCGTCTGGGACGCCCGCACCCGTGAGGCGCTGCGCGAGTCCAGCGGCTCCGTGCAGGGCTTCGCGTGGATCCCGGCGGAGGTGCGGGCGCTGTACCGCACGGCGTGGGAGATCCCGCAGCGCGGCCTGATCGACATGGCCGCCGCCCGCACGCCGTACCTGGACCAGGCCCAGTCCCTGAACCTGTTCCTGGAGACGCCGACCATCGGCAAGCTCTCCTCCATGTACGCGTACGCCTGGAAGTCGGGCCTGAAGACGACGTACTACCTGCGCTCGCGCCCGGCGACCCGCATCGCGCGCGCCGCCCGGGCCCAGGCGCAGCCCGAGAAGACCGTCCCCGTGCAGCAGGCGGCCGACCCCGAGGCCGTCGCCTGCTCCCTTGAGAACCCCGAGTCCTGCGAGGCCTGCCAGTAATGACCACCGCACCCGAGAAGGCCGAGAAGGCCGAGAAGAACCTGCTCGACCCGGGCTTCGAGCTGACCCTGCGTCCCATGCGCTACCCCGACTTCTACGAGCGCTACCGGGACGCCATCAAGAACACCTGGACCGTCGAGGAGGTCGACCTCCACTCGGACGTCGCCGACCTGGCGAAGCTGTCCGAGGGCGAGCAGCACATGATCGGCCGGCTGGTCGCGTTCTTCGCGACGGGCGACTCGATCGTGGCGAACAACCTCGTGCTGACGCTGTACAAGCACATCAACTCCCCCGAGGCGCGCCTGTACCTGTCCAGGCAGCTGTTCGAGGAGGCCGTGCACGTCCAGTTCTATCTGACGCTGCTGGACACGTACCTGCCCGATCCGCAGGACCGGGCGGCCGCCTTCGACGCGGTGGAGAACATCCCCTCCATCCGTGAGAAGGCCGGATTCTGCTTCAAGTGGATCAACGAGGTCGAGAAGCTGGAGCGGCTGGAGTCCCAGGCCGACCGCCGCCGCTTCCTGCTCAACCTGATCTGCTTCGCCGCCTGCATCGAGGGGCTGTTCTTCTACGGGGCCTTCGCGTACGTCTACTGGTTCCGCAGCCGAGGCCTGCTGCACGGCCTGGCGACCGGCACCAACTGGGTGTTCCGCGACGAGACGATGCACATGAGCTTCGCCTTCGAGGTGGTCGACACCGTGCGCAAGGAGGAGCCGGAGCTCTTCGACGAGCGGCTCGAGGAGCAGGTCGTCGACATGCTCCGGGAGGCCGTCGAGGCCGAGCTGCAGTTCGCGCGCGACCTGTGCGGCGAGGGTCTGCCGGGTATGAACACCGACTCCATGCGGCAGTACCTGGAGTGCGTCGCCGACCAGCGGCTGTCGCGGCTCGGCTTCGCCCCGGTGTACGGCTCGGAGAACCCGTTCTCCTTCATGGAGCTGCAGGGCGTTCAGGAGCTGACCAACTTCTTCGAGCGCCGTCCGTCGGCGTACCAGGTCGCGGTGGAGGGCACCGTCGACCTGGACCAGGACTTCTGACCCGGAGCCCCGGACCGCACGGGCCGCACGCCCTGCGCTTCCTGTGCTTCCCGGGCGGCCTGTGCTTCCGCGGCCTTCACCTGACGGTCGATCCGGCGCTCGTGGCGAAGTCCCACGAGCGCCGGACCCGCGAGGAGCAGGAAGAGGGCCAGGACGGTGAGGTATGCGGTGAGTGCGTTCATGAGGTAAGCGTCGTACGCGTCGGACGCTCCTGACAGTGGCAGGACTGCCGCACACCTTCAAATTACTGCCACTTCCGGTGCACACTGGCGGCATGCTGAACAACGTGGCCGTGATCCTGCTGGACGGTGTCCACCCCTTCGAACTGGGCGTGGTCTGCGAGGTCTTCGGGATCGACCGGAGCGACGAGGGACTGCCGGTCTACGACTTCGCCGTCGCCTCGGCCGAGGGGCCGACGCTGAGCACCCACGCGGGCTTCACCCTGGGCACCCGGCACGGGCTCGAACGGCTGGAGAGCGCCGACCTGATCGCCGTCCCCGCCGGGGAGACCTACGGCAGCCGGGACTTCCCGCCGGAGCTGCTCGACGCGCTGCGCCGGGCCGTGGACCGGGGCACGCGCGTGCTCAGCGTCTGCTCCGGGGCGTTCGTGCTGGCCGCGGCGGGTCTGCTGGACGGACGGCGCTGCGCGGTGCACTGGCGGCACGCCGAACAGCTGGCCCGGCAGTATCCGCGCACGACGGTGGAGCCGGACGTGCTCTACGTCGACGAGGACCCGGTGATCACCTCCGCCGGGACGGCCGCGGGCATCGACGCCTGTCTGCACATCGTCCGCAAGGAGCAGGGCCCCGAGATCGCCAACCGGATCGCCCGGCGGATGGTGGTGCCGCCGCACCGGGACGGCGGCCAGGCCCAGTACATCGAGCGGCCGCTGCCCCGGTCGCGGTGCGACACCGTCGGCGAGGTGCTCGCCTGGATGGAACAGCACCTCGACGAGGAGGTCACCGTCGAGCAGCTCGCCGAACGCGCCCACATGTCGCCGCGCACCTTCGCCCGGCGCTTCCAGCAGGAGACGGGCACGACCCCCTACCGATGGCTGCTGCGCCAGCGGGTGCTGCTGGCACAGCACCTGCTGGAGGCGACGGACGAGACGGTGGACGCGATCGCCTGGCGTGCCGGGTTCGGCACGGCGGGCGCGCTGCGCCACCAGTTCGTGCAGGCGTTGGGGACGACCCCGCACGCCTACCGGCGCACGTTCCGCGGTCCGCAGGCCGTGGCCTGAGCCGCGGCCCTCACCGGGGTATCGCCCGCAGCAGCAGGCGGCGCGGCCGGAGCGTGATGCCGATGTGCGTCCGGTTGTCGGAGCCGGGCGCCGGCTCGAAGCGGAACGCGTTCGCCACCACCGCCGTGATCAGCGTCAGTTCGGCCATCGAGAAGTGGTCGCTCGGGCACTTGCGATTGCCGACGCCGAACGGCGTCATGGCGTATTTCGGCAGCTTCGGGGAGCGGCCCGGCAGCCAGCGGTCGGGGTCGAACTCGGTGTGCCGCTCGTACGACCGCGGATCGCGCTGAACCGCGTACGGGCTGTACACGATGTCGGCTCCGGCGGGAATGCGGTATCCGCCGAGCTCCGTGTCGGTCACCGCGCGCCGGGTCAATATCCAGACGGCGGGATACAGCCGCATGGTCTCGACGACGACATTGGCGGTGTGCTGGAGCTTTCGGACGTCGGCGAAAGCGACCGGCCGGTCACCGACAACGCCTTTCACCTCTTCGCGGATCTTGTCCACCTGATCCGGGTGCTCGGTGAGGACGTGGAGCAGCGACATGACCACTGAGCCGGCGGTTTCGCTGCCCGGGGTGAGTATCGCGACGACCTGGTCGTGGATCTCCTGTTCCCCGATGGGTTCGCCATTCTCGTCCTTCGCCTCCAGCAAAGCCGTCAGCAAATCGTTCGGTTTTTGACCGGAGGCCCTGCGGTCGGCGACGATCTCGTCCACCAGCCGATGCAGATCGGCCAGCGCGCGGTTGAATGCGCGATTGGCCGGAACCGGTACCCGATAAAGCGGCCCCAGCGGCACGACCATGCGCTGGTACATACCGGCGAACAGCGTGGCGAGCGCGGAGGTGATGCGCTCGGACCGGGCGTCCATATAGCTGCCGCGCATCAGACAGCGGGCCGAGATGCGCACGGACACCCGGAAGGCCTCCGCGGTGACGTCGAGGACCTCGCCCTTCGTCCACCGCTCGACGAGCGCGTGGGCCTCCTCCTCCATGATCGGCCCGTAGCCTGGGATGGCGTCGAGCCGGAACGCGGGCTGGATCGTGCGCCGCTGCCGGCGGTGGAGCGGGCCGTTGGCCGTGGCCACGCCTTCCTTGCCGAGCAGGCTCTCCAGGGACTCCCACAGGGGCCCGGAGATGATGTAGTCCGGACTGAGCGCCAGGGCCCCGGTGAGGTCCGGAGCGGTGACGGCGTACACCGTCTTGGGGCCGAGCCTGAGGCGTACGACGTCGCCGTCGTCGCGCAGCCGCGCCATGAAGGCGAGCGGGTCGCGGGCCAGCTTCCAGCCGTGCCCGAGGAGCGGGACCCCGCCACCGGCCACCGGCGGCTCACTCGGTTCCCGGGCCCCGGGGGTCACGGGATTCACCGACTCGACGGTCATTTCTCACCTGCCGCTTCGTTGTCGACGTACGGGGGCGTGGACCGGTCGTCCCAGCTGTCCACCATGTAACGGCCGGACTCGTGGTGGAACCAGTAGACGGAACTGAACCAGTTGCGCATATTGCCGAGGCAGGCTCGGACGGCGGTGCCGAGTTCCCTTCCGCGCACCGTCCCGTCGTCGAGTCGGTCGGCGAGAACCAGGACGTCCTTCTCGACGACGAGGAATTCGGATATGCATTCCTCGATGCGTCGGCGGAGTTCTTCGACCGCCTCCTCCAGGGTCATTCCCTCATGGGCGATGAGACTGATGCCGAGATTGTGCACCTCATCGCCTGCTAATTCCTTGGGCAGCGAGCAGAGGTCGTTGTACCAGGCGGCGAATTCCTGGCTGAGCAGGGCCGCCCGCCGATAGGCCGGGTGTTTCCGCACCGCGACCGGGAGTTCGCACCCCGCACTCGCCTCCAGCAGATCGGTCCAGATCCAGTGCGCGAAGGTCAGCCGTCGCAGCGCGAGGTATTCCTCGACACCGGGAATGCGTCCTTCGACTCGGTTGTGGAATTCGCGGTCGTAGGCCTCGATCACGGCGTGGAAGTGACGTGCGAACCGCGCGTTCCAGGTGCCGGGGAGGAAGGCGTACAGCCGGGCCACTCCGTCCGCGAGTCCGGCGACGAGTGGGTCCCGATGCCGCAGATGAGCCGCCGGGGAGTCCAGAGCCGCGTGCAAGCGGAACCTGAGTCGCCGCCAGGACGAGGCGCGGCCGTGCACGACGTCACGGTCGTGCCTGTCGTCCCAGACGAAGAACCACGCGCTGTAGTCCGCGATGGCCTGCATGACCTCTTCGGGCGCGCCGAGGTAGTAGCCCGCCATCAAGTCCGTATAGCACAGACCGTCGGCATATTCGGCGACCTTGTCCGCAGGCATCAACTGCCTTTCCAGCAGCCAGGAGCGGGTGTTCTCCTGCAACCGGGGCCAATACGGGTGCAGTTGCCGGGGAAACGTCGCCTCAATGACCGGAAGAGCGAGCGAGGGAGGGACCGCGGGCGCGGCCACCGTCGCAGTGGTGCCGTATCTGGTGCCGTATGTGGTGCTGTATGTGGTGCTGTATCGGAAGGCTGGCACGAACAACCCCTCTCAGCCGCCGGTGGACGCACACCTCTCCCACCGTGCCGGGCGTGCGCCGTTGCGTATCCCCGCACTTCCCATTCAGCCCTACAACCGACCGTTCTGGGAACGGACTTGCTTCATTCACTACCCCTGTATACCGAGAATCCGCCCCGGGCTGACTGGTTATGGATCAGCTGATGCGCGGCATATGCGCGTAAACGATCGAACGTCCGACGGCCGCACGAACGACGCCCGGCCGGGATGCCTCCCGGCCGGGCGTCGCGTGGGCGTGGGTCGAGCTCAGTCGTTGGCGACCACGGGGTAGCGGGGCTCGTTCTCGGCCATCTGCCGCAGGGCGTCCTTGCGCTCCCGCTTGGACAGCCGGTCGATGTAGAGGTACCCGTACAGATGATCGGTCTCGTGCTGCAAACACCGTGCAAAATACCCGGTGCCGCGCACCTTGATCGGGTTGCCGTGCTCGTCCTGCCCGGTGACTTCGGCGTAGTCGGGGCGGGCGAGCGGCGCGTAGGCGGTGGGCACCGACAGACAGCCCTCGTTGCTGTCGTCCAGCCGCCGCCGGTCCGCGGGCAGTTCCACCAGCCTGGGGTTGCAGACGACGCCGGTGTGCCGGACGCCGTCGTCGTCGGGGCAGTCGTAGACGAAGACCTTCAGTCCGACGCCGATCTGGTTGGCGGCCAGGCCCACGCCCTCGGCGGTGTGCTGCGAGGCGAACATGTCCGCGACCAGCCGCCGCAGCTCCTCGTCGAACTCGGTGACGTCCCCGCACTCCTTGTGCAGCACCGGGTTCCCGACGACGGTGATCGGCCGCGAGACGCCGGCCTCACGCCAGGCCAGCTCGCGCTCCTCCGTCTTCTCGGTGTCGATGACGAAGCCCTCGTCGTCCACGGGGAGCACGCCCGCGTGCTGCTGATCGGTGTCCTGCTGCGCCATGACCGACGATGCCTTCCTCAAACAGACAGGGGGTGAATGCTCGATACAGGGTACGGGCAGGGCACCCCTCGAAGGCGCGGACCGTATCGATGCGCGACACCGCCGTGAACGGCTCCCCCGCCCGGGCGGAGCCGGGAGCGGGGGGAACGACCCGCCAGGGCGAACCCGCGGCCGACGACGGTCAGCACACCTCTTCGAGGTCGCGCCAGCCTCTCGAGCCGGGACTGTCGGCGACCCACCCGTCCAGCAGCCCCCGGACGAGGGAAGCCGGCGCGGCCACCCCGCACTCCCGCTCGGGAACCCACAGCTGGCCGTCCGTGCGATGGCCGAGCGGACCCGGATGCCCGGGCTCGCTGTGGTCGTGCGGATCGAGATGCTCGCCGTCGCCCTCGTCGGAGGGCATCCGGGACTCCGAGCACATCCGGCACAGCAGCCGCACCGACGAGGACCAGTCCTCCGCCGCGAAGCCCGCGTCGGCGGCCAGCTGCTCCAGCGCGTCGCGGTCCGACTCGGAGGCCGCCTCCAGGAGGACCACCCAGGTCGGCACCGGGGACGGGGCCCACAGCTCGATCTCGTCGAAGACCGGGTAGGAGTGGCCGGTCGCGGTGGTCCGCTCGCCGTGCGGCACGCCGTCGTGCAGCACGACCTCGCCCCAGCGCCGCCCGGAGGAGGGCAGCGGGATCGACAGCACCTCGATGCGGGCGGGGTCCAGCCGGCGCCCCCACACCACCTCGGCCTCGCCCTCGGGCGACAGCCGCACGGCCGCACTGCCCAGCTCCATCCCGACGGGCTCGCCCGCGCCGGTGGCCTCGCCGGGCACATGCAGCCCGTACGCCTGCCAGGCCCGGCGGGCCAGCGGCCAGTCCTGCAGAGCGGTCGCGGCGATCCCGACGTTCCACCAGTCGGGGGCCCCGGCCCCGCGGTCCAGCAGCGCGACGGCCCGCAGACCCGCCGTACGGGCCTGCTCCCAGTCGTGCCGGAACTTGTGCAGCAGGGCGAGGTTGAACCAGGACTCGGACAACCAGGGTTCCAGGTCGGCGGCACGTGTCAGCAGCGCGCCGGCGTCCTCGTACCGCCCGTCGCCGATCAGCGTGAACGCGCGGTCGGTGGCCTGCCGCCAGGAGGCGGAGGGCCGGTGCCGTCCCTTGCCGAAGATCCTCACGATTCCCGCCTGCCAGTTCCGTTCTGTGGGCTGGCCAGTGCCCCCGGACACTGTCTCCCTCGCATCCAACCACGTGTGGCCGCAGGGCCGCTCATTACCCATGGGTTACCCACCCGAGGACAAGGTCAGACGGCCTTTCGTCAGCACCCGGGCCAGCGCCTCGACCACCTCCGGGGCGTACTCCCCGCCGGCGCCCAGACGCAGCTCCTCCAGGGCGCTCAGGGCCCCGCCTGGACCGCTGCCCCGGACCTTCTCGTCGTATGCGTTCACCACCCGGACGATCCGGGCCGCCACCGGTTGCTCCGGGTAGGGGTCGGCCTGCCGCTCCACCACCGTCGCCACCTGGGCGCTCGCCCCGGTCTGGCGGACGACGGCCCCGCCGAGCAGCGCGATCCGCCGCTGCTCCGCCGCGGCCAGGCCGGCGGTGGCCCCGGCCGGGACCGGGTCGACGAGGCTCAGCTGTCCGATGTCGTGCATCAGGGCCGCGTACTCCAGAACGGTCAGCTCGGGCTCCGGCAGCCGCAGATCGCGGCCCACGGACTGGCTGAGGGCCGCGACCCGGCGGGCGTGCCCGGCCGGGGTGTATCCGGCGATCTCGGTGGCGCGGGCCAGGGAGGCGATGGTCTGCCGATAGGTGGCCCGCACGGCCGCGTACCGGCGCAGCGACAGCTGGGTGAGCAGCAGCGGCACCGAGAACACGGGCAGCGCCCACAGCCCGACCACGGCGACCGCGAGCGCCATCACCGTGCCCGTCGCGCAGACCGCCGAGCCGATCCCGGGCACCGCCCGCAGTTCGTCCCGCAGCAGCGGGGCGAACGGCCAGCCGGTGCGGGAGCAGGCGAGCGCGGCGGCGAGCACGGCGTCGCACAGGACGGTCAGGACCAGCAGCGCGAGCAGCAGCAGCACGTAGGCCGGGCCGCACCAGTCGTCGAACACCCCGCGGGTGTAGAGCGGCTGGAAGCAGACGGCGGCGAATCCGACGGCCAGGACGCGCCGGACCAGATGGTCGAGGACGGGGCCCTCTCCGCGCGCCAGACACGGCACGCTGCCGAGCAGGGAGGCGGCGGCGACGACCACGACGACCTGCGCGACCCCGTGGTGGGTGGGGTGTCCGGCGTGCTCGCCGACCAGCGCGTACGCCAGCGCGCCGGCCGCGCCGAGCGGCGCGCGCTCGCGCGGTCCTGGCCCGTCGGCGGGCGTCTCGTCCGGGAGGAGCCGCGGGTCCAGAAGGGGCAGCTCGCCCACGGCGACGACGATCCCGAAGGCGAGCGCCATGGGCCGCTGGTCCACGCCGGTCAGGAACGTGACGAGGAGGCAGCCGGCGACGAGCAGGCCCGCGGCGGCGCGCAGGGCGACGAGGCCGCGGCGACCGGTCATCGGCTGGCCCCGGACCGGTCCTCGGAGGGCTGCGCGGGCGAGGGGAGGGCGGGCCGGGTCTCCTCGGCGGTCACCACCGGGCGCCAGCCTTCTCTTTCGACGACCCGGGCCAGCGCCGTGACCATCCGGGGGTCGAAGTGGGCTCCGGCGCACCGGCGCAGCTCTTCCAGGGCCGCCTCGACCGGCCGGGCGCGGCTGTAGGACCGGGTGGACGTCATCGCGTCGAAGGCGTCCGCGACGGCGACCACGCGCGCGGGCTCGGGGATCTGGGCGCCTGCCAGGCCGTACGGATAGCCGGTGCCGTCGATGCGTTCGTGGTGGTGGAGGATCGCCGAGCGGGCCTCGCCGAGAAAGGAGATGCCCCGGGTGATCTCGTGCCCGTACTCGGGGTGCAGCTCGATCACCCGGCGTTCTTCGGGCGTCAGCGGTCCGTTCTTGCGCAACAGCCGGGTGGGGACGCCGAGTTTGCCGACGTCGTGCAGGATGCCGGCGAAGCGGAGCACCTCGATCCGGGCCTCGTCCATGCCGAGTTCGCGGGCGATCATCATCGAGGCCTGGCCGACGCGTTCGCTGTGTCCGCGGGTGTAGCCGTCCTTGATGTCGACGGCCTGCACCAGCGCGCGGATCGTCGCCTGGTGGGCGGCGCGCTCGCGGTGGTACTGCGCGAAGACCCACCAGGACACGCCCATCGGGAACAGCACGAGCAGCGCGGCCACGGGACCGTACGGGCTGCGCCACAGCACGGCCGTCATCAGCCCGGCCAGCCCGTGCACGGCGAGGGGGGCGAGGGAGCGCAAGAACAGCCCGCGGCAGGCCTGCCGCAGCGGCAGCCCCTCGGCGAGCGCGAGCATCCCGCCGTCCAGGAGGGCGAGCGCGGCGCAGAACACCAGCACCGCCGCGCCGGCCGGCGCGAGGGCGAAGGGCACGTCGGAGGCGGCCACGGCCTCACGGCCGCCGAGCGCCCCGTGCACCCGGGACGCGGCCCACACGGCGAGCGCCGACTGGACGGCCCGCCAGATCCGGCGCAGCAGGGCGGGGGGCTGCTCGACGTGCGAGAACAGCGCCCCGGGCAGCGGCACCAGGGCGGCTGCGGGCGGTGCCAGCAGGAAGGCCCCGGCGAGCAGCACGGGGTGGAAGGTGCCGGCGAACCTGCGCCGGGCGATCTGCTCGCCCCCGGCGTACAGGGCGGCGAGCAGGGCGACGGCCCACCAGGGGGTCCGCAGGCCCGGCAGCGGGAGCAGACAGAGCAGGGCGCCGAGGGCGGCACAGGCGACGTAGCCGCGTGCCCGCGCCGGACTCCCCTCCATGACGCCTCCCCCAGCCGTGCCTGTCCGGGCTCAGGAGCCTAGGACGGCCGGGGGCGGCTCGCGGGCGTATCACCCGCGGGTTAGCACATTCGGGTGACGCGGAGGGGGTCCGGATCCCGCTGGGACGGGATGCGGGCGGGGTCAGGACTCCTGCGGCTCGGCGGTGACGTCGTGCTCGGGGACGGCCTGGCCGGTGCGGATGAGATCCAGTCGCCCCAGTACCTTGGCGCGCAGGTCGCTCGGCACGTCGTCATGCCCGCAGCACCGCTTGACCAGCTTCTTCACGGCCTCCTCCAGCCCGTACTTCTCCAGGCAGGGGGAGCACTCCGCGAAGTGGTGCTGGAACTTGTCCCGGTCCAGTGGCGGCATCTCGCTGTCGAGATACTCGTACAGGTGGTCGAGGACCTCACTGCAGTCCGTCTCGTGCGGATCTCCGCAGCTCATGAGTCCGAACCTTTCGCTTCGTTCGACTCTCCGGCGCCGGCCGGGACCAGTCCGCGCTCACGGGCGTAGTCCTCCAGCATGCCGCGCAGTTGACGGCGGCCCCGGTGCAGCCGGGACATCACCGTGCCGATGGGTGTCCCCATGATGTCCGCGATCTCCTTGTACGCAAAGCCCTCCACGTCCGCGAGATACACGGCGATCCGGAACTCCTCCGGGATGGCCTGGAGCGCTTCCTTCACGTCCGAGTCGGGCAGGTGGTCCAGCGCCTGCGACTCGGCGGAGCGCAGACCGGTGGACATGTGCGACTCGGCGCGCGCCAGCTGCCAGTCCTCGATCTCCTCGGCCGCCGAGCGCTGGGGTTCGCGCTGCTTCTTGCGGTACGAGTTGATGAAGGTGTTGGTGAGGATCCGGTACAGCCAGGCCTTGAGGTTGGTGCCCTCACGGAACTGGTGGAAGGACGCGTACGCCTTGGCGTACGTCTCCTGCACCAGGTCCTCGGCGTCCGCGGGGTTGCGCGTCATGCGCAGCGCGGCCGAGTACATCTGGTCGAGGAACTCCAGCGCGTCCCGCTCGAAGCGCGCAGTGCGCTCGGCGGTGGACTCCGCGCCGGTCTCCCCGCTCACGCCCTGGCCCTCGGGCAGCTCCGCCTGGCCGTTGTCGGTCCCTGCGTCGGTACCGGTGACCGGACCCACCTCCTCAAGATCGCGGGCGGAACCGAAACCGGTCCCACTCGAATCGGAGGATAGACGACTACCGGTGCCGGCCGCCGCTCGAACAGGCGTGGCCTTGGCCGCATGCAGAACCGTCCAGTCCAGGTCGGCGCGGCTGCTGCGGCCCGAATCGGACTCTGCCGGGCGAAGCCCGTCCACCGGGTGGAACTGGGTGGCGGGCGGGCAGATGGTCGAACCCATGCGGCGGACTTCCTCTCCCACTGTCGTCGGTGCCTGTCGTTCAGCACTTCTCGTCCGCCTCAACAGCACGCGCCCCCCGCACATTCCCACCTGTTCACATGAGTGACCCGGCCCACCGAACGACCCCGGCGGTGACGGTCTCCAGTGCCTGCTCCTGGGTGACGGGAGCCCGCTTGGGCACCGCGAACCCGTGATCGGCGTAGGGGACTTCGAGGAGTTCGTAGCCGCCGTCGGGAAACTCCTCGGGCCTGCCGAACGGGTCGTTGCCGCCCTGGACGACGAGGGTCGGCGCCCCGGCCCCGAGCAGTTCGCCCGCGCGGGACCTCTCCGGCCGGCCCGGCGGGTGCAGGGGGAAGCCGAGCGCCAGCACGGCGTGGGCGCCGAGCTCGGTCGCGGTGCGGCAGGCCACCCGGGCGCCCGCCGACCGTCCTCCCGCGATCACCGGCAGGCCGGGCGCGACGAGGGCGGGCCAGACCCCGCGCCAGCCGGCGTCGAGGGTCTTCGGCGCGGGTGCGACCTTCTTGCCGGCCACCCGCCACGGCTGCTCGACCAGCGCGACAGCGACGTCGTGGCCCGGCAGGACCTCGGCGAGTGCCTGGAGGTCCCGTGCCTCGACACCGCCCCCGGCGCCGTGGCTCACCGCGAGCACGAGGCGCGGCGTCCCGGCCCGGTGCCAGGTGACGCGGGCGGGGCCCGCCTCGGTCTCGATCGTCTCGCGGGTCACCTGGGTCACCTGGGCCGCGTCGGTCACCCTGGGCGCATCGGTCTCGTCCGCCCCGCCGGTCGCGCCGTTCACGTTCGTCACATCAGAAGAGTGTGCCCTCCTCGGGCCCTTCCAGCTCCTTCAGCAGCTCCGGCCCGTTGTTGCGGACGTTGCTGACGGCCGTGGACACCGGGTAGGCCCGCATCAGCCCGGCCGGCGGCGGGGCGAGGAGGGAGCGCAGGTCGTCGACGTCCGTGTGCGCCGGGTCGAGCCAGGCGTCCCAGCGGTCGGGGGTGAGCATCAGCGGCATCCGGGGGTGGATGTCGGCGAGGGAGCGCGGCCCTTCGGCGGGGGCCACGGCGAGCGGGGTCGTCTCGGCCTCGGTGGTGATCACCGAGCAGGTCGCCCACCAGGCCTGCGGGTGGTCGTCGGGCAGGGTCCGGTCCCGCCAGAACTCGTACAGGCCCGCCATGGCGAAGACCGAGCCGTCGGCCAGGAGCACGAAGTAGGGCTGCTTGCGGGGCCGCTTCTTCTTCCCCTCCACCTCCAGGTCCCGCTCCTGGACGCCGGTGACCCACTCGTAGTAACCGTCGGCGGGCAGGATGCAGCGCCTGGCGGTGAAGGCCCGCCGGTACGAGGGCTTCTCGTGGACGGTCTCGGCGCGGGCGTTGATCATCCGCGCCCCGCCCTCGGGCGTCTTCGACCAGGACGGGACCAGTCCCCACTTCAGCCTGCGCAGCTGGCGAACCGGGCGCCTGTCGTCGGCGTCCTTCAGGGGTCGGTCCAGGACGGCGTGGACCTCCTTGGTCGGCGCCACGTTGTAATCGGGCTCCAGGGTCTCCTCGGGCTCCCACTTCTCGATCCCGAAGGTCCCGGCGAGATCCTCGGGCCCGCGACTCGCCGCATACCGGCCACACATGAGCAACACCCCTCCGAACTGCGGGAACGCATGACAACGCCCGGTCTTGGCGCCTGAGTCGGAACCCTGTGCCCCGCGCCGGGGACACGTCCAAGAGTGGCAGACCGCCGCCGAGCGCGGTGCCGGTCCGGTTGCGACCGCGCCTTGCCGGTGACCATGGACGCACGGTCTCCGGGGCCGTCACTCCGCCCTGATGTCGTCCACGTGGACGACGCCCCGGGTCGCCCCGCCGCTTCCACGGCCGAGGTACAGGTTGAACTCCGTCACCTCGGTGAGACGGGCCGCGTCGAGCGCAGCCCCCTCGTTCGCGGTGTCCCAGGGGGCCGGTGCGAACTCCCGGAAGGGGATCCTGACCTCCTGCCCGTGGGTGTCGTCCAGCGGGACCTGGTACCAGAAGTAGACGCCGCCGGCGACGATCTGCAGCGCCGCGGCGTTCCCGGAACCGTCGCCTTTCAGCCACAGCGCGAGGGAGGTGAAGCCGGACCAGTCCGCGACGAGCGGTCTGCCGATGCTCGTGTACTCGGCGCCGGTGAAGTCGTACGCATAGGCCAGGCCGTAGGAGCCCGAGGCCCTGTGGTCGGACGACAGGGTGATGGTGTGGGAGTTGACGTGGGTGTAAGCGCCGCTCAGGGCGGTGTCGTCCCCGGCGTATCCCTCGAAGTCGTCGACCCGGCCGGCCGGCGGGGGCGTGACCTCGCCCAGGAGCACCAGGGCCGAGTCGGTGAGCGTACGGCCGTCGACCCGCGCGCTCACGGTGACGGTCGCCGAACCGCCGGCCGCCGAGGACGGGTCGATCGTCCAGTCGCCCGAGTAGAGGCCGTCGGCGTCGAGGCACAGCGGTCGCGCGCGTCCGCCGTTCACGCGGAAGGCGACCCGGCTCGCCCGCGCGGGCGTGACCCGGACCCGGACGGCGGTCCGGGAGGCCGACACGCGCTGTCGGTCCGTGGGGGTCACGAGGTGCAGGAAGGGGGCATTGGCGACCGCCGTGGTGCGAGCGGAGTACACCCCCCGCAGGTCGGCCGCGAACAGGGTGCGGGGATCCCGGTGGAACGCGACGAAGTCCGGCAGCAGGACATGGCCCGGGTACGGCACGTAGGCGCGCTTGGCGCCTCCGAAGTTGGCCCAGGTGAGCATGTACGCCACCTGCCGGGCCACCGGGTCCGCCGTGAGCGCCCGCAGCAGCCGGGTGAACCACTGCGGGTCGCGCACCTCGGTGCCGCTCTCCCCGAACTCCGTGAGGGCGGCGGCCTTGCCCCGCTCCCGGGCCAGCCGGACCACCATCGCCAGGTCCGTCACCAGGCCGTCCGACCATGGGGCCGGTCCGGCGCCCTCGTCGTAGGAGTCGTAGCCGAGGACGTCGACGAAGCGGTCGCCGGGGTAGGTCCTCAGGTAGCCGGTGGGGTCGCCACCGAATGAGGAGTTGGGCGAGTAGGCGTAGAGCAGGTTGTGGACGTTCCTGGTGTCGCGCAGGTACTCGACGGTGTACCGGTACAGCTCGACGAACTCGCCCGGGGTGGTGTGGCCGGCGCCCCACCAGAACCAGGCTCCGTTGTTCTCGTGGAAGGGGCGGAAGACGACGGGGATCGCGGTGCCGTCGGGTCGCCGCGCGCCCTTGACCGCCTTCGCGACGCGGTCGAGGAAGGCGTTGAAGTCGGCGTGCCGTGCGCCTCCGGGGAGGATGCGGCCGACCACTGCGCCCCTGGTGTCGTAGAAGTTCCCTCCGGTGACGAAGTTCGGCAGGTGGGCGGTGAGGGTGTTGATCCCGCCGCGCGCGTCTCCCTGCCGGATGCACCGGCTGAGCGCGGCGATGTTCTCGGCTTCGCCCGCGTCCTCGGCGCCGGGGCGCTCGTCGCCGTCGAGGACGAGGGTGTCCCAGCCGAACACCGCGGGATGGTCGCCCACGGCGGCAAGGGTGTCGGACGCCCTGCCGTCGGGGTGGGTGAAGGTGAAGCCGTAGGTCAGATCGTGCTGGTGGCCGAAGAGGATGCCGTCGCCCTGCCGTCGCCTCAGGTACGCGAACAGCGCGCGGGTTGCGGGGGTCGCCCTGTCGTCGGCGATCCGGACCGGCGTCGGCGGGCCGGCGGCCGCCGCGGTCCCGGCGCCGGCGGCCACGACGGCCGCCGCGCCGAGGAGGACCGCGCGGCGCTTCAGGGGGGAACCGGGCATGTGCGTCTCCTTCGACGGGGGCGGCGCTCACACGGCCCCGGAAAAGCGGGTCCTGGTCGGGGACCTCCGCGACGCACGGCACACGGGTGGGTCAAGTGGCGCTATTCGACTAGAGGTTGAAGAAAAAGAAAAGGCTCCGGGGGGGGACCCGGGCCCGCCACGGCTGCGGCCTGCCCCATGGCCGTCAGGAACGATCTCTGTCGCATCGGCGTCTCAGACACCGTCCGCACATACGTGCCACACTGCCAGCTTCCTCGGAGAGAACGGGAGCCACCCGAGATCATGGAGAGCACCGCCGCCCTCGCGCTGCCCGACCTGTGGGGCCGCCTCGTCGGCACCCAGTCCGACCCCGACCTGTGGGTGGTGATCGCCACGGCGGTGGCGGCCCTCGCGGTCGTCGTACCGCACAGCCTGTGGCGGCTCTCCCGCAACGCCATCACCATCGCCCACGAGGGCGGCCACGGCCTGGTCGCGCTGTTGACCGGGCGCCAGTTGACCGGGATACGGCTGCACTCCGACACCAGCGGCCTGACCGTCAGCCGGGGCAAGCCGCACGGCCTCGGCATGATCCTCACCGCGGCGGCCGGCTACACCGCTCCCCCGCTGCTCGGCCTGGGCGGCGCGGCCCTCCTGGGCGCCGGCCGCATCACCTTGCTGCTCTGGGCGGCGACCGCGCTGCTGCTGGCGATGCTGGTGATGATCCGCAACGCGTACGGCGCCCTGACCGTCGTCCTCACCGGCGGCGCCTTCCTGCTGGTGTCCTGGCTGGCCGGCCCCCAGGTGCAGGCGGCCTTCGCGTACGCCGTGGTGTGGTTCCTGCTGCTGGGCGGCGTACGGCCCGCCTTCGAGCTCCAGGCGAAGCGCTCGCGCGGCGGCGCGGGCGACTCGGACGCGGACCAGCTGTCCCGTCTGACCCATGTGCCGGCCGGTCTGTGGCTGTTCCTGTTCCACGCGGTGAGCCTGTGCGCGCTGCTCGGCGGCGGCCGGTGGCTGCTCGGGCTGTGACCGGCCCGGATACGGCCTCCGAGGGCGCGGGCCGGGGCCGCAGGGCCGGCCTCCGGGGGCCGGTCGCAAGGCGCGGGCGGGCCGGACGGCGACGCACCCGGATCCCGGCCGCGGACTAAAGTGGGCGCATGCCCGTGAACCCCGCCCACACCGCCCTCTGGCCCGCCCCGCACGCGAGCGAGGCCGTCGACGCGACGGTCCACGTGCCGGGGTCGAAGTCCGTCACCAACCGTGCCCTCGTCCTCGCCTCGCTCGCCTCCGAGCCCGGCTGGCTGCGCCGCCCGCTCCGCTCCCGGGACACCCTGCTGATGGCGGCCGCGCTGCGCGAGATGGGCGTCGGCATCGAGGAGACGGTCTCCTCGAGCTCCTCCGTGGCGGCGGGCCAGGACCGCGCAGGCGAAGCCTGGCGCGTCCTGCCCGCGGGGCTGCGCGGACCCGCCACCGTCGACGTCGGCAACGCCGGCACGGTGATGCGCTTCCTGCCGCCGGTCGCCGCCCTCGCCGACGGCCCCATCCGCTTCGACGGCGACCCGCGCGCGTACGAGCGTCCCCTGAACGGCGTCATCGACGCGCTGCGCGCCCTCGGCGCGCGCATCGACGACGACGACCGCGGCGCGCTCCCGCTGACCGTGCACGGCTCGGGCGGGCTGGACGGCGGCACGGTGGAGATCGACGCCTCCTCGTCGTCGCAGTTCGTGTCGGCCCTGCTGCTCTCCGCGCCGCGCTTCAACCAGGGCGTGGAGGTCCGGCACGTCGGCGCCTCGCTGCCGTCGGCGCCGCACATCCGGATGACGGTGGACATGCTGCGCGCGGTGGGCGCCCAGGTGGACAGCCCGGAGTCGGGCGGCGAGCCGAACGTCTGGCGGGTCACCCCGGGCGCCCTGCTGGGCCGGGACCTGACGATCGAGCCGGACCTGTCCAACGCCCAGCCGTTCCTGGCGGCGGCGCTGGTGACGGGCGGCCGGGTGCTGATCCCGGACTGGCCGGCCCACACCACCCAGCCGGGTGACCGGCTGCGCGAGATCTTCACCGAGATGGGCGGTTCCTGCGAACTGGCCGACTACGGGCTGGTCTTCACGGGCTCGGGCTCGATCCACGGCATCGACGTCGACCTGGCCGACGTCGGCGAGCTGACCCCGGGCATCGCCGCGGTAGCCGCCCTCGCGGACTCCCCGTCCACCCTGCGGGGCGTGTCCCATCTGCGCCTGCACGAGACGGACCGGCTGGCCGCGCTGACCAAGGAGATCAACGAGCTCGGCGGCGACGTCACGGAAACCGCCGACGGCCTGCACATCCGTCCGCGCCGACTGCACGGCGGGATCTTCCGCACCTACGACGACCACCGCATGGCCACGGCCGGTGCGATCATCGGCCTGGCCGTGGAGGGCGTGCGGATCGAGAACGTGGCGACGACGGCGAAGACCCTGCCGGACTTCCCGGAACTGTGGACCGGGATGCTCGGGGTATAAGAGACGGCAGGAATCACACATGCGCCGCTACGGCAAGCACACCGACGAGGACGACATCCGCAACCGCCCCAACCGCAAGGGCAGCCGGCCTCGTACGCACACCCGCCCCAAGCACGAGGACGCCGCCGACGGCATGGTCCTCACCGTCGACCGGGGCCGGCTGACCTGTCTGGTCGACGACCGGATCGTCCTGGCGATGAAGGCCCGCGAACTGGGCCGCAAGGCCGCGGTGGTGGGCGACCGGGTCGCCCTGGTCGGCGATCTGTCCGGCCAGAAGGACACCCTCGCCCGGATCGTCCGCATCGCGGAGCGCACCTCGGTGCTGCGCCGCACCGCGGACGACGACGACCCGTACGAGCGGGTGGTGGTCGCCAACGCCGACCAGCTCGCCGTGGTCACGGCCCTGGCCGACCCCGAGCCGCGCCCGCGGCTGATCGACCGCTGCCTGGTGGCGGCGTTCGACGGCGGTCTGACCCCGCTGCTGGTCATGACGAAGTCGGACCTGGCGTCGCCGGACAAGCTGCTGGAGCTGTACGGCCACCTCGACATCCCGTACGTCGTCACCAGCCGTGAGGAGCTGGAGAACGGCGGCGCGGCGGAGCGGGTGCGCGAGCTGCTGGTGGGGCGGACCACGGCGTTCGTCGGCCACTCGGGCGTCGGAAAGACGACGCTGGTCAACGCGCTGGTCCCGCTGGAGCGGCGGCGGGTGACCGGCCATGTCAACGCGGTGACCGGCCGCGGCCGCCACACCACGACCTCGGCGCTGGCCCTGCCGCTGGCGGGCACGGACGACTGGGTGATCGACACCCCGGGCATCCGTTCCTTCGGCCTGCACCACGTCGACCCGTCCCGGGTGATCCTCGCCTTCCCGGACCTGGTGCCGGGCACCGAGGGCTGCCCGCGCGCGTGCAGTCACGACGAGCCGGACTGCGCGCTGGACGCGTGGGTGGCCGAGGGCCACGCCGACCCGGCACGGCTGTACTCCCTGCGCCGGCTGCTGTCCACGCGGGAGCGCACGGAAGGCGACTGACCCCCGTCGAACGGCCCACTGACCACCGCGTTGTTTGCGTGACCCCGAGTCCGGCAAGTGCATAATCGCACCGAGCCGGACCGGGCCGGTCAAACGGAGGGACAGCACATGGCGTGGCTGCTGGTAGTCGTGGCCGGACTGCTCGAAACCGGTTTCGCCGTCTGCCTCAAGCTGTCGCACGGTTTCACCCGGCTCTGGCCGACCGTCGCCTTCTGTGCCTTCGCGCTGGGCAGCTTCGGCCTGCTGACGCTCTCTCTGAAGAAGCTGGACGTCGGCCCCGCCTACGCCGTGTGGACGGGCATCGGCGCGGCCGGCACCGCGATCTACGGCATGGTCTTCCTCGGCGACCTGGTGTCGGCCCTGAAGATCGTCTCGATCAGCCTGGTGATCACAGGGGTGATCGGGCTGCAGCTGTCGGGGTCGGCTCACTAGGGTCACCGACCCGTGGGGTCGGGTCCCGGTCCGGCGGGCGGCCCCTGGCTCCGGAGGCGCCGGTGCAGGGCCCCGCGCACCAGATCCGCCACCCCGTCCTCGCCCGGCGGCGGCGCAGCCACGCAGGACAGGGCGAGGCGGACGGCGAGTTCGCAGCAGCGGGCCAGTTCGGCGGCGTCGGCCCGGACGGCGCCGGGCCCGGAGAACACGGCCACCGCCCGGTCGCGGACGGCTCCCACCAGATCGCCGGGCGAGGGCAGCGGCCCGTCCGCCCGCCGCTGCGCCGGGACGGCGGAGGAGGACGGGACCGCCGAGAGCGTCGGCGTGGGCAGACGCTCGCTCCAGAAGCCGGTGAGGACGGCCCGCACGAGCACGTTGTCGCGGGCGGCCGAGACGGTCCACTCGGCGGCGGCGGTGAGCCTGTCCCGGGCGTCGCCGTGCCCGGCGAGCGCCCGGTCGACCCCGGCGAGGTACCCGTCGGCCTCGCGCCGGACCAGTGCTCTCGCCAGGCCCTCCTTGCTGCCGAACTCGTTGTACAGCGTCTGCCGGGACACCCCGGCCGTCACGGCGACGTCCACCATGCGCACCTGGGCCCACGGCCGTAGCGCAAGCGCCTCGAAGGCGGCGTCCAGTAGGGATTCCCGCGCTGCAGGCATCGTCGCCTCCCGGGAGCGAGCGGCTCTGCGCCCCAGGTTTGACGCGCGAGGGAGCACTGTCAAGGGTTCGCGGCCGGACCGGGGCGGTCGCCGGACCGTCCGCCGGTGGCGCGGCCGCCCCTCGCGGACCGTCCGTCTCGCGGTCCCCTGTGGCCCCGGTTCGCCTCTGCCCGATACGGTTCGTCCCATGGCGGACTACCTCGACGATCTCCGACTCGCGCACGTCCTCGCGGACGCCGCCGATGCCGGGACCATGGACCGTTTCAAGGCCCTCGACCTCAAGGTCGAGACGAAACCGGACATGACCCCGGTGAGCGAGGCCGACAAGGCCGCCGAGGAACTCATCCGCGGCCAGCTGCAGCGGGCCCGGCCCCGGGACGCGGTGCTGGGCGAGGAGTACGGAGTCGAGGGCACCGGCCCGCGCCGCTGGGTGATCGACCCGATCGACGGCACGAAGAACTATGTGCGGGGCGTTCCCGTGTGGGCCACCCTCATCTCGCTGATGGAGGCGGGGGAGAGCGGCTTCCAGCCCGTCGTCGGCGTCGTCTCGGCGCCCGCGCTGGGCCGCCGCTGGTGGGCCGCGAAGGGACACGGGGCCTACAGCGGCCGCAGTCTGTCCGCAGCGACCCGGCTGCACGTCTCCCGCGTCTCGGAGCTCTCGGACGCCTCCTTCGCCTACTCCTCGCTCGGCGGCTGGGAGGAGCGGGGACGTCTCAACGGCTTCCTGGACCTCACCCGTGCGGTGTGGCGCACGCGCGCGTACGGCGACTTCTGGCCGTACATGATGGTCGCCGAGGGCTCGATCGACATGTGCGCCGAACCGGAGCTCTCCCTGTGGGACATGGCGGCCACGGCGATCGTGGTGACGGAGGCCGGCGGCGTGTTCACGGGCCTCGACGGGCGTCCGGGCCCGCACAGCGGCAACGCGGCCGCGTCCAACGGCCTGCTCCACGACCACCTGCTGGACCATCTCAACCAGCGCTACTGAAGGCGCCCGTAAGCACGACAGATGAGCGCGTGCGCCCTCAATTGGACGCGCGCGCCCTCTTGTTGACCCCTGCTTTACCTGTCACGCTGACAGCACCCCTACTTGTGAACTTGTGAATCCCCGCACGCGTGCCGTGGATTCCCAGGAGGTGGCTCCAGCCATGCTCGTCCGTGACGCCATGACCACGATGATCCTCACCATCGGCCCCGCTCACACCCTCCGCCAGGCCGCGGCCCTGATGTCCGCCCGTCGCGTCGGCGCGGCCGTCGTCCTGGACCCGGACGCCGGCGGCATCGGCATCCTCACCGAGCGGGACATCCTCGACTCCGTGGGCCTCGGCCAGGACCCGGACGAAGAACGCACCCACGCCCACACCACGGACGAGGTCGTCTTCGCCGCCCCCACGTGGACCCTGGAGGAGGCGGCCCGGGCGATGGCCCACGGCGGCTTCCGCCATCTGATCGTCCTCGACCACCACGGGCCGGCCGGCATCGTCTCGGTGCGCGACATCATCCGATGCTGGGCGCCGGCCCGGCCGCTCGGCCAAGGCCGTACCCCGTCCTACAGTGGATCGAGTCCAAGCCAAGTCAGAATCTAAAGTCACACCCGTTCGGGACCTGGTCACACCGGCTGTTAGGCTGGATTCATGAGTGACCTTCTGGACCGACTGCGCGGCCGCGGATGGCGGATGACCGCGCAGCGGCGCGTCGTGGCCGAGGTGCTCGACGGCGAGCACGTCCATCTGACGGCCGACGAGGTGCACGCCAGGGCCACCGCCCGGCTGCCGGAGATCTCCCGGGCGACCGTCTACAACACGCTCGGCGAACTGGTCTCCCTCGGCGAGGTGCTCGAGGTGGCCACCGACCGGCGCGCCAAGCGGTACGACCCGAACGCGCACCGCCCGCACCACCACCTGGTGTGCGCCCGGTGCGGCGCCATCAAGGACGTGCACCCGAGCGGCGATCCGCTGGCCGACCTCCCGGGCTCCGAGCGCTTCGGCTTCACGGTCACGGACGTCGAGGTGACGTACCGCGGCGTCTGCCCCGCCTGCGCGGCGGCATAGCTCCCGCCCCGATCCCCGCGGAGCTTCGGGACCGACCCCTACGCCCCTGACGCACGCACGGGCGACGCCCGCTCACGGCGATATGACCGAGGGCCGGAACCCTTTCGGATTCCGGCCCTCGGCCTTCAGTAGCGGGGACAGGATTTGAACCTGCGACCTCTGGGTTATGAGCCCAGCGAGCTACCGAGCTGCTCCACCCCGCGTCGATGAACGCAACGTTACGTGAAGGCCAGGCCCGAAGGCAAATCAACGCCTTCCGGCCAGGACCCACGCCGACCACCGTGCTCGTGCGCGGGCGGCCGCCGCTGCCCGCGCATCAGCACCCCGGCCGTGCGAACGGGCAGCTCGACCCCACCCTTCCGGCCCGTCCGGCGGCAGCGGAAGTCCGAGGCCACGGCCTCCGGAGACGGGGCAGGTGAGGGAGCGGGGGCAGGTGAGGGGACAGCCGGGGCGGGAACCCCCTGCACGGGACCGCGACGCCCCGGGCCTCCCACCTCGGGGGCCACGGGGCGCCGTCGCGTCCCTGCCTCGGGGCCACGGGGCGCCGACACCTCTCTGCCTCGGGAGCCACGGGGCGCCGCCGCAGCACAGGGCGCCGTCACGCGGACAGTTCCTCCCGTAGAGCGTCCCGCAGCCGGGCCGCACGCTCGGCCACCTCCGCCGGCCCGAGCGACACCGCCCGATCCGCCCACCGCTGCCCCTCCGCCAGCTCCCCGCGACGCGCGTAGACCAGGGCCAGCCGCAACGCCGCCCGCCCGTGTCCGGCGTCGGCCGCGCGCGTCCACCACACCGCCGCCTCGGGCTCGCTGCCCTCCCGCGCCAGCAGCAGCCCGAGGTTGAAGGCGCCGTTACGGGACCCGGCCTCCGCGGCCGTCCGGTACCAGCGTGCCGCCTCCACCACATCGCCCCGGGCGGCGGCCAGCATCCCGACCCGCACCTGCGCGCGCCGGTGCCCCTGCGTCGCTGCCCGTTCGTACCACTCCTCGCACTCGGTCTTCTCGTGCACGATCTCCCCGAGCTCGTGCGCGGGCTGCGGCGGCCGCCTCGCGTCGAGCACGGCAGCCAGCCGGTACGCCGCCTCCGCGCTGCCCCCGCCGGCGGCGCAGCGCAGATGCCGCTCGGCCTCCTGTTCGTCGCCGTCCCGCAGCCGCGCGATGCCGACCTGGAGCGCCGCCTCGGTGTGCCCGGCGGCCGCCGCCCGCTCGTACCAGCGCAGGGCGAGCGCCTCCTCGCCCCGCCCGGCGAACAGGATGCCGAGGTTGAACGCGGCATCGACGCTGCCCGCCTCCGCGGCCTTGGAGAACCAGGGCTCGGCCCCGGCCGTGTCACCGCCCTGGAGCAGCAGGACGGCCAGCGCGTTGGCCGCCTCCCGGTGCCCGGCGTAGGCGGCGCGGCGGTACCACTGCTCGGCCTGCGCGGTGCGGCCCTGCTCGGCGCAGAGCAGGGCGAGGTTGTAGGCGCCGTTGTCGTCGCCCGCGTCCATCGCGGCCCGGTACCAGCGCTCGGCGGTCTGGGTCTGTCCCCGCTCGGCGTGCAGCGCGCCCAGCGCGTTCGCCGCGTTCCCGTCGCCCTCCTGCGCGGCCCGCAGCCACCAGATGGCGGCGTTCTCGGTGTCGCCGGCGTCGCGCAGCAGGAACCCGAGGGCGCAGGCGGCGCGCGTCTCGCCGTCCTTGGCGGACGTCAGGTACCAGCGCCCGGCCTCCTTCAGGTCGCCCCGCTTCTCCAGGATCGTCCCGAGGTGGAGCGCGGCCCGGCGGTGTCCACGCGCGGCGGCCTGGCGGTACCACTGCTCGGCCTCCGCACGCACGGCGGCACCGCCGTCCTGTCCGCGTCCGCCTGACGAGCCGGCCGACGAGCCGCCCGCGGACGGGTTCCCGCACTCGCCGAGTTCGCCGCCCTGCTCGTGGTCCTTCAGGTCGAGGGCGCGGGCCAGTCGGTACGCCGCTTCCCGGTGCCCGCGCTCGGCGGCGGCCCGCATCCACCGCTCGGCCCCGGCGTCCCCGCGGTGCTCCAGCAGGTCGGCGAGGGCGTAGGCGCCCAGCGCGTGCCCCTGCTCGGCGGACTGGCGGAGCCAGTACTCGGCCGCGGGCTCGTCCCCGCACTCCCGGCAGTGGCGGCCCAGGGCGTGCGCGGCGGCGGCGGAGCCGGCGACGGCGGCGACCCGCCACCAGCCGGCCGCCTCGTCGGGATAGCCGCGCTGGTGCAGCAGGACGCCCAGGTTGTTGGCGGCGGCCCGGTCGCCCTCGGCGGTGGCGGCGCGAAGATGGGGCTCGGCTCCGTCGAGGTCGCCACGGCGCAGCAGCATGGCCCCGAGGACGCTCACGGCCTCGACGTCGCCGGCTTCCGCCGCGAGCCGCAGCCGCATCTCCTCGACGGCTTCCCCCGTCTCGACGGCGTCCGCCGCCTCGTCCCGGCTCTCGTCCGGGGTCGCTTCCTCACCGGAAGGCTGCACAAACCGCCCTGTCTCGAACAGAGTTGCCTTGTCCCCCATAACGTCCATCGTCGCACCACCCGCAACCCGGGTACACCTGGTATACCGCGGCCCGTAAGGTCACTTCAGCGTTTTGTCGACATGCCCACAGAGAGACAAGTGAAACACAGATCCCTCAACTCCCCACCGCGGCGCGGCCATCGCGCCGCCCGGCACATGCGTTCGCACATCACGAAGGCCCGGATCCGTTTCCGGATCCGGGCCTTCGTTTTCAGTAGCGGGGACAGGATTTGAACCTGCGACCTCTGGGTTATGAGCCCAGCGAGCTACCGAGCTGCTCCACCCCGCGTCGTGTTCCACAACCGTACCACGACGCGGAGCGGTCCTGATCAGCCGCTAACTCGTACCGGGACTGGGGCTGCCGGTCGCCTTTCCGCTGCCCGCGCTCGGGCTCGCCGAACCCGTCGGGCTCGGGCTGCTGCTCGGCTTGGCGCTCTTGTCCGCCTGGGCCTGCGCGTCCTCGGCCCGCTTCAGCGCGGCCTCGAGATCCTTCTGCGCCTTGGCGTACGCGTCCCAGTCGGGCTTCTTGAGCGCTTCCTGGCCGGCCTCGAATGCCTTCTGGGCGTCGGCCAGCGCCTGGCGCACCGTCGGGTTGGACGACGTGGGCGGCGGGGTCGTGCCCCCGCCCTCGTCCGCCGGCGGCGGAGTCTGGGGCGCGCCCTCCGCGCCGAAGACCTTGTTGAGGGCTTCGTCCAGGGTGTCCTCGAAGGCGGTGTTGCCTCCGTAGGTCACCAACACCTTCTTCAGCAGCGGGTACTTGAGCCCGCCGCCGCGCACATAGACCGGTTCCACGTAGAGCAGGCCGCCGTCGAGCGGAACCGTCAGCAGGTTGCCGTACTCGATGTCGGAGTCGCCGCCCTTCAGGAGTCTGATGGACTCGGCGATGTCCTGTTCGGAGTTGAACTGGCTCTGCACCTGTTTGGGCCCGTCGACGGTCGTGCTCGTCGGCAGCTTCAGGACTCTGATCTTGCCGTAGTCGGGTGTGCCCGCCTCGGAGTCGACCGCCATGAACGCGCTCAGGTTGTCACGGCCGTTGGGCGTGAACGTCGTCGTGAGCGAGAACGCCTGCGCCTTCTGGTCGGGCATCCTCATGCTCAGGTAGTACGGCGGCACCGCGTCGCCCGACTTGTTGGACGGGTCGTTCGGCACCTGCCACACCTCGCTGCCGCTGAGGAACGTCGTCGCGTCCTTCACGTGGTAGCGGCTGAGCAGCTCGCGCTGGACCTTGAACAGGTCCTGCGGGTACCGGAGATGGGCCATCAGCGAGCCGGAGATGGACGACTTGGCCTTCACCGTGCCGGGGAACGCCTTCATCCAGGTCTTCAGGACCGGGTCCTCGGTGTCCCACTGGTAGAGCTTGACCTCGCCCGTGTACGCGTCGACGGTCGCCTTCACCGAGTTGCGGATGTAGTTGACCTGGTTCTGCTGGGCCACCACCGCACGGTTGTCGTTGGTCGCGGTCAGCGAGTCGGCCGTCGTGTCGCCGAGAGTCGTACGGGAGGCGTACGGATACCCGTTGGTCGTCGTGTACGCGTCGACGATCCACTGGATCTTGTTGTCGACCACCGCCGGGTAGGCGTCGCCGTCGATGGTCAGCCACGGGGCGACCGCCTCGACGCGCTCCTTGGGCGTGCGGTTGTACAGGATCCGCGAACCTTCGCCGATGGCGCCGGAGTACAGGATCTGCGGCTCGCCGAACGCCACCGCGTACACGGCGCGGTTGACCGGGCTGGAGAGGCTCACGCCGCTCTTGCCGGTGTAGCTGGTGGTCTTCTCACCCTGGTTGTCGGAGTAGTCGATCTCCTTTTGGGGACCTCCGACGATCGAGTACGTGGTCGTCTTCTCCCCGTAGTAGACCCGCTGCTGGTAGGTGCCGAGCTCGCCCTCGGAGGGCAGGTCGGACTCGGTGAAGACCGGGCGCCCCTCGGGGTCGGACGTGGTGCCCTTGGCGGCGACGACGCCGTAGCCGTGGGTGTAGCGGAAGTGGTTGTTGATCCAGTTCTGCTTGTCGACGCCCGCGAGGTTCAGCTCGCGCAGACCGATGACGGTGTCCTCGTCGGTCCCCTTCACGTTGTAGCGGTCCACGTCCAGGTTGGTCGGGAACGCGTAGTACTTCCGCATCTGCTGGAGCTGCTGGAACGTCGGGGAGACGATGTTCGGGTCCAGGACGCGGATGCTCGCGGTGGAGTCGACGTCATCGCGCAGCGTCGTCTTGTCCTTGGCCGTGCTGGTGCCCGAGTACTCGGTGACCTGCGCGCCGTCGATGCCGTACGCCTCGCGCGTCGCCTTGAGGTTCTTCTCGACGTACGGGGCTTCCTTGGCCTGCTCGTTGGGCTGGACCTGGAACTTCTGGACGATCGCCGGGTACAGCCCGCCGATCAGGATCGCCGAGAGCACCATCAGGCCGAAGCCGATCACCGGCAGCTGCCAGGTGCGCCGCCACAGGGTGGCGAAGAAGAGCAGGGCACAGATGACGGCGATGCAGAACAGGATCGTCTTCGCCGGCAGATAGGCGTTGGCGTCGACGTAGCGCAGGCCCGTCCAGTTGTCCGTGGCCTTGAAGTCGCTGGACTTCACCGCCAGGCCGTAGCGGTCGAGCCAGTAGGCGACCGCCTTCAGGGTGACGAAGACGCCCAGCAGCACCGACAGGTGGCCGGTGGCCGCGGCGGTGGCACGCGCGCCCGGGCTCGTGACCCGCAGCCCGCCGTACAGGTAGTGGGTGAGCGCCGCGGCGATCAGGGACAGGATCGTGGCGGCGAAGCCGAAGCCGAGCAGGAACCGGTACCAGGGCAGGTCGAAGGCGAAGAAGGACACGTCGAGGTGGAACTGAGGGTCCTTCTGGCCGAAGGACACCCCGTTGACCCACATCAGCCACGTCCGCCACTGGCCAGCCGCGGACGCGCCGGCGATCAGGCCGACGAGGGCGGTGATGCCGAGCAGCAGCCACGTCTTGTACGGCGCGATGCCCATGCGGTAGCGGTCGAGGCTCTGCTGCTCCACGGACATCGCGCTCAGCGGCGGCCGCAGCCGGTGCGCCAGCCAGATGTTGACGCCGACCGCGAGGGCCATCAGCAGACCGAAGACGAAGAACAGCCCGATCTTGGTCCACAGCGTGGTGGTGAAGACCGACGAGTAATGCACCGAGCGGTACCAGAGCCAGTCCGTCCAGAACCCGGCGAACATGGTGAACGCCATGGCCAGGACGGCCAGGACGCCCAGTGTCGTGAGCAGGGTCCGGACCCGCCGGGACGGGCGGCCCACTCTGATCCGCGGCCCCGTGGGGCCTCCGCCGCGGTCCGGCATCTGGAAAGCCAAGGTGCGCACCTCGAAAGTCGCAGTAGATACGTCAGGCCCGCGTGTTCGTGGACCGTTCGTGGCCCCCCGTGATCGCGGGCCCACACCTATGCAACTTACTCACGGTTTACTCGGTTCCCGATTCCGGCCAGGAACGAGAGAGGATTGTGACCATGTCCAACACTCCCATGGCGGCGAGCCCGCTCACCCGGGCCGTGCTCGAGATCGACGAGTACGCCTCCGGCCTCGGCTGGGACCAGCCCGCCCGCCTCTTCGCCCTCGTAGACACCGCTCGGCTGCGTGCCCAGGAACCGTCGCTGGCGGCCCAGCTCGGCCTTCAGGACGAGCCCGAGATCACCGGCCTCACCCCCATCGAGCAGGACGAGGTGCCGACGGACAAGCCGCTCGACGAGTTCCTCGCCACGATCGCCTGGCCCGACGCGGTGGTCGGCTGCGCCCTCACCGTGGAGCGGCTGATGCTGCCGCCGTCCGCCGAGGCCCAGGTCCCTCAGGGCCTGAGCGAGGCCAAGCTCGCGAAGTGGGTGTCGGACCATCCCGACCGCCAGGAGGTCCGGATGACGGTCGGCGTCCTGCGCGACGGCACCCGTGACTCCGCCCTGCGGCTGCGGGAGAAGGACGCCCCCACGGAGGTCCTCACCGGCGCGGGCCTGGTGCCGGGGCTTGCGGAGGCGCTGTCGGCGACGTTCGCCGAATAGCGGCTCCCGAGCCCGAAGCCGGGTGGCCGTGCGGCTACTTCGTGCACGAGGGCAGGGCGGCGGTGTCGCCGCCGCGGATGTCCTTGAGGGCGCCGAGGGCGTCGTCGATGGTGTTCACCTTGACGAGCCTGAGCCCCGAGGGGGTGTCCTTGGCGGCGGCCGCGCAGTTGTCGGCGGGCGTCAGGAAGTACTGAGCGCCCTGGCTGCGCGCGCCGACCGTCTTCAACTCGATGCCGCCGATCGGCCCCACCTTGCCGTCGTCGTCGATGGTCCCGGTGCCGGCGACGAACTTGCCGCCGGTGAGGCTGCCCGGGGTGAGCTTGTCGTAGATGCCGAGGGCGAACATCAGACCGGCGCTGGGCCCGCCGACGTCGGCGAGCTTGATGTCGACGGTGAACGGGAACGTGTGGTCGGTGCCGGCCGAGATCCCGACGATCGCCCGCTTCTGGCCGCTGTCGGCGGAGGCGGCCGTGGTGACGGTCACCTCCTGGGTCACGGTCGCCGCCTTGTGCGCCTTCTCGGCGGCCGCCTGCTCCTTGGCCGGGACGATGGTGAAGACGACCTTCTCGCCCGGCTTGTGCCTGGTCACCAGCTTGGCGACGTCGCCCGGCTGCTTCACGGCCGTCCCGTCGACCGCCTTGATCACGTCGCCGGCGTGCAGCCTGCCCTCGGCCGGAGAACCCTTCACCACGGTCGAGACGATCACCCAGGACGTCACGGGGACCTTCAGCTCCTTCAAGGCCGCCACCTTGGCGCTCTCCTGGGACTGGCTGAACTCCTCGGCGTTCTCCTGGGTGGACTGCTCCTCGGTCTTGCCGTCCGGGTACAGCGTGTCGTGCGGGACCACCTTGGTGTCGTGCGCGAGCCAGCCGTAGACGGCCTCGACGAGGTTCATCCGGTAGTCGGCGCTGGTGACCCGCACGGTGGTCATGTTCAGGTTGCCGCTGGTCGCGTAGGTCCTGCGCCCGGAGATCTGCAGCACCGGCTCGCCGTCGTGGTCGCCGAGCGTGTTCACCGTCGGCCCCGGGGACATCTCCGCGTACGGCACGGGGATGAGCACTCCCGCGCACAGGAGCGCGATCAGCATCAGGGTGGAGGCGAGCATCGTCGCGGTGCGGCGTGGCATGCCTCGACATTACGTGACGGGTCTGTCAGCGCCCCGTCAGGGCTGCCACCCGGGTCACGTACGTGAGCGGGGCTTCTCCATGGCCTCGCGGAAGCGGGCGTATCCGTCCAGCTCGGGGCCGTCGCCCCGGGCCTTGCGGGTCCGGTTGGCCCAACTGCCCCACAGGCCCGCACCGATCGCGGCGACCAGCGGAATCAGCAACCAGACGAGCGCCGCCATGCCGACCTCCCAACCCCGACGAACCACCGCAACTGACTGATCAGCAGATTAACCGTCCGCACTGACAACGCTCATGGCAGGGGTCGGGTTACGCAACCGGACGCATGACCGGGCGGCGGCCGGGTCCGCGCCCGCCGGAGCCGCGTCCGCCGGGGCCGCGGGTCAGCAGGCGCCGACCCACTCCTCCGTCCCGTCCGAGAACTTCTGGTGCTTCCAGACGGGGACTTCGTGCTTGAGGTCGTCGATCAGCTTCCGGCAGGCCTCGAAGGCCTCGCCGCGGTGCGGACACGACACGGCGACGACGACGGCGAGATCGCCCACCGCGAGGTCCCCCACCCGGTGGACGGCCGCGAGCGCCCGCACCGGGTACTCGGCGACGACCTTCTCCGCGACGCGCCGCATCTCGGCCTCGGCGCTGGGGTGGCAGGAGTACCCGAGGGCGTCGACCTGGGCGCCGCCGTCGTGGTTGCGCACGGTGCCCACGAACAGCGCGGTCCCGCCGGCCGCGTCGTCCCCGACGGCTGTGAAGACCTCGTCCAGGGAAAGCGCCGTGTCGCGCACGGCGATCAGCTTGATGGGGTCCTGCGCCGCGTGCTCGCCCGGATGGTCGTCGATGGCTGCCATACCCCCATCGTGCCGTACCCGGGAGACGCGACGGAACTGTGTGATCGCCCGGCACACGCGCGTGCCGCTTCGGAGCGGCCTCGGGGGGGCGACCTGCAGACCGCGCCTGTCCGGCGGCGACGGGGCGGCGCCTGCCGACGGGGAAGGGCAGCGAGGAAGCGCAGTGGGGAAAGACCCCGTCACCCGCCGCCCCGGTCTCACCTCCGCCGGGCCTTCCGGGCTCGCCGCACGACAGCCGCCGCGCCCAGCAGGGCGACCGTGGCGCCGGCCGCGCCCGCCGCGGTCGCGTCCTTGCGTCCCAGCCGCCGTCCGGCGACGGTGTGCCGTCCGGAGACCTCTTCCAGCAGCTCCGCGAGGACCTCCTCGTTGGTCCAGCGAGGCCGCCATCCCGCGTCGTGCAACCGGCTCCCGCTCACCACCCAGGGATACATCGTGTACGCCAGGTCGCCCGCCGGGGACGGCGTCAGCCCGATCCGGTGCAGCCTGGCCGCGGCGCCCAGCGCGACCGCCGACGGCAGCTCCATCCGGCGGATCCCGCTGAGCTCCTCGACCTCCTCCTGCTCCAGCCACCCGTCGCACCCGACGGCCAGCTCCCCGTCGACCTTCTCCAGGACTGCGTACTCCAGGGCGCTCACCAGGTCCTCGACGTGGCAGAACTGCCACGCGGGCCGCGACCCCGCGACGACCAGCAGCCGCGGCGACTCGAAGTACCGGGTCAGCGCCGTGTCCGTGCCGCCGACCAGGATCGCGGGCCGCACCACGGTGACGTTGAGCCCGGGGTGCGCCCGGGGTGCGCGCCGCGCGAGCCGTTCGACCTCCAGGAGGTCTCCGACGCCGGTCGCCTCGGCCGTCGCCCGCAGCTCGGCGTCCTCGGACAGCGGCAGCTCGTTGTCCTCCAGCGCGCCGTAGACCATCGCGGAGGTGCACAGCACCACGCGGTGCACCCCGGCCGCCGCGGCGGCCGTCAGCACGGTCTGCGTGCCGCGCACGTTGTAGGCCGTCCGGGCGGCGGCGTCACTCCCCAGGTCGAGGTCGAGCGCGAGATGTACCACGACGTCCGCCCCGCGCAGCTTGTCGGCGATCGCCGGATCGCGGACGTCGAGGATGTGCCACTGCGCGGCGTCGCACTCGCCGCGCCGCTCGTCGATGGCGACGACCTGCTTGACCTCCTCCGACGCGGCGAGGCGCTCCGTGAGCAGCGCGCCCACCCCGTTCGCCGCGCCGGTCACGGCCACTACGGGCCCGCGCGAACCGCCCGGGGTCGAAGGGTTTCGCGCTGCGCGAACCTGCGGATCTGGGGAACTCACCGGGTGTCTCCAGCGGTTGTCTTGGCATACGGGCGTGAGTGACGCGTACGTACCAGGTGGCATCCATCCTGCCGCAGGCCGGCAGTCGGCGAAGCACCGAGGCCCGATCGAGCCGGGGTGTCTACGCTGGGTGGTGTTGCAGGGCAGTCGCCGCCGGGCGAGAACCGGTGGCCTTACCAGCCGAGGAACCCCGTGAGTGACACCCCATTCGGATTCGGCCTTCCGCCGGAGGAGCCGGAAGACGGCGACGAGGGCAAGAAGAAGGACTCGCAGAGCGGCGGTGGTCAGGGACCGGCCAACCCGTTCGGCTTCGGCGGGTTCCCCGGCGCCGGAGGCTTCGGCGCTCCGGGCGGTCCCGGCGCCGACAACCCCCTTGCCGCGATGTTCGGCTCACTGAACCCCAACGACCTGGGCGCCGCGTTCCAGCAGCTCGGTCAGATGCTCTCGTACGAGGGCGGGCCGGTGAACTGGGACATGGCCAAGCAGATCGCCCGCCAGACGGTCTCCCAGGGCACCTCCGACGGCGTGAAGGACGCGAGCGTCGGCTCCTCCGAGCGCACCGCCGTGCAGGAGGCCGTCCGCCTGGCCGACCTGTGGCTGGACGACGCCACCTCCCTGCCGTCCGGCGCCGGCTCCGCGGTGGCGTGGTCGCGCGCGGAGTGGGTCGAGGCGACGTTGCCCGCGTGGAAGGAGCTCGTCGACCCGGTCGCCGAACGCGTCGGCGCCGCCATGGGCGACGTCCTGCCGGAGGAGATGCAGGCCATGGCCGGCCCCCTGATCGGCATGATGCGCTCGATGGGCGGAGCGATGTTCGGCTCACAGATCGGCCAGGCCGTCGGCGTCCTCGCGGGCGAGGTCGTCGGGTCGACCGACATCGGCCTTCCGCTCGGTCCGGCCGGGCGCGCGGCGCTGCTGCCGGTGAACATCGCGGCGTTCGGCAAGGACCTGGGCGTGCCCCAGGACGAGGTGCGGCTGTATCTCGCCCTGCGCGAGGCCGCCCACCAGCGTCTGTTCGCGCATGTGCCGTGGCTGCGCTCGCACCTGTTCGGCGCGGTCGAGGGCTACGCGCGCGGGATCAAGGTCGACACCGCCAAGCTGGAGGACGTGGTCGGCCAGTTCGACCCCCAGAACCCCGAACAGCTGCAGGACGCGCTGCAGCAGGGCATGTTCCAGCCCGAGGACACCCCGGAGCAGAAGGCCGCGCTGGCCCGTCTGGAGACGGCTCTGGCGCTCGTCGAGGGCTGGGTGGACGCGGTGGTGCACGCGGCCGCGAAGCCGCGTCTGTCGTCCGCCGACGCGCTGCGCGAGACGCTGCGCCGTCGTCGTGCCACCGGTGGTCCCGCGGAGCAGACGTTCGCGACGCTGATCGGCCTGGAGCTGCGCCCGCGCCGTCTGCGCGACGCGTCCCGCCTGTGGGCCTCACTGACGGACGCGCGCGGGGTCGACGGCCGGGACGCCCTGTGGGCGCACCCGGACATGCTGCCCACGGCCTCCGACCTGGACGACCCGGACGGCTTCGTGCACCGCGAGCACATGGACTTCTCCGAGCTGGACAAGATGCTCGGCGAGGCGGCGAGCGGCGGAGCCTCCGGCGAGAAGCCGAACCTGAAGAAGGACGACGCCGAGAACGACTCCGAGGGCGACGACACCGAGTGAGCCTGTACGACGACGCGGTCCTCGTCCTGAAGGGGTACGAGGGCCAGGAGGAGCTGCGCCAGTCCTACCTGGACCATCTGGCGGCGCATGCGGACGGCGTGTGGAAGGCCTGCCGGGACGGGCACGTCACGGCGAGCGCGCTGGTGATCGACCCGGAGCGGGAGCGGGTGCTGCTGACGCTCCACAGGAAGCTGCGGATGTGGCTGCAGACGGGCGGGCACTGCGAGCCGGTCGACGTGACGCTGGCGGCCGCCGCCCTGCGGGAGGGGACCGAGGAGTCGGGCGTGCCGGGTCTGACCCTGCTGCCCGGCGGCCCGGTCCGGCTCGACCGGCATCTGACACCGTGCGCCTGGCACTACGACGTCCAGTACGCGGCCCTGGCCCCGGCCGGGTCCGTGGAGGCCATCAGCGACGAGTCCCTCGACCTGCGCTGGTTCCCTTACGCGCAGGTGGCGGACGTCGCCGACGAGTCGGTCGTGCGGCTGCTCGAGGCGACCCGCGCGCGGCTGTGAGCCGGAACGCGTGAGGGGCGGCCTTGCGGGCCGCCCCTCACGTCGTCGTCCGCCGGACGATCAGCTCCAGGCGTTGCCCTGGTTCTGACCGCGCACCCCCTGCTGGCCCATGCCGTACTGCGCGGCCAGGCCGGAGCCGATCGCCGCGTTCTGCGGCGGCAGCAGCTCACTGGGCTGTACGAGCGCATAGCCGGAGCCCATGAAGCTGAGCTCCCAGCCCTCACCGGTATTGCCGCGCCGGCGCCACACCCCGGAGGAGTGGGTCTGCGCCTGCATCTGCACCCGCAGCCCGGTGGACCAGGCGACGATGGCGTCGGCGTCGCAGTTGACGTACTTGTCCGGCGTGACCTGCATCATCAGGGGCGCGCCCGAGGTCATCAGGGCGACCTTGCCCCGGCCGGTGATGTTGAGCTGGTACTTCCCTGAGCCGGAGATGCCGTAGAGGCTGTCGACGGCGATGACCTCATGGTGCAGCGAGGAGTCCATGGCGAGCACATAGCTGCTGTCCACGGTCAGGCCGTCCTGCTCCACCTCCATCACGTGGATGTGCTGGGCGAGGTTGGCGAGGTAGACCGTGCCCTGGCCGTGGCAGCGCATCAGGTCCAGACCCTCGCCCGTGCGCGCACGGGCGCGTCCCTGCTGGTTGCTCTGGTACTCGGCGTCGAACTCCATCAGGCCCTGGTAGGCGACCATCGTGCCCTTGCGGGCGAGGATGTCGTCGTGGCCCCCCAGAGCGACCCGGAGCATCTGCTTGTTCTGCAGACTCCAGCGTTCCTGGGTCTGCGAGTCGTTGTGCGCGAAAAGTGGGCTCTGCATGACGTTTCTGGCTCCCCCTCAGCCCCGGACCCGGAGGCGGTCCGTGCTGTCCTCGCTGGGCTGGACGACGACGATGCCCTGGCCGGAGAAGGCCATCTGGTAGGCCTCGCCGCTGCCCCGGCCGATGAGCGACTGCGCTTTGAAGCTGCGCTTGCCCTTCACCTTCAGGTTCGGGGACCAGGCGACGAGCGCGTCGGGGTCGACGTACGTCTCGTCCTCGCCGCCTCCGCAGTCGACCACGATCGGCTTGCCCCGGGAGGTCAGCGCGACCCATCCCTGGCCGCTGATCTTGGTGTTCCACAGGCCCTGGCCGGCGAACTTCGCGAGCCCCTTGACGCGCTCGACGCCCCAGGTGAGGTGCGCGTCGAAGGCGAGCAGGTTGGTGGCGTTGACGGAGATGCCGTCGCCGTTGAGGTTGATCACGACGACGTTCGCGCCGTAGTCGGCGAGGTAGAGCAGCCCGTCGCCGGTGCACTTCATCAGGGGCGCGCCCTCGCCGGTCATCCAGTCGCGCGCGATCTGCCGCACGGCCGGCGGGTTGGGCTCGTACTGGACGAAGCCCTCGTAGGCGACCATCGAGCCCACGCGCGCGAAGAGGTCGTTCCCGGTCTGCATGGCGACCTTCAGCATGTGGTCGCCATGGTTCTCCATGCGGGCGGTGACGGGTGCGGGGGCGTAGCCCGCGAGCGGCTGGTTCATGACGGGCTCCCTCAGACCTCGTACGGCTGGACGACGATGAAGTTGCCGGGAGCTCCCCGGAACTGGAGGTTGACGCTCTCTCCGGTGTCGCCGGGGTAGGCGTTGCGGCGCATCCGCACCTGGCTGGAGACGACCACCTGGGCGGCGGCCGACCAGGCGACGACGGCGTTGCAGTCGGCGAACGTGGTGGGCGTGACCGGCAGGACCACGGGCGTGCCGTGCGTCTTGACGACGATCGTGCCGGTGCCCTGGAACTGCATGGTGAACAGCGCGCCGCCGGGAATGCCGTGGCCCTCGATGCGACGGACCTCGTACTGGAGGCTCTCGTCGAAGGCGAGGACGTTCTCGGCGGAGACGCAGATCGCGTCGCCCTGGAGCTCGATGGGGTGCACATGGGTGGCGTTCTCGGCGAGGAAGACCTGCCCCTGGCCGGTGCAGCGCATCAGCTGCATCTCCTGGCCGGTGGCGCCGCCGACGATCCGGCCGGCGAACCCGGCGCCCTTGTAGCTGAAGTCGACCTTGCCCTGGTAGAGGACCATGCTGCCCTGACGGGCGAGCACCGGCTGGCCTCCCATGCCGAGGTCGACGCGGATCAGCTTCTTGTTCTGCTGCGTCCAGCGCTGCCCGGTGGGCGTCTCCTTGAACTGCTGGAGAGCGGCGGCAACACCGGCGCCGCCCTGCGGAGCGCCCTGTGGCACGCCGTACCCCTGCTGGCCCGGGACCTGGCCGAACGGCGGCTGCTGGCCGTAGCCGGGCGGCGGGGCCGGCTGTCCGTAGCCGGGCGGGGCCTGCGGGGCCTGGGGCTGCTGGCCGTAGCCGGGCGGCATGGGCACGGTCGGTGCGGGGCCCTGCCCGTAGGGCTGCTGCGGCGGCTGGCCGTAGGGCGCCGGGGCGGGGGCCGGGGGCGGGACGTGGCCGCCGCCGGGCGGGGCCAGGGGCGCGATGATGGTCGGCGCACCGTGCACCGAGGGCGCGGGCGCCGGGGCGGGCGGCGGAGTCGCGCCGGGCGGGGCCGCGAAGCCCTGCGCGGCGGGCTGCGGCTGATGCGGGGCGGGGGCCGGCGCCGAGGGGGCGCCGAACGCGGGCGGAGCGAAGGCGGGAGCGGCCCCGCCGGCCTGGGGCTGCGCGGGCGCGGCAGGCGCCTCCTCCTCCGCGACCTCACCGCCGAAGTTCTTCAGCAGCGCGTCCAGACCGCCGTCGAAGCCCTGGCCGACGGCCGCGAACCGCCAGACGTCCTTCAGGTAGAAGTCGCCCAGCATCACGGCCCGCTCGGTGGTGAACTCCGCGCCGCTGAACGCGTAGCGCGCCACTTCCTCACCGCCCGCGACGATGCGGAGATATCCGGGACGGATCTGCGACATCTGCCCGGCGCCGTCGAGGGTCGCCGTGAAGGAGAGCTTGTGGATCTGCGGCGGGATCCGGTCCAGAGTGATGCGGAAGGACTCCGTGTCGCCGGCCTGGGGGCCCAGGAGCTGGATGGACTCCTCGGGGGACTTCGGCTGGTTGAAGAAGACGAAGTACCGGTCGTCCGAGAGCCGCTCGTCGGCGTCGAGGCCGAAGCAGCTGATGTCGAAGGTCAGGCCGGGTGCGGTGATCTGCACGCCTACGTACAGGTCGGTGCCCACGGTGAGGTCACTGATCTTGGCCTTGTGGCCGCGTTGGAATTCCCTGGGCATGCGTAACGACCGTCCCCCATCCCGATTGCGAGTGCGTCGCGTCAGGCTAACGGCAAAGTCGGACAACGCACGATGTCGGTACAGACCCGGTACACAACCGGCGTCACGGGAGAGCCGAGGGGTTCACTGCGCGCACGGAGCAGGTCACTCCCCGCGTGCGTCCGGCGGGTGGGGCAGCCGTTCGGCCGCGACGACGCCCTCCAGATAGCCGCGTGCGCGCTCGGTGCGCGGGTACGCCTCCAGCAGCCGCCAGAAGTCGGGGCCGTGGCCGGGTACGAGCAGGTGTGCGAGTTCGTGGGCGAGAACGTAGTCGATGACGTACTCGGGCATGCCCTGGAGGCGGTGCGAGAGCCGGATGCTGCCCTCGGCCGGGGTGCACGACCCCCAGCGGGTGTTCTGGTTGGTCACCCAGCGGACCGAGGTGGGCCGGGCCCGGCCTCCGAAGCACTGGGCCGACAGCCGCTCCGCGCGCTCGGCCAGCTCGGCGTCCCCCGGCACCCGCCGGCTCTCCTGGGCGGCGAGCTTGTCGAGCATGACGCTCACCCAGCGTTGCTCCTCGGCCTCGGACATCCGGGCGGGGATCAGCACGATGGTGCGGTCGCCCTCGCGGTACGCGGAGACCGTCCGCCGTCGACGGGCGCTCCTGCGGACCTCGATGGCGCTCGCCCGGGGGCCGCTCGGCGGCTGGCTCGTCGTACTGCGCTGTGGTGTTCCGGCGCGGTGCAGGGGGTCGGCGGACACGCCCCGACGTTACCCGCTGCACATGGGGGAAGTCCCGGCTCCGGGGCGGTTCGGTTCCGATCTCTGCCGCCACGTTTGCCTCATACGACGGATTTGTACGATGAATGCGTCTGCCTGTGGACAACTTTCGGCGGCCTCCGGCGGGTCCGGGCATGCTGGCACTCGTCGGCGGAGCGAGGACCCCGCGCCCCGCTCCGTCGACGTGACGGGGAGTTTTCCAGGCATACGGGGGCCTTCGATGCATCCGATCGTGAAGCACGCACTGCGGCGCGGCTGGCGTGACCTCAACACCGTGCAGTTCGGGATGACGCCGGCGCACGCACTGACGCTCGGCCCGGTGGACACGGCCACCGGGAGTTTCCTCGACCTGCTCGACGGCACGCGCGGGCTGGCGCTGTTGCGCGAGGAGGGCCGCCGCATGGACCTGCCCGACGGCCACGTCGACCGGCTGGTCGAGCGGCTGGCCCGGGCCGGGCTGCTCGACGACGCGCGCGGCGGCGGACCGGACGCCCACGCGCTGCGGGAGAAGAAGGAGGTCATGGACCGGATGCGGCCCGATCTCGCCGGGCTCTCCCTCCTCACGCCGGAACCGGGCGACGCGATCGAGCGTCTGGCCGCCCGGCGCGGGCTGCGGGTCCAGGTGCGGGGTGCGGGCAGAGTCGGCGCGGTGCTCGCCGCACTGCTGTCGGGGGCGGGCGTCGGCGAGGTGGACGTGCAGGACGGCGGCCGGGTGGAGCCGGGGGACGTCGCTCCGGGCGGGCTGCCGGCCGAGGCGATCGGCGAGCGGCGGGACGAGTCCGCCCGTCGCGTCGTTCGCCGGGCCGCACCGGACCGTCCGCCGCGCAGGCCCTCGGGGTCGCCGCACGGGTCGGACACCCCGGGCTTCAGCCTGGTGATCCTCTCTCCGCGGGACGATGTGTCCGTGCACGCGCCCGCACCGTCGGCCGCGGAGCCGCTGATCGCCTCGGGCACACCCCATCTCTACACCGGCGTCGTGGAGGGCACTGGCATCGTCGGCCCGCTGGTGCTGCCGGGCGAGACGGGCTGCGCGGGGTGTCTGCAGCAGGAGCGCATCGACCGGGACCCGGCCTGGCCACGGCTGGTCGCCCAGTGGCACTCCGGAGCGAGACGAGCGGCACGCGCCTGTGACCTGGCCCTGGCCACGACCGTCGCCGGACTGGCGGCCGCCCATGCCCTCGCGTTCCTCGACGGCCGGGCCCCGGCCGACGAAGGCGCACGCTGGGAGGTCAGCGCCCCCGCCCTTCGGTGGCGCTCGCGACCGGTACGTCCCCACTCCGCCTGCCCGTGCGGTGCCGCGCGCAAAGGTGAGCGGGAACACTCCTCCGAGGACCGGGGATCGCACGCGACAATGGAGAGGCATCGGCATCCGACGGAGCATCGCCGTACGGCGGACGCGACGCGGCTGTCTGGGACTTGGAGGGCGCATGTCTGATCTTCCCCGGAAGGCGGTCACCCGGACCGCCAAGCTCGCCGCGCTCCCGCTCGGCTTCGCCGGGCGGGCGACCTGGGGCCTGGGCAAGCGGATCGTGGGCGAGTCCGCGGAGATCGTCGGCCGCGAGCTGCAGCAGCGCACCGCCGAGCAGCTCTTCAAGGTCCTGGGCGAGCTGAAGGGGGGCGCGATGAAGTTCGGCCAGGCGCTGTCCGTCTTCGAGTCAGCCCTGCCCGAGGAGGTGGCCGGGCCCTACCGCGCGGCCCTCACCAAGCTCCAGGACGCGGCGCCGCCGATGCCGGCCCGCACCGTGCACTCCGTGCTCACGGCACAGCTCGGCGAGGACTGGTCCGAGCTGTTCGTCGAGTTCGACGACAAGCCGGCCGCGGCCGCCTCGATCGGCCAGGTGCATCGAGCGGTGTGGCACGACGGCCGGCAGGTCGCCGTCAAGGTCCAGTACCCGGGGGCCGGCGAGGCCCTGCTGTCCGACCTGAACCAACTCAGCCGCTTCGCAAGGCTGTTGGGCCCGCTCATCCCGGGCATGGACGTCAAGCCTTTGATCTCGGAACTCAGGGACCGTGTCTCCGAGGAGCTCGACTACGCCCTGGAGGCGCAGGCCCAGCAGGCCCACGCGGAGGAGTTCGCCGACGACCCCGACGTCATGGTCCCGGCGGTCGTCCACCAGTGCGACCAGATCCTGGTCACCGAGTGGATCGACGGCGTGCCGCTCTCCGAGGTGATCACCGACGGCACCGAGGAGCAGCGCGATCGCGCGGGTCAGTTGTTGTCCCGCTTCCTCTTCTCCGGCCCGGCGCGCACCGGCCTGCTGCATGCCGACCCGCACCCCGGCAACTTCCGTCTCCTGCCGGGCGGGCCGGGCGGTGAGAACGACTGGCGGCTGGGGGTACTGGACTTCGGCACGGTGGACCGGCTCCCGGGCGGACTGCCCGATCCGATCGGCGAGTCGCTGCGTATGACCCTGGACAGCGAGGCGGAGGCGGTCTACGAACTCCTTCGCAGGGAGGGCTTCGTCAAGGAGTCCATCGAGCTGGACCCCGACGCGGTCCTCGACTATCTCCTGCCGATCATCGAGCCGGCCCGGGTGGAGGAGTTCACGTTCACCCGTGGCTGGATGCGCAGCCAGGCGGCCAGGATCGCCGACATACGCTCCCCCGCCCACCAGTTGGGCAAGCAGCTCAACCTTCCGCCTGCCTACCTGCTGATACACCGGGTGACCCTGAGCACGATCGGCGTGCTGTGCCAGCTCGGCGCGACGGTACGGCTGCGCGAGGAACTGGAGGAGTGGCTGCCCGGATTTCTCCCGGAGGAGGCACTGAATGCTTCGGAAGCACCGGACGGGCAGGAAGCGCTGGAGGAACTGGACGAGCTGGAGGCCGAGGAGTCGGTCGCGGAGGCATGAGGCGGAAGGTGCGGAGGTGGGGAAGGCGCAGAGGGTGCAGGGGGTGCAGGGGGCGCATGAGGAGGGAGAGGGAAGTGCGAGACGGGCAGGGTCCGGCCTGCTGAAGCGGCCCCGAGCAGCCCGGCGTGACGTTTCTCACCACCAGTCCGAGTCCAGCCGCCCCTCGATCGCCCTGAGGTTGTCGCGGGAACAGGTCCCGCAGAAGTAGCTCCGGACGCCTTTGTCCACGGAGCACGTCCAGGTGAGGGGCGGGGGCTGCGCGGCCTGCGCGCCGCAGCGGGCGCACACCACAGGGCCGGACTCGGTCGAGGAGTCGTCTCGGTCACTGTCTCCGGGAGGACGCGTCATCCTCGGGACGATAACGCCGAGGCAGCGGTTCGCTCGCACAACGCACCGAGGGGCCCGGTCCGTTCGGACGGACCGGGCCCCTCAAGGAGAGCTTCGCCCCCGGTGTGCGGAGGCCACCGCTTCAGGTGGGTGTCGTTACTGCATCACGGCCATGGCGAGCGCCCGGCGGGCGCGCAGCGAGGCGCGCTCGGCCCGACGCTGCATCCGGCGAGCGGCCAGCAGGCGCGCCGCCTGACGGCCCTGCTCGGCCTCACGCAGGCGGTCGTGCATATGCGCACGAGCCAGGGCTTCTGGGATGAGTTGCATCTCGCGGGTCCTGTTCTGACGCGAGTCGTACGCGCCGGTGGTGGTGACGTCTTCGGTCGCGGAGCCTGCGGGCTCGCTGGTGAACGGCTTCATCGGGGCCTGCTTCTTCGGGTCTTGCGTGAGGGGGCGGTCGATCGTTCCTGGGATGTTCATGCTGTGACCGGGTTCTTGCGCGGGCGGCCACGCGGCCGCTTGCGGGCGACGACGACACCCTGGACGAACAGCTCGCCACCCCAGACACCCCAGGGCTCGCGGCGCTCCTTGGCACCGGCGAGGCATGCCTCGATCAGCGGGCAGGTGCGGCACAGGGACTTGGCGTACTCGACGTCGGCCGGCGTCTCCGCGAAGAAGACCTCCGGGTCGTAGGAACGGCAGGGGACGGGCACGCCGAGGTTCTCGATGGCGTCGTCGAGCGCGGTGAGCGCCGTGAGCGGGGTCAAGGTGGGGTCCTTCGTGAGGCCGGGCGGGGGGATCGTTTCGGAAGGCGGTACGGACGGGGCGTGCGCTTCGAGTTGCACGGTGTGTTTGTCCTCGTCTGGTCGTTCCGGTCCGGTGGGACCGGTTGTCGGCGGGTACCGGGTTCTTTTCTTGTCCCGAGGCCCCTTCGCTCCGTCGTCCCCGTGTGCGGGACAAACAGAAGGGCCGCGGATCCCGGGTGGGGTTCCGCGGCCCTGAAGGCGCCGGCCTGATCGTCGATCAGGCTGGATCGCTCCAGGGTTCCGGCCCACGGAAGGCCCACATCAGGTGGTGCTGCGTCGTCTGCTTCCGGAATCCGGCACCGGCTGCCGCAAAGGCATAGGCGTGCGCCTGTCCCTTTACTGCTTCCAGTGCCTCGGTCGGTCGCTCATTGCGCTCGCGGACGGGAAGATCCGCGGAGGTGACGGCGGAGAACGCCGGCCGACCGACACTGATGCCGGACAGACCGGTGCCCAGGGTGGAGACGCCGAGCATGCACGTGGAGACGATCGAGCGATCGGTCAGTTTGACGGTGGAGTTGCGGTTGATGATGATCACTGGAATCGCCTCCTCTCGGCGTCTCGGGGGACCGGGGGTGAGCCCGGCCCGACGGATATGCAAGTACAGCACGGAATCAGGGCCTTGGAGAAGGCCGCCGTTCCCGTGCCTAAGAACCTATGGGGATTGCCGGGGCATGCGCAAACTATTTTTTCGACGAGTTCCGATCGATCCCTCGCGCCTCGTTCCTCAGCCCTGCGCGTCGCCCTCAGTGGCCTCTTGGCCTGCGCAGATGGCCAGAACGTCCGCGCCGTAGCGGTTGAGCTTGCGCACTCCGACCCCCGGGATCCGGGCGAGTTCGCCCTCCTCCTCGGGCACGCCCTCGGCGATCGCCATCAGCGTCTTGTCCGTGAAGACGCAGTACGCCGGCTGTCCGCTCCGCCGCGCCTGGACCGCCCGCCAGTCCCGCAGCCGTTCGTAGAGTCCCTCGTCCATGTCGGAGGGACAGTCCTCGCAGCGCATCAGTTTCATCTCGCCGGCGTCCGTCAGGGTCCTTCCGCAGACCCGGCAGCGGGCCGGGCTGCGCTGGGTCCGGCGCGGCACGACGGGCGTGTGCGCCGTCGTGCCGGCGAAGCCGCGCTCGATGCCACCGGCGCCTCCGACACCGGCGCGACCGGTGGCGGCGCCCGAACCGGGGCGCAGGCCGTCGAGGAATCGGCTGGGACGCCGGTTGGGGCGGCCGCCGGGTGAACGGGCGAGCGCCCAGGAGACCTGGAGGCGTTCGCGGGCCCGGGTGACCCCGACGTAGAGGAGGCGACGCTCTTCCTCGATCTGCTCGTCGGTCCTGGCGTAGGCGATCGGCATCATGCCCTCGGCGACGCCGACGAGGAAGACGACGTCCCACTCCAGACCCTTGGCCGAGTGCAGGGAGGCCAGGGTGACGCCCTGGACGGTCGGGGCGTGCTGGGCGCTCGCCCGCTCGTCGAGCTCGGCGACCAGGTCGGCGAGCGTGGCGCCGCGCTGGGCGCCGGCGAAGTCCTGGGCGAGGTTGACCAGCGCGGCCAACGACTCCCAGCGTTCTCTGACCGCTCCGGAGCCGGCCGGCGGCTGCGAGGTCCAGCCCTCGCCGGAGAGGACCGCACGCACCTGGGAGGGCAGGTCGACGGCGTCTTCCAGAAGCGTGTCATTGCCGCCGAAGCGTGCCGCGCCGCGCAGGGCGACCCTCGCCTTGCGCACCTCGGGCCGGTCGAAGAACCGCTCGGCGCCGCGCAGCTGGTAGGGGACGCCGAGGTCGGCCAGCGCCTGTTCGTAGGTCTCCGACTGCGCGTTCGTGCGGAACAGGACGGCGATCTCCGCGGCGGGGACGCCCGCGTCGAGGAGCTCGCGGATGCGGCGGGCCGCGCCCTCGGCCTCGGCCGGCTCGTCCGGATACTCGGCGTAGGCGGGCTCGGGACCGGGCGCGCGCTGGGAGACCAGCTCCAGGCGGTGGTCCGCGGCGCGGCCACGGGCCTGGGCGAGCAGGCCGTTGGCGAGATGGACGACCTGAGGGGTGGAGCGGTAGTCGCGCACCAGCTTGACGACGGTGGCGCCGGGATGGCGCGTGCGGAAGTCGAGAAGGTGGTCGGGGGTGGCGCCGGTGAAGGAGTAGATCGTCTGGCTGGCGTCGCCGACCACGCACAGGTCCTCCCGCTCGCCGAGCCACAGTTCGAGCAGGCGCTGCTGAAGAGGGCTGACGTCCTGGTACTCGTCGACCACGAAGTGCTGGTACTGGGCGCGCACCTGCTCGGCGATGTCGTGCCGGTCCTGCAGGACGGCGACGGTCAGCAGCAGGACGTCTTCGAAGTCGATGACGGCGCGGGCCCGCTTGAGGTCCTCGTAGGCGGCGTAGAGCTGGGCGATCTCGGCGGGGTCGCGGGGGATCTCACGGCCCGCCTTGCCGACGGCCAGGGCGTAGTCGGCCGGGACGGTCTGGGTGACCTTGGACCACTCGATCTCCGCGGTGACGTCCCGCAGCTCGCCCCGGTCGAGCCGGACACGGCAGGCGACGGCTGCGTCGGCGACGAGCTGGATCTTGCGGTCGACGAGCCGGGGCAGGGAGCCACCGATCGCTTTCGGCCAGAAGTACTGGAGCTGACGCAGGGCCGCGGAGTGGAATGTGCGGGCCTGGACCCCGTGGGCGCCGAGCTGGCGCAGCCGGCCCCTCATCTCTCCGGCGGCACGGTTGGTGAAGGTGACGGCGAGCACGCTGGAGGGCTGCAGAATGCCGGCGCGGACTCCGTAGGCGATGCGGTGGGTGATCGCCCGGGTCTTGCCGGTGCCGGCTCCTGCCAGCACGCACACCGGACCGCGCAGGGCGGTGGCCACCTCGCGCTGCTCGGGGTCGAGCCCTTCGAGCACCGCGTCGGCCGAGTCCGGTGCCTGCGGGAAGAGAGGGGAGTGCGTTGCTGCTGTCACACAGCCATGCTGCCAGGTCTCCGGAGACGGGCGGGTCGGTTGTCCACAGGCAGGCCCTCGCAGTCGTACTGATGCGGTGAGCGTCGTCACGGCGACCTGACGCGGTAGCCGTCGTCACGTCGGGGCCCGCGTCCGGCCTCGGCTCGCGGGAATGGCAGCCCTTGCACGTACGTTCTCCCCCTACGACTCCCTGTCCCCCCGACCCGCCTAAGGAGCACGAGAGACATGCTGGGCACCGTGACGATGTACAGCACCACGTGGTGCGGCTACTGCCAGCGGCTGAAGAAGCAGATGGACCGCGAGGGCATCGCGTACACCGAGATCAACATCGAGCAGGACCCGGATTCCGCAGCCTTCGTCGAGAAGGCGAATGGCGGAAACCAGACGGTGCCGACGGTTCGGGTGGTCCCCTCCACCGGTGGCGACGAGGTCGTGATGACGAACCCGAGCCTTGCCCAGGTGAAGCAGGCTCTCGCGGTCTGACGCCCCCAGCGCTTCGGCCCCCTCCGGTCAAGGTCACCGGAGGGGGCCGCTCTGTATGCAGGGACAGCGGGCGGCGAGCCGGCCTGTGCGGCGTGCTGTGCGGTGCCGGTCCTGATCACTGCGGGCGTCGTCGGGGGATGCCGGGGTGGCTGTGGACCGGCTGCCTGCTCTCGCCGTCGTCCTCGCCCTGCCGGCCGGCGGAAACCGGTGGCCGGGGCCGGCACCGTCGCTCCCGCTCATGCGCGTCGAAGACCGCAGGCGAGGGGGACGCGGCTGTCGGGCGTCCCAGAATCCGCTGAAGATCACCGGTCCGGCAGGTCGGTAGGGTCAGCCGGTATGACTGTCGCTCGTTCCGTCGCCCTGTTCGTCGTCGCCGCCCTCTTCGAGATCGGCGGCGCCTGGCTGGTCTGGCAGGGCATCCGCGAGCACAGGGGCTGGCTCTGGATCGGTGCCGGTGTCATCGCCCTCGGCGTGTACGGGGTGGTGGCCACCTTCCAGTCCGACGACAACTTCGGGCGCATCCTCGCCGCGTACGGCGGGATCTTCGTGGCCGGGTCGATCGCCTGGGGCATGGTCGCCGACAGCTACCGGCCTGATCGCTGGGACGTCATCGGTGCTCTGGTGTGCCTGTCGGGGATGGCTGTGATCATGTACGCGCCGCGCAGCCACTGATCCGCTCCTCGACCACCCGTCAGACGGACGCCCCTGCACGCCGGCGGCGGCTACCGGCTCGGCTCCAGTTCCGGTGATCGCTGCGGCTCCCCGGTTCGAAGATCGGCGTGGGATCGTGTCCCGCGCGTGACCGGGCGCAGCCGTAGGAGGAAGGGCGGCCTCGAAATCCGACGCCCGGAATCCCGGGGCAGCCCTTCGTCCGCGTCGGGTCAGACGCTGCGGGTGGGCAGCGGCTTGCCGTACCAGAGCTCGATCAGGCGGGCCGCGATGGAGATGCCGTAGGGGGGCAGCACCTCTCCTGACTCGAAGGCGGCGCCGAGTTCGTCGCGGGAGAACCAGCGGGCCTCGTGGATCTCGTCACCGTCGACGTCGATCTCGGTGGACGTGGCGCGGGCCATGAAGCCGAGCATCAGGCTGGACGGGAAGGGCCAGGGCTGGCTGGCGATGTACTCGACCGGGCCGACGGTGATGCCGGCCTCCTCGAAGACCTCCCGGCGCACGGACTGCTCGATGGACTCGCCCGGCTCGACGAAGCCGGCGAGCGTGGAGAAACGGCCCTCGGGCCAGTGGACCTGGCGGCCGAGAAGAATGCGGTCGTCGTCATCGGTCACCGCCATGATCACCGCGGGGTCGGTGCGCGGGTAGTGCTCGGCGCCGCAGGCGGGGCAGCGGCGGATGTGGCCGGCGGCGGCGATGACCGTGCGCTCGCCGCAGCGGGAGCAGAAGCGGTGGGTGCGCTGCCAGTTCTCCAGGCCGACCGCGTGCACCATGAGCCCCACGTCGCGCGGTGACAGGAGCAGTCCCGCCTCGCGCAGTCCGGCCGGGCGCGCGGACTGGTCGATACGGCCGGGCAACGCGTCCTTCTGCAGGGCGAAGTAACTGACGCCGTCGTCGTCGGTCCCGAGGAAGTAGCGGTGCGCCTCGGTGAGGGGCGCCTCGAACGACGGGGTCATGACGAGTTCGGTGCGGCCGTCGGGCGTCTCGTCGATGAGGACCTGGCCGCCGGAGACGACGAAGCACCGCGTCGTCGGGTGGCTCCAGGCCGCGGCCAGCCAGGCCTCGTCGAGCCGGTGGTGGGCGGCCCGGTCGACGCCGCTCGGCGCGGTGAGCGAGATGGGTCGATCGGCGTTCTGGTCGGTCCAGGTGGTCACGGGTACTTCCAACTCCCCCGGTGGAACGGTTGTTTCGGCGGGCGGTTCAGCGGGACGTACAGCAGGGGACGACCGGTGCGGTGTCGCGGTGCGGGGCGGTCTCTCCAGTGTGCGCCCCGCGCGCAGACCCTCCGGACCGATCGGGGACGTCAGGGTGCACGACGCCAGTTCTCCGCGAGGTCGCCCCAGAGGTGGGCGGCGGTCTCGACGCCCTTCAGGAGGAGGTCCACCTCGACCTTCTCGTTCGGCGCGTGCCAGCCGTCCGAGGGGACGGAGATGCCCAGGAAGAGCACGGGGGCGCCGAGGACCTCCTGCAGGTCGGCGGCCGGTCCGGAGCCGCCCTCGCGGGTGAAGCGGACGGGCGTTTCGAAAGCGCGGCCCATGGCGCGGACCACGGACTGCAGCGCCGGGTGGTCCAACGGGGTCAGACACGGGCGGGTGGCCGGGCTGAAGGTGATCTCGTGCCGGATCCCCGCGGGCAGCTGCTCGGCCGCCCACGCGCGGACGGCCTTCTCGACGTGCTCGGGTTCCTGGCCGGCGACGAGCCGGAAGGACAGCTTCACGAACGCCGAGGACGGGACGATCGTCTTGCTGCCGGGGCCCTGGTAGCCGCCGCCGATGCCGTTGACCTCGGCGGTGGGGCGGGCCCAGACGCGCTCCAGGGTGGAGTGTCCCGCCTCTCCGTGGACGGCGTGCGACCGGGCGGTGCGCAGCCACCGCTCTTCGTCGAAGGGCAGCTCGGCGAAGAGTTCGCGCTCACGGTCGGTGAGCTCGACGATGCCGTCGTAGAAGCCGGGGACGGCCACACGCGCGTGCTCGTCGTGCAGGGCCGCCACCAGGCGCGCGAGCGCGGTGGCCGGATTGGGCACGGCGCCGCCGAAGGAGCCGGAGTGGATGTCTTGGTCGGGGCCGAAGAGCCGGATCTCGCACTCGGCGAGACCGCGCATGCCGGTGCACACGGTGGGGGTGTCCTCGGACCACATGCCGGTGTCGGACACGATCACGGCGTCCGCGGTGAGCCGCTCCGCCTGCCGCTCGACCAGGTCGCGGAAGTGAGGGGAGCCGGACTCCTCCTCGCCCTCGATCAGCAGTCTGAGGGTGACGGCCGGAGCCGAGCGGCCGGTGGCGGCGAGGTGGGTGCGTACGCCCAGGGTGTGGAAGAAGACCTGGCCCTTGTCGTCTGCCGCCCCGCGCGCGTAGAGGCGGTTGTCGCGCACGACGGGCTCGAAGGGGTCGGTGTCCCAGCCGTCCTCGCGGGCCGCGGGCTGTACGTCGTGATGGCCGTAGACCAGGACGGTGGGGGCCAGCGGATCACCGGACGGCCACTCGGCGTACACGGCCGGCGCACCCGGCGTCGGCCACACCTCGACCGTGGGGAAGCCGGTCGCCCTCAGCTCGGCGGCGAGCCAGTCCGCGCTGCGCCGTACGTCGGGTGCGTGGTCGGGCTGGGCCGACACCGACGGGATGCGCAGCCATTCGACGAGGTCGTCGAGGAAGGCGGCGCGGTGCTGCTCGATGTACGAACGGACGGCGCTGACGGCACTGTCAACGGGATGGCTCATGGTCACGAGCCTATCGGCCCGCGCCGACATCCTCGCCTGGCCTTCGAGCGGGCTGTGCCTGCCCGGCGCGTGCGTCGCGGTCGCGCCCGGCGGCCTCTTCCCCGGTCAACAGGCGCTCCAGCGCGGCACGGTCGGGCAGCCCCGGCGGGCGTACGACGTCGCCGGTGCGCACATACAGGAACCCCGTTGTGACGGATTCCACGGGCACGCCCTGCTGCTCGGCCCACGCCAGCCGGTAGAGCGCGAGCTGGAGGGGGTCGGCGGTGTGGGCGCGATGGGTCTTCCAGTCGAGGATGTCGTAGGTCGCGGACTCCCCGTCGCCCTCCTTGTAGACGGCGTCGATGCGGCCCCTCACGACGCGGCCGGCTAGGGCGAGCTGGAAGGGCGCCTCGACGCGGTACGGCGTGCGGTGGGCGTACTCAGTGCGTTCGAAGGCGTCCTTGAGCGCCTGCAGGTCGCGTTCGTCGGCGATCTCGGCGTCGTCTCCGGGCAGTTCGTCCGGCCCGAGCAGGGGGAGCGTCAGTTCCTCGAAGCGGGCCTCCACCCAGGCGTGGAACCGGGTGCCCCGGCGCGCGGCCGGTTGTGGAGGGCGCGGCAGGGGGCGCGCGAGTTCCTGGGCGAGACCGTCCGGGTCGGTGGCCAGCCGCAGCACCTGGGAGGCGGTCAGGGTTGTCGGCAGGGGGACGTCCGTGACACTCCGGCGGGCACGCAACAGTTCCCCGGCGAGCGCGTCCAGGTCACGGTCCCAGGAGGCGACGGCGCGGGCCTCCTCGGGGGTGAGACGGTTCCCGCGCGGGCGGACGGCGTCGAAGTCGGGGCCCGTGGTCTGGTGGGGCACGGAGGGGCGGGCCTCGCCGCGAGGGTTCGCGACGGGCGTGTCTTCGGAACGCGCGTCTTCGTAAGGCGCGTCTTCGTAAGGCGAAGGCGCGTCCTCGAAGGGGTCTGCTTCGAAGGGCGCGTCCTCGAAGGGGTCCGCAGCGAAGGGGTCTGCTTCGTCATAGGGCGGCTCGTCCTCGTCCGGCGGAGAGGGCCAGTCGGGGTCGTCGTAGGCGTCGGAGTCGTGGGGGGCCGCCGGGTGGCCGTCCTCGTGCGCGGCGAGGTTCTCCAGGTGGGCGAGGACGGTCTCGGCGGCGGCGCGCCGACGGGCCAGCGCGGCGTCGTCCAGCGGGAGCGGCCACACCTGGTCGAGCGTGGCCCGGTGCAGGGCGGGATTCTCCTCACCCTCCTCCGGTTCGTCCGCCCAGACCTCGATCTCGCCGTGCCCGGCCGCGCAGTGGTCGTGCAGGGCCTGGAGGAAGCCGGACGGCCCGCGGGGCTTCTTCTGGGTGGGGCCCCACCAGTGGCCGGAGCCCAGGAGGAGGGAGCGCGGGCGGGTGAAGGTGACGTAGCCGAGGCGGAGTTCCTCGGTGTGCTGATGGTCCTTCATGGCCTCGTGGAAGGCTTTCATGCCTCGCGCGTCCCAGGACTCCACGTCGGGGAGCGTGTCGGCGTCGCCGCGCAGCTCGTGCGGCAGCACCTTGGCCTGCGCGGTCCACTTCTCCCGGCCCTGACCGCTGGGAAAGGCACCGTCGACCAGGCCGGGGACGGCTACGACGTCCCACTCCAGGCCCTTGGACCGGTGCGCGGTGAGCACCTTGACGGTGTTCTCACCGCCGGGGAGCGCGTTGTCCAGGCCCTTCTCGTACTGGGCGGCGGTGCGCAGGAAGCCGAGGAAGGCCAGCAGGCTCGCCTCGCTCTCGTGGGCGGCGAAGGAGGCGGCGATGTCGAGGAAGTTGGCCAGTGTCTCGCGGCGTCGGGCGGCCAGGGCCTGCGGGGACGCCGACAGTTCGACCTCCAGTCCGGTGACGGCCAGGACGCGGTGCAGGACGTCCATCAGGGGGTCGGCAAGCGAGCGGCGCAGGTCGCGCAGTTCGGTGGCCAGTCGCGCGAAACGCACCCGCGCGTCCGGTGAGAAGGGCAGCCCGTCGTCGTCCCCGGTGCCGCCGTCCGCGTACAGGGGTGTCTCCAGGAAGGTGTCGAGGGCGTCCGCGAGCGATATCACCTCGGACGGATCGACCCCTTCGACGGCCTCGGCGAGGCGGCGGTCCGGGTCGTCGTCGCCGCCCCCGCGCGCGTGGCTGACGAGCAGCCGGGCCCGCCGGCCCAGGAGGGCGAGGTCGCGTGGGCCGATGCGCCAGCGCGGGCCGCTGAGCAGCCGGACCAGGGACGCGTTGGCTCCCGGATCCTGCAGGACCTCGCAGACGGCGACGAGGTCCGCGACCTCGGGCAGATGCAGGAGCCCTGACAGGCCCACGACCTCGACGGGGATGTCCCGGGCGACCAACGCGCCCTGGATCTCGGCGAAGTCGCCGGCCGTGCGGCACAGGACGGCGATCTCGCCGGGCTCCTTGCCGGTGCGCACGAGATGGGCGACCGAGTCGGCGATCCAGTCCATCTCCTCGGCGTGCGTGGTCACAAGGGCGCAGCGGACCATTCCGTCACGTTCGGCGCCGGGTGCGGGGCTGAGCGCCTCCACGCCCGCGTGCATGGCGCGCAGGGGCTCGGCGAGGCCGTTCGCGAGCTCCAGGAGGCGGCCGCCGCTGCGGCGGTTCTCGCTGAGCGACTGACGCCGCGCCGTGCTTCCGTCGGCGTGCGCAAAGTGCTCGGGGAAGTCGTCGAGGTTGGCGACGGACGCGCCACGCCAGCCGTAGATGGCCTGGCAGGGGTCGCCGACGGCGGTCACGGGGTGGCCGGTGCCTTCGCCGAACAGCCCGGCCAGGAGAATGCGCTGGGCCACCGAGGTGTCCTGGTACTCGTCGAGCAGGACCACGCGGAACTCGTCCCGCAGAAGGGGGCCCACTTCGGGAACCTGGGCGAGTTGTGCCGCCAGGGCGATCTGGTCGCCGAAGTCGAGCAGATCGCGCTCGCGTTTGGCGGCCCGGTAGCGCAGCACCAGGTCGGCCAGTTCACGCCGGGCGGCGGCCGTCTCGGGCGCCTTGCGCAGATCGGCGTTGCTGAGTCGGGCGCCCTCCAGGGACTGCAGCAGCCCGGCGTCCCACCGGCGCAGGTCCTCGGGCCGCACGAGGTGCTCGGCGAGCTCGGCGTCGAGCGCGAGGAGATCGCTGATCAGATCGGCGAAGGAGCGGGTGAGCGACGGATAGGGGCCGGGCGCCTCGCGCAGCACGCGCGCGGCGAGCTGGTAGCGGGTGGCGTCGGCGAGCAGGCGGGCCGTCGGCTCCAGTCCGATGCGCAGGCCGTGATCGGTCAGCAGACGGCCGGCGAAGGCGTGGTAGGTGGAGATCGCCGGCTCGCCCGGCGGGTTGTCGGGGTCGATGACGTCGGGGTCGGTGACGCCTGCCCTGACCAGTGCCTTGCGGACGCGCTCGGCGAGTTCTCCGGCGGCCTTGTTGGTGAAGGTCAGGCCGAGGACCTGCTCGGGAGCGACCTGGCCGGTGCCGACCAGCCACACCACGCGCGCCGCCATCACGGTCGTCTTGCCCGATCCGGCCCCGGCCACGATCACCTGCGGGGCGGGCGGCGCGATGATGCAGGCCGTCTGCTCCGGGGTGAAGGGGATCCCGAGGAGCTCCTTGAGCTGCTCGGGATCGCTGATACGGGCGGGCATGGGGAGAGGCTAGCGGCGGGCACTGACACTCGATGACAAATCACCCGTCACTTCGGCAGAAACGCAGGTCGGCGCCGGTGGTGCGGTCCGTCACACCCGTACGGGAAGACCTCGCTCGACATCTGCCGACGCCCGCTCCCCCGGCTCCCCGGCCCACCCGGCCCTCCGGCGCCCCGGCTCGCTCGACCCACTCGACCGTCCCTGACTCTTCCGACTCGCTCGCTTCGCCCGATCCCCCGATTCGCCCGGCTCGGTCGGCTCGGTCGGCTCAGTCGACGACGTGCCGTCCTTCGGGCCGAGCGCTGCACGAGGCGCGGAACGCGCAGTGGGCGCACTGCTGACCCGCGGTCGGAGTGAACCGCTCGTCGAGGACCTTGCCGGCCGCCGTGGCGAGCAGGTCGCCGACCCACTCGCCCTCCAGCGGCTCCTGGGCCTGCACCTTGGGCAGGGCGTCGCCGCCGTCCCGCTTGGCGGCGCCCTGACGCAGCTGCACGAGTTCCGCGCCGCCCGGTACGGGCCGCACGCCGTCGAACGCCTCGTCGACGGCGCCTTCACGCACGGCCAGCTGGTAGACGGCGAGCTGGGGGTGGCGCTCCACCTCACGGGCGGTCGGCGCCTGCTTGCCCGTCTTGAAGTCGACGACATAGGCGCGGCCGTCGCCGTCCGCCTCCACGCGGTCCATCTGGCCGCGGATGCGGACCTCGTACTCGCCTGCTTCGAGCGTGACGTCGAAGTCGTGCTCGCTGGCGACCGGGGTGCGGCCCGTGCGGTCCATCACATGCCACTGCAGGAAGCGTTCGAGCGCCACACGCGCGTGTGCCTTCTCCTGCGCCGACTTCCAGGGGGCGTCGAAGGCGAGGGCGTTCCACACGGAGTCGAGGCGTTCCATGAGCACGTCGAGGTCCGCCGGGGTGTGCCCGGAGGCGACCTCGTCGGCGAGGACGTGCACCACGTTGCCGAAGCCCTGGGCGACCGTGGCGGGGGCGTCGGCCTTCACCTCGCGGCCCAGGAACCACTGCAGCGCACAGGTGTTGGCGAGCTGGTCCAGGGCGCTGCCGGAGAGCACGACGGGCTGGTCCCGGTCGCGCAGCGGAACCTTGCTCTCGGTCGGCTCGAACATGCCCCACCAGCGGTAGGGGTGGGCGGCCGGCACCAGGGGCCTGCCGTCCTCGTCGGCGAGCGCCGCCAGCCGGGCCAGACGACGGGCGGCCGCCTCCCTGAGCGCGGCGGAGGCGCGCGGGTCGACCGTCGCGGCGCGCAGTTCGGCGACCAGAGCGGCGACCGACAGGGGGCGGCGGGGGCGGCTCGTGACGTCCTGGGGTTCGACGCCGAGTTCGGTCAGGAAGCGGGAGGGCTGGTCACCGTCGTCGGCGGGCGCCTTCACGGCGGTGACGACGAGCCGCTCCCGCGCGCGGGTGGCGGCGACGTAGAAGAGGCGGCGCTCCTCGGCGAGCAGCGCGCCCGGGGTGAGCGGCTCGGCGAGTCCGTCGCGGCCGATGCGGTCGGCCTCCAGGAGCGAGCCGCGGCGGCGCAGGTCCGGCCACAGGCCCTCCTGCACGCCGGCCACCACCACCAGGCTCCACTCCAGGCCCTTGGCGCGGTGGGCGGTCATCAGACGCACCGCTTCGGGGCGTACGGCCCGGCGGGCGAGGGTGTCGGCGGCGATGTCCTCGGCCTCGATCTCGGCCAGGAAGTTCAGGGCGCCCCGCCCGCCGGTGCGCTCCTCCGCGCGCGCGGCGGTGGCGAACAGCGCGCACACGGCGTCCAGGTCCCGGTCGGCGTTGCGGCCGGCCGCGCCGCCGCGTCGGGCGGCCCGCTCCAGACGCGCCGGCCAGGGCGTGCCGTCCCAGAGGTCCCACAACGCCTCCTCGGCCGTGCCGCCGCGCGCGAGCCGCTCACGGGCCGTCGCCAGCAGCGCGCCCAGGCGCTGGGCGCCGCGCGCGTAGGCCGGGTCGTGGGCGACCAGCCGCTCCGGCTGGGCCAGCGCCCGGGCGAGCAGGACGTCGGAGGGCGGCGGCAGCGGGTCGCCGGCGGCGCGCTCCTCCTCGCGCAGCGCACGGCCGAGTCGGCGCAGATCGGCAGCGTCCATGCCGGCGAGGGGTGAGGCGAGCAGGGTGAGGGCGGTCTCTGTGTCGAGCCAGCAGCCGTCGGCGCCTCCGGTGTCCTGGGCGTGCTCCACGGACTCCGCCGCCTCCACGGACTCCGCCGCCTTCGTGGCCTCCGCACCGCCGGGGTTCGCCGGGGCGTCGGTGTCTCCCCCGCTGTCGGAGTCCCCTGAGCACCCTGGCGCCTCGGAGTCCCCCGGGCTCTCGGAGTGCCCTGGGCCCTGGGAGCCCCTGATGCCCCCTGTCTCCTGCGCCGTCCCCGGATCGGGCGCGCCCGCCTGGTCGACGTCCCCGTCGGGTGACACCGAGGCGGTCGCCGACGGCGTGGCGGCCGCCGGCCGGGCGGTCTCCGCCGTGGCGACCGCCCGCAGAGCCGTCAGCAGGGGGGCGACCGCCGGTTCGTGGCGCAGGGGGAGGTCGTCGCCGTCGATGTCGAGCGGGACGCCGGCGGACGTGAGGGCGCGGCGGACGGTCGGGATCGTGCGGGAGCCGGCGCGCACCAGGACGGCCATCTCGCCCCACGGCACGCCGTCCTCCAGATGCGCGCGGCGCAGGATGTCGGCGATGTTGTCGAGCTCGGCGCCCGGGGTCGGGTACGTGTGGACCTCGACGCTGCCGCCGTCCCGTGCGGCGGCGAGTTCGCGGTGGGCGCGGACCTTTTCGGCGGGCAGGCGGGTCAGCGGCATCCGCTGGGTCAGCAGCCGGGTGGCGGCCAGCAGGGCGGCTCCGGAGCGACGGGAGGTGCGCAGGACCTCGACAGGGGCCGGACGGCCGTCGCGGCGCGGGAAGGCATGCGGGAAGTCCAGGATGCCGTTCACGTCGGCGCCCCGGAAGGTGTAGATCGACTGGTCGGGGTCGCCGAAGGCGACCAGGGTGCGGCCGCCGCCGGCGAGGGCCCGCAGCAGCCGCACCTGGGCCGGGTCGGTGTCCTGGTACTCGTCGACGAACACCGCGTCGTACTGGGCGGCGAGCCGTCGGGCGACCTCGGCGCGATGGGCGAGGAGGACCGCGCGGTGGACGAGTTCCGCGTAGTCGATCACGCCGTGCAGGTCGAGCACGTCCAGGTACTCGGCCAGGAAGGCGGCGGCGGCCCGCCAGTCGGGACGGCCGATGCGGTGGGCGAAGGCGTCCAGGGAAGCGGGGTCCAGGCCCAGTTCGCGACTGCGGGCCAGCACCGCGCGGACCTCGTCGGCGAAACCGCGGGTGGTGAGGCAGGCCCGCAGTTCGTCCGGCCACCTCACGTGCGCGAGGCCGAGCCGTTGCAGGTCGAGCTGGCCGGCGAGCAGCTCGCGGACGGCCACGTCCTGCTCGGGGCCGGACAGCAGCCTCAGGGGTTCGACGAACAGCTCGGCGTCCTGATGGGCGCGGACAAGGGCGTAACAGTACGAGTGGAAGGTGGTGGCCTGGGGCGCGTGGGCGGCGCCCATGCGGTGCGCCATCCGGTCGCGCAGTTCGACGGCCGCCTTGCGGCTGAAGGTGAGCACCAGGATGCGCGCGGGGTCGCCGCCGCGGTCGATCCTGGCCGCCACCGACTCGACGAGCGTGGTGGTCTTCCCCGTGCCCGGACCTGCCAGGACGAGCAGCGGACCGGCGCCGTGGTCAACCACCGAGCGCTGGGCGGCGTCCAGACGAGGGGCGTCCGCCCGGGCCGCCGGGGTACGCACCAGTCGGTAAGCGCCACGGCTCCCCTGTCGACCCTGGGGGTGCGACAGGCGCCTGGTGGAGGAAGAGGAGCTCACGTGGTTCGCCGGTCCTGGTGGGTGTGCTGGTTGACGGAGCGACGCTCGGGAAGAGCGGTGATCGCGGGATGAGGGGGACGTGTGCGGCCGACGCTACGCCGACCGGCAGCCCGGAAGGACAGCTTCCGATTCTTCCCTCACAATGCCGGTCGCCCACGCGAACCCGGTTGCCCGCACAGCCCTCCCGGCCCGCAGGCCACGCGCGTCCCTCGCCCCTCGAACGTACGCCATGCCGCGGGCGTGCCCTGTTTGCACAGTTTCCCCCGTACGAGCCACAAGATCCCCCCGGCCCCGCTCGATGGCGGAAGCTGTCAGGTGTGACCTCCCGTGTCTGCGCCGCCGTCCCATCTCGCCCGTCTCATGTCGAGACGCGGCACATGGCCCTCGGCCGCCCTGCTCGCCTCCTTCAGCGGGGTGCCCTCGGCGCGGTAGTGGTTCAGCGCCCGCAGCTCATGGCCGGGAAGCAGCATCCCGTCCGCGCGCACGACACGCCACCACGGGGCGGCGCCGCCGTAGAGCGCCATGACCCGGCCGACCTGTCTCGGCCCGCCCTCCTCCAGCCACTCCGCGACGTCCCCGTACGTCATGACCCGGCCGGATGGGATCAGCTCCGCGACCTCGAGGACCCGCTCGGCGTACTCCGGCAGCGCGTCGGTGTACTCCGGGCGGGCGTCGTCCGGAAGGCTCTGCTCGCTCATCCGCACCATCCTGCCCCACGGCACCGACAATGCGACGGGCCGCGACTCCGTGTGCCTCTCGCTCCCCGACGGCCCGTCGGGCAGACTGTGCGCCCCCGCATTTGCACCCTGATGCCCCCGTGTGTCGGTGCGGCATGCCACCATCGTGCGGGCGGTGACCGGTGATACGAGACCAAGAAGAGACGATGAAGCAGCAGGGCGTGCAGGCTGAGGGTGCGCAGGGCACCTCTCACGCTGCGCCGCGCCCGGACACCGCCGAAGAGGCACTGGAGGAGGTGCACATCGACGAGGTGGAGGGTGACGAACCCCTGCTTCCCGCGCGCGTGCACCGTCCGTCCGACCTGATGCGCCTGCTGATCGGCGTGCTCGGCATCGTCGTTCTGCTGGGCATCGCCGCCTTCGCGCACGGAACGACCTCGGGCCTCGAACAGGACATCAACAAGGGCACCGGGCAGGCGCCCGATCTCCTGATCAAGATCGCGGGGCTGGCGTCCAGCATCGCGATCCTGCTGGTGCCCGTAGCATTCGCGATCGAGCGGTTGATCAAGCGGGACGGGCTGCGCATCGCCGACGGCGTCCTCGCGGCCGTCCTCGCGCACGGTGTGACCCTCGCCACCGACCTCTGGGTCGCCAAGGCCGCTCCGAACTCGATCCAGGAAGCGCTCACCCAGCCCTCCCCCGGTGACATCCACGCCCTCACCGACCCGGTGCACGGCTACCTGGCGCCCGTCATCGCCTACATGACCGCCGTCGGCATGTCGCGGCGGCCGCGCTGGCGCTCTGTGCTGTGGATCGTGCTGCTGCTGGACGCCTTCTCGATGCTCGTGACCGGCTACACGACGCCCTTCTCGATCATCCTCACGGTGCTGATCGGATGGACGGTGGCGTACGGGACGCTGTACGCGGTCGGCTCGCCGAACGTGCGCCCCACGGGACGGACCCTGATGGCGGGTCTGCGGCACGTCGGGTTCCGCCCGGTGAGCGCGGCCCGCGAGGAGGTCCCCGACGCCGCCGAGGGCGACCGCGGGCGACGCTACTTCGTCACCCTGGAGGACGGTCCGCCGCTGGACGTCACGGTCGTCGACCGGGAGCAGCAGGCCCAGGGGTTCTTCTACCGCGCGTGGCGCAATCTGACCCTGCGCGGCTTCGCCACCCGCAGCAGCCTCCAGTCGCTGCGCCAGGCCCTGGAACAGGAGGCGTTGCTCGCCTACGCGGCCATCGCGGCGGGCGCCAACGCGCCGAAGTTGATCGCGACCTCGGAGCTGGGGCCCGACGCGGTCATCCTCGTCTACGAGCACACCGGCGGCCGCACCCTCGACTCGCTGCCGGACGAGGAGATCACCGACGACCTGCTGCGCAACGCCTGGCACCAGGTACGGGCCCTGCAGTCGCGGCGCATCGCGCACCGCAGGCTCGCGGGCGACGCGATCCTGGTGGATCGTTCCGGCACGGTGATCCTCACCGATCTGCGCGGCGGTGAGATCGCGGCAGGCGACCTGCTGCTGCGCATGGACGTGGCCCAGCTCGTGACGACGCTCGGGCTGCGGGTCGGCGCCGAACGTGCGGTGGCCTCCGCGGTGGGCGTCCTCGGACCGGACGCGGTCGCGGACTGCCTGCCGATGCTCCAGCCCATCGCGCTGACCCGCTCCACGCGCGCGACGCTGCGCCGACTGGCACGCGAGCGGGCGCAGCGGGAGCGCGAGGCCGTGCTGCGGGCCTCCCAGCAGGCCAAGCAGACGCGCCTGGAGGCGGCAGGGCACGACGACACCGGGACGGTCGTCCTGGAGAAGCCCGGCAAGAAGGCCGAACGCGCGGAGGCTCGAGCAGAGAAACGGGCCATCGACGAGGCGGTGGAGGAAGCCCGCGAGGAGGCACGCGAGGAGGACCTGCTGACGCAGATCCGGCACGAGGTGCTGCTCATCCGCCCCCAGGCCCCGGTCGAGCCGGCCCGGCTGGAGCGGGTGCGGCCGCGCACCCTGATGAGTGTCATCGCGGGCGCAATCGGCGCGTACTTCCTGTTGACGCAGCTCACACACATCGAGTTCGGCCCGCTCATCGAGAACGCCGACTGGGGCTGGGTGGCCGCCGCCGTGCTGTTCTCGGCGCTCAGTTACGTGGCCGCGGCGATGAGCCTGCTGGGCTTCGTCCCGGAGCGGGTGCCGTTCCCGCGGACCGTGGCCGCCCAGGTCGCCGGTTCCTTCGTGAAGATCGTCGCTCCGGCCGCGGTCGGCGGGGTCGCTCTCAACACGCGCTTCCTGCAGCGCGCGGGGGTGCGGCCGGGCCTCGCGGTGGCCAGCGTCGGTGCGTCGCAGTTGTTCGGGCTCGGCTGCCACATCCTGATGCTGCTGTCGTTCGGCTATCTGACCGGGACGGAGAAGACGCCGTCGCTGTCGCCGTCCCGCACGGTCATCGCGGGTCTGCTCACCGTGGCGGTGCTCGTGCTGGTGGTGACCTCGGTGCCGTTCCTGCGCAAGTTCGTCTCCACGCGCGTGAGGTCGCTGTTCGCCGGTGTCGTGCCGCGCATGCTGGACGTGCTGCAGCGGCCGCAGAAGCTGGTCACCGGCATCGGCGGCATGCTTCTGCTCACCGCGTGCTTCGTGATGTGCCTGGACGCGTCGATCCGCGCGTTCGGCGACGGATCGACCTCGCTGAGCATCGCCAGCGTCGCCGTCGTCTTCCTCGCCGGCAACGCGCTCGGCTCCGCCGCGCCGACGCCGGGCGGGGTCGGCGCCGTCGAGGCGACCCTGACGGTCGGTCTGATCGCGGTCGGGCTCCCCAAGGAGGTCGCGGCTCCCGCGGTGCTGCTCTACCGCCTGCTGACCCTGTGGCTGCCGGTCCTCCCCGGCTGGCTCGCCTTCAACCAACTGAGCCGCAAGGGCGCCCTGTAGGGACCCGCCCGGCCGAACCGGACGGTGTACCTCGTACGGCCCGCGCCCCGCGCGCGTGCCCGCCCGCCACCGCAGGATGGGGTCATGCCGACCCCCTCCCGTCTGCGCGTCGCCGCCGTGACCGCCACCTGCGCGCTGTTGTCCTGCCTGGTGGCGGGCTGCGGCGACGAGGCCCGGGGCGAGGGTCTGTCGGCCCAGAAGCTGACCTGGAAGGACTGCCCCGCCCCGTCCCAGGCGGAAGGGGGCGGCAGCGCGCCCACCCCGCTGCCGCACGGCGGCACCTGGCAGTGCGCCACCATGAAGGCGCCCCTCGACTGGGCGGACCCCCGGGGCGACACCGTCGGCATCGCCCTGATCAGGGTCCGAACCGACGGCGACCGCAGCAGACGCATCGGCTCGCTGATCTTCAACTTCGGCGGACCGGGCGGTTCGGGCGTCTCCACGCTGCCCGCCTTCGGCGACCAGTACGCGGCCCTGCGCGCCCGCTACGACCTGGTGAGTTTCGACCCGCGCGGCGTCGGCCGCAGCGCCGGGGTGCGATGCGAGAACGACCAGCAGCTCGACGCCTACTTCCAGCAGGACTCCACACCCGACGACGCCGCGGAGCGCACCGCCCTGGTGGACCACACCAAGAAGTTCAACGCGGCCTGCGAGAAGAACTCCGGGAAGACGCTCCCTCATGTGCGGACCACCGACGCGGCCCGCGACATGGACCTGATGCGCGAGGTGCTCGGCGACGACCGGCTGTACTACTTCGGCATCTCCTACGGCACCGAACTGGGCGGCGTGTACGCCCACCTGTTCCCCAAACACGTGGGGCGGGCGGTCTTCGACGGGGTCGTCGACCCGACGCAGACGTCCGAGCAGGGCTCGCTCGGGCAGGCCAGAGGCTTCCAGCTCGCGCTCGACAACTTCGCCGAGGACTGCACGTCCAAGGCACAGGACTGTCCCGTCGGGAACACCGCTCAGGACGTCGAGGACCGGATCACGGAGCTGCTGCGGGCCCTCGACCGCAAGCCGATCCCGGGCATCCTCCCGCGGATGCTGACCCAGAGCGCCGCGACCAACGGCATCGCGCAGGCGCTGTACGCCAAGGAGTTCTGGCCATACCTCACCGACGGCCTCGAACAGGCCTACGCCGGGGACGGCCAGACCCTGATGCTGCTGTCCGACCTGATGAACGGGCGCAACGAGAACGGCGAGTACAGCAACCTCACGGCAGCCAACGTCTCGATCAACTGCGCCGACGACAAGCCCCGCTACTCGACCTCCTATGTGCAGCAGATGCTGCCCCGGTTCCGGGCCGCCTCCCGCGTCTTCGGGGACTTCCTGGCCTGGGGCATGGTGAGCTGCACCGACTGGGCCGTGCCGGGCGCCGCCGACCATCCGGACGTGAGCGCGCAGGGGTCGGCGCCGATCCTGGTCGTGGGCAACACCGGGGATCCGGCGACCCCGTACGAGGGCGCGCGCAAGATGGTGGACGCGCTGGGCCGCGGGGTCGGGGTCGAGCTGACGTACAAGGGTCAGGGCCATGGCGCGTACGACAGCAAGAACAAGTGCGTGCAGGGGGCGGTGAACGGCTACCTGCTGAACGGCACGGTCCCCGCCAACGGAACCGTCTGTTCCTGACACCCGCCCCATCTGAGGGCCGACCCCTCCGAATTCCGGAAAACGCCAGGTCAAAGGGTTATCCACAGGCTTCGGCAGGTGGATAACCCGCCGCCTAACATGGGCTGACAGCCGTTCGCCGCCGAGCGCGGACGGCCTGCGAGGGGGGAACGGCAATGGCGCGATTCGGACGGTGGACGGCGCTGGGCGCCGCCGCCGCACTGCTGGCGACGGGCTGCGGCGGCGGGCCGGGCGGGAGCGGGGACGGCGGGAGGAGTACGGCGGACGTACACGCCTCGACCGGCTCCACCGCGACGACGGGCGCCGCGGTCGCCCTGCCCGCGTCCTTGACGGGACAGAAGCTGGACTGGGGGCGCTGCAAGGACACCGCGGACGCAACCGCACCGGACGGCGACTGGCAGTGCGCCACGCTGAAGACGCCTCTGGACTGGTCGAGGCCGGGCGGCGACACGATCGGCCTGGCCCTGGTGCGCGCCACGTCCCGCGCGAGCGGAAGCGACCGGTTCGGCTCGCTGCTCTTCAACTTCGGCGGCCCCGGCGGCTCGGGCGTCTCGACGCTGCCCGCCTACGGTTCCGCGTTCTCCTCGCTCCGCGAGCACTACGACCTGGTGAGCTGGGATCCGCGCTCGGTCGGCGCCAGCGAGGGCGTCCGCTGCCGCAGCGACAAGGACATCCAGGCCGCCGAGTCGCTGGACTACACCCCCGACACCCCGGCCGAGGAACAGGCCTTCTTCCAGGACGCCACCGACTTCGGCAAGGGCTGCGCCAAGGCGGCGGGCAAGCTGATGGCGCACGCGTCGACGACCGACACCGCCCGCGACATGGACCTGATGCGACAGGTCCTCGGCGATCGGAAGATGCACTACTTCGGCATCTCCTACGGCACCGAACTGGGCGGCGTGTACGCCCACCTGTTCCCCAAACACGTGGGGCGGCTCGTCCTGGACGCGGTCGTCGACCCGAGCGCCGACGCGGTGGGCCATGCGCAGAACCAGGCGCGCGGTTTCCAGCGGGCTCTCGACGACTACCTCGAGTCGACCGGCGAGGACCCGAAGAAGGGCAGCCAGGAGATCGCGGACCTGCTGGGCCGGCTCGACGCCGAGCCGCTGCCCACCTCGGGCGGGCGCAAGCTGACGCAGACGCTCGCTCTCACCGGCATCGTGGTGCCGCTGTACAGCGAGCGGAGCTGGCCGCGTCTCACCAGTGCGCTGGCGGCTGCGAAGGACGGGGACGGCACCGGACTTCTGGCGCTCGCCGACGGTTACAACGACCGCGACTCCTCAGGGCACTACGGCACGTCGGCCCACGCACAACGGGTCATATCGTGCTTGGACGACAGGCAGCGGCCGACCGCGGAGGCGACGAGGAAGCGGCTCGCGGAGTTCGAGAGGATCTCGCCCGTGTTCGGGGAATTCCTGGGCTGGGACACGGCCGGCTGGTGCCACGACTGGCCGGTGGCCGGACAGTACGACACCCCGGAGGTGAGCGCGGCGGGCGCGGCGCCGATCCTGCTGGTCGGCAACACCGGGGACCCGGCGACGCCCTACGAGGGCGCGCGCGAGATGGCGGACGAGCTCGGCAAGGGAGTCGGCGTGCTGCTCACCTGGAAGGGCGAGGGACATGGCGCGTACACGAGCGGGAGCGCCTGCGTCGGCTCGACGGTGGACGCCTACCTGTTGAAGGGGACGGTGCCGAAGGACGGCAAGGTCTGCTCATGACGACGGCGGGGGCTGCGCGCACTCGCGGTACGCGCAGCCCCCGCCGATCCCACCGGGCGGCCCGGTGGGCGAAGCGAACGGCCCTGTCAGTAGACGGGCTTGCTCGGCTCGATCTGGTGGACCCAGCCGATCACGCCACCGCCGACGTGCACGGCGTCCGAGAAGCCCGCGGACTTCAGCACGGCGAGGACTTCCGCACTGCGGACACCCGTCTTGCAGTGCAGGACGATCTTCTTGTCTTGCGGCAGGCCCTCCAGGGCGGTGCCCAGCAGGAACTCGTTCTTCGGGATCAGCTTCGCGCCGGGGATGGAGACGATCTCGTACTCGTTCGGCTCGCGGACGTCGATGATCTCGATGTTCTCACCGTCGTCGATCCACTCCTTGAGCTGCTTGGGAGTGATCGTCGCGCCGGCCGCCGCCTGCTGGGCCTCCTCGGAGACGACGCCGCAGAAGGCCTCGTAGTCGATCAGCTCGGTGACGGTCGGGTTCTCGCCGCAGACCGCGCAGTCGGGGTCCTTGCGAACCTTGACCTGGCGGTACTGCATCTCCAGGGCGTCGTAGATCATCAGGCGGCCGACGAGCGGCTCACCGATGCCCGCGAGGAGCTTGATGGCCTCGTTGACCTGGATGGAGCCGATGGACGCGCACAGCACGCCCAGGACGCCGCCCTCGGCGCACGAGGGGACCATGCCGGGGGGCGGGGGCTCCGGGTACAGGCAGCGGTAGCAGGGGCCGTGCTCGGACCAGAAGACCGAGGCCTGTCCGTCGAAGCGGTAGATCGAGCCCCACACGTAGGGCTTGTTGAGCAGCACGCACGCGTCGTTGACCAGGTACCGGGTCGCGAAGTTGTCCGTGCCGTCGACGATCAGGTCGTACTGGCCGAAGATCTCCATCACGTTCTCGGCTTCGAGCCGCTCTTGGTGAAGGACGACGTTGACGTACGGGTTGATGCCGAGGACGGAGTCGCGGGCGGACTCGGCCTTGGAGCGGCCGATGTCGGCCTGGCTGTGGATGATCTGCCGCTGCAGGTTCGACTCGTCGACCTCGTCGAACTCGACGATGCCGAGCGTGCCCACGCCCGCCGCGGCCAGGTACATCAGCGCCGGCGAGCCCAGGCCGCCGGCGCCGACACAGAGCACCTTGGCGTTCTTCAGCCGCTTCTGCCCGTCCATCCCGACATCGGGGATGATCAGGTGGCGGGAGTACCGTCGAACCTCGTCTACGGTGAGCTCAGAGGCTGGCTCGACCAGGGGTGGCAGCGACACGGGGACTCCGTTGGTCGGTCGATCACTACGGTTGTTCTTCCCGTAACACTGCCACGGCCTTCTTCATTCCGAGACACCTGTTCCAATGCGCGAGACGATTTCGTCCCAGTAGCCGGGCAGGGTCTCCCAGGGGTCGGTCAGGCCGCCGCGATCGGTGCCGTCGGTGAACCAGATCGTCCCCGCGCCCTGCCAGCGTGCGATGCGCAGGGCCTCGTCGAGATGGCGGCGCGGCACCCCGTGCACGAGGTGGCAGAAGCGCTCGGGCGGATGATCGGCCGTCCACTCCGCCACCTGCGACCAGCGGTAGTCGCTCCAGGGGCCGCGGAAGGTGATCAACTGGTCGGCGTGCTCCGCGTAGCCGGGGCACGGGTGGGCTCCGTGTCCGAGGACGAGGTGGGGCGTGCCTTGGAGCGTGCGGAGCGTGTCGGTGGTGCGGCGCACCGCGGGGAGCGCGGCGCGCTCGGCCGGGCAGCGGTCCAGGAGGAAGCCGTCGACCTGGTACCAGTCGAGATGACGCCGTGCGTCGGAGATCACCTCGGCGAAGGCACGGGCGCCGTGGCGGAGGTCGAGACGGCCGAGGACGTGGACGCCCGCGTTGCGCAGCCGGCCCGCCGATTCCAGGCAGCGCGGGTCGGGCCTGACGCCGGGCCCGTCGGCGACGTCGAGGACGACCCAGTGCAGCGGCCGGCCGGGGCGGGTGAGTTCGGCCCACTCGGCCGGCGCGAGGAGGGGGTGCGCGAGGCCCGGGACGCCGAGGCCGGTGCGCACGTCGGTGGTCCCGGCGCTCGCGGTGCCCGCCGGCGTCCCGGTCAGATACGACACGCCGCCTCCATCCAGATGTCGGCGAGGGACTCCTCGAGGTTGATGCGGGGACGCCAGCCGAGCCGGTCGCGGGCCGTGCGCACATCGGCCTGCTGCCAGCTTCCGCACCCGTCCGGATACGGGTACGCGACCGGTCCCGCGTGGTCGGACTCGGGGCGGGGGTGGCCGATGGCGCTCCTGAGGTGGCCGCCGGGCGGGCCGTCGAGTTCATGGAGTGAGCCGCCGAACCCGGCCACGCGCGCGAGGACCGCGGCCGCGTCGCGCAGCCGGACGGCTCGGCCCGAGCCGATGTTGATGACGCCCTGCGCGGCGGAGAGGGAGGCCGCGTGCACGGCGCGGGCGACGTCCCGGACGTCGATGAAGTCGCGCTGGACGCCGAGGCCGCCGAGCTTGAGCTCGCCGTCGCCGGACTGCATCGTGCGCCGCATGGCTTCGGCGAGCCGGCCCAGTGGGGAGCCCGCGGGCGTGCCGGGGCCCGCGGGCGAGAACACCCGGAGCACGACCGCGTCCAGACCGGAGCCGAGGACGAGTTCGGTGGCGGCGAGTTTGCTGACGCCGTACGGGCCTCCGGGGCGGGGAACGGCGTCCTCGGCGGTGGAGGAGCCGGGCTGGCTCGGGCCGTACTCGGCGCCGCAGCCGATCTGCACGAGCCGGGCGCCGCAGCCGCTGCGGCGCAGTGCCTCGCAGACGGTGGCGACGGCGACGGTGTTGTGCCGGGTGAGCTCGCGGGCGCCGCCGCGGGTGGTGCCCGCACAGTTGACGACGACCTGGGGGTGGACCGCGTCGAGGAACCGGGTGAGCGCGCCGGGGCTGCCGGACGCGAGGTCGAAGCGGACGTCTGCGTCGTCGCCGCGGCCGAGCGCGGTGAGCTGGACCGCAGGGTCGGCGAGCAGACGGTCGGCGACGAAACGGCCCAGGTAACCGTTGGCTCCGATCAGCAGGACCCTCATCGTGCGGCTCCCGGGGTGTGCGTCGCGGCGGTGGCGGGGGCCGCGCAGGCTCCGGTCGCCCCGGGTGCTCCGGCGACCTCGGGTGCCCCGGTGGCACCGGTGGCACCGGTGGCACCGGTCGCTCCGGATCGGGAGGTGGTCATCTGGTCTCTCCTTCGAGGGTGTTGCGGTGGGTTGCGGCCGGGTGGAGGAAAGCGCGCGTCGTACCCCTCGGGCACGGTGGGGGCTGCGTGCGCGCGGTGGCCGGAGGTGCCGGCGACGGCGGGCTCGGTTCAGCACGGCTGGTCCGTTCGGACGTGGGCGGAGGCCCTGGTCAGCGTGCGGGTCGCGTGGATGAGCAGGATCAGGGCGGCGCTCGCGCACGCGAGGGAGGGCACGCCGACGGGGCCCCAGGCGGTCACGAGGCTCTCGACGGGGGTGGCCACGAAGCCGCATCCGGGCAGACGGCCGGCGAAGACCGTGGCCGGGGCTAGCGCCTCCGCCGCGCCGGCCACCGCGATGCCGACGGCCGGGGCGTGGGCGAAGCCGTGCACGGTGAGAAGGCGGGCGAGGAAGAGGAGGGCGCCCAGGGCGACGACCGGGACGCAGTCGGCGGGCTCGTCCAGGGCCGCGGCGCAGAGGGCGGTCAGGACGGTCAGCGCACTCAGGAACAGGGCGAGGGCGGCGAACAGCAGCGGCCGCACACCTGCCGCGAACTCCTCCAGGCCACGGCTGGAGTTCAGACGGCGGCGGGCCTGCAAGGCGAGGAAGTGAGCGCTCCAGGCGGCGGGTGCGCAGGCCAGGGTGAGGGTCAGCAGGGGGACGGCGGCGAAGGGCCAGGGGCCTCCCGAAGTGCCGTCGGGGAGCGCGTCGGGGCCGCCGTCCACGGCGGCGCGCAGCAGGCCGTCACCGAGGGCCGCGTAGCCGAGGAGCCAGCAGGTCCAGGCCTCGGTCCGCTGCAGGCCGGGGTGGACGCGGCGGGGTCCGCCCAGCGGGCCCCGGCGCAGCGCCGCGTGCACGGCGAGCGCCACGGCGAGGAGGCCCGCGGCGGCTACGAGGAGGCGGGTCCGCCCGTCGGTGAGGCGCACGCCGGTCAAGGTCGCGGCGCACAAGGCGCCCGGCAGGAGGGTGAGCAGCGCCCAGTCCGGTCGGAGCCGTGCCTCCCGCGGAAGTGCGGTGGGCGGGGCGGGCGGTGGCGTGTCGCCGTCACGGGGCACACGGGCGTACATCTCCTCGGCGAGGGAGAAGACGTCACGGTGCCGAAACCGCGCGGCCGTGCGGTCGGTGACCCCGTGCGCCTCCAGGCCCGCCGCGATCTCCAGTGGATCGACGGCCCGTTGGCACAGATCGCGGTGACGGTGCATCAGGGCCTTCACCGGGTCCACCGCCACCCCGCGACGGGAGACGCCGGGCCCGCGACCGTCGGAGACGCCGGGCCCGCGACCGTCGGAGACGCCGGGCCCGCGACCGTCGGAGACGCCGGGCCCGGGGCCGTCGGGGTCCGTACCCGCGTCGGAGAGCGCATCGGAGCCGCCCGGCGCCCCGGGCCGGTCCAGTTCGCCGAGCCCGCTCATCGTGCCCCCTCCGTGGCGGCCACCGGTGCGGCCTCCCCTACCGGCGGTCCCGCCGCCCAGGACGGGCTCTGCCGGCCGGTGCCTCGCGCGGCCAGGTCGATCCACAGGCCCGGCACCCGCGCCTCGGCTGGGACGGCGAACGGATGGGGCTCACCGTCGTCGTCGAAGACGTGCGGGCTCACCGGGGCCCGGGAGACGAGGTCCAGGTAGATGCCGTGGAACGCCGCCACGTTCTGCTCGACGGTGAACAGTTCGAGGGCGCGGGCTCGGGCGGCCGCGCCGAGGCGCGCACGGCGTGCGGGGTCACGCAACAGCGCCCCGCACGCCTTCGCGAGCGCCCGCGGGTTGCGGGGCGGTACGACCAGTCCCGTGCCTCCGATGACCTCGACCACCGCGCCCACGTCGGTGGACACGGTCGCCCGGCCGCAGAACATCGCCTCGACCAGACCGACCGGGAATCCCTCGACGACGCTGGACAGCACGACCACCGCGCCGGCCGCGTACGCGTCGGCGGGAGTGGGGGCCTCCGGGGCGCCGACCTCCTCGAAGGACACCGGGTCGTCGCCGACGCAGTGCGGTCCGGCGGCCTCGTAGGGGAAGAGCTGCGCGGCCAGCATCCTGCAGTGGCCGAGGTAGGCCCGGCCCTCCGCGCCGGCCGCGGTGCCGACGATCCTCAGGCGGGCCCTGGGCTCCTCCCTGCGGATTTCCGCGAAGGCGTGCAGCAGTGACACCAGGTCCTTGGCCGGCTCCACCCGGCCCACCCAGACGAGGGTGTGCGGGTCGGCGGCGTCCGGCGCATCGCCCACGTCGGCGAAGCGGGACGCCTCCATCCCGGGGTACACGGTGCGCAGTTTGGCGCGGTCGGCGCCGCAGCGCTCCTGCCAGCGACGGGCGTGTGCGTTGCCGGGCGTGACGCACGCCGCCTGCCGGTAGACCTCTGCCGCGAGCCGGCCGTGGAAGGCGGCGAGCAGGGCGCGCACGGCAGGTGCGGCCTCGGCGGAAGGCGTGTTCCCTGAGCCCGCGGGCGACGGCGGGCCGCCCGCGCTCAGATAGTGCGTGCGCAGCCGCACCCCGTACTCGGTCACCAGGAGCGGCACATCGAAGAATTGCGCGGCGAGCAGCCCGGGCAGGGCCGCGGCGCCGCCGGAGGCGGCGTGGCACAGGTCGACGGAGCCGAGGCTCGCTCCCTCGGCGCCGCCCTGGTCGTCGTACCAGTCGAGCGAGAGGGGGCGCAGCGCGCGTTCGAGGTGGGCCACGACGGCGAGCAGGTCGGGTAAACGCCCCTCGCGCGCCGTGCGCAGCGCGCCGGGCGCGCGACAGGCGCGTTCCAGAGCGCGCACCGCGGTCTCCGAGCGGAGCGCCCCCACGAGCCCGCCCTCGTCGTGGGCGAGTTCGGCGAGGCCGTACAGCGCATTGGCGAAACGGTCCGCCTGAGCGGTGGAACCGGCTCCGGAAGGGGCTGTCGCGTCCGGCGAATCGCCTTCGCACAAGGCGGCCGCCAACTCCTCGTAGCACTCCGCGAAACGCCGGCGCGCGCGCCGCCCGTAGGACACCCCGTCCTCCTCGGCCCGCCACAGCGGCGCCGTGTGCACCCGGCCGACCTGCGGCGGAAGGGCGATCCAGCCCGCCTCCTCCTGGTGTGCGGCCCGGCTGAGCGCATAGACGTCGAAGCGGTGCTGCCCGAGCCCGCGCACGAGCCGGTCGCACCAGACCCCGGCGTCACCGCTCACATACGGATAACCACCCTCCGTAAGCAGTGCGATGCGCACGCGTACCCCCGATCTCCCGTTTGGGGAGCCGTCGTTGACTCGACAGCTCGCAGCGGGAAGAACGTATGCGGACAAGGCGGTGGCGCGACGGACGGTTGTCCATCGCGCCACCAAAAGGGGTGAACGGGCGTAACTTTCGCGTGCGGGCCGCGTTCGGTCGCGCTAGGAGATCATCCGACCGCGAAACGTCACGCCCCACATGTCACGTCCCGGCTAGTGCGAAGAGGCGTCCCGCCAGGACACGCGCCGAACCGGGCCACTCCCCGCGAGGAAACCCGTGACGGGGCGTGCGACGGGCGCGTGCAACGGCGCACAGCGCGCGTCACGCGAGTGCTCGCGCTCCTCGCTCCGCGTTGCGCCATCGCGCGCGCCGCCGGGCCGCGTCCGCCGGGGCGAGCGCCGGTACGGCACTCGGCAGCTACTGATGCAGGGGCCCTCGGTGACTCGCGCCGCCAGCGGCGACGAGTCGCGAAGCGGGCCCGGACCCGCTTCGCGACTCGCAGAGCAGGGCGAGGACCTGGGCCCGGGTCGTCACCTCGAGCGCCGGGCCGGCTCGTCACAGACGATCACGCGCTATCGGGCGCGAGCGCCGGTCCTATGCCCACGCGCGGGCAGCCGGTCCCCGCCGAACGTGCGGCGGGGGCACAGCGCGCCAACTCGAGCCCCCCGCGCCCTACGCCCCCTGCTCGACGCCTCACACCCGACGCATGCTCGACGCCTCGCGCCCCACCCGCCGGCCCAGCAGTCCCGCGCAGGGCGGCGCGCTCTCCGACGCTGTCCGTCAACTACCGGGAAAGGCCCACGGGTTGGGCAGACAGTGGATCCCGCCGTGGTCGAGGAATTTCGTCTGCTGCTGCATGACCGGCGCGAGCTCGCCGTCCTTGTCGCAGGTGACGTGGCCGAAGCCGAGGCGGTGACCGACCTCGTGATTGATCAGCATCTGCCGGTACGCGTACATCTCGTCGCCGAAGGTCTTCGAGCCCTGGGCCCACCGGTAGGCGTTGATCATCACGCGCTCGGTGGCGGCCGAGTCGCACGAGACGTTGTCCTCGGTGGTGTCCAGACCCGACTTGGCGCACCAGACGGCGGTGGTGCCGGGGCTGGCGAGCGTGATGACGAAGTCGGGTGTGCCCGAGTGGATCCGCTCGAAGGTGCGGGCACCGCCGTGAGCCCAGCTGCGGTCGTCGTTGAGCGTCTGCTGCACGGCTTCGGCGAAGAGCGCGCCGTCGAGTCCGAGACCCTGCTCCACGTCCACGCGGTAGGTGTACTTCCGGCCCTTGCCGGGGGCCTTGTCGACGCCGGCGACCGCCTCGAACCTGCCGGACCCCTTGAGCCCGGCGCCGAGGGGATACCTGGCTGCCATCTTCTGCGCGTAGGTGAGCGCGATCGCGCCGGTGGACGCCGACGGAGTGGGCCGGTCGTCCCCGCGCGCGGTGTCACCCTCGTCGCCGCCGGCCCGGTCGACCGCGGACTGCGGGCGGACGGTGTCGTCCCGCCCGCCGGTGACCTGCCCGGCCACGACGACGGCCAGCACCGTGGTGACGGCGGCGGCCGCGATGCCGGTGAACGTCCGCCCCTTGGCTCCCCTGACCGGGACAGGCGCGCCGGTGGCCGCCGTCTCGTCGGCGACGTCGAGGGCGGCCGACGCGGCTTGGTAGGAGCCACGGGAGACGGTGCGCGCGTCGGCGGCCCCGACGGGCGGACCGCCCCCGCGCGTACGCGTCGACGCGTACGGCGTCCCGGCACGCGCGAAGACGTCGTCGTCCTCCTCGAAGGCGGCGAGGTAGTCCTGGCGGGGGCCCTGACGCGGACCCGGGCGGGGCCCCTGACGCGAACCGCCCTCGGGGGCGGGTCGTTGACGCGGTATCACGGGCTGCCCGGTACCCGCCTGTCGCCCCCTCAACTCACCCCATCCGCCTCCGGCTTCACGCTGCTCGGGGTGGCCGCCGCGCGCCTGCGGGACCTCGCGGCCTGGCGTCGCGCCGGGAACGCGGGACGGGGCCGCTCCGTGCGACAGGGCTCCGTCGTGACCGGAGTGCGGGCCGCGGACGCGTGCGTCCCTGGCGTCGCCCTGTGAAGGCCCCTGCGCCGCTCCCCCCGAGGACCCCTGAGAGGGCTTCTGCGCGGGCCCCTGTGGCGGGACCTCGGACGATCCCTTGGCGCCGCCCTTGGGGGCGCGCCCACGCCGGCTGTGGCGTCCCACGTCGGCCTCAGCCCCCCGACGTCTCGGTCGTCGTCCCGGTCGTCGTCTCGGCGAGGAGCTCCCGGAAGGCCGCCGCGACCGTCTCGGGGTACTCCATCATCGCGACGTGACCGGCGTCCGGCAGGGTGAGCAGCCGGGAGTCGCGGAACGTACGGGCGGACCGCTGCGCCATGCGGAAGCCGACGAGCTGGTCGCGTCCGCCGTAGACGAGGAGCGTCGGGGCGAGGACCCGCTCGGCCTGCCGCCACAGCCCGTGCTGGCCGCCCAGCGTGTAGGCGCTGAGCAGCCCACGCGTGGAACGCGTCAGCGCATCCCAGAAGTAGGGCAGTTGGAGCCGCCGCTCCAACTCGTCCACCGCGTGCCGGAACGCCTCGGGAGTCACCTGCCCGGGATCGCCGTAGCAGAGGGCCATGACGCCGCGGACTCTCTGCTCGGCCGTCCAGTCCCGGGTGAACCGGCTGAAGAGCGCGGCGACGCCGGGCAGTCCGACCAGCCCCGTGGGCACCGCGGTGCGCTGCACCCGCAGTTCCGGCAGCGCCGGAGACACCAGGGTCAGGGTGCGCACCAGGTCGGGCCGGACCGCGGCGACGCGGGTGGACACCGCGCCGCCGAGGGAGTTGCCGAAGAGATGGACGGGCCCGTGTCCGGTGGCGTCGAGATAGCGGATCACGGCACGCGCGTGTGCGGTGACGGAGTAGTTGCCGTCGTCCGGCGGCGGGGAGTCGCCGAAGCCCGGAAGGTCGACGGCCTCGCTCGCCACGACCCCGTCGAGCAGGGCCATCAGTGCGGACCAGTTCTGCGAGGAACCGCCGAGCCCGTGCACGAAGAGCGCGGGCTGGAGCCCTTCGCGCGCGGGCGGCCTGGAACGCACCGTCAGCGTGACGCCCGGCAGCCCGGCCGACCGGAGCCGCTCGCCCTCCGCGACCTGTACCGCGATCGCCTTCGGCAGCACACTGGTGGGCGGCACGGAGGGCAGCTCGGTCGAAGACATGCCGCAATGTTACGAGACGATCACGTGCGCCTTTGTGTGTTCGCCGTCACACACGCGGACCGCACCCGCACCCGCACCGGGCGACGCCGCGCCCGCGCCATGACGGCGGGAATCAGGGGCACCCTGCACAGCGATCGCATAGCGTCCGAATCGGGTGTCTCCTAGGCTCGTAGCGAGGGCACCCGCTAGTAGCCCTGCATCTCGCGGGGACGTTCGCAGGAAGGGAGCCCACCATGTCCGTTGACCCCACCGACCCGGGCACGTTCGAAGAGGACGACGACCTCGGGGAGATCGACGTCGAGGCGCCGGAGAACGACGCCGCCGAGCAGTCCACCGACGTCAGGCCGGAGCGCGACGACTCCCTGGAGGACGTGGACCCCGACCGGGCCGACGAGGGCGACCTCATCGAACAGGCACGCGTGGTCTCGCTCGACGAGGAGGACTATCGCTGACTGCGCTGAGCAGGAGCGGGGCGCGAGTATGCCCGGAACGTGATGTTTCGAAACCATCTCTACCGCTTTTGCCGTCGTCCAGTCCGTGAAATTCTGCGCTCGCACCGCGCACACCACGGTTACCGAAAAGTACGATGGCGACGCGGCGCTCACCGCATGAGGACGACTTTGGGAGGCGGCGTGACAGCCATCGAGCAGACAGAGGCGGCGCGCCCGCGGGGCACACGCCTGCCGCGCCGTGCCCGACGGAACCAGCTGCTGGGCGCCGCCCAGGAAGTCTTCGTCGCGCAGGGCTATCACGCGGCCGCGATGGACGACATCGCCGAGCGGGCCGGCGTCAGCAAGCCGGTGCTCTACCAGCACTTCCCCGGCAAGCTCGACCTGTACCTGGCCCTGCTGGACCAGCACTGCGAGGCGCTCATCCAGGCCGTGCGCGGCGCGCTCGCCTCGACGACCGACAACAAGCAGCGCGTCCGGGCCACCATGGACGCGTACTTCGCCTACGTGGAGGACGACGGCGGCGCGTTCCGCCTGGTCTTCGAGTCGGACCTGACGAACGAGCCCGCGGTGCGCGAACGGGTCGACAAGGTCACCACCGAGTGCGCCGAGGCGATCTGCGAGGTCATCGCCGAGGACACCGGCCTCTCGCGCGCGGAGTCGATGCTCCTCGCCTCCGGCCTGGGCGGCCTCGCGCAGGTCGTGGCCCGCTCCTGGCTGCACAGCGACCGCAGCGTCCCGCGCGACCAGGCGGTCCAGCTGCTGGCCTCGCTGGCCTGGCGGGGCATCGCCGGTTTCCCGCTGCACGGAACCGATCAGCACTGACCGCGGGGGCGGTACTGCGGGCGGTCGCCCGTTCATTCCCGCCCGCTGTTCGCTCCTGGCGTGGACGGTCGCGCCGTGCACATCCCCTCACCGGGCTAATGTGTGCAGCGTACGGCGCGGACGCCCGCGCACCTCGTGACCGTCGGAGGGACATAGCCGTGGAGGTCAAGATCGGCGTGCTGCACGCGCCTCGCGAGATCGTTCTGGAGAGCGGTCAGACTCCCGAGGAGGTCGAGCGCGTGGTGGCCGAGGCCCTGGCCGGGAAGTCACAGCTGCTCAGCCTCGTGGACCAGCACGGCCGCAAGGTCCTGGTTCCGGCCGACCGTCTGGCCTACGTCGAGCTGGGCGAGCCCGCCCCGCGCAAGGTGGGCTTCGGCGCTCTGTAGGCGAACGGACGTGGGAGGGCCCGGCGATCACTCGGCCGAGTGATCGCCGGGCCCTCCCACGTGCACCGCCGCCCACCCACGTCCGTCACCGCCCGCCCTCTCGAGCCCGGCGTCCGCCCTCTCGAGCCCGGCGTCCGCCCTCTCGAGCCCGGCGTCCGGCTCCGCTTCCTGCCGGGGCGGGTTCGCCGTCGGCGTTCGTGTCGCGGACGGAGCACGAGGCACCCCCGGGGAGGATTGCCTTTCGCAGGTCACGGGTATGACGGGCTACGACAACCGGTGCACAGCCCCGCCGTCCGGGAGGGACCTAAATGATCTTGGAAGCGCTCGGCTCCACTGCGCTCGGTGTCGTACTCGCGTGGGCGGCGGTCACCCGCCTCTCCCACCGTCTGCCGGTCCACACCCTCGTCTACGCGACGGGTGTCGCCGGAGCCCTGTTCGGCGACTTCGTCACCCACAGCGCACTCGGCCCCGGATCGGCCCTGCCGAGCCTCCTCGGCGCGGCGATCGTCTCCGCCGCCTCGCTCTCGCTCCTGCTGCGCCCGGCCGGCCTGCGCCGGCGACGATCAGCGCCGGCGTAGCCGCGGCTCCGGTCCCTGAGCACGGCACCCGGCCCTCGAACACGCCCCCGTCCCCCGATCGCACCCCGCGCCACGCCGCTCCGTGAACCGCGCGCGCCACGCTGCTCCGTGAGTGCGGCGCGCTGGAGCGAGCACACGGCTCCGGGGGCGCACCGCCGCCGCTCCGGACCGCGTGCGCGCCCCCGACAGTGCGCCGACGCCCGGCGAGCCCCTTCCTAGGCGGCCAGCCCCAGTGCCGCCATCCGCTTGGTGTGCGCCTCGGTGATCCGGGAGAACATCCGGCCCACCTCGGCGAGGTCGAAGCCGTCCGCCACGCCGCCCACCAGCATCGTCGACAGCGCGTCACGGTCCGCGACCACCCGCTGGGACTGCGACAGGGCCTCGCCCATCAGCCGCCGCGCCCACAGCGCGAGACGCCCGCCCACGCGCGGTTCCGCGTCGATCGCCGCCCTCACCCGGTCCACGGCGAAGCCGGCGTGTCCGGTGTCGTCGAGCACCGCCAGCACCAGGCCGCGCGTGTCGCTGTCCAGCCGCGCCGCGACCTCCCGGTAGAAGTCGCTGGCGATCGAGTCGCCGACGTACGCCTTGACCAGGCCCTCCAGCCAGTCCGACGGGGCCGTCTGCTTGTGGAAGCCGTCCAGCGCGGCGACGAACGGCTCCATCGCCGGCGTCGGCTCCGCACCGATCTCCGTGAGCCGGTCGCGCAGCCGCTCGAAGTGATGGAACTCGGCCGACGCCATCTTCGCCAGCTCCGCCTTGTCGTCCAGCGTGGGCGCCAGTTTGGCGTCCTCCGCGAGCCGCTCGAACGCCGCCAGCTCGCCGTACGCCAGCGCACCCAGCAAGTCCACGACGGCGGCCCGGTACTGCGGGTCGGCGGCGGCCGTCGCCCAGTCCTGGGCGGCGATCCCGGTTGCGGCGGCGGTGGGCTCGGGCTTGTCAGAGGTCGTCATGAAGCGCACAATAGCCCGCTCCCCGCGCGGTGGAAGTCCCTGGTCAGTCAGTGTGACACCGAAGACGTACGGGACCGGTCCCGGCACTGTGACAACCACAACGTGACCGAATCGGCCATCGCATGTGCGCGATTCCGGGGTATGGTGGTAATGCGCCTGCCGAATATTCGACGGGCCGCACGTATGAGGATGCCCGGTCGGTGGCCCGATCGGCTCCGACCCGACAGCCCTCATGGCTCGTACGGCACATTGCGTACGCCGGCCAGAGGGACACCCTCCAGCGGTACGAGCGCTCGAGCGTCGGCAGTGGTCCCGTGCCGAACGGCTTGCCCTTCACGGCTCGCCCGTAAGGCCGCCGACGTCCCCGGCACGGTCCGTCAAAGACCCCCGCGCTCGCCTCGCACCGCGCACACAGAAGAGGCAGCACCCTGACTACGACGTTCCGAGAGCTCGGAATCCTTTCCGAGACCGCCGAGGCCCTGGAGGCCGTCGGCATCACCACAGCCTTCCCCATCCAGGAGATGACGCTCCCCGTGGCCCTGTCGGGCTCTGACGTCATCGGACAGGCCAAGACCGGCACCGGCAAGACGCTGGGCTTCGGCCTCCCGCTCCTCGAGCGCGTGACGGTCCCCGCCGACGTCGAGGCCGGCCGCGCCGCGCCCGAGGCTCTCACCGAGGCCCCGCAGGCGCTCGTCGTCGTCCCCACGCGCGAGCTGTGCACGCAGGTCACCAACGACCTGCTGACCGCCGGCAAGGTCCGCAACGTGCGTGTCCTGGCCATCTACGGCGGCCGCGCCTACGAGCCGCAGGTCGAGGCCCTGAAGAAGGGCGTCGACGTCGTCGTCGGCACCCCGGGCCGGCTGCTGGACCTCGCGGGCCAGCGCAAGCTCGATCTCAAGCACATCAGGTCGCTGGTGCTGGACGAGGCCGACGAGATGCTCGACCTGGGCTTCCTGCCCGACGTCGAGAAGATCATCAACATGCTTCCGGCGAAGCGCCAGACCATGCTGTTCTCGGCGACCATGCCGGGTGCGGTCATCGGTCTCGCCCGCCGCTACATGTCGCAGCCCACGCACATCAACGCCACGTCGCCCGACGACGCGGGCCGGACCGTGGCGAACACCAAGCAGCACGTGTACCGCGCGCACAACATGGACAAGCCCGAGATGGTCGCGCGCATCCTTCAGGCCGAGGGCCGCGGCCTGGTCATGGTGTTCTGCCGTACCAAGCGCACGGCGGCCGACCTCGCCGACCAGCTCCAGCAGCGCGGCTTCGCCTCCGGCGCGGTCCACGGCGACCTCGGCCAGGGCGCCCGCGAGCAGGCCCTGCGGGCCTTCCGCAACGGCAAGGTCGACGTCCTCGTCTGCACCGACGTCGCCGCCCGCGGCATCGACGTCGAGGGCGTCACGCACGTCATCAACTACCAGTCCCCCGAGGACGAGAAGACGTACCTGCACCGCATCGGCCGCACCGGCCGCGCGGGCGCCAAGGGCATCGCGGTCACGCTCGTCGACTGGGACGACATCCCGCGCTGGCAGCTCATCAACAAGGCGCTGGAGCTCGACTTCAGCGACCCGCCGGAGACGTACTCCACTTCCCCGCACTTCTACGAGGAACTCGGCATCCCGGCCGGCACCAAGGGCATCCTGCCGCGCGCGGAGCGCACCCGTGCCGGGCTCGACGCCGAGGAGCTCGAGGACCTGGGCGAGCCGGGCGGCCGCAACGCACGCGGTCGCAACGACCGGAACGGCCGCGATCGCGGCGGTCGTGGCGACCGGGGCGGCCGGAGCGAGTCGCGTTCCGGCGAGCGGTCGGCAGACCGGGCCACAGACCGGCCCGACGAGCGCGAGCGGTCGGCGCGCACGCCGCGTCGCCGCCGCCGTACCCGCAACGGCTCTCCGCTCGACGTGACGTCCGCTCCCACCGGGACCGTCGCGGCAGAGCAGACCCCCGTGGCCGAGCAGGCCCCCGTGGCGGAGGAGACGGCCGCCCCGCGCACCCCGCGTCGCCGCCGCCGCACCCGCAACGGCCCCGCGCCGGAGATCGCCGCCGCGACCGCGACGACCGTGACGGGCACCGCCGACGCTGTCGCCGAGGCCGCCGTGGCGACGGCGCAGCGCCCGGCGCCGGACACCGCGGGCGCTCCCGCGGAGGACACGACGGACGCTTCGGCGCAGCCGCGCCGCCGCCGCACCCGCAAGGCCGCCGAGGCCGCGGTCGCCACCGTGACCGAGCTGCCGGTCGCCGAGGCCCCCGCGGCCGAGGCCGTCGTCGAACCGGCCGAGGCCGCGGAGAGCGCGCCGGCCAAGCCGCGCCGCCGCACCCGCAAGGCGACGGCTCCGGTGGAGGCCGTGACCGCGGTCGAGGTCGAGGCTCCGGCAGCCGAGGCCAGGCCGCGCCGCACGCGGAAGACGGCTGCGCCGACGGTTCCGGTCGAGGCCGAGTCTGCGGTCGCCGCCGCGACCGCCGTCGACACGGCGGAGGGCACGGAGGCCAAGCCGCGCCGCCGCACCACCCGCAAGACGGCCCAGCCCGAAGCGGCCCAGCCCCAGGCGGCCCAGCCCCAGGCGGCCCAGACCGAGACTGCGGCCACCGCGGCCGAGATCCCGGCCCAGGCCACCCCGGAAGCGGAGCCCGCCAAGCCGCGCCGCACCCGCAAGACCGCCGCCACCGCCCCGGCCCCCGCCGAGGCCGCAGCAGCGGCCGAGGTCGTCGTCGACACGGCGGAGGGCACGGAGGCCAAGCCGCGCCGCCGCACCACCCGCAAGACCGCCGCCCCGGCGGAGGCCGCCGTGGACACGGCCGAGGCCGTCGAGGCCAAGCCGCGCCGCACCCGCAAGACGGCAGCGACGGCGGCGGTCACCGCACAGGCTGCGGAGGCCGTCGAGGCCGAGGCCGCGCCGCGCCGCACCCGTAAGGCAGCGGCGGCTCCGGCCGTGGCCGCGGTCGACACGGCCGAGGGCACGGAGGCCAAGCCGCGCCGTACCCGCAAGACCGCCGCCGCGGCCGTCAAGGCGACGGAGGCGCAGGCCGAGCCGGCCGCCGAGGGCGTCGTGGCCAAGCCGCGCCGCACCCGCAAGACGGCGGCCGCCGCGGAGAGCGTGGTCGACACGGCCGAAGCGGCCGAGGCCAAGCCGCGCCGCCGCACCACGCGCAAGACGGCCCAGCCCGAGACGACGGCCACCGCGGCCGAGATCCCGGCCCAGGCCACCCAGGAGGCGGAGCCCGCCAAGCCGCGCCGCACCCGCAAGACCGCCGCCACCGCCCCGGCCCCCGCCGAGGCCGAAGCAGCGACCGAGGCGAAGCCCCGGGTGCGCCGCGCCCGCAAGGTGACGGCCGCCGCGGAACCCGCGGACGGCTGAGCGGACAGCACGGCCCGACGGCCCGGTCCCTCCTCGTGAGGGGCCGGGCCGTCGGCGTTCCCGGCCGTCGGCGTTCCCGGCCGTCGGCGATTCTTCGGGGAGGGTCCCGGCGGGGGCGCGTCGCGAGCCCTGCCGGTAGCCTCGGCACGTGACCAGGCCGAGCATCGCCACCCCCTTCCCGCCCCCTCCCGGCGCGCGTTCCCGTGCGCTGCGGACCGAGCGCGGTGAGTTCGCCGTCGTCGACGCGCCCGTGGCCGCCGGCGTCGAGCAGCGCGGCGTCGCGCTGCTGCTGCCCGGCTTCACCGGGAGCAAGGAGGACTTCCACCGGCTGCACGAGCCGCTCGCGGCCCGCGGCTACCGGAGCATCGCCGTGGACGGGCGCGGCCAGAACGAGTCCGACGGACCGGCGGAGGACGAATCGCCCTACGCCCAGGAGGAGTTGGCCAAGGACGTGCTCGCACAGGCGGCCGCCCTCGACGCTCCCGTGCATCTGGTCGGGCACTCCCTGGGCGGCCAGATCGCCCGAGCCGCCGTTCTGCTGGACCACTCCCCGTTCGTCTCCTTCACGCTTCTCTCCTCGGGCCCCGGCGAGATCTCGGAGTCCCAGAAGCAGCGGGTGAAGCTGCTGCACGACGCGCTCGCGGTGATGTCCATGTCGCAGGTGTGGGCGGCGATCCTGGCGATGGGACCGCCCGAGGAGGTCGGCGGTCCGGCCCGCGGCTTCGGCAAGCTGGAACAGATGCGGTTGCGCTGGCTGAATCACAAGCCGGCCCAACTCCTCACCACGGGACGCCAGTTGTGCGTCGAACCGGACCGCGTCGGAGAACTGGCGACGGTGCCGCTGCCCCTGCACGTGCTGTCGGGAGCGCGGGACGACACCTGGCCGGTGCCGCTCCTGGACGCCATGGCCGAGGACCTGCGCGCGCACCGGACGGTCGTGCCGGGCGCCGAACACTCGCCGAACCTGGACAAGCCGCTGCCGACGGCCCACGCGCTCGCCGACTTCTGGGACCGCTGACCGGAACCGCCGCGGCGCCGGCCGGCGCCAAGGCCGTGAAGTCTGCGGCTGGGGCGTGTTCTCGACGGTCCACGGGCGCGAGGACGTCCATGCGGGTGGCGGCTGAGAGTGCTCGACTTCTTCTGGCGCGCCTGACGTGCCTGGCGCGCCCGGCGTGCGTGGATCCTCCGGCCGCTGCTCCTTCCTTCCACGTGGGCGTCATTCCACGTGGGCGTCATGGGCGGAAGCACTCGCGGACCGCGCCGTCGGCGGGCAGGAAACAGAGCCGCAGACCGGCCCGGTGGTCTCCGCCGAGCATCGGGGTGAAGCGGTACGCGCTCGTGTCGGCCGTGGTCCGGATGACGACACGGCGCGGCGGTGCGCCGGGCGCCGAGACCTCGACCGCGTCCCCGACCCGCGTGTGCCAGACCCGGCCCCACGCCGCGGCGCACACCGTGCTGTACCGGATCTCCACCTGTGCGCCGGTGCGGGTGCGGTGGAGCGGCCCGAGCACGCCGGCACGGCCGGGCAGCCCGCAGAACATCCGGGCGGGGTCCTGGCCGTCGCATGCCCTGCCCCGGCAGCCGGGGGCCGGATCCAGTGCCGGGGAAACGGGCGTGGCGGGATCGCCGAAGGTGTGGTTCGGCAGCCACAGGGCTGCCGTCATCGCGACGGCCGCCGCAGCGGCTCCGGCGCCGAGGGCCGGCAGGCGCCACCGCAGGACCCGCCGGGTGTGGGCGGCCGTCCGCCCGGCGTCCGGTGTGCCCGGCCCCGGGGAGGCCGGCGGCCGGGCGGTGGAACGGGCGCGGCCGCTCCACTCGGCGTCGGCCAGCTCCCAGAGTGCGAGCAGCCGCCCGGGATGCTCACCCGCCATGGCGCAGAGCGCCTCGACGGCCTGCCTGGGAGCCGGCAGCTTGCCGTTGAGATAGCGCTCCCAGGAGGACTTGCTGTACGGGGTGCGCTCGGCCAGGGCCGCCAGGCTCAGGCCCGTGCGGGCCCGTACCGCGCGGAGTTCCTCGGCCAGAGCCGCGCATTCGGGTGCGGGGGTGGTCATTCGCGCAGCACCCGCCAGGTGTGGGGGCCGACGATGCCGTCCGCCGGCAGCCCCGCCTTCTTCTGCAGCCGCACGACCGCCGCGATCGTCTGCTGTCCGTAGACCCCGTCGACGGTGCCCGGGTCCATCCTGTGGTGCCTCAGCAGGCACTGGGCCTCCACCACGTCCCAGCCGGGTCCGGCGAGGACGGCGGTGCGGGTCGTGCTGTAGCCCGCGACCAGGACGCCCTTGCCGGGGCCACCGGCCCGGTGCACCGCGCAGGGATAGGACTTGCCCGGTACGAAAACGTAGCCCGCCGGGCCGTGCGCGAGGGGCGCGGGCCGGGCAGAGGAACCGGACTGTACGGTCGGCTCGGCGGACGCGGTGCCCGCTCGGCCGCCGTCGCGGTCACCGGGCAGCTTTTCGCTCACCAGCACTCCCACCCCCAGGCCGACGACCGCGGCGACCGTGACGCTGACGGCGAAGACGGGCCCGGGGACTCCCGGCCGACGCCCGCTGCGCGCCGAGGCGCGCTCCTCGTGGGGCGGCACCGCCGGTACGGCCGGGCCGGCGGTGCCCTGCCGCTGCTCGTCCTCCTCGCTTTTCACGTCGACCGACGGCGACGGCGCGGTCCGCTGCTGCCAAGCCTGCTCGGCCACCTCGTGCAGGACCAGCAAGCGGGTCGGTTCCGTCTCCGTGATCCGTGCCAGTTCCTCCACCGCGTGACGTGGGGGCAGCGCCTTTCCGTTCAGACAACGCTCCCACGACGACCGGCTGTATCCCGTCCTGGCCGCGAGCGAGGTGAGGCTCAGCCCGCTGCGGTCCTTCATTCTCCTCAGCTGTACGACCAGCTGACGGACTCTCCGGTCAAGCGAATCCGGCAGTTCCTTCCAAGGCATGGCTCGCTCCGTCGGACGTGAGGGCCGAAGAGCCCTCACCTTCTTCATATTCCGACCGTGGTCAACCCCGGCGCAGGCTCCTGGTCACTGCCCCCATCCCCCGCCCGTACCTTGTCGGCCACCCCGCACAGCGGTCCGGCGTCCCGGCGATCCGGCATCCCGTCCCGCGTCTTCGCAGGTCAACGCGTGGGACGTCCCACGGTGTCCCAACCGCCCCGACACCGCTGGCCCCGTTCCAGATTGGCCAGCAATCTCGGTGGGGCCGAGCCGGACGGTGCGGCCCGGTCCACCGCTCGCACCGTTCACCGGTCACGACAGACAAGGAGAAGTCATGCGCAGGATCACATCGGCCCTCGCCACGTCGGCTGCGGCGGCCGCCCTCACCGTCGGCCTCGTCGGCGGCGCCACGGCCGCCGACCGGGCAGACACCGGACAGGACGGCAGGGCCGGACGGGTGACCGCTGCCGGGACCGCGCCCGCCTGCATCGAGCGCACCAGCGTCACGAACAAGCCCGAGGGGGGAGTCCGGGTCCACCTCCGCAACTTCTGCGGCAGGACCATGCACGTCAAGGTGATCGTCAAGTCCTGGTCGGACAGCGGGTGCAGGTCCATGCCGAACGGGTCCGGCCGGCTCTTCCAGACGGTCGGCGGCCGGTACGACCGGACCGTGGTCTGCTGAGCGGGACGGGGAGAGAACTCATGAACATCGCCACCAGGACGCTCCTCGTCGCCACGGCGGCCCTGACGGGACTGGCGGGCACGGCGCTGCCGGCCGCGTCGTCCACCACCGGCGCGCCCACCACGGCCTCGAACTCGTGCCCGGTCAAGGCCTGGGGCTACCGGGGCCACTACATGTGCGGCACGAAGCTGAAGGCCGGCTACATCGACTGGAACAGGGACGGGCGGACCGACGAGGTCTTCGTGATCGCGCCGAACCGCCACATCTGGCACACCTGGAAGAACGCCGGGGGCTGGAAGGAGATGCCGGGCCGCGGCCGTGCCGACGACATGGTGGGGGACAACGGCACCGGCTCACGGAGCCGTTGCATCATCGTCTACGTGATCAAGAAGGGCTACCGCTACTACCAGAACTGCCACTACAACGGCCGGTGGCACAACTGGACCACCAGCGGCTGACGCACCTGCCTCCAGCCGTGACCCGCGCAGGGCCGGGCCTCGGGGGACGTCCTGACGGACGCCCGGGGGCCCGGTGGCGTGACCGGACGCCCGGGGTGCGGACAGGCGGCGGCTCGTCGAGGTCGCTGCCACAGGGGGGCCGAGTGCAGGCCCTGCGCGCTAGTTGTATTGACCCGCAGGGTTGTTCACACGGCTGATGGGTGGCTGGCCGCCGAGTGCGGTGTGGCAGCGATGGTGGTTGTAGGTGTGCAGGAAGTCTGC